>NZ_BSOA01000015.1:23934-315700 GCF_030160275.1 Dyella flagellata
CCAACCTTTTGAATTTTAATGACGGGGTGACGTCCAGAAGGCCCGCAGGGCGTGCCCCGCGGCTTGAACAGACGGCCAGTCTGCCCTGTGCCGCGTGGCACGCCCTGCGGGCCTTCTGGACGTCATGCCGGGTACGTGGAATAGATCAGAGCATCCTTAAGCGCCAGCCTTCTTGGCTGCCGCTTTCTTAGTCGCTGTCTTCTTGCTCGCCGTCTTCTTCGTGGCGGTTTTCTTGGCGGCCGTTTTCTTCGCAGCCGCCTTCTTAGGCGCGGCCTTCTTCGCCGCGGGCGCCTTCTTCGCCGCGGGCGCCTTCTTCGCCGAAGCCGTCTTCTTGCCGAAGCGCCCCTTCTTCACCGGTGCGGCCGCCAGCAGTTCCAGGCACTGCGTTTCGCTCAGTTCCTTCGGCTCCTGGTCCTTGGGAATGCGCGCATTCTTTTCGCCGTCGGTGATGTACGGGCCAAAGCGTCCGTTGAGCACCTGCACGCCGTTACCGAAGTCCTTGATGATGCGGTTGGCGATCAGCTCAAGCTTTTCCTGCACGATCTGCAAGGCGCGCGGCAGCTCGATGGTGTAAGGGTCATCCTCGGCTTTCAGCGAGGCATAGGTGCTGCCCTGCTTCACGAACGGGCCGAAGCGGCCGACGCCCACGCTAACCTCGTCGCCGTTCTCCGCCTGCCCCAGCTTGCGCGGCAACTTGAACAGCTCCAGCGCTTCTTCCAGGGTAATGGTGTGCATGCTCTGGCCGGGACGCAGCGAGGCGAACTGCAGCTTTTCGTCGGTGTCCTTGTCGCCGATCTGCGCGTATGGCCCATAACGCCCCAGGCGCACCGAGATCGGCTTGCCGCTCTTCGGATCGGTGCCCAGTTCGCGCGCGCCGGTGGCTTCGCTGCGGTCGACCGATTCGGTCTTTTCTTCCACCTGCTGCTTGAACGGCTCCCAGAAGCGGCGCATCAGCGGCACCCAGGCTTCTTCGCCACGGCTCACCGCATCCAGCTCGTCTTCAAGCCGGGCGGTGAAGTCGTAATCGACGTACTGGGTGAAATGCTGGGTGAGGAACTTGCTCACCGCGCGGCCCACGTCGGTGGGGCGGAAGCGGCGATTGTCCAGGTACACGTATTCGCGGTTCTGCAGCACCTGGATGATGCTGGCGTAGGTGGACGGCCGGCCGATGCCGTATTCCTCCAGCGCCTTCACCAGGCTGGCTTCGGAATAGCGCGGCGGCGGCTCGGTGAAGTGCTGGTCGGCGAGGATGTCCTTGAGCGGCACCTGCTCGCCCTTCGCCAGTCTCGGCAGGCGGCGGCCTTCGTCGTCGTCCTCGGCGCTCTTCTGGTCGCGGCCTTCCTCGTACACGGCCAGGAAGCCAGGGTCGACCACCGTGGTACCGGTGGCGCGAAACGCGGCATCGCCGCCCTTCACGTGCTTGAGATCGAAATCCACCGACACCGTGTTCAAGGTGGCGTGGATCATCTGGCAGGCCACGGTGCGCTTCCAGATCAGCTCGTACAGCTTGCGCTGGTCGTCGCTGAGGAACGCGGCCACTTCGCGCGGTGTGCGCATGGCGGAAGTCGGGCGGATCGCTTCGTGCGCTTCCTGCGCGTTCTTCGACTTGGTGCGGTATACCTGCGCGTGATCTGGCACCGCCTTGTGGCCGAAGTCGCGCGCGATCAGCTGGCGCAGCTCGCCCACGGCGTCATCCGACAGCGCGGTGGAGTCGGTACGCATGTAGGTGATCAGGCCGACGTTGCCCTCGCTGCCAAGACCTACGCCTTCGTACAGGCCTTGCGCGATCTTCATCGTGCGCGTGGTGCCGAAGCCGAGCTTGCGCGCGGCCTCCTGCTGCAAGGTGGAGGTGGTGAACGGCGGCGCGGGACGGCGCTTGCGCTCCTTGCTGCCCACTTCGCTGACCGTGAGCTGGCCATGCGCGGCTTCCTTCAGCGCCGCGCGGGCAGCCATTGCGTCGGCCTCGTTGGTGAGGTCGAACTGCTCGAATTTCTTGCCGTTGAGCTTGGTCAGGCGCGCGCCGAAATCGCCATCGGCATGCTTGAGCTGCGCTTCCACCGTCCAGTATTCGCGCGCCACGAAGGCTTCGATTTCTTCCTCGCGCTCCACGATCATGCGCAGCGCCGGGCTCTGCACGCGGCCGGCGGACAAGCCGCGCTGCACCTTGCGCCACAGCACCGGCGAAAGATTGAAGCCGACCAGGTAGTCCAGCGCGCGGCGCGCCTGTTGCGCATCCACCATGTCGTGCGAGAGCTTGCGCGGTGCGGCCACGGCGGCCTTGATCGCGCGCGGCGTGATTTCGGAGAACACCACCCGGTGCAGCTTCTTGCCGTCGACCAGGCCACGCTGCTTGAGGATCTCGCTGATGTGCCAGCTGATCGCCTCGCCCTCGCGGTCCAAGTCGGTCGCCAGATAGATGTCGTCGGCCAGCTTGGCCGCCTTGGCGATGGCGTCGACGTGTTTCTCGTTGCGCTCGATCACCTCGTACTTCATGGCGAAGTTGTGCTCGGTGTCGACCGCCCCCTCCTTCGGCAGCAGGTCACGCACGTGGCCGTAGGAAGCCAGGACCTGAAAGTCCTTGCCGAGGTACTTGTTGATCGTCTTGGCCTTGGCCGGCGATTCAACGATGAGCAGATTCTTTGCCATGTGGCTTGGGGTTCCAAAGGTGCTACTGCGGCCGATCCTGAACGGCCGCCTATTTATAGTTGGAAGCACGCCAGCTTGACGGCTGTCAAGCTGGCGTGCGTGAAACCGCGCTGCAGTGCGCCTTTCGAGCTGGCGGCTCAGCCTTCAGGCAAGCGCTGGTAGCGCCCGCCCGCCAGACCCTCCACCCAGCCCTCCAGCTCCAGCATGAGCAGCATGGATGACAGCTCGGCGGCACTTTGCCCGGTCCGCAGCGCCAGCTCGTCCAGGGCCAAAGGATCGTGGCCAAGGACCTCAAGCAGCCGGCGGTAATCCGGGTCTTCACGCCAACCGCCAGACGCCTTCCCGGCGCTGCCAGCCGATGCCGTCGGCGTCTGCTCCAGGCGCAGGGCCAGTTCGGCACCCAGCGCCCGGGCCGCGCAACCCAAGGTTTCGACCACTTCCGAAGCGCTCTCCACCAGCCGCGCACCGTCCCGGATCAGGCGGTGGCACCCGCGGGCGAGCGGATTATGGATGGAACCGGGCAGCGCGAATACCTCCCGCCCCTGCTCGCCGGCCAGGCGGGCGGTGATCAGCGAGCCCGATTGCAGCCCGGCCTCGATCACCAGCGTCCCCAACGACAGCCCCGCGATGAGGCGATTGCGGCGCGGGAAATGATCCGCCCGCGCTGCCGTGCCGGGTGGAAACTCGCTGACCAGCGCACCTTGTGCCGCCACCAGGGCGGATAGCTCACGGTGTTTGCGAGGATAGACCAGGTCTGGCCCGGTACCGATCACGGCCACGGTGGCCTTGCCAGCCTCCAGCGTGGCTTCATGGGCCGCGCCATCGATGCCGTCGGCGAGACCGCTGGTGACCACGAAACCCGCCAGCGCCAGCTGACGGGCAAAGGCGCGGGCGTTGGTCTTGCCGCTGCTGCTCGCACTGCGCGCCCCCACAATCGCCACCTGAGGGTGCAGCAGCAGGCTGGCATCACCCGCCACGAACAGCGCGACAGGCGGCTGTGGGATGGCTTCCAGCTGCGGTGGGAAATCCGGCTCGGTACAGCACAGCAGTCGATGGTTCGGCTCGGCCAGCCAAGCCAGGTCGGCGGCGAGGCGCGCTTCATCGGGCTGTTCCAGCCATGCCCTCGCCCCGGCCTCCAGCGTCGCCGCCTGGCGCCGCAACTGCGCCACCACGTCGCCGATACGCCCGTTCGCTGCCGCCAAGCGTTCACGCAGGCCGGTCGCGCCTATTCCCGGCGTACGCAGGGCCACCAGCCAGTCACGCAGTTCCGTTTGCCCGCTCATGGCACGAGTCTACGCGGAGGCAAAAACAAGCACGGCGCGGGATCGCCGCGCCGTGCTGTGGGTTTAATCGGGAATGGTGGACTTATTCCGGCATTCTGACGCGAGCGCCCTTCTGCACCGGCTTGAGCCCATCCATGACCAGGGCGTAGCTCACGCGATCGAAGGTACGGAAGACCATCACGTGGCCCACATACTCGTCGGGCAGCCGCACCCACTTGTGGCTGCTGCGAATCCAGCTGCTGTGGTCGACGTCGTCGGGCACTTTTTCGCCCGGCTGCCACAGCGCGAAGGTGGTGCCGTTGTCCACGCCATCCTTCGAACCCACCGACAAAACCACCACATCGTAGGGGCCGACCTGGCTCAGGCGGTCCTGCGCAAAGGCGATCACGCGGCCGTCTTGCGGCAGGCTCTTGGGCGCATGCGGGTAGTAGTAGGGGTCGTAGGGATCGTCGTTGATCGGCATCAGGCGGTCGCCGGCGCGAATTTCCTGGGTCGAGTTCAGCACCAGCAGGGTGGCCGGATCGCCGCCGCGCAGCACTTCCGCGTCGCCGATGACTGCCACTTCCATCGCCAGCGGCTTGCCGCGAAGGGCGTGGTTGGGGGTGACGTTACCGATGTCAGTGGCCCACTCCTCCATCCATGGGGTGTCCTGGGTGGCGACGTCGGAATCGGCGACGTTGGCCGCCATTTCGCCGCTCTGCTGAGCCTCTTTGTCGTCGAAGGTGCGGAACACATGGGTGGGACGTACGATCGCCCAACGCTGCCCCGGCTGGGCATTGAGCTTGCGCACGTAAATGTTGTGCCCCGGCGAACCGGTGATGTCGGCTTCTTCGAAGCCCATCACGTACGGTGCATCCTTCACCTCGCTCGGATCGACCACGCGGAAGTCCTTCAAGGACGCCTTGATCTTATCCAGCGGAATGGCTGGGATGGCCTCGCCCTCATGGTGGATCGACGGCTCCAGGCGCAGCGACGGGCCGCCGTTGACGAAGGAGAGGTCGAGCACGTCGCCCGGGTAGATCAGGTGCGGATTGTGAACCTGGGGATTGGCCTGCCAGATCTCCGGCCACAGCCAGGGCTTGGACAGGAAGCGCGCGGAGATGCTCCAGAGAGTATCGCCGCGGTGCACCGTGTAGCTGTCAGGGTGATCCGCACGAAGCTGGGCGCCGGCCGCATACACGGCCACGGTAACCAGCATGCCGGCTAATAGCCCGATGGACTTTCTGATCATAAACGGGATTCCCCCCACTCCCCTTACGCTCGGGCGAGTGTAACCGAACCGTTAATCCAAGCAACACGTGTCAGTTGGCAAATTCGTGCGCCGACAGCATGTTGAAGCACGTACAATAACCATATTCTAGACCGCGGCCGGGCTGGCTTTTTACCAATTCGCCCGCATTTCCGGCGTCTGAGGTATTACATTCCATGTCAGTCCTGACCATTCTTGAATTTCCCGACCCGCGCCTGCGCACCAAGGCCGCGCCAGTAACCGCGTTCGACGCCGCATTGAAGCAGTTCGTCGATGACATGTTCGAGACCATGTACGCCGCCAACGGCGTGGGCCTGGCCGCCACCCAGGTCAACGTGCACCAGCGCGTACTGGTGGCCGACATGAGCGAAGATGGCGACCAGCCGCTGGCCCTGATCAATCCGGAGATCCTCGAAAAGGACGGCACCCAGGTCTACCAGGAAGGCTGCCTGTCCTTCCCCGGCATCTTCGCCGACGTCACCCGCGCGCTGAAAGTGAAAGTGCGCGCGCAGGACGTGCAGGGCCAAAGCTTCGAGCTGGAAGTGGAAGGCCCGCTGGCCGTGTGTATCCAGCACGAGATGGATCACCTGGCCGGCAAGGTGTTCGTCGACTACCTGTCGCCGCTGAAGCGCTCAATCCTGCTCAAGCGCCTGGAGAAACAGCGCAAGCAGGCCGCGAGCGCGTGAGCTTGCGTATCGTTTTTGCCGGCACCCCGGAATTCTCCGTCCCCTGCCTCGAAGCCTGCCGCACCAGCGGCGCCGAGGTCGTGGCCGTGTATACGCAACCGGACCGCCCCGCCGGCCGCGGACGCAAGCTCACTCCCAGCCCGGTAAAGCAAGCCGCGCTCACCGCACAAATTCCGGTCGAGCAGCCGGAGACGCTGAAAACCGCCGAGGCACGCGCCAGGCTGGAGGCCTATCGGCCGGATTTGCTGGTGGTGGTCGCCTACGGCCTGATTCTCTCGCGCAAAGTGCTGGCGATTCCGCGCCTCGGCTGCTGGAACGTGCATGCCAGCCGCTTGCCGCGCTGGCGTGGCGCCGCGCCGATTCAACGCGCGATCCTGGCCGGCGATGCCGAAACCGGGGTCGACCTGATGCAGATGGAAGCCGGCCTCGATACCGGCCCGGTGCTGCTGGAGCGTCGCACCCCGATCTCGCGCGAGGACACCGGCGGCTCGCTGCATGATCGGCTCTCGCTGTTGGGCGCGGACGTGCTCGCCGAAGGCTTGCGCCGCACGCTCGCCGGCGAAACGCTGCCAGCCACGCCGCAATCCGAGGATGGCGTGATGTACGCGCACAAACTGGAAAAGGCCGAGGCACGCCTCGATTTTTCGCGCCCGGCGTTGGCGCTCGAACATCAGGTGCGCGCGTTCGATCCGTGGCCAGTGGCCGAAGGCGAAGTGGCCGGCGAAATCCTGCGCATCTGGGCCGCGCATGGCCTTGATCAATCGCATAACGCCGCGCCCGGCAGCGTGGTAGCCGCGCAACGCGATGGTATCGACATCGCCTGCGGCACCGGCCTGCTGCGGGTAACAGCGCTGCAGCGCGCGGGCGGCAAGCGCATTACCGCGGCCGATTACCTCAATGCCCGCCCCGAACTGCGTAGCGCGCGATGAATGACACACGTGCCCTTGCCGCGCAGGCCTTGGCGGATATCGCACTGCGCGGCGTATCGCTGCGCGATGCCATGGAGCAACGCGCGCCGAAACTGCGCGATCCACGCGATCGTGCGTTGCTTACGGCTTTGCTGAGCGACGGCGCCCGCTGGTGGCTGCGCTTCGATGCCGCGCTCGATCATCTGCTGGAAAAGCCGCTACGTCGCAAGGAGCCCGAGGTCCACGCGCTGCTGGTGCTGGGCCTGGTGCAGCTGGAAATCCTCGAGCTGCAGGATTACGCCGCGGTCGCCGCCACCGTGGAGGCGACCCGCGCGCTCAATCGCCCGCGCCTGGCCGGGCTGGCCAATGCCGTGCTACGCCGGTGGCAACGCGAGCGAAGCACGCTATTGGCCGAACTGGACGCACAACCACAAACACGTCATGCGCTGCCGCCATGGCTGGTACAGGCCGTGACGGCCGACTGGCCCGATCGGGTCGACGCCGTGCTTGCCGACAGCAGCCGCGAACCGCCGTTGATGCTGCGCGCGAATCGCCGCCGTACATCGCGCGAAGCGCTGATCGAACAACTGGTCGCCGCCGGTTACACGGCCGCTGCGCATCCCTGGCTGACCGATGGGGTAGTGCTGCCGCACAGCAGCGATGTCACGCGCATGCCCGGTTTCGCGCAAGGACAGTTCGCCGTGCAGGATGGCGCCGCGCAAGTGTCGGCCGATCTGCTCGACCTGCAGGATGGCCAGCGCATACTGGACGCCTGCGCCGCGCCGGGCGGCAAAGCCTGCCACCTGCTGGAACGTGCCGACATCGCGCTGACCGCGGTCGAGTTCGACGCCAACCGCGCCACGCGCATTCGCCAGAACCTGGAGCGACTCGGCCTCAAGGCGGATTTGCGCATCGGCGACGCGGCCGAACCTTCCGCCTGGTGGGACGGCAAGCCTTACGACCGCATCCTGATCGACGCCCCCTGCTCCGCCACCGGCGTGCTGCGCCGACGTCCGGACGTGCGCCTGCATCGTCGCCCCAGCGACATCGCCTCGCTGGTCATGCAACAGCAACGAATTCTTGCTGCACTATGGCCGCTGCTCGCGCCGGGGGGAAAGCTGGTTTACGTCACCTGCTCGTTGCTGCGCGCCGAGAATGAAGCCGTAGTCGAGCAATTCCTCGCCAGTCACGATGACGCGCAGGTGCGACCGGTGCAGTTGCCGGTCGGACAAGCCGCCACGCTGGGCTGGCAGATCCTGCCTGGCGATGGCGATCTCGACGGCATGTACTATGCCGTACTGGAACGTCGGTAGCGCCGGCGCACGCCGCAAACTTGAGTCCGGTAGGAACGAGGTGGGAGGGAGCCCCCACGCTTGCGGCAAGCTCGGACAACCTCCTCCCATCATCCTCCTGCAAGCAGCAGGGGGCGGGTAAGAATTCGGACGCGTGCATGTCGACCCTTGCCGTTACAGCCCATGACCGCCGCCAATACTGGCTGCTCGCGATCTTCGCCCTCCTGATCCTGGGCATCGGCATCGGCCTGCGCCATCCCTGGCCCTCCGACGAACCGCGCTACACCCTTGCCGCCAAAGAGATGGTGGAAAGCGGCGACTGGCTGTTCCCGCATCGCGGCGTCGAACTGTATGCCGACAAGCCGCCGATGCTGATGTGGCTGGAGGCGGCCAGTTTCGAGCTGACGCGCAGCTGGCGCATTGCCTTCATGCTGCCTTCGTTCCTCGCAGCGCTGGGCACACTGTGGCTGATCTACGACCTGGGCCGGCGCTTGTTCAATCCGCGGGTCGGCCGGTACGCGGCGATGGCCGCGCTGATGTGCATCCAGTTCGTGTTCCAGGCCAAGCGCGCGCAGATCGATCCGCTGGTGGTGTTCTACATCACCGCGGCGAACTGGGGGCTGCTGCGACACCTGTTGGCCGGTCCCAACTGGCCGCTATATTGGTTCGGCTGCTTCTGCGCGGGCCTGGGCGTAATCACCAAGGGCGTGGGCTTTCTGGCGCTGCTGATGCTGCTGCCCTACGCATGGGCCGCGATACGCCGCTGGGATGGCATCGCGACGATCGACAACGGCAAGTGGTGGCGCTGGCTGCTTGGACTGGTCGCCGTGCTCGTGGCCATCGACCTGTGGCTGATGCCGATGCTGCTGGCCGCACGCGCCCATGCCGGCGACCCTGTTTATGCAGCCTATGTGGGCAACATCCTGTTCAAGCAGACAGCACATCGCTACGCCAATGCCTGGCACCACCTGCATGGGCCGCTGTTCTATTTGCCGCTGATGCTCTACAACTGGCTGCCGCTTTCGCTCACCTATCCCGGCACCTTCCCACGCTGGTGGCGAGCGCTGCAGGCCAAAGACGCGCGCATCCTGCTGCCGCTGGGCTGGATCGTGCTGGTGCTGCTGTTTTTCAGCGCGTCGGGCGGCAAGCGCGACGTGTACATCCTACCGATCGTACCGATGCTGGCGCTGATCACCGCGCCTTATCTTGAGGAGATGCTCGCGCAGCGATGGCTGCGCACGCTGGGCGCCATCTTCCTGCTGTTGATCGGCGGCTGCATGCTGGGCCTGGGCGTCTATGCGCTGGCCACGCATCCGGCATTCGCCAGCAAGCTAGCATACGACCGCGGCTTCGATGGCCCGGAAGACAGCCTATGGTGGATGTGCATCGTGATCGGCGCCGCGCAATGGCTGGCGCTGGCGATATTCCGCTTGCGCCGCGTGCACTACGCCGTGGCCGGTGGCATGTTTGCGCTGTGGATGGTGTGGGGCCTATGGGGCTACCCCTTGCTCGACGACAGCAGCTCATCGATCGGCCTGATGCAACGCGTCGACGCACATCTCGCTCCCCAGGATGAAGTCGGCCTGGTCGACTGGAAAGAGCAGAACATGCTGATGCTCGACCGCCATGCCACGGATTTCGGCTTCAGCGCTCCCACCGCGCAGCAATTCGTGCTTGGCGTGCAATGGCAAGCCGCCGCCCCGGCCACGCGCTGGCTATTCGTGCAGGAACCGGCCATGGGCCATTGCGTGGACCGCAGCAAGGCCATCGACGTCGGTCACGCGAACCGGCGTGACTGGTGGTTGTTCAAGGCCAATGCGGTGATCGCCGGCTGCGTGCCCAAGAGCGACAGCGACGAGACGGAATAACACCCATGCCCGCCATCCAACAGCTGCTGCATCGCGTCGGGCGCAAGCCAGGCGGCGTGCTCGACACTTCCAACACGGGGGTCCAGTTCGAAGCGGGCATGCTGGCCTTGGGCATGTTCGTGCTGCATCAGCTCATCGAATGGGTGATCGCGGTCATCTACCACCACAGTGTGTTCGAGACCTGCAATTGGGACTGCGTACGCTACGTCTCACTCGCCCAACAGGGTTACCCGGCGACCCTCACCACCGTCGACCACATGGAGAACTGGGCGTTCTTTCCCCTGTTCCCGCTGCTCATACGCGCCATCGTTGCGGTGACCGCGATTTCAGCGCCGCTCGCGGCGGTGCTGCTGGGTAAATTGCTCTTCCTCGGCTCGATCTACGCCTTCATCCTGTTTGCCAAGAAGTACAGCAGCACGCTGCCGCCCTTTTACCCGGCACTGATCGTTGCGTTGAGCCCCTACGCCGTGTACGGCAACAGCGGTTACACCGAACCCCTGTTCCTGCTGCTGACCTCGGTGTTCTTCGTGTTCCTCAAGGATCGCCGCTTTCTCGCCTGCGGCCTGGTCGGCATGCTGCTGTCCGCTTCCCGTGCTCCGGGCATCCTGGTCTGCCTCTCCTATGCGCTGGTGGCATTGCAAAGTCTCAGCACCTCCAACTGGGAGCAGCGCAAGGAAATCGTGCTTGGCGGCTTGTTGATACCGCTCGGCCTGGGCCTGTTCATGATGCATCTGTATCAGCACATGGGTGACGCCCTGGCCTTTCTCCACGTGCAAAAGGCCTGGGGGCGCAACTTCGGCAATCCCCTCGCGGTGATTGCAACCGGCATCCACAAAGGCACCATCCATCTGGACTGGGCGCTGATGTCGCTGGCCGCGGTGATCGCTGCGCTGCTGCTGATGCTCATGCAGGACGCGGCCTTGGGTGTGTTCTCGCTGGTCAGCGTGCTGATTCCCCTGTCATCCGGACTGGAGTCGATGCCCCGCTACATCTGGTGGCAGGCACCGTTGCTGCTGCTGCTGGCGCAGATCATGAAATGGCGTGCCGCACGCCTGGTGCTGATCCCCTTGTTCGCCGCCGGGATGGTGTACATGTACATCGCCTGGATGCAGGGAAAATCCTGGACCACATGAAGCGACTCTATCCCCTGCTGATTCTGGCGCTGCTCGCGTTTTACGCGGTGCTCGCCTGGCATGTCTTCCATCCGGCTGTCAGCGACGCCTACCGGCGCATCTACCTGGAGTCGTAAACCCGTGCCCAACCGTTCTAAAGCGATCCGCTGCCAGGTCATCGGTCGCGACAATGGCGCGGGTTTGAGTCGCGACATCGCCTTGCTCAGCCGCAACCTCATTGGCGCGGGCGTCGACGTGACGGCATCCGCCCTGCCGCACCGGGGCCGCCTGGCCGAATGGACAACCCGCCTACGCCTGCTTGGCCGCCCCCCCGCGTTCGACCTCAACATCATGCTCGAACGCATTCGGCCGGAATTCTCGCGGGCGGCGCGGCACAATGTACTGATTCCCAATCCCGAATATTTTCGCCCGCGCGATCGCGCGGCACTCAATAGCCTCGATGCGGTGTGGGTGAAGACCCGCCATGCCGAGCGACTGTTCCAGGCGCTGGGCATGCCGGTGCGCTACATCGGTTTCACCAGCATGGATTGCCGGCGCACCGAGGTTCCACGCGAACGCAGCTTTTTCCATGGCCCGGGACGCAGCAACAACAAGGGTACGCAGGCCTTGCTCGAGCTTTGGGCGCAACATCCGGATTGGCCGGTGCTGACGGTCGTATGGCGGCGCAAGCGAACCGAACCGATGCAACTGCCCGCCAACGTCAAGATGATCAGCCATCACCTGGATGACGATGCCTATCGTCGCCTGCAGAACGCGCATCGTTTCCACCTGTGCCCGTCGCAAACCGAAGGCTTTGGGCACTACATCGTGGAGGCCATGAGCTGCGCGGCGGTGGTCATCACGCTGGACGCGGAACCCATGCACGAACTGGTCGCCCCCGAGCGCGGTATCCTGGTACCGGCACGCCCATGCGGCCAGCAAGATCTTGCTGATCGATTCGGTTTTGACGCGAAAGACATGGCAACGGCGATCGAACGCTGCATAGCCTTGTCGGACGCACAGAC
This sequence comes from Dyella flagellata, assembly GCF_030160275.1. Classification (GTDB taxonomy): domain Bacteria; phylum Pseudomonadota; class Gammaproteobacteria; order Xanthomonadales; family Rhodanobacteraceae; genus Dyella_B; species Dyella_B flagellata. The sequence continues at coordinate 36,004 of NZ_BSOA01000015.1, forward strand.
TCAGGTGCTGGGCAAGGCCGCCCGCAGCTGGTACGAAAACGAGGTCAGCTCTTTCCCACAACGACTGAGCGAGGCCCTGATGGCGTTCTAGCCACGTTCCAGTCAGGCTTCTTCATCTAGCTTAACGCAACCCCCTCAAGAGCCCCTGCGTGCACGACCCATCCCCTCCTAGGCCGAAGCACTATTGGTTGCTGTCCATCCTGCTGGCCAGCATGCCGCTATGCTTTGCCGTGCCCTATAAGGCCAAGGCGCTGTTGATCGCCGCGCTATGGGTAAGCGGACTGGTCCTGCTGGCCATCCGCCCCGAGCTGCGGCGCATCTACCGCGGCGCCGGTGCCATCATGCTGGTTTGCGTACTCAACATCTTTTATACGGCGATCAACATCCTCAGCCATCGCTCCGGCTGGGCGGCGTTCGACCTGCAAGGGCAGGAATTGCTGTTTCTGGGAATTGCCGCGGTGTTTGCGCTACCGCTGCGCTGGAGCGTGGTGTGGATAGGCTTCAGCCTTGCCGCCTGCGTGCTGGGCGGCACCAGCGTGATGCAGCATTACCTGACCGGCATCGAGCGCCCGTATGGCCTCAACAATGGCGAATGGGGCGCGATCGAATTCGCCATGTTCCTGCTCGTGCTGGCCTTGCTTGCCATCATCCAGCTGATGCGCAAACAGACCTCCTGGCCGGAAAAAATCGTGCACGCCGCGGGTGCCGGTCTGGCCGTGTATGGCGCCCTGCTGAGTCAGAGCCGGGGTCCATTGTTGGCTTTTCTCGCCGTTTTCGTCTTGCTGATGCTCATCCACGGCAAGCGCGTCGGCCAATGGCGGCGGACGGTCAGCGTGATCGCCTTGCTGCTTGCCGGCGTGACCCTGGTGGCGACCTTCGTCCAGCCGCAAATCCTGGAACGCTTCGTCCAGGGGCATACCGAGGTGACCAGCTATGACCATGCACACGAAACCGTAGGATCGGTGGGCGAGCGCCTGGAGCTGTGGCGCACGGCCAAGCAGGCCTTCGTGGAGCATCCCTTGGCGGGTGTCGGTGCTGGGCGATTCGGGCAGTACGTGCGTGAGCAAGTGGCATTGCATCGTAGCGATGCGGTCATCGTGCAATACGAGCATGCTCACAACGAATACCTGGAAGCTGCGGCCGCGGGCGGTCTCCCCGGCCTGATCATCATCTTGCTGGTGCTGTATGTGCCTTTGGTTTTTTTCCTGGCCCAGGTGATGACCCCGGATGAAGGCGTCGCCGCCGCGGCCATGTGCGGCTTCGCGGCAAGCGGCATGTACGTGTTGTGCGCGCTGACCGATAACGTGTTCTATCGCGCCATGCCGCACTCGCTGTATTTCCTGCTGATCACCGGGCTTGCCGTGCTGGTGGTGCGGCAACGAAACGCTGCCCCCCGTTCCTGACCATGGCGTGCATCAACCTTATCGCCTGGGACAACAACCGTGGCATGAGTCACGACTTGCGCCTGCTCCAGCAAACCCTGGAAGCGCTGGGACACGAAGTGGCGTTTGCCGATGCCGGTCCCAAACGCAAGCACGGCGCCTGGAAAGCTCGATGGCAGCGGCTGCAAATGACCCTGCGTTGGCTGCTGAGTGGCGGACGCCAACCGCGCCAGCTGGACGTCAACATCTTTCTCGAACACGTACGGCCGTCCTACCTCAAGCTGGCGCGCCGCAATGTGCTGATCCCCAATCCGGAATGGCTGTCCCAGCGTGACCTCCGCTGGTTGCACCGGTTTGATGCCGTCTTCACCAAGACCCAGTCCGCCACCAGCACCCTGCTTGGCTTGGGTCATCCGGCCACCTATATCGGTTTCCTCAGCATAGATCGCCACGATCCGCAGGCGGCGCGCGAACCGGTATTCCTGCACCTGGCCGGCGCCAGCCGCATGAAAGGGACCGAGCGCATGCTGGCCGTATGGCGCCGCCACCCGGAATGGCCTCGCTTGATCGTGCAGCAGTCGCCGGCCACGGCGGTAGCGAGCGAAGGCCAGGCACCGCAAAACCTGGATCACCGCGTCGGCTATCCGCGCGACATCGCCGAAATCGCACAGCTGCAAAACAGTTGCAGCTACCACCTGTGCCTGTCCGAAGCCGAAGGCTGGGGGCATTACATCGTCGAAGCGATGGGCTGCGGCGCGGTGGTGCTGACGTGTGACGGCCAACCCATGAACGAACTGGTGCGGCCCGACCGCGGCGTGCTGGTGCAAGCGCAGGATGTCGGCGCGCAAAACGCCGCGCGCCGCTACCTGTTCGACGAAACCTCGCTGGAAGCCGCAGTCGAGCGCGTCATCGCCATGCCGGATGCCGAGCGTAGCGCCATGCAACAGCGCGCGCGCAGCTGGTTTCTTGCCAACAACGAAGGCTTCAAGGCCCGCCTGGCGGATGCGCTGCAGCCGCTGCTGTAAGATCGCGCCATGCCGACCCTACCCCTTACGCTCGTTGTGATCACCCGCAATGAGTCGCAAAAAATCGCGCGCTGCCTCGACAGCGTGCCGTTCGCCGCGGAAAAACTGGTGGTGGACAGCGGCAGCACCGACGACACAGTGGCGATCGCCCGCGCGCATGGCGCGCGCGTAGTGCACCAGGATTGGCTGGGCTTCGGCCCGCAACGCAACTTCGCCGCCACCCAGTGCAGCCACCCATGGATCCTTGCACTGGACGCGGACGAATACCTGACGCCGGAGCTGGCCGACGAACTGCAACGCCAGCTGCCGGCCTTGCTGGAAAGCAATACGGCCGCCGCGATCCTGCGCCGCCATCTCATCTACATGGGCCGGCCGATGCGCTGGTATCGCCCGGCCGTCGGCGAAAAAATGGCGCGTTTCTATCATCGCGACCGCGCCCGCTGGAGCGACGTGCGCGTGCACGAATCGCTGCAATTCCAAGGCGCATCGGTCACCTTCCATGCGCCTTTCCTGCACGACAACAATCCCAGCCTGGTGGAAAAGCAGCTCAAGGTGCTGCTGTATTCCGAGCTGAAGTGCCGCGACTGGCTGGACAAGAACAAATCCACCCGCATGTGGCAGACGCCGTTCGTATTTGCCCTGGCGTTTCTCAAGGATTACGTGCTGCGCCTGGGCTTCCTCGACGGCTGGCGCGGCTATGCGATCGCGCAAACCGCCGCCAGCTACGCCGCGTACAAACGCATGCGTTACTACGAAATGTGCCTGAATCCCGCTTCCCGCGATACCGCCGCGGCTGCTTTGGCACGTAGCGGCCTGGATCACTGATGCCCAAACACTACCTTCTGTACGGATCGGAACGTTACGCCCTGGCCGTCCTGCGCCCGCTGCAGGAAGCGATACGCGCACGCGGCGACGAAACCGCCTGGTTCTTCGACGGTCCCGGCGCGGAGGATCTGCTTGAAGGCGAGCGCCTGCTCAGCGTGGCGGAAGTGCGTCAATGGAAGCCGATCGCGGTGATCACACCGGGCAACCACTTGCCGCATTTCTTCCCGGGCGTAAAAGTGGAAGTGTTCCATGGCTTCAACGCGGGCAAGCCCAGGCACATCTACATCCGCGGTTTCTTCGACCTGTATTGCACCACCGGCCCGCGCGACACCCAATCATTCGGCGCACTAGCTGAGCAGCTCGGCCATTTCACCGTCACCGAAACCGGCTGGCCCAAGCTCGACCCCTTCATGCGCGAGATCGCCGGTCCGCTGGCGCCGGTGCGCAAACCGCCGGTGATTCTCTACCACTCCACCTTCTCGCCATCGTGGAGCGCGGCGGAGACCTTGTACGAAGAAGTGAAGCGCCTGTCGCGCGACGGCCGCTGGCGCTGGATCGTCACCTTCCATCCCAAGATGGAGCCGGAGACGGTAGCCAAGTACAAGGCACTGCAGAACGACTACCTGAGCTTCGCCGAAAACGACAACATCCTGGAGCTGTTCCCCCAGGTCGACATGATGTGCTCGGACACCTCCTCCGCGCTGAGCGAGTTCCTGCTCACCGGCAAGCCGGTGGTCACCTTCAACAACCGCGCGCCGGGTCCGCAGCTGATCGACATCCACGAGGCGACCCAATTCGAGCCGGCCATCCAGCGCGCGCTATCGCGTCCGCCGGAGCTGATGCAGGCGATCAAGGCCTTCGGCGAAGCGATCCACCCCTATCACGACGGGCACTCCAGCGAGCGCGTGCTAGCCGCTATCGATGCGTTCATCGCCGCCGGTGGGCGCAATCGCAAGCGCAAGCCACGCAACTGGTGGCGCAAGTTCAAGCTGCGCAAGCGCATCGGCTACTGGGGTCCAGCCTGACCAGGCTCCCGTAGGCTGGGATGACAATCCCAGCATTGCCATGCATGCGCGCGCGATGCTGGGATTGCCATCCCAGCCTACACGCCGCGTATAGGAGCCGCTGAAGTCCAACCGGCTAGAATCCCGCCCAACTTCCATCCCAAGGCGCCCGCCGTGCCGACATCCAACACCTACCGCCGCTCCGAAGCCTTGCGCAGCCTGTGGCCCTGGCTGCCGTTGTGGACCGTGGTGGCGCTAGTGGCGATCTTCTCGCATGGTCCGATGCCGCTGTACTCCACCCGCACCCTCGCCGTGGCCTGGGAGATGTGGCGCGACCATAACTGGCTGGTGCCGCACATCAACGGCGAGCCCTACAGTGAAAAGGTGCCGCTGCTGTTCTGGCTGATCCACGCCGGCTGGTGGGTGTTCGGGGTGAGCGACGTATGGCCGCGCGTGCTCGAAGTGATCTTCGGCGGCATACAGCTGGTGCAGCTGTCGGTGCTTGCGCGCCGCCTGTTCCCGGCTCGCCCCTGGGTGGAGAAGGCCGCACCGTGGATGCTGCTGGCGTTGTCTTACGCCTTTTTGTTCGGCCTGCAAGTCATGTATGAGGTGCTGCTGGCCAACTGCGTACTGGGCGCTTTGCTGTGCCTCACCCCAACGCTGCGCCGTGCCGAGCCGCGCTGGCTGCTGTTCGGCGTACTGACCGGCGCAGGCCTGCTCACCAAGGGGCCGGTGATGCTGCTGCACGTGCTGTTTCCTTGGCTGCTCGGTCCGCTGTGGAACGCCTGGGCGCGCGAGCATCGCGCACGCTGGTATGGGCGTGGCGTACTGGCCCTGTTGCTTGGCTTCGCCATGCTATTGGCGTGGGCGATTCCGGCCGGCTTCGCCGGCGGCGAGGCTTATCAACATCGCTTGTTCTTCACCCAGACCGCCGGACGCGTGGTCAACAACGCACAGCAATCGCAAGCGGTGCAGAGCCATCCTCACTGGTTCGGCTGGTACCTGCTGCGGCTGCCGGTGCTGCTGCTCCCATTCGCCGCGTGGCCACGCGCGTGGGTGGCGATCGGTGCGCTGCGCAAGCCATTCGAAGACGGTATCCGTTTCGCACTGTGCTGGTTGTTGCCGACCTTGCTGGTGTTCTCGGCGATTAGCGGCAAACAGCTGTACTACCTGCTGCCGGAATTCGGCGGCTGGATGCTGCTATTGGCTGGCGCTGTGGCCGTACTGCGCGAACGGAACGCCAAGCTGGCCGAGAACTACTGGCTGGGCAGTTGGCCGCTCGGCCTAGGCAGCATCGTGTTCGCGGGCCTGCTGTTTGCGCTGCCTTACGCCATGCCCAGCCTCGCCTTCCACAGCGAATGGGTGGAAGGCGCCGCGCCGTACAGCCGCACCTTCAGCGTGGCCTTCCTGTTGCTGGGCGGCCTGCTGCTACTTCGCGGCCGCGGTGAAATGCGTCGCGTGGCCGTAGCCGGCTTGCTCGGCGTCCTCGCGCTGAACACCTTGTTCACGCTGACGCTATGGCACAAGTATGACCTCAGCCCCACCACGGCGCTGATTTCCTCCGCGCAACACGCCGGCCATTCCGTCGCCTACGAAGGCAACTACGAAGGCCAGTTTCATTTCGCCGGAAGATTGGCCCAGCCCGTTGCGGAATTGCACGACGGCGCAGCGGTGCAGGCGTTCGCCCAGCAACATCCGGACGGCCTGATCATCACCCATCCCGACAATCTGGATGCTTCGGCCTTGCGCTATGCCCTGCTGGCGCAGCCGTTCCGCTCGGCCTGGGTGGTGGTGTGGTCGGCGCAGACAGTGGCGATGGTGCAAGCAGGCCGCACGCCGCCGGAACCGGCGCAGCCGCCGCGCGTTTTCCCCGCGGCCACCTCTGCGCAGGAAGTGCCGCAGTCGTGAGCAGCGCCTTGATCGACGGCTTGCGCGCGCAATGCGGTGGTCCGCGTGACGGTGCGCTGCTGCGGTTTTCGCTGGGCAATGCGCTGCTCGGTGCCGGCGATCATGCCGCGGCGATCGAAGAATTCCGGCGCGCGGTTTCGTTTGATCCCAACTATTCCGCCGCCTGGAAACTGCTGGGCAAAGCCTGCCTCGCCGTGCATGACGAAGCCGGCGCGGCCGAAGCATGGCGGCAAGGCATTGCCGTAGCGCAGCAGCGTGGCGACAAGCAGGCGGAAAAAGAAATGAGCGTATTCCTGCGCCGCATCGAAGGTGCGTAGGCTGGGATGACAATCCCAGCTTTCTCGCGGTGTTCCCATGCTGGGATTTCATCCCAGCCTACGAACCTCAAACACGCCTGCCTCAATACGGACTCGGCCGGTCATCCGCCGAATAACGCTTGTAGTGCCATTGATACTGCGCAAAAGCGAGATTCACACACCGCTCCACCCCGCGATTGAGCGCCGCGCATGCACTCGGCAGATCGGCATCATCCAAACCTTCCGGCGCCGGTAAAAAGTGGATGCGATACCCCTCCCCACGTGGCAATCGCTCCGCAAACGCAAACAACACAGTCGAGCCGGTACGCGCCGCGAGACGCGGCAACAACACCATCGTCATCGCCTCGCGCCCGAAGAACGGCGCAAACTCGCCCTCCCCCTCGCGCGGCTTCTGGTCCGGCAGGATGCCCACCGTGCCGCCGGCGGCCAACCGCTTGTACAGCGTACGCACGCCAGCCCCTTCCGCGCGCACCTGCTCCGGCGCCAGCGCGCCACGCACCTTGCGCAGCAACGCCTCCACCGCCGCAATGCGCGGCGGGCGATAGAGAATCGCCATCGGCGTCTTGCGGCACAGCCAGTAATTGAGCAGCTCCCAGCAGCCCAGGTGCGGCGCGGCGATGATCACACCCTTGCCGGAAGCCAGCGCGGCGTCGAACAAGGCTTCGCCACGCACTTCCTTCACCAGGCCAAGCGAGCTTTCGGCGCCCGAGCCCCAGATCTTCACGATCTCGGTGATCGACTTGCCGCCCTCGACCATCGCCTCCCGCACCAGCGCGGCCCGCGCTTGTTCGACCAGCTGAGGCTGCACGATCTGCAGATTCACCGCCGTGTAGCGCGCCATCCTCCCGCCACGCCGCAAGGCCACCCGCCCCAGCAACGCACCGAAGCCTTGCAGCCAGCGCAACGGCAACAGACCGAACAGGCGCAGCAGCAGGTAGACCAGGTAGATGTCGGGGCGCATGGATGTTGTGCTTGGAAGCAGGCGAACGCGTAAGGGTAAAGGAATGCTCTACGCCTGCGCGATCAGTCCCCTCCCCTGCGTGTAGCAGGGGAGGGCTAGGGTGGGGTGAAGCAACCTCGCGATGAATTCCAACAATGCCGCAAACTCGTACAACCCCACCCCAACCCTCCCCTGCCGCCGCAGGGGAGGGGGCAAAGCGCCTAAAGCATTGGCGTCTTCTGCCGTTGCCCCATTAGTGGCAAGCGCGTGAACCAGCCGCAGCCCAAGCTATTTACCCAACCCTCGTCGCCCTGCAGAGTTACCGTTTCGCCCCAACGCCACGCCTCATCCATGATTGCCCTTATCCAACGCGCGCTCTCCGCCCGCGTCGACGTCGACAACGAAACCGTAGGCGCCATCGGCCCCGGCCTGCTGGCACTGGTGGCCGTGCAGCCGGAAGACGGCGAGGCACAAGCAAAACGGATGGTGGAGCGGTTGCTCGGCTACCGCGTGTTCTCCGACGACGCCGGCAAGATGAATCGTTCGCTAACCGATACCGGCGGTGGCCTGCTGCTGGTCAGCCAATTCACCCTGGCTGCGGACACACGTTCGGGCATGCGTCCGAGCTTCACCAGCGCAGCCTCGCCCGAGCATGGTCGAATCTGGTTTGAACGCTTGGTGGCGTTGGCGCGCGCGGCGCATCCGGGGGTGGAAATCGGGCGCTTCGGTGCCCATATGCAAGTACATCTGATCAACGATGGCCCCGTCACCTTTTGGCTCGAGGTGCGTTAGGTGCCAGGTGGACACGTAGCCCTTACGAACGCTTCCATTTACGCCCAAAACCGCGATTTGGCGCGATTTTTGCGTGCCGATGGCAGCGAATTTTTCTCTTGAAAACTGGTCAAAAAAGCATCACATCGCTATACTGATTGGTTCCTATCCCGCGGCGGACGGTATGAACAACAAAGCCCACGAGCAACAGTCGGAAATCAAAGCCCTTATCTCCAAAGGTCTGGAGCAGGGTTATCTGACTTACGCCGAAATCAACGATCACCTTCCCGACGACATTGTCGATCCGGAGCAGATCGAAGACATCATGGCGGTGCTCAAGGGCGTTGGCATCGATGTGCACGATGCCGCCCCCGATGCCGACCCGCTGGCCGACAATGCCCCCGGCGCCGCCACCGATGACGAGACCGCCGCCGAAGAAGCGGTAGCGCTGTTGTCCGCCGTCGACTCCGAAGTGGGCCGCACCACCGACCCGGTGCGCATGTACATGCGCGAGATGGGCACGGTGGAACTGCTCACCCGCGAAGGCGAAATCGCCATCGCCAAGCGCATCGAAGAAGGCCTCACCCAGGTACAGACCGCGCTGGCCAGCTTCCCGCTGACCATCGAGCTGCTGCTGGAAGAATACGACCAGCACCTGGACGGCAAGCGCCGCCTCAGCGAAATCCTGGCCGGCTTCGCCGACCTGGAGCAGGCCGCCGACGCCGCCCTGGCCGAAGCCGAGCTGGCTGAAGCCGAAGCTGATGCCGACATGGAAGACGAGGACGAAGAAGAAGGCAGCGGCGAAGACGAAGAGGCAGGCCCCAGCGGTCCCGATCCGGAAGAAGTGAAGCGCCGCATGGAACTGCTGCGCGACCACCTCGGCAAGTTCCAGAAAGCCGCCGCCAAGGCCACCGACATCGACGACAAGAAGGTGACCAAGCTGCGCGACCAGATGGCCGAGGAATTCCTCAAGCTCAAGCTGCCGTCCGCGCTGATCGACAGCTTCGTGCGCCGCCTGCGCGAAGTGGTGGGCAACATCCGCCATCACGAGCGCGTGCTGATGGACATCTTCGTCAAGCACGTCAAGATGCCCAAGGCCGAATTCCTCAAGGCCTTCCCCAGCAACGAAGGCAACCTGGAGTGGGCCGAAGAGCTCGGCCGCAAGCGTCAGAAATGGTCGCCCAACGTCAAGCTACACCGCGAACACATCGATGCCGAGCAGCAGAAACTGCAAGACATCGAAAAGAAACTGTTCCTGCCGCTGACCGACATCAAGGAAATCAACCGCAGCATGTCGGTGGGCGAGGCCAAGGCACGCCGCGCCAAGAAAGAAATGGTGGAGGCCAACCTGCGCCTGGTGATCTCCATCGCCAAGAAGTACACCAACCGCGGCCTGCAGTTCCTCGACCTGATCCAGGAAGGCAACATCGGCCTGATGAAGGCGGTGGACAAATTCGAATACCGCCGCGGCTACAAATTCTCCACCTATGCCACCTGGTGGATTCGCCAGGCCATCACCCGTTCGATCGCCGACCAGGCGCGCACCATCCGTATTCCGGTGCACATGATCGAAACGATCAACAAGCTCAACCGCATCTCGCGCCAGATGCTGCAGCAGTTCGGCCGTGAGCCCACCCCGGAAGAGCTGTCCAAGGAAATGGACATGCCCGAGGACAAGATCCGCAAGGTGCTGAAGATCGCCAAGGAACCGATCTCGATGGAAACCCCGATCGGCGACGACGAGGATTCGCATCTGGGCGACTTCATCGAAGACACCAACGCCAGCTCGCCGATCGACTCGGCGACCGAAACCGGCCTGGTGGAAACCGTGCGTGACGTGCTCGCCGGCCTCACTCCGCGCGAAGCGAAGGTGCTGCGCATGCGCTTCGGCATCGACATGAACACCGACCACACCCTGGAAGAAGTCGGCAAGCAGTTCGACGTCACGCGCGAGCGCATCCGCCAGATCGAAGCCAAGGCCCTGCGCAAGCTGCGTCACCCGAGCCGCTCGGAACAGCTGCGTTCCTTCCTCGACATCGATTGATCGAAACGCCCAGCGCTACAGCAAAGGCCCCGCACTCGCGGGGCCTTTCTTTTGGGGGATCTTCGTAGGCTGGGATGTTCGTAGGCTGGGATGACAATCCCAGCATCACCGATCTGGCCGCGCCACCCACCAACGCGCGAATCATCCCGGCGAAGGCAGGTATCCACCCCCTCAATGCACATCGTAAAAAAACTGCTCCTGCACAATCTTGTCGTTCCTCACGTGATACACGCAGATCTCGCGCATATCCGTCCGGCCACGCCCTTTCATCGTCGCATCCAGATGCATAGCCACACTGAACCAGCCATCGGCCACCACCGGCTCGCTGACTTCGTTCTTGTGGATCGTCTCCAGGGCCTCCATGAACTGATGCCCCTTGTCCAGGATCGCCCTCAGGCCTTTCGCGTTGCCCATCGGCCCTTCCGCCATCTCCTTCGGCTCGATGCTGATCGCATCCTTCGCATAAAGCTCTTGCTGCGCCTGCTCATACTTGCCCTCGCGGCACAGCTCCACCAACCGCTTCGCCACTTTTTCAGTGCTCATGGTTCCACCTCCGCGTAAAGGGGTAACCAATCTATGCCCCGCAACGTTAAAGAATCGAGCACGCGCGTCACCCCGAGGAGCTTGGGCGACGCCGAACCAGGGCGCAGACCTACACCGCTGCCCCCGCCATACTGGTATCATCCCCGGCGAGATAGGGCCTATAGCTCAACGGTTAGAGCAGGGGACTCATCGAAAGGTGCCGTCGCGCAGTAATGCGCGAACGGGAACGGGATGAATTCAGGGAACCCGCAGCGACGCCAATGCGGATCGGCGGTAACCCTGAGCCAAGCCGGCGGTACACCGCCGGAAGGTGCAGAGACTACCTGAGGACTTCAGCGTCCTTCATAACAGGCTCGAGCGTCCCGCACCCCACCCGCCCGCAAAACAGGCGGAGGGTGAAGAGATAGTCCGCGCCAGAGGGAAACCTTTGGACCACGCGAATCCCTTGGTTCCAGGTTCGAATCCTGGTGGGCCCACCATCTACTCAGAGATGCCTCGTCAACGTGCTCGCTAAACCATAGTTTGGCCAGCTGAGCTGGTGCGGGCAGGGCCATCCACTTATTTATGGGTCGGCAGCTTCCGACCGAAGTGGACGCTTCATGATCGTAGCTCTCCCTCCGGTTATACATCCGGTTGTTAGCCGGACACCGCGAAGAACATTGCGGCAGCGCAATGAGTTCTGTCAGATTTATTGACGACCCAAGATCATTCACTTGAGACGGCACTAATATGCAGGCGCAAGCGCGCACCCCTCTTTCGCTGAAACTCACCTTTCTAATCGGATGGGGACCTTGCATCCTCGCCAATGTCATCAGTGCGCTGGCGATGGTTGGCGCACCGTCGCGTGAATTGTGGTTTCATGCGTTTGTGCTGCTGTTCTATTCGTTGGCGGCAATCCCCCTAGCCGTGTTGCTTCGTCGTTTGTGGCAGCGGCCCATGCGCCTGGGAAAAGGCATTCCCCTTCTTATCGCGACCACACTCCTGCTCGCCCTGGTCGTCACCTCCCTTGGATACATGTTTGGCCTGCACGAGGGCGAGTTTAGGCCGCCCTTTCAATGGAGCTACGTGCTGACCGGCATGCAGTCCATGTGGTTTCTATTGATGGTGTTCTGCGCCATGTATCTGGGCACGGGTTACTACCTGGCCACGCAAACGGAAGCGCGTCGCGTACTCGAAGCGACGACTCTGACGAGGGAGGCGGAGTTGCGGGCTTTGCGCTACCAGTTGAATCCGCACTTCCTGTTTAACACGCTCAACGCCATTTCCACCCTGGTTGTCGAGAAGCGTACCGGCGACGCCACCCGCATGCTCGCGCGGCTCGGTGACTTTTTGCGTGTCACCTTGGATGACCAAAAGGCCCATGAAGTCTCCCTGGCCGAGGAACTCTCGCTCACGGAGCATTATCTGGACATTGAAAAGGTCCGCTTTGGCGAACGCCTGACGGTATCCCTGCGTGTAGGTGCCGACGCCATGCAGGCCGCGGTGCCTTACCTGATACTCCAACCCTTGGTGGAGAACGCCATCCGCCATGGTATTGCGCACCGTCCTCAAGGCGGCAAGATTCAGATTGCGGCAACGGCGAACAACCAGCGCCTGCAGCTCCAGATATCTAATGATGGACATGCAAGCCTTCCAATCAGCGCGCTGCTTGACCGATCGGAACCAACCTCCGTTGGCCTGCGTAACGTGCGCGAGCGATTGCAGCGGCTCTATGCGAACGATCATCACATGACGATGAACGTGGACGAGGACGGCCATTGCGTGGTCAGCATTGATCTTCCCCATCGATGCACAAGCGAACCGAGCGCGATCGGCCAGGTGATCGCAGTATGACCATGCGCATACTAATCGTGGATGACGAACCCCTTGCTCGCCGCGGTATCGCGCTACGCTTGAGCAAGCACCCGGATGTCGAGCTGATCGGCGAAGCGGAAGACGGTGAAGCGGCATTGAACGCGATAACCGTCAATACGCCAGACCTCGTCTTCATGGATGTGCAAATGCCGGGTATGAGTGGTCTGGACGCCCTGCGCTTGCTCACGCCGTCAGAGCGTCCGTTGACGATATTCTTGACTGCCTACGACCGGTTCGCCTTGCAGGCGTTTGAAGTTCACGCGCTCGATTATTTGCTCAAACCCATCGATGACGACCGATTCATGGAGGCCATGGATCGTGCGCGCGATGCACTTGTCCATCGGCAGGCACGCTCGCAAAGAGAGCGCATGGACGAACTCCTGGATGCGTTACCGGGCGTCCCTCGCTATGCGATACGCTTTGCAGTACGCATCGGGCATCATGTCGCCATCGTCGCCGCCGACGAGGTCGATTGGATCGAAGCGACTGGCGACTACGTAAGGCTGCATACGGGTGGTGATCGGGAATACCTTTTGAGGGAGCCGCTGCACCGTTTGGCCGCAAGGCTCGATCCCTCGAAATTCGTGCGCATCCATCGTTCCACAATCGTAAGCGTGGACAGGATTACCGAAACGCGTGCCCTTCCCAATAAGGACTGCATGCTGCGTTTGCGGGACGGGACTCCGCTACGCGTCAGCCGAACCTATGCTGAGGCGCTGCACCTTGCGCTAGAGGGACAGCACCCCGCAACGAAGCCGGTCTAAACCCATCAGACAACGGCTCGTCTCGCCCATCTACCGGTTCGCCGCGCCCTGCAGCCACGAGCCGCGAAATGCTCCCTATAGTCGTGGTCAGCGCCTTTCGGGGCACGGCGATCACACACTTGGAGTGCCTAAACACTATGGAGCAGCGTCAAACAAAGGGGCGTCGCGCATGGCGTGTCATACGGTGGATGGGCATGAGTGCGGCGGTCGCTTTGGCAGTGCTGGGCACTGCCGGAGCCACCTGGAATTTCCTGGCGATCCGGCGCGATCGCGCCGCCAATCCACCGCCCGGCCGCATCTATGATGTAAATGGCTACGCCATGCATATCTACTGCACGGGAACGGGTTCGCCTACGCTGGTGCTGGAATCCGGCCATGGCGAGGACTTCACTGTATGGGGCAAGGTCCAACCCAGCCTTTCCCGCGTTACACGCACCTGCTCCTACGATCGCGCAGGGTTCGGCTGGAGCGACCCGCAGCCCGGCGAGCGTGATGCAATACATATCGCCGATCAATTGCATGCCCTGCTCATGCAGGCCGGCATCACTGAGCCAATCGTGCTGGAAGGCCATTCCGGAGGCGGCCTTTTCGCGCTTGTCTACGCGTCGAAATACCCCCGAGACATTGCAGGCCTAGTGTTGGTGGACGCTTACACTCCCTCCCCGCTGCCGGAACCCCCATTTGCTGTCGCACTCGATCATCACTCCAGCGCGGAGTTCGCCTTTGTCAAAGCCACAGTAGCACTGGGTGTTGCGCGCCTGATGGGTCAATGCGACTCCATTCCATCTGGCTTGGAAGCCTATGCAGGATGGATCAAGGCCAGCGAGTGCGATTATCCGCAGCTTGACGCCTACGTACGCGAGGATCACGCCCTTGCCGATTCGCAAAAAGAGGGCGCCCATGCAGGACCTTTCGGAAACATGCCCGTGCTGATCCTCTCGCAAGACACGAGGCGAGCGATACCGGCCTTTCTTTCAAAGCGCATCACCGCAAAGGACTGGCAGTGGTATGGCGCCGTACATGACCAAGAACAGGCGGCTTACCTTCAACTTTCCACGCGTAGCCGCCGCGTCATAGCAACAGGAAGCGGACACTACATTCATTACGACCGTCCGGACGTGGTGATTCAGCAGACCATCACCCTCGTTCGGCAGATTCGAAATGACACTGATTCCTTGGTGGGGGCTCCACCTGGCATTGAGAAATGACACAGCCGCAGCTGGAAAGTCCGCAGGCGATGCCAAGGCAGGCCGTCGGCACGCTTGAGCCAAGCCGGCGATATGCCGCCGGAAACCTTATTGCTCCTCCCCTGGCCTCAGTGCTGATTGAGACCAATCAAACGCGACCCACACATCCTTGCCCATTGGATCGAACTCCGGACGATAGCGGTGCCAAATAAGGCGCAGGAACCTGCTTCTCTCTTCAGAGAAGTCTTGGCCGTGGTTGGTGCGGAAACGTGTCAGCGAAGGACCAATTCAGGCGTCTCCCATCGCCTAACGTCGGAACTTTTCAACTGCCGGGTTGCCCGGTGCCATCTGTCGACGGATGCGCCTTCTGTGCCCCGACGTTACCTATAAGGTCGACGGCCCCGGCAACGACGGTGATGCCAAATTCGTTCATGGCCTGCTGGTTGGCCACGGCGTTTTGCTGTGACAGGTTGGTGTTGGCCACTAAGTTTGAGAAGGCGAGATTGGACAACATGGCGGGTTGTTCGGAAATCGCCTTGAAGTTGCCTATGGCAATGGCGCTTGCGACGTCTTCGGGAATGGCAGTCATGACGATCATCCTGATGTGGCGGTGGGTGGGTTCGAGACGCGTAATGAAATGGACCGGCCCCTTCATTACATTCACTTTCGATAATCAGGTAAGCATTCACTTAGTAGTGGCGGAAGTGCGACGTGCCGTCAGCTTGCTTCCCGGGCTACGCTGTCGCTAGCCTTGTCATCAATGATGCGTTCCAGCTGCCTGACCAGTTTTTCGATCTCTTCGCCCATCTTTTCGGTGGCCGCTTGATCACCGAGGCCAACGCTATTGATCATGGCCACATATTTACCAACGACAGCCAGCTTGATCTGATTAAGTGCCTGCTGGTGACTGACCGCGTTCTGCTGCTGCATGTTCTGGTTGAATATTTTCTGCGCGAGAGCAAGGTTTGCCAGGATCGCGGGCTGCTCGCTGATCGAATGAGCATTGCTTATCGCAATGGATTGCACGATGTCGGAGGGAAGTGAGCTGGCCGAATCGCTGGACTCATTGAGCTGCATGCACGTGCTCGCAACGGCATCGATGTGTCCGCTCTCGGACGGCACCCTCTGCATGGTCGCCAAATCCACAATGTGGTAGACCATTTGCTGCCTGGGCGCCAGGGCGCTGTGGCTGGTCGAGGAATCTGGATTCACATCATGAATCAGGAGAAATTCGGGTTCGATCAGATATCGCTTCACTTCTCGACTCCTTCTTGGTTGATGGTTTTGCCCCGATGCCACACGGGCAGCAGCTCACACAGATCGCGGAAAGTATGTCGTCTGAACCCTCATTGCTCATCCTCAGGCATCAGCGGTGACCGAGACCAATCAAATGCGACCATGACATCTCTGGCCATAGCGTCGAATTCTGCACGATAGTGGTGCGAATGGGGCGCCGGAACTTCCGGTGTACCTCGGAAAAATCCGAGCGATAGCAGCTTAGAGGAAAAGACATCAAGCGGGCCGTAACCGAACAACAGATTGTGTCTGTCCCATACGACTGTGGCGTTGCTGCTTTGGGAATGTGCCCAGAGATCGTAACGTGCATCAGCAGAAAAGAACGCTCCAAAACGTTCCAGAAGCGCCTGCACTTGAGCGAGTGAGAGTGGCGGACTTTGATAACGTCCTGGCTTAGCTTCACCGCGGGGAGTGTGCAGGACGTAAAGCAAGTAGTAAGGCGGCTCAAGACACTCCACCAAGCTACCCAATACAGCGGGATCGCCACCTGGCACGCCTGCAACGATGCGCTTACTAGAATCGTCGTTTTGCGGAATATGAAAAATGGGTTTGAACGAGTGGGCCACCCATTTGTCCTCGACTAGCATTTCCATTTTGTGCATGAGCGGTCTAGCTCTCCTCACTCCGAGTGATTGGATGGCAGCGAATGAGCTTGACTCCGTGTCCGTATCGCCTGCAATGGCGTTGCCTAATTGCGCAAAGATTATCGCTTGCCCCATCGATCAAGCCGCACATACGAGCCGACCATCCCCTACATCATTGTCCCGGTCCATTTGATAGCGTAGACCTGTCACTCACGCCATCTCAAGCGGCCCCGCGTGAGTGACTTTGCAGCGATGCTTAGAAGTAGCGCGGATCGTGAGAGTTTGGACCTCCCACGACCCGCTAAACCAAAACCAACTTACTGAAGGAGTTGATCATGGTCTCCAAACATAATACGGCACGCACGCGTCCAACTGAACCGTTCTGGCTGGGCCAACTATCGCAGCATTTCAAAGACCCACAGAGGGGCGAGCGGTACGCCTACTTGATGAAGCTCGCCGGTAACAGCCTGGCCATCCAGGTCATTCGAAACCTGCTGAAGAACAACGAAGCCTTCAACCTGGCAAAAGCGGCCAACAAGCCCCCGGCACCTGGCGCATGGCCGCTCTCTCCTACCCAGATCGATGGCCTATGTGCGGCCTTGTATGTTCTTCATCGGCATGGCGACGCCATCATGAGGGCGGAACATGAGGGCTAGTTCGTTCGCGCATGCGTAGTCCTGATGCGACACGTCAGCCGAGGATGACGTGTCGCTTTTGCGTGAAACGTGTGGGCCTTCTAGCCACGCTGAGCTAAATTTACGGCGTAATCCGCGAGGTAAGCTCGAAAACGCCGGTAAAAGTGACGGTAAAAACGCCGGTAAAAAACGGAGCCAAGCCCCCAAAGCAGATTCCGGCCTCACTTTGGCTGTCGGACTTTTTGCCTTGACGGGAAAAATCAGGGTTTCCCTAGTCCGGCAGGCTGACCACCGGTGCGAAGCCGCCGAAGATCATGCGCTTCCCATCGAAGGGCATATCACTGGCGGACGGCATACGCGGATCTTTCATGACCTTCTCCATGCCAGCATCGCGGGTGGCCTTGTCGGGCCATTCGATCCAGGAGAACACCACGGACTCGTCCTGCTTTGCCTGGACGGCGCGGCGAAAATCGGTGAGCTTGCCGTCGGGCACGTCGTCACCCCAGCACTCCATCACTCGGATGGCGCCAAACTCCACGAACATGGCGTCGAAGGCACGGGCTTGTCCGATGAATTGCTCGCGGTTGGCGTTAGGTACGGCGATCACGTAACCATCGATGTAGGACATGACAATTTCCTCAGCGGGAAGGGGCGGCCGACATGGTCGCCTTCATGCATGTGGCAAATGAGCGTGCGCGGAATCCTCCAATAAGCGAATAGCAGGTCAGAACACTTTTGACGTCGATAGCTCTTGGAAAGGTATTCCGACCTCAATGGCAAAGGAATACCCAAGTCCTCGGAGCGAGAGGGCCTGACTCGCCGACCCCGAAGGAATTACCCGTAAATTCAATGAGTTGATGACGCACTACTCTACGGTGGCTAAACTATGTCGGATCATGCAACGAGCCGGATCCGTGAACCGAAGAGTCCCCTAGCTCAAACAGAAATGACGAAGCAGGAGGGTCTATGAAGACGTTCTTAGCAGCGATCGTTATGGCAAGCATGGTGTTGACCGGATGCAGCACTTCCGGAGGTACAGCCTCATCACAGAGCGCAGGATCCAGCACAGCATCAGGCACCATCGTGTATGCCGTGAATCCGGCGATCATTGCTTCGTTCACAGCGGGGGTTACCACTATCGATCAGGTGGAGACGAGGCTTGGAAAGCCGGCCGGTGCCGTGCGCACGCCGTCCGGTGATCAAGTGATTGCTTACGCCGTTACGCGTAACGAAATCTACGGCAACGATCGCACGCCAGAAACAGGCACGGCGCTGCCTAAACGCCACAAAATGCGCTACTCGACCATGCTGTCATTCGATGCGCAGGGGCGTTGGATCAGGTCATGGACACGCACCGATGATTTGGGCGATGCATCGCCGGGTGCCTTAGGCAACATGGGCGCCGGCGACATCATGCGCAATATCGGAGGCTGACACGGCGCCAGCATTTGGGGCTACACCCCAAATCTGCCATCAAGACTTCCATTCCTCCGTGTAGGCAAAGCGCGTGGGCTGCAGCGACATATATTGCACGACGCGTGGTCGTTGGGCTCGATTCGGACTGCTGCCATGAGGTAGCAGGTGATGCCAGATGATCATGTCGCCGCGCTTGGCGGCAACCGGTTTCATCGTCAAGGTGCGGCTCGCATGTTGTTGCACACTCACGCCTGCGGGGACGTTTTTCAGCCACTGGTTCAGCGTGCGATGAAAGCCCGGCACGCAACTGAATGCGCCCTGGTCTTCGGCAACGTCGGTGAGATATAGGATGCCCTGCAAGTCAAAGCAGTGCGGCTCGGCGAGGGTGGCGTCCCAGTGCAAATGCGGTCCGGGAAAACGCCAGTCTTTGCGCTCCGGTGGATTGAATCCGCCTTGGTCGATGGTCACCCAAAGATCTTCGCGCCCCCACAGCTGGGCATGGGCCTTATGAATGCGTGGCGAGCGACGATTGGCCACCAGCGCCGGATGCCGCAGTAGCGGCACCCAGATGGAATGGCCCAGCGACTGGTGATACCAGGACTCCGGATCGTCGCGATCCATTCCTAAAAAATCGTAGACGGCCATCTCGGCGATTTCCGCCGCTTCCGGGCTGATCGCGTTGCGCAGGACAACGTAGCCATGCTCGTGCCAGTGTTCAAGATCATCCGCACTCAGGCCTTCGACATGCTCGAGATTGCCCACTTCGGCGCCAACGGGTTCGCCTGCCAGTGCACGTCGCAAGCGATGGAGCGAGGCTTCGCTCAGGTCGCCGCCATTGCGCTCGCTGACCCAGGCTTCGAATTGCACATAGCTCGGCCGCTGGTCGTTCAAATAACGCAGGGTTTCCAGCACGTTAAGGCGCAAGCCGGCCAGCAACGTCTTCACTACATCCTGTGGCAGCGGTGCTGCAGAGCCTGGCGCGCATTGGCAAGCCCAGTAAGTATGCAACTCCTCGATACCAAGGCTTGTCGCCGTCTCGACCATCGTGCTCCCCATTACTTGAAAAGTTCTTCCTGCCCCGTGCGTCGCGGCGACGCTGCACTGGATCATGAGGCGTTTCGTGCCTGCGGGGAAGGGGCTAGCCTTGGAGCATTCTTCCTACGTAACAGCCACTTGGATCAATCAGCGCTTCGGCATAGGGGCGGTGTGTGGCCTCGGCTTGCTTGCTAGACTTCCCATGACTGCACGTAAATGGGGAACGCGCATGCATGCCAGGTTTTGGGTTCTTGCTCTTTTGCCTTTGATGATCTCTACGGCAACCGCCACGGATATCTACAAGTGCACGGCCAAGAACGGGGTGGTTTCCTATGCGGATAGGCCCTGCCCTAGCCAACAAGCCACCCTGTTGCACAAGGAGACGGAGGCAGAGGCCGCCCAGGCGAAACAGGATCGTATCACCATGACCCTCAATGGCATGATCGATAGCGGCCATATCGATGAAGCCAGATCCTTCGCTGCCGCAAATGGCGCCAGCGCCTACTTCCAGCAGCGCATTCTAGACAACGTCAGGCGCGATCAGATAAAGCGCCAA
Organism: Dyella flagellata; assembly: GCF_030160275.1. GTDB lineage: Bacteria > Pseudomonadota > Gammaproteobacteria > Xanthomonadales > Rhodanobacteraceae > Dyella_B > Dyella_B flagellata. The sequence goes on from NZ_BSOA01000015.1 coordinate 56,090, forward strand.
CAGGAAATTGCCAACGACGCCGAGATGCGGCGTGCGAACGCAGCGGCAGACCAAGCCCGCCATCAACAAACGATGGACGAAATGCAGGCGAAACTGGTGGAGGCTGACACCGCGCAAGAAAAGTTTCGCAAAGAGCACTGGAGCGAGATAAAGCAACAGCACGAGGGCGAGGCTCTGCAGATGCAGTCCAACGTCGTTTTCAACCCGGCCAGGAACCAATGGTGCTCGGTCGGCAAGGACGGCTCGACGGTGTGTAAAGACAAACCATGACCTTCTGACCGTCGGAAACGCCCACTGTCGTTTCAAAGCGAATCGTCATTCGGGCGCAGGCCCCACTGCTGTCCTCGGAAAGTTCAAACTTGATCGCAGAGCGTAGGCTGGGATGGCAATCCCAGCATCCAGGAAGCCGCAGGAAGCTGGGATTGCCATCCCAGCCTACGAAGCGATTCCGGGCCATTTTTACGCGGCCTTGAGCAAGCCCTCGGCCTTCAGCGCAGACTGCACGTTCGGACGCGCCGCGACGCGCTTCTGGAACGCGAGGATCGCCGGGAAATCCGCAAGGTCCAGGCTCACGTGCTGCGCCCAGTTGGTGACCGTGAACAGATAGGCATCGGCCGCCGTGAACTGGTCGCCCACCAGCCACTCATGCGTGGCCAGGCGCTGTTCGAGCAACGCATAGCGCTTGCGCAGGTATTCCTTGCGTTCCGCCCGTACGGCGTCGGGCGTCTCCGGCTTGAACAGCGGGGAATAGGTCTTGTGCAGTTCGGAGTTGATGTAGCCGAGCACTTCCTGCAGGCGATAGCGCGCTGCCGTGCCGTTGGCGGGCGCCAGGCCGCTTTCGGGCTTCAGGTCCGCGAGGTACTGCACGATGACCGGGCCTTCGGTCAGCACTTCGCCGCTGTCGAGCCGCAGCGCGGGTACGTATCCCTTGGGGTTGATCTGCCAGAAATCCTCGCCGCTGGCCGTGCGCTTGGCCTTGGTGTCGACCTTTTCCAGTTCCACCGGTAGGCCCGCTTCCAGGGCAACGATATGCGGGGACAGCGAGCAGGCGCCCGCAGCGTAGTAAAGCTTCATGCTGGTTCTCCGTTGGGGATGGGATCAGCGCAACCCGGGCTTGCGCAGACCACAAATGCTAGCCAGCATGGTTACTGTTTGATACCACCTAACCGCACGTAACCCGTAAAATCCGGTAACCATCCGGTTATCGGACTTTCCAAGGGACTTGGGCCACCATGGGTTTACCCGTCAGAAAAAGCAAAGTCGCGCCTCCTCCTACCTGCCCGCTCAGCGAAGTGCTTGGGCTGTTACGCGGCGCGTGGGCGCCCAACGTCATCTGGCAACTCAGCGGCGAAGCCCGCCGCTTTGGCGAGCTGCGCCACGACATGCCGAAGATTTCCGCGCGCGTATTGAGCGCGCGCTTGCGCGAACTGGAGTCGCGCGGGTTGGTGACCCGTCGTGTGTTGAATACCTCTCCACCCTCGGCCGAATACGCACTCACGCCGCTGGGCCGTGAGCTGTTGCCAGCGATCGATGCGTTGGCGAACGTAGGCCGGAAGTTGATCGAGGAGTGGGAAGCGAGTCAACGCGAAGTAGCCTGATGCCCGCGGCCGCCTTCGAGTATGCTCCGCCGACCAGTAGCCGTTCCCCAGCATCGGGGGACGCCGCAGCGGCCACGTCACTTGCTCAGGGGAAGGCATGCCATGGCTTTTTCGCCACGTCCGAACGATTACTACTATCTCGTCGCACGCCACAGCGGCAAGGTGCTGGAGATTGAAAACGCCTCCGGCGCGTCGGGTGCACGCATCGTCCAAGCGGATGCCGCGGACGAGAAGCACCAGCGCTTCAGGTTCCAGGCGGTCGGTCCGCGCTCGTTCGCGATACGCCCGGAGCACTCCGATCACGCGGTCGATATCTACGGCGCCTATCTGACGAACGGCGCCAACGTCATCCAGAGCGCCTGGCATGGCAATAGCAACCAGCGCTTCCGCCTGCTCGACGCGGGCGATGGTTACTTCTTCATCGAGGCCGAACACAGCGGCAAATGCCTCGATGTCCAACATGTGGCGACGGCAGCCGGTTCGCCCCTCGTGCAGCACCCGCATCATTACACCGACACTGCCCACCATCAGCAGTTCCGGCCGGTACTCGCGACTAGCGAGATCAGCATGGCCAAGCTGCCTACCTTTCAGCGCCCGCTCGACTACCTGCGCGAGATCACCCTTGGCGGCCTCGGCCTGATTCCCAAGGCCGGCGGGGCGATCAAATTCATCACCGGCGCGCTTTGGCCCGACGATTCGCTGCAGATGGTGTGGAACCAGATCACCGTATATATCGACAAGCTGGTCGAATCCAAGCTGCTGGAAGAGCGCATCACGGCCCTGAAGCTGGCACTGGAAGGCGCGAAGAAGAACCTGGACGAATACAACGGCCTGCAGCCCGGGGCGGAAAAGCTCGGCTACATGAACTCGGTGATCGCCACGCTCAACACGACCGACCGCGCTTTCTTCCGCAAGAAAGACCCGGAGCGGACCGCCACCTATCTGATGACGATGGGCTCGCTCAAGATCGCTCTGCTGCGCGAGCGGTTGCTCAACTACACCACCATCGCGAAGACCGACACGGATCCCAGCGCCGAGGCGCACCTGGAATCGCTCAAGTCAGCCGTCGCGGAGTACACCAAAGCCGCGTTGGAATTTCGTGCGGCCCTGATGGCGCGTCGGCTGAAATTTCTTTCCGGCGTCACGCGATACGACGCCAGCAAGGCCCAGTGGTTCGACTTTACGGTGAGAGACGCCGCCGACGAGAGCGAGGGGCGCGCAGCAAGCTTCTACTTCTGGAGGGTCTTTCCGCCGTTCCACTCCTCGGAGATGCACAAGGCAGAGACCAAGGTACTGCCCGCGTACCAGGCGCATGTCACCGCGATGTACGGTGCGCAGCTGGATGCGCTGTTTGCCTCGGCGCGCATCTGGAACGCCGCCATTCCGGGCCAGCCGGAGCCTGCGAAAAAAACCATCCGTGCCACCGTCGGTCCGTTCGGCAGCGGTATCGGCACGGCGGTCGACCTCACCCAGGACAAGCCGATCGAAGGCGTGCGCGTCTACTACATGAACCGTCGCCTTCGCGGCATCCAAGCCAAGCATGTTTCCGGCTGGGGGCCGCTGGTAGGCCGCGCGGAAGGCACCTGCCACGAGCTGGTGCTGAAGAAGGGCGAGCGTATCGTCTCGGCTTACGGCCAAGCCGATGGCCATCTTTCCGCCGCGTGCTTCGAAACCAGCTTTGGTGCCAGCTTGCGCACGTCGACTCCGTATCCTGACAGCCGCGCGTGGAGCGCCGACTTGTCCCCGGAAGTCAACCCGACGCTTGCACGCATTAGCGCTTCGCCGGGAGAGGAAGGTGTCGAGGGCATCACGCTGCATTGGGACTATCAGGTGCTGGGCGAATATCCTACAAGCGTGAAAGGCCGAGCCGCGAAACCAGCAAGTGCAGGGACGGCAGCCAAGACCGTGCGTAAGAAAGCCACGCCGCCGAAAGCTGGCGGCTGAACCTTCAAACAGCGCCCTACTAAACCTCAGACCTTGGAAGCGGATAACTCATGACGAACAAGTTCTTTGCTTGTGCCCTGCTCGGGCTCATTACTGCATCGGGCGCGGGCGCCCCAGATGCTGTCCGCGCAAGCGACGCTGCCAAGGTCATCTCTCCGGACAAGCTGCCCTTTGCCCAAGTCTCCAAGGGCGTAAGACTGAAGGAACTGACGGGACGTGCTGCGCCTATTGGGGCGAAGTCGACGCTAGGTAGCGTCGCGCTGTTCGAACTCGATCCCGGTCATGCGAGTGCATGGAGCCACAACAAAGTTGGCGAAGAATCTTTCTTTATCCTGGCAGGGCATGGTGAGGTTTGGACGGATGGCACCGCCCACTCTGTGGGTCCCGGAGACTACATTCTCATTCCTCCCGCGGTGGTCCGCTCCATCCGCGCCAGCAAGGGTGAAGTGCTCAGGTTCTATGCCATTACTACGCCGGCGTGGAGCAAGGATGATGATGTTCTGGTACCTGCTCCCGATGGGGCTCCCAAATAGGATTGCCGGTAGCGGTACTGGCTTCCCCGTGCGAGGCAGGAACCAAGCCTATCCGCGCTTACCGGCTGAGTAAAACGCAAGCCCAAGACAAACGGTAATCAGGGTGAACGATGCAACCGGCACCACAAAGATAAACTTCCACGCCAGCACGGCAGACACCGCGGACACCAACAGGAACGAGCCAATCAGCGGCCTAACGCGCGGCGTATCCGACTTTGCCATGGATGCCAACTGCCAGAGCACGATCGCCTGCATGAACAGGTAGGCGCTGTTGATAAACCCGAAGCCAAGGAAGAAATCCAGATACGTTCGGCTGGCCCCCGCCGCGTCGAAATGAAACGATCTCATGGCGCGGAGCACATCCGTCTCCCCAGGCGGGGACCAGAAGCTCAAGCCGCCGCTGGTATGTCCTACGGCGAGCAGCAACGTAAGGATTGACGCGATTCGCAACAGTAGGGTTGGTTTCATGCGGTCCTCCGTTTCAGGCAATTCCGAAATCAAAGGCAACGGCGCTGCTCCGCCATAGTAGCTCGAGCCAAGTTGAGTCAGAGCACTTTTCCGGCAACTATCGACCCTGAAAAGTGCTCTGTCTCTTCATTTGGCGCGATCCGGCGTGGGCCGCCGGATTGGCGAAAACTACGACAGCTCGTTGGTCAGGAACTGCGCCCTGCCATGACCAAACGACCAATCCGCATCCGAGTTCTCCACGATCGATACGATCAGGTCATCCGGGGATAGGCCGCATTTCTCGTGCAGGCGCTCCGCAAGCAGTCGGTAGAACTTTTGCTTCTGCGGCTCGGTTCGTCGGCGCGAGATCACCGTAAGCACAACCACCTTGTCCGATCGGCGAAAGCCCAGGCCGGTATCTTCCAGCACCATCTCTGCCGGGCGATGCTGGGTGACGGATTGATAGCGATCGGTGGCCGGCACTTCAAACGCTTCGACCATCGCTTGATGCGTGGTGTCCAGGATAGTTCGTAGTTCCTGGTCATTGCGGCCGGTAATGACATCAAATTTAAGCAGTGGCATAAGGTCTACTCCTGCAGCGGTAAGTGGGGTTGTTACTGTCGGCGCCCGTAGGAAACCGGATAAGCCGCCGAACGCGCATCGATCATGGGGTCCGCCGGCTCGATGCCGGCAGGCAGCGCATTGGGCAGAAACAACAGCTGCTTCTGCGCGGCGTCGTTGTCCGCCACGACCTTGTTCACGCTAAGCGTTCCCAACTCCACGGTTCGCCGCGTGCTGGGCCAGGTCACCGAAGGGTCATCCAGCTTGTCGCCGGCATCGGCGATCTGCAGCACCATCTTGAACTTGACCGGGCCATGCTTCACCCGCTCGCCGATCTCCTTGCCCAGGTAATCCGGAGCCTGCTTGGCCGTATCGGCCTTGCTCAGATAGTGATCGCCGGCCACCGGCAGAAATTGATATCGCCCGTAAGTGACGACACCCGCCGCATTGGTGAACTTGAACGTGTTGACGCCATAGAAAGGCAGCGTGCCGTAGCTGATCGGTGCGGGTTTGGGGGCGGTCAGGAAGGCCTTCGCGGCCGGGTGGCTTCCCAGGTAAGTGTCGAGCGGCGTTGGCTTGGGAGCATTCGGACCGCTTTGACCCAAGGCGATCAGCAGATCGCGGAAGTCGTCCGTGGTGGCCGAGGGAAATCCGTTGAACGAATGCGCCACGATGTCGGTGACAGCGCCGCCAGGCAGGTGAAACTTGATGGCGAGACCGCGCGGGCTCGCCAGCCCGTCGGTGTCGGACACGCTAGGAATGCCGGCGAAATCGGAGAAACGCACCGTCACCGGTACGCCATCATGCTGCAAATGAGAGGCTTTGCTGATGCTGCTTGCGGCAGGGCTTGGAGTGAATGTGCCTTCCAGCACGATGCCCTTCGCATGCACGGCCCGTGCACCGGGATGTTTGCCGAAGACGCCATTCAGCGCGTCGACCAGATGCGTGGGCGTGGACTTCTGGGGCGGCTGATGGTCGCTGGATTGGGCCAGCAAAGGACCGGAGCACGCCAGGGTCATGGCGAACGCGGCGAGTAAGGGGAACGGCTTGCGCATGGCTGGACTCCTCGATGGTGGGGCGCCCGCCTACTCTGACTCAATCCGACCATAATGACAATACGTATTGTTATAATTGTTTGTAGTGAGTAAAATGACCTATCGGGCTATAGTCCCGATGGTCTCGCGCATGGCCATGATTTAAGTGAGTACCAAGAACGACATCCTCAGCCTGCTCCAACGTGAAGCATTGACCGTCGCCCAGCTCTGCGAGCGCCTTGGCATTACCCGCAATGCCATCAACGTGCAGATCAAGCAGTTGGAAGCCGAGGGCCTGGTGCGTCGGCAAAAGGCACCGGAACGCGGGGCCGTCGGCAAACCTTCCACGGTATTTGAGGCGGCACCGGGTGCCGAGGACGTGAACTCCGGTGCTTACCCCGCCTTCCTCAAGGCCTTGCTGGCCACCCTGGGCGACACGTGCGGCAAGGAAGCCTTGGGCGACATCCTGGAAAAGACCGGCCGCCAACTCGCGCGCGCCGCAGGCCTTTCTTCACCTGTTGATTTTGAAAGCGGGCTGCGCGCAGCCATGGCGGCTGCGGATGCGTTAGGCGCCAACACCGAAGCCATCGAACAACCCGACGGCATCATGGTGCGCAATTACAGCTGTCCCATCGGCGGTGCCGTACGCCAGGAGCCCTGCGGCTGCAGGGCCATTGCGGCGTTCTTCTCCGAAGCGACAGGAAAGCCTGTCCAGGAACACTGCCTACGCGAGGGCAAGCTTATCTGCCAGTACCTGATACAGATAAAGACGCCTAAGCGACGGTAGCCCTCAAGCCGGCTCTGGGCTGTGTTCCACTACGGACAATGCCGTAGGCTGGGATGGCAATCCCAGCTTCCCGCGCCGCTTCCCGGATGCTGGGATTGCCATCCCAGCCTACGCATTTTTGCTCGCCATGAAACTAGCCTTCTGGTTTGTGGCAAACCACTTCAATATTGTGCCCGTCCGGACCAATCACGAAAGCCGCGTAGTAGTTCGCGTGATAGTGCGGGCGCAGACCCGGTGCGCCATGGTCGCTGCCACCCGCAGCCAGCGCCGCGCGATGAAAGGCATCGACTTGCTGGCGATTTTCGGCCACGAACGCCAGGTGAAGGCGCGCGGGCTTCTCCTCGGTGGGGAACAGGCACAAGGAAACCTTGCCGTCCGAGCTGAGTTCGATACCGAGCTTCCCTTCATTGACGACCTCTAGGCCAAGCGGTTCGAGTGCCTTGAGGAAGAACGTCTTGCTCGCTTCATAATCGCTGACTCCGAAGACGACGTGGTCAAACATGAGTTCTCCTCAAGTGTGTGAAATAAGGCGCAGAGAACGCGGCTAGACAGCCGGCGTCTCAAGGCTATGCTCCGTGGGCTGCGGTGTAATCGTCATCACCTTCAGCCGGTCGGATCCTTCGAAGCGGTGCCAGACGCCTACGGGTATAACGACAAGCTCATGCTCAGTGAGGAAGAACCGTTCTTCCTTGGCATCTCTCAGCAGGACAACGGTGGTGGTTCCAGCTAGCACCATCACAACTTCGTCGCCGTTGGGGTGGCGCTCCCATTCGCTGGAGCCGGAGTAATAGCTCACATACACGGCGCCGTCGCGATACGGTGCGACCTCGGCGAAGAATTCGCTGGCGTCTTGCCCAAAGGCCAGCTCCGGCGTTCTATTCGGCAGGTGCTTCAGGCCTGAAAGGACTTCGGTTAGTGACTTCTTCATGCGCGGCGCCTCATCGCCGACAAATTTTCAGTTGACTAAAGCTGCGCCACCGGCAAGGCCGTGCTATCTCCAAGCCAGTTGTTGCTGGCAAGCGCATTCTGTTGCTTGGCTTGTTCCGGATGCCCCATCGCTTGCTGGCAGTCCGCGAGAATTCTCAGGCTCTGGGGATCCAGCGGCCAGTGCGAGAGCGCCTGGTTTACCTCGACCTCGGCCGCCGTCGGATCGCCCTTGGCCAGCAAAGCAGCGGCGACACTTCGGCGCACGGGATACCACCAGGTCGGCGGATCGGTGAACGCTCCCAACTTCGCATCCTGGATATCGGCGGCTTTGCGGTAGTCGGCTTCCGCGTCGCTCCAGCGTTTCTCGATCATCGCAACGCGCCCTTCAAGGACCAGTTTCGCAATGTCGACCATCGACTGCACTTGCGCGGCGGAGTCGCCAAATTTGGCGAGGTCGTCATGGCCGATGGCAATCTTTTGGGCTTCCAGCTGCACGCCGTGGGCATCACCGTTTCGCGCATCAGCCTCTCCCCTTGCGTAATGCCACATGGCCAACGCGTACGAGAGTGTTTTGTCCGGCTGCGGCAAGGCCGCCACCGCTTGCGATGAAGCGAATCGTCCGAACACGAAATAAGCGGTGACCAATTCAAATTGATGAAGGAAGCTGGAAGAATGAGGCGCCGACATTTGCTGCAACAGTGGTGTCGCCAGTGCGAGCCCTTCTTTCGCGTCGCCATCGATCAGCGTTGCGGCTTCGCCGTACTGCACATTGTGCCCATGATAAGGCAGCCCAAAGACGCCGTCCTTGGGCTTCAATCTCGCCGCATTTACATCATCGATTTTTACGGCCTGGAGATTCGCGTCCTCCGCGGAGCGATACTGCCCCACCGAAAAATACGTATGCGATGGCATATGTATGAGATGGCTCGCCGCCGGCGCCAGTGTGGGCAATTTCCCCGCATACGGAAGCGCCTCACCCGCCACCCCATCCATCTCCGTCGCGTGGATATAGAAATGGATGGCGGCGCTATTGTCGGGTGACCGATGCAGTACTTGTTCGAGCATCTGCACCGATCGATCCAGATGGTCGCGGTTGCTCTCCTGCGAAGCGGGGATCATCCAGGCATCGGCCGCGATGATCGCAACCTCGTCATCGGCAGGATAGGCCTCGTAAAGGGCATCCATTGCTTGCGCAAACGCCAAGTCTCCCGGACCTTTGCCGCCACCTTGGCGGTAGCGCTTTTGCAAGGCGGCAATCAACGCCCTTTCTTTGGGCGGATTGTCTTTTGCGAGTACTGCGGCGCGATCAGCCAGGCTGGCCAGCTGCGCTTGAACCGATTCGTTGATCGGATAGTTGATCGTGGGTCCGCGAGACCACGCCTCTCCCCATACACACATCGCGCAGCTTGGATCAAGTTGCTCAGCTTTGCGAAATGCCGCGATAGCTGCCTTGTGAGCGAAGGCATGCGCGAGCTGCATGCCGTTGTTGAAGTAGGCCTGCGCCTCCGGATTCGAGGTTTTTATCGTAAATCCACCCGTGCCATAGCCCTTTAGAAGCGTTGTCGCCGCTGGCACAGTGCTAGGGGAAGTCATGGCCATCATGTGGCCCATCGACTTCATCGGCGGAGCGTGACCACCATGGATATCGGCAAACGCCAACGATGGAACAAGAACCAACAACCATGGGGCGATCAAGCGCACCCACGTTGAGCGGGTCAGGAGGGATGGGACGGCCTTCGTAGACTGCATTTCATCCTCCAAGTGCGCCTGGCAGTGAAAGTGAATCGCAATGCCTGGTGGTGGGGAGAGCGGCAAGGGAGCAATGCAAGCTAGGTCGGCAATCAGCCTCTAACCAGTGCTGGACGTCATGGCCAAGCGCCCGCGCCTGGCTAACCGACCACGCAGCCCATGCGTTTTCCGGGAGTCTCTCTTAGACTTCGGCGCTGACCCATCGGGAAGCGATGCGATGCGACGTTCAGGGCTGCTGATTTCCCTTTGCATGCTTATGGTGATGATGATCGGAGGCCGCCCGGCATCGGCCGAGCCAGCCCCCGTCGCGCGCATCACCCTTGGCCATTCCACCGTGCCCTTGAATGGACTTTGGCGATTCCACGTCGGCGATGATCTTCGTTGGTCCTCCCCGGATTTCGATGACGGCTCCTGGGAAACCGTGGATCTCACGCCCGCGCCAGGTGCCCATGACGGCGATGTCGGCCTACCGGGCTATGTGCGGGGATGGAGTCTGCGCGGCCATGCAAACTACACCGGCTATGCGTGGTATCGGATCAAAGTGACCGTCGATAGCGACAAGGACACCCCGCTTGCCTTGGCGGGGCCAACCTTGGTTGATTCGACTTACCAGCTCTACGTCAACGGACAACTACTCGGTGGCTCAGGTGTGTTCACGGGTACGGCGCCTACGGTGTTCGGCGTACGGCCGAGTGTCTATCCGCTGCCGTCGTCATCGTCGTCAGGCGTGCAAACCTACCTTATTGCGTTCCGTGTGTGGATGGATCCCCTAGATGCGGCCGAGGACAGTGGCGGCATCCATGTCGCACCCACGATCGGCAGTGCAAACGACATCGATCAGCTGCATCAGGTGCAATGGCTACAGACATTCAAGGGTTACGTCGCCGATGCGATCGAACCGCTCGCCTTTGCCCTGCTTGCGCTGATGGTCTTCGCATTGATCGCATGCCGAACCCCTGATGCCTATCGTTGGCTGGTCATAGCGTTGCTTCTGCTTGCCCTGCTACGCGTTAATCAGGTGCTGTTTTCTTGGACGCACTGGCAAAGTTTGCGCTGCTATGACATTGCAACGGCCGTGATACTTAAGCCACTTAACTTGGCGGTATGGACGTTGGCCTGGCGCGACTGGTTTCGACTGAAGAGAACTCCATGGCTTCGCAACGTGATCAGTGTGCTTACCGTGGTTCACCTGCTCTCCGCGCTGATGAGCCGTCCGTGGTTTATGCCGGAAGCAAACCACGGACTCAAGGTGTTCGCTGATTTCGCTGTCGAAGGCGCCCGCCTGGCATTTGTCGCGCTCTATCTATGGATCATGGGGTTGGGCGTAATTCGATCGCAAAAGCTACCCACCTATCTGGCCGCACTCTGCGCCATCCTGGTCGGCATCGGCTTGTTCGCGACAGAGCTAAACGCCCTGGGTGTCCCGGGCATCTGGTTTCCTTATGGAACGGGCGTGGCGAGGGGTCAGTATGCGTATGCTGTCTTCATTCCGCTTTTGTTCTTGCTGATTGGGATGCGGCTAGTCAGCTATGCGCGCAAGCCATCATTTTCCAGCAGATCAAACTAAGCTTGCTTGCCTCGACATACCGCGCAGGTCGCTTTTATGGATTTGTGGCCCGATCCGCGGGGAGCGGAGATCGGAGTGGGCTCGTTTCCGTGCCCACTCGTTGGCCCACCTAGGAGCGCAGCTTGTAGCCACTATGGAAGATCCAGGCAATGGCCACGCCGCATAGCACAAGAAATGCCGTGGTCATGCCCGCGCTCAGTATCACATTGACGTCGGACTGGCCATAGAAGCTCCAGCGAAACCCGCTGATCAGGTACACCACGGGATTGAACAGCGCCACCTTCTGCCAGAACGGTGGCAGCATGCCTATCGAGTAGAAGGCGCCGCCGAGAAACGTCAGGGGCGTGACGATCATCAGTGGAATCACCTGCAGCTTCTGGAAGTCGTCCGCCCACAGCCCGATGATGAAACCGAACGAACAAAAGGTGACGGCCGTCAGCAGCAAAAAGGCGACCATCCATACCGGGTGCAAAATGCTGTAAGGCACAAAGAAGCGCGCAGTGACAAGTATCAGCAAGCCCAGCATCACCGATTTGGTCGCCGCCGCCCCGACATAGCCCAGCACCGCCTCCAGTGGTGAAACCGGCGCGGACAGCAGCTCGTAGATGGTGCCGGACCATTTGGGCAGGTAGATGCCGAACGAGGCGTTGGAGATGCTTTCGTTGAGCAAGGACAGCATGATCAAGCCGGGAATAATGAAGGCGCCATAGCTGGTGCCGCCGATATGCCCCATGCGCGAGCCGATGGCCGTGCCGAACACGATGAAGTACAGCGACGTCGACAGCACCGGCGAGACGATGCTCTGGGTCAGCGTGCGGAACGTGCGGGCCATTTCGAAGCGATAGATGGCGCGAACTGCAGGAATGTTCATGGCGCCTCCCGGACCAGGCTGACGAAAATGTCTTCGAGCGAACTTTCCAGGGTGTGCAGGTCCTTGAAATCCACCCCCAGATCACCCAGCTTGCGCAGCAACACCGTAATACCGGTGTCTTCGCTTTGCGCGTCAAACGTGTACGTCAGTGCCGAGCCGTCCTCGGTAAGCTCCAAGGTGTACTCACCCAGCCCATCAGGCAGCGCTTGCATGGGCCTTTGCAGGGTGATCACCAGTTGCTTCTTGCCGAGCTTGCGCATCAGCACATGCTTGTCTTCCACCAGGATCAACTCGCCCCGCGTGATCACGCCAACGCGGTCGGCCATTTCTTCGGCCTCTTCGATGTAGTGCGTGGTGAGAATCACGGTGACGCCGGTTTCACGCAGCCCGCGCACCATCCGCCACATATCGTGCCGCAACTCCACGTCCACGCCTGCCGTGGGCTCATCCAGGAACAGGATGCTGGGTTCGTGGGCCAAGGCCTTGGCGATCAGCACGCGGCGCTTCATGCCGCCGGACAAGGTCATGATCTTGGAGTCTTTCTTGTCCCACAGCGACAAATCGCGCAGCACCTTCTCGATGTGCTTGTCGTTGCGGGGGCGCCCGTACAAACCCCGGCTGAACCGTACCGACGCCCATACCGTCTCGAACGCATCAGTGGACAGTTCCTGCGGCACCAGGCCGATCTTCGAGCGCGTGATGCGATAGTCCCGCAACACATCGTGGCCATCCGCCATCACCGTGCCGCCGCTGGGCCTGACGATGCCGCAAATGATGCTGATCAGTGTGGTCTTGCCCGCACCATTCGGGCCAAGCAGGGCAAAGATCTCGCCCCGCCTGATATTGAGATCGATCGACTTCAGCGCCTGGAAGCCGCCCTTGTAGGTCTTGCTGACGCCTTGAACGGAAACGGCGTGTGTCGGAGTGGCCTGGTCGGTCATGGCATCCCGGGACGTGATTCGATCCGCCTGAGTCTACGCCTTGATTGGCTATATAGCGTCTACCTTGGCAGGCGCTACTTGGTTACCCCGGGTTGATGGCGTCGGCTTCCCGAGCCTCGCGGCTATTTCAGGCCAAGAGATGTCTTTGTCCATGCGCTTATAGATTCCGTGCAAAGCCGGTTTCAGATGCGGTAGCGTTTCGCCGACGCCCGCGCCCAGCATCTTCGATACCAGCGCGTGCATATGCAGCACTTCGGCATCCGAAATATAGCCTTGGTTTTGCCATCGGTATCCTGAACGCTGCCGCCATCCGAAGCTGGTTTTCCTATCCTCTGTGAAGTGCTCAAAGTGGAAACGCGAGTTCGCGAGAAAAATGCCAAAACCAAGGAAGACCGCAGCGATATCTGTCGCCGGCTCCCACACCTCCCAGCCCCCAGGTGGTGGCTCCGGAAATCCTGCGGTCCGGTAATGCGCCAATTCGTGTGCAAAAGTGGCCACCAGCGACATGGGGTTTTGCAAACTTCGCGGATGGTAGGTAATGACGGCCCCACCTTCCTCGAGCGCGCGGAAGGTCCCTGCAGGGGAATGGTCCGATGGCGGCAAAAGGAGATGCTTGGAGGCAACCAAGGTCTTCTGGCTTTCGTCCTGCTGCTCCAGCCGGCATGGCCACTCTTCCATGCCGGCCCATACTTTCACTTGCTGAAATAGCCTTTGTGCCAGCTCATGACCACGTGATCCATCGTTCGGAAAGAACTCTCGTGTGGGTTGAATCACTTTGCGTTGTCGATAGGCTTCGATACCGCCCGTGTGCTTGAGTAGCCACTCGAAACATTCCAACTGCCATTCGGCCAAGTCAGGATCGAGGAGCTTCTCCTTACGGAACCATCCGAAAACGGCGCCCAACCCTACTCGACCGCGCCCTGCGTCGGGGGCAGATTCCTCTGATGGCTCCAGCCGGCCTTCGTTCTCTTCAAAGGTTAGCCCTGCAAAGGCCTCGGCGGGGCGATGGCGAATGACCTCTTTGAGGGCGAGGCGCGCCTCTTCCGTTAGATCCATGAACTTGTTGCGAGCGATCAGAGCCAACGTTTCATCGTTCATCGCTTCATACGTGGACTTGAATTTCTCTAACACGCGTTGATCGATCGACATAAGTGTTCTTTCCCTAGGTCCCTGACCAAATTCCATTACAGAACGCCTGTTTTGGCTTGCGAAATCGCGGTTACCATTGCAAGGCAAAAAAATGGAGTTGCGACAAAGTACTATCAAATTCCCACGACTAATGGAAAGAGAGTCCAATTAACCTTGTACCCAATACCGAGACTTCACTTTTGATTGTTATCGGCTGCCCGATTGATGGTGTTCTGTCCACGACAAGTTGACATGTGGACACATTCTCGGACGTGACATTGTCTCGATAAATGATCACCAGCCTGCAACCTCTTCCTGACGCTAAACCTAGCACTGTTGACTGCGTTGTTACCTGACGCCCGGACTCAATGGTCACAACAAAACGCAGCACGCCGCGAATACTAAACCAGCACATCGGCACTAGTATAGCAAGTAGCAGGAGAGTTCTGGCCGCCGCCGAAGCAGGTGATGCCTGTTTTATTTCGCCTCGCTTGTTGCGATATCGGTAGCCTTTGCTTTTGAAATTATCCCAGTACATCCAAGTCAAGATTAATGCTAAGGCGCATGCGGCTGGCGAGACAATATATTTGATGACAGATGGATAAAGGCTCACCCCTTCGGAGGTGGTCATGCTAATCACCAGAAAAGCGGGGCCAACGATCAGCACGGCCAACAGATAGAAAGCGCCCTTTTTGAGGTCTCTATCTGCAGACTCGGTGGACGATGTCGTGTCAATATTCATAAGGTTGTCGTGCCCGCGTCGAAAAGTGCACTTTGCCTGGATCGCATCAAGATCAAGAAGGGAAGCATAAGAATCCCTCTCGCGCGATTTCAATCAACTCCATTTCAATCTGCAAAGCAACCGATCACAAATAGGAACTACTTATTGACATCGGCCCATATCCCCGCTCGTTTATACAATGCCGTGTACAAATCAACGAGCTTTGCCAAGCCTCTTACCTGGGCATTAAAATCTGGCTGCCACCGTGATATGGCCTTGCATTCCCCATGATTCACGACCTCAACCATCAGGATATCTCCGTCAGCACCCATGACATCGTCTTTCGTGGGAAGCGCCCAAAAGCCGGAGTCGTTCAGCGCTTGCTTTATGCCTTCGATCTCGGCTCTGGACGGGTTGTCGATCTTCTGGAATCCAAGATCGCCAGCGGAAAACCCAAAACGGCCAGTCAACACCGCCGCTCGTCGAGTCAGATTTGAGCCATTTTCTTCATAACGAAGCACAATCGGATGCCGAAACGTTGGCAGATAGGTAAGCCTGATGGCGAAATAGTCCAGCCTCTTGCCGACTGCAGTGAGTAGAGGCTCGTTAAATGCCTGTAGTCCAAACGCGGAGTACGGGTCAGGGCATTCCTTCGTCCCTATTGGTTCAGAGGCGCATACGCCACTAGCCCATGTCGCAGTGACGACAACTAGGACAAGCAACAAACGTTTCACGAATTCACTCCTTCAAAACCTTCCGGCATTTGCTTCGGTTTGAAGGCGATCGGTTGCTTGATCGGCCACAGGCGCTTGAAAAATGCACCCATCGACGTTGAATGACTCGAGCATGACTCCCCCATAACATCCACCGCACCTAATCCCCATGTGTCGGAGACGGGCATGTCTATACCTTAGGCTCCACGTCCTTCAGTGTGTCTTTCGAAGTAAAGCGATGGTAACCAAACGTACCCCTGACGCCGCTGATAAGGAAAAGCATTAAGCACAAGGCCAAGCCAAGTCCTAGTAGCGCCTTTGGTTGCGTGGCAAATTGATATACTTTTTCCGTCGCGAAGAGAGCCAACCCTGCGATCGCTGCTAGTTTCGATCGACGGTAGATGCCCCAGGCGCAGAGCGCGAACAGAGTTGCATCGACATATCCGGCACCATTAACACCGACGATGTTAGTGTGCTTAACGATGCTTATGGTCGCGACGATCGCATTGACAGCGGCAATGATTATGGCCGCGCTGGCCCCCATGTTCGAAGCTTGTACGGCCTGCTCAACGTTACTTATCTCGGGCCAGGATATATTGTGAGGCTTCTTTGGCGTGGCCCCTGAAAGCACAAACGGCGCGTCTTGGCGCCTTTGCGTATAGGTTCCCTTCCCTTTCATCGCTTCCGCGAATTCTTCAGGCGTTTTCATCCTTCTCCCCTGGATCTCAACCAAGCGCGAGTATTAGCCATCTCCCGAGCGAAGGCTAGGTCCGTTGCTGGCTGAGGAAGCGGATACCTCCAATTAACCGGCGTTGGCTGCGAGAAGTTCTGAAAGGTCGTGGGGAAGACCTTGACTCGCAAGAGCACCGCCGGTAAACCGCAAATCCCCAGTGACTTCAAGTACCGCAAAGGGCGGAGCCTGAAAGGTCGACAATTGTTCGGCCGATTCAAATTCGGCCTCTGCCATGACCAACCCGGAAAGCTCGCCTTGAAATTCGTCGATCGCCGTCACCACACCGGATTTCGGCGGCAGCCGATGCCTAAGTTTGTGCACTCGCTTGCTCGGAAGCGTACTGGAAAGAATTCGGAATTCCTCCTCAGACAGGTAAATGGTCGTAAGGAGCCGGGTACATGAATCCACATCGGCTTTTCGGGTCAGACGAAGAATCGCCGAACCCCCTGATACAGGCCTGGCCTCCCTGAGTCGAAGACTTGCGCCAGTGACATAGAGATCGGTTATTCGCTCAGTTTGAAGCTCAAGCCCATCAGGCATCGCGCGGCAGAGCCATCGGCGCTCACGCTCGACCGCCAAGTATTTGGATGTATGAAATCCAAGCGAAGCCGCCAAATGGCTGTCAACGTTCATTACTTCCCCTGAATGCGCGGATAGTCTTGGGTCGGAGGCGGCCGTCACTAGTTCGACGAAGGGAGGCCATTTATCGCGAGCAAACGTGTCAGAACGTAGTGGCTCATATTTCACGAAGCCAGCCACACAGGTCTACGGCAATTCACCCGGCTCATACCGATACACCTGAGAATTCCGTCGCGCCGCGATGATCATGTTGTAGCCGTAAACCAGGCGCACCACTATGGGAACTCGTTTGGATTTTTCCGGATAGGCTGTTCGAATGACGCGGGCCGCAGCCTGGGCGATGTCTGCATCGGATGTCATGGGGGCATCGAGCGTAAGATCGGCTTGAAGATGGCCGACTGTCCGATTTCCGGTGTTGGAATAGACGAAGGTTTCGCCTTCCACAAAACCAGCATGGCGTACGTGCGGTTGCTGCTGGAGTTGGTGCTGTACTTCAAGTACTGGCTGAAAGTTTATATGCCGCGCCAGCATTTTCCCCAATGGCGGCATGAGGAGCACAAACAGCCCGATCAGTCCGACTGCCACCAGGTGCCCACGCCACAGGGTAACCGACGGCAGACGAAGGCCAGGCGGATTGACGTTGACGACATACGTTCCCACAACCAAATCGTGCAAGGACTGACGCGTTCGCCGGTTAAATAGATACAAATAGAAGGTGCTGAACATGCCCCCGAAAAGGATGATCGATATCAACGTTTCAAGGAGTAGTGCAGTTACCTCAGAATCCAAGGGCAGATAATTCAAAAAGAAGGGAAGCCCAAGCACGGTGTAGCGCAGCAGCGAGCGCGGCAACGCGATACACAAACCACGGCCATCGACAACTCGCAAACCCAGCCAGCGCTTGGCTAAGGTCTGGCCGTTGCCTATACGGCTATTGAGTATGCCGAAGTACGAGATGGCTATAATAAAGCCAATAATGCGCGCATACGCGCCGAGCCTGGCGAGCGTATCGAACAGAAAGAAGCCAAGCACGTAACCGGCTGCGCCAACGATTAACAGATCGATAAATATGGCGCCTAAGCGCGACCAGAAATTGGCGATCGTCAGTGTAGGCAGCTCGTTTAGCTGCCCGTTTTCTTGCAATGCGTCCATGTTCCACTCCCCCTTTGTAGAGGGGATTCTGCCGGAAATCCTTCGGTATCGGTAGAGATGGCCAGCCTCACCCCGCCATCGCCGCGTAGGTCGGGATGGCAATCCCAGCACAAACATGCCGCGCGGATAGCTGGGATTTTCATCCCAGCCTACGCACTGAGCGACCAAGCAGGCGTCACGAAACTATTTAGTCGACGCCACTGTAGATTGCCGCGCCTGCTTATCGGCAATCGAAATAGTTTGTTCAATGGCATCGATCACGATTTCGGGCCGATCGTACTGGATGTCATGACCCGATCGCGGCACGATTTCATTGACGCCGTGGGTCGACATCGCCGCGACTTCGTTGTGCATGTCTTCCCATAGCAGCGTATGCCGGTCTTGCGACGCTTGTGTCCAGTCTTTGGGCCACGGATGCGGCGCGTGCGTTAGCACGATGATAGGCATGTCCCCGAAATCCCTACGGGTAGCGCGCGTCTCGTCGGCGCTGGCGTCGAAGACGCTTCTTTTCTCTGAAAGCACGGCCGATTGCCATTTGAGCGTTGCGCTGTATTTCAATGAGGCATCGTTGATGGCTTGGCTATAATGCGGGTCGATAGCCACTTTTCCCACACATTTGTCGTAAAGCGGGTCGTTTTTGGCGATCACGCCATTTTTGGCGGCATCCACGCAACTTGTGTCTTTCAGATCGGCTTCCCATTTTGCCTTGCGGAAGGGCCCGGCGGCCTCTTCGCGCTGGGATTGGTCTTCGTGCGCGCCGTCGACGATGACCATGCCGACCACTTCGTCGCGATAGCGATCGGCGAAAACGCGCACCGCCATGCCACCGGAGGAGTGCCCGACCAGGACATAGGGCGGAGCGACATGAGCGGCCTGCAATAGCGCATGCAGATCCTCCGCGTCGTTTTTCGCGTCACTTGGTTGCGTAGCAGCGTCACTGAAAGCAAGGCCCGCGCGGTCGTACGAACACGCACGCGTCTTCTTGGCGATGACCGGCTGAACTAGCGCCCATGCCACTGTCGAATCACCCAGGCCAGAATCGAACACCACCGTAGGAGAGCCCTCGCCTAGGCAATATAGATTCAGCCGACGGCCGCCACCAACGTCCACGAGTTGCTGAGGCTTGGTGTAGACCGGGTCGTCGACGATGGGCGGCTTTGCCGGCATCGTTTGCGCTGCGGCTGAAGAGGCAAGTGATAAGCCCACCGCGACCAATACCGCAAATGTCGTTGCTTCCATTGTGGATACTCCTGGTTTCTTAAGACACTTTCTTACAAGGCTATCATTTGCACAAGACGAGCCTATCCAACCCTCCTGCTTCGTGGTTGGATCAGCGAAAAGTGCTCTAAAAGAAGTGTTTTGACCCCATTGTTTTTTTATCGCATTGTTTTTTTGCGTCAATTCTTCGATAGCGGCGCCACCGCCCCGGACTCCGGAATATTGCCAATCGGCCGCCCTGAATTCGGCGAATCGCCGGCAATCTCCATCCCGAAATCCGGCTTGGACTTGTCGAGGCTGCTTTCGGTGATAAAGGAGACTGGTTCAATGATCTGAGCGGAAACCGGGCGGCCATCGACAAGCATGGGCTTTGTTTTCCAACGCACGATGCCTTTTGTGACGTCCTGCATCGCATCGCCAATTGGCTTACCACCACTAGTCCATGCTTGAATGAGTTGTACATTATCGATGACGCCAGTGGGTTCAACGACAAAACGAACGTAGAAAATGGCGGAAATACGCCACTGGTACAGGTGCGGGGGATAGGAGATGCGCGTGGGTTCGATGTAGGGCCCATTTCCGATATATTCTGCGACGTAGTCGCTTACTCCATTCACCGCACTTGCATGACTGAACTTGACGCGTATCCATGTGGTGCACGGAACCGGCTTACCTCTTACTTGGTGCACGGCGAATCGCCATTGCGGCGCGGCCTTCTTGAGCGCTTGTATGTACTCGTCGCGCATGTTCTGTTCGGGCAGTATCGACGAAATGTGGCCGGAAGTGTCGACGGTAACCTGAATTTGGTATGGGTCGGATACCGATGACGGCGAAATGGCGTGAGCCATGCCACTCGCGAGCGAAGCAACTACTAACGCAACCACGTGAAATGTTTTCACAGTGATTTTCCCTGGATGTCCCCTTGAAGCACATCAGCTTATCGAGAAGCATCCATAAAAAAAAGCCCAATGGTTAGTGGCTGCGTGGGCGCGCATCTCGAGCACGGTTTGATGTCGTCGCGGCGGTTGAACGCTCTTTATCAGGTTATCCGGATCCTCCAAGGCGTTTTGAGTTTGAACACGAACTTGAACCACCCAACTGCCCGAGGTTTTTAGTCAATTATCTGGTGCCTGATTAGGTACGTAACCCAAAATTGGCAGTGTCCCGTCCAGGAGCGGACGTTAGATGACCCTGCCAAGGACCGTCGACGGCATCGTTTTGGCCGCACGTCAGATCAATGGATAAGCATCTCGCATTTTCGATAACTCAGTGATCGGCCGCCACCGCTTTCGGCCTGCATGCTTCGAGATGCGCGCCCCGAGCGCCAGCCACGCCACCCTATCGGATGGTTCAATCTGCATTGCAGCCTGCGAAGCACGTCGTCCCAGAAGAAACATTGGTTCCCCACAGTGATGCAGCCAGTCCGGCAATTTATACCCATGAGTAACACGCAATCCCGCCCAATGGCCGTACGGAGCGGGTGCAACTAGATCTGCCGCTGGAATGCCCCTCAATCCCTTATACACGCAGCCGTCCGGCAATCGTGCCCTGAGCACCACACCGCATACAACACAAGCATAGGTACGGTTTGAAACGCCCAACGTGCAGCTCCTAATAGAATCCTGGTGCGTTGGAATTGATGTGCACCTTGATTTTGATCGGTACTTTGCAGTATCCACTTCGAATACGGGACTCAGTGCCACTTGAAGGTGTGGCATCAGCGTCAGTACGGTGCCGCAAGCTTTTCCAATTGCATAGGCGAAAAGTCATGCAGCACCTTCTCATTGCGCAGGCCTTTGGCGTCAAGACGCCCAGAGTGCAGGCACCCCTTGGCGGCCCATATCAATCGAGCACCATCAAGCTCCGCCCATTCCCAATCCATCTTTGAGATGACCTCCCCAGTTCGAGAGTTGAAAAGTTCGTGCGTATCGAAATAGACGCCGCGACCGGCAGAATGAGCAAGGCCGGCATGAGCTAGCTTGCGCAGAGTCCAGTGATCGTTTACACGCCTTTCAAACACGGTGACTTGATCTCCCTCTCCATCGGGTGCCGAGTACTTCAGTTTCCAACCATCGCGTTGCAACCGTATGTAGTACACACCTAGGCACTCCCCGCCGTATTGCTCGTGCCACGGGTACTCAACGACTCTTCGAAGGCTTCGATCTTCTTTTTGCAGTTCGTGCCCATGCCCATCATTCAACCAATAGTCGGTCGATGTCCGAAAGAGCCCGCCACCATGCCAACAATCACCCTTTGCAAAGAGTGAAACGGCCTTCAAATAGGGCGCCCTCGAAATGGCGGTCCATGAACCCTTTGCACTGGAGCCCCACCTTCCATTCATTGCAAAGTAAATCAAATGCTTACCGTCGGGAGCAAGATCGCAGCGACGCTCATAGATGCGGCCGTACAACCATTGTCCAGTTTTGAATTTGTCCGTCTTTCTATCCCATCCGATGATAGCGGTATGGCGCGTCGGACCTCGACGGATTACCACTGCAGCAGCACTGTCGCGAGCCAGCAATACATGAATTCTAGGGGGTATCAGTCGTTGCATTTGAAGCGCCTAATGCAAGGGCGAGTGGTCAAGTCCGCGCCACTGGCTTTTTCTATCAAAGGTATCAGAACACTTTTCTAGGCCTGCGGCGAGGTCCGATCTGCAAAAAGTCTTCTCGAAAATGCGTTCCGACCCGATTTTTCGTAAGGAAAGGCAGGCCAAGACCCAAGCTTCGCCTGGCTTTGCAAGCGAACCTAATTTAGCTTGACGACAATCCAAGTGTCAGGGGGTGCCGGGCGCAAGCGGGCCAATCCCATCCGCCCTGAGCGACGTGGGTGAGTCGACGCTTCTCTGAACGGTAGACGACGCATGTTGCGATGCTGGCTGCGTCTGAGCGGGATGCGCGCCGATAGTCAGCAGGGATACTGCCCGGCTATGCTAAATGAACAATGCGACAAGAGCGGGAGATGTCCGCGGGAGGCGGGCTGGCTGGCCAACCTTAGGGTGTATGCATGCGAACAGATCGTCGGGTCGTCGCGTTTGCCTTCACAATCGTTTGCCTTTTGCTGCAGGCGTGTTCCACGCTGCCGCCGAGCACGGCGAAGGCGGAGACGCACCACCTGCCGGCAGCCACCGATACGCCGTCGGCGCGGTACACCCATGCGGAGGTGAACAAGCATTCGCACCAGTCGGGCTTTCGGCTGCTGACGCTGAGTACGAATGCCCTGCTCAGTAGGGTGGCGCTGGCCGATCACGCTGCGCACTCGATCGACCTGCAGTATTACATCTTCGCCAACGACATGACCGGGCACCTGATGATGCAGCACCTCCTTGCCGCGGCAGACCGTGGCGTGCGGGTGCGGATGCTCATCGACGACGACAACTTCGATGACAAGCACGATCTGTTCTCGGCGCTGAACTCGCATCCGAACATCGAAATCCGGCTATTCAACCCCTTCCGGACGCGGAGCCCAACCTTGGTATCCCGTGCCGTCCAGTTCATGATGGAGTGGCGGCGCCTCAATCGGCGCATGCATAACAAAGCATTCATCGTCGACAACAACGTGGCCATCATTGGCGGGCGCAACATCGGCGATCCTTACTTCGACGCCGGCAGCGACACGCACTTCCGCGACCTGGACGTGGTGGCCATCGGCCCCGTCGTACAGCAGGCTTCCGAGGCATTCGACACCTACTGGAACTGCGATGCCGCCTATCCACTCGAGCCCAAGAAGGCGGATGACTCCGGCAAGCGCCTCGCCGCCGCACGGGTGACGCTCCAGAAGGAAGTGCGGAAATTCGCCCAATCGGACTATGCGCAAGCCGTGCTGGATGAGTTGCCCGATGGACCGACCGCCGATAAGCGAGGTGCATGGTTTTGGGGCGATGCCCAGTTCGTGGCCGATCAACCGGCGAAGATCGAGGCCGACGGCGACGTGCCGGCGTTGCGCATCGGCCCGCAGCTCAAGACCATGTTGGACGGCGCCCAGCACGAGATACTGGCGACGACGCCCTACTTCATACCCGGCGACGCCGGCACCAAGCACCTCGTGGCGCGGGTCCAGGGTGGCGTGTCCATCAAGATATTGACCAACTCGCTCGCGTCGACCGATGAGACGGCAGCGCATGCTGGCTATGTGCACTATCGCAAGACCCTGGTGGAAGGTGGCGTGCAGCTCTACGAACTCAAACCGCAGCCGGGCCAAAGCCAGCCGACCACATCCGTCGGCAAATCGTCAGGTACCAGCCTTCACGCCAAGACCATCGTCGTAGACGACCGCGAGGTCTTCATAGGCTCGCTCAACATGGACCAGCGCTCCAAGTTGCTCAACACCGAAATGGGCGTCATTGTCGATTCGCCCGGATTGGCTCACGCGGTCAGCGATTTCTTCCATACCGCGACCCAGCCTTCCAATGCGTACCAGGTGACATACGACTCGGCTTCGCATGACGTCATCTGGCAGGCTGACGATAATGGCAAGCCGGTTACCTTCCATAGCGAACCGGCTGCAAGCGTAAAGCGACGTGCGGAAGTAACGCTGCTGCGCCAACTTCCTATCGATAGCTTGCTCTAGCCACGTTTTGGGGAGAACCCCGCCCTTACGCCGCCACCCACCGACCACGGATAGCTGCGCCAAGCCAAAACGGGCTAGGCGCCCATCGCCCCTGGGTGCGACTCATTGCCCTCGGACCGTCGTTCGTCGGATGACCTCTTCCTTGTAACGCGCCGCTCGCGGAAAGCTCCCCGGTATACCGAGGAGAGGCTCATGAACGCGTCTGCGACCGTTGTTACCGTACCCGACCTCAACACCCATGAGTCTCCCTGGCAACGCGGGGCGACTCCGGCCTTGCGTGCCGCGGCGGCGTTCTGGCTAGGTGTTGCGGTACTGGGCCAGTTGCTGTTTGCGTTCTATGTGGTCGACTTTTACGGCCGCACGGCCATGCGAGGGCACTGGCAGGAATGGAATACCGTGCTTGCCGCCGGATATATCCGCGGCGACACCCTTGGCAACACGGCACTCGTTGCCCACTTGCTGTGCGCCGTAGCGGTGATGCTGAGCGGGGCCGCCCAGCTCGTGCCGCTGGTCCGACGGCGCTGGCCGCGCTTTCATCGCTGGAATGGCCGCTTCTTCCTGATCTCCGCCATGATCGCCAGCCTTGGTGGCGTGTACATGATCTGGGCGCGCCATGTCGCCGGAGGCGATTTGATCGGGCGCCTGAGCGGGAGCCTAAACGCGCTGCTGATCCTGGGCTTTGCCGGTCTTGCCCTCAAGCACGCACGCGGCCGACGCTTCGATGTGCATCGTCGTTGGGCGCTTCGCCTGTTCCTGGCGGTAAGCGGGGTGTGGTTCTTTCGCGTGGGCCTGATGTTCTGGATCGCGGTAAACCACGGGCCGGTCGGTTTCGATCCGAAGACCTTTACCGGTCCCTTCCTGAGCTTTCTGGGCTTTGCCGAATACCTGCTGCCCCTGAGCGTTCTGCAGCTTTACTTTGTCGCGGAGAAGAGCCGGAAGGCATCGGCGAAGTTTGCGATGGCCGGCGGCCTGGTGACGCTGACGCTGATGATGGGTGTGGGCATCGCCGCCGCGTTCGCCTTCCTGTGGCTGCCCCACTTGTAGGTGGTTGTCGGGGGCTTGGCGATCGGTAGATCACCTGACTATTCTTCCGCGGTGTCCGCATCCTATTTTCACGCAAAGCCAAAGGGCCTGGCCTTGATGCTGGGCTGGAAGCGCCTGCTTTTTACCCTGGGTATTTCGGGTGCCCTGGGATTGCTGCTGGCCCCTAGCTGGTTGTCGAGCACCCCTACGCTGCTGCTCAAGACAGTGGGAGCAGGACTGGCCGCGATGCTGACGTTCGGGTCATTCGAGCAGTGGCCCGCACGCATGCCGAGATGGCTCGCACGCTGGGTCCTTCAGGTGCTGGGCGTGGCAGTGGCCGTCCCGCTTGCGACCTGGCTGCTCTATGTGTACACCACTCCGGCAGGCGCGCCGTCGTTTTGGCATGACGAGGACCGCCTGCGAGGCTTCTTTACCCTGAGCTTTCTCGGCATTCTGCTGGCGCCGTGGGCGGCATTGGGCGCGCTCGTGCGCCAGAAAGAGGCCTTGGCCCGCCACCAAGCGCTCGCATTCGACTTGGAACGCAGCGAACTTGAGCGTCAGGCACTGGATGCGCGCCTGCACTTGTTGCAGGCGCAGGTCGCGCCGCATTTTCTGTTCAATACGCTCGCCAACGTACAGGTGCTGGTGGATGAAGGTTCCCCGCAAGCATCTGCAGTGCTGCGTAATCTGATCGCCTATCTTCGCGCGGCGGTGCCGCGCTTGAACGAATCGGTCACCACGCTCGGCGAGGAGTTGGAGCTGGTGAAGGCGTACTTGGAATTGATGCATATGCGCATTCCTGATCGCCTGCAGTTTGCGCTGCACGTGGATGACGCGGCACGTTCGCTGCGCTGTCCACCGCTGACTTTGCTTACCTTGGTCGAGAATGCAGTGCGGCATGGCATCGACCCGAGCGAGGAAGGCGGACGCATCGACATCCACGTGCAGCGACGTGGCGATCGCTGTGTAGTGCGCGTTAGCGATACAGGCGTGGGACTACAGTCCTCCAGTAAAGGCCTGGGTACCGGCCTCACAACCTTGCGCGAGCGCCTCACCTTGGCTTTCGCCGGCGACGCACGACTGAGCATCAACGCACAACATCCACACGGCGTCTCCGCCGAAGTTGAATTCCCGGCGCGCGAGGCAGGTGGCTGATGACTACCGCGCTGATCGCCGACGACGAACCGCTGTTGCGTGGCGCCTTGGCCCAGATGCTTGCGCAAGCGTGGCCGGAGCTGCAGGTAGCCGCACAGGCACGCAACGGCCGTGAAGCGATCAAGCAATTCGACGCCATCCAACCCGACGTATGTTTCCTCGACGTGCACATGCCGGGCGTTTCCGGTGTCGATGTGGCGCATCACATCGGGCGGCGCGCACACGTGGTGTTTGTCACCGCCTATGACAAATACGCTGTGCAAGCCTTCGCCCAAGGCGTGCTCGACTACCTGGTGAAGCCGGTGGAACCGGCGCGGCTGGCAGAAACCGTGGCACGCCTGAAGGAACGCCTGCGCATGGCGCAGCCGGCGTCGAATACCGAAGCCTTGCTGCGCGAACTCGCCACCCAGCTCGAACGTCGCGCTTCACCTCCGTCGCTGCGCTGGATACGCGCGCAGGTCGGACAGACCTTGCGCCTGATTCCCGTGGATGACATCGTTTACTTGCGCTCGGAGGCGAAGTACACGCTGATCGCCTGGCGCGGCGAGGCCGGCCAAGCCTGCGAAGCACTGATCAGCAGCACTCTGAAGGAACTCATCACCCAACTCGATGCCGCGCAGTTTGTACAGGTGCACCGTTCGGTGGTGGTCAACCTGCGTGCCATAAGCCATATCACCCGCGGCGGCAACGAAACCGCCAGCGTGCACCTGAAGGATCGCAAGGAGCAGTTGCCCGTCAGCCGCAGTTATCTTCATCTGTTTCGACAAATGTAGACGGGTGCTTGTCAGACAGTAGTCACCTCTGTGGTGATTCGGCAGCGGGATACGTGAGCGTCCTATCCGACTGAGCCACCGCCCCCTCGGTCAGCCGAGCCGCATCCACGTTGCCAGGCGCAAGGATGTGGAAGACCGATTCACCGTGCGCCAGCAGATAGTCCGTGATGATGCGTCGATGGCAGCGCCACCACACGGCTTCCGAGCACATGATCGCGCACCGCTCATTGCGTCCTTGCGCAAGCAGATGTTCAAGGCCGCTGTGGAAAGCCTCCGAGAGCGCATAGTCTGCGTAGTTGTGAAAGCTCTGGTTGCTCCAGAAGGCATTGACCTCGGCAGAGACAGGCTTGGACCGGCAGCGACGGCCGCCAAGGGCGGCAAGGTGTTCGTACGATAGCTGGAAAGGCTGCAGCGCCTCGGGCAACACCTCCGTATTGAACTGCGGATTGGTCAGTGAACGCGGAAAGGCTCTGACATCCACCACGCGCTGAACTTCCGCCTCGCGCAACAGCCCGACAAATTCGTCCAGGCAGCGGTTGGAATGGCCGATGGTGAAGAAAGGAAGCGTCATGCAACGCCTTGGATGAAATACGGGGTTGGCTTTCAGACCTGCTCGATACGGGCTTACTTTGCCCCTGCCTTGGTAGCGATTCCGTAAAGGGAAGCAAGGAGCACCCTGTTCCCCGGGGCTGTTCATGGAAAACGCCTTCTCACCCATAAGCGCATAACCAATGCCTAAGCGGCATCGAGGCTGGATTCGCTCAACGTACAAAACCTGGTTCGGATGATGCTCCCTGATCGTCTCCACTGCACCTTGAACATCCAGCTCATCCATCGGATCAATTCGATGGGTGAAATTTGTCAAGTCAAAACCTTCAGCTCGCAGTTGCTCCAGTTTCGCGGCGTCCAATAGGCCGTCATTCACCCAGATCGCCGTCTGACCTCCACGAGCAAGCTTGAATATCACGCCTAGACCATGATTGGTAAGCGCAATAAAGAACCACGTCCATCTCTCCTATGCCGAAACCTGATTTACGGGCAGTTGCACCGAAGAATGCGCGGCGATCATTTTTTTCATAAACATACTGAGCCCACCAATGTCCACGGACATGTTTTGCAATGAAACCTGCACCCTGAACTTGATCTTCTTATCCAGCCACTTGCCGACCTTGGAGGATGGCTGATGAAACTTGGACGGGTCCCGCGGGAAGTAATAGAGGTAATAATTGCCCTTGACGTTGGTAAATTCGAACGAGGCGACATCGCCCCAGGGAACCAATCCGTATTTCCTGGAGCGAAAATCTTGAATTCCGCGCTCGTCGATCACGACTTTGACACGGCGATCGAACGTCCTGTAACCAAACAGAATCGTGCCTCCTCCAAAGAGAATCAGCCCGTACCATATCTGCCACATTTGCAGCAGCAAGCCTGGAACGAAGAGGCCCAGACACAGAGCGAATAGCACAGCATTTCTCCACAATGAATTGCGTAGCTCGAAGCTCTGATTCATCTTTCCCCCCTTTAACATCCGGCACTCCTTCGCGAAGAGAGTGCCCACGGCTCCTCTGTCTTCGCGCTCGCTTCCGTCACTTCAAAGATGTCATCGCGTCGGCCAAAAGGATTGCAAGCCAGGTCATTGCCCCGACTTGGCCTTTTCTACCACCAACGCGACGATAGCGCTCCCGACGCGCTTCGCGGCGGGCGGATCCTGGTTGGCCAGTATCACGACGGTATACGGCGAGCCGAGGATCATGGATAGATCCGTGCTTACGCCCTGAAAGCCGCCCCCGTGTCCCACGACGGTACGGCCATAGATGTTTTCAATCTCCATCGCATAGCCGTAATTTTCGTCGCCAAACGCTTTGGTAGTACGGGACTTGACCATCTGATCGAACGTCACTTTGCTCTCCAGCTTTCCATCGCGCAAAGCACTAGCAAATCGCACGAGGTCATCTGCCGTGGAGATCGAGCCACCAGCAGGGCTGCCGATATCACGTTCCGCTTCATGCCAGGTCTTCGATGGCCCCTGTTCCGTCATTCTCGTGTAGGGGACGACCAGTTTCGCCCCGGAGTACGGGATATTGTTGGGATCACTGCCAGTCATTCCTGCCGCTGCAAAGATGTGCTTGCGGATATAGCTGGGATAGTCTTCGCCGGACACCTTTTCGACGATGGCGCCTGCTAGCGCGAGGCCGGCATTGCTGTAGGCCCAACTCGTTCCTGGCGCGAACTTCGGCTCATCCTTGTCGTACAGCGGCATGAATTCTTCGGCGCGCTTCACGCCATGCTTCATCATTTCCGGCGTGCGTGCACCCAGGAAATCACCCATGCCGGAGGTATGTGACAACAACATGCCGACCGTGACCTTGTTGCGCACGGTCTGATTGGGATAGTCAGGGAAGAACTTGCCAACGGTATCGTCAAACGACATTTTCTTTTGATCGACCAGCTGACCGATCGAAGCTGCCGTGAACATCTTGCCCATGGAGGCGAGGGTGAATTGCGTCGAAGAGCTGATCGGGGTTTTCTTTACACGATCGGCATAGCCGGCACTGGCGCTGGCAATGATCTGTGTTCCGCGTGCAACCACGACGATGCCCGAGAAAGACCCGTCGCGTGACTTCTCGGCGACTACTTCACTCACTTCACGCGCGATAGCCGCATCGCCAAGGTCTTTCGGCAAGGCCGATTCCGGGGGTGTGGTCGGGAAGGTGAAGTATCGAACGACGCGGCCAGCGTCGTCCATCGCAAGCTGCGTTTTGAACCATTCGTGGGACTTCACGCCATTCACTAGCACCGTAACGCTGTGAGCGCTGGATTGGGTGACGTTTACCAAACGAAAGCCACCGTTATCGGTGCACATTTCGAAATCGGATTGCGCAAGCTCTTGCGCCGATATGTGCTTTGTAACCTCGGCCGAAAGATTCGCCGCCAGCCATTTCGCCATCTGTTCGGCATTGGGTGTCCTACACAGATCGAGCCAAGCTCCTAGTAGCTGACCCGCCCCAGAGTCGGGTAACCGCGTTGTCTGCGCCAGCTCCGCGTGTCGCGGGCTAGTGGCAGCAGGAGCTTGCGTAAAAGCCAGTACGGATGCCAACAACACTAGTAGTCCGTGGGTACGCTTCATTGCCGATTTGCTCCGATGTGTTATCGAAAAGCGAGTCTATGGGAACGATCAAAGCCGGACGTCAGGCGTAACGAGGGTACATCGTGGCAGATGCAGGTCCCGACGAAAACTAGTGCCAATTTCGCAGCAGCGAGAAGACGAGAAATTGGCCAGCCAATGACACCAAGAGCGAAGCCGGGAATGACAGGATAAACAGCACGGTCGCTGCGAAACCACCCTTGGCTCCGCGAGAGCGAAGGAAGTAATACGGAAGTCCGATCAAGACTAGGCCAGCGACGCACACGTTTAACAGGTAGCTACGCCTATATGACCGCTGCTCAGCATCCAGCCGGTACCATAGAAAAAGAAGAAACGCATATGTTGGAACAGACAGCACCGCAAAGGGAGGGAGCTGCGCATGTCTTTGGTGGAAGTACTGTACGATCGCTCCGCTTAAAAATGTGATTAAGGCCAAAAGCCAAATCACCGCTGTCTTTGGATTCATCAAGTATCCTTTTTGGTAAATCCAGACCCGAAGGCGAGCATTTGGCTCAGGCGGCCTCGGCGATCTTCACAACCGCGCTCTTGCCATGCAACATGGCGCCAGTGAGGGCTTTGAAGATA
The DNA here is from genome assembly GCF_030160275.1 of Dyella flagellata. Taxonomy (GTDB): domain Bacteria; phylum Pseudomonadota; class Gammaproteobacteria; order Xanthomonadales; family Rhodanobacteraceae; genus Dyella_B; species Dyella_B flagellata. The sequence goes on from NZ_BSOA01000015.1 coordinate 86,543, forward strand.
CTTGCCAGAGCATCCATGCCAGGGTTTCCACCCGCAGCAAGCATGCGATGAAGGCTCTTGGACGGCCTGCCCGTTTCCTTGGCCAATCCTTCGAAACCTACCAGACCATGTGTCAGATCACGCATAAGTAGGCGTGCTGCTTCGGCTTCGCCATTGACCAGTAGGGTGGCTGCTTCAGCCAGTAGAGCGCGGGCAAATTCCGGGTCTTTTTTGATACGTTCCGCTACGGTTTCGCGGTAGTCCACGGTGAGTGCCATGTTTAGAACTCCTTTGCTTTCTCAGTAAAGCTGAAGGTAGGGCAGCCATACTAGATACGATTACTTCTTGTTTTTCCGTTTGACTGTTGTCGCTTTCTTGGTCGCTTCCTTGCTCTGTTTTTTGCGTTGTTTGTATTCCTTGACTAGATCGATGGCTTTTTCGATTTCCTTTGATTGATCGCTCTTATCGCCGCCGCCCATCAGAACAATAAGCTCGTCACCGTCCTGATGAACATAAATGCGAATGCCTTTGCCCCAATCGATGCGCCATTCGGCCAAGCCAGCACCGAGGCTCTTCAATCCTGAGCTATGGCCGGTTTCCATTCTGACCACAGCCACTGTGACTTTAGCGGCAGCGACGGCAGGTAGATCATTGAAAAATTCAGCGTAATGATTGCGACCTTTGCTATCTACATATTCGGTAATAGCCGGCATAAGAAGAAGCTCCCTATCGTTCTTATGCGTGCATATGGTAACATATTTGTTACCATCTAGCAAATTCCTCGGAAACTCGCCATTCATGGCGCATTGACCTTGGCGGAATCGGGGACGTCCTGGGCTGCCGCCGTTTCTTGTAGTTCGGTACCGCTCCGTTAGGCTGGCACCATAGAGACCTGGCCATCCAAGGAATGCATGGAATGCCAGGTCTCCGCTGTCGAGCTTAGCTCCCCGTGGTTGCGTCGTACGGCTTCTTGAAGAGCTTGAGCGGGCCATCCAGCTTAAGTGCGATCACACTCATTTGCGGATCCAACGTCTGCCCGGCGAGGTCGATGTACAGCAGCCCCGGGATATTTACGCTGTTGCCGATCAGCTGGGTCTTCAAGTTGGCGTTGCTGCCCAGCACACGGGCGTCAACCACCTTGTTCATCAGCCCTTTGACCAACACCGGGCCATTCGGCTTTCCGTCGACGAACAGGTACAAGGTCTGGTGGTCGGCTGAAAGGGTGCTCGGTCCGCTGTAGTAATCCTTCGGCACGCCGGCGTCGGTGCCGTAGATCGCCTGCGGGTACTGATGTACCCAGCGCCCAAGCGCATCAAGGATGTCTATCTGCTCCTGCGGGATGGTGCCGTCGGCACGGGCGCCGATGTCGAGCAGGAGATTGCCGCCCATGCCGATCGTGTCGGCGAACAGGCCGATCACCTGCGTCGGCGTCTTGAAGTCGTGATCACGCTGCTGGTAGCCCCAGGAATCATTGGTGGTCAGGCACAATTCCCAATATGTGGCCGCGGGCCGGGTAATCGGCGGGCCTTGTTCGGGCGTGGCGTAGTCACCGTTATCGGGAAGGCGCGAATTGAGTATGACTTGCGGGTTGTAGCCGCGCAGCATCTTGGCCGTATCGTCGGCCTGCCATTCCTTTGCGCTGTGTTCCCAGTCACCGTCAAACCAGTACAGATCCGGGTTATAGCGCTGCGAAAGTTCACGTAGCTGCCCCTGGTAGTAGCTGACGAATCGTTGCCAGCGCACTGGATCGTTGGTGTAGCGTTTCTCCTTGCGGGTGAACACGTCGTAATTCGGCGACGACCAGTCCGCCAGCGAGTAATACAAGCCCACCTTCAGGTCGTCCTTGCGCAGAGCCTGGACGAACGGCCCGATCAGGTCGCGGCCCGCCGGCGTGTCTTTCACTACATTGATGCCTTGGGCAGAGTCCCACAGTGCCACGCCATCGTGATGGCGGGTCGTGAGCACCGCATAGCGGGCACCGCTACGCTTGATCAGGTCGGCCCAGGCCTGGGGGTCGTAATGCGCCGCCGTGAAGCCGTGCAGCTGCTTCATGTAGTCGGGATAGCTGATCTTCCCGTTGAAGAACGACCACGACTCGTCGATGCCGTCCACCGCATAGATGCCCCAGTGGATAAAGATACCCAACTTGGCATCCTTGAACCACTGCATGCGCTGTTCCTTGGCCGCCGATGGTACGGGCTTCATCGCCGTCGGCTGTGCCGCTGCGACAAAGGGAAGGGCCGCCAGAGCCGTGAACAGGAATGACTTTGCGATGGATTTTTTCATGATGGCTCGGTGGTGGTGGGACCGGCCAATCATACGCAATAGTCCGATGATTAGACCAATGGTCGTCCACGCATCACCCTAGCCCACGGCGCCCGGCATTGCCTAGTTCGACGATAGGAGATCTCCGATTGCGGCCGCGATTTCCACCGCGTGGGTTTCAAGCGCGAAGTGTCCCGTATCCAGGAAGCAGACCTGCGCGTTCGGCAGATCGCGCTTGTACGCTGCTGCGCCCGGCGGAAGGAAGAACGGGTCCTTGTCGCCCCAGATTGCCAGCAACTTGGGCTGGTGCTCGCGAAAGTAGGCCTGGAAGGCGGGATATAAAGCGACATTGCTCGCGTAGTCGAGCATCAGGTCGAGCTGCACCTCATCCGCCTCGGGGCGTTGCATGTACCAGGCATCGAGCGCGTAGCCATCCGGTGAGATCCGCGAGGCGTCCTGCACACCATGCTCGTACTGCCAGCGGATCGACTGCGGCGTGAGAAACTCGCGCAACGCCTGTCGATTCGCATCTGTTGGTTCACGCCAGTAGCGCTCGATCGGATTCCATCCGTCGCTTAGCCCCTCTTCGTAGGCGTTGCCGTTCTGCGAAATGATGGCGGTCACCCTCTCCGGATGAGCCATCGCGATACGCAGCCCGGTCGGCGCGCCATAGTCGAAGATGTAGAGAGCAAACCGCTTGAGACCTACGATCTCTGTGAAGCGCCCGATCACCTTGGCGAGGTTGTCGAAGCTGTAGGTGAACTTGTCCCGCGTAGGCAGGGCCGACAGGCCAAAGCCCGGGAGATCCGGCGCCACCAGGTGAAAGCGATCCTCAAGCAGCGGAATCAGGTCGCGGAACATGTGGCTGGAGGTTGGAAATCCGTGCAGCAGCAACAGTGTTGGTTTGCTTGGGTTTCCGGCCTCGCGATAGAACACTTCGAAGCCATCGACGTCAACGCTGCGATAGGTGGCATGTGTCATGGTCAATTTTCTCCAGGGATTTCGAGCCGGCTACGCAAGGCCGCGTTTTCCGACTCCAATCGGGCAAGGCGCTCACGCAGCGGCTGGATCGCCGTGGCGATCTCCTGCTCGGTAAAGCGCGGGGTGATGTGCTGCTGGCAATTCCAGTCGAAGGCCTTGAGCCGCAGTCGGAAGATTCGCTCAAGCTTCGCTTTGTAAGCAACGTCCGTCACCAGCTCGGTTAGCGCTGGATCGGCGTCGAGCGCCAACGTCTCCACGTGTGCGTAGATCTTCAGTCGCGCACGCCGGGGATAATCCATCAGGAACAGGCACGCGCGATCGTTGGCTGCAAAGTTCCCTGTGCTGATGTACTGACGGTTTCCACGGTAGTCGGCGAACGCCAGGGTCCTGTCGTCAATAACCTTGAGAAAGCCGCGCGCACCGCCGCGATGCTGCACGTATGGCCAATCGTTTTCGGACACCGATGCGATATAGAAGCTGTCCCGCTCAGCGATGAACGCAGCTTCGCCCTCGGTAAACCGGTCGAATTCCCGGTGACCCTTGAAGTTCGCCCAGAAGCGATCGCCCCCCATCTCCGCCTGCACGGCGCGGACGCTTGGCGTTATGGCGACATCCAGAAATCCGTACGACATGATTGCTCTCCGACAACGAATCCAGCCCGAGGCGCCAACACGCCCCCGGCCCGGGTCAATCAGGCGGCATCCTTGGCGAGCACCACCGGGAAGTCGATATCGGTCTTGGCGACTTCGTTGAGGTAGTTGGTGAAGGTGTTCTCGGCAACCATCGCGATGATCTCCACGATCTGCGCGTCGCTGAATCCCGCGGCGCGTACCGCGGCGATATCCGTTTCTTCGACATGACCACGCTGCGCAGCCACCTTCGATGCAAAGCTCACGGCCGCATCGGCCTTGATGTCCTTCGATGCGCCCCTGCGATTGAGGGCGATTTCTTCGGGGCTGAGCTTGGCCAGGTTCAAAGCCAGGTAGCTGTGTGCCGACAGGCAGTAATCGCAGCCATTTACTTGGGCAACAGCCAGCGCAATACGCTCGCGCGTCTTCACGTCCAGCGACTTCGACAGCGCCCCCTGAAAGCTGGTGAACGCGGCAAGGGCAGTCGGGCTGGTACCGACCAGCCGGAACAGGTTGGGCACGACGCCCAGTTGCTTGTGCACAGCGTCCAGGATCGGCTTGGAAGCTTCCGGAGCGGCATCAAGGGTAGGGATAGGGAAGCGAGACATGGGGGAACTCCTCTTTTGAAGGCCGGGGTGGCCTTGCTTGAGCGGAGATGCTGCGCCTTTCCATTTGATAAGATAATCGGGCAGAGTCGGGAATGTCTTTACCGAAAACCGGAATAATCCATGGACCGCCTCGAAGCCATGTCGATGCTGGTAGCGATTGCCGATCACGGCAGTTTTTCCGCGGCGGGACGGGCCCTGCGGGTTCCGTTGGCCACGCTTAGCCGCAAGATTTCCGACCTCGAAGCGCACCTGGGCACGCGTCTACTCGTCCGCACCACTCGCAAACTTACGTTGACGGATGCAGGTGTGGCCTACGTCATGGCGGCGCGGCGCATTCTCGATGAAGTGGAAGGCGCCGAGCGCGAGGCGGCAGGCGAATTCACCACGCCCAAAGGCGAATTGGTGGTGACCGCGCCGGTCTTCTTCGGCCGCCTGCATGTGCTGCCGGTGGTGACCGACTTCCTCGCCCTCTATGCGCAGATCAACCTTCGCCTGATCCTGGCCGACCGCAACGTCGATCTCATCGAAGACCACGTGGACATGGCCGTTCGCATCGGCAACTTGCCCGACAGCACCATGGTGGCCACCCAGGTTGGCTTGATGCGCACTGTGACTTGCGCCAGCCCGACACTTCTCGCGGGTCACGGCGTACCCAAGCAGCCGGATGATCTTTTGACGTATCCATGCGTGGCGGTCCTCACGCCCACGCCGGTACCGTCCTGGCGCTTCCGCATGCCCGGGTCACAGGCCATGCGCGATGTTCCGATTCTTCCGCGACTAGCAGTGACCACGCCGGAAGCAGCGGTGCAAGCAGCGATCCGAGGCGTAGGTGTCACTCGCTTGCTGCACTATCAGGTGGCCGACGCGATACGGGACGGCACCCTGCAAAGGATTCTTCAAAGGTATGAGCCGGAGCCCGTACCCGTCCACCTTCTTCACGCTTCACGCGGGCAAATGCCGCTTAAATTGCGCAGCTTTATCGATTTCGCCGCGCCACGTTTGCGCGAGAGTCTGGTGCACCTCCCTTAGCATTCAATGTTGACGACTCGCTTGGAAGGGTCGACGCGATTCATCGCCGCATCTGTCGCTTCATTTAGCAGCCGAGTACAGCGCCATCCATGGCGCTACGCACTTGTTGCTCGGTTCTTCGCGATGTCGGCGGCTTAGTGCTTGGACGCATTCACACTGGCGTCTGCGTTGCCGCCGGATTGCGCAGAAGTGGAGATGCCGCCTCCGGTTGTACCGTGCGAGCCGCTGACATGAGCGTCCGTGTCGGCATGGCCGTTGGCGTTGGCCGTGGCATTGCGGTTCGAAGTCGTGCCGTTGGCACTCGCACCGCCGTGAGCGGAACCAGCGCCCGTCAAGTTGCTCATGCCAGCCGCGCTACCGCTTGAGGTGTTGGACGACTGCGCCGAACTGCCCGATGGCTGCGATGTTTGACTATCCGCTCCGCTGCTGCTGGTGCCCGATGATGATGCCTGCGTGGAATTGCCGGCGGTGTTCGCGCTACCGGCTGCTTGTCCGGCCACGGTCGTGCCTGCATGGGTCACGCCGCCTGTATTGGTTACAGCATTACCAGCGGCATTGCGCGCACGATCGAGCGCTCCTTGGGTGCCGCTTTTGGCGATCGAAGCATCCGAGCGCGCCTGGCCGACCGCCTGCCCTGCAGCTCCCGTCGCGGCTTGACGCGCATTGGCCGCTTGCTCGCCAACCTGGCGGGTCGCCTGGGTTGCGGTGTCCTTCGCCGAAGCGGCGGTTGTCGTCGCGCGTTGGCGTAGACGCTCAGCGCGTCGTTCTGCAGCAATCTGGTTGATGTCCGGCGCACCGAAGTTGGCCATGCCATGTGCTGAACCGCCAACTTGGCCGGCCATCTGACCCATCGCGGGCTGGACCCGGCCGCCCAGCCCACCTGCGAGGCCGCCGCGAAGTACCTGGGCGTGCGCAGTCGCTACGGTGGCCAAGGCAAGGGCACCCGCGCACAGAGCGATAGAGAGAGTCTTGTTGTTGCGGATCGTGTTTCGCATGAGTCGGTTTCCTGCCTGGAGCAAATGCCCGGCTTGCAGGGTCCTGTACGTTTGCGATCAACAGATCCTTCCGCACCTAAGGGCTATGGTTGCTCGGCATTCAGGTTCAAGGCGACAGCAGGCCATGGCCGCAACGCGAGGGATCGAGGGCACGGGCCTCGCCAATCAGTTGTTGCAGTACCTGGGCAGAAGCCCCTTGGGTGGGCGCATCCAGCAAACGGAGCGCCTTACGTGCAACGATCGGTGCCGCAAACGAAGTGCCACGCAACATGTCGCGACCACTACCGATCACACCGGATGCACAGAAGGCCACTTGGTCGCCGCTGGCGGACTCCGGTAGCACGCGATTGTGTGCATCGACACCGCCGACACCGATCACGCCCGGGTAGGCCGCCGGAAACAGGGGCGGGGCGGCGGGGCCATCGTTACCGACTGCGCTGACCAGCACATAGCCACGCGTGAGCATCGCCTGCACGGCGCGCGCGAGTACCGGGTTGTCGGGCCCGACCAGGCTGATATTGATCACCGCCACGTGCTCGTGCGCCATCCACGCGAGCGCTTCAACCAGTTGCGAGGTGGCGCCGCCGACAGTGTCACCGCACCAAAGATCGGCTGCGAACAAGGTGTCCGGCTCGCCGGCGACGAGGCGCGCCGCGACTGCCGTGCCGTGCCGCGACGGTTTTGCCGTGTTGCACCCGTGCTGCTCGATGTGTGCGTGCGCCAAGGCGGGATCGGCAGGGTCGACACCGCCGTCGATCATTCCCACTCGTCGTTCCGCCACGCCCGGCGCGGATACCGAAGAGGTCGTTGCAGGGGCTTCGCTGCTGCTGCCCGCCGGCAGGTAAATATGCTGGTAGGTGAACGTGGCGTTGGGTGCTACCTGTTGCAGGGCACGCATGGCCTGTGTCGTACTGCGGTCGCGTGTGTCATGCAGCACCACGAAATCCAACTCCGGCAGCGCCTCCATCGACGCCTCTGGTCGCTTGGTAAAGCCCGCCGCCAGCACCGCGTCGAGCGGCGCGCCCGACAGGTTCATGGCGAGAAATTCGCCGCGCAGAATCGGCGCTCCGTGCGGGTCAAGATCGACACGCCTGCGTTCATGGCGACGCAAGCTGTCGATCTGCATCTTCCTGGTGAGTTCCAGTGGCTGTTGCAGCAGGTTGTCGACTGCTTGCAGGCTCACACCAGGCACCGCGCCCGGCACGCCAGGGTTGAGGGGAGCCGGCAAACCCGGCAGCCGTTGGCCGAGCACCTGAGCCTGCACCGGCGCCGCACTCATCAGTGTCAGCACGATGGCCAGGCCCGAAACGAACCGAGTACGGCGCAAGCACATCGCCAGAGGCCTCCAGAGCAATCGGGCCGGATGCTAGCATGGCCACGCTCTATCCCCTTGAACCGCGCCGAAGCGCCCCATGGAAGGAATCCGCCCCTCCAAACGTAATGGCAGGTGATGTGTGAATTCGAGCGACGCCATGCGCGAAGGACTGATTGCATTGTTACCGCGCCTGCGTCGGCTGGCGCGGGCGTTGGCGTGGCAAGTTGCGGACGCTGACGACCTGGTGCAGGTGGTGTTGGAGCGGGCATTGGCGCGCGCCGAGCAATGGCGACCCGATGCCGCACTGGACAAATGGGTGTTCGCGATCGCGCGCAACGCATGGCGGGACGAACTGCGTGCACGCAACCGATCGCAAAACCTGTTCGCGCCCGAAGAAGACGGCGACACCGTGGCCGATGTCGCTGCCGCGCCGCCAGCGCAACGACTGGAGTTGGCGATGGCGTTGGCAGCACTCCCGCCGGATCATCGCGAAGTAGTGGCATTGGTACTGGTCGAAGGCACGTCGTACAGCGAGGCCGCCGAGTTGCTTGAAGTGCCCGTGGGAACCGTCACCAGCCGCTTGGCACGCGCTCGCGCCACTTTGCAGGCTCATCTTGGGACAGAAGCATGAATCCTATCGACGACGACATCTTGCAGGCCTATGTGGATGGCGAACTCGACGCTCCCACCGCGGCGCGCATCGATGCCGCGCTGGTGCACGATGAAGTGCTTGCCGATCGCGTGCAGCAGATGCGCGCTTTGCGTACGCAATTGCAGGCCATGTTCGATCCGGTGCTGGACGAACCTGTGCCCGCGCATCTGTCTGCTCTGTTGCAACCATCTGTATCGGCCGCTCGTCGCCGCCCTGCCCGGCGCCGTTGGGTACCAGCAGTTGCACTGGCTGCCTCGCTGGTACTGGTCGCTTTGTCGGTGTGGTGGTGGCGCTCCGATCAGGGCCTGACACGCATGCGGAACGGCCAGCCATACGCCGCCGGCGTCCTCGCCCTCACACTCGACCAAGCGTTGGCGAGCGAACCGAAGGCGCATGCCCCGGTCGCCATCGGCTTGAGTTTTCGTGAGGCCGATGGGCACATTTGCCGCACTTTCGTCGTGCGCACGCCACCCACGCTCGCTGGCCTTGCCTGTCATGGCGATGCGGGCTGGGCATTGCCTGTGCTCGGCGCAGCGGCGCCATCCGAAGAGGGTGAGCTGCGCCAGGCGGCCAGCGCGTTGCCGCCCGAAGTGCAGACGGCGGTTGATGAACGCCTACGCGGCAAGGTTTTCGATGCGAAGCAGGAGCGCGCGGCGCGAGCAGCCGGCTGGCGCTAGCGCGTAGGCGGGGATGGCAATCCCAGCATCGGGATGCCGCATCGAAAGCTGGGATTACCGCTTGCGAGCGAATTGGGGGGGCCTCATCCATATATTCGTCGGACCGTAGATCAGTTAGAACCGCCTAAATACTTGAGCATGCTCTCCCTGTCCGGAAGCTCCGAGCGCTGTATAGACCGGCATCGACCAGATAGCGCTCTGCCCCTTGTTGCACGAACCGTAACCGCATTCGTTCCAGATATAAAAGCTGGAGATACGGTCCGCCGCATCATACAAAGTGGACACCTGGACCGGGCCGTGACCGTCCGCCGCCTTCAGCGTGAATTTCCATTCCCACATCGTGCGTACGTTGGGTAGGGATACGACCGGGCCGGACCCGATAAAGACATATTGCCCGGGAGGAAACGTCACCTGCTTTCCCCGCTCGATCGTCAGGACGTACTCTTTGCCAACCACCCAGGCGTACGGAGCGCTGCGCTCCGAATCCTTGGCATTTTGCATCAGCAGGAGGTCCGAAGCGGGGTTTTCCTCGCGATAATCGGTAGCTCTGCCTCCACGGCTCACCAGGCCGCCCCAATTCATTTGATATTTGCCGCCCACCAACTGAGGCCCGCCGTGCGCCCAGGTCTGGTTGGGAAAGTTGACCTGGATGGCGAAAAAGTTGAGTCCCTGGTTGACGGCATTGGTCACGCGCACATGCGACGTCACCTTGATGATTTCGTTCGGCAACTGCGGGAAGGCTGCATGCGAATGGGGATCGCCCGACTCCGGCCCTATCACGAATGTCGACGACTCAGTTGGTGCACCATGCGCGGCCTGGATAACCCCGACCAAGATGCCTAGCGTCAAAAGAGACTTGAATGAATGGTGGCACTTCATCGTTTTTTCCTTGGGCGTCACGGGTCAGCCTTTTCCGCGTAAAGAAGATTGATCTCATAGCCATCCATGCCAAGGCGTCCCTGGTCGATCACGGCGCGGCCGTCGTCGCAGGGAATATTTCGCTGCAATATCCGAAAGTAAGCAGCATTGCGCACACCATTCAGATGCCCATGATTGCTTGCATAGTAGGGAAATGATTCCGGATGCAAAGTCCATTGTGCGGCCCTGGCGTAGGCCAGGCTCAGCAGGTGACCTGCATCGCCTTTGTATACATCGATCCCTTCAATGCGGAAGATCTCCGCCGCCAGCGCAGTTGGATACAGTGCGTAGTGCGTATAGGACAGGCCATTGACGCCCTTGTCGGGTCCACCACAATAGTTGGAGGTATTGCTTCGGCAAATTTCCGCCGCCATCGATCCATCCGGTGCAACTTGGCTCAGCATCAATGCCCGCCAGCGCTGCGCGGCTTTCTGCATCAAGCTTTGATCACGCAAATAGACCGCGCTGCTTGCCTCAAGCAGCACTCCCCAGTTGCCAAAGTTGTTGGCATGTGACGCTGTCGAAATCGGCAATACACGCTGACGCACGAATGCACGGAACGCAGCATCATTCCACTGGGCATCGGTGCGAACCATCGCTGCGGCCAATGCATACTCGGGGAACGTGAAATTGAAATCGGCAACCCCTTGACCCTGGCCGATGCGTTGCACATTCGCCGCCCAGGCATCGAGTATCCGCTCGCCGACTACGGCGTAACGCCGGTCGCCACTGATGGCAAAACACAGCGCTTCACGGTAAGCCGCATGGCCATCGTCCGTGAACGGCTTGGCGATGCGCTGCTCACCTTCGCGGTCGACGTAATGCTGAGGCGGTGAAAAATCGCTTACCGGATGCGGCACATAGCCGATATCGCGATCGCAGGCATTGCGCAGCGGCTGCCATCGTGCAGGCGTGGCGCGCAACGATTCGATGTCGCCCATGCTCGGCCAGGCGGCTGAACCAGACGATGCAAGAGTCACCTCCGGTGTCGATGCCGCGCTGTGGCGAACGGCATCGCTGGCGCACCCCGAAGCCATGAGGATAGCAACCATGACCACCGCACGAAGCCAAGGGCCGCGATGTCCGGCACCAAGTCCACCAATATCCCGTTTCACGCCGCGACCTATTTGCCTGTTAGTCATCTATTCGACCCTGAAGAAACGCTTTGCGCTCTGGCAAGGTAGCGAGCCCCGAATGGTAAAGCCGTGGAACATGGCTTTTCCATCACTCATCGCCAGGAACCGGCAAGCGCGCCTTGTTGCGCTCGCCGGCGATCAAATGGCTACGACGTGATCGCTGCTTGGGGAACGCAGCTCCAAAGGGGCCGGATGACCGAACGGCCCTGGAGCGACGCGTGGCAATTTATCTACGAGTAAGGCGAACGGGACCTGTCCGCCCGGAGCACGATACTCGCGTGACGGTCGGACGTCCGCGGACTGTCCACGGACAGACCCACGGCATACTTGCGGTACCCGCAAATGGTGTAGATGCAAGGGTGGGCTCCGTCGTCGCTATTGGCGCGCGCCTTGCTGAGTACTTCCACAAATGCGTTCATCAAGAGGATTTCTGTTCATGCGTCACGGATTGTTGTGGTTTATTGCGGCACTCGCCTCCTGCATTGCCCTGCCCAACCTCCACGCGGAGGAACCGCCCTCTCCGCACAACCGGGCGGAGGCCGTAAAGATCATTGCCGACATGCAACGCATCGTCACGCCCGACGGCATCGATCTGCACGAGAAGGTGCGCATCGGCGGCATCGACCAATGGGTCAGCATTCGCGGCAGCGATCGCCACAATCCCGTATTGCTGATGATCCACGGCGGCCCTGGCTGGGTATCCATGCCGACCAGCTGGTACTTCCAACGCGGCTGGGAGGAGTACTTCACTGTGGTGCAATGGGATCAACGAGGCGCCGGCAGCACCTACGCCGCAAACGACCCGGCAGCCGTTGCTCCCACGATGACACCGGAACGCATGATCGGCGACGCCGAGGAAATGGTAGCGTGGCTGCGCAAGGAATTTGGGCAGAAGAAGATCTTCGTGCTCGGCCACTCCTGGGGCTCCTACCTCGGGCTGGAGCTCGCGCAGCGCCATCCCGATTGGCTCTACGCCTATATAGGCATCGGCCAGATGACCAACATGCCCGAGAGCGAGCGTGAGGGTTGGGCGTTTGCGATGCGGGAGGCCCGCAAGGCCGGCAACACCAAGGCCATCCAGGAACTGCAGTCCATTGCCCCCTACGCCCAGGGAACCGATCCGGCACCGCTCGCCAGCGTGATGACGCAAAGAAAGTGGCTCAACCAATATGGCGGCATGGTCTACCGGCGAACCGGTGGCGATGCGGAAGCCGCAGCCATGTCGCTATCCCCTGAATACACCGACCGCGACCTGGAGGCGGTCGGCGTTGCCAGCCAATATTCGGTTGGCAAGCTGCTCACTACGGCGCTCACGGTCGATTTCAGTAATGTGCGGCATATCGACTGTCCCGTGTTCCTCTTTCTCGGCAGACACGACTACAACGTCTCGTCCAACGTCGCCGCGGCCTGGTTCGGGAAACTGCAGGCGCCATCGAAGCGGCTGGTATGGTTCGAAAATTCCGCGCATGAAGTCATGACGGAAGAGCCGGGCAAGACGCTGATCTCACTGGTGGAGTATGTGCGCCCACTCGCCGATGGAGGCTCCAGAGGTGCCAAGTAGCGCTGGGATGACAATCCCAGCACCGGGATGCCACATGGAAAGCTGGGATTGTCATCCCAGCCTACGTGCTCATGAACCTTTACGTCGACTCTTGACCTCAAGCACCCGCGTCACTTTGATAACGCGCTGACACACACCGAGGTTGCCATAGTGTCCGATCGGACCGACAACCCCCTGAACCACCACGTCGGAAGATCCCGACCCTCCCGCCAACTCGGCAAGCAACATATCGCCATCAACACACCAATGCTCATCCATTCCTTGTGGCGTCAGGTACGCATATTCAAAGTTGTAGAAGTAAGAGCCCGCGTACGTACTGCCGACCTTCGATGTAGTCGCACAGGCGCTCAATGCGATTGAAAGCAGCAAACACCAGGGGCGGCATTTCATGACATATCCCTTGTTGGGGTGCCGGCTCGGATCGAAAGCAGACGTCACTTTTCTTTTGGTTCGCTTGTCATTCGATACGAAACATTTTGAACGGACTTCAGATCGATGACCCAATGAGGCCGCTTCCAACGTTTTCGTAAAACGCCGAAAAAATCCGCTTCCACAACTTTGCCCACCTCACACCCTGCCCCTAAAATCCTCATCAGCCGTAACACTCGCGACCGCTTCGTGTCGGAAGCGGATATGGAAATCTACGTTATACAGTGCGCCTTAGGCACCTGCATCAGCTGACGCCATTTTCTATATGTTTGACGGCTCAGCGTTGCGAGGTTCGGCCTGCTTCGCGGGCAGCGGAGGCACGAGGAGCGCGGAGATGTTCGCGGCCCCCAACAGAACAATGAGGCCAAGGGCAGTGCTCGCAACCCCATGGTTCACGAAGGCCATGGCAGTAGCACTAATGGAGTAACTACCTGCATGAACGTTGTATGCCGTGACGAACTCCCGAAGGCCATAGAATATTTCAGAAGCGGCAAGGTAGCGAAGGACGAGCGTAAACCACATCCGCGGTGACATCGATTGAATCTCCTTTACGAAAAGGTCTATCAACTGCATTAAGCAGCGCGTAGGCTGGGATGGCAATCCCAGCATCTGGATGCCGCATGGAAAGCTGGGATTAATCCCAGCCTACGTGCTGACATGTTCGCGCTAACCGGCCACAGCTACCGCGCCCTCTTGAGAAAATCGAAGACAAGGTTCTTGAACCAGATGTGCACCCAAGGCAGATGCGTCTCCAAGACGTGGCGGTCTTCGGCAGCTACGACCTCGTCCCCGAAAACTGTTTCGATATGGACCTTGTCGCGGACGGGGGCGTGGGAAAATCGAAGGATGCCGCCCTTGGGGTAGCTGAGTTGTCGCATGTTGAACAGCACTATGCCAAGGCTGTTGACACCATCTCCGACACGTTCGATGCGCGACTGGTAGTTGTCGTTGAAGCGGACTCGGAATGAGTCCAATTCCGGCCGCAATAAGCCATCACGAAAGTGGTGCCATGCATAGGCCTCCTGAGACTGAAACGACGGCGTCTCTGGGGCCGACTGGCGTTCCTTCTGGATGACTAATTCGAACTCCTGCATTACCTGCTCGATAAATCGATCATCATCCGCGGACATTCGACTCCCCCTGTGTTTGGTTTTTTGGCAACGTAAGTTGCCCTAAGTTGCATCGACACGCTTGCTCTGATTGGCGCGCAGGCTGGGATGACAATCCCAGCATCATGATGCCGCATGGAAAGCTAGGATTATCATCCCAGCCTACACGCTACCGATTCGCCACCTCAGTAATCGCGAATATCCAGCGCAATAAAGCAACGTGCGCTATATCCCTTCTCCGTTGACGGCCAGGTCAACTGGCCCATCAGCTGATCACCACCCTGCCATGGCTGGTTGTCCAGCAATGCCCCGGTAACCACCGAACCGTCATCGTTGCGGCGATAGAACAGACGGACCCAGTGCAATTCACCGCTCAATGATTCCTTGCCAAGTGCCTCATGCAACCCCGGCAACAAGCCTTCGGGCGGTGTCACACCGTCACGGTCGAACGCTAGTGGGCCGGCGAATACATCCCAACTGCGCATGCCAAGCTCCCAGCTTTGCAGCTGAATGCGGCGATCGTCGGTGACGTACCAGCATGCCGCCAACAGCACGTGCAAGACATCGCGCTCGAACGCCTTCAGTGCATCCCGCGCACCGGCTTCACCCCGGCCCTGGCCGGCAAAGCTCTCCTCGACATGGCGCTCTTCGCCGATCACCACATCGACATCCAACCAGCCCGGCTCACCTTGTTCGCCCTCATGCCAGCTGCCGCGCACGGCGGGAAAATCGCCATCCGTGGTGAGCCACTCTTCATCCGATTCCAGTTCCACGCCGTGGCGCTCAAAGAGTCGAAGCAATTCAGTTTGCACGGCGTTGTCGTTCATCGGATGACTCCTGGGCTGTCAGCCGCGACAGCCTCTCACAAATGGGCAGTGGCTCCCAGCCTCGCGACCATCTTCGATAGAGGTGTCTGGGGAATACTAGGCGTTCAACCGGGCCAGCAAGAAGTCTATCGCGCTGCGCAGCTTGGCTGTGGGGCGCGCGTCTTGCGCGTAAATCAGATACATCGGAGAGGGTGACAGCGACCATTCGGGAAGCACGGGAATCAGCCGGCCAGCGGCGAGGTCATCGGCGAGTACGGCTTCGGGTTGCAATACGATGCCAGCCCCATTCAATGCGGCGATGCGAAGCGCGTTGCCTTGATTGGCGGTGAAACGGCTTCGCACGGTGACCTGGCAGGTAGTGCCGGCCGGCCCAACGAACAGCCATTGGTCAAATCTTCGCCAATATGAGGGGCCAAGGCAGTCGTGCGTACTCAATTGCTCCGGGTGCCCAGGCTGGCCATGACGATCCAGATAGCTGGCCGATGCTGCGAGTATTCGGCGATAAGGACGCAATGGGCGCGCGACGATGCCTTGCTCGTTGATATCACCAATATGGATACCTAGCTCAAAGCCCCCGTCGACAAGTTGCGGGCGGCGATTGTCCAGGGTCAGTTCGATGCTGATCTCCGGATACCGGGCCATGTAGTCGCTCAGTGCCGGCACGAGAATGTGACTACCGAAGCTGACCGGCGCGATCACGCGCAGTTGCCCGCGCGGGGTCGCTTGCAGCTCCGATGCGCTTGCTTCGGCGAGTTCCACTTCCGCGAGCACGTGCTTGCAGCGCTCGTAGTACAAGCGCCCCACGTCCGAAAGCTGCTGGCGCCGCGTCGTGCGATGAAGCAGGCGCGCTCCCAGTCGTTGTTCGATGTCGTTGATGTGCTTGGCGACCATGGTTGCCGACACCCGGCTCGCCTCCGCGGCGGCGGCGAAACTTCCGCTTTCCACCACGCGAACGAACATTTCCATGTTGGCCAGCTTGTTCACGATTAACAACCCATAGGTTTGGAATGGGTGAAATCATCGCATATTTATCAAGCAGACCAAGGCGGACATCATGACGCACCGCCGGCCCCGGCGCGCCTATCCCAGGGGGTTACTGTGCCAAGCTTTCAACTCGATCTACCCTGCGTGGATCTGAGGATGCTGACCAAGCGGCCGGGCCATAGAGGAGCGAAAACCGTGAGCACCGACAATGCGCCGTACCACGCGCATATCTATTTCGAACCGTCCCAACGGGGCCTGGCCGCTACGGCACAGACGCTCCTGCGCGATTCCATGGACTCGGGAAAAATCCCCACGCTCTTGTTCGTAGGCCAACTCAAGAGCGGCAAGGAAGGACCGCACCCCATCCCGCAGTTTGAAATTCATTTCACGAAAGAGGCGCTGCCGGCCATTGTCGACTTCATCAAGGCATCGGGCTTCCGGGCGCTCGTTCACCCGCTAACCGATGACGACCTTGCCGATCACACAAGTTTGGCCCATTGGATCGGCGAACCGTTGGAACTCGATCTGACAACGCTGGACCCGCCGGGAAAAAACCAAGGCATTGCGCGCTTCGGGAAAGCGGACTTCTGACGCTTTTGGCGCGCGCGTATTCCCATCGTCGAGTTGATCGATAAATGAAAGCAGGCACCCAGGCCATCTGCCTGGGTGCCTCGTGATGTCAACGCGCCCCTGCTCGCACGTACCTAGTTGGCATGCCCGCCAAGATTTACGTTGAGGCTTTGCTGCAGGTTGAGCAATTCGGCGGAGTAGGCGGAGTCGAAGGCCATCCGCGGGTCCTCGTTGTGGACCTGATTGCTCAAGGACTCGGCCTGCCCGGCGCCATAGTCGTATAACGTGCGGGCCATGGCGATACTGGGGCGGTCGGGATTTTGAGTCATGTCGTCATACAGCGCCCCAGCCAGATTTTGAACCAGCTGGTCGCCCTCGCCCAGTGGAATCTTGCCGACGATCGGCCCGAGCGGGGTCACGCCGATGATCTTGCTGACCATGTCGGTGAAATCTTTCTTGGATGCCGCGTTAGCATTGATCTGCGCGTCGTATTTGGTCAACGCCATGGCTGTTGCACCGGAGACGGCTGACGTGAAGCGGCCGAGCTGCTGCATGGCACGCTCCTGGTCCTGTGTACTGACCCCAGGTTGCTGGGCACGGTCGATAAAAGTTTGTGCGGCGTTGTTCATCTCGGTGCGAATGGCTGGCACAAGGTCACGCGAGCGGTCGAGCCAGATGTCCTTCGCATTCGGATTGAGCACCGTCTGGCTCATGAATTTGGCCAGCACATCGGTGTGCATCGGCGTGCCATCAGCCCCCACGCCCGTGTAGCGATCCACCAGTTCCTGTCCATAACTGGTGAACAAACGGCCTTCGGCGACCAAGGCCTGGTTGCGCCACTCTGTGGCGGTCGGGGTATCCGGCAGCTTGCTGTATGGATCTTTGTCGCTGAGATTGACCAAGGCCTCGAAAGCCTGGGCGCGTGCGTCGGGCGTACTCAGGTTGCGCGACATCATGCTGGGATCGGTGGTGAAGAACATCGCCGCACTCGCACGATCCAGCCCGCTGTTGCCATTGCGCGCCCACAGTTCATCGGCAAGCACCTCACATACCCCATTGGGCTCGCGTGTGCTGGTGCCCCACTGCAGAGTGGCCATGAAACGCTGCCCACCATTTCCCGCTCCATTGCTATCGGCGATGTGCAGCAGGTCGTCCTTGTTGACGGCACCGTCGCTATAGGCCTGCTGGACGGCATCGGCAATGGTCTGCTGATCAGTCTGCAGCGAGGCTTGATCGCCCGTTGCAGAGCGCACCGCGTCATTGGCAAAGAAGCGGACCTGCTGTCCATTTTCGCGCGCCAGGGTCTGGATGATCTGGTCGCGCTCGGCCTGGTTCAGGTTCGGATTGCGCATGAAATTGGCCAGCTGCGACTGGTTGATCGGCACATCCGGGCGGATCATGCGCAACGCCGCATCAACCTTGGTTTGATCGACCTGGTTGTCGGTCGGCGAAACGTCGTAGCGGGCAGCGATGGCATCGACGGGAAAGGACATGGCGTCAAGACCTCCTTCGACATTAGCGACCGAGAAGGTAGGCCGACCTAGATGGGAGCGAAACTAGGGCTTTCCCCAGGCTCAGCGAGGATAAGTAGCTCGGGTCGCCGACGTGCCGAAAAAGCGCCCTAGCCAGTCAAAGCGTAGGATACGGTGCCGCATTCAGCAGCATGATGCGCCGTTCGGTAGCGTCCAGTTGGGTTCCATCCTTTCGCCGCAACACATCCTTTCGGGTAACCAGCAGCTCATCGCTGATGACGACACCGTTTACGAAGGTGGTGTAGCCCTTCCAGTGGGACAACCCGGGGACCACCGCAAATGTTTCCTTCACGCCACCATGAGTCAGCTCAACCGTAGCCGGGTCGCTTTCCGAATACGCGCCCGCGGAGTCTCCCTCCCGCATCAGCGTCACGCTGTGGTTGGCCGGATCGATACGAACCACGGTGACCGTTTGGGTGCCATCGCTGCCACCAAGCTCCCAGGCTGTCTTGAGGTCGACCTTCCAGCTCGCGCCGGCTGAAATTCGCGCAGGTGCCACGCCCCACAGAGCTGGGTTGTAGAGCAGTCCGCTGGCTTCAAGATAGGGCTGGCATTTCGTAAGGGCGCCATTGGTGATGGAACAGTAAGTGGCGCCCAGATCGCGCAGCGCATCCTCATCCTGCCCATGCTGTTGGCCACCATAGCTCCATGCGGACTGGAAGTGCCACTCACCCGGCGAAGCGGAGATCACGCGATAGTCTGCCGAACCACCGTTACGACTCAAGCGATCGTCATAGCCCGGCGCACTGATCGAGCGATAGATCGAGAACACATTGCTGTACGTCCGGCCCACCGACAACTGGGGCGTAAGGTCATTGCCGCCAGGGGCATTGGTAGCCATGACTGGACTGGCCAAACCCAAGGCCAGCAGGAGTACGCCTGAGGAGTACGACGCCATGGTGCCCACCCATTTTGAGGTTACCTTGCCGCCGCAGACGCTAGGGCCGGCATGGATGGAGCGTCATGTGCTTGAAGTCATCAGGATGTTGCTGATCGCACGTAGGCTGGGATGATAATCCCAGCTTTCGTGCATGGGCTGAATGCTGGGATTTCATCCCAGCCTACGGTTCTGGCGGAGGTGAAGGCGGCTGCAGCTTCTCCGCCAGTTTCTCAAGCGAGGTGATCTCCTCGTTCAGCTCGTCGTGCAGCTCGCTTTGATGGGTCATCAAGGTCTCGATCGTTCCGCTTTGCTTGAGCTTCTTCAGCTCACCGTCGAACAGCAACCATTGTGCTGTTAGGGCCTCGACGTTGTTCTTCGCGTAGTGGCGCATCTCTTTGAGCTGCGCGATGGAGTCGTTGACGTGTTCGAGCGGAGTCTTCGCGTTCTCGGACATGGCGGCATCTCACGTTTCGTCCGCGTTTCAGGATAGTCGCGCAAAGCTGGCTGGAACCGAAACGAGGGAACTCATAGGGGATCCATGCCAGCCTCTCCCACTTTCCTGCGCCGGGCGAGCCCAGGCCGCCGGTGCGCCTGGAAAGCCCAGCGTCCGCCCCGAAGCGACCTTCGGAAGTTGACCGAACCTTGCTCCGGCCGCGACAAGCTCACAAAGTGCCGACAGCCTCTCAACCAACCATCAGGGAGGCCTTTGCGTGTACGATTCCTCCACGCCAAGTCAGCCCGATGTGACCTTTGGAGGATCGACAGGGCTCCCAGACAAACGTGAGCCACGGTGATTTGCTTACATGAATGAGCGCGGACCGGATTCCTATCGCACTGTCATCGCCTTCATCGCCTTGCTCATCCTGGTAACACTGGTCGCTCTTGACGCGCCGCGCTTCACGCAGCCATTAGCAAAACCGAAAGTCGTCCCATCCGCACGGCCGATCTTGCCTACCGTCGAGCTGTGGCTGAGCACGGCGGATCGTCGGCTGAAACTGCAGCGGCAACCCGACATTGAAATGACTGCCCGCGGCTCGTCGCCCGCCGATATCGTCATCGACGTCCAGAAAAGATTTCAAACTATGGTCGGTTTCGGCGCGGCGATGACCGACTCCTCGGCGTGGTTGATCCAGCACAAGCTGAATTTCTTCCAGCGCAGGGCCCTGTTGCACGAGCTGTATGGCCCGCCACCCGCTCTTGGCTTCAATATGATGCGCCTGACCGTTGGCGCTTCGGATTTCTCGCTGAAGCCGTACACCCTGGATGATGTTCCCTTCGGCCAGGTCGACCCGCAACTGCAGCATTTCAATGTCACGCCGACCGTGCAGGACGTGATACCGACGGTGCGCCAGATCCTTGCCATCAATCCGGGGCTGCGCATCGTCGCCTCGCCATGGAGCGCACCGGCGTGGATGAAGACCAGCGAGAACCTTATTGGCGGGGAGTTGCTGCCGCAGTACGAAAGTACGTACGCGGACTATCTCGTCAAGTATCTCGACACATATCTGGGTTACGGTATCCCCATCTTCGCGGTGACCTTACAGAACGAGCCCGGGTTCGTACCCATTACGTATCCGGGCATGGAAGTGCCTGAGGCGACACGGGCGCGCATCGTCGCGCAATACCTCGGCCCGAAGCTGGCGAGCCGCAAGCAGAAAACCCAGATTTGGGAATGGGACCACAACTGGAGTCAGCCTGAGCAACCATTGAGCATGTTGGCGACTCCCGATGCCGCGCGTTATATCGATGGCGTTGCTTGGCATTGCTATGAGGGTAGCCAGTACGCCCAAGGCCGTGTCCATCGTGCGTCCCCCCAAAAAGACACCTACATCACCGAGTGCTCCGGAGGCGATTGGGCATCGAGCGCAAACGGCGAGTTGCTTTGGTTTACCCGAGAGCTGCTGGTCACCGGTATCAGGCAGTGGGCTCGTGGCGTCGTGTATTGGAACTTGGCACTCGACGAGCAACACGGCCCGCATTTCGGCGGTTGTGATGCCTGCAAGGGCGTCGTCACCATCAACTCCCATACAGGTGAGGTAGGCCGCAACGACGAATATTACGCGCTGGCGCACTTCAGCCGATTCGTCTTGCCCGGCGCCGTTCGGGTGGAATCGACCATGACCGACAAGGGCTTCAACAACGTGGCATTCCAGAATGCCACTGACGGATCGATCGTACTGGTGATCGTAAACAGCAATGCGTCTGAGCATCCTGTCTCGATCGCCCAAGGGCAGACTCGCTTCGAATACACGATGCCGCCGCAAAGCGTGGCGACGTTCGTGTGGAACCCGGGCCGCACGGAAGCATGGATGCGGCGCGCCCTCGATTGGTTCAATAGGAGTCGCTAGGGCAAGGGGTTACGCAATCGAGGTGCGCCATAGTCCTCGGGAGCCACGTTGCACTCTCCTGCAGTGACCTCCGGCAGGGATGACCAACGCCACTGTGCGCGTACCCGCAGCAACTGCCATACTGCAATCACGTCTATAGGGGAATTAATAATGTTCGTTTCTGGCCAAAAGGTCGCTTTTGCCATGCCCGTCGGGGTGCCGGCTTGGCAGCGTTGGTTGCTGTATTCGTCGGTCGCCCGGCTGGTGATATTTATCGCTGTGTTCGTGCCCAGTGTCATGCTGGTAACCAAGGCGCTGCATGCTTTGGGATGGACGCATGGTGCCCCTCCCTTGCAGGCGGGCTTGGGTCAGTTTTTTGGGCGCACGGTGCCGGAATTGACCGCCTTCTTGCTGTTGACTCGTTTCATCGAGCGTCGCACGCCTACCGAACTGGTGTCGCGCACGATGTTTTCTCGGGCGTTGACCGGGTTGTTGATAGGCACGCTATTGTTTAGCACCGTCGTGGGCGTGATGTGGCTACTCGGTAGCTACCATGTCACGGGTTTCAATCCGCATGCCAATTGGGTGACGGCGCTGCTGATGGTGGGCCTTGGCGCTGGCATTGGCGAGGAGATCCTGTTTCGCGGCGCGCTTTTTCGCATCGTGGAGGAAGGCTTTGGCAGCTGGGCGGCGTTGATCGTCTCGGCACTGTTCTTTGGCCTGGCGCACATCAGCAACCCGGGCGCCACGCTATGGAGTTCGGCCGCCATCACGATCGAGGCCGGCTTCCTGTTTGGCCTGCTTTACATGGTCACACGCTCATTGCCGTTGTGTATGGGCCTGCACTGCGCGTGGAATTTCTGCCAGGGTACGGTCTATGGCATTCCCGTTTCAGGCACGTCGGCAGATGGTTGGCTGGTCTCTACCCGCACCGGTCCCGATTGGCTCACCGGCGGATCGTTCGGCGCCGAGGCATCGGTGATCGCCCTGTTTACATGCACTACGTTGTCAGTGGTGCTGCTCATCATCGCCCTGAAACGCGGCTGCGTCGTTTCACCTGCCTGGATACGCCGTAAGCAATCCGTGGCGCAGATCGATTCTTTGGAAGCAGCGGCCTAGCTGCTGAGCACTGTAAGCATGGTCTTTCGGCCGCCTTTAATCGCCCCGTCAATTCAGCAAATGCCAGAATGACGGGGCGTGCTCACGCAGGATTTGTGTGATCGGCCGCACCCTTCGCTTGGCGGCCTGCCATCCCTCCGCCATGGCATGGCATCATCCGCTGCGATCTCTAGTCCTGAATGACTCAGAGGAACTAGATCGCGCCCAATTCGATGTACCACCTGATAACGAGCCATTGGAGATAATGGTATGCGCAAGGTGACCGCCTTAGTTGCTTTCTGCCTCAGTGTTCCGTTGCTAGCCAGCGGACAAACACCGACTAGTGATCTGGCCACGCCACCACCCACGGCACAGCGCTTCGCTATCGTGTCTACTACTGCGAGGCATGGGACCTCCACGCGGTGGGTGGCTTCCGACGGCACCAGGATGGGGCGGGAAAGCTCGCTTTTGCGTGGCCTCGTCAACGAAACGGATAGTGCCTCACACACAGGCAGCGACGGCATGTTCGATCGTGTTGTCGTTCGTGGTCGCACATCGTTCGGCGACGCTGCCGAAACATTTGCGATCAAAAAAGATGTAGCTACATGGAAGAGCGCGGTGGATGCTGGCTCGGCGCCCTATCATTCGCCCGCGGAGTACCTCAGCTATGGCGGCCCGTTTGATTTGCAAGCCGACTTCATCGAGGCCTTGCTCGCTCGGGCCGACAAATCGTTAGCCATGTTACCTAGCGGCCAGGCTCATGCCGAAGTGCTCGCTAATGCCTTCGTCGGCAATGGCGCTTCAAAGAAGAAAGTAATCGCCTATGTCATTACGGGTGTCAACAATACGCCCTTCGTGATATGGGCCGATGGAGCGGGCAAGATGTTCGCCCAAATCGACTCATTGGCGCTGTCTTATATCCTTGAGGGTTACGAAAGCGCGGTTCCGATGCTGCAAAAGGCGCAGACCGATGCATTGGCTTTGCGTTCGCGCAACATCGCGCAGAAGTTTCTGAAAGAACCCGCCGCACCCATCGCGTTTGTAAAGGTGCGCGCATTCGTCGATGGAAATCGATTCGCCGACGACCAAACCGTTGTCGTCGATCATGGACTCATCACAAAGGTCGGTCCGTCCGGCAGCATACCTGTGCCCAAGGGCGCAGACGTCATCGATGGCACTGGGAAAACCTTGGTGCCCGGCCTGTGGGACGCGCATCAGCACGTAGAAGGCGATTCGACTGGTCCGGTGCTGCTATCGCTGGGCATCACCTCCGTACGCGATCCCGGCAACGTCAATCCCCTTACGTTATCGCGCGCGGCCAGACGCGCTAAGGGTGAACTGCTGCTTCCGCACGTCTACCCTTCATCGCTGATCGATGGCAAAAGTCCTTACACCGCGCAAGTGGGCAGTGTCGCGACGTCCCAAGACCAGGCTCTTGCTCTGGTACGACAAGCGAAGGCCGACGGCTTTGTGGCGATAAAGATCTACGGTTCGTTCAATCCCGCATGGGTGAGCGCCACGGCTGCCGAGGCACATCGCCTGGGTTTGCATGTGCATGGGCACCTCCCCGTAGGAATGCGCCCCGCACAGGCTATTGCTGACGGTTACGATGAGCTTACCCACATCTACTACGTGATCATGCAGGCCATGCCGGATTCGGTGACTTCGGCTGCCGGCCTTAAGCGTGTAGAGGGGCCAGCACGCCTAGCCAAGGATGTTGACCTCAATGCGGAGCCGATGAAATCTCTGATTGCAACGATGGCGCAACGCAAGATCACTGCCGATCCTACGCTCGCAGTCGTCGAGGCCTTCTACGTCCAGGACAACGGCAATCTTTCGCCTGCATATGCTCCGTTTGCCGGCACATTACCCGCGAGCTTCGAACGTGGCTTGCGCCAAGGCGGCTTGGCTGTTCCCGCGGGACTCACACGCGCAGACTACCGCGCCAGCTTCGCCAAGTTGCAAAGTCTGGTGGGTGTCCTGCACAAGGCCGGCGTGCCCATCGTCGCGGGAACGGACGGCTATGGCATGGAACTGGTGCGCGAGCTTGAGCTTTACGTGGGCGCCGGACTCACCACCACCGAAGCGCTTGAAAGCGCCACCATTGTGCCGGCACACCTGGTTGGCGCCGACAACCGCACCGGCTCCATCGAAGTGGGCAAGGCTGCCGACCTGCTGCTGGTCAACGGCAACCCGCAAGTCAACATCGGCGAACTGCGTCAAACCCAACTCGTGATGATGGATGGGGTGCTGATGGATGCCGATGCCTTACGTACGGTAGCTGGGTTTTCCGGTGTACCGGCGGACAAAGCGCTATAACGCCATAGGGAAGGAGGTTGCTAAATGCTTCAGGCACCTCCTTCCTGCTCTTGCGAAAAGTAGTACGCGGCTCACTCTGATCGACCTATTTGCCAACGCCCCGGAACTTGGGATCGAACGAAAATTCGAGGACGGGTGAGAATACCGATTCAAAGCCTTTATACGGAAGCGGTTGCGCCCGTAGGACTGCGCCTTCCACAGCACGCCTACTTGTCGTGTCATAAGGGCACGATTGATCCACAGCAGCGCTTACGACCCAGCCACCGGGTCTTTGGACGACTTTTACGAGACATGGTACCTGGGGCATGAATTCCGGCCGCACGAATTGGCTTCGAACGGCCTGACCAATGGTCTCCACGTATCTGGCAGCCAGCTCTTTGGCTTTCATCTGCGCCTGAGCTTCGTCCAACTTTTTGAACAGCTCATCTATCTTGGCCTTCTGGCAAGCTTTGAGCGTAGGACCAACGTGGCAAGGCGTGGATGACGAACTACTCGAATCGGGTACAAAGTTTATGTCTAGCTTAGCCCGAAAGGCAGCTTCGAAACCTTTGTAAGGTAGCGGCGACGAATCCATGATCGCCTTGACCATTCGTTGCTTTTCAATGTCGTTATACCGGCAGTATGGAAGAAGCGCTGCCTGCACAACCACACCACCTGGCTTTTGTGTGACTTCAACCACACACGCACCCACCAAGCCTGGGTCGGGATGCCAATGGGACATGACTTCGTGGGTTATCGCCGCTACATACGCATTTGTGAGCTGATCATGTTGTGTGATTTCTTGACTCTGCGTGTCCTGAAATGCAAACGCGATCTGCGTAGTAGCCATCTGCAAGACCAGAAAAAATGGCAACGTGATCGCAGTTAGTCGACTTATTTTGAACATGTAAATTCCTGTTTAGCGCTCAATTCACTTCCCGCTCTCCAGGACTTCAGGCGTGCATTGCCGAGGGATGAAACACCCAATACAGACCGACGAGCACAATGACGGAAACAAGGAGGCAAAGCAGTCCTGCACCCAATACATTCCAATTGGACTTGAAAATGTATCGAGTGGATTCGGCAATCGTCTGCTTAGAGGCCTGATAGTTCGTGGCAATGTATCGAGCGATAACCACGTAAGCAACAGTCAGTGGCGTGCTTGGAAACTTGCCTGGCAACAGCGGTAAAACGATCACAAGAGCCACAATCAGCAGCGCACCGGCAATCAAGCACATTCGCGCAGCGAACTTGTTTCCCAGTGCAGTGAAGTTATGCCGCAGGAAGTAGATAAGCCCAACCGGACCACCTAAAAACGCGCCCATGGCCGCTTGCATGGGTGAATAGAGAGCGATACTGGCAGACTCCGACCGCTCGAGCGTTGCCGCCGGGGCGGCGTATGGATTGTGCGACATGTTTTCCCCGTCATCCAGCGTTCTTATAGCAAACCCAAGTTCACACATATCAAGTCGTCCATGGCTTCTCCAAAGTTCAAGCAAAACTGAACGCTATGCATTGCAGTTTCAGCCGATCGATCCACCCTTGCCGCCGCGCGAATATTTCTAGGTGCCAGCCCTGCAATAGGAGCTCAATACCTGTGCCATTGGATCCTGCGGTTGCAGAATCATGGTTGGGGATGGTGGGTAGGCGTCAACCAGCTTTCCATCAGCGTCGTATAACCACTCGACGCCGTAATCCAGCCTATTGCCCTTGCATCCATAGCTCAAGGACATGATGCGTGTCGTAAACGTCTCTTTTTTGGTGCTGCGTGTAACAACCTGCGGCTTGCGATATACCATTTTGAACCAGGCTGATAGCCCCGCCCCCAGCTTTGGCGTAGCCTGTGCGTCGATGTAGGAAAAGCTGCTGTTGTCTAGGTAGAAGTCGGCTTGTGAAGTTGTCTGAACCTTGCGCCAGCCATCCGTTGGTGAATCGGACAGCACCACGTACGGCCCTAGCTGTTCGTGCACGACGCAATCCCGCCCAAGGATGCGCGTCGTGGAGAATTTTCCATCGCCACCCTTGCATTCGAACAGAAATCCAAATTCCTGCGATGGATTGGCTTGGGCTCGTATCCATTCCCGCAGCTTTGCCTGCTCAAGGGGCGTAGGCAT
Source organism: Dyella flagellata (assembly GCF_030160275.1). Taxonomy (GTDB): domain Bacteria; phylum Pseudomonadota; class Gammaproteobacteria; order Xanthomonadales; family Rhodanobacteraceae; genus Dyella_B; species Dyella_B flagellata. The sequence goes on from NZ_BSOA01000015.1 coordinate 113,456, forward strand.
CGGCGAGGCGGAAGGCGTCGCCTGGAGCTTGAGGCTCACCGGCAACGTCACCCATTCATCCACCGGCCGGCCATCATGGGTGGCCGGGTTGAATGACCATGCCTTGACGCTGGACAGCGCGGCCTGGTCGAGTTCGGGAAAGCCGCTGGTCTTATCTAGGCGCGCTTCCGCAACCTGACCGCTCGCATCGACATGCGCTAGCACCATGGCAACACCTTCATGGTGCGATTTGACCGCATCGGCCGGGTATTGAAGATTTGCCTTCAGCACCGAAGCATGAGAGGGCGCCGCGGCGTCTGACGCATGCGCCGAAGACACGCAAACCAACAAGGCTATGACCTTGACGAGACGGTTATCCATATTTTCCCCTGTACGACCAGCCATGATTCGGGTTGACGGAGCCGCCAAAAAAGCCACCCGCCAGGCTCTCTCTAAGTGTCATGGTAGCGAAACCGCGAACTGCCGGGCCAGCAGCTCAACCAAATGGGAGTGACGAGCAAAGTCCGGAAAACCTCATGGCGTCACATCCCTCCCCTCCCCCGCTGCAATGAATTGGGACGTCACCTGGGGCGGTAGACCGCCCATGCTCATCGTGGCTGTCGCCATCACGCCCAAACTCGCGCCCTTGTGCGTCGGCGTCAAGGTGCAAGCACCATGCAATCCGGTGCTTACCCAGGCAGCTTCGCCATCAGACAGAATGACCTTGGACACTACTGCCTCGGGTTGCATGGCACCTGGGTATAGGCGATGCATCCGGTCACCTATCTCACGATAGACGCGATCCGTTGGCGCCATTTCCTTACCTGCTTCCTGGATTCGCACGAGAACGCCGCCGTCCGCAACGAATTGGAGCTCAACATCCTGTCCGATGCGGATCACGTTATCGACCCAACAAACCGATGGTTTTGCCACCACGGCACTGGTCAGTATTGCTAGCGGCAAGCAGCAGGCCATGCGGGTCAAATGTGAGGGATCGCAGAAGCGGCGCGATAGTTCTTTGGCAACATCCTTGGAAGGCATGTTCACGACTCTCTAATGAAACGACTGGGAAATGGCCGCCCGGTGCAGGACGTCCTATTTTTCCTCAGGTCAGAAGCGAACATTGGCCATTTGTGCGCAATCAGTACAAGCTTACGGCCACGGCAGCGGCCGGAACCGCAATCAATGCGATCACCAAGATCGAACGCTTTTTGGCTTCCGGAAAGCTGCGCCCCGAGAGCCAAAGCGAGCTGAGGATGCCTAAGACCCCAAGCAGCATGACACTGGTGCTGAGGTGCCGCTGAGCCTCAATGACTGAACGCGGAATCGTCGGCGCTGGATCCCCTAACACGGCCGTGGTGCCGCAGAACGCCGCCAGCCAACCGGCGACTGCGAGTACTAGAGCCAAATTGGCCAAACGACCTGCACTCATTCCTTCCCCTGTCCCTGTCAAGTCGTCATCATCCTACGTTTGGCTTTGCCTTAACGGACGTTGCCGCGCCGGCTGGACGTAAGCATCGTCTATGGCAAGCAAATTATTTATGCGCGACGACTCTCATACTCGCGCACATGGCACGCCGCACGTCCCGTCAAGGCATGCTTCACTTACCCGACATGACAGTAAAAGAAAACGTCACGGGCGATCCGGCCGCTTCTTTTCCACCTTGGCCTTTTCGGGCGCCTGGCCGGAATGCGAAACATCACGGGCAAAGCTGTTCGTCGACTTGAAATGCTTGGCTTGCTCGACGACAGACGTGATCTTCTTGCCGGAATAAATCGAATGAATGGTCGCTACCGAAAGGGGGCGTGGTGTGTCGTTCATTCGGGCACCTGGGCGGGTGATGACTGGATTAGTCACCATACTCCTAAACCGTCGGCTGTGCAGGGCCCTCCTTTCCCATAACCAAGAGGCTTCGGCAGTACACAATCCCAGTTGTTTCCTTGGTGTACTATAGTTGGCTTGACTTAGCTTGTTTCCCGCGTTTCGCGTCGCCGTTCAGCAGTTGTACGCCACGCTTCCTCACGAACCGCCTCGGCCAAGAGGCGGCGCTCCACCAGAGCACTAATGCCAGACTGTTCCACTCGTCCCTCAGACCCTATCCCGCCCGGGCGGAAAGATAAGAAAGCAGCTCATTGCGAGAGCTGCGCAGCGGTGTGCTGTCGCCTGACCGTCGTCTTGACGCCGGAAGACCATATTCCTCCTGAGTACACCACCTATCTTCCCAACGGTGTTCACGTGATGGCACACGGCGAAGACGGATGGTGTGTAGCGCTAGACCGCAACCACATGAACTGCGGCATTTACGAGAGTCGCCCAAGTACCTGTCGACGATTCGTCATGAACGGCCCGTATTGCAGGGCGGTTCGTTCCGATTACGCCAAGCAGGCTTCGAATGGAAACGGCGCTACCAAAGTTGCCAAGTAGCTCCCGGCCAAGAGCAAGTTCCCTTCGGCGCCAGGTAAAATCACCTCCCTTGCATATAGTGAGTCACTGTCTCTTGGCGACCAAAGGTCTCGCATGAATTCGCCCGACACCACTGGCCCACAAATATGGGTGGATGGCGACGCCTGCCCCGGTGTGATCAAAGAGATCCTGTTCCGCGCCGCCGAGCGAGCAAAGATTCATGTGACGCTGATCGCCAATCATGCGCTACCGCGTCCCACGTCGCGCTATATCCGCGCCCTTACGGTGCGGGGCGGGTTTGACGAGGCGGATAACGAAATTGTCGCGCGTATGCAGGCCGGCGATCTTGTCGTTACGCAGGACATTCCGCTCGCCGCGCGCGTGATCGACAAGGGCGGCATAGCGATCAATCCGCGCGGTGAACGCTATACGCCCGAAAACATGGCCGAACGCTTGTCGATGCGCAACTTCATGGAGGAACTGCGCGGGGCCGGCGTTCAAACTGGCGGCCCGTCAGCCTTTCATATGCGTGACCGGCAGTCCTTTGCCAACCAGCTTGATCGCTGGCTATCGCAAGTCACGAAGCAAAGCACTTCCTCAAAGGAGTGAAGCAAGCTCTCGGGGATGAAAAGCCCGATTGTGCGATCATGTCGCATGACCGCCTTTAACACGCTTCCCCTCAAGCCCGCCCTGCTCACCAGTGTCGAAACACTGGGCTACAGCGAGATGACGCCCATCCAGGCGCAAAGCCTTCCGGCCATGCTCGAAGGGCGCGATGTGATCGCCCAGGCGCAGACCGGCAGCGGCAAGACCGCCGCGTTCGGACTGAGCCTGCTGCAGTCGCTGGGAGTGGAAACGATCCGCTTGCAAGCGCTGGTACTGTGCCCAACGCGCGAGCTCGCCGACCAGGTGAGCAAGGCCATTCGCAAGCTCGCCGCGAACATCCCCAACGTCAAGCTGCTGACCTTGTGCGGCGGCATGCCTTTGGGACCGCAGCTGGCCTCGCTGACACACGATCCGCATATCGTGGTCGGCACGCCCGGTCGTGTACAGGAACACCTCAAGCGCGGCAGCCTGCACGGCGGCGGCATCAAGGTGCTGGTGCTGGACGAGGCCGACCGCATGCTGGACATGGGCTTCAGCGAAGCCATCGACGACATCGTCGGGCGCATCGCCAAGCATCACCAGACCCTGTTGTTCTCGGCCACCTACCCGGACGAGATCCGCGAAGTGAGTCGACGTCTACAGCGCAACCCCGTCGAAATCACCGTAGAAGCACCTACCGACACCAAGCCCGCGATCGAGCAGCAATTCATCGACGTAGATCCCAACCGCAAGCTCGATGCGTTGGCCCAGCTGCTTACCGGCGAACGCGGCCAGCATGCGCTGGTGTTCTGCAATATGCGCCGCGATGTAGACGCGGTGGCGGAAGAGCTGGACCGCCGCGGATTTTCCGCGCTGGCCTTGCATGGCGACATGGAACAGCGCGATCGCGACGAAGTGCTGGTGCAGTTCGCCAATCGCAGCTGCTCCGTACTGATTGCCACCGATGTCGCGGCGCGCGGGCTGGACATCACCGCACTGCCGCTGGTGATCAGCTACGACGTTGCCCACGATCCCGATACGCATACGCATCGCATCGGCCGCACCGGCCGCGCCGGTCAAACGGGCTTGGCGATAACGCTATGCACGCCGCGCGAACAACCCAAGGCCGAAAACATCGAGCAGGTGCTCGGCCGGCCGCTGGCCTGGCATCCGCTGAAGATTTCGCCACCGCGTGGCAAGACGCTGAACCTTGCGCCAATGAAGACCTTGGTCATCGATGCCGGGCGGCAGGACAAGCTACGCCCCGGCGACATTCTCGGTGCACTGACCGGCGACGCCGGACTCAAGGCGGACGACGTCGGCAAGATCGACGTGTTCGCCACGCGCGCTTATGTGGCAATCACTCGATCGCTGGCGAACAGGGCATTGGAGCGCTTGCGTGCAGGCAAGATCAAAGGGCGCAATTTGCGAGTCCGGTCGCTGCATTGATGCTACTGATGGGTACTGATCCGCACAGCTCAACCGTAGGTAGGCTGGGATGACAATCCCAGCATCGGATGCCGGGCGCGTCATCGAGAGCTGGGATTGTCATCCCAGCCTACGCGTCCCACACACATACTGATTGACCGACCGCTGGAGATGCCCTGGTCAAAAAGGCTATAGTCCTTGCGAGAAGACTCCACGCAATCGATACGAAGACCTGATCCATGCTCACTGTCTTTATGCGTATACGCTGCATCCTTCCCGCCATGGCTATTGCACTCGCCACTTCCGCCACGGCTTCCGACTCGCCACCCGTCGCAACCATCGCCACCGGCAAGCTGTCGGGCGTTCATGACAGCAAGACTGGCTTGAACGAATTCAAAGGCATCCCGTATGCCGCGCCTCCCGTCGGGCCATTGCGTTGGAAGCCGCCGCAACCCGTAACCGCATGGGCAGGGACACGGCAGGCCGAACAGTTCGGTCCACGCTGCATGCAGCGCCCGATCTTCAGTGACATGATGTTTCGCTCCAACGGCATGAGCGAAAACTGCCTGTATCTCAATATATGGACGCCCGCGCGCCAGCCGAACGAGAAGTTGCCGGTGCTGGTGTACTTCTATGGCGGTGGCTTCTCCGGTGGCGACGGTTCGGAATACCGCTACGACGGGGCCAGTCTCGCCCAACGAGGGATCGTCACCGTCACGGTGAACTATCGCCTGGATGTGTTCGGTTTCCTTGCGTTGCCGGCGCTGGCCGCCGAGTCGCCACAACACGCCACCGGCAACTATGGCCTGCTCGACCAGAATGCTGCCCTGCGTTGGGTTCAGCGCAACATCGCCGCTTTTGGCGGCGATCCGGATCAGGTCACCATCGGCGGGGAATCGGCCGGCTCCATGTCGGTGTCGGCGCAGATGGCCTCACCGTTGTCGAAGGGTTTGATGCAGCGTGCCATCGGTGAGAGCGGCTCCATCCTCGGCAATCTCAAACCAAGACCCTTGGCCTTGGCCAAGCAGCAAGGCGAGGCTTTCCAGCAGCGCGTCGGTGCGCACTCGCCGGAGCAGTTGCGCGCCATGAGTGCCGATGTGCTGCTCAAGGCCGCCGGCGAGAAGGAGGTGCCCGAGTTCTACCCTACCGTCGACGGTTATTTCCTGCCTCGATCGCCGGAGGACATCTACCAGGCCGGTGCGCAGGCGCATATTCCGCTGCTGCTAGGCTCCAATTCGCAGGAAGGAGATTACCCCAGCGTGCTTGACGACCAGGCGCCTACGCCCGCGAACTATCGCGCCGCCATGGAAAAGCGCTTCGGCGTGCATGCGGCCGAGGCATTGAAGCTCTATCCGGGCCGCACCGAAGCGGAAATCAAGGCTTCTGGCACGGCCGTCGCAGGCGACCAGTTCATCGCTTCGGCTACCTGGCGCTGGATGAAACTGCAACGCCAGACCGGACGAGCCCCGGTGTATTACTACTATTTCACCCAGGCGCGCCCAGCCAAGCTGGATGGCAGCGCTGGCCCGGATGCAGGAGCGGTGCATAGCGGCGAGATCGAATACGCGCTGGGCAATCTATCCAGCAACCACGTCTATGCCTGGACTCCCGCCGACCACCAGGTTTCCGATCTCATGCAAGGCTACTGGGCCAACTTCATCAAGACCGGCAATCCCAATGGCGCGGGACTACCGGCTTGGCCGGCCGTCGCAAGCAAGAATGGTGGCCTCTTGCGGCAGGTGATCGGCGCGGACACGCACGAGCTTATAGACCATAGCGCTGCGCGCTATGAATTTCTGCAACGCATCGATCCTGACGCGCACCTCTAGTCGAGTCTGCGACAGCCCTACAGGACACCCGGGATCAAGGCCTTGGTCCGGCGCATGTAATCCACGTACGCCGTACCGAACTGCTCGCGCATCCACGCTTCTTCGTGCCGCAGCTTGTACCAGAACGCTGCGGCAATGATGGCCAGCGCAAGCAGGCAACGCCATTGATCCCTAACCAGAGCGGTGCCGAGCAATCCCAATAACACGCCGGTGTAGATCGGGTGACGCACCCAGTGATACGGGCCGGCCGTTACCAGCTCGTGGTCCTGCTTCAGCTGCACCGTGGCGCTCCAGTTGCGCCCCAGCACCACGCGTGCCCAACAGGCGAAGGCCAAGCCCAGCAGCAAAAGGACCATTCCGATCCAAGCCAGTGCCGCCTCGACCGGTAGAAAGGGCTGCAGCAGCCACGGCCACCAACGCCCCGGCGCGACGGCAAGCATCAGCAGGACGCCGATCACCAAGGGTACCCGGTACACCAGTAACGTCCCCCAGCTATCCACACGCGCAGCTGCTTTCGTGCCACAAGAACTGACCCACCAGTAGATCAGCCAGGCCAGCCAGATGAGCGAGATGGCGTAGTCAAATGGAAACGACATCGGGGCTATCTCTGGAAAGGCGATGCTTTCAAGATAGGCCGCGACCATGCCAGGGTCGAGTGATGTTTGTCAGGCGCAAACGGAAATGAAGCCAGATTCACTTCCGACCTGGGAAGTGAATCTGATCCACCCCATCCTTTGGGGCTGCCTTTTACTTGCCAGCCGCCGTGTACGTCAGGTCGGCGCTGTAGCTGTCTACGTGTGACGAAACGCTTTGGAGAGCCTCGTTGACGGATTTGCGAATGGCCTGCCCGGCCTCCTTTCCGTATACGTTCTCGACCATCTTCCACACGCTGGGGTCGGGTTCTTTGCCGAGATCCGCCCAGCTTTTGGCGGGGCCTACCAGGATGAAGTCGGGTGCGCCTTCGTCTCCCTCTCGAACTCTTCCGATCGTGTAGTTGAAGGCCCAGTTGGACTTGTCGGCGGCAGCCGCGATTTTCTTGGCGGCGGCTACAAACGCTTCGGCCGCCTCATGGCCGGGCTTGAGCTTGAAGAACGTGACTTCAATCAGGGCTGATGCAGGGTCTGCGGCCTTGGGCATATGGCTCAATTCCGGCATCACCTCCAAAAACGAGCTGGTCTCGCTTTTCAGATGTGGGTTTACGGCCGTCCTGAGCGTCGGGTCGCAGGCCTTGCCCGCCGTGTTCATCGCATCAAAGCTTTCCCAAGAGAGCGGGTCCGAGACATACGAGTATTTATAGGTGTTTCCCGTCTCATGTACCCAAGCCTTCCACGTGAACTTGAAGCCATGTTGATGCAGGCATTGGTTGAAATTTTTGACGCCCGCTTCATAGGCCTGCTGATCGGCGGGAGCCACGATATCGGTGTAGTCCCGTATGATGGTTGGAGCGCTGGTGTCCGCGGCCTGGATTCCGGTGGCACATAACAGCGTGAACGACAACGCTAGCCAGGGTGTGGTGGTGTTCATGAGAACCTCGCTTAGGGCTGTGCCCTGCACGGTTGAGTTGAGGCCCCTGATCACTTCGGGCGGACGAAGCCGGTCCAGTATGCGCGCAATTCATGGCACCGCTGCAGTCGCTTGTAACTACATGATTTTGCGAATTATTTAGAAATCATGTGGGCAAGGCAGCGCAAGAGCATTCCAATCGATCCGATAGCCGTGCTGCGCAGCGAACACCTTGGCCGGATTGAAGAACGTCTTCAATGCAATCGGCATGATGATGTGCATCAACGCCTTGGCGAACGGCCCCGAGGCTTTCTGGCTATTGGTCCTGGCGGCACTGGCTGCCACTGCTTCCACGCGCGCGCGCCGCAGCTGTTCATAAGCGGCGAACGCCGCTGAGGGCGTGGGAATATCGCGCAAGCAACGCGCAAGTTGCACCGCGCTTTCTATCGCCAGCGAGGCTCCCTGCCCGGAACTGGATGACGGCGCATGCACCGCATCGCCCACCAGCACCATTGTTTCACTATGCCAGTGAGGAACCGGCGGCATCCATTCGCTAGCGCCGGCAGCGAACAGCTGATGGGGTTCCACGTGTCTTAAAAAGGCCTGTGCCGGCTGGTCGTCGCGATAAAGCTCACGCAGCCGATTCATCCAATGCGAAGCAGGCATCTTGCACACCTCTGCCGTGGATAGCGGCACATCGTGCGGAAGACTGCCGAACCAGCAGATTCCTTGATCCGCGTCCGGCCAATAACCGAAAAAGCCGCGCTTCCCGAATACAAAGGTCATGGTGCCAGGAGCGCTATCAACCGTGCCGTGCGGCGCCCAGCCTCCGAATCCCAAATGGCCTGCATAGTGCGGGATGGGTGCGTTCGGATCGATCAGCTCGCGCACGGCAGAGCGAATGCCATCCGCCCCGACCAGGATATCGCCTTGGGCTTTGCTGCCATCGGTAAACTGCGCACGTACACCACTGGCCGTCTCGCTTGCCTCGATCAGCCGCTTTCCATACACCACGGGTATGCCGGCATCTTCCACCGCATCGCGCAGTACTTTGTAGAGTTCGGCTCGCCACATCACCCGACTGGGCTGCATGCCGTTGAGCCCGCTGAAACGGCTGAGGATTTTCCCACGGCTGTTTGCAATGGCCATATGCGCGATGGGTTGGCCGAGCGCCAACTGCTCGGCATCCAGGCCGATGACTTTTAGCGCCGCAAGACCGTTGGGGGCCAACATCAAGCTGCCGCCCAGCCCGTCCGCCCCGACGGGATGCGATTCGTAGATCGTCGAACGGATACCGGCTTTGGCCAACGCCAGCGCCACTGCCGGGCCGGCGATGCCACCCCCGATGACGAGTGCGTGTTTTATGGCAGCCATGCGCCTGCCCTCCAGTTTGGTCATAGTATGACTATATAGACATATTATGACTATGAACGCAAGATGCCCGCTGCCCCAGGCCTCAGGACGCGCACTTGAAAACTCGCCCTCGACAGCGATCGCCCCTGGCGATGGTGATCCTCGCTTTTGTCGCGGAAGCCCCCTCGCACGCGTATCGCATGCATGAGCTGATCAAGCAGCGGGGCAAGGGCAAGGTGGTCAACGTGGCCCAACGCAACAGCGTCTATCAGACCATTGCCCAGCTGCAGGCGGCCGAACTGATACAGGTACGCGAAACGCAACAGGGAGAAGGCCGGCCGGAGCGGGTGGTTTATGAGATCACGCCGCTGGGCAAGAAGACTTTCCACGCCTGGCTGGAAAGCATGCTGGGCGAGCCGCGGCCCGAGTTCAACGAATTTCCAGCCGCGCTGGCTACGGTGATGGCGCTTTCGCCGGAGGTGGTGCTTACGCAATTGCGCCGACGACGTGAAACCCAAAAGCAGCAATGGACCGATGCATCAGGCCACCTGAAGGAACTGCTGGGCAAGGGGTTGCCGCGGCTGTTCCTGCTGGATGACGAATACAAGCAAGTGCTGCTGAAAGCCGAGATCAAATGGCTGGACGGGCTGATTGCCGAGCTGGAATCCGGAGAGATGACCTGGAACGAGAAGTGGCTGCGCAAGCTGGCCGCTCAGTTTGAAACCGGCCAGCTTGATTGATCGGATACCCAGGCCTCATGTCGGCCTGTTTGGGCACCTCAAGGAAAGACGTCGCGTTTGTCCTTAGCGTGCGGCCTTGGCCGGCCGCAGATAGCCGTCATAGTTGACGATCCAGGTCTGTCCGCCGTCGACCGAATAATCCCAAACCTGATGCACGCCGTCCGGCAGCGGCGTCCAGATATTGCGATGCAGGGTAACGCGTCCATCGTCTTCAACATGCGTGCCGATCATCACCATTTGCTTGCCGCGCATGCCTCCCTCGATGGTCAGCAGCGTGCCGTGGCTGCTCGCCCAGGTCTCGTTCCAGACCTTGCGGTTGGCGTCATAGATGTTGAGGCTGGTGCCGCTCTCCCCTTCCACACCGCTCCAATGCTCGATCAGCACGCAGCCGTCATGGGCCTTTTCGACGCGATTGTGGCCAAGCAGCTTGCCGGCGCTGTCATAAGCGTCCCAGTTGCCGGCAAAGAAATCGAATTGCCGGTGGGCAGCGTCGGCGCAGCGAGGATTGTCGGCTGCAGCCTTGACGGCCGGGGAGCCTAAGCTCAAGGCCAACAAGGCGGCACAAACGTAAGCGAAAGCTTTCACAGGGAGTTCCTTCCATTGGCGAAAAGCGATAAGTGGCCGCCGGCACTGGAGCATGGCTCGCTTGCGGTAGCCACAGGACGCCTGCATGCTAGGCAGCCATTAGGGCAATTTCCGTCCTAATTACCTGCCCGGGACCTTTGCATGTACCACCCGACTAGCCGAGCCCTGGCGGTTCTGGAGTTGTTGCAAGCGCACCGAAGAATCAGCGGTAGCGAACTGGCACGTCGGTTGGCTATCCATCCTCGCACCCTGCGCCGCTACATCGCCATTCTTGAGGAAATCGGCATTCCGATTACGACCGAGCGCGGGCGTCACGGCGCCTACATGCTGGTGCCCGGCTTCAAATTGCCGCCCATGATGTTCAGTGATGACGAAGCGCTGGCGCTTTCGGTAGGCCTGCTCGCTGCCCAAAGGTTGGGCATGACCCATGCCGGTGCGGTGGCTGCCAGCGCGCAAGCCAAGCTTGAGCGGGTGATGCCCGAGCGACTGCAACAGCAAGTGCGTGCGTTGACCGAAACCGTCAGCCTGGAAGGCGGGCGCCCTGCTCCCGACGTAAACAGCACCCTGCTCATGCAGCTGAGCAAGGCCGCGCAGGAACGTCAGCAGGTCCGCTTGAGTTATCGCTCGCCCCAAGATGAGCACACCGAGCGAGACGTCGACCCGTTTGGGATCGGTCATCGCCATGGCTATTGGTATCTCGTCGGGCGCTGCCACCTTCGTCAAGAGCTGCGCTCATTCCGGTTGGATCGCATCACCGCCGTATCCCAGTTGCCCAACGGCTTTGAACGCCCAGCCCACTTCGACACCCTTGCCCATCTTGCCGACAGCCTCGCCACCCAGCCGCGGACCTATCTGGCCGAAGTGGAGCTGTTTACGGACCTGCCACACGCCATGAACAACCTTGGCAACGCCATCGGCGTATTCGAACCGATCGAGCGCGGTGTATTGATGCGCAGCCAGGTCGATGACCTGGACTGGCTCGCGCGTGAGCTGGCTCGTTTGCCATTCGGATTTCGCGTGAACAGTCCCGTGCTACTGCGGGATGCCCTGCAAAAGTTGGCCGGCCGCCTGGCCATGGCTTGATGGCCGCCTGTCCGGGCGAAAGCGCCTTGCTTCACGACTCGTCGAGCCGTGCAGCGCCACTCTTCTCTATCCTCTCTTTTGAGCGACGAAATGGCTTTCGTGTCTTCGCAGGAAGAGTCGCATCACGATGCCCAGCACCATCACTGCCGCAAAAGCGCCGTAACCGTAGAGCGCGGGCATGACCTGTTTCCAAATGCCGCCACTTTCCCGTCCAAAGCCACCTACGTTCTGAATGGCGATGTCGTCAAAAGCCACCAGGGCGCTTCCGCAGGCGACGCCAAGGGCCATGAGAACCACCATGACGTCATAGAGCTTGAGCTGCCATGTGACACGAAAGCGCTTTTCCACCACCCAATAGGCCCAGGCCAACATGACGAGCCAAGGGCCTAGCAGGAGTAGCGACAGATAGCGCATGAGGTTCGGCACCTGGCAGCAGGGTGGTCCGCTTCATTATGCATCTGTCTGTTATTCGCAGCGCAAGCGGCCGCCTGGCGAATAGTCAATCGGCCGGCCTGGCAAACAGGAACCTAGCCACCAATACCGTCGAGATCCCCAACAAAACCACCAGACCAAGAAAATAAACGCCTGATGCCGGACGCGCGATACCGAATGCTGCCAGTAGTTCGAATGCGGCCGTGGTGCACAGTAGAGCTACCACTGAGAACACCACCATGACGTTCAAAACGGCGCGTTCGGCAGACGACAACCGGTAGACGCCACTAAGCGTCAGCAGCACATCTCCCAATGTCGTCGTCGAGAGTATGAGCAACGAAACTTGCCACACCGTCGGCCCAGGCAACGAGAAAAACGTCAGTACAAAGGGTATAAGCGACAGAAAGACCGATTGGAAGCTGAAGGCGAGGATATTCCGGATTCGGAACGCATCGACTGCCGTCCATTGGTGGGGTTTACCGCTCAGGGCGACCAGGATTGCCGAGAAACCAGCGAGGCCGATGGCTACCTGTGCAAAGGTTAGCAGCGCACTTGCGATGTCGATGACAAACACTCCCTTGGCTTGTGCTGGCTATAGTGTATGGCGCTGATCGAATGAGACGGCAATGCTTGGCGCAGGAGCCAAGCCGCGACAGCTTAGTCGACGACAAACAGCTTGGCGCCGACTTCCGTATAGGACCTGTGTGGCTCCGCGCCGTCGCCGACTTGATAACTCATGCCAGGTCTTAGCGTGAACTTGCGACCGTCTTCGAGTTCCGTGTGAAGCTCGCCTTCCATACACAGGAGGATGTGGCCTTTGACGCACCAATGATCCGCAAGGTAGCCGGGCGTGTATTCGATCATCCGAACCCGCATGCTTCCGAACTGCCGGGTGCGCCAATAGGCGAAGCCGGACTCACCCTTATGTTGGGTTGCGTCCACAGACGACCAGTCGGTCGTACCGAATGGGATGTCGGTCATGTTCACGAGCACCTCCTTGTGAGGTAACGAAATGGAAACCTAATGTGCCAGTGTCTGCCATGGCTCGAAAGTGGAGGCTCAAAGCGCCTCTTTCCTTTGAGCAGAAAGGTCTTGCTGTGCAAGCTCGTCACCCAACGAATATCGCGATCGCAACGATGCCGATGGCTATAAGAAGAAACCACGCCTCGGTCAGTTGCCAATTCATAGCAAAAATTGTCGAGGTCGCCGTAGAGTGCTCCTTTTGTTTCTGTGTTCGGCGACTCAATACGTAAACGTAAGTGCCGACCACAACCAAAGCCCCGGCTACTCCCACCTTGTCCGAGGCCCCAAAAGCATGGCCAATGAAGAACCATGCAAACATGCCAGCCAATGTGAGGATACGTCCAACCACTCCATAGTTCCAAAGAGTCGTTCGCGCTGACGGCGGCGCATTCGCGGCAATCTCAGCTCTACTCCGAGCGATCACATCGAGATCTTGCTCGGATACCCCGCGTTCTAGAAGTTCGTCGCGCAATGCGGCTTCAGCCCATTCCGCCCGGCCGTCAGCGGTCCACATCTCTTTTAAATTGGCCAAATCCATCTCTGAATATCGCTGACGTGCGGTACCAGTCAAACGTTCGACGTCCGTCATATCTCTTCCTTCCGTAAGACTTCGCCCAAATCCTTGTTTTTCATAATGTGCACTTCGAAAACAGACCTTGACTCAGGCACCCGATGCCGAATCACGATTTGCTTTTGATGCCCGCATGCTCTTCGTCTGGCCGAAGATGCGCTGGCGCACTTGTTGCCCCTTCAAGACTTTCGGCGCGGTAGAAGCACTGGTAGACGACAACGTCTGCCCTGAATCGGAAGCACACCATACGATACCCGGTTCTCGCTCCGCCAGCGCAATCAAGCGGCCGGACTGCTCGATCGCCTTCGCCGATAGCGGAGTAAGCTCCGCCAAGTCTCGATCACGGTGCATCGCATGAGCCAGATCGGAAAACCACCTTGCGAAGAAGGTGTCATCCTCTGTGGCACACAGGCGAAGCCCTGTTCGGCGCCATCACGACGCTGGACACTCGTGGCGGCGATTCTTGGGTCCAGCCTTGCCTTCATCGACGGCACGGTGGTCAATGTCGCACTCCCGGCCATCCAGCAGGATCTTGGCGCCACGACTTCAGACGCTCAATGGGTGATGGAGTCCTACGCGCTGTTTCTCGCTTCGTTGCTGCTGGTAGGCGGGACGCTGGGAGACCGCTTCGGCCGCAAACGTATCTTCATGCTCGGCGTGGGCCTGTTCACGCTGGCCTCGATCGGCTGCTCGCTGTCCTCGGCGGTGCTGCCATTGATAGTGGCCCGCGCCTTCCAGGGCATCGGCGCCGCGCTACTAGTGCCGGGCAGCCTGGCTTTGATCAGCGCGACTTTTCCGCCATCGGAACGGGGGGCAGCCATCGGCACGTGGTCCGCATTCAGTGGCATCACCGCCGCGATCGGGCCGGTCATCGGCGGCTTTCTGGTCGAACACTACTCATGGAATTGGGCGTTCCTGGTCAATGTACCGGTGGGCGCCGTGTTACTGGCGATATGTGTGGCTAAGGTGCCTGAGAGCAAGGGCAGCGTGGCCGGTCCAGTCGACGTGCTTGGCGCCTGCCTGGTGACGGTTGGCTTGGCGGGACTGGTGTTCGCTTTCATCGAAGCACCCACTCGTGGGTGGACAGCGACACCGATCTGGATGGCTGCTGGTATCGGCATCCTGGCATTGCTGTTGTTCGCCCGCGTCGAGGCGCGCGCCGTATCGCCCATGCTGCCATTGGCACTTTTTCGCGAGCGAGCCTTTGCCGGCGCCAACATGCTGACCTTGTTGCTCTATGCGGCATTGGGCGGCAGCCTGTTCTTTGTGCCATTGAACTTGATCCAGGTACAGGGCTATGGCGCGACGGCGGCAGGTGCCGCGTTGCTGCCGTTTATCGCGATAATGTTTTTGTTGTCGCGCTGGACAGGACGTCTGGTAGACCGGTTCGGGGCCAGGCCGCCGTTGGTGATCGGGCCAACGATTGCGGCGGTTGGATTCGCTATGTTCGCCGTGCCCTCCACTGAAAGCACGTACTGGACGACGTTCTTTCCCGCCATTTGCGTCCTCGGGCTTGGCATGACTGTTACCATCGCGCCGCTGACAACTACTGTCATGAACGTGGCGGGAAAAGAATTGGCCGGCACGGCGTCCGGCATTAATAACGCGGTGTCGCGCGCCGCGGCTCTGCTTGCCATTGCCTTGTTCGGGTTCGCACTCACCCTGATCTTCAACGCGAAGCTGGACAGCGCGCTTCGAAATCTGCAAGCGCCGGTGCAGCTGGTTTCCGCCGTCGTCGGGCAACGCCAGAAGCTCGCGGGTATCGAGATTCCCGGTGGCTATCCTGCCGCGACCGTCAACGCACTGAAGCACGCGGTGCACTTGTCGTTTCTCTCAGGCTTTCGCTGTGTGATGCTGATTTCCGCGACGCTGGCGTTGCTGAGCGCAGCTAGTGCCTGGGTATTCATGGGAGGGAAGCAAGCGGTGCGCGGCGCATCTCACGCCACGGAAAACCGATGAAATTTTCGTCCGGCACGTTTTTTTCGCGCGAACGTCCTTCCCTAACGCATCGGCACACGTTACCTGTCGTGACAATCAGCGCCATGTATTCGGGTTTACCCAGCGAGATAATCGCAACTGTTACGATGCGATATGAACATTCTTCACAAGAATTACACCAAGACTATGTGAAAAAAATGCATTGAAACAGTGGGCACCAGGGCAAAGGGTTCTATCTCGCAGCAAGCGGCGAAAGTTCGCTGGCGACGATTCAGACCCCGCTCTTCCGGTCGAAAGAATTCATTGCAGATGAGCATGTCGGGCTGACGGTTTTCCTTCCAACAGGGGGAGGTAAATTGAACGCAATAACGCGCAATCTGTCCGCCGCAAGCAATGCCATCACGCGCTTTATTTTCGAACACATCGTGCTGGTGTTGATGGTGCTGGTCGTCACCGCCTCCGGGGTGACGTTTTGGTACATGAGCCATCTCCAGGAGAGGCTGGTCGCCACCCTGGCCAAACAGGGCTCGCAGCTGCAAACCAGGACGATTGCGCAAGTTCGCGCCCTCTACACTTCCAACGTCGTCGAACGTGTCCGCAACCATGGCATCCAGGTGATGCCCGACTATCAGAAGCAGGACGCCGCCATTCCCTTGCCGGCAACCTTCACCATCGAGCTTGGCCAGCAGCTGGGTGCCAGCGGATCGGGCTTGAAGGTGCGCCTTTACAGCGCTTACCCGTTCCCCTGGCGCAAGGATGGCGGTCCTCACGACGACTTCGAACGCGACGCGCTCAATTCTCTGCAGAAGAATCCCGACCAGCCGCAGAGTCGCTTTGATACCTATCAAGGCCAGTACGTATTTCGATACGCCGTGGCGGACCGCATGCTGCCGCAGTGCATCGGATGCCACAACTCCCGTCCGGACAGCCCGAAAAAAGATTGGAAGGTGGGTGACGTGCGTGGCGTGCTGGAGGTCATTCGCCCGGTGTCTTCGCTGGCGACGGCTTCGCGGCAATCTCTGCAGCAGGCGTTCGGTTCGCTAGCGGTCGTAGCGCTAGCCGGGCTCGCCGCCATCGGCCTGGTGCTAGGCAAGCAGCGCCGCTATGCCAGCGGACTTGCCGATGAGATCAACGAAAGGCGGCGGGTCGAGGCCAACCTGGTCGAGAGTACAGCGCGCTTTTCAGCCATGAACGAAGCATCGCCACTGGGTACGTTCGTGACTGACTCCAATGGCTTGTGCCTGCGCGTCAATCAAATGTATCAGGAGATCACCGGCTATTGCGATGAAGCCATGCGCGGCAAGCCGTGGAATTTCGGTATCCATCCTGGCGATCAGGCGCGGGTGCTGGACTTGTGGAACGAGATGCTGAAGAAGAACAGCAACTTTACCGTCGACTGCCATTTCCTTCGCCACGACGGTTCTACCACCTGGGTAAGTTGCAAAGCCGCTGCCATGCGCAATGGCGAACAACTGCTCGGCTACGTCGGCACGCTGGAGGACATCAGCGAGCGCAAGCAAGTGGAACGAATGAAGAACGAATTCATTTCCACCGTGAGCCATGAGCTGCGCACGCCGCTCACCTCCATCATGGGGTCGCTAGGTTTGCTGGCCGGCGGCGTAGGCGGTGTGCTTTCGGAGCAAACCAAGGCATTGGTCGACCTGGCCAGCAAAAACAGCGAGCGGCTGGTGCGGCTGATCAACGACATTCTCGATATCGAGAAGATCGAAGCGGGGCATATGCAGTTCGACCTCAAGCCACACGAGTTGCAGCCGCTGGTGGAACAGGCGATGGCCGTCAATCGCGCTTACGCGGAGCAGCTTGGCGTAAGCTTCAAGCTCACTGAACCCATGCCCGGCATCTGGGTTCGCGTCGATGCCGATCGCCTGATGCAGGTCATGACCAACCTGATGGGTAATGCCGCCAAGTTTTCACCGCAAGGCGCCAGCGTGGATTTGCAGATCGGCCGGTATGACGACTTGATCCGCGTATCCGTAACCGACAAAGGGCCTGGCATCCCGGAGTCGTTCCGCCCCAAGGTCTTTCAAAAGTTCTCGCAGGCGGACTCTTCGGATACGCGCCCGAAGGGCGGCACGGGACTTGGATTGTCCATTTCCAAGGCGATCATGGAAGCGATGGGCGGCAGCGTCGGCTTCGACACCAAGGAAGGGGAAGGCACGACCTTCCATTTTGATTTGCCCGAATGGACCGAAACCGTTCCAGCCACTCCTCCGGAGCCTTTGAAAGCGACACCGCACCGGTTGAGAATCCTCGTCTGCGAGGACGATCGCGACGTGTCCACCTTGCTGTGCATGATGCTCGAACAAGCCGGCTATGAGGCGATACCCGCCTATGACGGCGCCATGGTGCGGCGATTGCTGGCCGAGGAACGCTTCGCGGCGATGACGCTGGACGTGCAGATGCCCGGTCTCGACGGCCGGACCTTTCTGCACGAAATGCATGCCGACCCTGCGCTCAAGGATCTTTGTGTGGTGGTGGTTTCCGGCCACCTGCGCAAGGTTCCTCGCCTCAACGAAGGCGATGAGCTTGGCGTCGTCGACTGGATCGCCAAGCCGATCGACCAGGGGCGCTTGCTCAGCGCGGTTCGCAACGGCATCGCCGGCAGCGCGGATGGAAAGAGCCGCGTACTGCATGTCGAAGACGATCCCGACCTTCGCAAGATCGTGGCTTCGCTGTGCGCCGATATGGCCGATTTCAGCAGCGCGGCCACCTTCCAGGAAGCGACGGTCTTGTTGTCGACCAGTCAATACGACCTGGTGGTATTGGACCTTACGTTGCCGGATCGCTCCGGCTGGGATTTGATTCCCTTCATCGAGCAGCTGGAGCCCCGGCCGCCGGTATTGGTCTTCTCGGCGAGCGAATTGCCCATCGCCGAATCCGGCCGTGTCGCCGCGGCGATGGTGAAGTCGCATGTCACCAATCCCGAATTGCTGGATGCCATCCAGTCCCTTACCCGCAAGCTCTAGAGAGGGAGACAAGACGTGGTCGTCAAATCCCTGGAACGTATCCTCTACGTGGAGGATGAGCCCGATATACGGGCCGTAGCTCGCCTTGCACTGGAAGCCGTGGGCGGTTTCAACGTGTGCATCTGTGATTCGGGCAAGGCCGCGCTCGACGCTGTGCAGGCCTTCAGCCCCGACCTGATTCTGCTAGACGTGATGATGCCCGGCATGGATGGCCCTTCCACGCTCAGCGCGTTGCGCCAATTGCCCGATCTCAAGGAAACACCCATCGTATTCATGACCGCCAAGGTGCAATCGGCCGAAGTGACACGCTACCGGCAGCAGGGTGCGATTGACGTGATTGCCAAGCCATTCGATCCGATGACGCTATCCACCACAGTGCGTGACATCTGGAACCGACACCGTGGTTGAGGTTGCCATGAAAAACCTGCCGGACGTCACCGAACAATTGCGCCTGCTACGGGAGAACTACGCGCAGCAACTTCCCGCCAAACTTGCCCAGGTGGAAGACGCGTTTCGCCAGCGCGACGATTTGATCGAGCTGCCGAACCTGCGCCACCTGGCGCATAGCCTGGCCGGATCCGGGGCCACATTTGGCTACCCCGCTCTCTCCGTGGCGGCACGGCAACTTGAGACACTCGTGGATGCTGCCTTGTGCGACGGGCGACCTCTCACTCCCAAAGAAAGCGACTCCGCGGCCCAATTGATCGAAACGCTGGCCAGGGAAGCGCGCAACCCAATGGTTCCCGCTCCGGCTCCCATACTGCCTGCGAGCAACGTGCTGGAAACGGAGCGCAAGCTTATCTACCTGGTTGAGGATGACGCCTCCCTGGCGACCGATCTCAGCCTGCAGCTTGGCCACTTCGGCTACATCGTCAAGATCTTCGAGACGCCCACGCAGCTGCTCGAAACGCCGGTCGATCCCTTGCTGGCCGCGGTACTGATGGACATCGTGTTCCCGCAGGGCGATCTTGCCGGCCCGGAAGCGATCATCCAGCTGTCGGTTGCCAGGCAACTGCGCACACCCGTCATCTTCTTCTCTTCCCGCAACGACCTGACAGCGCGACTCGCTGCCGCCCGCGCGGGAGGCGCTACCTATATGGTGAAACCGATCGACGTCGGTGCACTGATCGCCCGGCTCGACAATCTGGTCACCGACTTGCCGCCGGAGCCTTATCGGGTGCTGATCGTCGACGACAACGCCCCGTTGGCCAGCCACCATGCCGTCACCTTGCAATCGGTCGGCATCAGCACCGACATCGTGACCGATCCCATGAAAATCCTCGCCCACCTGGACGATTTCAAGCCGGACCTGGTGCTGATGGACATGTACATGCCCGGGTGCACGGGTGCGGAACTCGCTGCCGTCATCCGGCAGCTGGACAACTATGTGCTGGTACCGATCGTGTATCTGTCCACGGAAACCGATACCGATCGTCGATTGATCGCCATGCAGCTGGGTGCGGACGACTTCCTCACCAAGCCGATTACGCCCGAGCACCTGGTCTCCGCCGTCTCTACCCGGCTACGGCGCTATCGCGTACTGCGTTCCCACATCGAACAGGATAGTCTCACCGGTCTCCTCAACCACGCCGCGGCCAAGGATCGCCTTGCCACGGAAACCGCGAGGGCCATGCGTCAACAAAGCTGTTTTTGCCTCGCCGCGCTCGACCTCGACCACTTCAAGAACGTCAACGATACCTACGGCCATTTGATCGGCGATGGCGTATTGAAGAATCTCGCCGAGCTGCTCAAGCGGCGCCTGCGCCGGACCGATATCGTCGGCCGCATCGGCGGTGAGGAGTTTGTCGTAATCCTGCCGGATACCGACACCCAACAGGCCCTTCACCTGATGAACGAACTGCGCGAAGCGTTTTCCCTGGTACGCCAGCGCGCCAGCAGCGATCTCACTTTCACCACGACTTTCAGCTGCGGCATTGCGGAGTATCGGCTGGGCGCCAACGCGAACGATATTCACCGGCTCGCGGACCAAGCGCTCTATCAAGCCAAGCTGGCGGGTCGCAACCGGGTGATGTTGGCGGACTCCGATGAGTGGAGAGAGGACGACGACTGAGTCATGAATGATTCGGCGCCTACTCGAATCCTTGCAACGCGTAGGCTGGGATGACAATCCCAGCATCGTGAGGCTGCAAGCATGGCAATGCTGGGATTGCCATACCAGCCTACGCGTTCGGGCCATCGACTCTATTTGGGCAGCGACGCCAACCATTTCAGCACGGCACGCGAAAGCTCAATGCGCTTATCCGAATAGACATGGTCGGTGGGCAAGTGCACGGTGGTGACCTGTGTATTGCCGGCATGCCGAAGTGCAACAGCAAAAGCATCATTGTCGCTCGCCATACCGTCGTCCGATGTGACGATCAGCGCCGGGCGGCTCTTGAGCGCACCCACCTTTGACTGCAATGCCCAAGCTGACGCGTGATCCGCCAGGTCATTGGCGAGTCCGTCCGCCGTGCATCCGCTGAGCGGGGCTAGTCCCACCGAGGCCAGTCCTGCGCTCATATCGTGCAAGGCTATTTGTCGAGACTCTTGTCTCGCCAACTGCTCGAACGTACCACTCATGTCGGCCGCCGATATCAACGCCATCCCCTTTACGCCGGAATCCGCCGCAGCTGCCTGCACGGCCATGAAGCCGCCCATGCTGTGCCCTACAAGGACGATACGCTTTGGATCCAGCCGCAGTCGCGCGGCATTTGCGGGTTGTCGCACGTAGGCGAGCACCGCTGCGGTGTCTTCGATGCCATGCGAGAACGAAAAATTTCCCGGCGAGCCCCAGGAGCCGCGGTAGTCGAAATACACCACGTCCCAGCCCGCGCGGCGGATATCCTGGGCCAGGTCCAGGTTGCGCTCATAGCCCGGAATGCCGTGCAGAAGCACCACCGCCGGATGGGGTCCAGCTCCTGCCGCGACGTAGGCCAAAGCGCTTATTTGCGCCCCGTGACTGGGGATCTGCATGGGTTCCATGGAAGCCCGGGGCTTGTTGGGGACACTCGCTTTAGCAACATTGCCGTCTGTTGCAGTTTGTCCGAACGCACTGACAGGAACCGGGGCAAGGCAGGCGTACCAACAAGCTGCCAGGAACGCGGATGTTGCGCGGATCTTCATGTAGTTCCCACTGATCGAATGGTCAGACTGCTGAGAATTGGAATGCTGTATTGGGTTTAATAACGATCGCTCTGGATGAGGCCATACAGGACGGTATCCGCGACCTCTCCTCCAATCAGCCATCGCTCGC
The DNA here is from genome assembly GCF_030160275.1 of Dyella flagellata. Taxonomy (GTDB): domain Bacteria; phylum Pseudomonadota; class Gammaproteobacteria; order Xanthomonadales; family Rhodanobacteraceae; genus Dyella_B; species Dyella_B flagellata. The sequence goes on from NZ_BSOA01000015.1 coordinate 135,149, forward strand.
GCAGATAGCCTTCGCGCCTGAATCCAAGCCGCTCGATCAGCTGGATCGAAGGCAGGTTGCGCGGATCGATGTCGGCTTCGATCCTGTGCAGCCCCGCTTGCTTGAACCCATGTTCGATGAGCGCGTCGGCCGCCTCCGCCATGTAGCCCTTTCCCCAGTATTTGCGTCCGAGGCAGTAGCCGATCTCCGCGCGCCGGGAGAGCGAAACCCCGTTGAACAACCCACAATCGCCAATCACTTCGCCCGTGTCTCTCGATTCGATCACGCAAGTCACGCTATGGCCGTTACTCGACGACTGCAATTTGTCGGTAATGCGAGCGTGAGCCTGCTCGATATCCTGCATGGGCGGAAACGAAAAGTAGCGCACCGTCTCAGGATCGGACCACATTTCGAAAAAGGCGGATGCGTCCTCCTTGCGTAGAGGGCGGAGTCGTAGGCGCTTGGTGTCGATGGTGACAGGTTCAAACATATCTTTGCCTGATTTCGGGGCGTTTTAAATTGGGCCGGAAGCAAACATTCTCTGATTGCCACCGCAAGATACAGTCGGCCGCCAGTCGCTCTATGCTTCATGCCAACGCCGGATGTCCAAAAGGAACGCTTCCCGGGCAGACTGGCTTTGAAACGCCCGCATGGGAATCAGCAAGGCGTTACCCGAAGCGCTGACGATGGATATGACCTCGTCGTTGCTCTGAACCGATGCGACCGCTTTCCATGTTCGTGAACCGTATTTTTTGGCAATGCGTGATGACCATCCTTCAGGCCCCACCTCCAGTACACGTTCCTGGCTCTTGAATGCGATCTGCGGCCACGCAGCCATCAGGACGATAACCATAGGCGCAATCCACGCGAATCGAAGCAAGCAAACAGCAAATCCAAATCGTTCGCCTGAGCTTGCCAATGTTTCCAAAGTTACGGCTGCGGCAATGAGCAGATTCCACCACCAATACTTGGATCGCCAGGCACGCCAATACCACCGCCAGACTTCCATGCGGCTTGACCGGTAACGAAGGGAGTAGCTCTGCTCTTCCATAATCTTCTTGTCCCATTCCTGATTTTGGCGTGCGCCGGGGCTTCCGCCTTGGATCGACAGCGAACAATGGCAGCCAGGCCAGTCTAACTGCACGGGCGCAGCTTGTAGTCCTATTCCTACAAAGCGTCGGGTCACCCCCTGAATTGCAGCGCCTCTCTTCCAGGGGCAATCTTATGCGCGCCGGGCAGCCCTTCCTCTGCGAGCCCGGCGGTTAGCACCCCTAAGCTTCATCACCCCCCTAGGGATGAAGCAACTGGCCCCCGCAAGGGGGCCTTTCTATTTGCGCGCGCGGCACTCGGTTTCGCGACTCCAAGTCTTCGCCGCCGTTTCGATCGCTGGCTTAAGGATGGCGATCTCCTATCCTCTGCATGATGGCACTCGCCCAAGGGAGCTTGTTCGGCAAGAATGGATGCACAGCAAGACCCTGCCGGCGTACCCGGCAGATACATATCCATGTAGGGGAACAATGCAATGAAGACTCGTACGGTGGGAACGACCTTGCCGGTCCTGGAAGTGGGCCTGGAGCAGGGTGACAGAATCATTTCAGAGCCGGGCCGGTTTTCCTGGATGACCCGCAATGTCGTGCTGCAGACTTCGGCGCGCACCGCAGGTGCGAAAGGCTTTCTCGGCGTGGTCGGGCGCGCCTTGTCGGGCGGCGGCCTGTTCATGAACGAATACGAGACTTCGGGCTCGCCGGGCATGGTTGCCTTCGCGGCGAAAGTGCCCGGATCGATCGTGGAAGTACAGGTGAACGCCGGGCAGACCTATTACATCCATCGCCATGGCTTTCTATGCGGCACGGAAGGCGTGGAGCTGGCGATCGGCTTCCAGCGCTCGCTCGGTGCCGGCATCTTCGGTGGCGAAGGCTTCGTGCTGCAAAAGCTCACCGGCAACGCCCGGGCCTGGGTGGAGCTGGGCGGCGAAATCGTCAACTACACGCTGGCCCCCGGCGAAACGCTGCAGGTGCACCCCGGGCACATCGGCATGTTCGAAGGCTCGGTGAACTTCGAAATCACCCTGCTGCCCGGCTTGAAGAACAAGCTGTTCGGCGGGGATGGCCTGTTCATCGCGAACCTCACCGGACCGGGCCAGATCTGGCTACAGACCCTTACCATGCCGAACCTGGCACACTCGCTGGAACCTTATCTTGCACGTGAGGCAGGGTCGAGTTCGCCCATTATCGGCGGCGACTCCGGCAATTCGATCGGCGGAGCCATTGCCGGCGGCGTGATCGGTTCGGTGCTCGGCGGGCTGTTCGGCAAGGACGACTAGCCGCTCGTTCCGTTCCGCCGATCCGCAAAAAAAGGGAAGCCCGGCACCAGGCCGGGCTTCATGCTTGGTGGCTCGCCTTGATGCCCGAGGGTGGTGTAGTGAAGAATGAAAGTGACGAAGCGCCAAAGCCGCTGGACAAACTATGGGGCACGATCAACGACGGACTGATCCTCGTTGCCGTCTTGGGTGTCTTCGTACTGATCTTGATAGCGCAGATCTCAGGAGGCGGGCACACTCCTCCACCCAAACTGGCTTTCGCGCTCTTGGGCATCATGCTCGCCTCCTGGGTTGGGCGCGGCGTCTACAGTGGCCAGATAAATGTCAGGGGCACCATGCTTTCGCGAGCAAGGAATCCAGTGCTGTTTTGGCTGATCGTGATTCCCTTCGGCTGCTTCAGCCTGGCGTGCTTTTTCTATCTTCTCGGTTCGCACTAAGGTGATTCGGCCGGCGAGGCTGCCGCCGGATTGAGCTTAATAGTCATAGACATGCTCCACGGTCATTCCCTTGGCCGGCGCATCCACCAGGAACTTCGATAACTGGCGGACCGGCACCAGCAAGGCAAGTCGCCGTGTCTGCGCGGGCATGGTAAGCGGCTGCTCGAACAACAGCCTCCAGTTGCCAGGAGGCTCCGGACCAGTGCCTCGTACCCATACGGAAACGAGTATCGTCGAAGCATTGCCGGCGATGTCTTCGAGTCGAATGTCTTGTCGCGCCAGTGCGGTTGCGGCGATGCGAAAGTCGTAATAGCGCGGCAAAGCGAGCAGCGCGCGACCATTCGACAATCGTTGGATAAGCGTGACTTCGGGCGGCGCTTTCCAGTTTTCAGGCAGGTGATCGACGACTACATCGGTGGTCATCAAAGCTGGCGTATAAGCCGCGCGCGTCGCCTTCTCGATGAGCTTGGCATAGACAGCCTTGACGGCATATTCAGTTGTGAGTACGTAGCGGCGCTCCCACTTGCGCAGCAGGCAGGGGCCTGACAGCGGCACGTCGGTCCATAGATGCCGCAGCCTCGAAGTGAAGTCAAACAGATACCAGGGTTGCTGCCTGATGAAGTCGACGTACTCCTGCGCCGCCCTGGCCGCATAGCGGTCCTCGTCCGTAAGTTTTCGGCCGCCAAGCAACCAGCTCGCGCGCCCGATCGAATTCTCATAGGCCGAACGTAGAGCGTATTCCACGGTGGTGCTGGAGGCGATGACCCAGATCATGACGTGATAACCAGGGTTGAGCGGGTAGTGCTCGCGGATCTGCTCCCTGCTGACCGTTGCGTAACTCGACCAGAGCTGGCCGATCTGCTGCAAAAAGGGAAACACATGCGAAGGCTGGGCCTGCACGATACGCGCGTACTCGGCCGGGCTATGCACGAGATACCATTCTGGAAACGTAAGCAGGGTTTGCTCGGCACCGCGTCGAGCGTCCGGCGGTACGGCGCTTTCAGCTGGCAGGACACCGGCTGTCGCCACCGTGGCTGCCACCGCTGCCAGCAAGGCAAGCAGCATGCATTGGACTTTGCGCTTCATGCTTGATCTCCTATCCGCTGGAACGCCAACAGCAGGTTGTCGGAGGGGTCCCCAGCCTGTCGCAGACGCGGCCCCGTGTGACGAAAGCCCGCTGCCTCGATGCACCCGATCCAATGCTCAATGCTTGCAAAGTTGCGCAGCTCCCGCTGATTCGTCTCCCATGTCTCACCCAGGACTGCGTTGAAGACGGTATGCGCGAGCGAAACGAATGCATCCATTTCCGGCGTGGTGACATCGTGGTCTCGAACGACGAAAAACCCTCCCGGACGCACGATGTCCGCGATGGATTGCAGGAACGGCGCGAGTTTGTCGGACGCCATATGGTGCAGACCCACAAAGCAGCTCACCAGATCCGCGCTCTTCGGCGGCAACGCAATCGGGGCGTAGTCTTTCAATGGCACAAAGTCGCCCAGCTTGCGCAACTGTCCGCGCTCCACGATATCCACCGGGCTCATACCTGGAGCCACATCGTGCACCAGGCTCAGGTTGCCCTTGAGTTTCAGATGTTTGCGCAACGCACGCGCATAGCGGCCGGTCGTGCCGATTTCCACATAGTCGCGCAGGGAAGCGCTGCCAATCAGCGTAGCCGTTTGGCGAGCCATTTCTTCCTTCTGCGCGGCGAGCGAAGGCAGCGCATGCGTCAGCATCGCCAGGACCGGCGTGATCGACCTCAGACCCGCCTGGATACTTCGATAGACAGCCTCGTCGTTGCCATGCTTGGCCACCTGCGATTTGATGAGGGCGTGTAGTCGCTCTTCCGGCAGCACGTGGAAGATGTTTTGCAGGAAAGCATAGAAGCGATCAGCAGCGCGCTCATCCCCATAGACTCTCTTGAACTGCGAGGCCTGGGCGGGGGACGGCGAGGGGGGGACGGCAAATTCGAGCATCGGCGTGTAGTAACGGTCCCAAAGAGCCCCGCGCAGCCGGTAACGCGGGTCCAGCTCCGCTTTCAAACGGAACATTTCTTTCGCTCGCGGGTAGGCTTGATGGAACTGCTCCGGCGTGGCGTGCAGTTGATATGGGAGGTAGTAGGTGCCCCCCACGGCGAGCACGGCATCGATAAGCTCGCGCGTCCATACCGCCACATGGTCCCTGGCGCCGTCGTCCGTGCGCTGTTTGTAATACAGCACGAAGGCGAAGGTCTCCCCGCGAGCCCATGCCATCACCGTGCCGTCGTCCGCCGAGGCGTGGCGAATGGAAATATTGACGACGTTTACCTTGTTCCTCGACAACACCTTGCCCATCGCCGCGGCAAATTCGGCGACGGCGACGACTGGCACGAAGTATTCCTGCAAGACGTAGGTGCGATCGAAACGGCCCAAGGGTTCCAGCTCGGCAACGTCATAGCCCGCCTCGTAATTTCGCCAGTGGACCTTTTTCCCCAAGTGCAGGATCGGGTCATACAGAAACTCGCGCCGGAATTTTCCCAGCGGTGTTTCCGTGATCGCCCAGAGCAGGTATTTGGCCAGCCAGAAGCCGCGCTTCAGCGGCTGCAAGCGAGGTGCCGTGGCGCGTTTATCGGTAATCGTCCAACTGACGGCCCGGCCACGCGAGTAAGTCGGCGGATACAGGTCGAAGTTATGGAACACGACCTCTTGCCGTGCGCGAATGTTGGCCTCGAACCAGGCTTTGTAGTCCGCCATGGGCATCTTCACGTCCGTCCTTGCGACGCGCGTGTTCGGCACCAGTTCGAGCTCAGCCTCGACGATGATGCCAATGCCTCCGTAACCACCGATGGCGGCATGGAACAACTTGGCGTTCTCTTGCCGACTTGCCTCGACGACGTCGCCATTGGCAAGTACGAGAGTAATCGCGCGAACGGACAGAACGACCGGACCAAGTCCCATGTAGCGGCCGTGTGCATTGACCGACAGAGCGCCACCGACCGTGAAGTTGGCATAGGTTTGCATGATCTTTACGGCCAGCCCATGCGGATCGATGAAGCGCTGGATGTCGCACCAGCGGATGCCCGCCTGAACACGTATGACGGCAGCCACGGGATCGAAACGAAGTACACGATTGAGCTGGCGCAGGTCGAGATGCAGGCTGCCTGGGCTGGCGGTTTGCCCGCCCATGCTGAAGTGGCCGCCACCGATGGATATCGGGAGCTGCGTTTGACGCAGTACGTCGACCACCTCTTGCGTGGTGGTTGGCGTGGCTACGGAGAAGACCGCAATACGGTTGAGCTGAGTGACGTCATTGACGGTAGCCATCGGCCGGTCACCTTGCGATATCGACTTTGAGATAGTCCGCATGGCTGGCCGGATCGACGCCATATCGGTTTTCGTGCGCCACACCACGCCGTAGCAATTGGATGAACAGCCAGATCGGCCCTATCACCGGCACGATTGCCGCGGCTACAGCCAAACCCGATCGATCGACGTCATGCAGGCGTCGCACCGCCAGGGCAATCGCGCACCCGATGAACAGGACAGCGAACGATCCGGATCCAAAGTCGCCGAAGAAATGGCCAAACAAACCGCCGAACGCGCTGCAAAAAAGTGCTGCCATAATGAGTCGTGACAGCCATTCACTGCGCGTGATGCGGCCACGTATCCGAAAAAACGTCGCTACGATGGCAAGCATAGACATCTTCCGTGCTCCTTTTGATGGTTTGCTACGCACACGCTCATCCGTCCCGTGGGCCGGGATTGACGGCATGGAGATTGACTTCCCCTCTTTGTGGGCCTGGCGAACCAGCGCCGGAAATCAGCTTGCGCCAGGCGCTTTCTGCGAGCAATGCACTGATTCCAAGCGGTCGCACCACGAAACCACAGGTATCAAATTGTGATACCTTCTTTCAATCAGGCATCAAGGCCAATGAAATGTCGGCGTCCGCCCTACTCGTGCATGCCATTCGCGCCGAGTTGCGTCAGCGCGGAATCACCTATCGCGAACTGGCCGCCATGCTCGGAGTCAGCGAACCCACCATCAAACGTGATCTCAGCCGTGGCGGCTTTACCCTGCAGCGCCTGGACAGCATTTGTGACGTGCTGGGTTTGAGCCTGGAAGACCTGATCAAGGCCGAGCGCTCCGCCGCCACCGCGATCACCGAACTCAGCCATAAGCAGGAATCCTCGCTGATCGCCGATCCAAAGCTGCTGCTGACGACCTATCTCATCCTCAACAACTGGCGCTTCGGCGAAATCATGTCGACCTTCCGCATCGACGAGAACGAACTGGTTTCGCTGTTGTTGAAGCTCGATGCCCTGAAAATCATTGACTACCGGCCACCCACCCGCATCCGCAAGCTGACGGCACGCAACTTCTCCTGGCGCAAGGATGGGCCGGTGCATCGGTTCTTCATGGCGCGCGTGCTGCCCGAATTTTTCGGTGAACGGTTCGACGGCGCGGGCGATGCTTTTCATTTTGTCGGCGCCACCCTGTCGGAAGGGTCACGGGCACGCATGCAGGCTGCCATGGCTCACCTGATCGAGGAGTTCGAGCAGTTGGCGCGCGCCGATGCCCGCCTCCCCCTGACGGTTCGCGACGGCTGCAGCGCGATCGTAGCCTTCCGCCGCTGGGAGTTTTCGGAATTCACTCACTTGCGCCGACGGCGTGGTGCGGCCGGTTGAAAGCTCCTGATGGCCTGACGCGTGGCCTGTCACCAACTCGGCAGCTTCCCGCTCAACGAAGTCCTACGGACTTAAGACGGACACGGCGGTTGGTCGCACGAGGGGTTGCGGGTGACGTATTACAAATGGAAGTACCAAACCGGGGCACATGCTGCCAAACCGGCGAGCGCCTGGGTGGACAGAACGGCCAGCGCACGCCTGGGCATGCGGGGCAGCCATTGGATGGCAAAGTACGCAATGATGGGGAGCTGACAGACCATCAGCAGCTGGAATAGATGAGCGGCGGCGCCTTCATCGGCTTGGTGCGCCGCGCCAAACTGGGCGATATAACCGAGCACCATGGCCAAGGCGGCCAAGGACATCAGCACGGGGACCAAGGCACTGGGACGCACAAAGGGATTGGTGTTCATCGACTCTGCCCGGCTTGGAACTCATGACATGTATACACCCGTGGGCAGGAGACGCGACTCCCCATAAGTGGCAAAGCACCTGCTTCTTAACATTGGGCATGTATGTTGCTTTGCTCTTGGTTTGTTTTCGCACGCCACTTTACAAACTGCACAGGCATCTGCCATGGATACTTCCGCCTTGACACATTCGAACAATACCTGCCGCGGCAGCTTGGCCTGCGTCGGCATGGGTATGACTTTGGGCTCCCATCTCACGCCGTTGGCGCGCAGCCATATCGAGCGCGCGGATGTGGTGTTCGCGGCGCTTTCGGATGGGATCGTGGAAAAGTGGCTGCAACGCCTGCATCCGGATGTGCGCAGCCTTCAGCCTTACTACCAGGAGGGCAAGTCCCGATTGAAAACCTATCGGGAGTGGGTAGCTCTGATAATGGCCGAGGTGCGTGCCGGCAAACGGGTTTGCGGCGTGTTCTACGGTCATCCCGGCATCTTTGCGTGGTCGCCGCACAAGGCCATCGAGATGGCGCGGGCGGAAGGTTACGAGGCACATATGGAGCCGGGCATCTCCGCCGAGGACTGCCTTTATGCCGACCTGGGGATCGACCCCGGCCGCTTCGGCTGCCAGCACTTCGAGGCTAGCCAGTTGCTGTTCTATGAGCGGCGCATCGATCCGGCCGGCTACCTGGTGCTGTGGCAGGTCGGACTGGTAGGTGATTGGTCGCTGGCGCGGTTCCAGACGGGACCCGCGTACCGCCAGGTGCTGGTGGATCGGTTGAGTCAGGACTACCCGCTCGATCACGAGGTGATTGTTTACCGAGGCGCAACCCTGCCGATCGAGAAGCCGCGCGTCCGTCGCGTCGCCCTGTGTGACCTACCCAATATCCCGTTGACCGTCGAGGAAACGGTCGTCCTGCCCCCGGCGGAACCCTTGAGGTTGAACCTGGCGATGCGGGAGCGGCTGGATGCGTTGGACGCCCTGGAGAAAGCAGGCAAGGAGGTGCAAGCCTAAGTGCTTTGCCGAGGAATGATATTTGCTTAGGCCGCCGTGCATCGTGGCATCGCGGCACCCGATGTGCGCATCGCCATAATCAGGCGCGATAATGGCCTGGGGGCGATGCCTAGGCATGACAGCAAGCACCTGCGTGCGCTGTCCTGCTGCACCACCATTACCAAATAGAAAAACAGGGGAGAAATGTCATGACTGACACAATCGATTTACTGGAAGCCATCGGCCAGGATGCTTCGTTGCGCCATGCTTCGGCGGAAGACCTGGGCAAAGTGCTGGCTCAGGCACAGGCATCCGAGGCGCTGACCGCAGCAGTGGCGTCGGGGGACAGTACACGCCTGTCCGCGGAATTCGGACTCATGCAGAATAAAACTCCGGAAGGCATCCTGTCCCCGGCACGCGAGGACGAACCGGAAGAAGAAGACCCGCTGGAAGCACCGGTTCCCGACGCAAACCCATTGCCGTCCCAAAAATAGGCGACACGCACGTGCCCGGATTGCCGAGCCGCACCCGCTTCTGGCCCACCATGATGGCTGTGGCATGGTGCGCGCTCGCGCAACCTGGATACGCGAATACCCCGATAACGGACTCCTCCAAGTTTCTCGACCAGGCCGAAAGCCTGCGACTGCAAGACCACGCGCAATTTGTGCGGATGCTGGAACAGATCCAGCCCCAAGCCCATGCTTTGTCCGAAAGCGAGCAATGGCATCTGCGCTACCTCAATGCATGGGAATCCATCTATGAGGGCAGCTCTGGCAAATCGGAGCCTGAGCTTCACCAGATCATCGACCGCTCGGGTGACCCGGCGCTGATCGCCAAAGCGTCCTCGTTGATGTTGAAAATCCTGTCGACCAACAGGCGCTACGAGGAAGCCTTTGCGCTGGCCAATCACCTGGCTTCCATCCTGCCCGAGGTCAAGGACCCATCCATACGCTTCCTCCTGCTGACCAATCTGTCACAGACCTTGGATTTTGCCGACCAGACCGATCTGGCGGTCCAGTACGCACGCATGGCGGGGGAAGCCATCCCACCTGGAGAGACGGCATGTCGTCCACTCGCATTCCAGGCCGCCGCGCTCTACAACGGCAAACGGCTGACATCAACCAGCTCGGAACTGCGCCAAGCCATCGATGTCTGCACGAACGCCCGGCAACCAGTGGTCGCCAATGCCATGTGGCTCATCCTGGTCGACCTTTATTTGGAGGAAAGCCAGCCAAAGAAGGCCATGGCCTTGCTCGACCAGATCGCCCCCTCTATCCAGACTGCTCATTATTACGAGCACATGCTGTCCTTCCAGGTAAAGCGCGCGCAGGCCTACCTCAAATTAGGCGACGATGAGGAGGCCAAAAAGGCCGGACTGGCAGTCTTGGCCATGAGCCAGCCAGACGACCTCAGCGAGCGCCTGATGGACGACTATCAGGTGCTCTACCAGGTCGAGAAGAATCAAGGCCATACGGTCGCCGCACTCGCCTACTACGAACACTATTCCGCCCTGAACAAGAGTCATCTCGACGACATCCATACCCGGGCTCTCGCCTACGATATGGTCGAGCAAAACTTGCTGCTGCAGAAAATGCAGGCAGAAAGCCTGAGCAAACAGAACAGCATCCTGAAGTTGCGTGAGGCACTGAGCAGCAAGGCGGTCGAGACCAGCCGGCTCTACATCGCCTTGCTACTGGTGCTGTTGGTATCGGTGGTGTTCTGGCTGTTCCGGCTCAAGCGCTCGCAGCTTCGTTTCAAGGAGCTGTCCTGCCTGGACGGGCTCACCAGCATTTCCAACCATCAACACTTTGTCGGTGAAGCCGAACGTATCTTGCAGTCGCTGGAAAAAAGACAGGGCAACGCCTGTCTGATAGCCATCGATCTGGATCATTTCAAGCAGATCAACGATGCGCACGGCCATGCACTAGGTGACATCGTGCTCAAGCGCACGGTGGCCATTTGCCGGCAGCAACTGCGCCCATATGATTTGTTCGGCCGGCTTGGCGGCGAGGAATTCTGCATCCTGCTGGTCGATTGCCGGCGCGAGCAGGGCATGGCCATGGCCGAGCGCATCCGCGCGGTCATCGAAGCAACGCTGGTGGACGCCGAAGGAGCATTCATATCGTTTTCTGCCAGCCTCGGGCTGGCCTGTACGCATAAATCCGGTTATGACTTGCAGCGCCTGAGCAAAGATGCGGATGCGGCGCTCTATAGGGCCAAACGGACTGGACGCAACCGGCTTGTAGCAAGTGGGGAGCATGTTGATCCAGCCGAAGCCCAGCCAGCCGGGATGCGCGCAAGCTCGCGTTAATGCGCCAAGCCGCCTCTGCGCATGGCTGGCCATGGCGTGGTGCCTGCTCGTGCCGGTTGTCCACGGGGCGACCTCGATCGCGCATCCTGGCGAGTTCCTCGACCAGGCCGAACGGCTGCGCACCAAGGACCATCCGCAATTCTTGCAAATGCTGGAGCGGATCCACCGCGAAGGGCCACAGCTGTCCGAAGCCGAGCAGTGGCATCTGCGCTACCTCGACGCGTGGGAAACCATGTTCGAAGGGAATTACCTGAAATCCGAGGCGGCGTTTCACCAGATCATCGAGCAGTCCGGCGACCCGGTCCTGATCGCCAAGGCATCGGGCCTGCTGTTGAGCAACTTGTCGATCAACCGCCGCTATGAGGAAGCTTTTGCGCTGGCCAACCGCCTGGCATCGAATCTGAGCGCGATCAAGAATCCACAAGTTCGCTTCCCCCTGCTGACCAACTTGTCCCAGATGCTGGATTTCGCCGGCCAGACCGATCTGGCGGTGCAGTACGCGCTTATGGCACAGGAAGCCATTCCTGCCGGCGAGAGCCCGTGCCGGCCCCTCGCCGCGGAAGCCGCGGCGCTCTATAACGGCAAACGACTGACCTCGGCCAGCCCGGAACTGCAACGAGCCATCGATGCCTGCCTGGCGGACCACGACCCGGTCCTCGCCAATTCCATGCGGCTTATGCTTGGCAGCCTCTATATCGATGAAGGCCACCCTGAGCAAGCCCTTGCTCTGCTCGATCGGGTCGCGCCCTCCGTGCGCAGCAATCATTACTACCCCCATATGCTGTCCTCCCGCGTGGAGCGCGCCCAGGCCTACCTCAAGCTGGGTCATGTCAGCGAGGCCAAAAAGGCCGCCCTGGAGGCCCTGGCCATCAGCCAGCCCGACGACACCGGCGAGTGGCTGACGGACGACTATCAGGTGCTCTATCAGGTGGAGAAGCAGCAGGGGCATGACGCTGCCGCCCTCGCCTACTACGAACACTACTCGTCCCAGGAGAAGAGTCATCTCGACGACCTGCGCACCAAGGCGCTGGCCTACGACATGGCCGAGCAACACTTCCTGGTCCAAAAGATGCAGGCCGAGCGCCTGAGCAAGCAGAACAGCATCCTGAAGTTGCAGCAGTCGCTGACGACCAAGGCGATCGAGAGCGGCCGGCTGTCCATCGCCTTGCTGCTGGTGGTACTGATCTCGGTGGTCTTCTGGCTGTTGCGGATCAAGCGCTCACAGCTGCGCTTCAAGCAATTGTCCTGCCTGGATGGACTTACTGGCATCTCCCACCATCAGCATTTCATCGGCGAGGCCCAAGGTGCCTTGCAGCTGCTGGAAAAAAGAGGCGGCAGCGCCTGCCTCATCGCCATCGATCTGGATCACTTCAAGCAGATCAACGATACCCACGGCCACGCGCTGGGTGACACCGTGCTGAGGCGCACTGTCGCCATTTGCCAACAGCAACTACGCCGGTCCGACCTGTTCGGCCGGCTCGGCGGCGAAGAATTCTGCATCCTGCTGCTGGACTGCGACCGCGACCAGGGCATCGCGCTAGCCGAAAGCATTCGCATGGCCATCGAAGCGACACTGCTGGACATCGACGGCGTAGTCGTAACTTTTTCGGCGAGCTTTGGCTTGGCGAGTATCAATCCATCCGGTTATGACTTGCATCGGCTGTGCAGGGATGCAGATGCGGCGTTGTACAAGGCAAAGCGAAATGGGCGCAATCGTGTCGTTGCCGATACCGGGAATGGCAGCCTGGCGACGGCATTGGCGTAAGAGAAGCGGCGCATTTGCTTTACAAGCAAGCTTTGCAGCGGCGCGGCAGTCGAACCGGAAACAACACCCTCCCCTGCAAGCCGGAGAGGGTGCCGCCAGATCGTGACCGACGAGGTTTCAGGGATGCGAGCCGGTGATCGACCACGCCCCCGATCCCGAGGTGGCTTGCACGAAGAAGTTGTAATTGTCCCCCGCCTTGGCCGTGTACGTGATCGTTAGCGGACCACTACCGTCTTGCTCGGCTATGGACTGATTGGTGGTGGCATCATCCGCCACGAATCGCCAGTTGGTTCCGGCGGGAACGTTGAGCGTAGCCGTCACCGTTCCCGCGGCGCTCGTAAAATTGGACGTAAAGGTATAGTCGCCTTGGGCCGCCATATTGCCGGAGAAATTGATGTTGCCGCCGCCAGTAGTACCCGTGTTGCCGGTCAAGGTGGCGACTTGCGGGCTGTTGGACGCGTCATCGTTGACGGTAACGGTGCCATTGAACGCTCCGTTCGCCGTTGGGTGGAACGACACATAGATTACGCACTGCGCGCCGGGTGCAATTGCGCCCGTGCAATAGCTGACATCGGTATAGGCTGCGCCATCAAGCGCGACGCTGCTGATCGATACGGGGACGTTCCCGTTGTTGGTCAGCGTCAGCGATTGCCAATTGCTATATCCATTGACGGCTACGTTGCCGAAATCGATGCTGCTTGGGCTTAGCGCTGCAGAACCACCGGAACTGCCGCCGCCGACGACTACCGCCACGGGGTTTGACGGGATGCCGTTGGCTACGACATACAGCTTGCTGGCACCCGTCTCGATATTTGCAGGCACGTCGAAGTTTGTCGATACGGTGGCATTGCCCGTAGCCACACCCATGCTGCTATGGTCATGCGTACGGGCATAGAACACGTGGCCGGTAGCCGTGTTGACGATGCGTACCAGCGGATAGTTGCTCGCCATCTGCTGATCGTCGCCATAGGCGGCGCCTTCGGACAGGCCGTTGAACTGCGTACCGGAAATGGGATAGGTGCTGCCCGGCATCAATGAGGTGGCGACAGAGTTGACGGTGGGTTGCCACGCGGCTTGATAGGTACCGGTCGGGGTCCACACCTGCAGGTTTTGACTGAGGTCGGAGAACAGGATCTGGCCGTTCGGCAATTCCAGCATCGCGCCATACCAGGAGGAATCGCCGCTTGCAGTGGAAGGTGCCGGCACCACGCTCAGCGTGCTGCCGTTCCACTCAAGGAAGGTCGACGGTGTATTGTAGGCGCCGGGGCTGGCCATCATCAGCACGTTGCCATTGGTTTCCACTGCCGCCGGGCCATCGGCGATATCCAGGCCGTTGGGGAAGTCCGGGCCTGCTGTCCAGGTGCCAGTGGCTGTGTTGTAGATCGCCGTGTGGCCGGCGCCGCATGAGTTGGCGCCGGTGGCGAAGACGGTTCCGTCCGGTCGCAGCACCATCGGTCCGATTTCATAGCTGGCGGAGTTCGCACCGCCGCAGCTGGCGGCGGAATCCCACAGCTGCACGCCGGTGCTGCCGGCATCGCTCCACTGCCCGGTGTTCGGATCGTAGAGCTCCGATCCGGTGCCGGTGGGGTTGTACAGCGAGTAGGCATAGATTTCGACGTTCAGCACCTTGCCACTGGGCAGCAGGATCCAGTTTTCCTCGATGTTGTAATCGGGCTTGTTGGTGCCGGTAATGCTCCAGCTGAGATTGGCCTCGTTGAACAACGCAGCGTTGAACAGCCCTTGCTGCCCCATCATGAACGTGCCGTTGGCCAGGATCACGCCGGACGCATCGCCGATCTGGCTCCAGCCGGAGGGCGGCGAAACAGAGGTCCAGGTATTGGCCACCGGGTCGTAAATGGCGCCGAGGTTCGACTCCACGTCCTGCGCGTTGTTGTACTCGCCGCCCTCGACCAGCAGCTTGCCATCGGCCAGCACGCCGCCGGCGAAGTCGATCGGTGCATAGCCGGTAGGCATCGAGGCGAGCTGGCTCCAAGTGCCGTTGACGTAGCTGCCGTTGATGTCGGGCGTGAGCTTGTACCACTGCGCATCGGCGGCGGAATAAGTCCTGGCGTGCGCCAGCACGCTGCCATCGGTAGCCAACGCCATGTAGCCGATGTCGATCGGCGGCGCGTTATTCAGCGGCGTCCACGTTTGACCGACGGCCGCATTTGCCCAGAAGGCAAGCAACACAAGTCCGGGCAGGAGTCTGGATAGTCTCATGGGTGTTCCCTCGTGATTTGTGAGTATTGAGATGGAACGAGGAGGCGACACATCCATGCAGCACTGGAGGTAACAAGCGCCCCTCCATACCGGCCCGTGGCCCGCATGGTTTGCGATAAGCTGTCAGCTGGTCCCCGCTGGCGCCTTCGATGCTTTATCGGCAAGTGGACATGAGCAGTCCCTCCCAGGCCTGCAGCAGTCACTCGAAATCGCCAACCTCGCAAGCTAGTGCAAGGCAGGCGGCGACGTCTTGATCAATCGGGACGATTCGGCAGTGGATTCAGGCACAAATTCACGCGCTACATGCACGGCACGATGTTTTAAGCTAGCTACCGGATCACTCAATTCTTCGCCTGAATGCGGGAATGAAACGATGACGCTGCACATCATCAACTGCGCCGGCGAAGCGGTGGAGCCGTACCTGGAGGATCTTGCGCGACTGCGCAGCACGGTGTTCCACGATTATCCCTATCTGTATGAGGGCGGCACGGATTCCGAAGGCGACTATCTCGCCGCCTACGCGCGCTCGCCGCGCAGCATCTTCGTGCTGGCGCTGGATGACAATGAGGTCGTGGGCGCAGCCACCGGCATGCCATTGCTGGACGACCAGACCGCGTTCCAGCTGCCGTTCCGCAAAAAGGGGTTGGCGCTGGAGCAGATCTTCTACCTCGGCGAATCGGTGCTGCTGCACCCCTATCGAGGAAGAGGCATCGGCCATCGCTTTTTCGATGAACGCGAAGCACATGCGCGGCGCAATGGCTTCAAGCTCGCGGCATTCTGCGCGGTAGAGCGCGACGAGCATGATCCGCGCCGCCCGCCCGATTACCGCCCAAATGACGCGTTCTGGGCCAAGCGCGGCTATCGCCGCCAGCACGACCTGTTCTGCGAACTTTCCTGGCGGGAACTAGGGCAAGCCGAGCCTAGTCGTCATTTGCTGCGGTATTGGTTGCGCTCGCTGGAGCATTAGCGCGGAAAGAGCAAAGTTTGCCGTCTGCCGATAGCGCGTAGGCTGGGATGCTAATCCCAGCTTTCTTTCATGGCATCCCGATGCTGGGATTGTCATCCCAGCCTACTGGGCACTACCTTGCTTCCTGCAAGGCAAGATGCTGTCCGCCCTCCAGGCGCGCAACATCGAGCCGGCTGCACATCTCGGTGGTATCGATGCGGAATTTGAAATAGGCGACGACCTCTTCATGGCCGTCAAGGCGAAGCCATCCGCGTATGCCACGGCCATCGCTGTCAATATGCTCGATGGTGGTGAAGTACATCACGCCAACGTTGTCGCGCGCGAATTGGTGGAAGCTGCTGCGCTTGCCGTTGTCGAACAGTTTGGCCGAGGCGGTGAAGCAAGTCAGCCACGTCAGCTTATCGCCAGCCTGCAGGGCGGAGACCGCCTTGTGGACGGTTGGATGTAGGCCCACGTCCAAATCGATGTCCATACAACATGCGTCCCCGAAGACGACTCTCTGCCAAGGGAAGGCCAATCACGCGAATGCCCGAACCGCTTCCGAGGTCCAAACGGAGTCTTGCGGACGACGCCTAAGCTCGGTGACGAATACCTTTACCAGTGTCGTGTCGTAGTGACGTGATCGTTCGCTTGATCCTGATGGCATGGGTGAACGTGACGCGACAGGTTCATTTACGTGAACCGTCTGCTACTAGGGATTTTCATGGTTAATCTGCGTGTAAACCTTGTGACTGTATTCTCGACAGATCAACAACGTGATGACGCGGGGTGCACGAGTGACAGTCACGCATTTAACAAACGTGCTGCGTTTCGATGAATTCCTCAATCATGGTGGCCGCCACCTGTTTGAGATCACGATGGATGAAATGCCGGAGTTGCAAGGCATCCAGGGACTTCGGCAAGGCATCAAGCTGGCCTGCAGGGTGGCCACCGCGCCGGCCAGGAAGGGCAGTACCTGGTGTCGAATCGTGGAACAGCTGGCCGCACGCGATGGCAGCTGTGTGTACAAGCAGGTCGCAGCGAATACCTATCGCGTCGTCTGCACCATCCCGCAAAGATCCGAGATCATCGAAAGTCCCCGTGCTGCCTCGCCGTAGCGAGGGCTTACGGTTCAGCTCGTTCGTTTGCGAAACACGTGGTTTTCACAAGGGTTCGATAAGCCCATTGCCAGAGTACCCGGCAGGTTACGCACATAAGTTGCAGCGCCTTGCCTAAGTTCTATCTCCCCTACTCCAGGGACAATGCCCCTGACAGCATCCTGGTGCACGGCGACCAAGCCTTGCATTTTCCTTCCCGGAAGGCCGCGCTGACCTTCGTGATGGAGTATTTTCGCGACGAAAGGCTGCTAACGAACAACGCGATCATCAGCATCGAAGGGCAGGATGGCCTGTGGCGTTCATTTGACACGCGCCTGCTGCCGGCGAGGGAAGGCGGCTAAACTGTCGCAAAACTGACAAATTCCCTGTTATCCCGGCGCAGAGCCGGGATAACGGGATTCGGCTTACAACCTGGGTAGGGGCGCTCCATCACCCCCGAGCGCTTAGGCATGATCCTCGGGACGCTGGCCGTTGAACCAGCTCTGCCCAATCTCGCCGGCCGGTCCTTCGAGCTTTTCCGCCATGAACGCGTTCGCCAGCTGGGCCAGCGTGGAGAGCGCGTTGCCGCCATCCGAGCCCAGGGCGATCTTCGGCACGATGGCGATCTGGCCTTCGCGCAAGGCATCGGTAAACTGGCGGCCGAGATCGTTGACCAGCTGCATTCGGGCACCTTCGCCGGTGAGCGCATCGGCCTTGGCGCGGATTGCGTTGGCTTCGGCCTTGCCGACCGCCTCGGTGGCAGCAGCCTTGCCTTCGCCCACCGCGATCTGGCGCCTGCGTTCCGCCTCGGCGTTAATGTTGATCACTTCCGCCTCCTTGACAGCAGCGGCGATGGCGGCGTCGCCTTCGTTGGTCTTGATCTTCACGTTGATTTCCGACTTGGTCAGCTCGGTCTGGATCTGGTTCCTGGCCTGCGCCTCGCGCAGCGTACGTTCCTTGATGGCCGCCTGCTGTTGCTGGTCGTAGGTTTCCATCTGTTCCTTCGCCACCTGGCGATCGCGCAACTGGTTCAGGATAGTGTCGATGCGCTGGCCGGAGGTGGCTCCCGGCTCGCCATGGGGTGTACCGATCAGGACTTCCTGCAGCTCCAGGTTATAGGCGGCGAAGCGTTCCTTCATGTCGATGCTCGATTTCTCCTGGATCGCCGAACGCTCCTGCAGCAGTTCGATCAGCGTCTTGGTTTGTCCGGTGTTCTTGAAGTAAGCCGAAACCATCGGATCAAGCGTCTGGTCGACCAGACGCTTGATGTCGCCGAAGCGCTGAACCACTAGCGGGGCCTTGCGGTAGTCGATGTGCACCACCACCGACAGCGGCAGCAACGGCTCGAACGCATCCTTGGTGATCAGCGCGACCTCGGACAGGTTTTCGTCATATTTGTGCGCGTTGGTGACTTCCGTCGACCACTTCAGGATGAAGTTGGTGGTCGGCACCAGCAGCACCTTGCCGGCGTAAGTGTTGAACGCGTACTTGCCCGGCAACAACGGCTCCTTCCACACGCCACGGCAACCGTTGTCTACCAGTTCGCCGTGCGAATAGCCATCGCCCGAGCGGTCGGCGCCGGCCTTGCCGAAATACGAAACCACCACACCTACGCTGCCCACCGGCACCATCGTTTTGCGAATGAACTCGACCGTTGCGAACAAGCGGTTGAGGTAGTAAGTGCCTTCAACCAGCACCTGGTGCTGCCGGCCACGGCGGCCGCCCGCGCGCAGGAACGCATTGATGTTCTGAAAGTTGTTGTGGAAGGTGGCCTTGTTGAGCGGATCATCGCCCACGCGCGCCGCCACGATTTCATCCGGCGGCAAGACCGGGCCATCGTGCACAGTCACCACGCCGAGCACATCGCGGGGATCGCCCTCCGGCTGGTCAGGCTTCTCCATCGCAACGGTGGATGCCTGGCCACCGATCACCACCGGCTGGAAGCCGTTGCGATCGCGCAGCACCTTACCCATCTGGTCGATAGTGCCCTTTTCCTCGTCGGAAAGCAGCAAGCCGTGCACGCGGGCCGCCGTGATGATGGCGAACTGCGCTACGTTGATGGCGTGGGTACCCTCACGCAGGATCGCGCGTTGCGGGCCTTTCTGGCCGCCGGCCTTCAGGAACGCCGCAGCGTCTTCAACGCCTGCATCGACAATCCCGCCCAGGGTCTGGCCATCCACCAGCTCATGCCCATCGCGCGCAAAGATGTAGCCGAGTTCGCCTTGCGGAATGGTCACCAGGTCGACCTTGTGCACGCGATACTGGAACGGAAAGAAGTAATGCAAGCCACCACGCAGGACATACGGCTGGAAGCCCACTTCACTGTCCAGGGCAATCAGGCCGCGGCTGAGCGACGGCGCACCCCACAGCCGTTCCACGATACCGACACGGTCGTTGGGGATGTAGACGATGGCGTTGGAGACGTAAGTCAACGCCACCAGGACAACTACTGTTACTGCCAAAGCAATCAGCATGGTCATTGCTGCATATCCTTGATGAAAAGAAACCTGACACTTGGGTCAGGGCCGTTCTTAGGTCGCAAGAAGCCGCAACCCGGTGTAACGGGTTGTTGGTGATGGGTTTTGAGTGGCAGGTGACGCGTGCGGCTAGGGAGGTCGTCGTCGATCCGAACGCCATCCACCCGGCAACCGCCGAGCTGTCATGGGAAACGCGGGAAAGGCAGTGAACATGGCGATGACCACGAGCGAGCGAACGCTCTGCAGTCGTACCTGCTTCATGAAAGGAGTGGAGGATTTGCCCCTGTTGAACAGGACGCTAGGTGCTAGCGGTCTTTCGCGATGCGTCCGGTTGGGTGGGACACTGAAAGATGTGGTTCATGTCGGCCAGTCGGTTGACCTTGGATGGCGCGCATTCTACTCCCGATTTTCGGGAGTGGGGGTGACGTTATAACAGCTCAAATTCGCTGTCATATTTGGCCATCATGGCGAACCATGCCTTACCGGAAAATCGAAATACGTCCGCGGATAAGGCTCGTTCTTCAGCGTGAAATGCCACCACTCCGTTTCCAGCGGCACGAAGCCGGCATTCGTCATCAGCGTTTGCAATAACAGCCGATTGGCCTTTGCTTGCGGTGATATCGCCTGGTAGGACGGATGCGCAACCGGACTGAAGCAATCGAAGCCGGTGCCGAAATCCAGGCTGTTGTCCGGCGCCCGCTTTTCCTTCGGCGCGGCACAATCTTGCAACGGTGCGTCTGCCGCAACGCTGGAGACGACGCTGTCCACCGGAACAATGGTGAGGTCGATCGTGCTGCCACGGCTGTGGCCCGAATGCGCAGCGATATAGCCTTGCTCGAACAGGCGATCCTTGGGCACGCTGGGATAGAACTCCGCCTGCATGCGCAACTGCTTAGCATCGGCGGCCCAGCTGACGAAATCATCGACGGCGCTTTGCGGGCGGTAGCAGTCGTACGCCTTGAGCGTAAGCCCCATCGCGAGCAGTTCGTCCTCGACCTTCTTGAGGGCGGCAACCGCCGGTTCGGTGAGCAGGCATGCCGCCTGTTCATAGCCATGAATCCTGCGCCCGACGAAGTTGTGTGCGGAGTCGTATCGGATATCGAACTGCATGGACGGGATCGCCCTGCCCACATCCACGAAATCGCCCGGACGGCTCTTTTCGACGCGCAAAGCTTGGTCGGTGGCGATAGATGCCGCTGACGCGAGCCATGCCGCCATGCCGACCACAACGATCAAGTGTTTTGCCATCGTTTCATCCTGAGGAGCCTGGTTTCCCTAATTTATAACGCGGCGGAAACAGCGCGAGATAGCGGCGTGAACCGTGAAATTTACCCCCTCCCTACTGAAACTTGCGTAGGTTGGGATGACAATCCCAGCATCACGTGGGGCTCACATGGCAGTGCTGGGTTTGGCAACTTAAGCCTACGGGCCTCGCGGCAATTGAACCGAACCACCCTGGCGGGGTATGAACAGCCATAAGCACCAATATTTGGGGCACAGCCATGCGCCAGAAGCGGGCGAATCCGGCAGGGGAAGTGGGCGGCGTCCCGGCGGACGAGGAAGTCGCCTTGCTCAGCCGTGTGGCGGCTGAAGAGAAGGACGCCTTCGAGGCGCTGTATCGCCTGTACAACCCACGCCTGCAGCGCTTTGTACATGGCGTGACCAAGCAGCCGGCGCTGGTGGAAGAGATTCTGGACGACACCATGATGGTGGTGTGGCGCAAGGCCTATACCTTCAACCAAAGCTCGAAGGTATCCACCTGGATTCTCGCCATTGCCTATCGCCAGTCGCTGAAGGCGCTCAAGCGCCTGGGCCAACGGCAGGATGCCGAGTTCTGCGAGCGCGAGGATCTTGCCGTGCCCGGTCCCGACGACGCCCTGCAGCAGCAGGAGGTGCATGAGCATCTGGAGCATGCGCTCGACAAGCTGTCGCCCGAGCAGCGTGCGGTGATGGAACTGACCTATTACTTTGGTTACGCCTGCCGGGAAATCGCTGAAATCATGGGCTGTCCCGTCGATACAGTGAAAACCCGCATGTTCTACGCACGGCGCAAGCTGAGATCGTCACTGGCAGCGCAGCGGGAGGCCATATGAACGGTCATGTCATCAAGTTCGAAGGTTCGGTCCACGCGCAAGCCGACCGGCTGCTGCCGTGGTACGTGAACGGAACGCTTCAGGACGATGAGCGCCTGCAAGTCGAACGGCACCTGGTGGAGTGCGCAGCCTGCCAGCAGGAACTGGCATGGTTGCGCACGGTGCGGGAAGAATTCGCCACCCAAGCCGAGCAGGATGATGTATCGCCGAAGATGCGGCATCTGCATCGCCGCATGCAAAAGCGGCGCGGTGCATCATCCTTCGCTCTCGCCTGGCACCGGCGCGAAAGGCGATTGGCCTGGCTCGCGGCATTGCAGGCGGCCGTCATTCTCGCCTTGGCCGTAGTACTGCTCCATCAGCAGCACGTGCCCTACCACACCTTGAGCGCGCCCAGTGACAAGGGTGCCCTGCTGGTGGTGGTCTTCGATGCGCAAACCCACGAAGCGCAAATGCGCGAACTGGTGCGCGAAAGCGGTGCGCGCATCGTGGGTGGCCCTACGGCGGAAGGCGCTTACGTACTGCGCGTAGCCGATGCGCACGAAGCGGCCGCCCGCAAAATGCTGGCCAGCTCGCCACAGGTCACGCTGGTGGAAGATTTAAGCTCGGGTGGCAATCCATGATGCGCACCTGGCTGCTCGTTGCCGTCCTGAGCGCACTGGGCTTTTGCACTGCAGTGTGTGCGGAAACGCAACAGCCTTCGCAAGTGCTGGTCATGCTGCGCGCACCCGCGCCGCATTTGCGTGGCGCTGACGGTTATGCGGTGGGCTATACCGCTTCGCCTGGCGAAGCAGCGCGCAGGCACATCGCGCGTTCGCTTGCGCGGCAATACGGCCTGCAACTTGTCGACAGCTGGCCGATGCCGGCACTCGGGCTGGATTGTTTCGTCATGCGGCTTCCGTCCGGCATGTCGGCAAGCAACGTTGTGCAAGCGCTTTCGCACGACACGCGAGTGGAGTCGGCCGAATCTCGCCAAACGTTTCACACCCTGGCCAACGACGATCCGCTGTATTCGCTGCAACCGACCGCCAAACTTTGGCATCTCGTCCAATTGCATGCGATGGCGACCGGACGAAACGTAGTGATCGCCGAAGTGGACAGCGGCGTGGATACGACCAACCCGGATCTGGCCGGCCAGGTAGTTGAGCAACGCAATTTCGTGGATGACGGCGCGTATCGCGCCGAACTGCACGGCACCGAAGTGGCTGGCATCATCGTCGCCCGCGAAGGCAATGGTGTGGGTATCGTGGGTGTCGCGCCGCAAGCGCGCCTGCTCGCTTTGCGTGCTTGCTGGCAGCTTGCCGACGGTAGCGCGGCGTCGGCCTGTGACAGCTTCACCCTGGCCAAGGCGCTGCAATACGCCGTGGAAAAGCACGTACAGATCATCAACCTGAGCCTGGCCGGGCCAAATGACCGTCTGCTGCAACGTTTGCTGGACACAGCACTGGCACGGGGCACTACCGTAGTGAGCGCGGTGGACGACGGTGCTGCCGACGGCGGCTTTCCGGCCTCCTATCCCGGGGTGCTGGCGGTGGCTGGTGAACACAGCACGACCCATCCGGCCAACGCGTGGCTGGCGCCGGCCGAAGATATTCCCACCACCCAGCCCGGCGCGCGCTGGAACCTAGTGAACGGATCGTCATTTGCGGCAGCCGAAGTCAGTGGCCTGGCTGCGCTGCTGCGTGAAATGTCACCTGGCATTACGCTGGCGCAGCTGCATGACGCTTTGCTCGCAAGGACTGCGCTAGGCTTGGCCACAATGCGGCCGATGTCGATCGATGCATGCGCCGCCGTAGCGCGGGTGAGTCATCGGTGTACCTGCGACTGTGCCGTGGCGCATGCTTCCGTGGGAGTGCCGCGCCAATGAGTGGGCCTAGCGTTGCGAGTCGCCATGGCAGTCCTTCTCGCCTTGTTCGCGGTACAGGCCCGGGCGCAGATGACCGGCAGCGCGACCTTTGTTTCCGACTACCGCTTTCGCGGTGTATCGCTCAGCGATGACCGGCCGTCCGCACAGCTGTCGTTCGACTACGACTGGCCGGCCAGCGGCTGGTATGCGGGAGGCATGATGGCCAATGTAAGAGCCGATTCGCGCCACGCTGCCCAACTGCTCGGCTATGCCGGCTACGTGCATCGCTTGAATGCGGACATCAGCTGGGAAGGCGGCGTGCGCTATTCGCGTTTTACCGGCCACGAATCCTATGCCTACGCGGAAGCCTATACCGGCCTCACGTTCCGGCAGCTGGTCGGCCGCATCTACTACGCGCCGAGTTACTTCAATGGCGGCGTGGCGGTGTGGTACGCCGAAGTCAACGACAGCTTCGCTTTGTCCGGGCAGTGGTATGCGCTCGCGCATGCCGGTTGCCTGCGGCGAGCGGGCAACGTGACCGAGTACCAAGCCAGCCGCTTTCGTTCCGATTTCAAGGCCGGCATCGGGTTTGCCCCGCCGCCGTGGAATTTCCAGTTGAGCTGGACCACGACGCGCGGCGCGCCCGATGCCGCATTCGACTACCCATCCGCTGCGAACGCGAACCGCAACGCCTGGGTTCTGAGCATCTCGTACGCGTGGTGATGCTATGGGCGTGGGCATCGGGCTGATCTGAATGGCAGGCGCTTCGGCGCACGTACTTCCCATGCCCTGCATGGGAAGCAGGGGGATTCGCGTCTTCGGGCGCATCGTTCATCCCTTAGGAGGGAGTTGACATGAGACGTACTCTGTTCAAAAAGAAGCTGCTTCATTCCATCGTCGCGAGCTTGGTCGTCGCGGGGGTCGCGGTCGGCCTGCTGTACCCGAAGGCCGCGGCTGCGCAGAGCGACACTGGCCACATTCTGATCGCCGATCAGTTCAACAATCGCGTAATCGAAGTCGACCGCGCGACGCACCAGATCGTGTGGCATTTCGGCAACGGTTCGGATCTGCCTGGCCCGCATAGCGTGGTCGGCACCAACGATGCGGAACGCTTTGGTTCGCTTACGCTGATTTCCGGTACCGGCACCCCGCCGGGTCTGCCGGGATGCGGCGACCAGATGAACGGCTGCCCGGACAACCGTGTGTTCATTGTGGATCATGACGGCAATATCATCTGGCAGTACGGCCAGGCCGGTGTCGGGGGATCGGGTCCGAATCAATTGAACACGCCGGTGCAGGCGCTGTTCCTGATCAACTTCCCCGGGCACCCCGGACCGCACGTGCTGATCACGGACCAGGTCAACGAGCGCATCATCCTGGTCAACCTGCATCACCAGATCGTATGGCAGTACGGCACCACCGGCATGAGCGGCATGGGCTCGAATCAGCTCAACAACCCGAACAGCGCCGAAGCGCTGGAAAACGGCCACATCCTAATCGCCGATGAAAACAACAATCGCGTGATCGAGATCCGCCCCAATGGGCAACTGGTCAAGCAATTCACCGCTGGTGGAACGGTCAGCGGCGCGGCATTCGCCAGTCGTCTTCCGAACGGCGATACCTTGATCACCGACTCGAACAACAATCGCGCCATCGAGGTAAACGGCAACGATCATATTGTGTGGAAGTACGTCACCAATACCCAGCCGAACAGCAATCCAGCTCCGCTGCCGACGCGCGCGATACGCCTGCACAATGGCGATACGCTGATCAGCGACCAGTTCAACGATCGCGTGATCGAGGTTACGCCGGCCGGCAAGATCGTGTTCCACCAGGGCGATACCAACATCGCGGGCGATGGCTTCAACGACCTCAACGGCCCGTATGACGCCAAGCAGATCGGCGACTTCACCGGCTTGACGCCGCCGTTCGATTTCGACCAGGAGTGAATCGTTCATGTTTGCGGCGAACCGCCCCTCCCCTGTACCGCCAGGGGGGGGCGGCTCCGCGCATTCCCGAAAACTGCGAAACCGTTCGCAACTGCAGCAAAGCCCGGGACGGAGGCCGTTCAGGTGATCCGGCTAGTCTTTCTCCTGCGGCACTAAGGCCGAGTCACCTACACGGGCAACCCGTATGAAACGACATCTTTTTGTATTGGCCCTGCTGTCCGGACTACCCATGGTGATGACTACGACTGCCGCTTTTGCGCAGGACTATCACGACCACGACCATGGCTGGGACCGGCATGACGATGATCGTGGGCAGGATCGCGACCATCGTGACCACGATCATGGCTGGCACGACGACGATCATCATGATCATGGCCGCCACGAGGGCTGGGACAAGCATTATCGCCGTGGCGAATATCTGCCGGAGCGTTATCGCGTACGGGAGTACTACGTGGAGGATTACGGCCGCTACCACTTGTACGCGCCGCCGCCCGGCTATGTATGGATACAAGGCGATGATGGGCAGTATGTACTCGTTGCGATAGCGACGGGCTTGATCGTGAACGAGTTGCTGGGGCATTGAGCTCGCGGCACGCTTGACGCAAGCGCCCCTCTCCCAAAGAGAGGGGCGCTTAACTTCGTATCAGGGCTGCGGCACCGGCACTAGCACCGGTTCTTCCTTCACCGCCGCAGCCACACGCTCGCTATCGAGCCATTGCAACCACTCGCTCAACACGACCAGCGTCCAGATCGCGCGCGCATGATCGCTGGCGCGCGCCTGGTGTTCGGCAAACAAGGCTTGTGCGGCTTGGGTATCGATGCCCACCGCGGCAAGACCGGCGCTGGCAAGATGCGCCTGTGCCCAATCGCGCAAAGGTCCACGCAACCACGCGGCAAGCGGTACCGATAATCCGCGCTTGCGGCGCGTCACCACTTCCTTGGGCAGGTAATCCAGCGCATAACGCTTGAGGAACACCTTGGTGGTAAGACCGCGCACGCGCGCTTCCAGCGGCAAGCCGGCCGCGAATTCGATCACGCTCTGGTCCAGGAAGGGCGCGCGGATTTCCACGCCATGCAGCATCGCGCCACGATCGGCTTTCGCCATCAGCGCATCCGGCAGCGAGTGGCCGAAGTCGTAGCGTTGGATGGTATCGATCAGGCGCGAGGCATCGTGCCGGGTGTCATCGACGGGTGGGGCGATGCCGAGCTTCCGCTGCCATATCGGCGGAATGCTCGCCGTCCACAACAGGTGCCGCGCCAGGCCGTCCAGTTCCTGTCCGCGAATGAAACGCTTCAACAGGAACGAGAGCGTGACCTTCTTGTCGCTGGTGGGCAGCGCTTCAATCGCCCGCCGCGCAAGTGCTTTCACCGGCGGCGGCAGGTTGGCGTAAAGACTCGCCCAACGCGCACCCAGATAGGTGGGGTAGCCGCCGAACAATTCGTCCGCGCCCTCGCCCGCCAGCAACAGGCGCACGTCTTGCGAAGCGCGCTTGGTCACCAGCGAAAGCGGAATCCACGCCGGATCGGCGAGCGGTTCGCCGTTGGCGCGGATCAATTCGCGCAACGTGCTCGGTACGTCTTGCGCGGATACGTTCACCTCGACAAAGTCGCAGCCCAGCTGACGGGCAAGCTGAGCCGCGTGCTGTCCTTCGTCAAAAGATGCTTCGGAGAAACGGATGCAATAAGCGGAGAGTTTCTTTTCCGGCCGTATGCTGCGCGCCACCGCCGTCATCAGCGCGGAATCGATGCCGCCGCTGAGCAGCACGCCATAATCCACGTCGATATCGCTTTGCCGCCGCACGGCTTCGCGGAAGATCGGATCGAACGTGTGCAGCGACGGCACGCTGGCGGCTTTTTCCGCCGGCATATCCCAGTAACGCTGATGGCGGATACCCGCCGGCTCGATCACCACCATCTCGCCCGGGCACAGCTTGTGGATGTGCTTGAGCGGGCTGCTCGGCGCGGGGCAGTAGCCGGAGCGCAGATAGTGGGCAAGGCCGGCGGCATCGACTTCGATGTCAGGCTTGCACGCTTTCACCAATGCAGCCAGCTCCGAAGCGAAATACACGGTCTGGCCGATCACGGCATAGTACAGATGACGCTCACCGGCGCGATCGCGTGCCAGGATCAGCCGCTGATGGCGGCTGTCCCACAACGCTAGTGCGAACACGCCCTGTACGTGTTCGAGGAAGGACAACCCGTGTTCCAGATACAGCGGCGCCAGCACGGCAACGTCGGTGCTGTGCGTGATGGCGTGCCCGGCCTCGGCGAGCGAACGGCGCAGCTCGCGGTGATTGTCGATTTCGCCGTTGCAGGCCACCACCACGCCGGCTTCATATTCCAGCAGCGGCGGCTGGTGCTGATCCACGCCGCGGATCGCCAGGCGATTGGTGGCCATGGCAAGGTTGGGCCGCGAAACGAAGGCATCGCCATGCGGCCCGCGATGGGCCAGGGCGTCCAGCATCATGCTCGCTTGCTGTTCCAGGTGCGGCTGCGGGTGTCCTGCATCCCGACTCAAGATTCCGCAAATTCCACACATGTAGGGGCTCTGATCGATTCCGGGGGGCGTGGCAGCCCAACGGAGCATTGTAAAGGAAGGGGGTGGAGGCAGGGCTCGACAGGGTGTGAAGCCGGCTAAAACTCCACCCGTTTCAAGGCGTTCCCTCGCCACGTGCCCACGTCGGTCACGTGTCCGGGACAGCGCTGCAGGGCTGGCTTGATCGCCTCCGGCCCAAGCGCGGGATCGATCACCACCAGCGCCCGGCCCTCGTTGTGCAAGGCATGACACAGCGCTTCGGCGCCCTGCGGGGCCAGCCAGGGAATGCCATACACCGTCTTGCCCAGATACATACGCAAGCCCCAGGGAGTGGCCTCCTCAATGGTGTAGTCCGCGTCGGTGTTCTCGACGAAGATCAGCGCCTGGTATTGCTCTGGGGAGGTGGCCGCGCGCAATTCGGCGGCCATCTGGCGGTTGTCGTACTTGGGGTGCCAGCCATACGCGACCCCGGCCTTTACTCCCAGCAGCACCACGACCCATAGCGCCAACAACACCTGCTGCCGGGTCTGGTGAAGGTCGACGCGATCGCGCAGTTCCAACGCGATCAACAAGGACAGCGGCAGGAACAGCGGCAGCATGTATAGCGGCAGGCGCGACTGCACCAGGCAGAACAGCACGAACGGCAGCAGGAACCACAGCACCAGCAATAACTCGACACTGGGGCTGGCTTTGGCGCCCCAGCGCTCGGCGGACACCCAGCGGCGGATCAAGCGGCCGGTCGCTGGCCACCACGGCAGCAGCCCGAGGCCGAGCACGGGCAGATAGATCTTGATCCAGCCGAACCATCCCGCATTGCGCTTGTGCGCGGCGGTGAACACGCGGTTGTACACTTCCTGGTGCAGGAAGTAGTGCAGCAACCCGGCGTAGCGCAGCACCACGACCGCATACCAGGACAAGCCAACCGCCAGGAACAGCACGATGCCGCTCAGCGGGAAAAACCGCCGCAGTCCGGGCCAGCCATCGCGGCGCACGATGAACGGGATCACCGCCAGCAGCGGGATCAGACCGGGTGGCCCCTTGGTAAGAAAGGCCAGTCCCCAACCCAGCCACATCAGCAGCACATAGCGCTGGCGGCCACGTTCGTTTTCATCGAAGGCCGCGCGCAGAAAGCCCAACATGGCCAGCGCTTCGCACAGCGTGAGGAAGGCATCGGTACTGACGATGTTGCCGGCCATGAACGGCGCCGCCGCACAGCCGTAGACCAGTCCCGGCAGCCAGGGCTTTTCCGGGACCATGCGGCGGCCGGCCACGTACAGCAGCAGCAGGGTCAGCACGAAGGCCAGCGCATACGGCACGCGCACCGCCCAGCTGTTGCGGCCGAACAGCTTGATCGACGCGGCGATCACCCAGTAGGTGGTCGGCGGCTTGGAGAAGTTGACCTCGTCCGGGCTGTAGGCCGGCGCCAAGTAGTTGCCGGTATCGAGCATCTGCAGCGCGGCTACGGTGTAGCGCCCTTCGTCCGGGCTCCACAGGCCACGCGTGCCCTGGAACGCAAAGCCGAGCAGCAGCCCGAAACAGATCAGGGCGATGAGCGGCCAGCGCGAGGTGTGCGTGGCGTTGGGCCGCAGGCGATGTTCCTGGGTGCGGTCGTTCGGCATGGGAGGGTCCGGATAAAGCGCCGCTTGCCGTGGAGGTACCGGCAGACGGAGGTGGTGGTCTGGGGTTCTGCGCGCTGGGCGCAAGGGTCACTGAGGAGATTGTAAGCGACGGGAGGGCCGGACTCCCTCACCCTCGCGTAGGCTGGGATGACAATCCCAGCATCAGGAAGCTACGCGAAAGCTGGGATTGTCATCCCAGCCTACCGTCCCACCAACCGCATCGGGGCTGGAACCACGCCCCCCGGCTGCGGCGCGGGCGCACCGAACAAATCCGGGAAGGCCGCCGCCACCCGCCTCGCGGCCTCGGGTGCCGACAGGTCATGGGTGAGCAGCGAGCCGCTACGCGTACCGTACGGTCCGTACACCTTCGCGTCAGTCACGCAAAACAGGCCCATCGTCGGCACCTGTGAGGCCACCGCCAGATGCATCACGCCGCAGTCGGCGCTGATCACCAGATCCATCGCCGCCATCACCGCGCCCATGCGGCGGATGCTGCTGGAGTAATAGCTGGGCCAGCGCGAGCCGAGCATCGAGCGGCCGTGCATGGGGACAATTTCCACGATCGCGCAGCGCGGCGAAGATTCGCGCAGGGTCGCCAGAAATTCGCTCCACCATGGGGCCGGGTAGCATTTGTCGCCGGTGGCGTCGGCGAAGATGCCGACGGTGCAGCGCGCCTTTCCTTGTGGCTGCTCCGCCAACAGTTCACGCACCACGGTCTTGCCGCAGGTGCGCTCATCCTCGCTGAGACGGATATCCATGGCGGGAAAGCCCGGGCTTGCGTCCGGCGCCGGCGACGCATGCCAGCGCGCCAACGCGACCGGCCGCTGCGCCATGTGATGCGGGGCCATGCTCTCCGGTACGACGTGTGTGAGCGTCGTCGATGACTGCTGGGCGTCAAAACCAAGCTTGTAGCGTGCGCGGAAAACGCGCGCCAGGGTGCGGCTGAAACCGGAGCGCAGGCACGGATCGATGATCAGGTCGTAGCGGGTCCGGCGAATGCGGAAGATCAGCGAAAGGAAGCTCAACGGGTGCTTGAAGCCGCGGCGCGGCAGGCAATAGATGTGCTTGACACTGAAGTACGTGGCGAACACGTCGGCGGCCAGCGGGCCTTCCGCCACGACGTCGATTTCCGCCCCCTTGTACAGGCGCTCCAGCTCCGCGATCAGCGGCGTCATCAGCAGCATGTTGCCCAGCCGATGATTAGGCCGGCACACCAGGATGCGATGTATCCCCTCGCGAGGAAGGCTTTCGCCGCAAGGATCGGCAGTGAACGCGCCCAATGGGATACCTCCAGGCGTGGCTAGTGGGGGTTTCAAAGTCCGCCGCGGCCATCCCTGGTGGTGGAATTAAAGAGTGTGGAAGCACAAACTTAGGTGATACTTATGCGTACGTTATAATTCTGTGATTCATTCACGAACGCAGACATTCCGTCACTTTTGCCGACTGTGAGTGCCCGTTCCGCTTGACTTGGCTGCGCCGCGCTCACTGCTATATTCGCCGCACACCCTGGTGCTGCCGGCGACCTCGAACGCAAAGCACGCCGCCAGCTTATTGAAAGGCAGGCCGCGGAACCGGAGGCATACAGCCCCGGCGAGCCTGCCCTGCATGCATCGAAGGGAGCGGCTCTGAACATACTTGTCGTTGAAGATTCGATGCGCTTGCGCGAGTCACTCGGGCGGGGCCTGACCGCGTCCGGGTTTACCGTGGACAGTGTGGCCAACGGCATCCTGGCCTGCCAGCACCTGGATACCTACGACTACGAACTGATCGTGCTGGACCTGGGGCTGCCCGGCATGGATGGGCTTGG
Source organism: Dyella flagellata (assembly GCF_030160275.1). GTDB lineage: Bacteria > Pseudomonadota > Gammaproteobacteria > Xanthomonadales > Rhodanobacteraceae > Dyella_B > Dyella_B flagellata. The sequence goes on from NZ_BSOA01000015.1 coordinate 166,604, forward strand.
CGTGCTGCGCCATATCCAGGCCCGCAGCTCACGCCCTCGTGTGCTGGTGCTGTCGGCGCGCGACCAGCTTTCCGATCGCATCGATGCGCTCAATCGCGGGGCAGACGATTACCTGGTCAAGCCGTTTTCCTTCGACGAACTGGTGGCGCGGCTGCATGCACTGGCGCGCCGGTCCAAGGACGCCCAGACGCCGCAGTTGGCCATCGGCACGCTCAGCCTGGACCCGGTCACGCGCACCGTGCACGTACAAGACGAGCCGGTGACGCTTACGCCGCGCGAATTTTCCCTGCTCGAATTGCTGATGCGCCATCGCGGCCGGGCGTTTTCGCGCAGCGAAATACTCGAACGCCTGGCCGGCTGCGAATCCACTGCCTCGGACCGCAGCGTGGAAGTGCTGGTATTCGGTCTGCGGCGCAAGCTGGAGCATGCTGGCATTGGCGAACTGATCCACACCCGCCGCGGCTTCGGCTATCTGATCCCCAAAGGCTGAGCGATGCACCCTGCCACCGCCCTGCGCAGGACATCGCTGCGCTTTCGCACCACCCTGCTGGTGATCGCGGCGATCGTGGTGGTGCTGGGCACCGCCACGCTGGTGATCGACATTCGCGTGGACAACGAGGTGGCGCAGCGCGCGGATACCGACCTGCTGGAGCATGCGCAAGCGCTGGCAGACATCTTCACCGCGCGCACCAAGGCCTCCGGCCAAACCTTTCCTTCGCATTGGATTCCTTCGTTCCTGGCCGATGACGGCACCCTCTATTTCCGCATCGACTGCCGTGGCCAGCATGTTATGTCGTCCGACGAAGTCGCATCGCTCGCCTGGCCTACGCCCACGCAGGGCCAGTCCATGGCGTTCGCGGACGCGGCCGATCATCACGGCACCAAGCTACGCGCGATCGCCCTGCGCTTTTTTCCCGACCTCGACGCCATGCATGATGCGCCCGCCGATTCCGGCGCTGCGGCGAATGAATCGACGGCTGCGCCCGATTGCCTGCTGGGACTGGCGGCTGATCGTAGCGAAGCGCTGGATTTCCAACGCTCCCTGGACCACATTGAATTCGGTTGCGTGGTGCTGGGCTTCCTGATCGTCGCCATTCTCACGCCCCTGCTGGTTACGCGCAGCCTGCGCCCGCTGGCGGGCCTGGCCCTGGCGATGGACCAGATCGGTCCCGATACGCCGAGCATGCGGCTGCAGAGCACCAGGATTCGCGAACTCGCGCCGCTGATCGCACGCTTCAACGCGGTGCTATCGCGCATGGAGGAAGGCTTGCTGCGCGAGCGCCAGTTCGCCAGCGGCGTGGCGCACGAATTGCGCACGCCCTTGGCGGAACTGCGTACCGCCATCGAAGTGGAACTGCGCTATCCCAGCGACCGCGACGTGCGGGAAGTGCTGGCGGATCTCGGCGACATCGGCGCAAAAATGGAACGCATCGTAACGGCCCTGTTGCTGTTGACGCGTATCGAAGCGGGCATCGAGCAGCTCTCCCTGCAACCGGTGGATGTTGGTGCTCTTACCCACGCGCTGCTCGATCGGTATCGGCAGCGCTTGCACGAACGGGCGCTGCAATTGCAGGTGGAAATCGAGCCGCAGGTCATGTGGAGAGCCGATGCCACCTTGCTGGATGTATTGCTGGGCAATCTGCTCGGCAACGCGTTAGCTTACGCTCCCGCCGGCAGCACCATCATGCTGCGCTGTACGGCGCTCAGCTGGTCGGTGACCAATCCAGCGCCTGAGCTGACCGAACAAGATGTCGCCCACATGAAGCAGCGGTTCTGGCGCAAGGGCAAGGAGGCCGGCGTGCATACCGGGCTTGGCCTGGCCCTGGCGGCTTCGGTGGCGCGGGCGCAGTCGTTGCGGCTGGGGTTGGCACTGCAGGACGCGAATTTGCAGGCGAGCGTGACACGTTGAACGCTTATCCGGCTTACGCAACCGCCTCTCCTTCGAGAGGCGGTTGCCAGTCACTACTGCACGACTGGATGGGAGATAGCACAGCTATTGGTGTCATTGGACCAGGTAGCCTGCATCGCAAAGCTGCCCGTCGCCATTGCCACGTTCGCCGCACCGCCGACCGTGCCCGGCGCGATCCACGCGCATTCGTCAGCGTTTTCCTCGCCGTTGGAACGGCTGTGGCGCTGATGGTTGGTCCAGCCTCCGGCCGGATTCTGGTCGGTAACGGTTTCGGCGTATTCGTGTCCGTTGACGATCGAGAAGCCATCCACCACGCCGGCCGAACCGCTATTGACGTAGTTCTCGCCGCAGCTGGTCGTCATGTCCAACACATACGGCATGTTGGTGAAGGCGACGTCGCCGTAAGGCGATGACACCGCGCCACCGGACAGCGTGGTGTCGCCGTTATAGTCGTGCCACGCGCAGAAATTGCCGCTGGTGGTATTGAATCCATCCGGATGCGTGCCCGAAGGCGACAGGATGACGTATTGCACGTAGCGATTGGAGGCCGCGGTGGTATTGCCGAAATGCGCTGCCGCGTTGATTGCTTCCTGCGCCAACTGCGCACCGGTCGCTTGGGAGGGCGAAGCGACGGAGTTGTCGTACCAGATGCCCGCGTAGACCGTGCCGGCCGCCGGATAGCCGACATGCGCGGCGGCCGACGGACACGAGGTAGCACCGGTTCCCACCAGCGAGCCATCGCAATATTGCGTCATCGTGCCGGACCACAGCTCGCCATTGGTGCCCAGGCCCTTGAACATCTGCTGTAGATGGGGCACCGCACCGGCCGCGTCCCCGGACAGGGTCATATTGCCGTTGGCATCGGTACCGGCGGTTCCCCACTGGCTGCCATAAACCACCAGATACACCTTCGGCTGACCGCTGGTGACGCCGATGCCATCTACGCCGCCGCCATAGGAGAGCGTTTTCGTACTGGTCGTCGTCGACGCGTTGGCGCCCTGCAATTTCTCGTACGCATTCATGCGATGCAGGGCTTCCTGGGTCGGCACCGCGCCATGGCGGTAACCATGTCCATACGCCGGCGAATATGGATTGCTGACCGGCGCGACGTCGGTTGCCGACGCCGCCATGGTTGAAACAGCGAACAAGGCGGAGACTGCCATCGTTTTCAGCAGGCCGCGCTTTGCGTAATCGTGCATGTATTTCCCCTCGGAAAAGTGAAATAAGGAAAGTACCCGCCACGGCGTAACGTGCAGGGTTCACACCGTTCAGCGGGACCCGTACCACACACCTCTACGATTAAGCTTGCTTTCGCCGGGCACGCATCTCCCCCACCCGCTTGAACGCAGGCTTGGATGAATGCATGGCATGGAACTCCCTCGACGAAATCGTTCGCCGCTCCCCAGCGGCGAACGCGCGCAAACTAATCGAAGACAAAACGAGAAGACAAGGGCGCGTGCAACAGTACGCCGGCGTTCGTAGGCTGGAATGACAATCCCGGCACACTGGCCCCAATACCGCGATAGGCGGGCATGGCAATGCTGGGATTGTCATCCCAGCCTACTGGAAATAGTGGATGAAGCCGATCTTGAACCCGCCGGGTAGCCAGCTGATGATCAGGGGCGATTGGCGGCGCGATGCGTAAATGCCGAACCCCACGCCCACCGCCGCACCGACCAGCGCGTCGCTCTGCCAGTGGCCACGCGTCTTCACTCGCGCCACCGCGTCATAAGCCGGTAGTAAGGCCAGTGCGTACACCGCCGGATGCTCTTCGCCGTAGCTGGCCATGAAAGGAGTTACCGCGGCAGAGATCGCCGCCACCTCGCCACTCGGAAAGCTCTTCGCGCGCGTGCCGCGGAAAAACAGGTCCGGATTGGACGTTTGCGAGGGCCGTTCGCGTTGGAAAGCGTATTTCATCGCCTCGGTGGTAACTCCGGTGAACGCCAACGCATCCACCGAACGCCACAGCGTATCGCCAAACTGGTCGTGGTCGCCGAAGGCCAGCGCCCCGATGCCGACGGAAGCAATGGTTCCGTACAACACGCCGCTCTGAATATTGCGATTCCATACGCCGGAATTGTCGTACGCGACGCGATGGTCGATGCCAAGAAAGCCGCCGCCTGCCCATGCGCTGTTCGGCCACAAGCATGCTGCGCACAATATCGCCAGCGACCAAAAATGATGCCTAGAAAGCACTGCAATCACGACACGCCATCCACTGCCTTGGCATGTTTCCACTCACGCCAACTCGACCCTATGCCTTTCTTCTTAGCATTGGCTTAGCGCGCGGTGAAGTTTGCGCTACGTTTCAATTGCAGCGGCGCGCATGGATGCCATGGCGCGCTGATATCACTTCCTCGTCACTTGGCATTTACGCACGCAGGTCAGCCCACCAACCTGCGTGCACGAATAAGCGCCCTTTTAGAACTGCAGCGTACCGCCCGCCAACTGATTCACCTCGGCCATGATCGCCGCCATCTGCGGGCCTGACTTCAGCGCGTAGTTGCCACCGGTGTAGCCCCACCAATCCCAGCATCCATAGGGGTTGTAAGGCACTGTCGCATTGATGGTCTGCGGATACAGCACGATGATGTTGTTGGTATCAGCCCATTCGTTGATGCCGGCATACTGCACGAACGTGGTGCCGATGGTTTCCTGGTTTTGCGAGCAACCATGCAAGGCCACCAGCAATCGGCAGGACTGCCCTTGCGCGCAATTTTGCGGCACGTAGACCCAGCCGCTGCTATCCATGGAAATGGCGGCACAGTTGCTGTCCGGACAGAACGCATCCTGGTCGAACTGGATGAAGCTGCCGCCGAGCGTCCCGTCATTGCGCGCGTTGAGCTGTCCGTAGAACTGGCCTAGGAAGGTCTGCTCGGCATCGAAACCGCAGTTGTTCATGTATGGCGCGGCAAGGTACGAGCAAGCGACCACCGAGTCAGGCGTGATCCATGCGTGCTCGGCGGCAGTGTAGTTGTTGTAAGTGATGTTCGCCGTGGAGGTGAAGCTCTGGTAGTAGCTGTAGAGATCGTCCATGGCCGCCTGGTAGTTCACCGTATCCAGCATGCCGCTGAACATATAGATCGGCTTGCCGGCGATGTTGCCGGTGGGATCGATCGTGCCCGCCGCCGCTTGCTGATTGGTGTAGTCCACCAGCGAAGACACGGGCACGCCATTGCCTGTGGCGCAGGCGCTGCCCCAATACGCTTCGTTGTTTTGCGCGCAGTAGTAAGCGCCACCGGCCATCACGGCGGTGCCGAAAATGGCCTGGGAATAGGCCACCTGCAATTGAACGGCCATATAACCACCGGAAGAGATGCCGGCAACGGTGACCGAAGACGGCGCAATGTTATAGGCGCCGAGTGGGGAAGCGGCCCACGCCCATGGAGAAAGCAGCAGCGCAACGCCAAGCAGCAGCATTCGCATCGAAAGCCTGGTGAATCTCGACACCATGACGACGCCCTCCTTAAATCAGATACGCAGGTTGGAATCGCGCAGCCGCGTGCATCCGGCACCCCTGGAAGCCGGATGGTGTTCGGCAAACGCATGCCGGTTGTTGCTGATTTAGGAGAACACCAAAGAGAAGTCGGCGGAATTGGACTTAGGGGCAAGGCGCAATGTGCCGTCCACAGCTCCTTCGCAAAACTGGACCCTTCGCTGATGCCGTTTCCGAGCGGGTCGTCATTCCGGCGAAGGCCGGAATCCATGGCAAATACGAAGCATGGATTCCGGCCTTCGCCGGAATGACGCGCAAAATCATAGGCTCTACTACCGCTATCTCTTTTGAAGATGGTCTTGAGCAGAAAAGCGTGGGGATACTAGGCTTTTGGGATCAATGCGAAGTGCCGCTCGTCGCGGGATTGCTGCCACCCATATCGGAGTTCGTCGTCTCCCGCTTTTTCTTCATCGAATGCTTATGATGGTACGTACTCGACGCGCCGCTATTGGACGGCATGCTTTGTTGTGGGCTGGTGCTGGGCTGCATGGTTTGGGGCGGCGCGCTCTGCTGCATGCTGCCTGGCGGCATGCCTGAGCCATTGGTTTGCGGATTGGCAGCGGTACCGGTGGTCTGGGCAAGCGCTTGTCCGCCTGTCGTCATCCCGGCCAGCACGAAAGCGGCAAGAAGTACACGGGTTGCACGCATGATGCGGATCTCCTGATCAGTCGTCGAGTGCGATCACGTTAGCCATGGCGGCGTGAGTCAAACGGCAAGATTCGATCATCTCGCGGTGCAGCCAGTCCGCTGCACAACAAAGAGGGCGCTGCACGCGCCCTCTTCCGACTCGATCCATGGGTTAGTTTGCTCCCTTGGAGATTTGCAACGCCGCGATGCGACGCTAGTGATCGTGGTGCTTATGCATTTCGTCCTTGTTTTTTCCTATTTCCTTTTGAAGTTTGCCGGCTTCCTTTTCGAGCTTGCCAGCTGCTTCGCGCGCCGGATTACCGGTCATTTTGCCGGCCGCTTCTTTCGCGGCTCCCTTGATTTCGTGTTTGCTGCCTTCCACGCGATTCTTGTCCATGCTTGCCTCCCATGTTCAGAAACGAGCATCCATCATGCTGAGGTGTCAGATAGCGGGCAGTGCAAACCAGGTGAAGAACACATCCAAGCTTCGGAGCATGCGCTTGTGCGCTTATTGCACGCGACGGAGCTTGATTTGCTCGTTACCGCTGTTGCCGTCGTTACCGTCATTGTCGCCGAAGCCGTGAGCAAGGAAGCGGTACGTATCCCTGCCTGCTTCCTTGGCCTTGTACAAGGCATCGTCCGCGAATTTCATCACCGCGTCGGCGGAAAGCTCGTTCATGCAGATGGCTGCACCCACACTCATGCTCACCGTCACTTGCGCAACGCCGGTATCGATCGTCATGTGCAGGCGCTCCCACAGCGACTGCACGAATGCCTGGGCCTGCTTGATATTGTTGATATCATTGCAAAGCACCACGAATTCGTCGCCACCAATACGCGCCACGATTTCACCTTCGCGTATCAGCTTTTGCAGGCATTGGCCCACTTCGGCCAGTACGACGTCGCCAACCGCGTGGCCGTAGGTGTCGTTGATGGTCTTGAAATTGTCGATATCCACCAGTGCCAACAATACGGCGATGTCGTGCTGTTGCGCCTGCTTGAGGAAGGCCGGCACGCGTTCGCTGAAGTAGCGCCGGTTCGCCAGGCCGGTGAGCGAATCCTGATGCGCGATGCGCAGCAGCTCACGTTCCGTGTTCTTGATATGGGTGATTTCGTTGGTCAGCGCGTATACGCCGCGCACCTTGCCTTGCGCATCGCGGTCCGGCACGTAATGGCACTGGAAGTGCATGGGCTTTCCGCGATACGTGGTCTCGTACTCGAACATCACGGTGTGGCCGGCGTAGGCGCGTTCCAGATACGGTTTCAGGCGGTCGTACAGCGCGTTGCCGCGCACTTCGTGAACCGTCCTGCCAATGATCTCCGCGGGGACTTCGCCGGAGACGTGTTCGACGTAGCGATTGACGTAGGTGTAGCGCTCGTTCATGTCGATGCGCGCTATCACTGCGGGAATGTTGTCGGTGACGGTGCGCAACTGCGACTGGCTTTCCATCAAGGCTTGCTCGATGCGTACACGCTCGGTCACGTCGCGGCCGGTATAGATGATGTCCATCGCGCCGTCGCCGTCTGGACTGGGTACCAGGCGCGCGAACGCCTCGATCCACAGATAGTGGCCGTCTTTGTGCTGCAGCCGGTACGTGGCGGTGGTGGTGCCGCCATGCATGCGCAACCTGACCACTTCGGCGGCAATGCGCTCGCGGTCGTCCGGATGAATCAGGTCCGGCCGTGGCCGCTGGAATTGATCCACTTCCCAGCCGAGCAGATCCTTCACTGACGGCGATACGTACATGCGATCGCCATTGGCGCGGATGCGCATCACCAGATCCCCGCTGTTGTCGGCCAGCAAGCGGTAGCGCAGTTCGCTTTCCTGCATCTGCTTGCGCAGCCGATCCTGCTCGGACAGCGCCAGCGCGACCGGCAGCGCCACCAGGCAGGTGACGCCAATGAATACCTGCCCCATCACCGCGCGAAACGCCGGCGTGACGCCGACAACGAGGTTGAACGGCCCGATGCCCAAGGTGGTGGCAAGGCTGACCCCCAAGGCAATGATCGCCACGCCGATCACCATGCCGACGAAACGATGACGGAACACCAGCCACAACAGCGGCGGATAGACGAGAAAGACCAGCGGTACGCGCGGCTCGACCAGCACGCCTGCGGTAATAGCCGCCAGCATGCCCAGGTCGCGCGCCAAGATTCCGATTCTGGCCAATGGGGCACGCCACAGGTAAGGCGTGACGATCACCAGTGAGGTACTGCCGGATAACACCATGCCAACGAAATGCGCACGAAACAGCGTATTGGCGACCATCAACACATCCATCTGGGTCCACCAGTTCAGGATGCACATCATGGCCAGCGAACACAGCAGGCTGGCGGCTAGCGCAGCGAGCACGCCTACGCGTGCGAGATCGGTGAAGCGGGTGTCCGGGGTGATGTTCGGAAAGCGACGCTGGATGACGTGGCAGACGATCGCCGTTTCCAGCACGTTGCACGCGCCCAGCAGCAAGCACTGCAATAGCGGATCGTCCAGGTACAGTTTGGCGGCAAAGATACCGACGAAGGACGCCAGCAACACCGGCCACGCGCGAACGAGCGGACGCTGCACCAGCCAACCGACCAACGCGCCATTGGCCAGCCACAAGGCTACCGGGCTGTGATTCGCCCTTGCCAGCGCCAGCGCGTAGAGCGACAGGCCTCCGGAAAGGGCGAACGCAGCGAACAGTGGCCATAGGCCATGCGTATCGCGCTTGGCGAGCATGGTGCTTGGGTCCTTCGATGGCGGGCCAACCCCACTTGCCTTTGTACGAAGCAAGGGTCCTGCCAAAATGCCTACTCCGTCACAGAAAAAGGTCTCGGTGCGTAGGCTGGGATGACAATCTCAGCATCCGTAGACCTCAGGCAAAGCTGGGATTGGCATCCCAGCCTACGCGGCACGACTGGGCATTAGTGGTTGATATAGATGGGGTTTCCTACCAACAACAGCACCCCGCCGCCGCCCCGGACATTGGCGCGTATCCAGTGACGCTTGCCGTCACTGGGCCAGTCGAACGATTGCTTCAGCTTGCCGTTCACGGCGAGATCGGCCCCCGGTTGCCATGGCTTGCCGTCGACGATCATTTCCGCACGAGCGCCTTCCGGCGCGGTGGCAGTGACGGTAAGCCGCAGCTTTTGACCGGCGGCCACGCCGATCTCATCGCCCATTTCGGCCGTCTGCGCCCCGGCGCTGGCGGTCAGATCGAGCATGCGGTCGCGCGTACCCTGGACGTCGATAAACACGTGGCCGGCGCGGATGCCGGCAAGAACGGCCGGCATCGACAGCTCGCTGGCGTGCACCACCGTGGTGGGCGTGCCGACCAGGCCGCCCAGCACCTGTTTGGCATCATGATTGTCGCTGCCGCCCACGCCGGTCAGGCGATAGCCCTGGTCGAGCAGGCGCTGCCAGAACGGGATGCCCGAATCGGGCAGCATCGCGTCCACCCCGTTTACCGCTTCAATGGCTCGCACCAGCTGCATGTCGACCGGTTTGTCCGGCGCCCAGCCGCAACCCATGCAGGTTTCGTCATCCGGGCGGATCGGATGATTGATGGAAACCAGTCCATGCAACTTGGCCGCTGCGCGCAGCAGGGCGTTCCAATCCGGCACACTTGCGCTGCCGACGCGGAAATCCAGTGGCTCATCCGAGCCGAACAGGTTCGCGTGACCGCTGAAGGTAGTGATCTCGCGTGCCGGCATCAGCAGCAGTTGATCGTAATATGGCTGCAGCTCGCGGATATCGTTCGCTTGTGAAACCGAGTTGTGGTCGCTGAGCGCGATGAAGTCCAGCCCGCGCTGGAGTGCGGCATCGATGGTCAGGAACAGCGGACACGGCACGCGCTGCTTGCCGCTCTGGCTGACACAACTGCCATCGCTATGCGCGCCATGCATGTGCAGGTCGCCTCGATACCAGCCCGCTTCGCTGCGCAGCGGTGGATTGAGCACCTCCGGCAGCCACGCCGGATCGCCGGGGCGTCCGAACCAGATCTTTGCCGTGAAGTCGGCGCTTAGATTCGGGCGGATATTGGGAATGCCCAGCAGCAAGGTCCAGCGTCCGGGACGGATCGCTCCCGGCAGGAACGATGGCGTGGCGTCGGTCGCACTGATGGTGAAGAGCTTCTTGCTGCCACCGCTCCAGCCACGGAAGCCATCCTGGCCGCGAAAACCATCCGGGCCGAGCAGGCCCAGGTCGATAGTGGTGTGGTCCTTGCGACCGCTGTAGTCGAATTGGACCGTAATGCGATTGACGTTGGCCGGAACCGTGAAGGGAACCAGGTGATAGGTGTGGTTTTCGTTCGCGTGGATCTGGCCTTGCAATACCAGGTCGGGCGCGTTGCCGTCCGCGCGGGCCGTGCAGGCCAGGCACATAAGCAGGATCATCAAAGCCAGCAGGGGAAGATAGATGCGTAGGAGTGGTGATTTCATGCGCTTTGCCGACACCTCTGCGACGGAACGCTCCCTCCCTTGCCAACCCAAGGGAGGGAGCCACATGCCTCAGAACCGATACATCACCGACGCCCTGAACGACCGCCCCAGCAATGGCCGCGCAATGAACACCGTCGCACCCGCATCGGAACTCTTCAACTCACCCGAGCGCGGGTTGCCCTCGGTCAGGCCCAGCGAATTGGTGAGATTGTCCGCGTACACGAAGAACGTGAGGTTCTGCGAGGCCTGGTAGCGCGCGCTGAAGCTGAGCACGTTGTACTGCGGCAGCACCACCGAATTGGCCGTATCGGAATAGCGCTTGCCTTCGTACTCATAGGTGAGCTGCAGGCGCAGCTTGTTGTCGAGCAGGTTCACGCCCGGCACCAGGCGCACACCCTTCCTGGGCACGCGAATCAGCTGGTTGTCGTTGTAGTCGAGCAACACCGGCGCGCCCGCCTGGATGGTGGTGTAGCGCAAGCCTTTGTAGCGCGGGTCTTGCAAGGTGGCGCTGTATTGCAGGTCGAACCACTTGGTCGGATAGATCGTGCCTTCCAGTTCCAGGCCGTAGGTCTCGGTGTTGGCGTAGCCGGTTTGCGCGGTGGACGCACCGGTGTTTGGGTTGAACACGTAGTTGCTGAAGCCGACGTTGTTGTACTTGGTGTAGAAGAACGTCTCGTAGGTTTCGATGTAGCGATTGGCGTACTTGTAGCCCACTTCCGGCAGCAGCATGGTCTGCGTGACCGGCGTGGCGGTCGGCGTGGTGATGTAGGAGCTGAGATTGGGCAGGCGGAAGGTGGAGGTGTAGCGCGCGAACACGCCCTGGTGATCGCTGAACTGGTAGTTCGCACCTATCGTCCAGCCAAGCTTGTGGAAGTTGTCATCGTAGGAAGCGTACTGGCCGCTGCCGGTGGTGATGCTCGAACTCCACGGCGTACCCAGGTTCACCGTGGCGGGCGACTCGGTCCAGCCAGTTGTGTTCACGTGCTCCCAGCGTGCGCCGCCGTCGATGCGCAGCTTGTCGTTGATCTGCCATTCGTCGGAGGCATAGAACGCGTCGGTCTTGGACGTGCCGTGCGCATGCGCCCATTCGTAACCGTTGTTGTAGATGCCGTCGCTGGTCAGCGGGCCTAGCGCCTGGCCGGCAGCGTTCACCGCCTCCAAGTTCAACAGCTTGGAGTTGTTTTCCGTATCCAGCAACACCACCGAGGAGTAACGATCGAAACTCTGCTTGAAGTACGCGTGGTAGTAGCCCAGCGTCACGTCATGGGTCTGGTCGCCGAATTCGAACTTGCGCATCATGCGCGTATTGCTGGTCGCCTCGGTCACCGGCATGGTGATGCCACGCAGGCCGCCGAGCATCACCAGGCCGTTGCCGTTCTGGTTGGGGCCGAACACCGCGCCGCTATCCACATACTGCAACTGCATACCGGTGGCGGTCGGGTAGTACTTCTTCAACCGCGCCAACGCCGAAGCGTCAAGCACCGCGGGCGTCTCGATTGCGTTCGGGTATACGCCATTGCGCTGCGTGTCGGTGTCGCTGTAGCGCACGTCTTCGGCGAGCTTCCAGCCGCCCCACAGCTTGTAGTCGAACTTCAGCGTGAGCTGGGTGCGCTTCACGTCAGTGCCGACCGTGTTGTCGAAGTTGTAGTAGCTGCCGTTGCCTTGCTGCAGCTGCATGTGCTCCGTTTCCGGACCAGCCACTGTGCCGTAGTTGCCGTTGAAGCCGGGCACCGCCACCAGGTCGCCACTGGTGTTGCGGTACAACGGCAGGCCCAGGTCGAAATAGACCCGGTCATCCAGGCGCTTCACGTCGAAGCTGAAGTCGCCGTTCTCGAACTGCTTGGACAGCGTGGCGCGCAATTGCCCGCCGTTGTCGCCGTTGAATCCAGGATCGCGGATATTGTGGTCGACACGGAAGAAGCCGCCGGTGCTCAGCTTCCAGCCATCGCCGATCGGCGTGCCGTACCAGAAGTCGAGCCGGCCCAGGCCGTAGTTGCCGGCGGTGTACTTGACCAACCCTTCGGCCATGTCGTCGACCTGGCGCGGAATGAAGTTGATCGCGCCGGCCGGTGCGTTCGAATAGAAAATCGAGGAAGGACCGCCGCGTACCACTTCTACGCGCTCGATCGTTTCGTCCAGGCGGAACGCCTGGTCGGCGTTGAGATAGCCCAGCGCCGGATCGTGCTGGACGGGAACACCGTCTTCCAACAAGGTCACCGAGCCGAAACCGTCGACCGGAATGCCGCGCGCGCGGATATTGCCGCTGGCTTCGCCGCCGGAAGCTTCCACCCAGAAGCCCGGCACGGATTTCACCGCCTCGGTCACGCTGGTGGGCGCCTGCATGCGCAGGCGGTCTTCATCGATGGTGGTAATGGAGTAGCTGGTTTGCGCTCGCGTACGCACGTCCACGCCGGAACGCGCCGTGACCACCACGCGTTCGAGGTCTTTGGCGGTCTTGTCGTTGCCGGTCGAGACCGTGTTGCGATTGACCGCCTCTGCGCCTGCACTACCGGCCGTCGCTACCGCAGCGGAGGCCGGATTGCCCGCATTGGCTGCCACGTTTCCCGAGATGATCGTCACCGTGTTCGGGGTTACGAAACGATAGTTGAGACCGGTGCCGGCCAGCAGCTGGCGCAGCTGCTGCTCCGGCGTCAGTCCCGCGTCAGCACCCGGGCTGCGGATGCTGTCGGCGATCTCCGAGCCATACACGATCTGCAGGCCAGCCTCGTGCGACAAGGTCTGCAAGGCCTTGGCCAGCGGCATCGGCGCAATGGCCGTGGTGTGCGTCGTCGTGGCGGCTTGCGCGAACGCAGCCAAAGGCATGCCCGTGCCGAGCACAAGGGCGATATGTAGCGCTAAACGGTTACGCATGCGGAGAAAACCCCTGGGAGGATAAGCGGTGCAGGCAACCCGCCATATCTCGCGCGTATCGCCTGCCTATACCTTTACAAGAGTCTCCCGGCGCCAAACCGGGTACCGCCATTTCAGTGAATCTTTTCTTACAGGTGGCCGGATTTGGTTTCAGTTTGATTGGCGGATACCACGCGAATGCGATCGGCGTCACGGATGATGCGCACATTCGGCAAAGTGGACAGATATGCCACGAACGCTTGCGGGTTGTCCGCATGGAACACGCCGCTGATGCGCTTCTGGGCTAGCTGTTCGCCCTCGATTTCCAGTGGCGTGCTGGTGTAGGCGTTGAAGCTGCGCGCCACGTTGGCGATGGTTTCGTGTTCGAAACTGATGTTGGCAGGCAGCCACGCGGTGGTCTGGGCGATCTGTGCCGGATGCACCGGACTCGCACCGGAAGCGTCTAGTTCGATCTGCTGGCCGGCGCTAAGGTCCGCGATCGCAACGCCAGGCAACGGCAGGTCATCGCCTTTCGATGAGGCTTTCTGGGCGTCCAGTACGCGCACACGGCCACTGATGACGGTCAACGTATCGCCACCGGAGTCGCGCCGGACTTCGAAAATGGTGCCGATATCCTGCAGCACATGGCCCCCGACGTTAACCAGCATCGGCCGCGCCGGATCCTTACCGACGTCGAACAAGGCATGGCCGCGCCTGACCTCGATGCGGCGGTAGCGATCGTCGAAACGCACGTCGATATCGCTGTTGCGATCCAGATGGATCAGGGTGCCATCGGCCAGGGCCAGCGACTGCGCTGTGTCGGTAGCTGCGTAGTGCTCCATACGCGCCTGCTGGGGGCGCACCTCGGCCGTGCGCCAATGAGCCATGCCCAGCCAGACCAGGGCGAGGGCGGCGATGCTTGCGGCACCGGCCAGCAGATGGCGGCTGCGCGTACTGCGCTTGGAGTGCACCGGACGCTGCTCCGGCATGGCTTTTTCCATGTGCGGGAACATCACGATCGGATTGTCGCGCCGTGCCTGCTCCACCAGTTCCGTCGCCGTTATCTGCTTCAGCGCAGCGGCCGCCTTCATGTCGCCGTGCATCTGCACCACGGCGAAATACTCGGCGACGTGATTGGGTGACGCACGCAACCAGTCCAGGAACGCCGCGCGCTGGCGCTCGCTCAACGGCTCCTGCTGCTCGATGTACCAGCCGACCGCCTGTTCGGTGATGCGGCGAGCCTGACGGACCGCATCGAAATGCGTCGATTCATTCATATTCGGCCATCCTCTGCCTGCAGGCTGCCAGTCCTTTCACGATGTACTTCTTCACCATGTTGGTCGAGATCGACATGCGTTCGGCGATCTCTCGATACGAAAGCTCGTCGCGGTAGTGCATGATCAGCACCGCCTTGCACTTGGGCGAGAGCCGGTCGATCAGCGCACCCAGCCGCTGCTGGCGCGACTGGCTATCCATGTCCGCTTCCAGGTTGGTGGGCGACACCAGCTGCTCCACCACCTGCTCCAACTCGTCGCTGCCCAAAGGCTGCTGCTGGCGCAAGAGCGCGTGCTCTTTCACCAAGTTGGCGGCGACCGTGAACAGGTACGCCTCCGGGCTGCGAATGTTCGCCGCATCCGCCGGCTCGATCCGCAGCAGGCGCAGGTAGACCTCCTGCACCAGATCCTGCGCATCCCAGCGGTGCGCCACGCGGCGCAGGAAATAGCTGCTCAACGTCGCGCGCTTTTCCGCGAACAACGCCGACCACGTTGCATGCCTTTCACGCATCGAGCCTCCTTCAACCGCATTAGCCGAAAGAGGCTACGCACGAGCTAGAGGGTTACAGAGACTATGGCGCAGTTATGACGGTTTTGTGAAGTGGCTTGAGCTCAGCTCCCTCCCCTACGTGTAGTAGGGGAAGGAGCTACACATCGCGAAGCTGAGGCATAACGCTAATCAGGCACAGGTAGCAGAGGGAGCTGAACTCAAGCCTTCAACGCATTGAATGGAATACAAATCCGCGGCACCTGACCCTCATGCGGCTCCACAAAATGCTCCAGCCAATGCGGGAACAGCACCAGCAAGCCCGGCGAAGGCCGCAACTGAATGTCCTTGTATGCGTTGGCGCCATTGCCCCGTGCGTAGGAATTGAGCACCCCGGCCCGCGGATCCTTGAACACCAGCGCACCCGAGCCCTCCGGCACCTGCAGGTAGAACGTGCCGCTCAGCAAGGCCCCTTCGTGCATATGCTGAAAATTGAAGCCGCCGCGGTCATGGATATTCACCCACGACTGCAACTCAAACGCTGGCGCAGCCACGCCCATCTCCGCAAATGCCTGCGCGCAATAGTGCCGCACGACCTGATGCAGATCAGCGAATACAGGCTGGTGCATGACCGCATGGTCGACGCTGTTCCAACCGCCGCGATTGGTCCTTCCCGCCGGCACTGGTGCAGCCGCCCGCATGGCGAGAATCGCCTCCACCCATTCGGCAAAGCGTGGCGTCAACTGCTTGAGCGGCACCTGCCATATGCGCGTAGGGAATAGATCGAACGCCTGGGCAGGCGTTGGCTTCGCCTGCGCAGGACCGGTTTCGCCGATGCTTACGCTGTAATGCTGATTCATCGGCCAAGCGTAGGCTCAGGACGCCACTCCCAGCAACCGCTGACGGCAAACCTACGGTATTGGCAAGCACTCCATGATCTGGATCGATTCGCCCGGAAACTGCGTGAAGTGCGGATGACCCTCGAACAGTTTCGCCGCCTGCTCGTGCGATTCGGCCTGCACGACGGTAAAGGCGCACAGTTCGTTCTTGAACTTCTCGACACCACTTTTGGAGGTACGCAAGGTCTTACCGAGCGGCGAGCCTACTTCAACGATCGCATCCTTGTGAGTTTCGAGCCAGCGGGTCCAGGCCTGCATGCCTGCCGCTTCGCGTTTTTGACGCTCGGCCTCATCCAGGGCCTTCCATGCGTTCATGGATGCGTCGGTACCGAAATAGACAGCGAGGAACCTCTTCATAGTCTTGCTCCAGGGTCGATGGGAAAAAGCCAATTCGGGACCTGAACCGCCTTACCGAGGTGTGTCCCGTCCTATCGACGAACCACGGAGCAAAGAATCGACAGAGGCCGTGACCCGGTCTGCCTAAGAGTCGCCTTCCTCGTCCTCTAGCTGATATTCATCCGCGCGCCGGGCCGCCAGGATCTTCGCCGCCGCCTCGGCCTGGGAAGCCCTGACCAGTACCCGCGCGCCGCCACCATAAGCGGCGTGCGCCCAGATCGGCAGCGCACTCATCAAGTTCTCGTCCGCCACGAAGGCGTAGATGCCCTCCGCTTCAAGGCGGCCCTGAATCACGCGTGCATCGATGGGCAGCAAATTGCGCGCAACCGGGATCAGGTCCTCGTTGGGGGTTTCCTCCTGGGCTTCTTCCCCATCGGTACGCTCCGCTTCCCCCGCTCCCGGCAACGAAAGTCCCCGCGATAAAATTTCCGCTTTGGCGATCGCTTCCGCTTCCTCGGTCAGTGCGCCCGAGTTGAACCGTTTAAGCAGCGCTTCGTCGGTCAGATCGGCAAACACTTGGGTCAATGCATTTGCTTTCATAGCGAGTTACTCCTAGGTAAAAGGGGAAAATCGTTGTTTTGATCTGCATGCCCTTCGGCCCATGCGGCCCCGGTGCCTTGGTTCGATAGTGCTACATTAGGTCACTTCGCAACACTACCCAACGACGCCTTGGAGCGAGCCTTCCCATGACGACCCCCGCGCCTTACCCGATCGGCACAGCCGGCGTTCCCTGGGGCTCGGCGGAGGTCGCAGCCTGGCTGACGAAGCAGACTCGCCATCGTAGCTACGAGAAGGATGTGCTGAGCGTGGTCGATGCACTGCGCTCGCATTTCGACGTGGTGGAATACGGACGGCTCGATTACGCACCGAACAGCTACCCACTAGTGGCCATCAAGAGCCGTCAGTGGCGGGATGATTTACCCTGCATGCTGGTAACCGGCGGCGTGCATGGCTACGAAACCAGCGGCGTACACGGTGCACTGCGATTTGCACAACAGCATGCGTCGGACTACGCAGGCCGCATCAATCTCGTCGTCGCGCCTTGCATCAGCCCATGGGCATATGAGCGGATTCATCGCTGGAATCCCCACGCGGTGGACCCGAACCGCTCCTTCCGCGAGGGCAGCCCGGCGCAGGAATCGGCTGCCTTGCTGCGCCTGGTGGCGGATTGGCGCGACAGAGTGCTGATGCATATCGATCTGCACGAAACCACCGACACCGACGAATCCGAATTCCGCCCCGCGCTCGCCGCTCGCGATGGCGTCGCGTATGAACCCGACGAGGTTCCGGATGGCTTTTACCTGGTCGACGACAGCGAGAAACCGCAACCGGCGTTCCAGCAAGCCGTGATCGCGGCCGTGGCCAAAGTTACCCATATTGCCCCTGCCGACCGGAACGGCCAGATCATTGGCTCGCCCGTGGTGGCCCCTGGAGTGATCGAGTACCCGCTGCGCAAGCTTGGCCTTTGCGCGGGGATTACCCCAGCCCGCTACACCACCACCACCGAAGTTTATCCGGATAGTCCGAAAACCAGTCCGGAGCAGTGCATAGCTGCCCAAGTGGCCGCCGTTTGCGCAGCGATCGATTTTGCGCTGGCGCACGCCTGAGAGCGTGTTCTATCGAAAAACATAGGCTGGGATGACAATCCCAGCTTGCCATGCGGTGTCATCGAGAGCGTGCATTAGGTCGCGTCCGAGCGAAAAACGGAAACCGACTCGGGTTCAGACGACGGCGGGCACCCATGCCCGCCTACTCCGGGCGACGATTCCAATGCGCGCATCCATGACGCAACACTTGCGCCATGACACACCGCCCTGGATTGGATCTGCCCATGCTCTACACCCGTGAAGAACGCAACACGCGGATCTTCGCCATCATCGGCGCCTCCTCCGGCAACCTGGTGGAATGGTTCGACTTTTACGTCTATGCCTACTGTGCGATCTATTTCGCCCAGGCGTTCTTCCCTTCGCGCGAACTTACCGTGCAGTTGCTTAACACGGCCGGCGTGTTCGCCTCGGGTTTCCTCATGCGTCCCGTGGGCGGCTGGTTGTTCGGCCGGATAGCCGACCAGCGGGGACGCAAAAGCGCGATGATGATCTCGGTACTGATGATGTGCGCCGGTTCGTTGATCATCGCCTGCTTGCCCACTTATGCCTCCGTTGGCGCCTGGGCTCCCGCCCTGCTGCTGATGGCGCGCCTGATCCAGGGCTTGTCGGTGGGCGGCGAATACGGCACCACCGCCACTTATATGTCGGAAGTGGCCTTGCGTGGCCAGCGCGGCTTCATGGCGTCGTTCCAGTACGTAACCTTGATTGGCGGCCAGCTGCTGGCCGTACTGGTGGTGGTGATCCTGCAGCAGTGCTTGGATGAGGTCCAGCTGAAGGCCTGGGGCTGGCGCATTTCGTTTGTGATCGGCGCAGGTACCGCCTTGATCTCGCTGCTGCTGCGTCGTTCGCTGAAGGAAACCACTACGGCCGAGGTTCGCGGCGACAAGCAAGCCGGCAGCCTGTCGGCCTTGTTCACGCACCACTGGAAGGCCTTCGTCACCGTGCTCGGCTACACCGCCGGCGGTTCGCTGATCTTCTATACCTTCACCACCTACATGCAGAAATACCTGGTCAATACCGCCGGCATGCCAGCCAAGACTGCCAGCTATGTGATGACCGCCGCGCTGTTCTGCTACATGTGCATGCAGCCATTGCTCGGTGCGTTGTCCGACCGGATCGGCCGGCGCGCTTCCATGCTGTGGTTCAGCGCAATGGGCGCGATTTGCGTGGTGCCAATCCTGACTACGCTGAGGACCATCACCAGTCCACTGCCGGCCTTTGCACTGATCACCGCGGCACTGGCCGTCGTCAGCCAGTACACCTCGATCGCTGGCCTGGTGAAAGCCGAAATGTTTCCGCCACAGGTACGTGCCCTAGGCGTAGGCCTGTCTTACGCGGTGGCCAACGCTGCGTTTGGCGGCTCCGCCGAGTATGTGGCGCTGAAATTCAAGCTGCTGGGGTTGGAGAGCAGCTTCTATTGGTACGTGGTCGCGATGATGGTCATTGCCTTCTTGTTCGCCCTGCGCTTGCCCAGGCAAGCCGAGTACCTGCACCACGATCATTAAGGCCAGTTAGGTTGGGATGACAGTTCCCGCATTGCCATGCTTGCAGCCTCGCGATGCTGGGATTCCCATCCCAGCCTACAGCGGGATCACGTGTTGTTGTTGGCGATTGAACACCATGGACGTTTCCACACGCTGCACTACCGCATGGCGGTTGAAGTGTTCCGAAATCACTTCCTTCAAATGCTGCATGTCTCGTGCAGCAACGTCGACAATCAAGTCCGTGCGGCCGGATACTAGAAACACGCCGCGAACCTCCGGGATGGCAGCGGTTGCGCTGACGAAATCATCGACCACCTCGATGGCCAGCTTGCCGAGCTGCACGAACAGCACAGCTTGCAGAGCGAAGCCGATCGCCTGGAGATCCACTTCGGCATGAGCACCCAACAGTACCCCGCGCGCCCTGAGCGCTTTGATTCGTTCATGGCAGCTTGAAGGCGCAAGGCCTACCGCGGCCGCGATCTGCTTGTTCGACAGCCAGGCATCCTTCGTCAAAAGGCGCAGGATGGCGAAGTCTATTCGGTCCAGATCGGTGTCGCTGGGCATTTTTTCGAAAACTATTCGATTGACGGTCATACCATCCTAATCACATTCTATTTGCATGATCAATAAACGAATATTCTTCGCGCACATCACCGTGGCAAGCCTGCTCTTGCCGTGGACCGTCAACGCCAGGCAACCAACGGCAGGCGGGGCTTCGGCAAACGACACCATTGGGCAGCACCTGGTCGCCGAGGAGCGCGCAAGCTGGGATTTGGCCATCAAGCACGATGCCGTCGCCTACCGCGCCTTGCATGCCCCGGACTTCTTCACCCTCACCGGTACCGGCGTAGTGGGTAAGGTACCCAGCGAAGCCTCCGCGATGGACCCCGATGCCCACTTCGACCATTGCGAGCTGGCAGGATTCGGCGTTCACTTCGTTGCCCAGGACACCGCGCTGATCACCTACCACGTCAAGGCAAACGGACTTGATCATGGCAAGGCATTCCAGGTCGACAACTATGCTTCGTCCCTGTGGATGAACCGCCATGGGCAATGGCAGAACGTGTTTTACCAGGCGACACCTGCTCCGAAATCCTGATCACACGCCGCTTGCCGAACTCAATATTTCGGGGCCAACCCATGTAGCGCTTGAAGTTGGCCACGGTCAGCGAGGGATGCGTATGCGATCGATCCTCGGCGGCCTGACCGACCAGCAGCTCCCCGGTCTCGGCGAATCCGACGCAAGAGGGAGTCAGCGTATGACCCAGTACTCGGGGATGAGGACTGGCGCCCCGTCTCTCCATATCGCCGCCAGGCTATTGGTTGTACCCAGATCTATTCCAATGATCACCCCATCCCCCCAACACGCTCACGACATAGCGTTTGCTGCATTCCCTACGATACTTCGAAGAGTTTCAAGCCAGTGTCACGCCGCTTTCCGGCAGCTCAACCAGCCCGGCGTTCCCCTCGACTTTCCCCTTGGCTTGACGGTGTAGCACCTGGCTCCGCCTTGCAATACCAGGCTCACAATTTAATTCGATCCGCTAAAACCCGCATAGTCGGATAAGCCTGCTTTAAATACGTTGCCAAGCTGATTCCCGAATGATCCGTGCTTTGCACGTGCACTTCCTCCAGGGAAACAAAACGTCGCAAGTCGGGCGACGTCATTTGTACGCTATTCAGATGCAACGAAATAACCCTGCCGATGCTCTTGTTGTGACTTATTGATTCAAAGAAGACATCGTCCACGTCCCCGCCAGACAGACGCAGCTTGCATGCGAAGGTCATCTGGTCGATATCAGCCGTGCTTTCGAACGGGAAGAATGGCGCTGCCTTGGATGATATGTATTCGACCGACTTGAGGAAGCCTTTGTAACCACTCAGGTGATTCATGCGGGCATGTTCATCGAAACCGATAGAGCCAAAGAATCCGCTATTGGTAGATATGTTCGCCGTTTTCAACCTGCCATTTGGATGCCAATGATAGGCTTCTCCAAACTCCTCATTCGGAATATCGAGATAAATGAAGCGCCCTTCATTGCTCCAGTGTGCCTGATTCCAGATCACGCCATTCCTGACAAAGGCCTCGATTCCGCATTGACCGCCAATGAATTCGTAGGCAACCCCCGTGTAAGGATCACCTTGGTAGGTGATCAGCTGGTAGTCCAATAGCTGGCCCCGCGCATCTATTTGCGGGTATCCACGGTCGTCAGCCACACAAATGGAGCGGTAACGCCCGACAACGAGCCCATCTTCGATCAGCGAGGCGGCCACCGATCCTTGTTGATCGATGGCAAAGCCAACGCCGGAAAGTAATTTCCCCTGGTAGTGATACCGACCACCTACCAGCATGGCTGATTTGAGAGATATGCGTACTGTCATACCTGACGTCCAGTAAAAGTGAGGAAAATTTCGTGTTGCCCCGTGTTATCGCTACGCCTCAGGTCATGAAACCATCTATGAAATTGTTCTCTCTTACGCGGCATCCAAGTGCTCATAGGCTTCGCCAAAGGCGGCATCGAATTCGCCGACACGCAGCGTTGCTTTATTAAGCAGCAAAGAGCTTTCGCGACTGAACACGATCTTTGCCTCATGCTCATTCTCCACCACATAAATTTTCCAGTGGACGAAGACATGCCAAATTCCATGTTTAGCCGCCCGAAAGCTTGAGAACGGCGCCAGACACCTGAGTTTGTCGAATGGTCTCATTGGCAGAGAACGACGCCGAGCGTTCTCCGTTTCTCGAATGTTGAAGCTATCCGCCAAGCTTCGCGATGCCAAGAGAGTTTGACTTGGAACGCCTCCAGTCCCGTCCCAAAGACATGTAGGCGTAATCTGAGGACTACCCAGATATCGAGGTCGTTTTTCCGACCCGCATTAGCGGTGAGAGCCGACATCCAAACGATTGAAGGGACGAGAAACTGGACTTCAGTCCACCTTTCCGCTTCACCTACATCATGCGAAGCCTATCTCATCTTGACATGACAACCGTTCCCCAGCATGTCGTCCAACGTGGGAGCGAAGGGCAATCATGCTTTCTTCGTCCGGAGGACTATCGATGGTATCTGCACCAGCTGCTTGAGGAGACACAAAAACACGGCTGCCTGGTACATGCCTACGCACTCATGAGCAACCACGTGCACCTGCTGATCACTGCGAATATCAAAGGTGCCATAGAAGCATCCATGCGCTCCTTGGCCCATCGATACGTCACCTACTTCAACCACACCTACCGCCGCAACGATCCGCTTTGGGAGGAAGGCTATAAATCCTGCTTCGTCGACATCCAAAGCTATTTGCTGACCTGCTATCGATACATTGAACTCAAACCCGTGCGTGCCACCTTGGTGGCCGATCCAGAGCAATACATATGGACCAGCTATCACGCCAATGCATTGGGGGCGCTCGACAGCCTGATCCGCCCTCATCAGGAGTACCTGGCACTCGGATCAACGCCGGAGGAAAGACAAGCCTCCTATCGCGAGCTTTTCAGGCAGGTCATCGGCGATCAAAGGCTGAAAGAGATACGCGAACATATCGAGTTGCAACGCACTCTAGGAACCCGTCAGTTTCGTGAAGCCGTTGAGGCGGAACTTGAGCGTGCTGCGAGAATGAGGCTTCAAAGACGACCTAGGAGGAGGTATTCGACGCCTTATGATTACTGGTAGGGATCAAATGAGCCTATCGGGGAAATCGTGGCCATCCACTATTTGGACGCCTAGCCATAAGCCCAAGCTCAATCTGCTCTTTTACCATGGTAGAGGTGGTTCAATTCTAAATTCGACGCCAACTGACTTTAGTTCACTCTGTATGGCCATCACCTCGTTTGCCGATCCGGCAAAGATAGTGAAGCCTCTCCGCAGAAATAAGGGGTCGAAATAAGGGGTCAGAACACTTTTCTAGGTCTACCACGAGGCCGAACTTTCGCTACGCGGCCAAGTTCGGCTTCAATGGCCACCTGAAAACGGTTGGTTCCTAGTGCACGCTGCTGTTGGAGATAGGTCCGTATATCAAGCAATTGGTCGTCACTAAGAGCTTCTTTGAATAGCTCACGATAGGCAGCCTGCCTTTCCTCGGCGTTCATCCCAAGGTTTAAGTACGCGCTGTGTGGATGAACCAGCGGATCACCCAACCCCAAGGCGTTGGCGTGAAAGCTCGTCCACGGATAGTCCTCGGGGCTGGCAACCATGGCAGCTCTTACTGGGTTCAGTTCGATGTACCGATAACACGTCAAAAGGTACGTCTCGTTATCAACCAAACCCGCTTTGTACCAACCTTCCCATAAAGTGCCGGTTCGATGATAGGTCTTATTGAAATAGGTAACGTACCGTCGCCCGAGCGCTTGCATGCATCGCGACAGCGCGCCCTTGGCACTCGGAGTAATGAGCATGTGTACGTGATTGGTCATCAAGACATAAGCGTGCACCAGGCAATTCTGCTGCCGGCAAGCCTCGCGCAATAGCTGATGGTAGCAGCGGTAATCTTGGTCGCGTAGGAAGCAAGGTTGCCGGTTGTTTCCGCGTTGAACGACATGCTGCGGTAATCCTGCCATGTCGAGACGAGGTTGGCGTGGCATGAGGAGGAGGCTGCCAGCATGAGAGGGAGATCAGCCTGCCACCTCGTGCATCGCGAAATATGCCGGCTAACTCCGCTGCCACCTGTCGGAAAAGGGTTCTGACCCCTTTGACGCTCTACTTGGCGGACGCGGACGGGGCAACCGCTAGCGCGGCCTACCGTCGCCGCGTTTTGCCGGGATCAATGCTCCCAAGAAGGCTTTTCGGGCAACTCCCATCCTCTCAAAAGAATGCGGAATTCGGCCAATAGATTGGAAATGTCCTCAAATTTGTCGATGTTGGACTCAAGCATCCATACACCGATGCCCAACCCTGGATCACGAGGCTCTTTTATCATTTCGTTTTTTGCGTCGCATATTGCTTTGCTCAAACCAGTCAAACCGATCAAGAAGTCCACGTCCTTGCTCTCACCTTGATGTGACAACAAGGAAGCCTCGAGATGTTCTGCACATTGCTTCAATTTTTTAGTGTCCACTGGTGCCTCCCGAAATTTCGCCTATCTTGTTGGCATTGGGGTCTGTCCAACCAGATCTGTTTGGAATTAACGCTTGCTGTGCTCCGCCTGACGCTGAATAGCCACCTTGCGTCACAGGCGCGATTTCGCTGGTGAACACTGTTTGCTCTGTACCAGGGAGTGGATGCATCGCATAGACATCAAAACCGAGTTGACCTCCTCGAATAGCCTGTTCTGCAGGCAAACCAAGTTGATTGGCTATCTGCTGCGGAGGAAGTTGTGACAAAGCATCATATTGCGCTCGGGTGACGAAATAGGCGGAATGTCCACTTATAGCATCACCGCCCGAAGCATTCTTGGGAACGAGCTTAATCAACTCAAAGTCGGACCCGACATTCATTGATGTTGGCAAATCAACCCCAGTTTGCAGCAAGCTCGCCGTATATTCTGAAGCTTTTGCCGGAGAAACGCCTGCGGCTACATATTGGCTATAAATCGCCTGTGCTTGTGGTGTCTGCATGATTTCTGACGTGATCTGGAGACCCTGTGCATTAAACTGTTCAATTGACGTGTAAGAAAGCTTTGCAGCTTGATTACTAGCAGCCCAGGCATTGACGCTAGCATTTGCGGTGTAAGCTTCTACGCCGGCAGGTACCAATTGTGAAGCACCGTAAATGACAGCTGCTGCGTTTGGCGATAGACCAAGAGATTGAAGCGCTTGCTGGCCCAAGGTTGTGGTAAAGCGCCCCGTCACCATCGTGTTAGCCCCGGCCGCCGCGTTGTCCAAACCGGCGCCTCCTATATACATAGCAGCCACACAACCAATGCCAGTTTCACAGGTTGTCGCCATCAACCCGCCACCTAGGGTCTCTAGGCTACCACCCACCATTTGCAAGCCACCTAACGCGCGCGTTGATGCTTGATTGCGACCATTCCAGTCAGAGAGCCCGCCGTTGAAGAAGCTGTAGCCAAACATGAAGTTGCCGCTGGCGTCCCTTTGACTGGCTAGCAAATCTCTCTCCGAAATCAGCGCATCTGAACTTCCCAACGTCTGGAGGGCCATCAGGATTTGATAATTGGGATCGCTTGTTGATACTCCATCAGCGCAATGAGTCAGTGCGCACGCTGCTGCTTGGAGCTTTTGGATTTCCTCTTGGCTTTGACCTTGTTCCAATTGTTTCAGTCGAGCAGTTTCATCAACATGCAGCTCTCGGTTGTACAGTTCGCCAGAAAGGGCTGTAGAGGCTCCTGCACCGCCACCCACGACCCCACCGATCGCGGTGCTGCCCAATTGCATCAGGAGATTGCGCTGCACCGGATCGGTAATGTTATGGTCGTCCAGATATTGCTGCATCGCTGCACTGGCTTTCTCACTGGCGGCCGCACCTAGGGCTCCCTGCAGGGCGTCGCCACCGCCTAATGCTGCGGTCGCAGCCCCCACCAGACCGTGCAGTAAGGTCTTATTTGCACCGCCGTCACTCCAGGCCTTCTTTTCGGCATCCGTGGATGCGTGATTGGCCATGTAGCTGGAGATGTCTCCCACCGCGGTCATGCCGACTTGTCCCGCCAACATCCCCGCCTGCTGATTCTGCGCGACTTTGTTCGGATCAAGAGTGTTGGTCAGCCCGTTCGCGTCACCCAAGCTTACATTGCGATTGAGCCCGCTGAGATCCTGGCTCGGATTATCACGTACCACGACGCTGCCCTGCGCAATTCCCGCCTGAGTAGTGCTGCTCTTGTTGCTGTTCTGTGGAATACCTATCCCGGGGCTGAAGCCGGTCATCCCAGACAAGCCGCCAGTGCCCATACCGCCACCTACGCTAATGCTCTCAGCGCTGGATTTCTCATGGTTCTGGATGTCGCTGAAGCTCAGGCTGCCAGTGTCGAGAATGTTTTTTTCCCCGCTGGCACTGCTGGCGATCGCCGCCCCTTTGAGGTCGGTATTCCCGCCCACATTGATATTGAAACCACCATTACCGGCTCCGATACCGCTCATCTGCGTCACGCTGGCGTAGTTGCTGTTCGCCTTGCTGGCCGCCAGATTGCCGCTGACGCCCACTCCGCCACTGCTGCCCCAGCCATAGACCAGCGTGATACCACCCTGGATGCTGTGGCTAGCGTAATCATTGGTGTCCTGCTCACTGGCAACGTTGAGGTTGCCACCGATGTTGGCCAATACGCTGTTGCCGGTCGCCTGGGCACCCTTGATGGTGGTGTCGTTGCCGCTGAGCATGGTCAACGTGTTTTGGGCGCTGACCACGCTATCGGTATGGGTGGTGCCATTGCCGTGAGCGATGGATTCCCCCGCCGAGGCGCTCAGGTAGATGCCGGTGGTTTGGCCGATGCTTAGGCCCACCTCGCCGCTGGCGTTGTGACTGTTGTTGCTCTGCGTGTGCTGTTCGGCCTGGCTGAGCAGGTTGATATTGTTGGTGGCCGACAGGGCAACGTTGTTGCCCTTGATCTGGCTGCCGATCACGTTCACGTCGCCGCCGGTGGCGGCGATGTTGACGTCGCCAGTGCTACTGATCTTGCTACCGTAAGCAGCGTCATCGTGAGTTTTGCCAGTGCTGGTGGAACTGCCGCCACCGATGCCGATGCGAAGGCTGATACCTTGCGTGCTACCGCTACTCAACGCCTGCGCACCGGTTTGGCCTTGCAGTCCCATGGCGTTACCCGCGCCGGGAGAGAATAGGGTCTGTGCCGCTTGCATCGCATACAGCGCCTTCAAGCGCGAATCGCTACTGCTGGCGGAGGCGCCATGGACGTCTGCGGCTAGCGTTTGCGCAGCCGTTGCTGCCCCGCCCGTCAAGCCTACGCTGATACCGGCACTGCTCTGCTTCTGCGTTTGCGTGAAATCCTGGCTACCTACAGCGGCATCGATGGTCACGTTCTTGCCAACGATATTGGTCGCTGTCTGGCTCAGCACGTCACTGCCAGTGATATGCACGTTGTTACCGGCAGTCAATGTGACGGCACCATCGGTGCTACCCACCAGACTACCGGTGTAGCTCACTTCCTTGTCGGTGCTGGTGGTCGCCGTCGACTTATTGCCAATCAATACGCTGAAGCCGCCACCATTCATCAACCCGGTATGACTCGTACCGCTGGATTGCGTTTCGGTATACGTGTCCTTGCCCGCATTGAGGGTGAGGTTGTTGCCCGCTGCCAGGGTGACGTCGTGCGTACCAGCAACCTGCACGGCAGTGCCAGTGAGGTCATGACCTGCAGCCACCGTGACGGTGTCGCCGGATAGCGTGCTGCCAACGCTGTTGGTCTGGTTGATGGTGGTGCTGCTTTGATTGCTGCGCCACTCCGGATCGACCGAGCCAAAGCGCTTGCTGCTGTCGCTGAAGAAGTTGAAGCTGCTGTGGCTGTAGTCGTGCTCTTCAGTGTGCGTGTTCTCGCCAGCACCGAGGGTGACGTCATTGACGGCGCTAAGGGTCAGCGCCTTGTTGGCCGTGAGCTGCGCAGCCTCGGTGGCTAGGTTGTTGCCGGCCGCCAGCGTCACGTTGTTGCCGCTGATCGCCGTACCAACGGCATTGCTATCACTGGTAGCGTCGTGGGTGTGCGTACTGCTGCTGGAGAACAAGCTGCTCTGGTGCGTGCTCGTATCCACGTAGCTGCTGTGCACTTCCTGCGCTGCCGCCAACGTAAGGTTGTTGCCCGCACTTAGCGCCACATTGCCATTGGCGCTGTTGAGCTGCCCCGCCGTGATGGTGAGGTCATGCGCCGCAGCCAGGCTGATACCGTTGCTGCCGGTAAGGGTGGTGCCGCGTACTTGCTGGTCACTCTTTCCGGTGCTGGTTTCGGTGTGGTGCTGGAAGTTGTCCGTGCTGGTCGTGGTGGTGTCGGTCGCGGCTTGCAGGTTGATGTCGTGGCCGGCGCCCAAGGCGATGGTGCTGCCGGTGACTTGCGCGCCCTGGCTGGTAACGTCGCGGCCGGCCAGCAGGGTTACGCCGCCTGCTGCTTGAAGCGCGCTGACCGTGTGCGTGACGGACTCGGTGCCATTGCGCTGTGTACCGACATGCGTGGTGGTGCCGGTGGCCAGCAAGTCGAGATCACGGCCAGCCAGCAATTGCGCACTGCCACCCGCATTGATGGCCGTGGCGGTGGTGGTGAGGTCACGACCGGCAGCCAGGCTGAGGTTGCCGCCTGCCGTTACGGGGGCGGTGTCCAGTTTCAAATCGCGGCCGGCGCTGATGCTCAGGCTGCCACTAGCACTGATGCTGCCGGGTAGCGACAGGTTGCTGAGCGCTACTGGGCTCAATTGCGAAGTCAGGCCATTGACCTGGATGGCACCCAGGCTTTGGGCCACGTTTACGCCGCTGAGTACGTCGCCACCGGCGACCAGCGAAACGTTGCCACCGGCCTTGAGCGTGCCGCCGTTCAAGATGTTTTGCGCAGCGGTAACGCTCAGATCATTGCCCGCGCTGATGCTGCCGCTGTTGAGCAGGTTGCTGGCGGTGAGCTGCGCGTTTTGGCTCGCCGCGATGCTGCCGTTGTTGGTGATGTCGCCGCTGGCGGTCAGGATCACGTTCTTGCCGGCGATGGTCGCGCCGTTGGCGGCGAGATTCTTCGCATCGGCCGCACTCAGGTAGACCACCGGCTCCAGCACCTGGTGGCCGTCCACGTTCACGCTGACCAGCCACACGATGTCCTGGGTGAGGTTGGCCATTTGATCGGGCGTAAGCGCTACGCCCACCGACAGGTTGAACTGCTGCGCCACCTGCACCGCGTTGTTCATCAGAGCGCGATACTGGTCCAGCGCGTCGCTGGCATCGGCCAGATAGCGGCGGCCGGTCAGCTCGGTGATCTGGTCCAGCACACGTTGCTGCTCGTAGAAGCCATCGCCCAGGCGTTGCTGGGTCTGTTGCGGATTGAGGCTCAGCTTCTGCAGCATGTAATCGCTGCTGATGAAGTTGCTGTAGCGGGTGAACTGCGGGTTGGTTTCGACCAGGAACTGGCTGCCGGGCTGCACGTTGATGGTGTACAGGCCGGTTTGCGGCAGGTTGATCGTCGCGTTCGGGCCGACCAGCGTGTTGACTACTTGCGGTGGCGCAAGCGAAGCGGAACTCGTCGAGGGCGTGGTTGCAGTGCCGACGTTGTGTGCGCCCGCCGTACCCGGCGCGGTGCCCTGTCCGGCTGACTGCAGCGACGAACTGCTGGCATTACGCCCGCTCGCCGTTCCCAGCGCTACGCCGGTTCCTGCCTGCAGGTTCGAACCGCTGCCGGCACCAGGTGCGCTTGCCGTACCCGGTGCGAGATCCTGCGCCTGACCCGGTGCCTTCAAGCCCGAACCAAGATCGACACTGCGCGCACCCGCCAGACCCAACGAGCTGCCGCTCGCCTGGCCGGGCAGGTTGCCGATGGCGATGTTGCCGACGCTACCGCCGGTACCGCTGGCGCTGCCTACCGTCGCCGCCGCGCTACCGCCCACAGCCTGCCCGGCACTGTTGCCGCCCAGGCCCAAAACCTGCTGCACCGGCTTGCCGTCGGCGCCCACGTTGGTATTGGTGATGGTTTGCCCGGTGATCGCCACCGTATTGCCTGCGCTCATGGTCGCGGCAAGGCCGGGGCCGGCGTTGTAGGTGATCCAGCCGGGCTGGTTCGAGCCAAGGCCGGTCTGCACGCTGGCCTGGTAGGTGCCCCAGGTTTCGTAGTCCTTGAAAGCCCAGTGGCGACCGCCGCTAAAGCTGACGTATTCAATGCCGGTCTGTTCATTGATGCTTTCGCTCAACGTACCGGTGGGGGTGAAGGCGATGTTCTGCACGGTGGCGTTGGAGGTACCGCCACCGCCGTTGTTGCCGTTCTGGCCATTGATGGTCAGGTTGTTGCCGGCGCCGATGGTGGACTTGTCGTTCAACACCGAGCCGTTGAGCGTGATGTTGCCGCCGGCCAGCAGTTTGCTTTGGGCGCTGGCGGCAGCGAGCCGCTGTACTGCCGTGAGCGTGGCCGTGGTGATCGATTGCAGATCGTTGTGCAGGATGTTGTGCGCGTCGCCATTGATGGCGCTCCCGTTGCACCACTGGTCGCCATCCTTGCCCGGCGTGCCCTGGCCACCGCAGAACGATTCCAACGCATTTTGCTGCGCTTGGGTCAGCACTTGGCTGGCCGCGACGTAAGGTGGACGGTGCGTTGGGTCGGTATCGTCGTAGCGGTACGCCGCCTGCGGCGAACCGGTGTTGGTGTTCTGTGCTTGTTCGCCGGCGGTGAGGTTATAGGTAGTTGTCTGGAATACGCGCCGCTGGTTGGTGAACTGGTTGGTGTTGATGCTGACGCTGCCGTTGGCTTCGATGTCGCCGGACAGGTTGGTGACCGCCTGGCTCGCGCCACCGGCAGTGTTGGCGGCGATGGTGATGTCGCCGGTGGTGAAGATGGTGGCGTCGCGATTGAGCAGTGTGCCGCCCACATACAGCGCGACACTGTTGCTGCCGGCGATCATCGCGCCCTGGTACGGGTTGTTGCTGGTGGTTTGGCCCAGATCCGCGCCGTTGGTGAGCGAACCCGCTGTTGCGGTGATGGTGCCGCCAATAATGTTTGCTGTGTTGGTCAGCACACCAGCGTTGAGCGTGATGATGTTGCCATTGATATTGCCTTCGTTGCTGAGCGTGCCACCGGTGCTCAGCGTAGTGGTGCCATTGCTGATGAACGTGGCACCGGTTGCGTTATCGATATTGGCGGCGGTGACGGTAAGGTTGTTCGGCGCTTGCAGCGTAGCGCCGGCTGCGTTGCTGAAGTTGCCGCCGACGTTAAGTGTGAGATCGTTACCGGCACTTAGCTGGCTGCCGGCGACGTTGGTGAAATCGCCGCCAAGGCTCAAGGATAGGCTCTGGCCTGCGGCCACCTTGCCCATGCCGGTGAGTTGACCCAAGTTGAAATTGCTGTTGCCGTTGCTGGCCAAGGTGCCATTGGCGTTAGCCACCGAGGCCAAGGCAAAGCTGAGATTGCCGCCGGTCTGCAGCGAACCTTGCGTGTTTTGCAGCGTGGCGCCGCCGTTGTTCCAATTGATGTCGCCGGCGGCATAGACGCTTCCGCCGACGTTGCTCATGCCGCCGAGATAGAGCGCGAGCGCTTGTCCCGCTACCAGCTTGCCGGCGTTGTTGTTGTCCAGGTTCGCCGCCGAAAGCGTCACCGCGCCCTGGCCGCCCAGGGTGCCGCCCTCGTTACCTAAGTTTTGCGCCACCGAGATGGCGCTGGCGCCCTGGCCGGTATCGGCGATACGACCGCTGGTGTTGTCCAGGCTCGCCGCATTGACGTTCAACGTTGCACTGCTATTGCCGCTGCCTGCTTCGATCTTGCCCGCGCGGTTGCTGAGGGCGCCGCCGCTGGTGAGGGTAGCCGAAGCCTGCGCCTGCATGGCACCGTTGTCGTTGACGAGATTGCCTTGCGCCGTCACGCCCAGGGTGTTGCCGGCGTAGATCTGTCCGGTATTGATCAGGCTTCCGCTGTTTACATTTACCACACCGTTGCCACCGATAAAGCCGCCCGCGCCGTTGGTAAGCGTGCCGGTAGTGGCAAGACTCAAGGCTTGCGCATCGGTCAACTTGATGAAGCCGCCGCTGTTGTCCAGCTTGTTGGCAGTCGCACTCAAGGCGCCGCCGGCCTGGATCGTGCCGCCACCGGTATTGGTCAGCGCCTGCGCGATGGTGAGGCCAACGTTGTTGCCGATCAGCGTGCCGACCACGTTGCTGAAAGCATTGGCCTTGGTGGTGATGTTGCCGGCAGCGCTCAGTTGGCCACCGTTGTTGCCCAGGGTGCCATTGCTCTGCAGGGTAAGCGCACCATTGCCCGCGATCTTGCCATGGGTGTTGGTGAGGTCGCCGGACGTAACGAGATCAAGCATGCCGTTGCCGGCAGCCTGCAAGGTGCCGCTGGTGTTGTCGATCGACGCGGCATTGATGGAGAGGTTTTGCGCATTCGTGGCCAGCGTGCCACCGGCATTCTCGAAGGCGCCGGTGAACGACAAGTTCAGATCGCTGCTACCGCTCTGCACCAGCGAGCCATACTGGTTGTTCAAGGCAGCGGCCTGCAGCACGAGCGTGCCTGCGCTGAGCTTGGCGACTTGTGAGGAAGATGCGCCGAGGTTGATCAAGCTGCCGGGCGTGGTGATGCTGACCAGACCGTTGGCCGCCAAGTCGCCACCGGTATTGTTGATGTCACCCTGCGTAGCTTTGAGGGTGATGCTGGAGGCGCGCATCTGGCTGTTGGACAGATCGATCGCGCTGCCGGTCAAGCTCAGATGGCCGGCCGCCAGCGCGTGGCCGTGGTTGGCCAGGTTGCCGCTGGTAGTCAGCGTGAGATCGCCGCTGCTGCCTAGCGTGCCATTGCCCTGCAAGCCCGCCGCCAACGTACCGTTGCCGCCGAGACTGCCAGCCGTGAGGGTGGTATTGCCGGAGGCTGCAAGCACACCGTTGTTGGTAAACGCGCCGCCAATGTTCCAGATGGCATTGCCAAGCGCATAAGCGTTGCCGCTGTTGCTCGCACTGCCTTGCGTGGTGATGCTGAGCGAGGTGCCGCTGCGCAGGCTGCCGGTGCTGGTGAGGCTTGCGGCGGTGAGGTTGAAGCCTTGCGCGCCATACAGCGTGCCTGCATTGCTCAATGCACCGCCAAGCTGCAGCGTCGTCAGTTGCGTGCCGTAGAGCGTACCGCCTGCTTCGTTGTCGACCGCACCTGTACCGATGATGCTGAGATTGCCACCGCCCTGGATGACGCCGGCATTGTCGAGCAGCGTAGCGGTATCAGTGCTTAGATCGCCTGCAGCGAGGATCGAGCCGCCGGTCTGGTTGGTCAGCGTCGCGTTGCGTTGGAAAGCGAGCTTGCCGCCGGCTTGCAGACTGCCGCTGTTGGTAACGTTTGCTGCCTGCAGCGTGGCGTTGCTGCCGCTTTGGATTTGCCCGCTGTTTGTGACGCCTGCGCCGGTCAGCGCAAGGGTCTGACCGGTGACCAGCTTGCCGCTGTTGCTGAGGTTGCCAGTGCTGCTTAGTTGTGTGGCACCTGTGGCACTCAACGTACCTTGGTTAGCCAGCGAGCTGCCGCTGACGACGAGATTGCCATTGTCCGCTTGCAGCGTGCCGCTATTGCTGACACCGCCCTGCGCCGTGAGTCCGATCGCCTGCTTGGCTTCCAACGTGCCGGCATTGGCGAAGCTATTGGCGTTGAAGGTGACGTTCTGGCCGCTGTAGATGTCACCGCCCATCGCGGAGCTGAAAACGCCACCCACTTGCGCGGAAAGGCTGCCGTTGATGGCATATAGCTCGCCGCTGTTGGCGAAATCACTGGCGCTTTGCAGGCTCAGGTTCTGCTGCGCCTGGATCGCGCCGCTGCTTACCAGCTTGCCGTTGCTGCTGAGCGTGAGCATGCCCGCGCTGCGCAAGGTACCGGTGTTGTTCACGCTACCGGCCATGAACGTGGCGGTGCGCGCAGCATACAGCATGCCGCCATTGGTCAGTGCCCGAGTCAGGCTGAGGTTGAAATCCTGGCCCGCATAGAGCGTGCCGCCGGTCGCGTTGTCGAGTGAAGCCGCATGCGTCATGACGAGGTCGCTGCCAGCCTGCAGCACGCCTGCATTGCTCACGCTGCCGGTTTGGCCTAGCGTAAACGTGCCGCTGGCGATCCACTGCGCGCCACTGGCATTGCTCAGATCGGTGCCCGCCAGTGTGGTGTTGCCCTTGGCGTTGATGCTGCCTTCGTTGCTCAGCGTGGGGGCGGAAAGCGCAAGATCGCCCCCGCTCTGCAGCTGACCACCGGATTGGTTGTCAAAGCTGGTCGCGGTCAGGTTGATGGCTTGGCCCGTGACCAGCACACCGCTGTTCTGCGCCGTGCTGCTCAGCTGCGCTTGCAGGTTGCCGTAGGCGCTGAGCGTGCCGGTGTTGGCCAGCGTGGCGGCGTTGATACTGACATTGGCCTGATCCGATTGCAGTTTGCCGCTGTTGGCAAAGGCATCGCCAAGCTGGACTGCATCGGCCTGCTTGGCTTCGATGCTGCCGGCGTTGGTCAGCGAGGCTGCCGTGATCGCGAGGCCCTGACTGCCGTAGATGTCACCGTTGGATTGGCTGATGGCCGCGCCCGTCAGCATCGCCGTCCAAGCGCCGCCAAGTGCATATAGCTTGCCGTCGTTACTCAGCGTGCCGCCGCTCAAGCTCAGTGCACCACCGGCTTGCACGGCGCCTGCGGTGGTCAGCTGCGGCGCCGTCAAGCTCAGATTGCCGCCAGCCTGCAGTACGCCGGTGCTGGTCAGGCTGTTGCTTGCATTGAGCACCGCACTGCCATTGGTACTCAAGATGCCGCTGTTGCCGAGCACACCCGTGGTGAGAGTGAGGTTACCTGAGCCGTTCTGCAGGGTGCCGCTATTGGTGAGCGCCGCGGCGTGCCGCATGGCCAGATCGCCGGCCGCCTGCAGCAGGCCGGCATTGCTTACGTTACCGGTCTGATTGAGCGTGAGTGTTCCGGCGGCGATCCATTGGGCGCCGTTGGCATTGGTCAACGTGGTGCCGGAAAGCGTGGCATTGCCTTTGACGTTGACGGCGCCTTCGTTGTTGAGCGTGGCGGCCGAAAGGTTCAGGTCGGTGCCGCTCTGGATTTGTCCGCTGGCCTGGTTGTCGAAAGAACTCGACGACAGATTGATCGCTTGCCCGGTGACCAGCACGCCGCTGTTCTGCGCTGTGCTGCTCAGCTGGGCTTGCAGGTTGCGATAGGCGCTGAGCGTGCCGGCGTTGGCCAGCGTTGCCGCGTTGAGTGTGATGTCGGCTTGGTCGGACTGCAGCTTGCCGCTGTTGGTCAAAGCGCCGTCCAAGGTAAGGGTGTTCGCTTGCTGCGCTTCGATGCTGCCCGCGTTGGTCAGCGAGGCTGCCTTGATCCCAAGGGCCTGGCTGCCATAGACGTCGCCGTTGGACTGGCTGGTGAAAGCGCCCGTCAACGTCGCCGTCCAGGCGCCGCCGAGTGCATACAGCTTGCCGTTGTTGCTCAGCGTGCCACCGCTCAAGCTCAATGCACTGCCAGCCTGCACGGTGCCGGCAGTGTTCAGTTGCTGCGCCGTCATGCTCAGGTTGCCGACGGCGAGCAGTGTGCCGGTGCTGCTCAGGCTGCTGCTTGCGTTGAGCACGGCGCTTCCGTTGGTGCTCAGGGTGCCGGTATTGGCGAGTGTGCCGGTGGTGAGCGTGAGGCTGCCTGTCCCATTCTGAAAAATGCCGCTGTTGGTGAGCGATGCGGCGTGCAGCATGCTCAGGTCGCCAGCCGCCTGCAGCAAGCCGGCGTTGCTTACGTTGCCGCCCTGGTTGAGCGTGAAGGTTCCGGCGGCCATCCATTGCGCACCGTTGGCGTTGCTCAGATCGCTGCCGGTCAGGGCGGCATTGCCCTTGACATTGATGCTGCCTTCGTTGCTCTGCGTGGCCGCCGACAGGTTCAGGTCGGTGCCGCTCTGGATTTGTCCGTTGGCCTGGTTGTCGAAGGTACTCGACGACAGGTTGATCGCCTGCCCGGTAACCAGCACGCCACTGTTCTGCGCCGTGCCACCTAGCTGTGCTTGCAGGTTGTGATACGCGCTGAGCGTGCCGCTGTTGGACAGGCTCGATGCGATTAGCGTGAGGTCGGCTTGATCGGACTGCAGCTTGCCGCTGTTGATCAGCGCGCCGCCCAGCTTGATGGCATTGCCCTGCTGCGCTTCGAGGCTGCCGGCATTGGTCAATGACGCGGCGTTCAAAACAAGGTTCTGGCTGCCGTAGATGTCGCCAGCCGACTGGCTGGTGGCTGCGCCCGTCAGCGTCGCCGCCCAGGCGCCGCCGAGTGCATACAGCTTGCCGTTGTTGCTCAGCGTGCCGCCGCTCAAAGTCAGCGCGCTACCAGCTTGCACAATACCGGCAGTAACCAGCTGCGGTGCGGTTAGATTCACGCTACCGCTGGCGAGCAGCGTGCCGGTGCTGCTGAGCGAGCTGCTTGCCGTGAGGACAGCGTTGCCGGTGGTATTGAAGGTGCCGCTGTTGGCGAGCGACGCGGCGTGCAGCATGCTCAGGTCACCGCCAGCTTGCAACAAGCCTGCGTTGCTTACGTTGCCGGTCTGGTTGAGCGTGAGGGTTCCGGCGGCCATCCATTGCGCACCGTTGGCGTTGCTCAAATCGGCGCCTGCCAGGGTGGCATTGCCTTTGGCGTTGACGCTGCCTTCGTTGCTCTGCGTTGCGGCCGACAGGTTCAGGTCGGTGCCGCTCTGGATTTGTCCATTGGCCTGGTTGTCGAAGGAAGTCGACGACAGGTTGATGGCTTGGCCTGTAACCAGCACACCGCTGTTTTGCGCCGTGCCACTCAGCTGTGCTTGCAGATTGCGATAGGCGCTGAGCGTGCCGCCGTTGGACAAGCTCGATGCGACCAGCGTGACGTCCGATTGATCGGACTGCAGCTTGCCGCTGTTGATCAGGGCGCCATCTAGATTGATAGCGTTGCCCTGCTGCGCTTCGATGCTGCCAGCGTTGGTCAGCGACGCTGCATTCAAGGCGAGGTTCTGATTGGCATGCACATCGCCGCCGCTTTGGTCGGCAAATGCACCGCTCAGCGTTGCCGTCCACGCACCGCCAAGCGCATAGAGCTTGCCGCTGTTGCTCAGCGTGCCGCCTTGCAAACTCAGCGCAGCACCCGCCTGCACCGTGCCGGCGGTGGTCAGTTGCGCCGAACTCAGTGTCAAGTTGCGACTGGCGATCGACGTACCGGTGCTGCTGAGGGCGCTGGTGGCGTTCAGAGTTGCGTTGCCGTTGGCGCTCAGGCTACCGCTGTTGCCCAGCGAATTGGCCTGGATCAGCAGATCGCCGGCATCGGTCTGCAGGATGCCGCTATTGTCGGCATGGCCGCCGGTCTGCACGCTGGCGCTTTGCGCGGTTTCGATCGCGCCGGCGTTGCCGAACGATGCGCCACTCAGATTGATGGCGCCGCCCGTGTAGATGCTGCCGGTGGCCGTATTGTTCAACGCGCCAGCTGCCTGTGCGGTCAGCGCACCGTTCTGCGCCTTGATCTGGCCGCTGTTGCTCAGCTGGCCATTGGCGGACAAGTTCATGGCGGAGCCGCTGTACAGCACACCACTGTTGTTCAAGTCCGCACTGCTGATGTTCACCGCGCCACCAGCGGCGAGCGTGCCCTGGTTGCTCAAGGCTTGCGCCGCTTGCACGCTGAGGTTGCCGCTGGCGGTAGTCTTGCCGCCAAGCACTACCTGGCCGGCACTGGTCAGCGAAAGATCACCGCTTTGTGCGGCGATTTGGCCCTGGCTGTTTACGCCGAGGCCAGCTTCGGTGCCGAGCAGGCGGATGGCATTGGCATACATGCCGCCCAGTGCCGATACGTCCAGCGCCACGGCGGGTGTTGCGCCAGTGGCCGCGATGGGTTGCGCGGCCAGGGTGGTGTAGTCGACGCGATTGCTGCCGGTGACCACATTGAGCTGGCGCGCCCACACGCCGGCGTTGATCTCCACTGCACGCGCCAGCAGATCGACCTGGTCCGTCTCGCTACTGAGCAAACCCTGCGAGTTGACGGTGATGGTGCCGCTGCGGACGTTGAAGCCGGACAAGCCACCGTTCGCATCGAGAATCGGCACACCCGTCACCAGCGTACCGCGCGGCGCGTTGATGAAGCCGCAGCCGCCGCAGGTGATGCCGTTGGGATTGGCCACGATCACTTGCGCCGCGCGGCCGGCCACTTCCATCGCACCATTCAATTGACTGGGCTGGGTGGAGGTGACTTCGTTGAGGATGATCGCGGCGGACTGGCCGGGGCCGAGGTTCGGATTGCCGGTGATATAGCCGGACAAGTTCGTGTTGCTGACGGCGCCGTTATTGTTGAAGATCAGGCCGTTGCTGCCGACGTTGAACTGCTGGTACGTGTTGTGCGACACGCCGGCGTTATTGGGTGCGGCGATGTTGACTACGGGCACGCCATTGGGCGCGGCGATCACGTTGGTGTGACTGCCGCCATCCGGAGTGGTTTGCGCGTGCGCAGCGGGCAGGCCGAGGGCCAAGGTGAGCGCTGCCCAGAGTGCCTGGCGGCGAAGGGAATGGCGCCAGACCGTGGAGGTGGTGGCCGTGGCGAGCTTGCGTGCAGCAGTGTCCTTCATGGCATCGATCCTCGATGTATCCCACGCGCGCCGGCTGCGCCGGCATGGCGTTCAAAGTCCAAAAGCAATTAGTAGGTGTAGATCCATTGCATGCCGGCGCTGGGGTGCCGGGTTGGGAAGCCGCGTGGCGCTTGCAGCGGCCAGCCGGCGAACAGATCCCAACTCAAGCCCCAGCGCGTGCCGCGCACGCCTGTCACCACACCGCTCAGGCTGTGGCTGCTGTAGGCGCGCGTTGTTTCGCCGCCGACGTGGCCCACGTCCATGCCGGCATACACGGTCGCGCCGCTGCCGCCGAGCGGCAGGTTGAGCGTGTTGCGCCAATACGCACCGTGGTTGCCGCCCAACACGGTGTTGCCGTCGTAGCCGCGCACGGTGTAGCGGCCGCCAACCGTGATGTAGTCCTCGGCATAGAGCCGATCACCGGTCGCTTGTGCATGCAGCTCGGATAGCCACATCCAAGGTGTGCCGAGCGCCTGGAACGGCAGGCTCAAGCTGCCATCGAAGACGGTGACGCCGTAACGGTTGGTGGGGCCGCCGTTGACGCTGGGCTGCCATTGCCCGCCCATCCACGGCACGCCCCAGCGATAGGCGAGACGCAGATCCAATTGCGCCGCGCCAAGGTAGTGGCGCTGGATCAACGCGAGTTCCGCCGAGGTCACCTTGCGGCGCTGCGTTTGCACTTCCACGCTGTCGACGTAGCTGTGCTCGTGACGCGTGGCGAGCGTCATCTGCAAGGAGGTGCGGCTATGCGCATTACGATGCAGCAGGCGCGTGGCGCTGAAAGCGAGGCTGCGCGAATTGCCGGTGTACGCGAAGGTTTGCAACGAACCGAACACCGACTGGCGGTAGGCGTAGTTCGACGAGGACAGGCTGAAGGTCCAGTCGCGCCACGGCACGCTGTAATTGAAGTTGCCGCCGTGCGTGCCCTTGATGTGGTCGTAGTCGCCGACGCTGTGGGTGTAGCCGATGCTGAGCAGGTCGTTGATGCCCAGCGGCTGGTCGATCGCCAGCGTCAGGCCGCCTTGTTCCTTGCCGGTGTCGTAGGCGCCGCTGTCATCGAGGTTGGCCATCAGCCGCCAGGACTTGCCGCGCGAAATGCTCAGCAGCAGATCCGACGTGCCCGGTTGCGCACCCGGTGCGATATCGATCTTGGCTTCCTGCGACGGCACGCGCTTGAGCTGTTCCAGCCCTTGTTCGATCGCGCGCAAATTCAGCACGTCGCCCGGCTTGATCGGCAATGCGTTCTGCCAGTAAGCCGTGGCCGAACCCTGCGCGAAACGCACCGCGCCCACCGTGCCGGCAAGCAGCACCACGCGCAGCCTGCCGCTGGCGAGGTTCTGCTCCGGGATGACCACGCGGCTGGTGATGTAGCCGCGCGCGAGGATCAGGTCGGAAGTACGGTGCGCGAGCAAGCGCAGACCTTCCTGGCCGATGCACTGTCCGCGATAGGCATCGAGGTACTTCTGCACGAAGGCGAAGTCCTGTGCATGCGCGCCTTCCAATGCGATCGCCTGGATGCGGAAGCAGGGCGTTTCGGCCGGCACCGTGGTGAGGTGATAGTCGATCTGGGCGCCCGGTTGCAGGCGCACGTCCGGTGCCGTGCGCAAGGCTTCGCGCTGTTGCGCCTGACGCTGAGCCTGGTCACGCTGGGCCTGTTCGGCCGCCGCGCTCTGTGCCCGTGCTGTGGGCGCATGGCCTACGGCAACGGCAATCAAGCTGAAAAAAAGCCACATCGAGGTGGCACGGCGTTCGGGCGAACGCCGCTTTGGTCCCCTGTTTTTACCACGCATGCCGCCGGCCGCTCCTTGGAAAATCCGTTTGTGTGTGCCCCTGCTCACCGCATTCCCTAGTGATGCGGTCGATCGACGAGCCTCGAATTACGTTAACTCGCCTTTGTGAACTTCCCATTATAACGTGATGTAAGTCTCATCCCATCAGACGCATGCTTGACGACAGGTAGGCGTAAGTCTTCGTTTTTGTAGGCTGGGCTGCCAATCCCGGCATCGCGCGGCGGCATACATGGCAATGCTGGGATTGGCATCCCAGCCTAAGGGCGTTGCTACAGCAGCTCCCGCAGCTTGCGCGCCAAGTCCGCATGGCGATACGGCTTGCCGAGCACGGGGAATTCCACCGCTTCCTTTTCATTCAAAGGCGCATAGCCTGTAACCAGCAACACCTTGAGATTCGGTTGCTGCCGGGTAGCGGTGCGTGCGAGTGCGACGCCATCCATCGAACCGGGCATGATCACGTCGGACAGCAGCAATTCGAAGCTGTCGTTGTGCTCCAGCATTCGCAGCGCCGACTCCGCGTCGTTCGCGATGGCGGCTTGATAACCAAGCAACTCCAACATCTGCTTGGTGGTGTAGGCCACGTCGCTGCGATCTTCCACCAGCAGGATGCGTGGCTGCACGCCGGTTTCGGAATCTTCATCCTGAAGTTCCGGCAAGGACGCTACCGTATAAGGTAGAAGCAGGTGGATGGAGGTGCCCGCGCCTTGCTTGCTTTCCACATGCAGGCTGCCACCGGACTGGCGGGCGAAGCCGTAGGCCACCGACAGGCCCAGCCCCGCGCCCTTGCCTTCGGTCTTGGTGGTGAAGAACGGATCGAGCACGCGCTTGAGGACGTCGGGGGGCATGCCGGGGCCGTTATCGGCGATGACGATCTCGACATAGCGCCCCGGCTCGACACTGCGCAGCGCGGCTTCCTTGGCCAGTAGCTCGCGGTTGAACGTGCTGATGTCCAGGCGCTGGTCCGCCGCGCCCTTCATCGCGTCGCGCGCATTGATGGCGATGTTGAGCAGGATCGGCTCCGCCTGTGCCGGGTCGGCGTTGCAATACCATAGCTGCGGCTGCAAATGCAGGCCTACATGGATCTGCTCGCCCAGCGCCTGCGTCAGCACACTGCTCAAGCGCTCCAGCAGCTGGTTGATGTCGATCGGCTTGGAGGCAAAGGTCTGGCGCTTGGCGAACACCATCAACTGCTTGGTGAGCGTGCCGGCGCGGTCGATCGCGCGGCGGCAGGTGTCGATGGTGCGGGCAGTGCGGCGGGCGATGTCCTCGTCAGCAGCCACGCTCAGCTCGATCATTTCCAGCGAAGTCTGGATGACTTGCAGCAGGTTGTTGTAGTCGTGCGCGACGCCGCCGGTGAGTTTGCCCAATGCTTCCAGCCGCATCGCTTGCTGCAAGGCTTCTTCGGTTTCCTTGCGCTGGGAAATATCTCGCAGGTAGCCGAAGAAATGCGTGGTCTGCCCCATCTCATCGCGGATCGGGCTGATGTACAGCAGGTTCCAGAACGTGCTGCCGTCCTTGCGGTAGTTGAGCAGCTCGGTGGTCACCTCACGACAGTCGCGCAAGGCGTCGGCGATCTCCCGCAAAGCCTCTGCACTGGTGTCGCTTCCCTGCAGGAAGCGGCAGTTGCGCCCAAGCACCTCCTCACGCGCATAGCCGGTCATGCGCAAAAACGCGTCGTTGGCGAAGAGGATGGCTTGCTCAGGGCTGGCGTCGGTCACGATGATGCCGACGCTGCTGGCTTCGATGCCCTTGGCCAGCGTGGCGGTATCGAGCAGTCGGTGAGACGGGAACGGCATTCCTGGCACGCCGCTTTGGCGACTCGCGCGCTCGTTCATGGGGGCGGCTCCTGATCGCGGCCGTTTTACTGCTGCCTGCATGGCGGGCATGTGAAGTCGTCAAATCCTTTCATGACATGCAATGGGAACGTAGGCTGGGATGAAATCCCAGCATCGCGGTGCTGGCATGCATGGCGATGCTGGGATTGTCATCCCAGCCTACCTCCATCCCACGTATTGCACCGCGGCATGCATGCCCCACTAGGCAGCTGCTAGCTTGAGCTGATATAGATCGATTTAAATGGGGTGCGCCGGGACCTGCCCGCGTCTTGGCGCAACACGTATCCACGCATACACGGCTTGAGCAGCATGCTTCCATTCCTCCGCTGGTCCCCAGGCACATCACGGCCTGGTTCGAAACTCGCCCTGCTGTCGCTGCTGCTGTTGCCGCTGGCAACGTGCAACGTTGCGGCGCAAACCACGTCGCAGACCTTGGATCGCGGCTGGCGCTTCCGCCTGCTGCAGGGCGATACGCAGGTCAAGCAGCATCACGACGCCAGTCGCTGGCACGCCGCTACGGTGCCGGGCACAGTGCAGACCGACCTGATGGCGGCGAAGCTGCTGCCCGATCCGTTCTATCGCGACAACGAAGCGCGCGTGCAATGGGTGGGGCTGGCCGACTGGCAGTACGAAACCAGCTTCACCGTCGACAAGGCCACGCTGGCGCGCGATCACGCCGAACTGGTGTTCGACGGGCTGGACACTTTCGCCGACGTCTATCTCAACAGCCAGAAGCTGGCTTCGACCGACAACATGTTCCGCCGCTGGCGCGTGCCGGTGAAGTCCACGCTGCACGAAGGCAGCAACCGGCTGGAAGTGCGCTTGTATTCGCCGATCAAGCGCCTGCTGCCGTGGCTGCTGAAGCAGCCCTATGCGCTGCCGGGTGAATTCGATTCCGCCTTCGGCGACGAGCCCAAGGGCAAGCAGACCGCCAATTACGTGCGCAAGGCCGCCTATCAGTACGGCTGGGACTGGGGGCCGCGCATCGTCACTGAAGGCATCTGGCAGGCGGTGCACCTGGACAGCTGGAATACGCTGCGCGTGGATGGCTTCCACATCCAGCAGAACTATGTGAGCGCTGAAGCCGCCCAGGTGGCGGCGCAATGGGAGGTGCTTGCCGACGCCTCCAGGCAGGTGCACGTAAGCGTGGACGCGGTCGGTCCGGATGGACAGGTCGCCGCCCACGCCGAGCAGGACGTCACGGTCGATCCGGGCAGCAATTCGGTCAGCGTGCCGCTGCGCATTGCGAACCCGAAGCGCTGGTACCCAGCCGGCTATGGCGCGCAGGACTTGTACACGTTCAAGGCCAGTCTGCGCGACGGCGGCACCGAGGTGTACAGCGTGCAGCGCGCAACCGGCCTGCGCACCATTCAATTGCGGCGCGAAAAGGATGCCTGGGGCCGGAGCTTCGCTTTCGTGGTCAACGGCATACCCGTGTTCGCCAAGGGCGCGGACATGATTCCGTTCGACAGCTTTCCCCCACGCGCTACTAATGCGCAGATGGAGCGCGTGCTGCAATCGGCGCGCGACG
The DNA here is from genome assembly GCF_030160275.1 of Dyella flagellata. GTDB lineage: Bacteria > Pseudomonadota > Gammaproteobacteria > Xanthomonadales > Rhodanobacteraceae > Dyella_B > Dyella_B flagellata. Next base: position 210,322 of record NZ_BSOA01000015.1, read on the forward strand.
CCAACATGAACGCGGTGCGCATCTGGGGTGGCGGCTACTACATGCCCGATGCGTTCTACGAAATGACCGACCGGCTGGGCCTGATGGTATGGCAGGACTTCATGTTCGGCGGGGCGATTCCGCCTAGCGATACCGCTTTCGTGGAGAACACGCGGCAGGAAGCGATCGAACAGGTGAAGCGCCTGCGCGATCACCCCAGCATCGTGCTCTGGTGCGGCAACAACGAAGTGCAAACCGGCTGGGATGGCTGGGGCGACCGCCTGGCGCTGAAGAAGGCGATTTCCGGCGACGAGCGCGAGAAGCTGGTGACCGGCATGGTGAACCTGTTCAGCAACACGCTGCGCAACGTGGTCACGCAATACGACCCGGCCGTGCCGTATTGGGCCAGCTCGCCGAGCACCGACTACGAAGGACCGGCCAACGTACTGGATGACGGCGACTATCACTATTGGAACGTCTGGTCCGGCGAAGCCAAGCCGGTGACCGAGTACCTCAACGTGACGCCGCGCTTCCAGTCGGAATACGGCCTGCAGTCGTTCCCCGAGATGCGCACCATCCGCGCCTTCACCCAGGCCGGCGACCTGCAGCCGGAATCGCCGGTGATGCGCGCGCACCAGAAGTTCGACAGCGGCAATGGCAACAAGCGCTTGTTGCTGTACATCACGCGCAGCTACGGCGAGCCGAAGGATTTCGAGTCATTCGTCTATCTGAGCCAGGTGATGCAGGCCGAAGGCATCCAACTCGCGGCCGAGCATCTGCGTGCATCGCGGCCGCAGGCGATGGGCTCGATGTATTGGCAGCTCAACGACGTATGGCCGGGCGCGTCCTGGTCGAGCATCGATTATTTCGGTCACTGGAAAGCGCTGCAGTTCCATGCACGGCGGTTCTATGCACCAGTGTTGATTGCCGCCTTGCGCAATAACGGCAGCACCACCGTTTCTCTCGTGTCCGACAGCACCACGCCCAGCACCCTGCACTGGCGCATGCGTACGATGGACTTCTCCGGCAAGGTGCTGGGCGAGCATCAGGAAGCGGCCCAGCTTGCGGCGCTCAGCAGTACCAAAGTAGCTACTTTTACAGATGCGCAGTTGCTCAACGGTGCCGATCCGCATGCGACATTCGCGGTATTCGAGCTGCTGGACGGGGACAAGCCGGTTTCGCGCAACCTGGTGTTCTTCGACGAAGCCAAGACGCTGGCCTTGCCTGCGCCGCAAATCAAAACCACCCTGGCGACTGGCGCGGACGGCTACCAACTGACGCTGTCCAGCGACAAGCTGGCGCGGGAAGTGTGGGTTTCCTTCGGTGATCTGGATGCCGAGGTATCGGACAACGCGTTTGACTTGTTGCCGGGGCGGAGTGTGACCGTGACGGTGCACAGCAAGCTGGTGCTGGATAAGTTGCGGCGGGCTTTGCGGGTGCAGGATCTGGCGAATGTGATGTCAAAAGGCTCTGCTCAACCGGAAAGCGGCAGGCAGCCATGATCGGTCCCCTCCCCTACGTGTACCTGATTAGCGTCATGTCTCAGCTACGCGATATGCAACTCCCTCCCCTGCTTGCAGGGGAGGGTTGGGGTGGGGTTGTACGAGCTTGCCGCCATGTGTGAGTTCACCGCGAGGTCGCTTCACCCCACCCCAGCCCTCCCCTACTACACGTAGGGGAGGGAGCGAGTACTCGCCAGCTGAGACATAACGCTAATCAGATACGTGTAGTAGTTACCCCTTGCGAAGAGATGCTTTACGCCATGCCCACACGCCGCGATTTTCTCAAGCTGATCAGCACCGCCACCGCAGCAGGCATGGCCGGCATTGCGCTACCAACTTTGGCCGGCAATGCCACGGGCTATGTCAGCAAGCGCCCGCCCCTGGCCAAGCGCAAATTCACCAGCCAGGCGGTCGAACGCCAGCTCGCCCGCGTGAAGGCCGCGATCGGCGACCCCAAGCTCGCCTGGATGTTCGAAAACTGCTACCCGAACACGCTCGACACCACGGTGGAGTTGGGTACGCTCGACGGCAAGCCGGATACCTTCGTGATCACCGGCGACATCGATGCGATGTGGCTGCGCGATTCTTCCGCACAGGTCGTGCCCTATCTCCCCTTGGCGAAAGACGATCCAGCGCTGCAGCGCTTGTTCCGCGGCCTGATTCGCCGCCAGGCGCACTGCATCCGCATCGATCCCTACGCCAACGCTTTCCTGCCCGATCCGCACGCCAAGCCGCTGGAGTGGTCGGTACATGATGTTACCGACATGAAGCCCGGCGTCGGCGAGCGCAAATGGGAAATCGATTCGCTGTGCTATCCGATCCGTCTCGCGCACGGCTATTGGCAGGCAACCGGCGACACCCGGCCGTTCGACGACGACTGGCGCGAAGCCATGCACCTGGTGCTCAAGACCTTTCGCGAACAGCAGCGCAAGTACGATCACGGGCCGTATCACTTCCAACGAACCTCCGCGGTACCTAGCGAATCGTTGATGCTCGGCGGCTACGGCAATCCCACGCGGCCGAACGGCATGATCCATTCGATGTTCCGTCCTTCTGACGACGCCTGTGTGTATCCCCTTTCCGTGCCTTCCAATCTGTTTGCGGTGTTGTCGCTGCGCCAACTCGCACACATGAGTCGCGCCATGCACGATGCCGCGTTCGCAGCGGAGTGCGAGGCGCTGGCGGATGAAGTGGAACGAGCCGTGCAAAGGGACGGCCGCATGCACGATGCGGACGGCAAAGCGTTCTGGGCGTACGAAATCGACGGCTTCGGCAACCAGCTGTTCATGGATGATGCCAACGTGCCTAGCCTGCTCGCCCTGCCGTACCTGGGCTGCTGTGATCGCAATGATCCGGTCTATCGCCGCACGCGCGAACTGGCATGGAGCACGCGCAATCCGTATTTCTTCCGTGGCAAGGCGGGCGAAGGCATCGGCGGTCCGCACGAGGGCCTGCGCATGATCTGGCCGATGTCGATCATGATGTATGCGCAGACCAGCTCCGATGTTGCGCAAATCCGGCAATGCCTGAGGTGGTTGCGCGATACCGATGCGGGCAGCGGCTTCATGCATGAAGCCTTCGATCAGGACGACCCGGCGAAATTCACGCGCAGCTGGTTTGCGTGGGCGAATACCTTGTTTGGCGAGTTGATGGTGGATATCCAGCGCAAGCATCCTGAGCTGCTGCGCGGCTAACGCGTAGGCTGGGATGACAATCCCAGCATTCCCCAAGCATCCCGAAGCTGGGATTGCCATCCCAGCCTACGCGCCGTGAAACAGAGCTTTTCACAAAAATTTCACGTACCTGGCGGTGATGTTACCCATGCCCAGGGATGAGCCGGCCCGTCACGACTGGTTCTTCACCCCTTTATCGCTATCGATAAAGGGATACCATGGGTGTTGCTGCGTCATCTCGTGCACAGGAAGACAAAAATCGCGGGTTAGTTAAAGGGGGGCTAGCTGTGACGAAGCGACCTGTTCCGGCCGGTAGCGCGATCTGCGCCGTAGGGACTTTTCTCCTGCTCTTCAGTTGGCCGCTGCTCGCCAAGCCCTCGACCGCAGGCGAGGTCGCGCTGGCTGACATGGTGACGACCGGGAACTACGTATTCGCTGCCCTGCTGCTGCTCGCCGCCTGCTTCGCGATCCTGCTGTGGCGCTTCCATGTAATGCGGCAAAAGCTGCGTGTCAGCGTGCGCCTGCTTGACGACATCTTCCAGCACTCCGGTGTGGCGATGAAGGTGAAGGATGCGCAAGGCCGCATCCTGCGCGTCAATGAGGTGGCCGCCAAGCTGATGGGGAAACCGGCGCACGAATTGATCGGCAATACGGTCGACATCGTCGCCACGCCGGAATCCGCCGAGCTGATCCGCAAGCACGATCACGAGGTGATGGAGGAACGCAGCGTCACCGCCTGCGAGGAGCAGGTCGACTATCTCGGCGGTTCCTATACCCTGCTCACCCGGCGCTTTCCCCTGACCAACAAGCGGGGCGCGGTGGCCGGCGTAGGGGTGATCTCCATGGACATCACCCAACGCACGCTCATGGAGCACGAGTTGCGGCTGGCCAAGGGCGAATCGGAGGCGGCCAACCAGGCCAAATCGCTGTTCCTGGCGAACATGAGCCATGAACTGCGCACGCCGCTCAACAGCATCATCGGCTTGAGCGAACTGACCTTTGAACAAGCCGAGGAACGCGAGGACAACGAGACCGCCGAGATCATGCAGCGCGTGGTCAATGCCGGACGGCACCTGCTTTCGTTGATCAACGACATCCTGGATATCGCGCGCATCGAATCGGGCCGCGTCGAACTTCAAACCGAAGTCGTGCATGTTGAGACCCTGGTCGGAAGCGTGATCAATTCCATGCAGACACTGGCCAGCGCCAACGGCAACAAACTGCTGCTGGAAGTGGCGCCGGAAGTAAACCTGGCCAATATCGACGTGATGCGCCTGCGACAGGTGCTGCTCAACCTGATCGGCAACGCCATCAAGTTCACGCGCCACGGCGAGGTGAAGGTCAAGCTGTCCTGCCGTGACGACCAGCTGTACGTCTCGGTGTCGGATACCGGCATCGGCATGACGCAAGAGCAAGTGCAACGAATTTTCGAGCCCTTCGAACAGGCCGACCGTTCCATCGCGCGCCGTTTCGGCGGCTCGGGCCTGGGCCTTACCATCTCGCGCCAGCTGCTGGGCCTGATGCGCGGCCGCATCGAAGTCAGCAGCGATATCCAATCCGGCAGCGTGTTCACCTTCACCTTGCCGGTGGGTGATGTCGACAAGGCCGAAACGCGTGCGGCCACCGCCGCCGCCAACCCTGCTTCCGCCCGCGGCCGCAATCCGGTGGTGCTGGTGGTGGACGACGATCCCGACGCGTGCGAACTGGTCCGTACCGCGCTGCAACGCGATGGTATGAACGTAGTCAGCGCTTCGTCCGGTGAGCAGGCACTCGCCCTTACCCGTTCGCTGCGGCCGGCGGTGATGGTGCTGGACATTCTGTTGGGCGACATGACCGGATGGGACGTGCTAGCGGCGATCCGCGCCGATCCCGAACATGCCGAGCTGCCGGTGATTCTCTGCACGGTCACGGATCCGGATCGGCGCACCGGCTTGCTCGGCGTGGTCGAACACCTCACCAAGCCGTTCGACCGCGAGCACCTGAGCCACCTGGTGCAGCGTTTCCTGGGTGGCGCGAACAGCGGCTCGCTGATGGTGGTGGACGACGACGATTTCTATCGCGACTCGATCGCCGCCGTGCTGCGCCAGGCAGGCCACCAGGTGGAGACGGCGCCCAATGGCGAGCATGCCCTGAGCATGATGCGGGACCGTCCGCCCGACCTGCTGCTGTTGGATATGGTCATGCCCGGCATGGACGGCCTGGCGGTGATCGAGGCCATGCGGGTCGATCCGGCGCTGGCGCCCGTGCCGATCATGCTGGTGACGGCGGCGGACATCACGCCGGAAGTGTCCCGGCGCTTGTACGAACGCGCCGTGCTGCTGATACGCAAGGGCGAGGCCGATCTTGCGGACGTAGTCCGGCAGGTGCATCGCCTGCTGGAGCGGCTGCGGATACCGACGAGCCAAAGCGAGGTGAAACAAGCAACATGACCACCCTGCTCTACGTCGAGGACGACGAGGACAACGCCTTCATGCTGGGGCGTCGGCTGCAGCGGCACGGCATCCAGATACGCCATGTCGAGGATGGTGAAAAGGCGCTCATCGCCGCGGTATGGAAACGCCCCGACGCCGTGCTGCTGGACATCAACCTGCCCGGCATCAATGGCCTGGAGGTGTTGCACAAGCTGCGCGCCAATCCGCTCACCGTGGACATACCGGTGATCGTGCTGTCCGCGCACGTGATGGAGGACGACATTCTCAAGGCCATGCAGGCGGGCGCCAACGCCTTCGTCCCCAAGCCGATCGATTTTCCGCAGTTGCTCGATGCCTTGCAGCGGCTGGTCAAACGCGACAGCCTGGAGGACAGCGCACCGTGAGCCTGGATGCTCGTATCCTCATCGTGGACGACGACGAAAACAGCCGCTTCATGTTGCGCAAGCGGCTCAAGCAGTTGGGCTTCCAGCACGTGACCGAGGCCCGCGACGGCGATGCCGGGCTGGACCAGGCGCGGCGACTGCCGCCCGACATCATGCTGTTGGACGTAATGATGCCCGGCATCGATGGCGTGACCGTGCTGCGCATGATGCGCGACGACGAGCAGCTGCGCGACATCTCCGTGCTCATGGTCTCGGCCCACGATACCTTGAGCATGGCCGCCCAATGTATCGAGCTTGGTGCCGAGGATTACCTGGCCAAGCCGGTGCTGATGCCCTTGTTGCGCGCGCGCATCGCCGCCGTGCTGGAGCGTCGTCGCTTGCGTAACGTCGAGCACGCCTTTCTGGCCCGCTTCGATGAGCAAACCGGCCTGCCCAATCGCGCCGCGCTGCTTGAACGCATCGAGTCCGCGATGATGTCCGGCCGTCCACTGACGCTGGTGGCGGTCACTTGTAACAACCACGCCAACATCGCACTCGGCATGGACGAGCGCCAGGCCGCGGCGCTGTTGAGCGAATTGGCCTCGCACGTTCGATCGTGCTGGGAGCAGGTCGACACCATTGCCCGCGTCGCCGAAAACATGCTGGGCTGGCTGATCCCCGGCGTGCAGGCCGACCAGCAGCTGGTGCTGGAAGTGCAGGCCGTGCTCGGCATGACGGCGCATGCCTCGATGCACGGGCTCACCGCCAGCATCGCCACCTGGCCAGTCGCAGGGATGCTCGCCGACGCCACCGAGCTGCTGCGTCTGGCGATGAACGAAGCGGCCCGCATCGATCCCTTGGGCGAGGAGCGCGTGACCCTGGCCGATCCGGCACTGCGCACTCGTACACGCGCGGCGCTGGCCATCCATGAGCAGTTGGAAGAAGGGCTCGCACGCGGCGAACTGGAGCTCTACTACCAGCCGATTTTTTCGGTCCAGGCCGATCCACGCCTGGTCGGCGCCGAAGCCTTGCTGCGCTGGAATCACCCGCAACGTGGAGTGCTCGCGCCTGGCGAATTCCTCGAGGCGATCGAGCAGACTCCGCTGATGAACCGCATCGACGCCTGGGTCATGGAGCAGGCCATCGCCAATCTGGTAGCTTGGGACCGCGAGCTGCCAAGCAACTTCCGCCTGCACGTGAACGCCACCGCGCGCAGCCTCGCCTCGGGCCGGTTGATGGAGATCCTCACCACCCATCTATCCGAACCGGTACGCCGGCACCTGGCGCTGGAGCTGACCGAACGCCTGTACGTGTCGGACATGCCGTCCTGCGTTTCCATGCTGCAATCCCTGCGGGCACTGGGGATCCATGTGGCGCTGGATGATTTCGGCACCGGCTTCTCCTCGCTCAGCCACGTGAGTTTGCTGCCCTGCGACACGATGAAGATCGATCGCAGTTTCGTCAGCGGCGTCTACGCCAACGAGCAAATGCGCCGGCTGCTTGAATCGATGGTGAGCATGGCCCAGTCGCTCGGCCTGACAGTGATCGTGGAAGGCGTCGAGCATGATGGCGAACTGGCCGTGCTGCGCGAAATGGGATGCCCGTTCGTGCAGGGCTACTTGCTTGGGGCGCCTCGGCCGGAGATCGATTTCTTGCGGCACCTGCATTGATGCGGCCTTGCATCTCCTCTAATGTCAGCGCTGCCTAGCGCCCGTTGTTCGCGGCCAATTGCTGTCGGCCTGCCCGTGCGACGGCTGGCAACCATGGGTAAATGACGCGTCAAGCCACTTTATGCCGTCTAGAAAGCACGTGAGGCAAGCAACAGTGACAGACGACGGTCCGAAAGTGGTATCGAGGCAAGCGACACTGACGCTGTGGTTCGGCAGCCTGACTGCCGCCTTGCTGCTTGTCCTGCTAGCGCAGGACCTCAGGGCGAATCTCCGCAGTCAATGGCGGGAGGGCAGCGACCGGGCTGCCGAAGTGGCCTACAGCGTGGCCCAAATGGCGCATGGTCCGCTGAGGTCCAGCTCCAACGCGATGTTGCTCATCGCGGAAGAGTCACGCCGATTGCAGCAGGCCGGAAAGCGGGACGACGTTCTTCTGAACGAGATCGTCGCCGCGGTGCTGCGGCGGCAGCCACAGATCGTGCACGCCACGTTCGCCGACACAACGGCGCCTGCTGGGACATCGACCTCTTTCCACCCCAACGACGGCACGTGGACGGCATGCGACACGAACATTGATGCAGCCATTGCCATACCTTGCTTCGGCACCCCTCAGAAGACCTCGCTGGGCTGGGTGCTGCCGATCGCGTCGTCGATCGACGAACATCAATGGGTGGTCGGCGCGATCCGGATCGCCGCACTGGAGCGCGCCGTCGCACATGCCCCGGATGCCGATGAAGTGTCGTTCTCCCTGGTCGATACGCATGGACGAAGCATCCTGCATAGCGGCCCAGACCTGTCCACCGCCGCTGCGGAAGCGGCGCCGCCCGGTTGGGTGGCGAGGTGGCTTGGCGCTCCCCCGCCGGGGTCGCTCCAGGCAACCGCGCCCATCGGCCCCTATCCGTTCTCGGTGACCACCCAGATCGGCCGCGAGGACGTTCTTACCCCATGGCGTCACCATGTCATGGTCGCCGTGTCGTTCTATCTGCTGTATCTGGCCGCTTTCGTATGCCTACAGAAAATCATGGCCCGAACCGCGCACATACAGCAGCATTTCGTGCGAAGCCTGCAAGCCAAGACCGAGGCGCTGCGCCTGGCCCAACGTGCGGGAAGAACGGCGATGTGGACGCTCAGCGATCACGCGCGGCACTTCGAATGCCAGGAGGACGCGAGCGAATTGTTGGGTCTGCCCAGTGGCCACGCCACGATCAGCGTAAAGGACATGCTTGACGCAGTAGCCCCGGCCGATCGCTGGTTGCTGCTGCGACAAACCCGCCGCGCCTGGAAAAAGCACAACCCGCTAAACGTCGAATTCCGTATTCGCCAGCCTGGGCGCGCCATGCGGTGCCTGTTGGCCAGCGGCCAGGTCGTGATCGACGAAGCGGGTACCAAACGCATGACCGGCACGGCCGTGGACGTCACCGAACAATGGTCGGCCAGGCAGCGTCAAGTCGAGAGCGAGCATCGCTTCGATGTACTGTTCGAACAGAATCCGCTGCCGTTCTGGGTGTTCGACGCCTCGTCGTTGCAATTTCTCGAAATCAACGCCGCCGCAATACGCACCTACGGCTATAGCCGCGAGGAATTTCTGGCGATGACGATCCTCGACATCCGGGATCCGAGCGACCGTCTCAAGGTACAGGAGGAGGTGGCGTTAGCGCCGGAAGCCAGATTCATTCCCAAGGTCTGGGTGCATCGCACCAAGAACGGAGCGGCCATCGATGTGCGCGTCCACACCGCGGACATTGTCTTTGCGGACCGTCCGGCGCGCCTGGTGCTGGCCGAGGACGTGACCACGCAACTGGCCGATGAGCGCGAACTGAGTTATCGCGCTTCGCACGACCTGGTCACGGGATTGCCCAACCAGCACGCCATGATCGAATGGATGGACGTGCTCATCGCCGGCGGCTCACCCTTCGAGGTGGCCTATGTTCAGCTGCTGGGCATGGACGCCATCGCGGACACGTTCGGCATCAACATCGCCACTGGCATCTTGCAAATGGTGGCCGCACGCCTGGCCGAGCGCAGCGATGGCAATGGCTACCTGGCCTCGGTAACCCAACAGGCCTTCGTATGGGTGACTTCGAGCCCGATGACCGAAGCCACCCTGCAGTCATTCGCCGATTGCGTGGCCGAACCGATCTATTACAAGGATACCCAGCATCAGATCAGCATCATGATCGGCGTTGCCCGCCATCCGCAGGATGGGATGCAGAGCGACACACTGCTAGCGCGTGCGGCCTTGGCTGCGCACGTGCATCTTCACAGCGACAAACCCATACATTACTTCGAGGCGGTGCTGGCCCAGCAGTCGCGGGAAAAGCTGCACTTCTCCGCTTGCCTGCGCAGAGCCGTCAAGCGACACGAATTCGAGCTGCATTTCCAGCTGATCACGGACTTTCCCGATCGGCGCCCGATCGGCCTGGAAGCCTTGATACGCTGGCCGCAGACCGACGGCAGCATCATTCTGCCGTCCACCTTCATACCGATTTGCGAAGAGGCCGGCCTGATCGTGCCGTTGGGGAACTGGGTGCTGAGCCAGGCCGCCAAAGCAAGTCGCGAGCTGAAGATGGCCGGCTTCGCCAACTTGCCGATTTCCATCAATGTCTCGCCCGCGGAATTGCGCAGTCGCGACCTGGTGGCCAATATTCGCGCCGCGCGAGAAGCGTATTCACTCGCGAGCGATGCGTTGCGGGTTGAATTGACCGAAAGCTGCCTGATCGAGCACAAGGACAAGGCCATTGCCGTAATGAAGCAATTGCGCGCCGATGGCGTGGCCGTGGCCCTGGACGATTTCGGCACCGGCTTTTCCAGTCTCTCCTACCTGCGCGACCTGCCGATCGACACCTTGAAAATCGACCAGGCATTTGTGCGCAATGTCGATCGCGACGAGCGATCGGCAACGATTTGCGAGGCCATCATCGCCCTTGGCAAAAGCTTGAAGGTCAACACCATCGCCGAAGGCATCGAGCGCGAAGCCCAGTTTCGTTGGCTCCAGCTGCATGGCTGCGATGCGGCGCAAGGCTTCTATATAGGCCGGCCGGAACGGTTGGCGGATGTCTTGAAGAGCTTGTCGCAATACAAGGCCAAAGCGCTGTAACGTAGGCTGGGATGGCAATCCCAGCATTGGCATGCGTGCAGTCTCGCGATGCTGGGATTGTCATCCCAGCCTACGTAAATTTTGATCTGCCATGGGAGTCGAGCAGGCCCAGCGCGCGAAGTTGAGTCTCCAACGCTTGCACCGAATCCCAGGGCAGGATCGGCGAATTCCCCCTTTCGTCCGGCGGGTTCTGCACAAGACTGTCCGACCAGCCGCCGCAACCGACGAGAGGCAGCAACGGCCGATGGTGCAGCCAGGCGAGGCAGACTTCGGAGATGGTGCCTGCACGGCCGCCGATGACGATGCAGGCGTCGCCAGCCAACGCCATCAGCAGATTTCTTGCGTCACCCATGCCGCAGGGAATGACAACCGTCGCCGGCCATTCCGGCCCAGGCATGTCCGCGCTGGGGATGATGCTGACCACCACGCCGCCCGCCGCCTGGGCCCGTTCCGCCGCGACGCGGGTGGCCGGGCTGCCGCATCCACTGATCACGGTCAGCCCTGAGCGAGCCAGCAGCTCCCCCGCCTCGCCGGCCAGCTCGTAAGCCTTGGATCCCGGTTCTGCGCTTCCCAACACGCAGACTTGGGGCCGGCGATTGCCATGGGTCATGCTCTGTCCTTATTGATAACGTCCGTTGCGACCTTACGCTACTTGCGTGGCGCGATGATTTCACCCAAGTAGTCAGGCGTGCCCTCCACGCGCACCAGGTGCGGATACTGCAGGCCTTCGTGGTAATCCACCGCCACCGTGCGATAGCCGCCCTGGTATTTCAGCAACAGCTGGATCGGCTGCTTGCTTCCCTTTGCAGCCACAATGGCGCTTTTCAGAGCGTCGCGCGAATAGTTCTGGCCGTTCACCGCAACCACCGTGGCGCCGGTGCTGATGCCCGCCTTGAACGCCGGCCCATCCCAGCGCACGTCGTTGACCTGCCCTTTGTCGGTCATGGTCAGGCCGATCGACCAGGTGAAGTTGAACAAGTGGCGGGAAGATTGCGGGCGGCTGTTGTACTGCTTCTCGTACTCGCTTTCCTGGTCGGTATAGACAAGCTTCCAACCGGTTCCCGCAATGCCGTTCTGCAGCGGCGGATTCAGTGCGTCTACGCGTGCACGCAAAAAGCTTGCCCAATCAAAGGGAGCCACGCTGTTCAGCGTCGATACCACCTCGTCGAAGGTGTAGGTCTTGGTGACGTAACTGCCGTTGTCGACGCCAAAGAACGCCTTAGCAAAATCATCCAGCGACTTGTGGTCGTGAGTGAGGGCACGCAGCTTGGCATCCACCTCCAGCCACATCATCTGCCCGCCGCTGTAGTACTCCTCGCTCATCTGCCAGCTGCGGTAGGGCAGGCTCGAACGGCGGGCTGCGGTGGGGTCGTTGGTGGTGTCTTCGAGCGTGCGCCACTGGAAGCCTACGCGGTTGCGGTCGTAGTTGGCCGCCACCATCGCCAGGGCGTCGCGGAATTGCTGGGGCGACCACATGCCGGAGCGCGCGGTCAGGATGAAACCCCAGTACTGCGTTTGCCCTTCATAGACCCACAGCAGCGAATCGCCCATCGGCACGTTGAAGTTGGGTGTCCACAGATCGGCGGGGCGACGGAACTTGCCGTTCCACGAATGCGTGTATTCGTGTGCGAGCAGGTCGCGGTCGGGTGCGCCTTCGTCCCAGGCAGTGAAGTAATCCGCACCCAGGCCGTTCTCGCTGGACTGGTGATGTTCGGTGCCGTTGCCGCTCAACTGGTCCGAGAGCGAGAACAGGAAGTCGTAATGGTCGTAATGATGCGAGCCGAACAACTTCGTCGCCTGGGTGACCAGCGCCTGGTGCGCCTTGAGCTGCTCGGGTGTGATAACCAGGTACTTCGGCTCGTCCGCAACGATATCCAGGTGCACCGGAGCATCGCCGCCCGGATTGAGATCGACGCGCTTGAAGTATTCGCCCGCATAGATCGGCGAATCGACCAGGTTGTTCAACGTTACCGGCTTGAACGTGGTGTTGTCGCCCGACTGCGAGGCCGTCTCCAGCGCAGTGCCGAGCTGCCAGCCTTGCGGCAAGGTCACGCTCGGCGCAAAGCGGATGCCGCGTGAAAAGTAGCCGGCCGGATAGAGCAGTACCTTGCTCCATTCCATGTCCATCATGCGGTCGGTCATCTCGAAGCCTTCGCTGTCAGTGCGGCCCGACAGGTACTGGAAGGACACGTCGATGGCCGAGACGTCCGCAGGCACGTCCACATGAAAGGCGTACACGTTGTACTCGTCGCGCTTCCACTTGAGCGGCTTGCCGTTGGCGCTGAGCTTGAGCCCGGCGAGCATGTTGATCGGGCCGGTCGGCGAGTGGTCACCGGGAATCCACTGTGGGTACAGCAGGGTCAAGGCACCCGCCTTGACCGGTATCGTTTCACGAACGCGAAAGATGCCCTGCGCCGTGTCGTTGGCATCGACATGGAGGGTTACGGTGCCGGGGTACGGCGTGTCCCGCGGCGGCGGCACGTTATCCGTGTGCGTTTGCTGCGCACCGGCAACACCGGCTGCGAACACCATCGCTACAGCCAGGGCAAGGCGCGAAAGCCTGCGACACGCAGCAGCAGGGGCACGGACATGGGACATGGGGAACTCCGTCGAGCGAGGGGGCAATCGCTCAACTTAGCATCTAAGGCCTTTGGCTGGGATAGGACAGCGGTCATGCATGCCGGCAGTCGGTTGTGCCCCGAGTGTGGACAAACTGTAGCTGCGTAGCGCGTAGCTGGGATTGGCTTCCCCGCCCACGCGGCACCCGATCAACTTCTCGGCGGAAACCACACGTTCTGAATCTTGCCATCGCGTACTTCGTATACCGCGATGGCCTCAGGCTGTCCCTTGCCGGCCGGAAGACCTATCACCCGCTCATGGTCGACCACCGTGGGGCCGGTCGCGGTACGTTGAACGATTTCAACGTGGTAATCCTTCGGTACCTTCGCCAGAAAGGCATAAGTGGTCTTCAAGGCGGCAATACCGGTAATCACCGGGCGTTTGCCGCTGAGATCGTGGATCGTGGCATTGTCCGCGTAGCACGCGGCAAACGCATCGATATTGTGGGCATTGTAGGCATCAAGCTGCTCTTGGACGACCTTCACCGGATCGGCCGATTTATCGCCGCATGCCATGGCCGACAGGGGGAGCAGCATCGATAGTGCGCAAATCGAAACAAGCTTCACAGGCATAGCCACGGGTTGCTCCTTCAAAGCAGCTGGGATTGGCATCCCAGCCTACGTGATGCGCCTGATGACCAGGATCGGCCGAAGGTCATTGAGGTCGAAGTCGGTCACGTATCACGGGGTTAAGATGTGTTCGGCGAATGGCTTGAAGCCACTTCGGAGGAATCAATGTGTGGCGAGTGATATGAAGGGCAGCAGCAGTCTGTTCGAAATTGCTTTTGCCCCACCCCCCACCGGAAGCCGTCGATCGGCGGATTCCGTCTACACGCAGTTGCGCGCCGCCATCCTTGATGGCCGCCTGGTTCCCGGGTTCAAGCTGCCGGTGGAGCGTCAGTCGGCGGTTTTTTTCGGGGTATCAAGAAACACGGTGGCCCGGGCTTACGCGAAGCTGGCCATCGAAGGCCTGGTGCAATCCCGGCAAGGGTCGGGAACCTATGTAGCGCCGAAGCAAAGCCGTCCGCCGCGCGAACGCTTTCCGGCACCGCAGACACCCGATCCACGCCTGAATTCGCTATGGCGGCAGCCCGAGCTGGCCCAGGCGCTCAACTTCTGGCACGACAGTCAGCACGCAAGAGCGGCGCGGGCAAGCGCATCGCTGGACTTCCGGCCCGCGCTGGTCGATCCACGGCTGTTCCCTTTCGAGGTCTTTCGCCGGATCAGTGCCAAGCAGCTGCGGCGCATGGAGTTGAAGCCGCCGACCTTCAAGAGTCCACAAGGCAACCAGGGTCATTTCCCGCTGAGAACGGCGATCGCGACACACATTGGTGTCTCACGTGCGATCGTGTGCCAGCCCGATGATGTGCTGGTTACCGCCGGCGCACAGCAAGCCTTCGACCTGCTCGCCCGAGTATTGGTGACCCCCGGGGTTACGACGGTCGCCATCGAGGATCCGGGCTACCCACCCATGCGCGCAGCGTTTCTCGCTGCCGGCGCCAAGCTCGTGCCCATACCCGTGGATGCGCAAGGGCTGATGGTCGACGCCTTACCTGCTTCGGTGCAGATTGTCTGCGTGTGCCCTTCGCACCAGTTTCCCTTCGGCGTATCGATGTCGGCGCAGCGGCGAGCGGCACTGCTCGACTTTGCTCGCCAGCATGGAGCGGTGATCGTGGAGGACGATTACGACGGGGAATTTCGCTACGACGGCACGCCATTGCAAGCGCTGCGCTCCACGGCGACCGCGGATGACGTGTTCTACGTCGGCACCTTCTCCAAGTGCATGTTCCCCGCGTTGCGGCTGGGGTTCGTCGTGGCACCCCAATGGGCAATGCCGGCGCTGATTACCGCGAAGAACTGTCTGGATTGGCATTGCCCGACTCTTACGCAGATGGCTGTGGCGCACTACATCGCGGAAGGGCATCTGGCGCGGCATGTGCGCAAGCTTCGCGATGTCTATCGGAAACGACGGGATCTGATTGAGAAGATCCTCCGCACGGATTTCGCCGAGCAACTGTCACCGATGCCGTCCCATTACGGCATGCATGTGGCCGCGTTCTCCACCCAGGCCAGGTGCCTGGAACGCGTCACAGCGGGATTGTTGGAGCACAACGTGCATCTGCATTCCTTCGAACGCTATTTCTTTGGCCCGCCCACGTCGCAGGGCCTGGTTTTCGGCTACGGAGCCATTGATCTGGAAGGCATCGAGCAGGGCCTGAAGGCTTTACGGCGCGTCCTCTAGTCGCTCGCGGCGCAGTGGCCCACCCTAAATTCCTCCGATTGGCCCAGCTGTGACGACAGGCTTTGCCTAAAGTCTGGCCCAGGCTTGGTTGGACGGAGAGTGCAATGATGTGGAAAGTGTTGTTACGCGGCGCCCTGCTTGCTGGCGTGCTCACCTGCTTGTCGTTCAATGCATGGGCCGAACCGCCTCGCGACGGCGCGCATGATTTCGACTTTGCGCGAGGGGTTTGGCATACGCATGCCACGCAGGTGCTGGACCCGTTCGATGGTGGAACCCATACGGTGACCATGGACGGCACGAAGACGGCACGGCCGGTCTGGAAGGGCCGCGCCTGGCTGGAGGAAATCGAAGCCGACGGCCCGAATGGTCATTGGGAAGGCGCGACGCTTTTCGTCTATAACCCCAAGGCCAGGCAATGGAGCCAGACCTACGTCGACGGCGACTCGGGAGAGATGGAGGCGCCAACCATCGGCAGCTTCAAGGAAGGCCGTGGCGAGTTCTTCGGCACCGAGGTTTATAAGGGCCGCACCGTGCTGGTTCGCGGAGTCTGGTCGAATATCACGGCCAACGGGCATCGCTATGAGATTGCCTACTCCCAGGATGGCGGCCAAACCTGGGTCACCGCGTTCAAGGCCGACCTGACACGGCTTAAGTGAGCGCCTTGCACCTCCAAGGCGACGGAAGAGAGACGCCGATGTGGTGTCTCTCTTCGTTGAGCCAGCTGTCTGCGAGGCATGCATAGCCCATTAGTACGTCTTGTATCGTCACGACGAGCATGTATACACTGTATACATGACTCGCCTGACCACCTCCGAGAAGATCCTCAAGGCCGCCCACGCGGTGTTCGAGCGCGAAGGCGCCGACGCCGTGACCATGCGTCGCGTAGCCGATGCGGTGGGTATCACGCCCATGGCCATCTATCGCCATTTTCCCAACCGGGACGCATTGTTGAAGAAGCTTTCCGACGACAGCTTCCAGAGCGCCGCGCACGAATGGGAGTCACGCTCACGCAACTCGGACGTACTCAAGCGACTGATCGCCTTGCAGGAGCCTTATCTCGACTACGCGCTGAGCCATCCGCATCTATTCGATCACGCTTTTTCGGTGCGCCGCGATGATGCACGGCGCTATCCCGAGGACTTTCGCGCACGCCATTCGCCCACCTTCAATGTCGTGATCGACGCGGTGATCGAAGGCATGGCCCAGGGCGTACTGAAACAGGACGATCCCTACGACGTCGCGATGACCATGTGGGCGCATCAACATGGCTTGATCGCGCTCTATCGGGCCGGGCGTTTCAGCTACGACGAGGCGCAGTTCCGCGCCTTCTACAAGCAATCCATGAGGAGGTTGCTCGATGGCATCCAAACGTGACTCTTTCCTGCTGGCGGCCTGGCTGGCAGCGACAGCGCTGTCCGCCTTGTGCTGGTGGTTCGGCAGCGGCGTGCATCCGCAATGGCGGCTGACATGGCTTGCGCCGTTGCCGGTGCTATGGCTCGCACCGCGTGTCCGCGCGCACTGGGCCAGCTTGGCGGCCTTCGTGGCGTATGCGGCGGGCGAGTTCAATCTCTGGGCTTACATCCACTCCTATATTGGCCTGCCTCCCGCTGTGGAGGTGTACGCCATCTGCCTGTGTAGCGTCATCCTGGTGCTATGCGTGCTGCTGTTCCGGCGATTGCTGCTACGAGGCCATACTTTGGCTGCCGCATTGGCGGTGCCGACCGTTTGGGTAGCGGCTGAATATGTAAACAACCTGCTTTCGCCACACGCCACGTTCTTCAATATCGGCTACACACAGATGGATGCGCTTACCGTCATTCAGATTGCCGCCGTCACAGGCATCTGGGGAATCGGCTTCCTTTTGCTTCTGCTGCCAACTGCCATCGCGGTGCAGTCAGCACCGCACGCCTCGAAGCGGGGCCGAATCACAGTGGCTGTTCTTACGGCAATTCTCGTCCTCGGCACCGTCGCTTATGGCGACTGGCGACTTCAAGCACCGGCAGCAGGAACGATACGCATTGGCCTGGTATCGCTGCAAAAGCCGACCCAGGCGGCATTGGACAGTCCACGCGGGCAAGCTCTGGAGGCACGCTACATCGATGCATTCAGCCGTCTCGCCCATGACGGCGCCCATATCGTGCTCGCCCCGGAGACTACCTTCGCCAGCGTTGATGCGAGCATTCCCGCGTTCGCCCAGCTGGCGAGTCAGCGCGACCTGATCGTGGGCACTGGCCTCGACTCCAGCGGTGATCCGCAAGCGCGGCGCAACATGTTGATGGTGTTCCAGCCAGGGGCGATGTCGCCGGCCACCTACAACAAGCATCATCTGCTCATCGGCATGGACCCGTTTACCCCGGGTAACAGCTACACCATGCTTGAAGGTACGCCCCGCATTGGCTTGGCGATTTGCAAAGACATGGACTTCCACGACATCGGCTGGGCTTATGCGGCGCGCCATGCCCAAATGCTGCTGGTACCGGCTTCGGACTTCACCATCGACGGCTGGCTGCACAGCCGCATGGCAATCATGCGCGGCGTGGAAAGCGGCTTCGCCATCGCGCGTGCCGCCCATGCCGGCAGGCTCACCCTTAGCGACGATCGCGGTCGTGTCGTGGCAGAAGCATCCAGCGAGGGAGGCGACGCCGAGTTGGTGGGCGATCTTCCGCTGCGCGACACACACACGTTGTATGCGCAATGGGGCGACTGGTTCGCGTGGCTCGACCTGATCGCTTTGGCCGCGTGGCTGGTACTAGCCTTCCTGCCACGCAACGCTCCGAAGTAATACTGGCCAATGGAATCAACCGATCAAGCCGGCGAGGGTAGCCTCTCGATCATGCAAGGTTCCCTGGATGGCGGCCAACCCACGTTCCAGATCGGGCAGAGCGGCGAGCAAAGCCTTGCCGTCCACGTCCTCGACCAGCGAACGCAGCAACTCGGCCTGGCCGATGAGTTGCTCATCGTGAGTGACCAAGGCTTCCAGCGTGGCCGCTTCGCTGCGGTAGCGCTGGCTCATGCGATCGTTTTCGGGTGCGGGCAGCGCTTCGATTCTGCCCTTGAGCGTGCCGATGGCCTGGGCCAAGCGCTCTAGACTCTGTGCCCCTGCCACGGCCTGAGCGGATGGGAAGGGATGCTCGCGCGTTGGCGGCGGCAGTTCCGTCCGCCGATACGCCGACTCCGCTGCTTCCACCCCCGCTCGCGCTCTTCCAAGCAACCACGCGGCCTTGCTTCGCACCAACAGGTCGTCGGCGCGAAGCTGGTTTTCCTTGCGGTAGAAGTTGTAGCCCCAGCCGTGGAAAAGGTTGATCGCTACTTGCCGCAGCGGGCCGGCGTCGTAGAAACCGGCGCTCACGCCGAGCCGCCGCCCAGACCCGTGTCGCCACTCACCGAATACATGCCGGTAGGCTGGCCACCAATGTTGAACGGCATGCCGGCGGCGGCATTGGGCGCGGAAACCAGGCCCTTTTCGGCCATGCGCAGGGCCAGGTAGTAGCGCACCGCTTCCACTGGCGTCAGGCCAAGCGCCTGCAGGGAGATCAGCTCGCGCATGCGATCGTCCTTGGGCAGGATCAGCACCTTCAGATCGTTCAGCATGATGCCGTAGATCTTCAGGAAATCCGTCAGGTGGTTTTTCACCAACTCGCGGATGTCATTGATGTGCTCGTTGATGTCTTCCATCTTGGTGACTTGCACCACCTGGTTGATCGCCTGTTCGATGGCGGGACCGGCATAGTCGGCCACTTCGCGCGTATCGATGAAGTTGCCGTTGAAGGGAAGATGGGTGATCAGGTCGAGCGCGGCCTGCTTGCTGTCGACGTGGATGTAGTAGTCGACCTGGTAGGCCATTTCGGCCATTTCGGCGCTGGTGGCAATGCCGGTGTTGCGCACCAGCAACTTGGAACGATTGATGTAGATGACTTCGAAAACCCAAGGCGAGGACCCGCCGAAAAAGCCTTGGGCGATCGATCCCAGCAGCGGCTTGTCCGGTGTAGTGAGGGCGTACTGGCCGGTTTCATAGACATTCAACACCGCGCCACGCGACTTGAGCACACAAAAATGATTGCTTTCCACCGTCAGCAACGAACCCGACACGATGCTTTCGTCGACGATTTTTACCGCCAGCGCCTTGGTGCCGAGCATGTCCGTGCCGTCGCGCTGCAATGAGGTAATGACTTGGCGTGTAATGGCCATCCTTGTACTCCCCTTTATATTTGCGTGAGGGCACAGCATAGCTCTGCCCGTTGGGAGTGATCCAGTCTCTTCGGTGTGTCACTCCATCTCAGGCGTGGTCACATGGCTGTAAAAAATCGAATTCTGTTGCAGGCATAAACCCTTGGTGGCTGGCGATACGCCTTTCCTAATCAGGCTGTAAGGTTCCCTCTGTAGGCTGCCGTGGGTTCTTGCGGGGACGGCATTCGGTGGCTAAGTGGTTGACACTGGTAGTAGTTGCAGTTGTCTTGCTGGTTGCATGGTTTGTTTTGCACGCGCTGACGCCGGCAGACGTCGTTGCAAAAACCAAGAACAGGCCGGATCGGATTCCCGTGGTCGTTGGCGTCGCGGAGCAGGTAGACGCGCCCAACCTGTTGTCGGCTATTGGCACGGTACAAGCCTTCAATAGCGTTCTTGTGCGCTCGCGCGTCGATGGCGCTTTGGAAAAGGTCGTTTTTCAGGAGGGACAATACGTCCACGCGGGCGACCTTCTGGCGCAGATCGATGCGCGTCCCTTCGAGGCGCAACTTCATGCGGTGCTCGCCCAGAAGGCGCACGACGAATCGCAGTTGGCCAACGTCGAGCGCGACGTCGAGCGGTACACGTACCTCGCCAGCCAGAAGATTTATCCGCAGCAACAACTGGACGGAGCGCGTGCGCAGGCGGCTCAGCTGAAAGCGACTGTCGCGATGGATCAGGCCCAAATCGACAATGCGCGCATCCAGCTCGGTTATACCTCTATTCGCGCGCCGATTGATGGTCTGACAGGCGCGCGGCTTGTGGATGCGGGCAATATGGTCCACGCGACGGACACCAACGGCTTGGTCCTGATCACCCAGGTGCATCCGATCTACGTGAGTTTTACCTTGCCGCAGGATGCGCTTCCTGCGCTGCTTTCAGAGCGTCAGCGCGGGACTGTAACGGTGATTGCGAGCAATCGCGATGCAAGCCAGGTGCTCGACCAAGGGGCACTTAGCCTTATCGACAATCAGATCGATCCGAGCACTGGCACCATCCATTGCAAGGCCACGTTCAAGAATGGGCGTGAGATGTTATGGCCGGGGCAGTTCGTATCGTTGAAGGTCGTGCTTGCCGTGCAGCACGATGCTGTGACGGTACCGTCCACCGCTGTGCAGCAAGGCGAAAACGGCACCTACGTTTTTGTCGTAAGCCAGGATCAGACGGCGGAGCTGCGCAAGGTCGCGATAGGGCCGACCAATGATGGGCAAAGCGTCGTCGAACAAGGGCTTTCGAAGGGGGATCGAGTGGTTGTGGAGGGTCAGTTCAAGCTTGAGGATGGCTCCCCCGTAAGCGCGGTCGACCACCCGCACCGAAGCCACTGACAGGCCGAGCCCATGAGATCCTCCTCTATCTCGGCGATCTTCATCAACCGGCCTGTGGCCACGTCGCTGCTGATGTTGGGCGTGCTGTTCCTGGGCATCGCCTGCTACGCGGCATTGCCCATCGCTGGGGTGCCTCAGGTCGACATTCCGACGATCAGCATCAACACCGATCTTCCAGGCGCCAGTGCGGAAACGATGGCCACGGCGGTGACCGCTCCCTTGGAGCGCGCCCTGGCGAACATGCCGGGCGTCACCGAAATGACGTCGACTAGTTCGCTCGGTTCCAGTTCCATCGACGTTCAATTCGATCTCTCGCGCAGCATCGACGGGGCGGCGCTGGACGTGCAGTCGGCGATCAATGCCGCGGCGGGCGACTTGCCCAAGACGCTTCCGCATCCGCCCACCTTCGAGAAGGCAAATCCGGCCGATGCGCTGCTGATGAGCGTGGCGGTGTACTCCGATCTGCTGCCTATCGACAAGGTCGACGACTATGTGGAGACCTACCTCGCGCCCGAAATTGCCCGTATCCAGGGGGTAGGTGTGGTCGATTTTCACGGGCAGCAGAAGCCCGCGGTGCGCGTACGGGTCAATCCGGAGGCGATCGCCTCGCTCGGCATAAGCCTGGAAGACGTTCGTGCCGCGATTGCCAATGGGACATCCAATGCACCCAAGGGGACGCTTAATGGCGCGCACCAGGCTGTAACACTGGACGCCACCGACCAGCTCGTTGATGCGGCAACCTACTCGAACCTGATTGTCGCATACCGGAATGCCGGTCCCGTTCGTTTGCGCGACATTGGGAATGTCGTGCCCAGCGTCGAGGATGTACGGCAAGGCGCCTGGTATAGGAGGCATCAGGTCGTCATTGTCGATGTGCACAAACAGATCGGTTTCAACATCAACGAGACCGTCGACCGGATCAAGGCCGAATTGCCCCGTTTGTCGCGCGACCTTCCCGCTTCGATTCACTTCACCGTGCTTGGCGACCGTACTCAAACGATCAGGGCGTCTGTCATCGACTTGCAATTCACGCTGCTGCTGAGCATCTCGCTGGTGGTAGCGGTCGTGTACGCCTTTCTTCGCGACGTGCGCGCCACCCTTATTCCGGCGCTCACGATACCGATTTCGATTCTCGGCACTTTTTCGGTAATGAAGCTGCTCGGGTATAGCTTGGACAACGTATCGCTGATGGCATTGACGGTGGTCATCGGCTTCGTGGTTGACGATGCGATCGTCATGCTGGAGAACATCCTTCGGCATATCGAAGACGGCCAGGAACCCAGGTCGGCAGCGCTCTCCGGTGCGGGGGAAATTGCTTTTACGATCCTGTCGATGACCTTGTCCCTGGTGGCCGTTTTCATCCCGCTGTTGTTCATGGGCGGAGTCGTAGGGCGGCTGTTCCGGGAGTTTTCGGTCACTGCCGGTGTGGCGATCCTCATCTCCGGCGCGGTATCGCTCAGCCTTACGCCAACCTTGTGCGCGCTTTTGCTCAACCGCCAGACCGCACACGGGCGTGGACGATTCCATCAGGCGGCCGAGGCTTTCTTCGATCAAGTGCAGAGCGCCTATGCCAAAGGGCTTCGTCGCGCCTTGAATCACCCGAAGCTGATGCTGACGATCGCCGCGGCGACGCTGGCCGGAACAGTGTTTATGTACGTGGTCATTCCAAAGGGGTTTTTCCCCCAGCAGGACAATGGCCTCATCGCAGGCGTGACCGAGGCGTCCCAGGACATCTCCTACCCGGCGATGGTCGAGCGCATGCACGCGCTGGCCAATGTCGTTGAGCAAGATCCTGCTATCGAGCATGTGTACTACTGGGTGGAGGGCGATCCTTCGATCAACATCGGTCGCCTGTCCATAGACTTGAAGCCCTTCGGCGAGCGCAAGGTATCGGTCTACGACGTCATCAACCGGCTGCGGCCCAGGGTGGCCAAGGTCCCTGGGATTTCGTTGTCTCTACAGGCGCGGCAGGATTTGCAGATCGGCGCCCGTGTCAGCAAGTCGCAATTTCAATACACGTTGCGCGATGCGAACCTCGGCCAATTGCATCAATGGGCGCCGATCATGCTGAAGGCGCTGCGCGAGATTCCCGTTATCCAGGACGTGGAAGCCGACCTGGAGCCGGTGGCGCCGCGCCTGAAGCTGGTATTCGATCGCGACACCATGAGTCGGCTCGGCATTACATCGCAACTGGTGGATGACACGCTCAATGATGCCTTCGGACAACGGCAGGTCGCGAGCTACTACACCCAGCTCAATGAATATCGTGTCGTACTGGAGGTCGATCCGAAATACCAGTTGGATGAGAACGCCCTCCGGCTGATTTACGTGACCGGCAGCGAAGGTAAGCAGGTACCGCTGTCTTCGTTCATGACATTGGAGCACGGCGTGGCGCCGCTTACGGTCAATCACGATGGGCAATTCCCGGCAGTAACACTGTCATTCAACCTGGCGCCAGGTCATTCGCTCAGCGAAGCCGTCGAGGCTATTGATGCCAAGGGTAGCGAAGTGGGGAAGCCTCCCGGCTTGACGGCTACGTTTCAGGGTTCCGCCAAGGCATTCAAGGCGTCCCTGGCGACGCAGCCCATGCTCATCGTCGCAGCACTCCTGGCGATCTATATCATCCTTGGCATGCTCTACGAGAGCTATATCCACCCCTTGACCATCTTGTCCACGCTGCCCTCGGCGGGCATTGGCGCACTGGGCGCGCTGATGTTGCTGCACGATGAGTTTTCGTTGATCGCGCTGATTGGCGTGATCCTGCTTATCGGTATCGTCAAGAAAAACGGCATCATGATGGTCGATTTTGCGATAAACGCCGAAACAGAGCGTGGGCTTGCGCCGATGGAGGCGATCTATGAAGCCTCGCTGCTGCGCTTCAGGCCCATCATGATGACGACGCTTGCAGCGTTGCTGGGAGCTCTACCCTTGGCATTCGGATCGGGAGCCGGCGCGGAACTGCGCCGTCCGCTAGGGATCACGATTGTAGGTGGCCTGCTGATTTCACAGCTGCTCACGCTTTACACGACACCGGTCATTTATCTCTACCTCGATCGGGCCAGGAATTACTTAGCGCAACGTCGCACGAACGTATGGATGAGTAGCTGAACAGGGTAAAGTGTGGGAGGCGTTAGGCCGGTCGAGCTAGGATAATCTTGAGGATCCGCATGCGCCGACTTGGATCCTTGTGCCATGAATCCATCGTCTCACGATGGCAGCGATATTCCGACTTGCTTCAATGAAGAAGTGGTTCTTGATAAACCCGCTTCGGTGGTCTGGAAGCATCTTGTCAACCTTCATGGCATGCGCGAATGGCTTGGCGGTGACGATTATTCCGTCGAGGTGGAAACGGCCTGGACGCCGGGAAGTGCGATTGTCGTGCGCGGTAAGCATCACCTTTCGTTCGAGAATACGGGCGTAGTCCTGGCGTTCCAACCCTGCGAAGAGCTGAGCTTCACACATCTCAGCTCTTTGTCCCGCCTCCCTGACGAGCCGTCGAGCTATACGAAGCTAAGCTTCGTAATCCAAGCCGACGGGGACCGAACAGTGCTGAAGTTCGAGGCGTCCGGATTTCCCACCCCAGCTATCTACAGGCATTTGCACTTCTATTGGATGGGAACGCTTGATGCCTTCAAACAATACGTAGAGTCGAGATAAACCGTTCGAGGGACAATGTCCGCGAAATCAGGAATATCCAAGAGGTGGTCCCGGCCCGAAAAGGGACAGGAGGCTATGAAATGAAACGATTCGGCCTCTGTCCAACTAGACGCCAATGTCTGATCACCCTTCGAAGCTTGCAAGCAAGCGCTTAGTTGTAAAGCTTTTTGATGGATGTCCTCAAGTCGCCTTCTTTTGCAGAGCAGGTGCGTGTCGATGCAGAAGGGCGGGTATCGGATGCGATTTCGAAGCCGACATGTGTCCGTCCGATGGCAGGCTTTTATGCTTTCGAGTCGCTCCCCGTGTCTTTAGTCATAGCATCACATGTGACTATAGTCATAGCGCAAATTAGTCATGGCATCCCATGTGCCTTTAGTCATGGCGCTAATAAATAGAAGATGGTTTTTTTTAATGAACCATGCTCGTTTTGTTTCTCTCCGCAAGAAGAAACTTCGATTACGGACATGACATAAGCGTCCGTTGGGAGCCCGCTATGAAAGACGTGATCATTGCTTCGACGATTGCACTCGGTATCGTGTGTGCGAGCGGCATCAGTGCCGCCCAAGACCAGACCCACCCCACCACCTTGCCCGAATTCACAATCACCGCACCAGTAGGTCAATACGAGACCTACATCGTCCCGTTGCCCACCGGCTACGAACTGCAAGCGCTTGTCGGCAACACACACATGCAGTACGTACGAGCGGCGCGGGCGGTCAACAAGTCAGAGTCGCTGCGAAAGATGGGTATGGCCCAACAGCCATTCGTCTCCGTGGCGATCGACAACTCGGACGGCCCAGGCGTGACGGAACGACTCCTGCTAACTGACTCCGTCCAAAGTACCACCGTTGCCATCGTGGACGTGTATTGCAAGCGGTTTGTGTCGGCGGGCCGCGCACATTGCCGGATGTTTTCCCGGCATGTTCCAGCCACCGTATAGCTAGCGCCTGGCGTCGAGACCAGCCAAAAATGGCAGGGTGCTTTTCTGATAGGGGAAAAAAATGTGGCCAAAACGAAACGGGGCCGGTGGTAGTTAAACGAGGCGACCAAGTCCTCTTCATACTTCCGTCATCACGTGGCGTCTTAACTGCCTCCGGTCCCCTATCTGCGCTTTTCTTGCACCGACGCTGAGCCGATCGTGCACATAGCGATCAACCGCCTTCGCCAGAACGGCCGTGCTCCACGGCCAGCTCGCGATGATGAGCCTTCCCCAGTTCGCCAACGCGCGCAGCGCAGGCCGCAGGCTGCGACCAAGCTCGGTCAGGTGGTAATGTCCGCGAGCGTCACTTGTCGGGCGGCAAATCAATCCGTCCACCTCCCGTTGCTGTGGCTGCTGGTTGAGCACCTTGTGCGTCCCTTGCGGCATGGTGGCCAGGAAACCGCTGAAGCGCTGGTGGCGCGTCGCAAGCGGGAACATCGAAAAAACGATGGGCAATCGCATGCGTGCGACAGGGTCAAGTTCTTGCGACAAGGTTACGGAAAACGCGACACGGTTAAGCAAAACCGAAAGACGACGCCGGCAACAGGACGGCATAGCTATTTTGCATTGCCGCAAAATTCCGACAAAAACATTTTATATCAGTCAGTTACACTCGGCGAAGAAAAATTTGGATCGAGACAAATTTTTCGTTTACAGTCGATCGGTGAGCAGGGCTCGCCACTGCGCTCCTGCTCTCCATCAAGTGAATGCGTTCCGCACGCTAAGCGCCGACGCTCCACTTCACCACAACGAGAACATCCGGGGAGTAGCAGCATGGTGTCACGTCGACGGTTCCTGCAGGGCATGGGAGCGCTTGCTGCGCTGGGCGGTCCTTTGCCGGCGTTGGCCAGGCTGGCTGAAAATCCCGCAGCACGTGCCGCTCGCACGACGGGCGCGGCAGCGAAGGCGGGTGGCGTGTCGCGGTATGTGGATGTCTTTGTCGGCACCGGTGGCCATGGCCACACGTATCCGGGTGCGACGATGCCGTTCGGCATGGTGCAGTTGAGTCCCGATACCAACGACACCGGTTGGGATGCGTGCTCGGGCTATCACCAGAATGATGGCTCGATCATGGGCTTTTCGCACACGCATCTGAGCGGCACCGGCGCCTCGGACATGCTTGATGTACTGGTGATGCCGGCGCAGGGTGAAGTGCTGTTGCAGCCGGGCGATCGCGGCCTGCCGAAGGTGAACTACCATTCTCGCTTCGATGGTGCGGCCGGCTCCGGGCCGCAGCTGACGGAGCACAGCAAGGCTCATCCGGGGCATGGCTATCGCTCGCGCTTTACGGCGGAGCACGCGCGCCCCGGCTACTACAGCACGCACCTGACTGATCACGACATCCTCGCCGAACTCACTGCGACGACACGCGCGGGTCTGCACCGCTACACCTTCCACAAGGCGGGGAGCGGGCATCTGCTGCTGGATTTCACGCATGGCTACCATTTCGGCAAGGACCCGTTGAAGCTGAGCGACGCGCAATTGCGGCTGATCGGCAACGACACCATCGTCGGAGGACGGCGCGCCTACGAATGGGCGCAAGGGCGTTATCTCTATTTCGCGCTGAAGCTGTCACGACCGTTCTCGCAGGCCACGCTGTATTCGGAAGATGTAGCCGCACCCAGCGGCAGCGGCGAGCTCAAGGGCACGCATCTGAAAGCTGCACTGCACATCGATGACGTAGCGAAAGAACCTGTGCTGGTAAAGGTGGGCATCTCCGCCGTGGATATCGACGGTGCGCTGCGTAATCTCGATGCGGAGATTCCCGGCTGGGAATTCGAACAGGTGCAACAGGCCGCCGCGGATGCCTGGGAACGCGAGCTGGGCCGCATCCGCGTGCAGTCGTCTTCGGAGCGCACGCTGAAAGTGTTCTACAGCTCGCTGTATCACACCATGATGGCGCCGACGTTGTTCAGCGACGTGGACGGGCGCTATCGCGGCATGGATCTTGGCATCCACCAGTTGCAGGAAGGGCAGCACAACTACAGCACCTATTCCTTGTGGGATACCTATCGCGCGTTGCATCCGCTGTACACGCTGTACCAGTCCGAGCGCGTGCCGGACCTGGTCAACGGCCTGGTGCGCATGGCCGAGGAAAGCCCGGACGGCCCGCCGGTATGGCCGCTGCAGGGGGTGGAGACCGGTTGCATGATCGGCTACCACTCGGCGGTAGTGATTGCCGAGGCGCAAGCGAAGGGTTTCACCGGCATCGATTACGCCCGTGCATGGCCGATTTATCGCAAGCGGGCGATGGACGACGATTACCGTGGCCTGACCTACTACCGCAAGCTCGGCTACATCCCCAGCGACAAGGAGCCGGAGGCGACCAGCAAGACGCTGGAGTATTCCTACGATGACTGGGCCGTAGCGCACATGGCCGATGCGGCAGGCGAAAAGAATCTCGGCGACGCGTTGCGCCGCCGTTCGCGCAACTATCGCAACGTGTTCGATAGCAAGATGAACTTCGTGCGCCCGCGCGGCGAACACGGCGAATGGCTGGAGCCGTTCGATCCGCGTGGCATGGGCCATTCTGAACAGTGGCGCGACTTCACCGAATCCAATTCGTGGCAGGCCACGTTCCTCAATCAGCATGATCTGTACGCGTACATGGGCCTGTTCGGCGGTCCGGACGTGTTCGAGCGCAAGCTGGACGAGCTGTTCACCACCAGCTCCAAGCTGCCGGCCGATGCGCCGCCGGATATCGCCGGCATGGTGGGCCAGTATGCGCACGGCAATGAACCCAGCCATCACATGGCTTATCTGTATGCGTATACCGGCGCACATCACAAGACACAGGCACGCGTACGCATGCTGGTGGAAACCATGTACCCGCCCGAGCCTGATGGCCTGGCCGGCAACGAAGACTGCGGCCAGATGAGCGCGTGGTACATCATGAGTGCGCTGGGCTTGTACGCGGTCGACCCGGTGAGCGCGAACTACGTATTCGGCAGCCCGATCCTGGATCATGCGGAGCTTGCGCTGGGTGGCGAGCGCAAGCTGGTCATCCGTACCTTCAATAATGCTTCGAACCACCCTTACATCCAGTCGGTCACGTGGAACGGCAAGCCGTGGACGAAGAGCTGGATCAGCCACGCGGAGCTGGCCGCGGGTGGCGTGCTGGAGTTCCACATGTCCGAGTCGCCGAACCTGCAATTCGGCGCCAAGCTGGAAGACCGGCCACCTTCGTTCGGCATGGCGGCAAGCGAGGTGGTTGCCATCGATGCAGGCTGATGACACAGGCAAGGTTTGACGTGGCGCAAGCCCGGTGCGATTCGCGGTCGCATCGGGCTTTTTCTTTGCACTCTTGCTCACTGTTTCGACAGGCGGAAAACATTTCGTTGTCCGTGCAGGCCATTGGCTTGGTATTTGGGGCCATCGATACGGTTCATCTCTTTCGGCCGCGAACTTTGTAGCAAGGTAAGCACTCAAAGATCTTGCATCGCTTGTGGGGCGGTGCGCGATGACATGACCCCTGCATGTCGTCATCGGGTTGGTTCCCTCTCCCCCTCCCCTGGGGAATACGACCCTCGAAGCCCCGGCAACATGTCCCCTGTTGCCGGGGCTTCATTCTTTTCGCGGCGACGTGAGCAAGACGAATGGAACTCCGGAAGCTGGCTTTGCACAGCGGCGCTGGATGACAGGCCCCTGGCAATTGGCCCGACATACGTATTGCCCGGCAGCGAAGAAGATGCGCCACGGGACAAACCCTGCCGAGGCCCGATTTTCTACGCTTGGAATCTCACCTGCGCGGGTCGTTGGTGCCGCTCCATAAGGGAGGATTTTCGATGAATCGATTTCGCCTTGCCCTTTTCGCGCTGGCTCTTCTGGCCTGCCCTCTCGCATCCGGAAACGTCCACAACCCGTTCTCCAAACCGGTGCTTATCGTCACCAAGGGCAGCAGTGGCGATGCCAATGGCGCCATGGTGTTGCAAAACAGCTGGCAGGCCACGCGCCCCGATCTGCTGAATCTTTCCCGACATCGGGCGCAGGGCATGGACATGTCGCAGTACCGCTGCGTTGTAGTGGTGGGGCAAGCGGCCATGCATGACATCGCCGGCTCCACCGCGATGACCGCGATGCTATCCGGGCGAACGGTAGGACTGTATGAGCACGTGATTGATGAGAGCGGTTTGAAGCTGATGCGGGCCTTGCACGGCCATGGCACGCTGAATCTGTTTTTTACCGATTCGCAGCTTTCCTTGCTCAGGCTGAAAAATCCATCCGGCCACGCTTTCGTGCAGCAAGAAGCCGGGCGCATCTGGCCAGCGCCGCTGGTTGTCCAAACAGTGTCCACGCAACCGGCCGCGGCGAATGATCGCCCCAACACTCGGCTCACCGCCGCGGACCATGTCGTATGGCTGGGCGGCAACTACACCGATTCGAGCGGCCAGCCGCGGGTCTTGAGCACGGCTGAAATCGTCACCGCGCTCGGTCACCTGCATGCCTCGATCACGCCCGGCTCCACCGTGGCCATCATGTTGAAGCCACGGCTGTTCGATGCGGCCATGGACGATACGGAAAAAATCACCCGTCTTATCGCCATGCGAACCGTGTTCGAGTCGAGTCATGTGGTCTATTACGGCAGCGACTCGCTGATTGCCGAGCTTGCATCGACCGGCATTCCCATTCGCGCGGCGCCTTCGTATGCCACGCTCATGCATCTGTCCTGGTCCAAGCACACGAAACACTACGCTTCGGCGGACCAGTTCAATCTATTCGCCGACTTCAACCGGCGTCTGCAACCCTTTTTGCTCGACCCTACGGATGCTGACCAGGCACTCTATGCGCTGGACTATATGCACGGCGGCGGTACCGGGCTGACGGAAGCCATCCGGCGACATGGTTGCGATGGGTAAGGAGCACCCTGGCGGCTCAAATTCCCGTGGACAACAGGCGTGCGCGATACCTGCTTGGCGATTCACCCGTCCAGCGGCGGAACGCGCGCGTGAGATTCGCCGGATCCGCATAACCGCTGCGCAGCGCGATCTCGTCCATGCGCAGCGACGGGTTCAGCACATCGCGCAATACCGCATCCTTGCGTGCGTCGTCGACCAGGCCGCGAAAATTGAGGTCGAGGCGTTGCAATTTGCGCTTGAGGGTACGGCTGGACATGCACAACAGCTTGGCCGCGTCCTGGACGCTTGGGTAGCCGATGCGTTCGTGGTCTTGCAGCAGATCCATCACCCGAACGACCAGGTCGTCGGAGCGGCGCAGGCGGGCGCGCTCGCGCTCGCATTGGGATTTGATGGAGCGCAGGGTGGAAGCGTTGGCGTTCGCCAGCGGAAGATCAAGCTCTTCGGCGGGCACACGGACCAGACTCAGGTTCGTTTCAAAGCGCGTCGCCGCTATGCGCTTGCGGTAGCGTGCATAGTGCAGCGGCTCCGGGCCGCGGTACCAGATTTCCATGCCGGGCAGCGGGCGTTGCGCGAGCTGCTCGCAAAGGCGCGTCGTCATGATCATCAGGCGATCGACGGCGCAGAAGCGCATCGGTGCGCGCGGGGACAGGTCGTGCACAAGCAATAGGGCGAAACCATCGCGCTCGGTCAGGCGCAGGCTGAATGTGGCCATGCGCAAATCCAGGAAGGCCGCCCAAAGTTCGAGTGCATCGCGCAAGCTGTGGCAACTCATCAGTCCATAGCCGAGCATGCCGTGCCAGGTGATGGTGCTGTGCAGGCCGATCCGGTAGCCGATGCCCGGATCGCAGGTCAAGCGCACGGCATTGGTGAGCAGCTGCGCATCCTGGTGAGTGGTCAGGCGCCCGCCGTCCGCCAGCTGCTCGGCGCCAATGCCGGTGCCGACCAACGCCTGGTCGCGGGAAACGCCTTGCTGCTCAAGCAATTGCAGTAGAGCCAAGGCGTATTCGACATGAACATCGTCTTTGTACAGCTTGTGCATGGACGCGGCTCCCTCGGCAGCGCATGAGTCGCCGCAGCGGGCCAAGCTTTGGACAGAACTGTGCAGGAAATTGGGAGATTGCGTGGAATCGCTTGGGTTTGGCTTGCAAGCGTCCGGACTTGTCGGCGCTAATGGCAACCGGGACCCCACTCAATCCTGCTTAACGCCATGCGCCCTGGGCTCACCGCCAAGCTGTTTCTTGCGATGCTCACTGTCGCCGTGTTCACGGTGCTGGCGATGGGCGTCGCTGCACGACTGAGCTTCGACCGCGGTTTTCTCGGCTATCTCGCCGAGCAGGAAACCGAGCGTATGCAGACGGGGGCGTCCTCGCTAGCCACCGCGTACCGGGAACACGGCAGCTGGGATTTCCTGCGCAACAACCCGCACGCCTGGCTGGAAGCGATGCGGCCGGGCCATTTTTCCGGCCTGCCGCCGCCGCATGCCGTCGACGACCAGGATCAGCCCGGCGATCCGCGCGAGCGTCCGCCGGAATCTTCGCCGCCGGGCCAGGATGATCATCCACCGCCAGCGCTGCCGCCCATGGACGCACCCAGCTCGATTTCCGTGCTCACCGGCACCGACTTCCGCTTCGCGCTGCTGGATGCGCAGAGCCGTCTGCTGTTCGGCAATTCCGCCGCGGTGACCGCCATGCATTCGGTGAAGCAGGCGATCGTGGTGAACGGCCGCGCCGTCGGCTGGCTGGTGATGCTGCCCTTGCGCGACGTCACCGCCGCCGGCGACCTGCGCTTTGAGCGCGGGCAGTACCGCGCCAGCTGGATCATTGGCGTTAGCGCACTGGTGTTGGCGGCGCTGCTGGCGATCTGGCTGGCGC
Source organism: Dyella flagellata (assembly GCF_030160275.1). Taxonomy (GTDB): domain Bacteria; phylum Pseudomonadota; class Gammaproteobacteria; order Xanthomonadales; family Rhodanobacteraceae; genus Dyella_B; species Dyella_B flagellata. The sequence goes on from NZ_BSOA01000015.1 coordinate 242,806, forward strand.
GCACGCTGTTGACGCCGGTGCACCGCATTGCCAAGGCCACGCATGCGCTGGCGGAAGGCAATTACACCATCCGGGTGGAAGCCATTGCGCATGACGACCTGGGCCAGCTTGCGCGGGATTTCAATCAGCTCGCCGTGGCGCTGGAAAAAAACCAGCGCACACGGCGCCAGTTCGTGGCCGACATTTCGCACGAACTGCGCACGCCGCTGGCGATCATGCGCGGCGAGCTGGAAGCACTGGAGGACGGCGTGCGCCGCTTCGACCAGGAAGCGATCGCATCGCTGCACGCCGAAGTGGGCATGCTAAGCAAGCTGATCGACGACTTGTACCAGCTTTCGCTGGCCGACGTCGGCACCATGATCTACCGCAAGGTGGAGCTGGATCTGCCCAAGCTGCTGGAGGGCGTCGCCGACACCTTTCGCGAGCGCTTGCGCCGCGCGGATGTCGATCTGCAGTTGAATCTTCCCGCCATCCCCGTGCCGGTGCACGCCGACGAGGGCCGCCTGCATCAATTGTTCGTAAACCTGTTTGAGAACAGCGCTCGCTATACCGATGCCGGCGGCGTGCTGCGCGTGAGCTGCCGGATCATGGCCGACAGTGCCGTGGTCGACCTGATGGATTCGGCGCCGGGCGTGGCGGAGGCCGACCTGCAGCGCCTGTTCGAACGCTTCTATCGCACCGAAAGCTCGCGCAATCGCGCCAGCGGTGGCGCCGGGCTGGGCCTGGCGATTTCGCGCGCCATCGTCGAGGCGCACCACGGCAAGATCGATGCGCACCCTTCGCCGTTGGGAGGACTGTGGTTAACCGTGCGCCTGCCCTTGGAGAATGCATGACATGGATAACACGACACAGGCACTCGCTCGCATCCTGATCGTGGAGGACGAACCCAAACTGGCGGCGCTGGTGGGTGATTACCTGCGCGCCGGCGGTTTCGAAGCCGGCTGGGTGGCCGATGGGCGTGAAGCGATTGCGGCTATCCGAACGCAACCGCCCGACCTGGTGCTGCTCGACCTGATGCTGCCCGGTTGCGATGGCCTGGATGTCTGCCGCGAAGTGCGCAGCTTCAGCGAAGTGCCGATCATCATGCTTACTGCACGCGTGGAAGAGATCGATCGGCTGGTGGGATTGGAACTGGGTGCGGACGATTACATCTGCAAGCCGTTCAGTCCACGCGAAGTGGTGGCACGGGTCAGGGCGATCCTGCGACGCATGCGCCACAGTGAGCAGAGCAGCAGCACGCTACTGCGCATCGACGAAGCCACGCATAGCGCTATATTCCATGGCGTCACACTCGAACTTACGCCGGTGGAATTTCGCCTGCTGAAGACGTTGGCCGCCAGCCCCGGCCGGGTGTTCTCGCGCGATCGGCTGCTCGACAGGCTGTATCTGGATCATCGCGTGGTCACCGACCGCACCGTCGACAGCCACATCAAGAACCTGCGTCGCAAATTGGAGCAGGCGGCACCCGGGCCGGATCCGATCCGCTCGATCTATGGAGTAGGCTATAAGCTGGAAATCGAGTGACGCCAGGAACGTAGGCTGGGATGACAATCCCAGCATCGAAATGCCGCATGGCAAGCTGGGATTGTCATCCCAGCCCACGCGCCAGCCGTTGGATTCCCGCACGAGGTGGAAGCGATGCGCTGCGATGTCCTGATCGCCGGAGCAGGTCCAACGGGTTTGGTGCTGGCGTTGTGGCTGACCAAGCTCGGTATCGGCGTGCACATCATCGACAAGACTTCCGCGCCTGGCACGACTTCGCGCGCCTTGGCCGTGCAGGCACGTACCCTGGAGCTTTACCGCCAGCTCGACCTGGATGATGCAGTGGTGGCCGGCGGTCATCCGGTGCCCGCCGTCAATCTGTGGGTAAAAGGGGCAAGGAAGGCCCAGGTCAGGTTCGAGACGCTGGCATCGGATCTTACGCCGTTCCCCTTCCTGCACATTTTTCCGCAGGATCAGCACGAACGCCTGCTGATCGATCGGCTGGAGCAATTGGGCGTCAGCGTGCAAAGGCAGACCGAGCTGCTGCGCTTTACTGACGAGGGGGATCGCGTTGTGGCGTATCTGCGCGACCCCGATGGTCGCGAGCAGGTGTGCGAGGCGCATTATCTCGCCGGCTGCGACGGGGCGCGTTCGCGCGTGCGCGAAACCCTGGGGCAGAGCTTTCCTGGCGGCACTTACAAACAGGTGTTCTATGTGGCCGATGTGGATGCATCCGGCCCATCGCTGGATGGGCAGTTGCACGCCGACCTGGACGAAGCGGATTTCCTGGCCGTTTTTCCCTTGGCCGGCACCGGTCGCGCGCGCCTGATCGGCACCGTGCGCGACGAACGTGCCGAGCACGCCGAAACCTTGCGCTTCGAGGACGTGAGCGAGCGCGCTATCAAGCATTTGCAGGTCGCGGTGCAGCGGGTGAATTGGTTTTCCACCTATCGCGTACATCACCGCGTTGCCGAGCGCTTTCGCCACGGCCGCGTGTTTCTGCTGGGCGACGCGGCGCATATCCATAGCCCCGCCGGCGGCCAGGGCATGAATACCGGTATCGGCGATGCGGTGAATCTCGCCTGGAAACTGGCTGCCGTCATGACAGGACAAGCGCCCGACGCCCTCCTCGACAGTTACGAAGCGGAGCGCATCGGCTTTGCGCGTCGCCTGGTCGCTACAACCGACCGGGTCTTCAACTTCGTCACCGCCGAGGGCCGGGTGGCCAACCTGGTGCGTACCCGCCTGGCACCCGTGCTGATCCCAGCCGTGCTGCACTTTGAAGGAGCGCGCGAGTTTCTGTTTCGCACGGTGTCACAAATCACTTTGAACTATCGCGGCTGCCCGTTGAGCGAAGGTTCGGCCGGCGAGGTGCACGGCGGAGATCGCCTGCCATGGGTGGCGGCCAACGGCAGCGACAATTTTGCCAGCCTGAAAGCCATGACCTGGCAGGTTCACGTCTATGGCGAAGCGAGCCCGGCCTTGCGCGAATGGTGCTCCCGTCGCAACATTCCGTTGCATGGCTTCGAATGGCTGCCGCAGCACGGCGCTGCGGGCCTGGAGCGCGATGCGCTCTATCTCATTCGCCCAGATACTTATGTGGCCCTGGCGAAAGCCGGGGGAAATCCCGGTTTCGTAGACGTTTATTTTACTGACCACGGCATTAAGCTGAGACCAGCGTGCGCCATCCCTACCGCCCACTAGGATTGCGCCGCGCCGTCAGGGGGCTTCCATGAATCCTGAAGAATCCATACGCACCAAGCAGCCCGCATCATCCAGCAACGATGCCATCGGTACTTCGACCAAGGTGGCAGGCCTCGTTGCGGCGCTTGGCGGCTGGGCCGTGGGCATCTATGCCGGCTTCAATCTGCTGGTGCCGCTGGTGGCGACCGCGCTGGTGTGGCTGACCGGCAGGAAGCTTTTCGGCAAAGCCAAGCAACTGGTGCTGCCCGCCTTCTGCGTGCAGGCCGGGCATCTGGTGTGGTTCCTGGTGGGCATGGCCATGAGCCGACCGCTACCTGGCTCGAACCTGGTCGATATCGTGTTGCTTTCGTTCGGATTGACGTGGCTGTGGATGCGCCCGGGCAAGATCGCGCTATGCCTGCTGACCGTCTACCAACTGCTGTCGTTGCCGTACAACCTGCTGCAGTTTTCGCACGCGGAGTTTGGCGGCACGGAAAACAAGGTGTTGCTGGTGCACTGCATCTGGCGGTGTCTTGCGCTGTTTTACATGGTGCGCATGTACTACCGGATCGGCAAGCCGGTTCAAGGCCAGCAAGCGAATCATCCTTGAATTCTTCTCGCATCGGCGATTACATCACTGCAATGATACGACCCACCGAGGCCAGCACGGCACTGCGACCATCAGTATCCGTATTGGCGTTTTCGTAGTACACGGCCGCCAGCAGCGGCTTGCGTCCGGGCGGCCATAGGATGGCGACGTCGTTGGTTTGCCTGGTGGAGCCGCCAGTCTTTTCGCCGACCCGCCAGTCGGCCGGCAGGCCCGCTCGCACCAGCTTCTGGCCGGTGGCCGAAGCCAGCATCCAGTCGACGAGCTGCTTGCGCGATGTTTCCGATAGCGCGTCGCCGAGCAGCAGCTTTTGCAGATTTCGCAGCATGTCGCCGGGCGTGGTGGTATCGCTTACGCCATCGGATGCGGGGTGGTTGAGTTCGATTTCGTAACGATCCAGGCGCGTGTGCGGATCACCGATTTGCCGCGCGAAAGCGGTGATCGCATGCGGGCCACCCAGATGCTTCAGCAGCACGTTGCCGGCGGTGTTGTCGCTCAAGGCGACGGTAGCGCGGCAGAGTTCCGCAATGCTCATGCCTGGCGGTCCAACGTGCTGGCTGGTCACGGGTGCGTGTTCGACCAAGGCCTCCTTGCCGAAAACGAGCTGCCGGTCCAGCTGCTCTGCGCCACGCTCGACGCGCGACAGCACAGTGGCAGCCAGCAGCATCTTCCAGGTGCTGCATAGGAGAAAACGCTCGTCTATGCGATGGCCTGCTCGACCTCCACTGGCGGTATCCAGGATCGCCACACCAAGGCGCCCGCCATGTTTGCGCTCCAACGCCGCCAGTCGCGTGTTGGCGTCATTCGCACCCGCCAGCAGCAGCGAGGGGCGCAGGCCCGACACGGTTGCGCCGATCAGCATGCCCTTGAGTAAATCTCGACGATCCATGGCTTTGAACTCTTGAGTGCTTGGCTAACTGGACATGCTAACCGCGCCAGTGGGCGACGGACGGCGGATTTAGGGCAAATCCAGGGCAATCCACCGATTGGCTTGCGCGGCTGCCGCACGATTGGCTCTTGCACGGCGCGGCGCGGCGGCTTGAATGGGCATTACGACTACTGCTGGAAACCCTCTATGCGCACTGCCGATATCGGTCGCTGGGCCTTCGCCCTGGCCTTCCTGGTGCTGGGCCTGCTCAGCCTGTTCTCGCGGGATTTTGCATCCGTATGGCAACCGGTTCCCCCGAACCTGCCGGGCCGTGCGTTGCTGGCCATGCTATCGGGCGCTGTCATGACAGTGGGCGGCGCCGGATTGCTGCTGCGACGCACCCTGGTGCCGGCCGCGCTACTGATGATGAGCTACACGCTGTTGTGGTTGCTGCTGCTGCACGTACCCCGCGTGATCCTGGCGCCGATGCATGAAGTCACCTGGGGTGGCTGCGCTGAAATCGTTACCCTGGTTGCCGCGTGCTGCGTGCTGTATGCCTCCGTGGCAACACCAGCGGACAAACCTTATTTCGCCGCATTGACGGGTGCGCATGCGCTGCGCGTGGCGCGCCTAGCGTTCGCGGTAGCGATACCGCTGATCGGCGTGGAGCACCTGGTCTATGCGAAGGAAACGGCCGACATGGTGCCGGCCTGGCTGCCTTACCACCTGGGCTGGGCGTACTTCACCGGCATCGCGCACATAGCTGCCGGCTTGGCCATTGCCTTCAATGTATTGCCACGACTGGCTGCGACGCTGGAAGCATGGATGATGGGTGGATTCACCGTCTTGGTGTGGATTCCCATGATAATGAACACGCCGTCGCAAAGGTTTGCATGGACTGGGCTGATGATTTCGGCGGTGATCACGGCGGCGGGATGGATCGTGGCGGCTTCCTACGGCGAAGCGCCGTGGTTTGCTTTCAGCCGTCCGCGCAATAGCAAGATTCCCTTGGCAACGTAGGCTGGGATGGCAATCCCAGCCTACTAGGGATGAGGCCTTATACGGTGCGACTGGTCTCGAACAGGAACCACACGCGCTTCTCGGCCTCATCGATCCAGTTCTCCAGCACGCTGGCCGTGGCCACGTCGTTGTATTCGTCGCACAACGCATGCGTCTTGCGCATGTATTCGGCCAGTCGCGCATTGTCTTCGCGCAGCTCGGCCAGCATGTCCGCAGGCGACACAAATTCAGCGTCGTTGTCGGCAAGACGCTGATAGCGTGCGATGTCGCGGATGGAACGCAAGGTGGTGCCGCCAAGTTTGCGCACGCGCTCGGCAATCGGATCGGTGGTGGCGTAGATCTCTTCGGATTGCTCGTCCAGCAATAGATGGTAGTCGCGGAAATGCGGGCCGCTCATGTGCCAGTGAAAATTCTTGGTTTTCAGGTAGAGCGCGAAGATGTCGGCCAGCAGGGCATTGAGTTCGGCGGAAATATCGCGGCGTGCGGCATCGCCGAGCGCGCTCGGGGTTTTCAGTGGCGCTTTGCGCAACTGCTTGGCTTTGGCGGACTTGTCGGCCTTGTTGGCTTTGGCCATGACGGCTACTCCTTGCAACGGGGTGGGAGGCAACAGGCCTGTGACCATAGGCCAGCCGGACGATGCAAGCAACCTGAGGGGCATCGCTTCATGACGCCGATGTCATCATTCGCGGCTAGACTGCGGAGCAAACTGGGAACGGGCCACGCACGCCATGACGGAAGCCGCGACGACTTCGCTGAAGAAATCTGCCCTGCTTGGCGTAGGCGCCCTGGGCGTGGTCTTCGGAGACATCGGCACCAGCCCGCTGTATACCTTCAAGACCGTGCTGGACATGACTGGCGGAAATACGCCCGCGACCATTCTGGGCGTGATTTCGTTGCTGATCTGGACCCTCATCATCATCACCTCGGTGAAATACGCCGGCTTCGCCATGCGCATCGACAACGACGGCGAAGGCGGCATCCTGGCCCTGATGGCTCTGCTCGGGGTGAAGCGGCGCAAGCGGCCGCTGATCGTCGCAGCCGGGCTGTTCGGCGCTGCGCTCATCTATGGCGATGGCGCGATCACGCCGGCCATTTCCGTGTTGTCGGCGCTGGAAGGGCTGCATATCGCCGCGCCTTCCCTGCAGCATTACGTGCTGCCGCTGACCGTGCTGATCCTGCTCGCGCTGTTCGCTTTCCAGCCCATGGGCACCGCGCGGATCGGGCGCCTGTTCGGTCCGATCATGGCCTTGTGGTTCCTCACCATGGCGGTGCTCGGGGTATGGGGCATCGCCAAGCATCCCGGTATCCTGTGGGCGCTCAATCCCTACTACGCATTTCACTATCTGCTTAACGGTGGCAGCGGCGGCTTCCTGGTGCTGGGCGGCGTATTTCTTTGCGTGACCGGCGCCGAGGCGCTGTATGCCGACATGGGCCACTTCGGCGCAGGCCCGATCAAGCTGGCGTGGTCGACGCTGGTGTTTCCCAGCCTGGTGCTCAATTACGCCGGCCAGGGCGCGATCGTGCTGGCCGGGGCGCCGATCGAGGGCAATATTTTCTATCGCCTGTGCCCGGCGACGCTGACCTTGCCGCTGATCGTGCTCTCGACCGTGGCCACCATCATCGCCAGCCAGTCGATCATCACCGGCGCGTTCTCCATGACGCGACAGGCGATCCAGCTAGGCTGGATGCCCCGGCTGAAGGTGTCGCAGACTTCCGAGGAGGGTTACGGCCAGATCTACGTGGGGGCGGTGAACTGGCTGCTGATGCTGGTGACGATCGCTCTGGCGCTGGGCTTCGGCAAATCGGACAACCTGGCCGGCGCCTATGGCATAGCGGTATCGGCGACCATGCTGATGACCACGGCGCTGCTGTTCATTGCCATGCGCGAGATCTGGAGATGGCCCATGCCGGCCTGCGTGGCGGTGGCAGGCGCGTTCTTTGTCGTTGACGCTTCGTTCTTCGCTTCGAACATGGTGAAGCTGCTGGAGGGCGGTTACGTACCGCTGCTGCTGGCGGCGCTGGTCTACCTGGTTATGTACATCTGGCATCGCGGCGTCGTGGCGGTGGCCGCACGTTCCGGCGAGGACCCGATGCCGGTGGACGTGTTCCTGGACGAGCTTACGCGCGCCGGCGTTGTCCGCGTGCCGGGCACGGCGGTGTTCCTCACCCGCGCCAAAGCCATCACGCCACCGGTGATGCAGTGGTACGTGAAGCACAGCAAGTCCCTGCACAAGCGTGTGCTGGCGGTGACGCTGGAGATCGCCTCCACGCCGTGGGTGGCGCCGAGGAACCGCCTGAGCATGGCCGAGATCGGGCCGAATTTCTGGTCGATCACCGCCTCCTTCGGCTTCATGGAACGGCCGGACATGCCCGCCCTGATGACGCAGATCGCCACGCATGGCTGCCCCATTCAACCCAACGAACTGACCTATTTCGTCGGCATGGAGAAGATCGTCGCACGTGAGGACGGGCGCGGCATACCGCGCTGGATACGGGTTTTGTACGCGATGCTGTTGCGCAACTGCGCCCGCGTAACCGATTACCTGAAAATTCCCGCCTATCAAGTGGTCGATATCGGCCGCCAAATCTCGATCTAATCGGTTTTATTCACGAACATGAATGCCAAGTCCACACGGAGGCGGACTTGGCTGCCATTTCGTTGATGCATGTCATGGCATGTTCCTTGCCTGCTTACTCATGGGCAGCGCGAGAAAACTTCCATCTCGAGTCTTCAATGCGCCTGCCGATGATGCGGACCCAAGCGCTTGCAGAAAGGAGAAGCACAGCCATGTCGACCATAACGAGTTGCGATGCGCGATAACGCTGGCCGCTTCGGCGGCGCCAGCAAGCACGTCGACGCTGCGGCCTGCGTGAAGCGGGCACGGTCGAAGCTCTGCGATGCCGGGATTCCGCGATGCATTTGAATGTCGAGACGCTAGCGCTGATCAATGGTGGCCAGGCCGTAGTACTGGCCTTGTTGCTTTGGTTTGGTACACGCAACGGCAGCAACAACGCTGTGCAGGGCTTGCGCATGCGCGCGACGGCGCTGCTGATCGAAGCCTGCGGCGATTTCATACTGGCGTTTGATTTCAAGCTTTCGCCGCTGACGGTGTTGTTGGTAGGCAATACCTTCAACCTGGTGGCGCAGGCGTTGACGGTGGTAGCACTGCGCATCGTGCTCAATCGCCCACTGCGCTGGCGTGAAGCGATCGCCCTAGGCGTAGGCGGCTGGCTAGGCGTGACTTATTTCGCCGCCGTACACCCGGACTACCTGCTGCGCGTGCTATGGGGATCGGTCTTCCTCACCGGCAATGCCGTGCTGAATATTGCCGCGCTATGGGGTGGCTGCAACAAGCGCGACACGCGCGCCCAATGCCTGTTGCTGTGGGCCTATCTGCTGGCGGTGGCCTTGCTGGTATGGCGCAATGTGTCGCTGTGGACGGAAATTGCGCCTCCACAAGGCATCGGCGCGCCCACCGCCGTGAACGTGGTGTACGTGTTCCTGCTCGGCATGCAGCCGCTGATGGCCAGCGTGGGCTTTCTGCTGCTGTACAACGAAATCCTGCAGCGCGAGCTGCATGACCTGGCGCGCATCGACCCGCTCACCGGCGTCACCAACCGGCTGGGCTTGCTGGAAGCCTCGGAAATGCTGCTCGCACGCGCACGCACCCGGCGCGAGCCGATCGGCGTGCTGCTGATCGACGCCGACCACTTCAAGAGCATCAACGATCGCTTCGGCCACGACGATGGCGATCGCGTGCTGCTGGAGCTGGTCTTCAACATCCGGCGCATGCTGCGCACCGGCGATCTGGTCGGGCGGGTGGGCGGCGAAGAGTTTCTGGTGCTATCCCCGTCGGTGAAGGAAGCGGACCTGCTGGCGCTGGCCGAACGCATCCGCGGCGCGGTCGAGCGCACCGCGTTCAATATCGCGGGACAGGCATATACGCTGACCGTATCCATCGGCGCGGCGATTGCCGATCCCGGCGAACCTGACATGATGGGTGCGCGGCGCCGTGCGGATACTGCGCTGTATGACGCCAAGCGCGCCGGACGCAATTGCGTGATGATCTCCGCCGCGGCGTTAACCTGAAGCGCGTAGGCTGGGATGCCAATCCCAGCTTTCCACACCGCATCCTGATGCCTGGATTATCATCCCAGCCTACGCGGTGGCACCCCCTTAAGATCCATTGCGACAAGGCATAACAACGCATGAGCCTGTTATACGACCTGTCAGCCAATGCTGTGCGCCGTCTCTACGATGCGCGCATCGATACGCCACCGGTGCTGGATACGGGCGTCTACTTTCCCGCCGCGACCCGCTTTGCCGAGGCATGGCAGGCCCTACGCGACGAAGCGCTGGCGGTGGCCACGCACATCCAGGCGATTCCGCGCTTTCACGAGGTGATGCCCGCGCAAACGCCGATTTCGGCCAACGACGGCAGGGATTGGCGCGTGTATTTGCTGAAGGTCTATGGCACCGGCTTCCCCAGGCATATGGCGGCTTGCCCCATACTGGCGCAGCTGATCGCCTCCACGCCGGACGTACTTTCGGCGACGTTGTCGTTCCTGGCGCCACGCAAGCATATTCCGCCGCACCGTGGCCCATTTCGCGGCGTGCTGCGCTTCCAGCTTGGCCTGTCGGTACCCGTCGACAGCGAAGGCAGGCCTGCGGCCGTGCTTACGCTCGATGGCCGCGAGCATCGCGTTGGCGATGGCGAGCATCTGCTATGGGATGACACCTACTACCACGAAGTGTGGAACCACAGCGACGAACCGCGCATCGCCCTGCTGCTGGATGTACGGCGGCGGCATATGCCGATCGACATGCGCCTGCTGTCGGGCGCGCTGATCGCTTCGGTCGGTATGGCAGCACGCTTGCGAGGGGTCGACTGAGCGCCTGAATCGGCGCCATTCGCGCTTGCACTTTTTTCACCGGGCTGTCGCCTGCGGCTTCCTACAGTGTCGGCACGATACAGCACAGGAAAGAATCTGCATGCCGGCATGTCGTGCTTGCCGAATCGCTTTGCTTGCGTGGATGCTCAGCACTCCCGCCGCCGGTCTCGCTGCGCAAAGTCATATTCCCTATGCGTTGACGCCATCGGATCGGACCGCCGTTCAGCATTACACGCTCACGGAAAGTGTGTTCCAGCAGTTGCTGGCGACGGCCAGGGATGCAAAAGCCAACCAGATTCCGATTGATATCGTGGATCGGCGCGCGCACTCGCTCGACGAAACAGCCGCTCACCTGGAGCAGAGCGCCAGCGTGCGCGCGCTGCTCAATCGCCACGGCCTTAGCGCGCACAACTTCGTGCTCGGCGAGTACGCGCTGCTGAGCGCGGAGTTCGCGGTGAAGTACGCGGGGCAGCCAAGCTTCGATGCGAGCATGGCCAATCAGGCGAATATCGCCTTGTACAAGCGGCACGAGGCAGAGCTGGATGCGCTAAGCGGAGAGGATGCAAATAACTGAAGAAGGGGCGGGGCCTGCGCCGTCGGCGCTGTACCGCTTCAGTTTTGGCCGATCCTGCCGATAGGGCGACCTGTCCTTTTGGACTTTTTGTCTCAAGGCGGAAAATTCAGGGATTCCTCAGCCGCCTTGCGGCCATGATGGACATCACCGGGGTGCCATCCATGGGGCCGAACGGCTGGTGAGCGGAACCGTGGTGCGGAACGGGTATCGATGCAGCTTCAAGCACAGCTAAAAGTGGGAGCGGCGCTTTTGCTGGCGGTGGTTGCGGGTGTCTCGACCTGCGTGTTCGTAGGGTATGCCCAGGGCTACCGGCAAAGCACCCGCAACCTCAGCACGCTCACTTCCTACGACCAGGCGCTGAAAGCCGGCAATGCGGTCTCGGCCGAGCGGGCGCCGTCCAATATCCTGCTCAGCCTGGACCCGCACGCCACGACAGCCTATGCCTCGACCCGCTCGGCGGTGACCGACGCACGCCAGCGCACCGATGCCGCGCTCGCGCAACTCGACCAACTGATAAGCGCGCGGCCGCAGGCGAGCGCAGACCAGACCCGGCTTGGGCGTGCGCGCGAGGCGCTTGCCCGGGCGCGTGTCGCCTACGACACGCTGGCTCGCCACGCGCCGGCCGATCGATCGCCGCAGGATCTGCAAGCCGCCATCGACGAGCTGATCGCCGCGCGCGACCAGCTCGACGCGCTGATCAACCATCGCTACGACGAAGCCGTGCGACTTGCCCCGGATCAGGCCGGCATCATGCAGATGGCGCGCATCCTCAGCGATCTGCGCGAATACGGCGGCCGTCTCAGTTCCACGCTGGTGGTGCCGTTGTCCACCCCGGAAGCCATCGGTCCGACGCGGCAGCTCGCCATTGCAAGCTTGCGCGGCCGCATCGATGAGCTGCATCGCCTGATGCCTGACCGCGTGGACGAAACGAAGTGGAGCAACCAAGACCTCGACGTGATGCGTACGCAAGTCGAGCGCGGCTTCTTCAGCCATACGCTTCCCCTGATCGACGCCATGGTGGCGCGCCCCGGAATGGACTATGGCCTGCGTGCGGCCGCCTTTACCAGCCAGGTGCTGCCGGACCTGCTGACGATGGAAAAGCTGGAAGACCTGTTCATGCAACGCGCAATCGCGCAGGTAGCCGATGCGCAGCAGGCCGCAAGCCGGCACATGCGCCTGATCGGCGGCTTTCTGGTGGCGTTCTTCGTGTTTCTGCTGGCCATGCTGCGAGCAGCGGAACGCCTGGTGATCCTTCCGCTGCTGCTGGCCAAGAATGAGGTCGTAGCGCTGGCCAATGGCGACCTGCGGCGTGCACCGCGTGCCGGCAGCAGCATGGAAGCGCGCGCCCTGCATGAGGCCATCGACACATTGCGCCAGCAACACATGCGTAGCATGCGGCTGGCCATCGAACGTGATGAATTGAGCAAGGCATTGCGCCGGCAGGCGCATACCGACGCGCTGACCGGCCTGCTCAATCGCCATGCCCTGGAGGAAATCACCGGCGACCTCTCGGCCGAACCGGTGCGCCTCTCAAAGGGTCGCGGCCTGATCCTGATCGACGTCGACTACTTCAAGCCCATCAATGACGAGCATGGGCATGTCGTCGGCGACTGGGTGCTGCGCGAGGTCGCCGGGCGCATCCAGCGCCTGGTGAAGGAGCCGCATATGGCGTTCCGCTATGGCGGCGAGGAATTCGCGTTGCTCACCAATGGCTTGTCGATGAAGGAACTGTGCCGGCTGGCCGAAGATGTCCGCCACGCCATTTCGGACGATAGCTTCAGCGCACCCGGTGTCTCGACCTTGAGCGTGACGGCGAGCTTGGGCGTGGCCAAGGGGAGTACCACGGTGCTTACCTGGCTTGATCTGCTCAACACCGCCGATACGGCGCTGTACCAGGCCAAGGCGCAAGGCAGGAATCAACTCGTGGCGGCGCCTAGCTCGGCGGATGACGCGTTACGTGCGTAGGCTGGGATGGCAATCCCAGCATTGGGAGGCCATGCAATAGATCGGCATATGACAATATCCGGATGTTTCGCCTTCCCACGAAACATCTACGCTGGCCATGCCATTAGGTTTACCCACATGGATCGGGAAAGCTACCAACACAACATCGCGCGCGTGACCACGGCAGCCAGCTTCGGCTTTGCGCTGGTGCAGCTGGACGTCACCATCGTCAATGTCGCCCTGCCCCGCATCGCCAGTGAATTGCACGCCGGCGTGGCGGGGTTGCAATGGGTGGTAGATGCGTATGCGCTTGCCTTCGCGGTATTGCTGCTAAGCATGGGCTATCTCGGCGATCACCTGGGCGCACGCCGGGTGTATCTCGGCGGCATGCTGCTGTTCGCCCTGGCTTCGGTGTTTTGCGGCTGCTCGGGCAACTCGACGATGCTGATCGCAGGACGCACACTGCAGGGCGTGGGCGCGGCGGCGATGCTGCCCTGTTCACTGGCTTTGCTTAGCCACGCGACGGCGCATGAGCATGCATTGCGTGCGCGTGCGGTCGGCTGGTGGACGGCCTCGGGCGCGATCGCCATTGCGGCCGGCCCGATCATCGGCGGGCTGCTGATGAGCGTGACCAGCTGGCGCAGCATATTCTTCGTCAATGTCCCGATCTGCGCGCTGGGGGCCTGGCTGACGTGGCGCGTGCCGGAAACCGAGCGCAAAGAGCACAACGGCCGCTTCGATCTGCGTGGGCAAGCGCTAGCCATTGCGGCGCTCACCGGCCTGACCATGGCCGTGATCGAAGCCAAGCCGCTGGGCTGGACGCACCCGCTGGTGCTCGCTTGTGTCGGCATGGCTTTGCTGGCTGCACCGTTGTTCGTGTACGTGGAATCGCGCTGCACGGTGCCGATGCTGCCGCTCAAATTTTTCAGGGCGCCGGGTTTCAGCGTGGCGGTGGCGTATGGCGTGATCGTCAATCTCAGCTATTACGGCATCGTGTTCCTGCTCAGCCTGTATTTACAGCAGGTGCACGGCTACAGCGCCTTGCGCACGGGGCTGGCCTATCTGCCATTGACCGCCACCTTCTTCGGCGTGAACGTCTTCAGTGGCTGGCTGGTCGGACGCTCGGGCGCGCGGCTGCCGATGGTGCTTGGTGCCTTGATCGATGGCGCCGGCTTCGCGTTGCTGCTGCTGCTCGACGCCGGCAGCCCCTACCTGCTGATGCTGCCGGCGTTCGCACTGCTGCCATGCGGCATGGGCCTCGGTGTGCCTGCAATGACGACGACCGTACTCGGCGCCGTCGACAAGCGGGTGTCAGGCACCGCATCCGGCGTGCTCAATGCAGCCCGGCAGGCCGCGGGCGCGATAGGCGTTGCGCTGTTCGGTTCGTTGGCCGGCAGCAGCAACGACATGATCGTGCGCGGCTTGCATCGCTCCGCGTGGATCGCGCTGGTCATGCTGCTGATGGCAGCCGCATTGGCCTTCCGTGGCATTGCGGTGCGCATCGGAACGCGGCAATAACCATGGATTACGCCGGATAATCGAGTTTCGGATACCAGTCGGTGCCGCGTCCTTCGGGGGTCATGTCGAACACCGTCCAGATCGGCATGGGATCGGGCGCACCGCGCGGATCCTGACCGGGATCGGCCGTTTCAAAACCCATTTCCCCGGCCCAGAACAGGCGGATCGCGCCGTCGCGCCGGGTAAAGACGTTGATCGCCGGTATGTCGCTGCCGTCTTCGGCGATGCCGTGGTAGTCGCGGGTGAAAGCGCCAGTGAGATCGGAATACAGCGGCAGGTCGCGCCAGCCGCGCTCGCGCTTGAAAGCCAGCAGGCGCTCGATCGGCGAACGCGCCACCACCGCCAACGCAATACGTTGTTGCATGTCGCGCGCCTCGCCTTCCCATGCGCCCAGCATGGAGGTGCACATCGGGCAGGGTCGCTCACGTTGCGGGCCGAACATGTAGCTGTAGACGACCAGGGTCTGCTTGTCGCCGAACAGGCCGGCGAAGTCGCTGGCACCGTGTTCGCCCTGGAAGCGATAGTCGCCGATCACCTCACCGCCTGGCGGCAATTGGCGCCGCAACTGGGCGACGCGCTCGATCTGGCGGCGCAATTCGATTTCCTCGCGCAGCAGTTCGTTGCGGGCGCGGCGGTACTCGGCGCTCTCGTTCGGCTGGGTGGCGGCGTTGCGCCTGACCAGGTCGGCGGCTGGGACGAGGGTGGGATTCTGGGTCATGTTCGCTGCTCCTGACGGGTGCCTAAGTGAGTGACGAACGGGGGCCGGGGATTTCGACAGGCGTAAACAGGAACGGCCTTCGCTACCCGCAGGCTTGCATCCGATACAACTTCGATATATCGTTTTGCCCATCATTTCGATATATCGGAGTTATATCATGCACAGGCATTTCCTGTTCCACCGCTTTATGCATCGTCATCATGACGGCGGCTGTGGGGGCTGGCGTGAAGGCGGCTGGTTTGGCGCGGAGGAGTACGAATTCCACGGCCGGCGCAGCCGGCATGGCGGGTTCGGGCATCCCGGGGAGGCGTTTGGCGAGTGGGGTGACCTCCATGGCGGCGGTCGTCGCGGCGGCGGTCGCATGTTGGGCCACGGCGATCTGAAGCTGTTGCTGCTGGCGCTGATCGAACAACAACCGCGGCATGGCTATGAACTGATCCGCACCATCGAGGAAATGTTCCTCGGCCAGTACTCGCCCAGCCCCGGCGCCATCTACCCTACCCTGACCATGCTGGAAGAACTGGGCTACGCCTCGGTGGAGAACGAGCAGGGCGGACGCAAGCTATACGCCATCACCGACGAAGGCCGTGCCTATCTGGAAACCCAGCGCGCGACGGTAGAGGCGATCATCGAACGCACGCGTGAAAGCGCGCGCCTGTTCGCCAAGCTTTCGGTACCGATGTCGGTGCGCAAGGCGATGCACGCGCTCAAGCATGCGGTGCTGATGCGCGGCGCTGATTGGAAGCTGGAAGCGCAGCGCGTGGCGGAAATCCTCGAACGCGCCGCGGCCGAAATCGCCGCGGGCCGCAAGAACCAGGACAAGTAATCTGCGGGCGTAGGCTGGGATTGTCATCCCAGCCTACGCGGTTTTGCGTTACGGCTTCACCCAGGTCTCGAACAGCTCGTTGATACGCCGATACTCGTCATACCACGCGTCCGCGTGCTCGAATTCATGTCGCTCCAGCGGATACAGCGAGATCCAGAAGTTTTTCTTGTGCAGTTCGACGAAGCGCTGGTACAGGCGGATCGAATCGCTGGCCAGCACGTTGTCGTCGATCAGGCCATGGTTGATCAGTAGCGGATCGCGCAGGTTCTTGGCATAGGTGATCGGCGAGCTGATCCGGTAGGCCTCCGGATCAACCTCAGGATGATTGAGGATGCCGGCGGTGTACGAATCGTTGTAGGTCTCCCAATCGGCCGGAGGGCGCTGCGCCGCACCGGCCGCGAATTCGCCGGGCGCGCGCAACAACGCCATTTCGGTCATGAAGCCGCCATAGCTGCCGCCGTAAATGCCGACACGCTTCGGATCGACGCCGTGGTGCTTGACCAGCCAGGCCTTGCCGTCGAGCAGGTCTTCCAGTTCGGGATGACCCATCTGGCGGTAGATCGCCGTGCGCCAGGCGCTGCCGTAGCCTTGCGAGGCGCGGTAGTCCATGTCCAGCACCACGTAGCCCTCCTGCACCAGGAGGTTGTTGAACAATTGCTCATGCTCGTAATACGTGGCGGCGAGTTTTACGTCCTGCAGATAACCGGCGCCATGCACGAACAGCACCGCGGGACGCGAAGTCGGCGCGTCGCTTTCATCCGCCGGGCCGTAGTACTTCGCGTAAATCACGCCCGCGCCGTGGGTAGAAGGTACTTCCACGATCTTCGTTTCAATCCACTTGTGCGCGGTGAAAGCGGGCTTCATGGTGTTGGTGAGTTCGCGTGGCGCACTACCCTGCGCGCTTTGCACGGCAAGCTGCGGCAATACGTAAGCGGATGAATGCAGCACCGCAAGCCGCTGATCGTCGGGCGACAGCACGAACTGATCCATGCCGCCATATTGCGTGACGCGGCTCAGTTCGCCGCCATTCGACGGTACGCGGTAAACATCGTAGCTGTACGGCGCCAGCTTGTTGGTACATACGTAGAACCAGCGGCCGTCGCTGGACAGTTGCGGTTGGCTTACCTCGAACTTGCCGGAAGTCAGCGCTTTCGCCGTGCCGTCCACCGGCTTCACATATAGCTGCGAATAGCCGCTCTCTTCGCTGAGATACCACAGCGTGCGGTTGTCCTTGAGCCAGCCAACGTCGTTGTAGGTCCAGTTGACCCATGCATCGTTGTGCAGGCGGTGTTGCAACACCAACTCGTGATGCGCGAAGTCGATGCTGGCGATCCAGCGATCCTTGTTGTCGATGGCCAGGAATTCCAGCGCAGCGTTGCTTCCGTCGTCGCTCCACGCGATGGCGGCGCTGCCGCTGTCCACGCTGTACAGCGTGACTGGCCGCACGTCCGGCGCCTTCAGCGCCTTGGCTTCATCCTCCTTGCCGGCTTTTTGCAATTCGGCCACGGTCTTGGCGCGAATGGCTTTGAGCGGATCGTCCTTGATGCCGGGCAGCTTGTCGGTGGCCAGCGGGTAGCTTTTGTGTGCGCGCAGATCGAGCAGCAGCACCGACTGGGGCGCGGGTTCGTTGCGTCCTACGTAGGGGCGCGAAGGTTCGTTTTCGGTGTAGCCCGAATCCGTAACATAGTGGATCACGTCCGGCGCTTTGCCGTCGTCGTGATGGGCCGGCTGCGTCACCACCAGCATCCAGCGCCCATCGGGCGACAGCTCGGTATCCACCAGTTGCGGCTTGTCGCCCAGATAGAACGGCTGCGGCGCGCGCGTGGGATCGGCGGCGGCCAGCGCTTGCTCATTGTCGTGCACGGCATCCTTGTCCGCCTTGTCTTCGCGCAGGTCCTTGAACAGGTCCAGTTGCTGCTGGCCGAGCGCATCGGGTTTTTTGTCGTGCGGATCGTCGGTCAGCTTCAGCACCGCGGCCGGCGCGGTCACGCCGCTGGCGAGGTCGTAGACGTACCAGTTGTTGCTCTCACGGAACTGCAACGAGCGGCCGTCGGCGGAAAAGCGCGGCGACGATTCCGGCAGCGGGCTGCGCGTGACTTGCGTGCGGCGGCCGCTGCTCAAATCCACCAGGAACACATCGCCATGAAAGAGGTATGCCGCATGGCGATGCGCGCGGTCGTAGACGGCGGGACCTTCCGCCTGGGCGGTCGCGGTGGCATCGAGCTTGCTGCTTTGGCCGCTGGCCGGGTCGACGCGATACAGGTCGCGCACCGGGCTGCCATCGCGCTTCAAGCGGTAATACAAGCTGCGGCCGTCCACGCTCCAATAGGGGTTTTCCACCGCCTGCCCCATCCAGTCCGGGTTGGCCATGATGGTTTCCAAGTCCAGCTTGGGGCCGGCTATGGGGGTTTGCGCCGCCACGGGCAGGACGGTGAGGGCGACTAGGCCCGCGAGCAGCAGTCGGCGCATGCGAGGAACTCCAAAGTGCGAAAACCGGCCAGCATAGCCAAGCGCGCAGGCATGACAAGCGCCAAGCGTCCCCTTTCATAGGGGCTCGGGCCCGATATAGGCTGGCTGGCCAGTCCCATCTCTTAGCTACAGGAGCTTGAGGCATGTCTGTTTTGCTGCGCTGCTTGCCTGCCCTCACCTTGCTCGCCAGCCTGGCGGCCTACGCCGGAGAGTCGGTCAAGCCCCCTGCTTCGCCTACACGACCCGACGCCAGCAGCTTGCATGGCATCACGGTAAACGATCCCTATCGTTGGTTGGAAAATTCTCAAGATCCTGCCGTGCAGGCCTGGATCAAGGCGCAGAACGATCACACCGAAGCAGTGCTGGCCGCGATGCCCGACGGCAAGGCCATGACCGAACGCGTGCGGCAACTGGCCATCACCTCGACCACGCGTTCGTCGCCGCTGCTTGCCGGCGGCACGCTGTTCTACATGCAGGAGACTCCGCCACAGCCACAGCCGCAACTGATGGCGCAAGCCTGGCCCGACGGCAAGGCGCGCGTGCTGGTGGATCTGAATGCCAGTGGCGGCAACACCGCGATCACCGGTTACTGGCCGTCGCCCAGCGGGCGTTATCTCGCGTACGGCACGGCGGAAGGTGGCAGTGAATTGACCACTTTGCATGTGCTGGATGTCAGCAGCGGCAAGAGCTTGGATGATGCATTGCCCTACGCGGGTGGCGGCACCACCCCGCAGGATGTTGCGTGGGATGCCGACGAACGCGGCTTCGTCTATGTGCGCTTTCCACCGCCCGCAGCGGGTGCGGAGGTCAAGCAGTTCGATGCGGCCCTGGTGCATCACGCGTTGGGCAAAGCCGCCGCTGGCGATGAAGTCGTGTTCGGGCATGATTATTCGAAAGTGGCCGAATACCGTTTGCGGACTTCGCCGGGCGCCAAACAGCTGGCGGTACTGGCCAATATCGGCGATGGTGGTCCGGCCGAGGTGTATCTGCGCGCGGGCAGCCAATGGAAGAAAGTGCTGGGTTACGAGGCCAACGTGCGCAACGCGGCATGGGTGGGTCAGCGCTTGCTGGTGACGAGCTTTGCCGATGCGCCGCGCGGCAAGCTGCTTGCGATTGACGCGCAGGGCAAAGTCTCCACGTTGCTGCCGCAACGCGAGGGCGCTTTGCAGGACGTCGCGCCGATCGCAAACGGCTTTCTGGTTACGCGCAGCTGGGGCCCGGATTGGTGGGCGGAGCAATACGACTGGCAGGGCAACTTCGTGCGTCGCTTGCCGCTTCCGCAACACGACATCACCGTCGCAGGCATCGCCGCGGAACAAGGGCGAAATCATGCGCTGGTGACTTACGGCGGCTGGACGCTGCCTGCGCGCTGGGCCGATTACGACGCGAACAGCGGCAACCTGCATACGGTCTTCGAGGTGAAGCCCGCCGCCGATTACGGCAAGGTGGAAGTGCGCCGGATCGACGGCGTCTCCAAGGATGGCACCAAGATACCGGTCACTCTGCTGGCGATGCGTGGCGTGGTTCCGAATGGACAACGCCCTACCATTCTCTATAGCTACGGCGGTTATGACATTCCGATCACACCGCATTTCATCGGACCTGAATTGGCTTGGCTGGAACGTGGCGGCGTGCTGGCCTTTGCCAATATCCGCGGCGGCAACGAATATGGACAAGACTGGCATGCGCAGGGACAGATGCTGCACAAGCAGAACGTATTCGATGACTTCCATGCCGCCGCCCTGGCCTTGTTCAAGGCGCACTGGTCCGATCGCGCGCATCTGGGCATTCTGGGTGCAAGCAATGGGGGCCTGCTGATGGGCGCCTCGCTGGTGCAGCATCCGCAGGACTATCGTGCGGTGGTGGCGATGGTCGGCATCTACGACGTGATCCGCCATGAAACCAACTTCACCAACGGCGCATATAACGTGAGCGAATTCGGCACGGTGAGCGATCCGGCGCAGTTCAAGGCTACGCTGGCGTATTCGCCGCTGCAGAACGTGCAGCCGCATACCGCCTATCCGGCAGTGCTGATGACCACCGGCGCCAACGATCCGCGCGTAGCTCCATGGCAGTCGCGCAAGTTCACGGCGGCGCTACAGGACGCCACCGCGTCGGATCAGCCGATCCTGTTGCTGACGCGCATGAATGCGGGCCACGGAATTGGCGCGCCTTTTAGCCAACGCGTGGGCGATACGGCGATCATGCTGACGTTCTTTGCGCAGGAACTGGGTTTGCCCGCGCGGTAGGCTGGGATGGCAATCCCAGCTTCCACACGATATCGCCATGCTGGGATTGTCATCCCAACCTACGCTCCTCGAAACTCCCGCCGGTACATGGACGGCGTCGTATTGAAGGCTGTCCCGAAGTGCTGGCGCATCGACAGCGCCGTGCCGAAGCCCGCGCGTTCGGCAATGCGCTCGATCGGCTGATCGGTGGTTTCCAGCATGCGCTGGGCCAGGCCCAGGCGTTGGGAAAGCAACCATTGCCCGACCGTGGTCCCCGTATGTTGACGGAAATGACGGGTGAAACTGCGCCGGCTCATGAGGGCGCGTGCGGCAAGCGAGTCGAGCGTGTGGCTGCGGTCGAGGTGCTGCGTGGCCCAATTCAAGGCTTTCGTGAGCGGCGTATCCGCCGCCTGGGTCAGTACCGGTTGTTCAATGTATTGCGCCTGGCTGCCCTGCCGGTGCGGTGGCACCACCAGGGTGCGGGCAATACGGTTGGCAACCTCTGCGCCGTACTGCCTGCGTACCACGTGCAAGCAGCAATCGATACCCGCGGCGGTGCCGGCGGAGGTGACGAGGTTGCCTTGATCGATATACAGCACGTTCGGATCCAGGCGTACGTTCTGAAAGCGTTGCTTGAACAGTTCCGTCCAGCGCCAGTGGGTGGTGGCGAGCTTTCCGTCCAGCACGCCGGCCTCGGCGAGCACGAACGCACCAAGACAAAGCCCGACCAGGGTGGCACTGCGTTGGTGCGCTCGACGCAACGCAGCCAGCAGAGGCTTCGGCGCGGCTTCGCGCGGATTGCGCCAGGACGGCACTACGATCACATCCGCATTCGCCAGCTCGCGCAAGCCGTGGCGCGTGGCAATGCTGAAACCGCCGGTGGTGCGCAACTCGCCCGGCTCGGCGGCACACACGCGCACTTGGAATAGCGACTCCGGTTCTTCGCCGAATACCGCGCATGGCACGGACAGATGGAACGGGCGAATCTGGTCGAAGGCGACGATGGCGACCTTGACAGGGTGCATGGCAGGCTCTCCGGCGACTTGGCCCGATTCTAACGTTAAATGGCAATCAGGCCACTGCCGGGCAGAGCGGTCGAAGCAGAAGATGTGCTCACCGGGAGCACCGCTCTCTTTCCTAGCAAGGACATGCCGCCATGAACCAGACTCCTCGCCGCGCCCTCATCGTCATCGATGTCCAGAACGAATACGTCACCGGTGACCTCAAGATCCAGTACCCACCTGTGGGCACCTCGTTGCGCCACATCGGCCGCGCGATGGACGGCGCGCAGGCCGCCGGTATTCCGGTGATCGTGATCCAGCAGACTTCGCCGGCGGACGCGCCATTGTTCGCGGTCGGCACGCCAGGCTGGGAATTGCATGAAGTCGTAGCCAGCCGTCCACACGATCACTATCAGCGCAAGCTGCTGCCCAGCGCTTTCTCCGGCACCGACCTGGCCGAATGGTTGGCCGAGCAGCAAATCGATACCTTGGCGGTGGTGGGCTACATGACGCACAACTGCAACGACACCACCATCAAGCATGCGTTCGATCGCGGCATGCAGGTGGAGTTTCTGCACGACGCGTCCGGTGCCGTGCCCTATGCCAACCGCGCCGGCTTTGCCAGCGCCGAAGAGATCCATCGGGTCTTCAGCGTAGTGGAACAGTCGCGTTACGCGGCGGTGTTGAGCACCGACGAATGGCTGGAGTGCGTCACCACCGGCCGCATGCCTGAGCGTGACACCATTCATGCTTCGCATCAGCGGGCGCTGGCGTTGTTGGCGCAGGATGCAGCGGCATAAGGTGTCTGCAACTGCTGCTACGATGCCGCTTTGCCCAGCATTGTGTTGATCCGCCATGAGCCTGCTTCCCGCCGTCGAAAACGAAACCGCCGCCAATCCCCTGTACAGCATCATCTGGCTGCATGGCCTGGGGGCTGACGGTCACGACTTCGCGCCGATCGTGCCGGAACTGGTGTCACCGGACTGGCCGGCGCTGCGCTTCGTGTTCCCGCATGCGCCGGTGCGGCCGGTGACGATCAACAACAGCATGGCGATGCGCGCCTGGTACGACATCTACAGCTTCGAGCCGGGAGCACCGCAGGATGAGCAAGGCACGCGCGAGGCGATCACGCAGGTGGAAGCGCTGATCGCCCGCGAGCACGAGCGTGGCGTGCCTAGCGAGCGCATCCTGCTGGCGGGTTTTTCGCAGGGCGGCGCCATTGCACTGGCGGCGGGCTTGCGGCATGCACGGAAGTTGGCGGGCGTCATCGCGCTGTCCACCTACCTGCCCATTGCCCATACCCTGGCCGGCGAACGCAGCGCCGCCAACACCGGCGTGCCGATTTTCTGGGGGCACGGCAGCTTCGATCCGGTGGTGGTGCTGCAGCGGGGGGTGGATTCGCGCACCGCGCTGGAGGCGCTGGGCTACAAGGTGGACTGGCATACCTATCCGATGCCGCATGCGGTGCATCCGGAGGAAATCGCCGACCTGCGCCGGTGGATCGGCGAACGCCTGCGCTGAAAATCGGGCTACTTGTCCGTTTAGCAAGCTTGACGTGAAGTTCGCTATACCGAACATTTTCGGCAGATGACCTACAAAATGTTCGGTTTGGCGAACATATGGCCCACTAATTCTGAACGCCAAACGTCGGGGGCATGGCCAAACGCACAATATTGTGAAGAAGGGTACGTGGCATAGATCAGGGCATCGTCGAATCAGCGCATCTCAAGCCCGCTGCGGGCATACTTGCGCGCATGCCGGGAACCGCCACCAAACCTGCTTCACCGCCACGCAGCCCGCTGCCGGACTTCTGCAGTCTGCCGGTGATCTCGGCGCTGCTGGTGGTGGGAGCGCTATGCGTAACCCTGGCATGGCTCGCACCGCAGAGTACGCGCGGCTTACGCGGCTACAGCGTGGGCATGCTGTTCGTGGAGTGGGTGGCGATGGTGATCGGCGTGGCGCTGTGCAAGCTGCGTCCTTGGCTGTTGCGCCTGCCGGGCCTGCTGCCTTATGCCGGCGTGTGGCTGGTGATGGTGCTGATCGTGACCCTGGGCAGCTTCCTGGCGCAGTGGATGGACCGCATGCTGGAGATGGGGCTGGTCCCGGCCGGCGCCAACACTTTTGTGCGGGACAACGCGCTGATCGCCGCCCTGCTTGGCGCAGCCATGCTGCGCTATTTCTACGTGCTGGCCGAATGGCAGGCGCGTCTGGCCGCGGTAGCGCACGCCAAGGTGGAGGCGTTGCAGGCACGCATTCGTCCTCATTTTTTGTTCAACAGCATGAACACAGTGGCAGCCCTGGTGCGCGTGGATCCGGAAGCGGCCGAGCGCACGGTGGAGGACCTTTCCGAGCTGTTCCGCGCGGCCTTGGGGCAGGACGACACGCATAGCGGCACGCTGGGTGAGGAGCTGAAACTGGTCGATCGCTATCTGGACATCGAGCAATTGCGGCTGGGCGAACGCCTGCGCGTGCGGCGGGAAATCGACGGTTTGCCGCAACAGGCGTCGATGCCCACCCTGCTGCTGCAGCCGTTGGTGGAGAACGCCGTGCGCCACGGCGTGCAGCCGCTGCGCGAAGGCGGCGAAGTGATACTACGCGGTGTGCGCAGCGGCTCCATGATGCGAATCGAGATCGACAACCCCTTGGCCGAAAGTCCCACCGTCGGAGGTAGCGGCCATGGCCTGAACAACGTGCGCCAGCGCGTCGCTTATCATTTCGGGCCGCGGGCAAGCATCGAGGCCGGCCCGCAAGGAAACCGGTTCGTGGTGAGGCTGCACTTGCCTATCGAGATTCGCCATGCGCGTACTGATCGTTGATGACGAACCGCTGGCACGGGCGCGACTGGATGCCCTGCTGAAAGAATGCGCGGACGTCGAGGTCATCGGCAGCGTGGGCGACGGCGAGGCGGCGTTGGCGGCGATTTCCGAACAGCAGCCGGATTTGCTGCTGCTGGACATCAATATGCCGGGCCTGGACGGCAAGACGCTGGCCGCGCGGCTGGCTGATCGCACGCGCCCGCAGGTGGTGTTCTGCACGGCCTATGAAGCGCATGCCGTGCATGCGTTCGAATTGGGTGCCGCCGACTATTTGCTCAAGCCGGTGCGCGTGGAGCGACTGCGTGAAGCGCTCAAGCGCGTGCGCCTGCGGCTCGAATCGCAGCCACGCGAACCGTTGGGCTGGTTGCATGCGCGCGTGCGGGGAGAGCCTGTCCGCATCGCGCTGAATGAAGTGATCTGCCTGCTGGCGGAAGAAAAGTACGTGGTGGCGCATCGCGCGGGCGACCAGTTGCTGCTGGATGATTCCTTGCGCCAGCTTGAAGAAACCTATCCGCATCATTTGATACGCCTGCACCGCAATTGCCTGGTGCCGGCGAATCGGCTGATCGGCTTGAAAACACTGACCGACGGGCGCGTGCTGGCGCGCCTGGCGGGTACCGACTTCAGTCCGGAAGTCAGCCGCCGCAATCTGCCTGCGTTACGCAAGCTGCTGCGCATGGGTTAAGTGCGCGACAATAGCTGCTGCCGCCGTCCCCGGAGCCGTCATGTCGCCTTCCCTACTGCGCATCGCCACCCGCAAGAGCGCGCTTGCCTTATGGCAGGCCGAGCACGTGGCAAGCCTGCTGCGCGCGGCGCACCCGGGCCTGCGGGTCGAACTGGTGCCGCTGACCACGCGCGGCGACGAGATCCTGGACCAGCCGCTGGCGACCATCGGCGGCAAGGGACTGTTCCTGAAGGAGCTGGAGGTCGCCATGCTGGAAGGCCGCGCGGACCTGGCCGTGCATTCGCTCAAGGACGTGCCCACCGAACTGGAGGCCGGCTTCAGCTTGCCCGCCATCCTGCCTCGCGCTGACGCTGCCGATGCCTTCGTCAGCAACCACTACAGCGATGTGATGGCGCTACCGCACGGCGCACGCGTCGGCACTTCCTCCCTGCGCCGGCAGGCTCAACTGCGCGCGGCGCGGCCCGACCTGGAACTGCTCGACCTGCGCGGCAATGTCGGTACACGTCTGAAGAAATTGGACGATGGCCTGTATGACGCCATCATTCTCGCCTGCGCCGGCCTGGAACGGCTGGGCTTGCACGATCGCATCCGCAGCCGGCTAGGCGCGCCAACCTGGCTGCCCGCGCCCGGCCAGGCAGCCATCGCCATCGAAGCGCGCGCCGATCAAACCGAAGTCCTTGAAACGCTCGCCGTGCTGGACGATGCCGAAACGCGCCTGGCGGTGACCGCCGAGCGGGCGATGAACCAGGCCCTGGGCGGAAGCTGCACGGTACCGGTTGGTGCATGGTGCACGGTAACCGAACGTGGCCTGCACCTGCGCGGCATGGTGGGTGATGTATCCAGTGGGCGTTTGCTGTCGGCCGAGGCTGAGGGCACCAGCGATGACGCGGTTAAGCTAGGCAACGAGGTGGCTCAGGCGTTGTTCGCGCAGGGCGCTGCGACGTTGCTGGGGCGTTAAACGCAACAGATGCAAGCAGCGGACGCGGATCGCCCCGTTGACGATGTTTGATAAGCCGCGGCTTCTGGGCGTCTTATCCGCTTGTCCATGGCTACCATGTTCGAGGCAATGAGCCCCACTTGCGCGAGGGGGCTCACCGCTATCCGCATTACAAATCAAATTTTTGGTTGTATTGCAGATAGAAGAAACGGCCCACGTCAAACTGCGGGTTATACGGCGGACTGGAACTGGCGCTGGTAACGTTGTAGTAGTACGGCCCTTGGCGATTGAAGAGGTTGTTTACGCCCAAGGACACTGCGCCTTTCCAAGGTGTGTTGTAGCGCACTTGCGCATCATTGAACGCCACCGAGCCTTTCTGCGCGATGCCATAGCTACCTATCCATGGATTGGTATAGGTGGGATCGCCACACTCGATCACCGGGGCCACGTTGCTGTAACAGGAATCCTTCAGGCCCGAGAAATAACGCACCGTCCAGCTCGCGCCAAACTGCTTGTAGCTCCAGTCCAATTGTAGATTCGAACGCAGGCGGTACAGTCCGTCTTCGCCGTCCATAAAACCCGCCTGATCCTGCGCTATGGCGCCAGGCGCCGTAGTGACCTGGTACTTGGTGAGATAGGTGCTATCGGATGAAATACGGAATTGCCCGATGGGCGTTTCCGGCAGGCGGTAATGGATGCCTACATCGTAGCCTTGCGTGTTCAAAGAACCCAAGTTGTACAGGCTTTCATCCAGCTGGGTGATTTCTCCATTGGCATTGCGCGTGAACAGATTGCAGTAGCTCTGCACGTTCTGCACATAACAGTAATCCAGAATATTGGCGGCGTTGACACTGGTGATGGTGTTTTTGAGGCGGATGTCATAGTAATCCACCGTAATGTCCAAGCCTTCGATGTAATGCGGGCTGTAAACCAAGCCGAAGGTGCGCGTCGTCGAACGTTCCGGCTTCAGGTTGGGATTGGAAACGTCGTTGAACGGCACCGGGGTCTGACCACCGCCGTTGCTGGTAATCGGAGTGCCCGCCTGGTCCTTTTGACGGTAGCCAGCAGGAACACCCGATGTCCTGCAACGCGCTGCAACGGCAGGGTTGCTGACTGCCGCGCCGTATACGCTATCGCACGGATCGAGGAAAGGCTCGAAACTTTGGGCGCTGCCGCCGTACAGATCCTGCAACGTCGGCGCGCGAAAGCCCTTGGCGAACGTGCCTCGGACCAGCAAATCACTGATCGGTCGCCAGCGTACGCTGTACTTGTTGTTGGTGGTGCTACCGAAGCTGCTGTAGTGCGAATAGCGGCTGGCGATATTGACGCCGAACTCCTGGATGCCTGGCAGATCTTTCAGCACGGGCGCGTCCAGTTCGAGATAAACCTCGTTGACGTTGTAGCGACCACTGGTGGGATCACTGGCCAGATTGGTGGTGAGACCCGCTGCATCGTTGGGATCGGGCGTGAATGTGCCTTTTTCCCGGCGATGCTCGAAGCCGCCGGCGATGCTGAGCGTGCCGCCATGAGGAATATCCCACAAGCCGCCGCCGACGTTGGCGGTAAAGTCGCTGGTCTGACTGGTCTGGCGAGCGGTACCGACATAATTGACATAGTCGAGTACCGACTGGGGTGTTGCACCGGGTCCGGCAGGGATGTTCCAGGGGGTGCAGCCACCGCTTGGATCAGCACAGGCAGGTCGCCCATCCGGACCCAGGATCGGGTTGATGGCGTTATTCACGTTCGGCAGGTACAGGTTGCCGCTTGTGGTCTGCTTGATGCGCGTTTGCGAGTAGTTATACGTCGCGTCCCAATTCCACTCGTGATCAAGGAAGTTGAAATAGCCATCCGCGCCGACGTCGACATGCATCAGGCGCGAATTAGCCCAAGTGGTGCGCGGCAATTCCGTGATGCGACGGGAAAAAGGGGTCTCGTAGCCGGGAAACGGGTTATAGGGACTATCTGGCGCTAGCGTGCCCGAGAACGGATAACCAGCCAACTGGCTTGAGCTGTTACGGCTGCTGTAGCTGGCCGTCCCGCGCAAGGTAATGTTGTCCGTGAGCTGGTAGCGCTCCTGCAGGAACAGGTTCTTCAACGTCGTACCCGCACGGAAGGTCATGTCCTGGTTGCTATTGTATTTGTCGGCATTACTGCCGTTGTAGAGATGGTAGTCGGCAAGGTCACCGCTATTGAGATTACCGTGATTGATTACGTAATGGTTGGGGTTCCAGTTGCCGGTAGTCGGGTCGTAAGCGCCTGCACCCGGCGTGCCTGCAGGACGAGGATCCGTTACGTTGCCCCATGGTCCCATGCCCCAGCCATCTCCAGGATGGCGAGGACCGCGCGGATAGCGCGACAAATCGCGTTTGCTATCCCACATCGGTTCCTGGTCCTGATAGGACGCGCTCAGCATGAAAGATGACTTCTGCGTTGTGCCCCCAAGTGAAATCGGCGTTCTTCTGCTGGCCGTCGCCAGCCTGATTCTGGCCGTAATAGGCGTTGATTTCCGCGCCGTCAAATCGCTCGCGCGTGATGATATTGACCACGCCGCCGATCGCGTCGGAGCCATAAACCGAGGAGGCGCCATCCTTCAGGACGTCGATGCGATCGATCATGCCGACGGGAATGGTGGAAAGATCGGTCAGCCCATTTAAGCTGGTGGTCCAGCGGCGACCATTCACCAGCACCAGGGTGCGCTGTGAACCCAGATTGCGAATATTGACGTAGCGCCCACCGACATCCATGCCATTGCGCACCGTGTCCTGGGGTGTGATGTTGGGCGTGCCAATGGATGGCATACGCGAAAGGATATCGTTGAGATTGGTCAATCCCGTCGCCTTGATCGCTTGCCGATCCATCGTGAACACCGGCTGCGAAGTTTCCACATCCACACTGCGGATGTGCGAGCCGGTAACCGTAACGCCTTGCAGCTGTTGGGGCTGCTTTTGTTGGACGCCTGATCCTTGCGTAGCATCCTGTGACTGGGCCTGCACCGCGCCGATCATCAACGCCACGGCAATCGCCGACGCGATACGAGTCTTTTGTTTCATCACCACCACTCCCTACCTGCTCAACCAGCAAGCTTTCACAAAAAATTGACGAGCGGGGAGTGTTTGGTATCTGGCGCAGAGGTTGTAGCAGGCGTTTGCCTGGAACTAAGTAGTTTTAGGCTGACATCTGTGCAGGAAGTGGATGTTGGTACGTGAGGGACTTCCCAAAACAAAACCCCTCCATGCGAGTGCATGGAGGGGTGTGACAGCGCAGGATTCACCTTACGCGATCAGAGGTTGTAGACGATATTGGTCGTCGTCAGCGTGTCGGTGTGGCGGATGCCAGGCAGCACGTTGCTGTTGTGGCGCACCTGGAAACCCACCTTGATCGAGAGCTTCTTGGTCATGCTCACCGCAAGACCCATATCGTTCTGCAGATAGGTGTTCTTGTTGCCCGCTTCCATCAGGAAGGTGTCGTCGACCGCGGTGTTTTCGGTGAGGCGATACTTGTAGTTCACCAGTCCGCGCGCCACCGCCTGGCTCTGGCGCGGTTCCTTGAGCGGCACTTCCACGCCATTGACGACGTGCGTGCCGGTGGCCGGCTGGTATTCGGTGTAACCCGGGCCGATTTCGAAGGAGAGCTGGGTGCGATCGGTTTTCAGAGCCATGTAGCCGTAGCCGAGCGAAACCGTGCCCTGCCAGCGATAAGCAGCGAAGTCGTCGTGGTCATAGCGGCCGGCGGCCACTATGTAGCTGCGAGGATCGAGCTTGTAGCCGGCGGACGCACCGAGGTCATAGCGGTTGGCCGTGGTGTCGAATTGCTTGACTGCCTGGCCTTGTGCGTTGGTCACCGTGACCTGCCCCTTGGAACGCAACCAGTCGGCGAAGAAGCTGTTCTTCCACTGGTCGGTTTCCTGGTTCAGATTCAGCTTCGCGTTCACGTTCTGCGAACGGGAGTTGCCGGTGGTGGAGGCGAAGCCCAGCTCGCCGGAGCCGGTCCAGGTACCGGTGCTGGTCTGGGTGCCGGAGGACGCGTCCTGCGCGTGGGCGGTGAAAGTGGCCAGGGCCGCAAGCGCCAGGCCGGTCATCAGCAGGTTTTTCATCGCTGGATCGTCAATGTTAAAAAGCTGTTGTAGGACCCGCCACTTTAGCGGCCCGGCTTGAATCCTCAGTGAATATTTAGAGCGATTTAGTGGCGGGGTCGTGACAAGCCTGGGGCGGCTAGGGATGCTCTGATCTATTCCACGTACCCGTCACCGCAGGGTGTGCCCCGCGGCTTGAACAGACGGCCAGTCTGCCCTGTGCCGCGCGGCACACCCTGCGGGCCTTCTGGACGTCATGCCGGGCACGTGGAATAGATCAGAGCATCCCTAGGGTGGCCCAGGGGCAAAGCGTGTCAGGGCAAAGTCATACAGCCAGAGCTCCAAACTCTTGCCGACGATGTAGGCGGCCGCCGCGAAAGGTGCCAGCCAACGACCAGCCGGCAGAACCGGAATCAATAGCAGACTAAGGCAAGGTACGGCGCAGATCAGGCCGGCGGCGAGGAATCGCCGCCACTGCAAGCCCTGCTGCGGGCGCTGCCGCGATTGGCCAAGGGCGGAACCGCGCAGCGAGTGCCAGGCCACGCCATCGACGAGGCCCAGCAGCATGGCCAGCAGCAGCAGGCTGATCGCCCACGGCCAGGTGTCTTCAGGGTCCATGGGCATATCCACCTGGAAGACCAGGCAAACCCATAGCCACAAACCGCCACCGTAGCAGGCCGAAAGCACCCGGCTGATGGGCAATTGGGCGGCCACGCCGGCTTGATCCGCCAGTCGCCGCGTACGATAGCCATACGCACTGGTAATCAGGCAGCCCAGGCTGCACAACGCCAGTACCACGCTGATGATGCGGGTGGCCCAAAAATCGCCTTCGCCCCTCACCAGGCCGGCCAGGCCAAGCATGGGCATATAGGCGGCAAGCGCCAGCAAGGCTTCGCCGGTCGGCCAGTGCATGCGGCCGATCCGCCAGCCATGCCATTGGGGGGAGCTGCGCAAGCGCAGGCAGGCAGCCAACAGGCCGGCGCTGACGAAAACGCAGCCCAGCGCCAGCGGCACCAGGGCTGCGCCGCGTCCAGGGCTGTAGAGGCCCAGGGCCAGCGCCAAGCCGAGCAGCAGCCACAGGCCATAGCCGCAAAGGGCCAGGACCTCCAGCAGCATGGGCGCCAGTCCCACCGAAGGACTCGCAGGGTCGACTCTGAATGACGTCATGGGATTGGGGAAGATCACCATGTCCATGTCCTTATGGATGAGGGAAAGTTCCACGCACGCTTGCGGGCGTCACGTAGCTTATCCATGCTACATATGACCACAAAACCCCCTGCTGAATGTCGACATGGATCGCTACGAGCGCATTCTTACCCTGCACCGCCTACTGAAATCGGCCCATTACCCGGTGCCGCTACCCCGGCTGATGGACGAGCTTGAATGCTCGCGCGCGACCCTTTACCGGGACATCGCCTTCTTGCGCGACGCGCTGGGCGCCCCGATCGAGAGCGCCGGCGGCGAACACGCCGCGTTCCGCTACGAAGCCACGGAAGGTCAGCGTTTCGAGCTGCCGGGCCTATGGCTCACCTCCGATGAGCTGGCGGCCTTGCTGGCCTTGAACGAACTGATCGGCCGCAGCGGGCCCGGCGTGCTGGCCGGCGCGCTGGCGCCGTTCAAGGCGCGCATCGAGCATCTGCTGTCGGATCGCGCCAGCGGCAAGGCCTTGCCGGTGGAGCGCATCCGCGTGATTCCTTGGGGTGAACGCAAGCTGGACCAGCAGGTGTTCCGCATCACCGCCGGCGCGGTGCTGGATCGCAAGCAGCTGCGCTTTCTTTATCGTGCCCGCACCACCAATAACGAAAGCAAGCGCACGGTATCGCCGCAGCGGCTGACGCACTATCGCGACAACTGGTACCTGGACGCCTGGGATCACGATCGCGAGGCGCTGCGCAGTTTCGCGGTGGATCGCATTGCCGACCCGCACACGCTGGAAGCGGCCGCCAACGACGTCGCCGAAAACGAGCTCAACGATCTGCTTGCTTCCAGCTATGGCATCTTCGCCGGCAAGCCCAAAGCCTGGGCCACCATTCGCTTTTCCGCGCATGCCGCACGCTGGGTGGCCGACGAGCATTGGCATTCGCAGCAGAAAGGCACCTGGCTCACCGATGGTCGGTACGAATTGCAATTGCCTTATTCCAATTCGCGCGAGCTATTGATGGACGTGTTGAAATACGGACCGGATGCGGAGATCGTCGCCCCGCTGCCTTTGCGCGAGGAAATGAAGATCATGCTTCAGCTCGCCTTGACCGGTTACCAATAAGCCGTCTTGCCAAATCGCGCCACTCATGCCGTCCACCGAGATCCGACCGCACGCCGGCAACAACGAAACACCGCGCAAGCCCAGTGTTGCTCTGGCGCTGGGCGCGGGAGGCGCCAAAGGCCTGGCTCACATCGGCGCCATCGAGGAGCTTGAGGCGCAGGGCTTCAGCATCGTTGCCATCGCCGGCTGTTCGATGGGCGCTTTGATTGGTGGCATTCATGCCGCCGGCAAGCTGGACGTCTATCGCGATTGGGTCTGCACACTGGACAAGTTCGACGTGCTGAAACTGGTGGACTGGTCGTTTTCCTTCGCCGGCGGCGGCCTGATCAAGGGCGAGAAAATCATCGGCACCATGCTCGAGCTGATCGGCGACACACGCATTGAAGATCTGCCGATCGCCTTTACCGCGGTCGCTACCGATCTGGAGCGCGAGCGCGAAGTGTGGCTGACACGCGGTTCCTTGTTTGATGCGGTGCGCGCGTCGATAGCAATTCCCACCTTGTTTCGCCCGCATATCCTGGAAGGGCGCGTGCTGGTGGACGGCGCACTGCTCAATCCGGTGCCGGTCACGCCGCTGATCGGCAAACCGGCCGATTACATGATCGCGGTAAGCATCGATGGGCCAGCCGAGACGACGACGCCGGTGGAGATGTCCACGGGCGACGCCAAACCCAGGGGCGGCATCGGCCGCCTGCTGAATCGGCTACTGCCCGGCTCAGAATTGAAGGCGACCGAATCGATCAAGCCGCGCGAACCGAGCGCATTGGAACTGCTCGGGCAATCGATGGACTTGATGCAGGCCAATCTGTCGCGCTTGCGACTGGCGGCGTATCAGCCGGATCTGCTGGTGCAGCTGGCGCGCAATGTGTCGAGCGCTTATGAGTTCTACCGTGCGCGAGAGCTGATCGAACTAGGGCGGGACAAGATGCGCATGGCCTTGGAGGCATGGCGTCAGTCGCCGCGCTAGGCCGGGGTGCGAACCCCCACACGCATCAGCGCAGTCCGTTCGCCTTCATCCAATTTTCCAGGTAGATCTTCAAGGCAACCGCCTGGTTGTGGTCTTCATCCTTCGCGCCGAACAGCAGCGTCACCCGGTGACGCTCCGCGCGCGTCACCAGCGGCTGCCAGAACGACTTGTGTGAGTCCAGTTCGCTGGCATAGCGATGGCGGAAAGATTCCCAGCACACCGGATCGTGACCGAACCACTTACGCAGGGCTGTGCTGGGCGCCAGTTCCTTGGCCCATAAATCCAGCGCTGCGTCTTCCTTTTTCAGGCCACGCGGCCAGATACGATCCACCAGCACACGATAGCCATCCGACTCGGTGACCGGATCATAGATGCGTTTGACAGCGATGCTCACAGATGGGCCTCCTGGCGGACGCTACATCCGCCAAGCATACGCCTGCATCATTCAGACAATGTGATCCGGTTCTTAAGGATGCTCTGATCTATTCCGCGTGCCCGGCATGACGTCCAGAAGGCTCGCAGCGACGTAAGCGAGTAGGCTGGGATGACAATCCCAGCATCGGGATGCCGTGCGGGAAGCTGGGATTAGCATCCCAGCCTACTAGCTGCGAGGCGCGCATACAGTGCGGTGACGGGTACGTGGAATAGATCAGAGCATCCTTAAAGCTCTTCGACGCGAGTCACCTTGGCCCGGCGCATCAGCCAGGCGACGCCGCGCAAGTCGGCAATACCCACCCACAGGCGATCGAGCATGCCGTACTTGGATTTGCCGGCGGTACGCGGACGGTGTCCCACCGGTACGCTCTGGCTG
Organism: Dyella flagellata; assembly: GCF_030160275.1. GTDB lineage: Bacteria > Pseudomonadota > Gammaproteobacteria > Xanthomonadales > Rhodanobacteraceae > Dyella_B > Dyella_B flagellata. Next base: position 277,188 of record NZ_BSOA01000015.1, read on the forward strand.
GCAAAGCCTGCGCGCTTGACGAGGGCCGGCAGGTAGCGGTGCATGTGGTCGAAGTAGGGCAAGCGCAGGAATACCTCGCGCTCGAACAGCTTCAGGCCGCAACCGGTGTCTGGCGTGGCGTCGCGCAGCATGCGGGAGCGCACGGCGTTGGCGATCTTGGAGGAGATGCGCTTGTTGAAGCTGTCGCGCCGCGTGGTACGCCAGCCGGCGAACAGCTTCACGTTGCCCTCGGCCGTGTTGCGCGCGGCCAGCAGCTTGGGGATATCGGCAGGATCGTTCTGGCCGTCACCGTCGAGCGTGGCTACCCACGGCGAATTGGCGGCATGCACGCCATTCCATACCGCCGTGCTCTGGCCGCTGCGCGTTACGTGATGCAGCACGCGCAGCTCCGGGTAGCTCGCCTTCTGCGCTTTGAGGACCGCGCGGCTGTCGTCGCTGGAATCGTCGTCGACGTACACGATCTCGAAATCCAGCTTGCCACGCAGGGCGGCGGCGATTTCGGCGAGCAGGGAAGGAATGTTGTCGCGTTCGTTGAAGACGGGCACGACGACGGAGAGTTGCGGCATGGAATAAGGCCTTGTGACGTAAACGATAGCAACGAGCGGCGCTGTCTGCGCCGGAATGTAAGGCCTAGCGCAGCTTGCCCAAAATTCCATCCAGCTCGTCATTGCTGTGGTAGTGGATCACCAGCTTGCCGCGACCGCCGCGGCCGTGCGCCACTTCCACCTTGGTGGCGAAGCGCTCGGCCAGTTCGCGTTCCAGCGCGTCGATGTTCGGATCACGCGCCGGCGCACTCTTGGCCTTGCCCTTGGGCGCTGTCTGCGCCTTGCGGGCGGCGTCTTCGAGTTCGCGCACGCTCCAATTGTTGCGCGCCGCTTCCAACGCCAGCGCTTCGGCCTGGTACTCGGGCAGGGTGAGCAGGCAACGGGCATGCCCCATTTCCAGCTTGCCGTCGTCCAGCAGCCGCTTGATCGAAGCGGGCAAGTCGATCAGGCGCAGCATGTTGGATACCGCCGCGCGGGAACGGCCCACGGCATCGGCGGCCTGCTGGTGGGTGAGATCGAAATCGTCGATCAGGCGCTTGATGGCATCGGCTTCTTCCAGCGGCGTGAGGTCCTGGCGCTGGATGTTTTCGATCAGCGCCATCGCCGGTACGGCCACTTCGGGCACGTCCTTCACCAGCGCAGGAATCTCGCTGAGCTGCGCGCGTTGCGCCGCGCGCCAGCGGCGCTCGCCGGCAATCAGCTCGTAGCTGTTCTTGCCAAGCGCGCGCACCACCACGGGTTGGATCAGGCCCTGCGCGCGAATCGAGGCGGCCAGTTCGTCCAGCGCTTCGTCGTTCCAGTGCCGGCGCGGCTGGTATTTGCCGGGCTGGATGTACTGGATGGGCAGCGAGCGCAGCTCGCCTTCCTGCTCGATTACCGAAGGCGCGCCGGTCTCGCCGCCGCCAAGCAGCGCATCGAGCCCGCGCCCCAATCCACGTTTCTTCGCCGCAGACATGCTTGCGTATTACTCCTGATCCAGATGGGCCGAGGCCTCGGCGGACTCCTCCGGGGAGTCGCCGTGCATGGCGTGCAGTGCCGCCACCGCCGCCTGCGAGCCGCGTTCGCGACGAATGATTTCGCCGGCAAGGCCGATGTAGGCGATCGCACCGCGCGAACTGCGATCGTAAAGATGGATCGGCTGGCCATGGCTGGGCGCCTCGGCGAGCCGCACGTTGCGCGGAATGATCGAACGCAGCACCTTGTCGCCGAAATGCTGGGTGAGCTGCGCGGACACTTCGTTGCCGAGGTTGTTGCGCACGTCGTACATGGTGCGCAGCAGGCCTTCGATTTCCAACTGCGGATTCAGGTGCTGGCGCACGGCCTTGACGGTGTCGAGCAGGCTGGAGAGGCCTTCCAGTGCGAAGTATTCGCACTGCACCGGAACCAGCAGGCTGTTCGCCGCAGTGAGCGCGTTGACGGTGAGCAGATGCAGCGTGGGCGGGCAGTCGATCAGGACGATGTCGTACTTGCCGCTGACTTTCGCGAGTTGCTCCTTGAGCCGGTTCTCGCGCGCCAGCGCATCCATCAGCTTCAACTCGGCCGCGGTCAGGTCGCCATTGCCCGGCAGCAGGTCGTAATGCGCTTCGGTGGTGACGATGGCCTTCTCGATCGCCGCTTCGCCAAGCAGCACTTCGCAGCCGCTGGGCGAGGCATCGTGCTTGTCCACGCCCGATGCCATGGTCGCGTTGCCCTGCGGGTCGAGATCGACCAGCAGCACCTTGCGCTTCGCCGCAGCGAGCGCCGCGGCGAGATTGACAGCGGTAGTGGTCTTGCCGACGCCACCTTTTTGGTTGGCGACAGCGATGATACGGGCCATGTCTCGTCCGGTACCGTGGATGGGATTCGAAAAGGACGGCTAGATTAGCAGGAAGGGGGCGGCGAAGCCTGAGGTATTCAGGTGTTGGCGTGTAGGCTGGGATGGCAATCCCAGCATCGAAATGCCGCATGGCAAGCTGGGATTACCATCCCAGCCTACACGGCGTTTGCGCGCTCCAGGATGACCAGGTGGCGTTCCGCCGGACCCAGCCCCGGTACGGTCAGCGCGTGGATGCCGTGCAGGGCAAAGGCGGGTGGCACGGCGGCAAGCTCCTCATCCGGCGTCTTGCCCTTCATTGCCAGCCACACTCCACCCGGCGCCAGCAGATGCCCGCCCCAGGCCAGCATGTCCGCCAGGCTGGCGAAGGCGCGCGCGGTGATGCAATCGAATTGGCCCTCCACCTCTTCCACGCGCGACTGCACGGCGCGCACGCCTTCCAGCTTCAGCGCGCGAATGGCTTCGCGCAGGAAGCGCACTTTCTTGCCGTTGGAATCGACCAGCAGCACCTGCCGCCCGGGTGCGGCGATCGCCAGCGGAATGCCCGGCAGGCCGGGGCCGGTGCCGAGGTCGGCCAGCGTTTCGCCGCGGACATGGGGCAGGATGGCCAGGGAATCGAGCAGATGCCGAGTCACCATCTCGGCCGGGTCGCGGATCGCGGTGAGGTTGTAGGCCGCGTTCCAGCGCTCCAGCAGCGCGAGGTAATCGAGCAGGCGCGGCACGGCCTCCGCCGGCAGGGCAAGGCCGAGCCCGGCGATACCCTTCTCGAGCTGGATTTGCAGGGCGGAGCGGTCGGTCATCGCGATGCCTCAGGACGCGGGAAGCCGCGCAGTATCCCTTTGAGTTCCGGATAAAAGAAGACCCGCCGCAGCGGGTCGAACTTTTTCACATTCCCCTGGGCCGGTGCTTCTTGGGCAGCCTGGCCAGATCGGTTTTTGCTTAAGCGGCCGCGTCCAGCTCCACACGGGTGACCATCACGCCGCGCAGGCGCAGCTGCTGGTTGAGGTTGCCTTTGAGGCGGGTCGCGACTTCGCGGCGCTGTTGCTGGTCGGCTTCGGCTTCGCTTTGCAGCGCTTGCTCCACGCTGTTACGGATGAGCTGGTCGGCGGTTTCGATCACCGCATCGGCCCGCTCGGGTTCCAGCACCTGCCAATAGACCGTGCCTTGCACCGGCGTGGTTTCGGCAAAAGAGGCATCGAAACGCAGTACGCGGCCACCGAGATCGATGCGATGGCCGACGCGGTCGAGCAGCGGCAGCACTACATGGGTGCCCGGCTGCAGCAGGCGAACCGGCTTGCCGTTGCGGTAGAGGCTGTAGACCTGTCCTACCGGGACACGTTTCACCGCCACGGCGGCCAGCGCGAGAACCACGATGATGGTGAAGGTCATGATAGTCATAGTCTGTCAAAACAACTAGTTAACTGCGATTTCTAAAAACTTTACGGAAGGACATTCTACAGGTCTAGGCTTACGCCCGGATTAATGTCTATTTAACGCCCTGAAAAACTCTCCCGCAAGCCCTTTTGTCTGCAAATCTTTAACTCTTGCCGACGTGGAAGTTGATGCATCGTCCATGCCTCAGCTCTTCGGACGTTGCCCCTTTCCTTCGTGCTGTGACCCAACGCACATCGCCCCGCCGATAGGTCTATCGGCAGGGCGATTGGGTTGCTGAAGCTTTGCTTGGTTTAGAACTTGCCGGCGCGGAAGTCGGCGATCGCCTCGTGGATCTGTTCGGGCGTATTCATGACGAACGGACCGTAGCGGGCGACCGGTTCCTGCAAGGGCTGACCGGCCACCAACAGCACGCGCGCGGCGGCTTCGCGCCCCGCAATGCGCACGCTGTCGCCGTTTGACAGCACCGCCAGCTCGCTGCGCAGGAGCTTCTCGCCGGCAACCTGAGCGTCGGTGCCATCGAATACATAGGCAAAAGCGTGGTGGCCTTCCGGCAACGGGATCTCGATGCTGGCGCCCGCTTCCACGGCGATGTCCAGGTACACCGGGGCGGTGACAATTCCCGACACCGGACCGGTTACGTCACCGAAATGGCCGGCAATGACCTTGAGCGTCACTCCCTTGACCGGGCTCACAACGGGAATGTGTTCCGGATCAATATCTTGGTAGCGCGGCTCGGTCATTTTGTCCTTGGCCGGCAGGTTCACCCACAGCTGGAAACCCCACATCAGGCCGTTTTCCTGCTGCGGCATTTCCGAATGCAGGATGCCCCGGCCGGCAGTCATCCACTGCACGCTGCCGGGCCTGAGATCGCCGCGGTTACCGTGGTTGTCGCCATGCTGCATATGCCCGGCAAGCATGTAGGTAACGGTTTCGAAACCGCGGTGCGGATGCTCCGGAAAGCCGGCAAGGTAGTCGTCCGCCTGGTCGGAGCGGAATTCGTCCAGCAACAGGAATGGGTCGAGCATGTCCAGCCCCGGCTGGCCAATGATGCGCTTGAGCTTTACGCCCGCCCCGTCGGAGGTATCGCTGCCACGGATGCGGCGAAGGATGCGGCGTTCGGTCATGGTGTGCTCCAGCCAGAAGGATCTGGCACCCATGATGGTTGTGCCGGAGTGTAGGCCCAAGTGGGGGGTGGCGAACGGAGTGTTTCGAGCAGGGAACGGGGAACGTTTTGCACGACGCGAGCAGGATTTCGGCAATCAAACCAAACGCCGACGTTTCCTGTTCCCCGTTCCCCGCTTTTATCAATGCACCCAGTGCCCGCTACGCTGCCGCGGCGGGGGCTGCTGTTCGGTCCTAGCCTCGTTGGCGCGGTTGAGCGCATCGAGTTCCGCTTCGGTGGCGGGATGCTCGTACCAATAATGGTTCACCGCCGCCAACACGGCGGGCAGCTGCGCCAGGCAGTCGTCGTATTCTTCGTCGTTGAGCTTTTCGAACTCGGCTTCGGCGCTCAGGATGCCTTCGTCCACCGCCAGGGCCATCACCGGACCGAGCATTTCCATCAACGGCGGGTCGTCGGCCAGACGCTTTTCCCATAGCGAGGCGCGCAGGTCGATGCCGCGGCTGAAGCCCTCGCACCAGCCAGCCGCCGAGAGCGCGGGACCCGCTTCGCTATCGACCTCGCCCAGGATCGGTTCATAGGCATCTACATCCAGCTCGGCGCTGATCGAATCATTGAGCTTGGCCAGCAGCGCCAGCACGCGATTGCCTTCGGTTTCGTCGGCAAACGGCTCGTGCAGCACCTCGGGCAGCCACTCTTCGGGCAGCACCCGCGTCGGGCCCACGGCCAGGGCGCTCAGTAAGCCGTGCACGCCATCGAGCAGCAGGTGGCCTTCGTTTTCCTGGGCGTGCCCGCGCAGGTAAGCGTCGAGTTCGTCCAGTTCGCTATCGTCCAGCGAGCTGGGCCAGTCGGTCTTGGTATCGCTCATCATCATTCAATATCCAGTTCTACCGTGACTGGAGTGTGGTCGGAGGGCCGCTCCCAGCGCCGCGGTTCGCGGTCGATAGTGGCAGCCCTGGCCGAAGATTTCAGGGCATCGCCAAGCAGGATCAAGTCGATGCGCAAGCCCATGTTGCGCCGGAATGCGCCCTGCCGATAGTCCCACCAGCTGAAATGGCCACCGGCCTGCTCAAACAACCGGAAACTGTCGTGCAAGCCCATGTCTGCCAAGTCTTTCAGGGCAGCGCGCTCGGGTGGGGAACACAGCACGTCCTCGCCCCAGGCGAGCGGGTCGTAGACGTCCCGGTCATCGGGCGCGATGTTGAAGTCGCCCAATACCACCAGCTTGGGATGGCGCCTGATTTCTTCGGCGAGGAAATCCCGCACGCGTTCCAGCCAGTGCAGCTTATAGGCGTATTTCTCATCGCCTACGGCCTTACCGTTGACCACATAGAGGTCGACCACACGCACGCCGCCGATCGTGGCCGCAAGGATGCGTCGCTGCGGATCGTCCAGGCCGGGAATGTCGGTGATCACGTCCGTGAAGCTCAGGCCCGTGTCATTGCGTGCCAGGATCGCCACGCCGTTGTAGGTTTTCTGCCCGGCGTAGACCGCCTGGTAGCCGGCCGCGGCCAGTTCGTCGACCGGAAACTTGGCGTCCTCCAGCTTGGTTTCCTGCAGCGCCACCACGTCCGGGCGCGCGTCGGCCAGCCACTGGGTGAGGTGCGGAATGCGCACCTTCAGCGAGTTCACGTTCCATGAGGCGATTTTCATGGGCCAGGATTGTACGGGATGAAGATGACGCACACCGTCCGGCATGGCCAGGCAGTGTCTTCATGCACATGGGCCAGGACGGTCCAGCTGCTAGCGTTGGGGTTTTTCTGTGCTCAGTGTCTAGGGGACGTCCATGCTCAAATCCTCCCGTCTGTTGCTGCCCATGCTGGCGGCCTTGCTTGCTCCGTCCGCGCTGCTGGCCGATACCCATAGCGCCACCGATCCGCGCATCGAGGCGCTGCTGGGCCAGCTGGGCAAGGTCCGCGAGGTCAGAGAAGTGGCCTTGTCGCCGGACGGCCATCAGCTCGCCTGGGTGGTGGAAACCCAGGGCAAGCCGGGCATCATGCTGGCCGACGCCGACGGCAAGAATGCGCACAGTGTCGGCCTGGCCACGAAGCCCGGCGCATGCAGCGAAAACAACCTGGCGTGGGCGCCGGATTCGCGTCATCTCGCCTTTCTTTCCAACTGCGCCGGCGACAAGGCCGATACGGGTGGCCGTAAGCAGCCGGAGATCTACGCCCTCGATACGCAAGCGCCAACCAAACCTGCTCGCCTGTCCCATCTCAACGGCTATGTGCAGGCGATGAGCTGGGCTCCGGACGGCAAGACCCTGGCTTTCCTGTACGTGGAAGGCGGCACACGGCGCGCCAGCGCGCTGGCCGCGGCCAAGCCCGCGATTGGCGAGATCGGCGTGGAAGGCGTTGAAGTGCAACGCGTTGCCATCTTGTCGGCGCAAGGCGGCAGCTTGCAGCAAGTCACGCCCGCCGGCAGCCATGTCTACGAATTTGCCTGGGCGCCGGATAGCGCGCGCATCGCCTACGTCGCCGCGCCGCCCCCGGGTGACAACAACTGGTGGGTCTCCCAGCTTTATGTGCAGGCCGCGCAGCCGAATGCATCGCGCGCATCGGTAGTCGATCCGAACACCCTCAGCGGGCCGTTGCATGGTTTGCAGGTAGCCGTGCCGCGCTGGTCGCCGGATGGTTCGCGAATCGCCTTCATCGGCGGCCTGATGAGCGACCAGGGCTTCACCGGCGGCGATATCTATAGCGTTGCCGCATCCGGCGGCACACCCGACGATCTCACGCCAGGCATCCACGTTACGCCTTCGTGGTTTACCTGGCAGTCGCCGCAATCGCTGCTGGTCGATCAGATCAGCAACGGCAACCCGCAATTGGCGGAATATGCGGTGGACGCACATCACGCGCAGCAGCAACGCGTGCTGTTCACAGCACCGGGCTATGTGGGCGATGGCAGCGCGATTCTCGGGCTGTCGTTTTCCGCCGACCATCGCCAAGTGGCGTTTGCGCAATCCTCGTTCGAGCTTGCGCCGGAGGTGTATGCCGGCCCGGTCGGCAACGCCATGCCTCACGCTGTTACCGCATTCAACGCGGAGCTGAAGCCGAGCTGGGGCAAGGCCGAATCGGTCGAGTGGGACAACGAAGGTTTCCATGTGCAGGGCTGGCTGCTGTACCCGGCTCATTACGATCCCAGCAAGCGCTACCCGATGATCGTCAACGTACATGGCGGCCCGTCCGGCGCGGTGATGCAGCATTGGCCTTCGGTGGGCTACGGCGCCGTTCCGTTCTCCGCTCTGGGCTACTTCGTGTTCATGCCCAATCCGCGTGGCAGCTACGGACAAGGCGAAACCTTCGTGCAGGCCAACCGCAAGGACTTCGGCTATGGCGACCTGCGCGACACGCTGGCCGGCGTGGATGCAGTGGAAAAGAAAGTTCCGGTCGACGAGCATCGCCTGGGACTGACCGGCTGGAGCTACGGCGGTTTCATGAGCATGTTCGCCCCTACGCAGACGCAGCGCTTCCGTGCGGTGGTCGCCGGCGCCGGCATTTCCAACTGGCAGAGCTATTACGGCGAAAACCTGATCGACCAGTGGATGATTCCGTTCTTCGGCGCTTCGGTCTATGACGATCCGGCCGTCTACGCGAAGAGCTCGGCGATCAACTTCATCAAGAAAGTGAAGACACCCACCTTGATCGTGGTCGGCGAGCGCGACGCGGAGTGCCCGGCGCCGCAATCGTTCGAATACTGGCATGCCTTGCGCACGCTGGGTGTACCGACGTCGTTGGTGGTGTATCCGAATGAAGGGCACCACTTCTACAACCCGGTCAATCAGCGCGACGTACTGCAGCGGGCGTTAAACTGGTTCGAGACGTATTTGCCGCCGCAATAAGCCGCTTGACGGAACCGTAGGCTGGGATGGCAATCCCAGCCTGCTTTCACTGCCGTGTCGCGTGCAGCGAGACGCGCCAGTCATACCATAGCTGGATGTCGAAGCCCCTTTTTCCTACCGCCTTCAAGGGCCGCGGCGCCCTTAGTAACCCTGAGGGTCGCTTTGAGCCGACGCAAGCAGTCGAAGAAGACGATGGATGGTATCGAGACGAGGAAGCGGTTCGCCCGAAGACGGAAATCCGCGAGGAAATCGCGCGATCCGTCATCAATCGAAACGACTCGCCGGATGTAGGCTTCGAACAGGCGATCAATCCTTTCCGTGGTTGCGAGCATGGATGCGTGTACTGCTACGCGCGGCCCTCTCATGCTTATCTCAATCTCTCGCCGGGTCTCGATTTCGAGACGAAGTTGTCGGTAAAGACCAATTTTGTCGAAACGCTGCGAAGTGAGCTGGCCAAACCAGGCTATCGTTGTTCGCCGATCAACATAGGCAGTAACACCGACGCCTACCAGCCGATAGAGAAGCGATGGCAGGTGACTCGTGCCGCCTTGGCGCTACTTAGCGAATGCAATCATCCTTGCACGATCGTAACCAAGAATGGGCTGATCGAACGCGACCTGGACATTCTTGCCTCCATGGCCGAGCGCCAACTCGTCCAGGTTTTAATTTCCATCAACTCGCTCGACAATCGATTGGCGTCCAAGCTGGAACCCCGTGCGTCAGCCCCGCATCGTCGACTGCAAGCAGTGAAGGCCTTGCATGAGGGTGGTGTTCCCGTGGGCATCCTGGTGGCACCCATTATTCCAGCGCTGAACGAAGGCGATCTGGAACAGATCATCGAACGGGCCGCCGCCAACGGCGCCAATTGCGTGGGCTATACCTGTATCCGGCTTCCGCACGAGCTGAAGCAGCTATTTCGCGAATGGCTGGCTCAGCATTACCCCGACCGAGCAACGCACATCATGAGCTTGATCCAGCAAATGAATGGCGGGAAGGATTACGACAGCCAATTCGCTACGCGCATGCGCGGCCAGGGCATTTTCGCGGACATAATCCGTAAACGCGTGCAGGTGGCCGCGCGTAAAGGCGGGTTGCATGAAGCCTGGAACCGGAGCCTTGATACTTCGAAGTTCACGCCGCCTCGAATGCCATCTCCCCAGGGCGAGCTGTTTTAGGGATGCTAGCTACTATCCGAAGGTGTGGTCGCCACGGCCAGCGTATATCGGGCCGGTGTAGAGGATCTCAGTTCCATTACCGTGGCGACGCCATGATGAGGGCATAGGGGAAGTGCTTAAGGTGTGTCATGCGTTGGTTGCTGCTTGGTGCGACGCTGCTGTCGTGGGTGCTTTGCTTCACGCGGCACAGCCCCGGCGCGATGGCCTTCTGGTTGTTCGCCGGGATCGCCGGCGCCATCGCCAATGTGCTTGGCTTTGCGCAGGCACGCATCGAGGCGAATGCGCGGCCGGAGAGCATGCTCGACCTGACGCTTATTCGGAAACAGCATGACAAGCCGCCACAAGGTTGAATGCTGCATCGCACCCTTTGGCGGTTCAGCCGTCCAAACGCTACACTCGGGCAGTTGACGCGGCAGGATCGTGTCAAGCGGCTACCCATTGAGTGCGCTCCCGGCAGACCGGAGAGCAGGAGGCAGATATGTCAAAGGTTTATCCGGTCGATCCCGCATTTGCCGCCAAGGCGCGCATCAGCAAGGCTGACTACGAAAAGCTGTATGCCCAATCCGTGGACGACCCTGAGGGCTTCTGGGGCCGGGTCGGCGAAAGATTGGCTTGGACCAAGCAGCCCACCCGTATCCGGGATGTCTCCTACGATCCGCAGAACTTGCACATCCGCTGGTATGACGATGGCCAGCTGAACGTATCGGCCAACTGCCTGGACCGGCATCTGGCCACCCGCGGCGACAAGACCGCGATCATCTTCGAAGGCGACGATCCGTCCGAATCCCGCCACATCAGCTATCGCGAGCTGCATGCCGAAGTGTGCAAGTTCGCCAACACGCTCAAGCACCTGGGCGTGAGCAAGGGCGACCGCGTTGCGATCTACATGCCGATGATTCCCGAGGCGGCGGTCGCGATGCTGGCCTGCGCGCGCATCGGCGCGGTTCACTCAGTGGTGTTCGGCGGTTTCTCGCCCGATTCGCTGGCCGGCCGCATTGCCGATTCGACGGCGAAGGTGGTGGTGACGGCGGACGAAGGCCTGCGTGGCGGCAAGAAGATTCCGCTCAAGGCGAACGTGGACGCGGCGCTGGAACGGCCCGGCACGAACAGCGTGGAAACGGTGATCGTGGTGCGCCGCACCGGTTCGGCGGTGCCGATGCAATCGCCGCGCGACCGCTATTACCACGTGCTGATGGAAGGGCAGTCGGCCGATTGCCCGGCCGAGCCGGTGGAGGCGGAACATCCGCTGTTCATCCTGTACACGTCCGGTTCCACCGGCAAGCCCAAAGGCGTCTTGCACACCTCGGGCGGCTACCTGGTCTACGCCAGCTTCACGCATGAAATGGTGTTCGACCTGCGCGAGGACGATGTCTACTGGTGTACCGCCGATGTGGGCTGGGTCACCGGACACAGCTACGTGGTCTACGGTCCGCTTGCCAATGGCGCGACCACCGTGATGTTCGACGGCGTGCCCAATTACCCGGATTTTGGCCGCTTCTGGCAGGTCGTGGACAAGCACAAAGTGAGCTTGTTCTACACCGCGCCGACGGCCATTCGCGCACTGATGCGCGAAGGCGAAGGCCCGGTGAAGAAGTGGTCGCGCGCCAGCCTGCGCCTGCTCGGCTCGGTAGGCGAACCGATCAATCCGGAAGCCTGGGAGTGGTACTACCGCGTGGTAGGCGACGAGCGCTGCCCGATCGTGGACACCTGGTGGCAAACCGAAACCGGCGGCATCCTGATCACGCCGCTGGCCGGCGCCATCGATACCAAGCCCGGTTCGGCCACCTTGCCCTTCTTCGGCATCAAGCCCGCGGTGGTGGACGCCACTGGCGCGGTGCTGGAAGGGCCGGCAGAGGGCAATCTGCTGATTGCCGAATCCTGGCCTGGCCAGATGCGCACGGTGTACGGCGATCATCAGCGTTTCATCGACACCTACTTCAAGGCCTATCCCGGCAACTATTTCACCGGCGATGGCGTGCGCCGAGATGAAGACGGCTATTACTGGATCACCGGCCGCGTGGACGACGTGATCAATGTCTCCGGCCACCGCATCGGCACAGCGGAAGTGGAGAGCGCGCTGGTGGCGCATCCCAAGGTCGCCGAAGCCGCGGTGGTGGGCTGTCCGCACGAGATCAAGGGCCAGGGCATCTATGCTTACGTGACGCTGGTTGCAGGTGTTCAAGGCAGCGACGAACTGCGCAAGGAGCTGGTGGCCTGGGTACGCAAGGAAATCGGACCGATCGCCACCCCCGATTACCTGCAGTGGGCGCCTGGCCTGCCGAAGACACGTTCGGGCAAGATCATGCGCCGCATCTTGCGCAAGATCGGCGAGAATCAGCCCGACCAGCTCGGCGATATTTCCACGCTGGCCGATCCAGCGGTGGTGAAGAACCTGGTGGACGAACGCCTGATTCGCTAATGCGTAGGCTGGGATTGTCATCCCAGCCTACGGGCTACAGCTTGTATCGCGGCATGCCGTTCCGGCAGCATTCGTGCATGCGAACGACCCTGGGCCAGGATGTGGCCGGCATCGCGGCCGGATTGGGCAAAGATCAGGTTCACCTGTGGCGGCTTGGCTATGACCGGGCGCGCCAGCGGGAGCCTTTGCGCGCTTTGCTGGGCATCTATCTTGGTTTGCCGGCCGAGGCGGTGGCGCTGGTGGAAGGCGAGCACGGCAAGCCGCAGCTCGCCGAGCCTTGGGATCGCTGGCTGCAATTCAACTGGTCGCACAGCGGGGAAGCGGCGCTGGTTGCAATAGCGCGAGATTGTTCGCCGGGCGTCGATATCGAACGGCTTCGTCCGCGCCCGCGGGCCATGCAACTGGCCGAGCGCTTCTTTCATCCGGAAGAAACCGCGGCCTTGGCAAAGCTGGATGAGTCGCGGCGCGAACAGGCCTTTCTGCAACTATGGACCGCCAAGGAAGCGGTGCTCAAGGCCCTGGGCCGCGGCATCGCATTTGGCCTGCAACGTCTGCAGTTGACGGTGGCGCCTGCTACGCCTTGCGTGCTCTGGCTGGAAGGCGATGACGCCACGCAGTGGCAGCTGCACTCCGTGTGCCCTGACGTAGGACATATCGCCAGCGTGGCCTGGCGGGGGCCGACACGCGAGCTGGCGAGCTGGACACTTGCCGACAGCGGCTGATCGGAGCACTGTGTCCGGCCCACGCTTTGGTCTTCGCTTTCCATGACCCTGCTCAGCGTCAACCTCAACAAGATCGCCGTGCTGCGCAATTCGCGCGGCGGCAATGAACCGGATATCGCCCGCGCCGCCGTGACCTGCATCGAAGCGGGCTGTGGTGGCATCACTGTGCATCCGCGTCCCGATCAGCGTCACGTACGGCCGGACGACGTACGCCTGCTCGCCAGCATTCTGCGCGGCCGCGTCGAATACAACATCGAGGGCAATCCCTTTGCGGCGCCACGCGGCGACTATCCCGGGCTGATCGCGCTGGCCCGTGAAGTGCGCCCGACCCAGGTCACCCTGGTGCCGGATAGCGATGGGCAGATCACTTCAGACCATGGCTTCGACCTGGTCCAGGATGCCGACCGCCTGCGCCCCATCGTGGCCCAGTTGCGCGAACTCGGTTGCCGGGTGAGTCTGTTCGTCGATGCCGGCGCCACGGGTTTCGAGCACGCGGTGGACCTGGGTGTGCAGCGCGTGGAAATCTATACCGGCCCTTATGCGCATGCCTTTGCTGAAGGTGACACCGAACAACAGCTTGAGTTATGTGTGGATACCGCGCGCCGCGCGCAAAAGGCAGGCTTGGCAGTCAATGCGGGACATGATCTTAACCAGGCGAACCTGGGGACCTTGCGGGTGGCCATTCCCGGCTTGGCCGAAGTGTCCATCGGGCATGCGTTGATGGGCGAGGCCTTATATGAAGGACTCGCCAATACGGTGCGCAAGTATCTGCAAATACTGCGCTGAGGTATAGCCATCTAGACGGCTATACGTCGCACAGGCAGCAATGATGGTCTCCGCCACATGCATCGGTAACAAAAACCCCCGCTTACGCGGGGGTTTTTGTGGGTAACGCTTGAGGCTGCGATTGAACTGTTCCGATTCAACCGCTGCTTGTTACTGTCCGCTTTCGGTGAAACCAATCTTGTTCAGGCCATAGCTCTTCGCATCGGCCAAAACGCGTGCAACCACCTGGTAGGGCACCTGGTCGGCCGCATCGATCTGCACTTCCGGCTGATCCGCTTCGGACTTGGTCGCAATGATCGCGATCTGCGTCTTCAGCTGCGACTCGTCCACCGGCGTATCGTTCCAATAGAACGCACCCGACTGGTCGATCTTCAACTTGATCGGCTCCGGCGGATTGCTCGGCGGAATCACATTCGGATTCGGCTGGGGCAAGTCGATCTTGACCTTGTGGGTCAGGATCGGCGCCGTGATCATGAAGATGATCAGGAGCACCAACATCACGTCGACCAGCGGCGTGACGTTGATGTCCGCCATCGGCCCTTTACCGCCACCTGTACTAAATGCCATGGCGCATCACTCCTTACCAGTCGTCATGAAGCCGACGTGGACCAGGCCGGAATCCTTGGCTTCACCGAGGGCTTTACGGACCGCTTTGAACTCGGTGTCATGCGCGGCACGAATCTGTAGCTCGGGCTGCGGCGACTTCTGGGCATAGACAGCAAACTGCTGCTTCAGCTCAGCGTCGGTAATTGCCGTCTGGTTGTCCTGGAAGTACATGCTGCCATCCGCCTTGATGGCCAGATCAATGACTTCCGGCGGAGGGGTCTTTTCCTCCTGATGCGGATTGGCCGTCGGCAGCTTGATCGTAACCCGGTGCGACATCAGTGGTGCTGTGATCATGAAGATGATCAACAGCACCAGCATCACGTCAACCAGCGGCGTGACGTTGATCTCCGACATCGGCGAGCCGGACTCGGATCCTCCGGTACTCATCGCCATGGGTCAGTACCTCACTTCTGGGTTTGAGCAACGCCTTCGACGCGCGCGCCGGTGGCGAAGAAGTCGTGCAGGTCGTGCGCGAATTCGTCGAAACGGGCGTAGGTCAGGCGGTTGGAACGGGTGAAGAAGTTGAACGCGAGCACGGCCGGGATCGCCACGAACAGACCGAACGCGGTCATGATCAGAGCTTCACCCACCGGACCTGCCACGGCTTCCATCGAAGCATTACCGGACGCCGCAATGCGGATAAGGGCGTGGTAGATGCCCCACACGGTACCAAGCAGACCGATGAACGGCGCCGAGGAACCGACGGTGGCGAGCAGGGTCATGCCGCCTTCCAGGCGCAGGCTTTCGCGAGCAACAGCCTGGCGCAGAGCGCGGTCGATGAATTCCGAACGGCTCAACGATTCGGCCAAGCGACCGCCGCCGGCAGAGGCCTGCTGGTGGTGGGCCACTGCGGAGGCCGCGTCCAGAGCGATCTTCGAGAAGGGTTCGCCCTTGGGTTGGGCTTCCAGCTCGCGAATCGCGTCTTGCGTGGAGTTATTGGACCAGAAGCCGTTGATCACGCCGTCGGCGCGACCACGGATCATCGCGTTGCGAATGGCATTGGCAACGATGAAGTACCAGGAGGAGAACGACATCACCGTCAGCACGACGAACACGATCCAGCCGAGTGCGTCGAAGTGGTGGATGAGGTCGCCGAAGCCCATCTGTTGCATGGCCTGGGCATTGGCATTGCCACCCAGAGCCGGAGCGGCATCGGTCGGAGCAGGAGTCTGTTGGAACATAAGCGCTACCCTTGGAAGTCAGGCGTGAACTGTAACTGTAATGGGGACTACAGCTGGTTAAGGTTGAAGGTGATCGGAATATCTACCGTCGATTCGACCGGCTTGCCGTTCTTGATTTCAGCGTTGAAGCGGACCTTCTGGACCGACTCCATCGCTGCACGATCGAGCTCGCGGAAACCACTGCTTTGCTTGACCGTGACACTCTTCGGAGTGCCGTCGATACCCACGACGACCTCGAGGACAACCGTACCCTCGTGGCGTTGGCGGATGGCCTGCGGCGGATACTTCGGCTGCAGTTTATCCCGGTAAGAGGGATCCACGCCTGCCTTGATGTCCGAAGGCGGTGCCGGCGGAGCGGGCGGCGCAGGCGGCGGCGACGGAGCTGGGTTGTTCGACGGCTCTTCCACGGCCGGCGGCGGAGCCGGCGGCGGCGGATTCGGCGGCGGAATCACCTGCTTGATCACTTTCGGCGGCGGCTGCTTCGGCGGTTCCGGCGGCGGCGGCGGCGGCGGGGGTGGCGGCGGCGGCGGTTCGATGAAGTTCACCTGCACGATCTTTTCTTTCTGAACTTCCGCCGATTTGGGCGGCGCAGCGGGCGCGATCAGGACCAGGAACGCAAATCCATGTAGCGCGATGGCTACCGCCAGCGCCCATGTGCGCCCCCAACTGAACGGCTTAGCGCCGGTATCTTGGTTACTTGAGGCCATCTGTCGCTTTCAATCAGGAGCTAGTAATGGGGAAAGACGTGGTCGCAGCGTCCATCGGCAAAGTCTGCTCCCCTAAGGGTGACATTTGCCACTGGACAACGCGGGAAAAGTCCAACGGTACAACAGCACATGGCGTTTGTATAGCTTTTGTGTAGGCGAAAGATGACAATCTTATAGACGTCCATCTGGCCGGCTAAATACATACGCCAGGTGCTTTTTCAGCCGCCAATATTGGCTTGCTTCAGCCACTTCTGGGCTTGAGCTTTGGTTTCCGGGTCCTTTTCCGCTTCCATCACTGCTTCGGCAGCAGCCGCCTTGTCCTTGAGGCCAACGTTCGCCTGAGCGAGCGCCATGTAGGCCTTGCCCTTGTGCTTCACGCCCTTGCTGATGGCTTGCTGCAGCAGCTGCTTGGCCTTGCTGTTTTCGTTCTGCGTAACCAGCGCGACGCCAGCCTTGTAGGCGGCCTCGCCATCGCTCGCCAGAGGAACGGCTTTCTCGTACGCGGCAGCAGCACCACTCGCATCGCCACCGATCATGTGCGCGTCACCCATCAGCAGATAGTTGTCGGCGCTGGATTTCACGACACCCTTACTCATGCCGTCTTCCAGCGTTTGCACCGCTTTATCGGTGAGCGGACCGGGATCTTGAGTGCTTTGATCTTGTGCCTTGTTCATGTAGAGCTTGGCCAAGGTTACGTAATCGCTCTCCGTAGTGAGCAAACCCTTCGCCTTGCCATCTTCCATCAGCTTCAACGCGTCATCGTACTTGTTCATCTGGATGTCCAGACTCAGCGCGTTGTGGAAGCTGGTTGGGTCGGTGGGCGACGCGCTGACTTGCTGCTTGGCAATTTCAGCGGCTTTGTCTTTCTGGCCGGAATCGTTGTACGCGAGCATCAGCAGCTGGTTCCAGCGCGGATCCGGCTTATCCGTCATCGACTGCGCTTTCTTGATCGCAGTGATCGCTTCGGGATATTTCTGCATGCGGTA
Source organism: Dyella flagellata (assembly GCF_030160275.1). Classification (GTDB taxonomy): domain Bacteria; phylum Pseudomonadota; class Gammaproteobacteria; order Xanthomonadales; family Rhodanobacteraceae; genus Dyella_B; species Dyella_B flagellata. The sequence continues at coordinate 294,484 of NZ_BSOA01000015.1, forward strand.
ATTGGCTTCGCCTTCCAGCGCATAGGATTCTGGCGTTTCCTTCTTGCCTTCGCTGCGCCACTTCTCGACTGTGTCAATCGCCTGCTGATACTGCTGGTTGAGCAAGTAGAACGTGGCCAGTTCGTATTCGATCTGGAAGTACGCATCGTTCGGCATGACGCCGTTGTCGAGCGAACGCTTGAGCATATCGATGCCACCGGGCATATCGTTGTTCATCGCGTGCACGCGGGCCAGGCCCTGCAGCGCCATCGCTTGAACGTATTTGCTCTTGCTGCTGTCGATCAGCGGTTGCAGCAACTGCGTGGCTTGATCTTTGTTGTTCGCCTGCGCGGCATCGAGTCCCTTGTTGAGCGCGTCCTGCTCTTTCTTGTCGGTGATATCCAGCTTCGGTTCTTTGCGGGTCGCATTGGGGTACAGCGGGGCCGCCTTCTGCTGGTCACCTGACGGCTTGTCGCTTGCTAGCGCCGGAGTGCTTGCCAACATGAGCGCAAGCGCTGCGCCGGCCAGCATCTTCAGGGAAGCATGTTTCATGGCGTTCCTCAAATGGAAGGAGTCGGATTTCACGCACAAGCTGTGCGGGGGATCACTGAGATTAACCTGAGCTTGCTATCGATAACAAGCTGCAATGCCGCATTAAAGTTTCTTTAAAATCAAGTGCTTATAGTATTACAGCCATACGCAGCCGCATTGTGGACAGAAATTTGCCACAACACGGAGACGAGGATCGGGCGCCCGTCGTGACGGGCGTGTGTATGCTTGTTAGCGCGTACTAATGCGTTAATGCGGAGAGAAACCAGGCTGTCACGCTGAGCGGCAGCCTGGGTGCAGGATCAGATATCGAGGTTCGCCACCTTCAGGGCGTTGGCTTCGATGAAATCGCGACGAGGTTCGACTGCTTCGCCCATCAGCATGGAGAACATCTGGTCGGCGGCGATGGCATCCTCGACGCCGACCTGCAGCATGCGACGCGTTTCCGGATTCACCGTGGTCTCCCACAGCTGCTCCGGATTCATTTCGCCCAGACCCTTGAAGCGCTGGATGGTACGGCCTTTCTTCGCTTCGTCCATCAACCAGCTGCGCACCTCGGCGAAGCGGAGGACTCCGCGCGAAGCATTGCCGCGGCGGATCACCGCGTCGGTCTGGATCAATCCTGCCAGTTGCTGGCTGATGGCGAGAATCGGCCGGAATTCCGAGCTGGCAAAGAACGGCTGCGGTAATAGCCAGGTGTGGTTGATCCCGTGTTGTTCGCGTACGACCTCGATCGCCGCAGGCTGCTCGCCGTGCGGGGGCCGCAACGACAAGCGATAACGAGGCTTGCCCAACCCGCTCGAGGCAAGCTTGCTGTTGACGCCATCCAGCCAGTTCTGCATGGCTGCGGGATCTTCCCAGTGGCGTGGTTCGATCGGTGCGTGCTCGACGAACGCGGTGAGCACGTTGGCATCAAAGCGGTGGCCAAGACGCTCGATCTGGTCCAGCGCCGACTGGTAGTCGCGCAACAGCTTTTCCAGCGCTTCGCCGCTGATCGCCGGTGCCTCCGGGCTGTACACCAGCTCGGCGTTGTCGACCGCGTTGGAAATCAGGTACGCGTTGAGGGCCGTGTCATCCTTCAGATACAGCTCCTGCTTACCCTGCTTGAGCTTGTACAGCGGCGGCAGGCCGATGTAGACGTGGCCGCGCTCGATCAGATCGGGCATCTGGCGGTAGAAGAAGGTCAACAGCAGCGTGCGGATGTGCGAGCCGTCCACGTCCGCGTCGGTCATGATGATGATGCGGTGATAGCGCAGCTTGTCGGGGTTGTAGTCCTCTTTGCCAATGCCCGTGCCCAGCGCGGTGATCAGCGTGCCGACTTCCGCGGAAGAAAGCATCTTGTCGAAGCGTGCCTTTTCCACGTTGAGGATCTTGCCCTTCAGGGGCAACACAGCCTGGGTCTTGCGATTGCGGCCCTGCTTCGCCGAGCCGCCTGCGGAGTCACCCTCGACCAGGAACAGTTCGCACAGCGAAGGATCTTTTTCCTGGCAGTCGGCCAGCTTGCCCGGCAGGCCCGCGATATCGAGCGCACCCTTGCGGCGAGTCATCTCACGGGCCTTGCGAGCGGCTTCGCGGGCACGCGCCGCATCGACCACCTTGACGGCGATGGACTTGGCTTCATGGGGGTGCTCAAGCAGGAAGTCGCCCAGTTTTTCGTAGACCACCTGCTCCACTACGGTCTTCACCTCGGACGAAACGAGCTTGTCCTTGGTCTGGGAGGAGAATTTCGGGTCTGGCACCTTTACCGACAGCACGGCGATCATACCTTCGCGCATGTCATCGCCCGACAGCGTGACCTTGGCGTTCTTGGCCAGGCCCTCCTTCTCAATATAGGCCTGGATCGCTCGGGTCAGCGCGGCGCGGAATCCGGTTAGATGCGTGCCGCCGTCGCGCTGCGGAATATTGTTGGTGAAGCAGAACATGGTCTCCTGGTAGGAGTCCGTCCATTGCATCGCGAGATCGACGGTAATGGCGTCCTGCATCGCGGTGAGGCTGATGACATTCGGGTGCAGCGCGGTCTTGAGTTGTGCAAGGTGTTGCACGAACGACTTGATGCCACCTTCGTAGGCGAAAGTATCGCTGCGGCCTTCCCCGCGCTCGTCGCGCAGGTCGATGGTGACGCCCGAATTCAGGAAGGCCAACTCACGCAGGCGCTTGGCCAGGATTTCGTAGTGGAATTCGATGTTGGAAAAGGTCTGCGTGCTGGGCAGGAAGCGTACCGTGGTGCCGCGCTTCTCGGAGGAGCCGACCTGCTTCACCGGGTACTGGGGTTCGCCCAGCTTGTATTCCTGACGGTATTCGAGGCCGTCGCGATAGATCGTCAGCCAAAGGTGGTCGCTGAGCGCATTGACAACGGACACGCCCACGCCATGCAAGCCGCCAGAGACTTTGTAGGAGTTCGCGTCGAATTTGCCGCCGGCATGCAGCACCGTCATCACTACTTCGGCAGTGGAACGCCCCTCTTCCGGGTGGGTGTCGACCGGGATGCCGCGACCGTTGTCTTGCACGCTGACCGTACCATCGTCATGGATGGTCACGATCACGTGATCGCAGTAGCCGGCCAAGGCTTCGTCGATGGAGTTGTCGACGACTTCGAACACCATGTGGTGGAGGCCGGTGCCGTCATCGGTATCGCCGATGTACATGCCGGGGCGCTTGCGCACCGCTTCGAGGCCTTTGAGTACCTTGATGCTGTTCGAATCGTAGGATGCGTTCATGCAATAACCTGTTCCGACGCCAAATAGTCCGCCCGGCGCGGCGCCAATAGGGGCCGGGCTGGATGCAATCGATCGATTATAACAGGGGCGTCAATTGGCCCTGTTCCACGTGGAACATCCTGGCGGACTGGTGGGCGAGGACCGCGGGCAGCTCGGTCCCTGTCACCAGTACCTGGGCCGCCGTTTGCTTCAAACTGTCGACCACAGCGGCTTGGTGAGCCAAATCCAGTTCCGAGGCCAGGTCATCAAGGCAAACAATTGGCCATTCGCCCCGCCTCACGGCATCCAGCCAGGCCTGGGCAAGCACGCAGATCAGCGCAGTGAGCTTTTCCTGACCACGCGAGAGATGCTCCCGCTGTGGCGCATACTCGAAGGCCACGGACCAGTCAGCTCGGTGGACACCGGATGTCGTGTGTCCCCTACCCTGGTCTCTGGACCGCTGTGCCGCCAGAACTTCTGCGAGGTTTTCATCCGCGGACCAGCCCCGGCGGTAACGTAGCTCGATAGCACCCAGCTCCGGCAGCAACAGGGCGGCTTGCTCCCTCAGGAATGGCAGCAGGGCATCGAGATACGCCCGCCGCCACTGGTCGATCAGCGTGCCGGTTCGTGCCAGCTCGAATTCCCAAGGCCCCAACAAAGCCGCATCCGGCAACGACTCCGCCCGGAGCAGGCTATTGCGTTGCTTGAGAGCCCGCTGATAGCGACGCCAGGTAAGCAGAAACTCGTGTTCCACGTGGAACACACCCCAATCCAGGAAACTGCGCCGCTCGTCCGCTGCGCCCGCGATCAGCGCGTGCGATCCCGGTTCAAAACAAACCACGACGCATTCGCGGATCAATTCACCGAGCGCAACGTCCTGCCCGTCCAGGCGCGCTTCCCAGCGCGAGCCCTGCCGGCCCAAGCCCAGCCGACGCACGGACCCTCCTTCGTGAGCCACACTTGAAAAAATATTCAAGCCATTCCCGCCGCGCTGGACCAGGGCCTCCCGTGCGCCGCTGCGAAACGAGCGTCCATGCGAAAGCAAAAACGCCGCTTCCAGGACCGAAGTCTTGCCGGCCCCATTTGCGCCTACCAGCACGTTGAAGCCTGGCGCGAACTCCAGGCTGACATCACCGATACAGCGCAACCTCTGCAAATGCAGACGCTCCAGTCTCATCGTTTCCAGGTTTCCAAACAAAGACGCCGGAGCTTGGGGCTCCGGCGTCGCAAGGGCAACAATTGCCTGCAACCAGACATGCCGTGGAGGGTCAGAGCCGCAGCGGCATGATCACGTGTCGCGACTGCTCGTTGTCGTCTTCCTGCACCAGGCAGCTGGACTGGGCATCACGGAGACTCAAGCGGGCTTTCTCACCGCGCAGCGCAGCGAGAGCATCCAGCAAGTAGCCAACGTTGAAACCCACCGTGAGATCGGAAACCCCGGTATCGGCTTCGACCTCTTCCACCGCCTCTTCCTGCTCCGGGTTGTGCGCAACAATGCGCAGCTTGCTCGGCGAGAACTCCAGCTTTACGCCCCGATACTTTTCATTGGAAAGAATCGCCGCACGCTGCAAGGCGCCGCGCAATATTTCCCGGTCCAGCGTAGCCCGCTTATCGGCACCCAGAGGTATCACCGCCTCATAATCGGGGAAACGTCCGTCGATCAGCTTGGAGGTGAACACCACTTCGCCACGGCGCACGCGCAAATGATTGCGGCCAAACTCCAGTTCCACCGACCCGTCACCGGATTCCAACAAACCGACCAATTCGTTCACGCCCTTGCGCGGAATGATGATCTGCCGGCGGGCCGAAACCTTGCTCTCCAGGCGCGTCTCTTTCAGCGCCAGCCGATGCCCGTCGGTAGCGACGCACCGCAAAGCGTGTTCCTGCAGATCCAGCAACATGCCGTTGAGGTAGTAGCGAACATCCTGGTTCGCCATGGCGAACGCTGTTCGTTCCATCAGGTCGCGCAAGACTTCTTCCGGAAGACTCACGCGCTCGACCAATTCGATTTCATCAATGGTCGGGAATTCGGTGGCAGGCAAGGTCGCCAACGTGAACCGGCTGCGGCCCGCGTTCAACGCAATCCGATCACCGTTCTGTTTCAGCTCGATCTTCGCGCCATCCGGCAGCGCTCGAACGATATCGAACAGCTTGCGCGCGGGAATCGTGGTTTCGCCATCCACCAGTTTCTCGGCGTCGGTCGCGGCCACCATCTCCACTTCCAGATCGGTGCCGGTAAACGACAGCTTGCCGTTCGCGACTTTCACCAGGAGGTTGGCCAGCACTGGCAAGGTCTGGCGGCGTTCCACGACACCGACGACCTGCTGCAAGGGTTTAAGCAGCGCTTCTCGTTGGATGCTGAATTGCATGTTTGTGCTTTCCCTATCTGCAGTTCTGTTTTTTAAAAGAAGGATGGTGGTTGCAGTTGAGGCCGTGGATAACTTGAAAACCCAAATTTATCCTTTCAGAACAAAGACTTGCTGGTAAACATCCTGTGTCTTGCGCGCTTCGCGACTTGTGCATCTTCGGTGGATAACTTTGGCGAGCCAAAACGTCTACCTATTATCCACAGGATATGCGCCTGGTTTTCAAGCGCTTGTTCACCTCGTCAGCCCGTCAGCGTGCGGATCAGTTGTTCCCAGTCCTGTCGCATGCGCGTGTCGGTCTCGCACAGCTTGCGGATGGTGCGGCAGGCATGCAGCACTGTGGTGTGGTCGCGGCCACCGAAAGCCTCGCCGATTTCCGGCAGGCTGTGCTCGGTGAGTTCCTTGGACAGCGCCATCGCGATCTGGCGCGGTCGCGCGAGGGAGCGCACACGCCGCTTGGAAAGCAGATCCTGCAAACGCACGCCGAAATATTCGGCGACGATCTTCTGGATGTTCGGCACCGTCACCGCCTGGGCGTGTGTGGCGAGCAGATCGCGCAGGGTTTCTTCGGCGAAATCGGTGGTGATCGGTCGGCCATAAAAATTGGCGCGAGCCGCAAGCGTATTGAGCGCGCCTTCCAGGTCGCGTACGTTGGAGCGGATGCGCTTGGCCAGCAGCATCGCCACGTCCTCGCTCACCTTGACGCCCTTGTCGTGCGCCTTCGCCAGCAGAATCGCAGCGCGCGTTTCGAAATCCGGCGGCTCGATCGCCACCGAAAGGCCCCAGCCCAGACGCGACTTCAAGCGCGGTTCGAGCTTGTCCACCTCTTTCGGATAACGGTCGCAGGTCAGGATGATCTGCTGCTTGGACTCGAACAATGCGTTGAAGGTGTGGAAGAACTCCTCCTGGGTGGTGTCCTTGCCCGCGAAAAACTGGATGTCGTCGATCAGCAGCGCATCCACCGAGCGGAAGCGCCGCTTGAATTCGTCCATGCTCTTGGTGCGCAGCGCTTCGATCATCGAGCCGACGAACTGCTCCGAGCGCAGGTACAGCACCTTGAAATTCGGGTTGTGCTCGCGCATCAAGTTGCCGGCGGCGTGCATCAGATGGGTCTTGCCCAGGCCGGTGCCGCCATACAGCAGCAAGGGGTTGTAGGCGCGGCCCGGATTCTGCGCCACCTGCATCGCGGCGGCCTTGCCGAGTTGGTTGGACTTGCCCTCCACGAAGGTCTCGAAGGTGTAGTGGGGGTCCAGGTTGTGATGGAAATTCACAGGCGCGGCTTCGGCCGCGGCGGCTGGTTTGGCCACCGTAGGCGTGGGTACCGGCCGGCTGCCGACAGCCACTGCGGCGCTGGAACCCACTTCAAGCCGAACCGGCAGGCTATGGCCGCTGAGCAAGGCCAGCACCGCCTCGATACGAGGCAGGTAGCGATCGCGAACGGCGTCCAACGTATAGGGATTGGGCGCGTACAGCTGCAAACCGTCCGCATCGTCGCGTGCCTGCAGTGGCATCAGCCAGGTATGCAGGTCCTCGGCGCTCAACTCACCTTCAAGACGCTCCAGACAGCGCCGCCACAGATCACTCATGGATACTTTCAACCACAGCAGGGGCGCTTTCGCGCAGGGTGGACCGGGAAGTCTACCAGCACCCACCCAGTAACTATCCACATGGATATCCACAACTTGCTGTCGTGGCTGCATTTGACACGGCACGCTCTCATTCCGCATAATCCGCGATCTTTTTCACCCATTCAGATTAGGAGGAAGCCATGAAGCGGACCTTCCAGCCCAGCAAGCTCAAGCGCGCCCGCACGCACGGCTTTCGTGCTCGCATGGCCACGGCCGATGGTCGCAAGGTGCTCAATGCCCGCCGCGCCAAGGGCCGCAAGCGCCTGATCCCGTAAGCGGTCACGCCGATGGGCACCGCCGGCCTGCCGCGCGAGGCGCGGATTTGCCGAGCCGGTGACTTTGCAGCCTTGCGTCAAGCCAGCGGCCGCCTCGGCGGCCGCTGTTTTTCTGTGCGCTATCGTCAGAACGGCGCGGGGCACGCGCGACTAGGCCTTGCTATCTCCAAGCGGGTTTCCAAGCGCGCGGTGGATCGCAACCGCATCAAGAGGTTGGTGCGTGAGTCATTCCGCCGCGCCCTGCCCGGGCTGCCACCGGTGGATCTGATGGTGACGGCGCGCGAGCAGGCCTGCAGCTTGCCCGGTTCGACGCTGCTGGCCGAGCTCGATGCCCTGTGGCGCAAATTGCCGCCGTTGAAGCGTGAAGGCGACGGCTCCACAATGGCTAGCTGATCTTCTTCCTTCCTGTCCCCCTGGCCCGCCATGGCGGGGCCCCTTGCCGGATCGCTACGCGATGAACCAAACGCGCACCTTCCTACTCTTCGCCTTGCTGGCCGTGGCCTATCTGTTGTTTCAGCAGTGGGAACAGGATTACGGTCCGCACCCGCCGGCTAGCGCAGCGGCAACCACTCAGAGCAGCAGCGGCGAACCGGGCGCGGCGCCGGTCATCGCCAACGGCAATGCCAGCGCGGGAACGGCGCAACTGATCACGGTCAGTACGGATGTCCTGCGTCTGACCATCGACACGCGTGGTGGCAGCATCGTGCGTTCCGAACTGCTGCAGTACCCGGTGACCCCGCGGACCAAGAAGGATCCCAACCCGGCGCCGATCCGCCTGCTCGACGACGGCAGCACCGACTACTTCACTGCGCAAAGCGGGCTGGTGAGCGCCGATGGCGCCGCGCCCGATCACCGGGCGATCTTCCAAGCGGCGCAGACCAGTTATGAACTGACGGCTGGCCAGGACGCCCTGAACGTCGACCTCAGCTGGGCGGACGCTTCCGGCATGAAGGTGACCAAGCGCTACACCCTGCACCGCGGCAGCTACGCGATCGAGTTGGACCAGCAGATCGACAATGGCAGCGGCAAGACCTGGGATGGCCAGGCCTACCGCCAGCTGCAGCGCGCGGATCGGCCGGCGGCGGTGTACAGCAATTTCCTGCAACGCATTTCGGATCAGTCTCGCTACGGCTTCTTTGGCGCTGTGTGGTACAGCCCCGAAGACAAGTTCAAAAAGCTGGATTTCAGCGATTTCGCCAAGCCGAAGGAACAGCCACCGACCAGTCAAATCACCGGTGGCTGGGTGGGGATGATGCAGAACTATTTCCTCGGCGCCTGGATTCCGAATGCGAAGGAAGCCGATTCGTTCTCCACGACCGTCATCAACGAGGAGACCGGCAAGTCGCACTACGTGATCCGTAGCGTGGGTCCGCAAATCAGCGTGGCGCCCGGCCAGCACGCCAGCAGCGCGGCGCAGCTGTATATCGGTCCCAAGCTGACCGATCAGCTCGGTGCTATCGCACCCGGCCTGGACCTCACCGTCGACTACGGCATGCTGAAGATCTTCGCCGAGCCCTTGCACTGGACTTTGGCGCAATTGGAGAAGCTCACCGGTAACTGGGGCGTGGCCATCATTCTGCTGGTGCTGCTGATCAACCTGGCCACCTTCAAGCTCACCAACGCGCAGTTCCAATCGGCGAACAAGATGCGCAAGCTGAAGCCGCGCATCGACGCACTGAAGGAACGCTACGGCGACGATCGCCAGAAGATGCAGCAGGCGATGATGGAGCTGTACAAGAAGGAGAAGGTGAATCCCGCGGCGGGTTGCTTCCCCATGCTGATCACCATCCCGATCTTCTACGGCCTCTATTACGTGCTGCGTGACAGCGTGGAACTGCGCCAGGCGCCGTTCTTCGGCTGGATTCATGACTTGTCGGCCGCCGATCCGTACTTCGTGCTGCCGGTGCTCTACACCATCGTGATGCTGGCCCAGCAGTGGATGATGCCGGTACAACCTGGCATGGACCCCGCCCAGCAGAAGATGATGAAGTTCATGCCGCTGATGTTCGCGGTGATCTTCCTGTTCTTCCCGTCAGGCCTGGTGCTCTACTACGCGGTCAACGGTATCTGCCGCTTGCTGCAGCAGTGGTGGATGATGCGCCGTGCCGATGCCGTCCCGGCCAAGGCCGCGGCCTGAGCAAAACACTATCGCGCGGGCGGCCCATGGCCGCCCGCTGCGGTTATGCTGATACGCGATGACCGCACACGCCCCGCACGATGACACGATCGCCGCCATCGCCAGCGCACCTGGCGCAGCGGGCATCGGTGTAGTGCGCGTTTCCGGCCCGAATGTGCCGGCCATCGCGCTACATTTGCTGGGTCGTGCGCCTTCGCCACGTCACGCGCACTTCGCCGCGTTCCGCGACGCTGAGGATGCGTTGATCGATCGCGGCCTGCTGCTGTACTTCCCTGCCCCCGGCTCCTACACCGGCGAACACGTGCTTGAACTGCAGGGGCATGGCAGCGCTGTATTGCTCGATGCGCTGCTGCGCCGCATGTGCGAACTAGGTGCACGCTTGGCGCGCCCAGGCGAATTCACCGAGCGCGCCTTTCTCAACGGCAAACTCGACCTGGCCCAGGCGGAAGCCGTCGCGGATCTGATCGCCGCGCGATCGCAAGCCGGTGCACGTGCCGCGCTGCAGTCGATGGAAGGCGTGTTCTCGCGCAAAGTCGATGCACTACTGCAATCGCTGATCGGCTTGCGCGTACACATCGAAGCGGCGATCGATTTCCCCGAGGAAGAAATCGACTTTCTCGCCGATCCCGCGATCACGCAGAAGCTGCAAGCCCTGCGTGCGCAACTTTCCGAGTTGCTGCGCGAAGCCCAACGCGGCGTGCGCCTGAACGACGGTTTGCGCGTTGCCATCGTCGGCAGGCCGAACGCCGGCAAATCGAGCCTGTTGAATGCGCTCGCCGGCAGCGAACGCGCCATCGTCACCGATATCGCAGGCACCACGCGCGATGTCTTGCGCGAGAACATCTCGCTCGACGGCATCGTGCTGGAGTTGGCCGATACCGCCGGTCTACGCGACACGCATGATCCGGTGGAGCGTGAGGGCGTACGTCGTGCACACAGCGAGCGGGAACGCGCCGATGCCGTGCTGTTGGTTACCGACCTACAACATGCCGACGAAGACCTCACCTGGCTGAAGGATCTTCCCACAGGCATCGAACGCATCATCGTCGTCAACAAAGTCGATCTCGATGGCCAGGCACCTCGCGCGCAGACGCGTGACGCCGAAAAATGGCTATGGCTTTCCGTCAAAACCGGTGCAGGCTTGGAGCTGCTGCGCGATCAATTGAAGCAGCTGGCAGGCGTTGGTGGAGGCGAAGGTGCGTTCAGCGCACGCCGCCGTCACATATTGGCGCTGGAGCTGGTCTCCGACCATCTGGCTCGCACCGCCAGCGTCCTGACCGATGCCCACGCCGGCGAACTGGCCGCCGAAGAACTGCGTCAGGCGCAGCATGCGCTCGGGGAAATCACCGGTACCTATAGCAGCGACGATCTGCTGGGCGCGATCTTCAGTTCGTTTTGCATCGGAAAATAAAAACAATTACGCGTGTTGTCTTGCAAGCAGGGTGTCCAATTCGATCGGGCGAGGCATGCCGCCACGAGCGCCAAGATGGGTGACGGATAATGCCGCGGCGGCACAGGCTTTGCGCACCGCGGCCGGCAAACCTTCCTGCAGGAATACAGCAAAAGCAGCGTTGAAGGTGTCGCCTGCGCCGGTACTGTCTACAGCTTCCACCGCAAATCCTGCCTGATGTTGTGGCTCCCCTTGTTCGCGGAACCAGGCGCCTTCGGCGCCGTGTGTGAGCACCACCGGGCATGGTGTGCGGCGCATCAGGCTGCGAAAATCCTCGTCGGCATCCGCACCGAGCAAAATGGCGAGTTCATGCTGGTTCGGCGTGATGTAGCGAGCGAGTTGCAGCCACTCTGTCGGCAAGCGCTGCGCAGGCGCGGGATTGAGAATGACTGGGACGCGCTGTGCATGCGCCATGCGTAACGTTGCTTCTACAGTTTCGAGCGGAATTTCCATCTGCACCAACACGGCATCGGCGCCGGCGATCAAATGCTGTGCCTTGGCGACGTGCGAGGGCTGCAATTGGGCATTGGCGCCCGGAACCACGACGATTTCGTTCTCGCCGCCGGCGACGGTGATGGATGCGGTGCCGCTGCTGCAGTCATCGATGCGCACGACATGCGAAATGTCGACGCCTTCCTGCTGCAATCCCTCGCATAGCTGTTGCGCGAAAGCATCGTCGCCGACCGCGCCGACCATGTGTACCTCGGCACCGAGCCGAGTCGCCGCCACCGCCTGGTTGCCTCCCTTGCCGCCGTGTGCCGAAAGAAAGCGATGGCCCAGTAGCGTTTCGCCCGGCGCGGGAAAACGCGGCGCGACGGTGACCAGGTCCATATTGATGCTGCCGACGACGACGATGTGGGGCATGCTGGCTCTCCAAGAAGATGGGCGCTTGGCGAGCGTAAACGTAGAAGAGAGGGTTGCGATAGTCTGCGCAATCACGTGCCGGCCAGGCGCCTGCACGAGTCGTTAGCCCTTGAAAGCCGCTATCCCGGCCCCGACGCTGAGTGCTTTGAGCCTTGGAGCCAAGCATGATCGAGCTGCACTACTGGCCTACTCCGAACGGCCACAAGATCACCTTGCTGCTGGAAGAAACCGGCCTACCTTACGCCATCAAGCCGGTGAATATCGGCAAGGGTGAGCAATTCGAACCGGCGTTTCTCAGGATCGCCCCCAACAACCGCATGCCGGCCATCGTGGATACCGCACCGGCCGATGGCGGCGAGCCGATCAGCGTGTTCGAATCGGGTGCGATCCTGCAATACCTCGCCGAAAAAACCGGGCGCTTTCTGCCGAAGGATCCACGCGGCCGTGCCACGGTGATGGAATGGTTGTTCTGGCAGGTGGGTGGCCTTGGGCCGATGCTGGGGCAGAACCACCACTTCAACCGCTACGCGCCGGACAAGATTCCCTACGCCATCGATCGCTATGTGCGCGAAACCCATCGCCTGTACGGTGTGCTTGATAAGCGCCTGGAGGGTCGTGATTTCATCGCCGGTAGCGATTACAGCATTGCCGACATGGCAGCCTATCCGTGGATCGTGCCGCATGAAAGCCAGGGCATGCGGCTGGAGGATTTTGCGAACTTGCAGCGTTGGTTCGAGCATATCCATGCTCGTGATGCCACGCGCAGGGCCTATGCGATCGCCGATACGATCGAAGGCAAGACGGATTTGCGCACGGATGAGGAAGCGCGGCGGCATTTGTTCGGGCGGTGAATCGCGGCGCAAGCCCTGGAATATCCCCGCGTTCTGTACGTCATCGTGGCGAAGATCGCGAGCAAAAACGTGTTGCAGACCCAAGCATTGCCAACGGGAGAAATGCATGAGCCATAGCTCGATCAATTTTGCCCAGAAACTCGCGCTGATCGACCAGCATTGGCAGCCGAGGGTCGTAGCGGAAATGAATGACTATCAATTCAAGCTGGTGAAGCTGCAGGGCGAGTTTGTCTGGCACCATCACGAAACCACCGACGAAACCTTTCTGGTCCTGGACGGCACCCTGCGCATCGAGTTTCGCGATGGATCGGTAGAGGTGTCTGCGGGCGAAATGTACGTCGTTCCCAGGGGAGTCGAGCACAAGCCCTGCGCGGAACGAGAAGTGAAGCTGCTGTTGATCGAACCCCGCGGCGTCCTCAACACCGGGGAAGAAGGTGGTGAGCGGACCGCGCAAAATGATGTTTGGATCTAGCGACTCCGTAAAACAGCAAGCCCGCCTTGTCGGCGGGCTCTGCTTAGGTTCAATGTGCCCGGCCCACGCCGGAATCGCCCTGCAAAAGCGGCGGTGGCGCCCCGGCCACGGCAAGCAGCGATTGCGCATAGCCATCTTCCATCGTCACCGTGGACACCTCGTCCCAGGAGAAGAAGGAAGGCTCGCACAGCCACTCTGCATCCGGAGTGATTTCCTGCAGGTTGAAGCCGTCTTCCTCGACGCTGATCAGGCGGCCGATGTAGCAGACTTCGGATTCGTCTTCGCTGTCCACGTGCACGCCGATCACCGGCGCCATCGCACTGGCGGCCTGCACCACTTCGCGGATGCCATCCAGCGGGAAGCTGCGGGGCAGGCGCGGCACCAGGTTTTTCAGCACCAGCGCCTTTTCCATGAAGACGGCATGCTTGTCCGGGGTTTCCAGTTCCGTGATGTCGCGATGACGCATCACATACATCCCGTCGTAGGTAACACCGTCACCTACAACCCAAAGCAGAAAGAATTCACGGCCGACGCTCGCGACATAACCGCAGAAGCTGCCGTGTTCCAATTCGCCGCGCCATAGCCGCACCAGCTGCTGTTTGTGCTGCGCTTCGCGGAGCTGCGCGCGCGAGCCGGTGGCCTTAAGTTCAATGATCGTACCCATGACGGCAATTTTATCAGAGGGGGTCTGCTCGCTTGTTTACAGCGCGCTAACGACCCCTATTTAGTAATAATAGACAATAAAAACAGTAACTTAACGAAATGCTTGGGAATTACAGGATGTACCGGCTCAGATCCTCGTCCTTGACCAGGGTGCCCAGGTTTTTGTCTACATATTCGGCGTCGATCAGGTAGTTTTCGCCGGATTTGTCCGAAGCTTCGTAGGAGATCTTCTCCAGTAGGCGCTCCATCACCGTGTGCAGGCGGCGGGCTCCGATGTTCTCGGTGCGCTCGTTCACCTGGAAAGCCACCTCGGCCAAGCGGTCGATGCCGGTGTCGTCGAAGCTGAGGCTTACTCCTTCGGTACCCAACAGGGCGACGTACTGTTTGGTCAGCGCGCTGTGCGGCTCACGCAGGATGCGCTTGAAGTCGTCCACCGAAAGCGCCGCCAGCTCCACCCGGATCGGCAGGCGGCCCTGCAGTTCCGGAATCAGATCCGATGGCTTGGCCAGCGAGAAAGCGCCCGAGGCGATGAACAGCACGTGGTCGGTCTTGATCGGGCCGTACTTGGTGGACACGGTGGAGCCTTCCACCAGCGGCAGCAGGTCGCGCTGCACGCCTTCGCGGCTGACACCCGCGCCACCCCAGTCGGAGCGCTGGGCGATCTTGTCGATCTCGTCGAGGAACACGATGCCATTCTGTTCGGCCGACTCCACCGCCTGTGCGCGGATCTCTTCATCGTTGAGCAGCCTGGAGGCTTCTTCTTCGACCAGCAGCGGGCGCGCTGCCTTGATCGCCAGCTTGCGCTTCTGCGTGCGCGCGCCGCCCAGGTTCTGGAACATCTGGCGCAACTGCTGGCCCATTTCCTCCATGCCTGGCGGAGACATGATTTCCACGCCGATGTTCATCGCGACGTCGAGTTCGATCTCGCGATCTTCCAAGGCGCCTTCGCGCAACTGCTTGCGCAATTTCTGGCGCGTATCGCTTTCCAGCGACGAGTCCGGCGCCGGGTCGTGCGACCAGTCGGTTGGCGACATGCGGCGCGGCAGCAGGGCATCCAGGATGCGGTCTTCGGCGCGGTCTTCGGCCTGCGAGCGCACGCGCTTCATCGCCTGCTCGCGGGTGAGCTTGTAGGCCACGTCGGCGAGGTCGCGCACGATCGATTCCACATCCTTGCCCACGTAGCCCACCTCGGTGAACTTGGTCGCTTCCACTTTGACGAACGGCGCATTGGCCAGCGTCGCCAGGCGCCGCGCGATTTCGGTCTTGCCCACGCCGGTGGGGCCGATCATCAGGATGTTCTTCGGTGTCACTTCTTCGCGCAGTGCCGGCTCCAGCTGCATGCGGCGCCAGCGGTTGCGCAAGGCGATGGCGACGGCGCGCTTGGCGTCGTGCTGGCCGATGATGTAGCGGTCGAGTTCGTCGACGATTTCGCGAGGGGTAAGTTCGGACATTGGCTTAAACCCGGAATAGGACGCTAAGGATGGGAGAACGTGGATGCGCACAAACGATGAGCTTGCGCGGCGCCATTAAAGTTCTTCGATGGTGGTGTTGTGGTTGGTATAGATGCAGATGTCGCCGGCGATCTTCAACGCGCGCTCGGCAATGGCACGGGCGTCCAGATCGGTGTTCTCGATCAGCGCCAGCGCCGCGGACTGGGCATAAGGTCCGCCCGAGCCGATGGCGATCAGGCCATGTTCGGGTTCCAGCACGTCGCCGTTACCGGAGATCAGCAGCGAGCTTTCCTTGTCGGCCACGGCCAGCATGGCTTCGAGGCGTCCCAGGCGGCGATCGGTGCGCCACTCCTTGGCCAGCTCGACGGCGGCACGGGCGAGATTGCCGCTGTGTTTGTCCAGTTTCAGCTCGAACAGCTCGAACAGTGTGAACGCATCGGCGGTGGCACCGGCGAACCCGGCCAGCACGTTGTCGCCCTTGCCCAGGCGGCGGATCTTGCGGGCGTTGGCCTTCATCACGGTGTTGCCGAGCGTGACCTGGCCGTCGCCGCCGATCACGATGCGTCCGTTGCGGCGCACCGAGACGATGGTGGTGGCGTGAAAGGATTCCATTGAGGACTCCGAAAACGGGGAATTCGCCAAAAGTGGGGCCGCGTTGTGGGAATCCAAGCCGTTAGGAGGCTCTACGAGGGGGTGGTGGCCCGGTCAGGGCGGTCAACGCCGCTGCCATAACAGCACTCTCAACGCGCCGGGCAGGGCCCTCGCCAGCAAGTTAATCGCAGCCGTCACTTTCTGCGCGCACGTGGATGCGCCGCGTCGTAAACCTTGGCCAGGTGCTGGAAATCCAGGTGCGTGTAGATCTGTGTCGTCGCGATGTCGGCATGGCCGAGCAGTTCTTGCACGGCACGCAGATCGCCGGACGACTCCAGCATGTGGCTGGCGAAGGTATGGCGCAGCAGATGCGGATGGACGCGCTTGGCGAAGCCCAGGCGCAAGGCAAGCATTTTCAGGCGGGCTTGCACGGTGCGGGGACTGATCGGTGCACCTTGGCGGCCACGGAAGACCGGCGATTCGGGGGCGCGGCCTTCCGCTTCGCCCAGCGCACGCAGAGCGGCGATGGCATGCCGCCCCACCGGAACGATGCGCGTCTTGCGACCCTTGCCGAGTACGCGCACTTCCCCCGCGTCGAGGTCCAGATCCAGCCAGCGCAAGCCGGTCAATTCGGCAAGACGCAGGCCCGAGGAATAGAACAGCTCCAGCATGGCGCGATCGCGCACATCCAGTGCGCCATCGTTGCCCTCGCCTTCCACCAGCGCGGTGGCCTCATCGACATCCAATACCTGCGGCAGCTTGCGATGCACCTTGGGGCCGCGCACGCCGGCCAATGGATCGTGGGCCAGCAAGCCTTCGCGCGTGAGCTGGCGGAACAGGCTGCGGCATGAGGAAAGCAGACGCTGCAGGCTCTTGGGCGACAGGCCTGCGCGATGTTCGGCCGCCACGAAGGCGCGCATATGCTGCGGCTTCAGCTGCTCGAACGCGGCCAGCTGCTGTTTCTGCATGTGGCGCAGCAGCTTGTCCAGGTCTCGCCGGTAGCCTGCGATCGTATGCGGCGATGCTTTGCGTTCGCTGCCCAGGCGTGCGAGCCATGCTTCAACCTGGGCCCGGGCATCCATCGCTGCGCTCAAGCGCCGTCCTGCATCCGTGCCAGCGCAGCGGTA
This sequence comes from Dyella flagellata, assembly GCF_030160275.1. Lineage (GTDB taxonomy): Bacteria > Pseudomonadota > Gammaproteobacteria > Xanthomonadales > Rhodanobacteraceae > Dyella_B > Dyella_B flagellata. The sequence goes on from NZ_BSOA01000015.1 coordinate 311,583, forward strand.
ACCGTCGCTGCGATCATCTTGAGGAACACCGTGCCCATGCCCGGTTGGAAGTGATCGGGATCGGTGCTGCCCAGGGCGAGCATGCCCATTTCACCCAGCGGCAACAGCGCCGCCGACTTGATGATGGGTGCATGGGTACCGAACAGCCGCTGCAGGCGCTCGGGGGAAAGGCGGCCGGAGATCGGCTCGTGATAGGCCGGGAAATCCGCGAATTCCGGCATCGCGGCGCGACCTTCCGGTAGCTGCAGCAGCCAGTCGGCCGGAGGCAGCATCGGCGGGCCGAACAGGATCAAGCGGGTCTGGTCGGTGCGGAAATCTTCCGAGAGCTTGGCTACGACACTGCGCGCCGCCACCACCGGTGTATTGGCACGCAGCACGGCCACGTTGAGCTCGTGCACGCGCAGCATCAGGCGCTCGTTCTCGGCGGCGATGGCGGTGAGTTCCGCGAGCTTGCGCTCCAGTTCGCCGCATTTGTCGCGCAAAGCCTGCAATTGGTACGCCGCAAGCGATGCCACGGCGCCTTGCTCGCGCGGTAGGGTCAGCAGCGTGGCCAATTCCGGGTAATCGCTAAGGAAGCCCGGATGCTGCCGCAGGTACGCGGCCACATCGCTGGCTTTGATGGTTTCGTCGAGCAGGGCGTTGGACATACGCGGAACCTCTCTAAACCCTTATCTGGAGTGTGCGATGGACGACGCCTTCGTATCAATCACCCAGCGGCCAGCCATTCACCTTCATAGACAAAGCTCGCCGGTCCGGTCATCCACAAGCGCTCCCCGGGACCGGCCCAATCGATCTCAAGCGAGCCGCCGGGAAGATCGACTCGAACCTGCGCATCCACTTCGCCGCGGCGGCGCAGCACCGCCATCGCCGCGCAGGCGCCGGTGCCGCAGGCCAGGGTCCAGGCGGAACCGCGCTCGTGCACGCGCAGGCCCAAGTGCCCACGCCCCAGCTTCTGGACAAAGCCGGTGTTGGTGCCTTGCGCAAAGCGTGCGTGGCTGGTCAAGGCCGGCCCAAGCCGATCCAGCGCCGGCGACTGAAGATCGTCGACCACCACTACCGCATGCGGATTACCCATCGATACGGCGCCGATGTCCAACGCGAGTCCGTCCACGTCCAGCGTGTAGTGATCGGCCGCTGCCGAAGCATCGAAAGGAATTCGCGCCGGCTCGAAGACCGGCTCGCCCATGTCCACGGTGACACGCTGCGCATCGAGCAAACGTACTGTCACCGGACCGGAGGGGCTTTGGATCTGTATGGCCTCGCCGATCGCCAGTGCACCGGCACGCTGCAACCACGCCGCTACGCAACGTACGCCATTGCCGCATTGGCCTGTCGGCGAACCATCGGCATTCCAGATGCCGTAATAGCAGGCGCTAAGCCCATCGCGTGCCGGTTCCACGCTCAGCAGCTGATCGAAGCCGATGCCGGTGTGGCGATCGGCCATCGCACGAATGATGGCGGGATCGAGCGCAAGCGCGCCTTCGCGACTGTCGATCACGGCGAAATCATTGCCGGCGCCGTGCATCTTGGAAAAACGCAAGCTCATGCTGTCGATCGCGCTATTGGTTTGCGCCTACTGGCTTGGTTGCGACGCTGCTGGCGCTGGCCGGTGCGCTGCTCGGTTGTGCCGGAGCGGGAGCCGGGGCGGGGCTAAGCGCGGCGTGGGTGGGCGGCGGATAGTAGAGCGGGCCCTTGTTGCCGCAGCCGGCGATCGCGGCAAAGGCGAGGCAGGCCGGCAGCAGCAGAATCGATCGGTGCATGAGTGGGTTCCGTCGGAAAACGCCCGCAGTATAGCCAAGCTTAGGGACGCTCTGACCCATTCCACGTACCCGTCACCGGTATCATGCGTGCCCCGAGCGTAGGCTGGGATGCCAATCCCAGCTCTCTGCCGGCTTACCCGCGCCGGTATTGTCATCCCAGCCTCAATGGCATTGGAGTGCCCCGATGAACTGGAACGAATTGCTGCGCCTGCCCACCACCCTGCTCGTCATTCTCGCGGGCGTGATCCTGCTGCTTGCGTTGGCGCAGCTGTTGGCCGCGCGTCAGCATGCGCATAACCGCCGCCATCTTGCCGCGACCGCGCATTCCTTGCTGCTGGTGGTGTTCCTGCTGGTGGCGGCCCTGCTTGGCGGCATGGCGATGTCATTGCGCGGTTACCGTTTTCTGAGCGAAGAGCAGCCGGTGGTGCAGATTGATGCCCACATCCTGTCGCCGCAGCGCTGGGCGCTCACCCTGACCTGGCCGGATGGCGCCAACCGCAAGCTGATGCTGGCGGGCGACGATTTCCAGGTCGACGCCTTCGTGCTGAAGTGGAAACTGCCGGCCATGCTTGCCGGCCTGCCACCGCTGTACCGGCTCGATCGCTTGTCCGGCCGCTATGACGACGCCAGCCAGGAAGCCACCGCGGCCCGCACGGTGATTGACTTCAGCCAGGCCGGTGCGGGCGACCTGGTCGATTTGAAGAACCAGGTGCCGCGCTGGTTCCCCGAAGTCGATACGGTGTTCGGTAGCGCCGCCTTCCTGCCGCTGGTCGACGGTGGACACTACAACGTGAGCCTGATGCGCACCGGCGCGCTGGTGGCGCGTCCGGACGAAGCTACAGCCCAGCGCATCGGCCAACCCCTTGGTGGTTGAGGGGCGTCAGGCGGCACGACTGAACTGCGCCATTACTCCGATCAACGCGACGATCACCAACAATGTGGCCCACCCGTACCGATCGCCGAACGGATTCGGATCGGGTGTCTGTTTCTGCTTCAAATCCGCTTCCACTTTCTTCGCGTCCAGCGCCCAGCCGCGCTTGCAAATGTTGCAGGCGAGAAAGTACTGCTTCTGCATAACCCAGCGAAAAACGTAGTACAGCTGCGAGTATCGATATTGCAGCATCAAGCGAAACGACTGCTTTTTTTTGCAGGTTTTGCAATCGCGATGCTCGACCACGTGCAACGCGGCATGCTTGCCGCTACTTTCCCCTGCGGAGCCGATCACGGCGACCGACCATGACAACAATTCAACGCAGACACCACATGTGCATCACCGCTCGCTCCGGTTGGCCGCCCGCACCCAACCACGCATAAATCGTAAAAAATCACGCCAAGGCATTGTCATGGCGTGCTGCTAGATTCGCTGCACCATCAACCTGCTTTGCAGGCAACAAAAGGGGGAAAACGCATGAAACGTATCGCACTCGTCGCCATGGTTGCCGGTCTTGCCGCCATCGCCACCGCTGCCGCCCAACAGCCGGTGCGTGACGTCAGCGCCAAGCGCCATCCCAACCTGGCCGCCGCGCAGCACCTGGTCGACCAAGCCTACAAGCGCGTTACCGACGCCCAACAAGCCAACGAGTTTGACCTGGGTGGCCACGCGGCCAAGGCCAAGGAGCTGCTGGACCAGGCCAACGCCGAGCTTAAGCAGGCCGCGGAAACTTCCAACGGCAACCACCACTGATCGCCACTTTGCCAAGGCTTCCCCGAAACGGGAGGCCTTGGCCTGTGTCAGTCCAGCGTCTTCTCGTAGACCAAAGCGTCCGCGCCGTCTTCGTAGAAGCCTTTTTTCACCGCACCCGCCCGGTGATAGCCCAGCCGCTCGTACAGCCGGATCGCGCTTTCGTTGTCGACGCGCACTTCCAGCCGCAGCGACTGACAACGCCGTTGGCGAGCAGCGACTTCAGCCGCTTCGATCAAGGCCGTGCCCACGCCTTTGCCGCGTGCTTCCGGCAGGCTGGCGATCGAATACAGGCGTGCCTTGCGGCTGCTCTTGCGGAAGAACACCATCGCCGTACCCAGGAAGCGGCGGTGGTTCGCGCTGGCCACCAGCACGCGCGCCGAATCGCTGTCCAGGTGACGGCGAAACTGCGCGCGGCTGATCCGGTCGCTGTCGAACGTGGCCTGTTCCAGCGCGACCAGGTCATCAAGATCGGAAAGTTCGGCGCGTCGCACCCGCACGGCAGCGGTGGCAGGCGTCTGGCTCATCAGCGGTACTCACGGACTATGGCGGGATAAGGAGTCTCTAATCTCACTGCAGCACCCGGCATGACGTCCAGAAGGCCCGCAGGGCGTGCCGCGCGGCACAGGGCAGACTGGCCCGTCTGTTCAAGCCGCGGGGCACGCCCTGCGGGCCTT
>NZ_BSOA01000016.1 GCF_030160275.1 Dyella flagellata
GACGACGCCCTGGACGAACTGGTCGGCTTCTTCGTCAACACCCTCGTGCTACGCACCGATTGTTCCGGCCGGCCCAGTTTCCGCCAGCTGCTCGAACGCGTTCGCCAGCAAGCCTTGAGTGCCTACACCCATCAGGACCTGCCGTTCGAGCGCCTGGTCGAAGTGCTCAACCCGGTGCGCTCGCTCAACCGCCATCCCTTGTTCCAGGTGATGATCGCCTGGCAGGACCCGCTCGGCGACATCCGAATGCCTGGCCTTGCGCTGTCGCCATTGGCCGTGAACAACGGCGCTGCCAGGTTCGACCTGTGTTTCGATTTCAGCGAGCGCCAGTCCGCCGAAGACGGCCGCACTGTGCTCGTCGGCGATCTTCAGTATTCCAGCGACCTTTTCGAGCACGCCACCGCGGCGGCGCTGGCCGCGCGACTGGCGCGCCTGCTGGAAAGCGTCGCGCGCGACGCCGATCAGTGCATCGATGAGATCGACCTCTTTGATCAGGCGGAACGCTTTCAGCTACTGACGAGCTGGAATGCCACGGCGCAAGCCGTGAGCCACATCGGCGTAGCGCAGCAGTTCGAGCAGCAAGCGGCGATCCGGCCGGATGCCACCGCCCTGGTGTGCGGCGACATCGAACTCCGTTACGGCGAACTCAACGCCCTTGCGAACCGCTATGCGCATTTCCTGCGCACTCATGGAGTAGGACCGGAGGACATCATCGCGATCGCGCTGCCCCGATCCGTCGATATGCTGGCCTGCATGCTGGGTGTACTCAAGGCGGGAGCGGCCTACCTGCCGCTGGACCCTGCCTATCCACACGAGCGCCTGGCTTTCATGATCGAAGATGCCGGTGCAGCCTGTGTGATTACCAGCAACCAAGCCGGCCTTGCGCTTGGTGCGTCGGTACGTACGTTCAACCTGGATCAGCCGGAGATCTCCGCATCGCTGGCACAAGGCGACGCCACAAATCTCGCTGCTGCACCGTGTTCATCGCCGCTACTGCCGGCCTACGTCATCTACACGTCCGGCTCCACCGGCAAGCCCAAGGGCGTGGTGGTGCAACAGCGCGGCCTGCAAAACTTCCTGGCCACGATGCAGGCGCAACTGGCGCTTGGTGTCGACGATAGATGGCTGGCCGTGACGACCGTCGGCTTCGACATCGCCGCGCTAGAGCTGTTCTTGCCGCTGATCAGTGGTGCAAGCCTGACCCTGGTAGAGCGCGACACCGTGTTGGATCCGTTGGCATTGTCGTCGTTGCTGACATCGACGGGCGCGACCATCATGCAGGCAACCCCCACCGTGTGGCAGGAGCTGGTGGCGGTCGACCGCGGCGCACTCGACGGCTTGCGCGTCCTGGTTGGCGGCGAAGCCCTGAATGTCGTGCTGGCCAACGACCTACGTGCAGCCGGCGCCCACCTGACTAACCTCTACGGCCCCACCGAAACCACAGTGTGGTCAACGCTGGCCGAGCTGGATCAGGTATCAGCCACGCCGCCTTCGATCGGGCGGCCGATCTGGAACACGCAGATCTTCATTCTCGATGCAGCACTGCAACCCCTGCCGATCGGCGTCGCGGGCGAGCTGTACATCGCGGGGGATGGCCTTGCACGCGGCTATCTGCGTCGCCCCGCACTGACTGCCGAACGCTTCGTCGCCAGTCCGTTCGGCTCGTCCGGTTGCCGTATGTATCGCACCGGCGATCTCGCGCGCTGGCTGCCCGACGGGCGCATCGATTTCCTTGGGCGCGCGGACCATCAGGTAAAGATCCGTGGCTTCCGTATCGAACTGGGCGAAATTGAATCCCTGTTGCTGGCCCAAGCCGAGATTGCGCAAGCGGTGGTGGTGGCGCGCGACAGCAGCGCGATACAGTTGGTCGGCTATGTCGTGCCGGCCGCCGGCCGCACGGCCGACGCCGCCGGCTTGCGCCGCGTGCTGGCGACGAGCTTGCCCGATTACATGGTGCCGGCTGCCATCGTCGTGCTGGATGCCATGCCATTGACCGCCAACGGCAAAATCGACCGCAAGGCGCTGCCGGCACCGAACTTCAGTCAGGCGCACTACCGCGCGCCACGCACGCCACAGGAAGAAATCATCGCTCGCTTGTGCGCGGAGGTGCTCAAGCTCGAACGCATCGGCATCGACGATAATTTCTTCGACCTGGGCGGCCACTCCTTGCTGGCAATGCGGCTGGTTGCGCGCATGCGTTCGGTCCTGGGCGTGGAAATCCCCATTCGCACGCTTTTCAACGCACCCACGGTGGCGCACCTGGCTGCGCAAGCAGACACCAGTCACGCTGCGCGAATGCCGTTGCGCCCCATGGAACGCCCGTCGCGCATTCCACTTTCCTTTGGCCAGCAGCGCTTGTGGTTCCTGTACCAGATGGAAGGGCCGCGGCCATACAACATTTCGGTCGCGTTGCGTTTGAATGGCCGGCTGCACAAGGCCGCGCTGCAAGCTGCCCTGCAGGATTTAGTGCAACGCCACGAAAATTTGCGCACGATTTTCGCCGACACCGATGGCGAGGGCAGCCAAGTCATTCTGGATGCCGCACAGCTCGGCGTAGAGTTGGAAACGATCGCAATTACCGAGACCGAACTCGCCGGGCGGCTGACCCACGCCAGCGCCCATTGCTTCCAGCTGGATCGCGAGATTCCGTTCCGCGCCGAGCTGTTCGAACTGGGCGATAGCGAGCATGTGCTGTTGCTGCTGATGCATCACATCGCCGCTGATGGCTGGTCAGTGGCGCCGTTGCTGCGCGATCTCGGTACCGCCTATGAGGCGCGCCATGAGGCACGCTCGCCGGATTGGGCGCCACTGCCCGTGCAGTATGCGGATTTCAGCCTGTGGCAACACGAGTTGCTCGCCGCGCACTCGATATCCGGCGATCAGGTGGAGGAGCTCACCGCCCACTGGAAGACAACGCTGAGCGGAGCGCCACGCCAGCCGACCCTGCCGATCGATTATCCGCGCCCTGCGCAGGCCAGCTTGCGCAGCGACTATGTCCCGCTCCTACTGGACGCGCGCCTGCATCAGAAGCTGTTGGAACTTGCGCGCAGCAGCCATGCAACCCTGTTCATGGTCTTGCACGCCGCGGTCGCCATGCTGCTTTCGCAATTTGGCGCCGGCAACGACATCGTGCTGGGTACGCCGGTGGCCGGCCGCACGGACGATGCGCTGGACGATCTGATCGGCTTCTTCGTCAACACACTGGCATTGCGCGTCGATACATCCGGAAACCCCAGCTTCCGTGACTTGCTTGCACGCGTGCGCCAGAGCGATCTGGCAGCCTATTCGCATCAGGACATGCCATTCGAGCGGCTGGTCGAGATCATCAATCCGGTGCGCTCCAATGCGCACCATCCGTTGTTTCAAGTATTACTTGCGTTGCAGAACAACGAGACGACCACCCCGAAGATGGCAGCCCTGGAGGCCTTGCCGCAGGCACTGCAATCGGCAGGCTCGCTGCGCTTCGACCTGCTGTTCAATTTCACGGAGAATCTCGACCAGCAATGCAGGCCCGCCGGTATCGTTGCAAATCTTGCTTTCGCCACGGACCTGTTTGCGCGCGACAGCGTCGTGTCACTGAGTCAACGCTTGCAGCATCTCCTCGAATCGGCGGTCGACGAGATGTCTTGTGCGGGCACTGCGTTACCTGAAGTTTTCTCGCGCGACGCAAAGTCTTCGCACAACGCGCCGATCATGCTATGCCTGGACGATGCCGCGTTGACACGCGAATTGGCCACCTGTGCCAGCAGCGACCCGGATGACCACACGCGCGTGCGGCCCTTGCGCAGCGAGCATCCGGCCTATGTGATCTATACCTCCGGCTCCACCGGCAAGCCCAAGGGGGTGCTGATCCCCCATCAGAACGTCATCCGTCTGATGGCCCATACCCAGCACTGGTTTGCCTTCGGGGCGCAGGACGTGTGGACCTTGTTCCACTCCTACGCCTTCGATTTCTCGGTATGGGAACTGTGGGGACCACTGCTGTACGGCGGACGCCTGGTGGTGGTGCCGTATCTCACCAGCCGCTCGCCCGCCGAGTTCCTGCAGCTGCTGGTGACCCAGCAGGTGACCGTGCTCAACCAGACCCCGTCGGCGTTCTATGCGCTGATGCAGGCCGAGCGCGATCAGCCGCAGCTGGGCCAGGCACTGGCCTTGCGCTACGTGGTGTTCGGCGGCGAGGCGCTGGAACTGGGTCGCTTGCGCGACTGGTATGCACGACATACCCCGCAGCGGCCACAACTGGTCAACATGTACGGCATCACCGAAACCACGGTGCACGTCACCTATCTGGCGCTCGATCAGGCGCTGGTCCAGGCACGAGCGAACAGCCTGATCGGACGGGCGATCCCGGATCTGCAGGTCTACGTGCTGGATGCGTCCTTGCAGCCGCTGCCGGCGGGCGTGGCCGGCGAGCTGTATGTGGCCGGCGCGGGCTTGGCGCGGGGTTACCTGCGCCGCCCGGGCTTGAGTGCCGAGCGCTTCGTGGCCAATCCCTTTGGCGCACCGGGCAGCCGCATGTATCGCACCGGCGATGTCGCGCGCTGGCTGAGCGATGGCAGCCTGGACTTCGTGGGCCGTGCCGACAGCCAGGTGAAGATTCGCGGCTTCCGCATCGAGTTGGGCGAAATCGAAACCTGCCTCCTGCAGCAGCCCGGCGTGGCCCAGGCCACCGTCCAGGTGCGCGAGGACCACGCCGGGCACAAGCAGCTGGTCGGCTACGTAGTTCGCTCCGCCACCGTAACCACGACGCGTGACGCCGGGCGCGAAACCGAGCAAGTCGGAGAATGGCAACGTCTTTACGACAAGGTGTATGACGAGAAGCTGGCCGTCGCTGCGGATGAGGATTACCGCGGCTGGAACAGCAGTTACGACGAACGCCCCATTGCACAGGAACAAATGGAGGAATGGCGAACCGCCACCATCGAACGTATCCGTGCGCTACAGCCGCGCCGGGTATTGGAGATCGGCGTCGGCTCCGGCCTGATTTTCTGGAAAGTCGCGCCCCAATGCGAAGCCTATTGGGGCATGGATCTTTCCGCTGCCGCCATCCGTTCGCTACGCGAGCGCGTGCACAAGGATGCTTCGATCACTGCCGAAGTCAAACTGCTCAATCAACCGGCGCATGACTTCAGCGGACTTCCCGCTGGTTTCTTCGACACCATCGTCATCAATTCGGTCTTGCAGTATTTCCCCAACGCCACTTATCTGCTCGATGTGATCCGCCAGGCCATGGACTTGCTCGCGCCCGGCGGCCACCTGTTCCTGGGCGATGTCCGCAACCTGCAATTGTTGCGCTGTTTCGCCACCGCCGTGGCCATTTGCAAGGCGCGTCCGGACGAGCAAGCCGGCCCCTTGCAACGCATGATTGCGCAGACCATCACGATGGAGCGAGAGCTGCTGCTTGACCCGCGCTTCTTCCTGGCCTGCCAGAATGAGAACGCGCACATCGGCCAGGTGGACATCCAGCTCAAGCGTGGAGCCGCGCACAACGAACTCACGCGTTATCGCTATGATGTCGTTCTGCACAAGCATCCCGTGGCGGCTGTACCGGCCACCGCTGTGGCCGAGCACACATGGGGCGGAAGCCTGGCCGACATCCCCTCGCTCACCGGCTGGCTGACGCAGGAACGGCCCGCATGCGTGCGTATCACCGACATTCCCAACTGCCGCATCGGCGGCGACTTCAACGCCATGCTGCGGTTGCAGGACAGTACCGTCGAGGACGCCAGGCAGCAGATGGCACCCGACCGGCAATCCGCTGCCGATATCGATCCGGAACAGCTCTGCAGGGCGTGCGAAAGCTTGGGTTATCGCGCAAGACCGACGTGGTCGCGTAGCCATGACGGCCGCGATTTCGACCTTGTTCTGGTGGACGGATGCACGGATAGCCGTTTCTTTGCGCTGTCCACCTATGGCGATAACAGCGCCACGGCACAAGCCATAGCCTATGCCAACAATCCGGACGCCGGCAGCGACACCCGTGCCTTTATCATGGACTTGCGCGGCCGGCTGTTGAAGCTATTGCCGGACTACATGGTGCCTAATGCACTGATGATACTCGACAGCCTGCCGCTGACGGTGAACGGCAAGTTGGATCACAAGGCGCTTCCCGCTCCCGATTTCAACCAAGCCACCAGCCGGCGAGCGCCACGTACGCCGCAGGAAGAGATGCTGGCCGGCTTGTTCGCGGAAGTGCTGGGGCTCGAAGCGGTCGGCATCGAGGACAACTTCTTCGACCTGGGCGGACATTCCCTGCTCGCCACCCGCCTGGCGAGCCGGATACGCTCCACCCTGGAGGTCGAGCTGCCGATCCGCACCTTGTTCGAGAATCCCTCGGTGGCGGGACTGGCGGGCTTGCTCGATCGCACGCCGCGAGTGCGCGCTGCCTTGCGGCCGATGCCGCGGCCCCCGCGCATCCCTTTGTCGTTCGCACAGCAACGCCTGTGGTTCCTGCACCAGTTCGAAGGGCCAAGCTCCACGTACAACATCCCGCTCGGCCTGCGCCTGGACGGCCCACTGGATGCGGCAGCGCTAGGTGCTGCGCTCAACGACGTACTGGCGCGTCACGAAAGCCTGCGCACCGTGTTCAGCAGCGACGAAGGCGATGGCAGTGCGTGGCAGACCATCCTCCCGGCAGGCACGCTGGAGCTTCCGCTGGCGGTCATTGATACCAGCGAATTGGAGCTGGAAGAGCGGCTTGGGCAAGCCAGTGCCTACCACTTCGACCTGGCGCGGGAAATTCCGATCAAGGCCTGGTTGTTTGTGCTCAATTCCAAGCAGCATGTGCTGCTGCTGTTGATTCATCACATCGCCGGCGATGGCTGGTCGTGGACGCCACTATTTCGCGACCTCCGCCTCGCCTACGCCGCGCGCCTGCAAGCTAGCGCCCCCACCTTTGCGCCACTGCCGGCGCAGTACGCGGACTATGCGTTATGGCAGCGGGAATGGCTGGGGCATGAGTCCGATCCGGACAGCGCCATCGCCGCACAGGTGGCGCATTGGAAGCGCAGCCTCGCCGATCTTCCAGAACAACTGAGCCTGCCACTTGATCGTCCTCGCCCCGCGCAACCCAGCTTCCATGGCGACCGGGTGGAGCTCCGCGTTGGTGCGGATGTGCATGATCGCTTGTCGCGCCTCGCGCGTGACAGCCAGGCCAGCCTGTTCATGATTTTGCACGCTGCGGTCGCCTTACTGCTTTCGAAGCTGGGAGGCGGCACCGACATTCCCATCGGCACGCCGATTGCCGGACGCACGGACGACGCGCTGGACCATCTGGTCGGCTTCTTCATCAATACCTTGGTGCTGCGCGCGGACGTATCCGGAAACCCCAGTTTCCGCGAACTGATCGCCCGCATCCGCAGCCATGATCTTGGCGCCTATACGCATCAGGATCTGCCCTTCGAGCGGCTGGTGGACATTCTCAACCCGCAGCGCTCGCTCAATCACCATCCGCTGTTTCAGGTCATGCTGGTGCTGCAGAACAATGCGGTGGTTGAGGCGAGCCTGCCGAATGTGGCCGTCACGCCGCAATATCTTGGCTACGGAGTCGCCAAGTTCGATCTTACTTTCAGCTTTGCTGAGGAACGCAACAGTGATGGAACGCTTGCCGGCCTCACGGGATTTATCGAGTTTGCCAGCGACATCTTCGACCGGGAGACGGTCCAGGCCATGGCATGGCGCTTGTCGCACCTGCTCGGGACGGTCGCCGGCAATGCTGACAAAACCCTGAGCCAGATCGACCTGCTCACCGCCGCGGAACGCCACACGATACTCGACGTGTGGAATCCGCCCGCTACACCCATGGCACCGTCCACACTGCCGGAGCTGCTGGAGCAACAAGCCGCGCGTACACCCAATGCGATCGCCCTGGTGTGCGAACAAACGCAACTGAGCTACGCACAGTTGCATGCACGTGCCAACCAGCTGGCCCATCGGCTGATCGAGCACGGTGTCGGCACCGAACAGATCGTCGCCGTCGCTTTGCCGCGTTCGGTCGAATTGGTGATCGCCTTGCTGGCGGTGCTCAAGACTGGCGCAGCCTATCTGCCGCTGGATACGGATTATCCGGCCGATCGCCTCGCCTTCATGCTGGAGGATGCACAACCGGCCTGCCTGATCTGGCAGCGCGACAGCACCGCTGATTTGCCCGCCGCATGCTTGCGCATCGAGCTGGACGGCCCCTCCTTCGCCAGCCAACTGGCCGACGGCAGCACCGACCATCCAGACCATCGCACGCGTGTGCGGCCACTGCAAAGCATGCATCCGGCCTATGTGATCTACACCTCCGGCTCTACTGGTCGCCCCAAGGGCGTGCCCAATACTCATCACGGCATCGTCAATCGATTGGCCTGGATGCAACACGCCTACCGGCTCTCCGCCGACGATGCGGTGCTGCAGAAGACACCGTCCAGTTTCGATGTCTCCGTATGGGAGTTCTTCTGGCCCTTGCTGCACGGCGCACGGCTGGTGCTGGCCAGGCCCGGCGGCCATCGCGATCCGCTGTACCTGGCTGAACTCATCCAGCAGCAGGGCATCACCACTGTGCACTTCGTGCCGTCGATGCTGGAAGCCTTCCTGCACGAACCGGCCAGCGCCCTCTGCACCGGGCTGCGCCGCATCATCTGCAGCGGGGAGGCGTTGCCCGGGACGTTGCGCGATCGCGTGCGCGAATCGTTGAACGTGCCACTGCACAATCTGTACGGCCCCACCGAGGCTGCCGTGGACGTCACCGCCTGGGCCTGCCGCGAAAACGACGATGGCGCCAGCGTGCCGATCGGTGCGCCGATCTGGAATACCCGCACCTACGTGCTTGATGCGGCCCTGGGCTTGCTCCCGCCAGGGGTGCCTGGCGAGCTGTATCTGGCCGGCGACGGCTTGGCGCGTGGCTACTTGCATCGGCCAGGCCTTACCGCCGAGCGTTTCGTGGCCAATCCATTCGGCCCGCCGGGCAGCCGCATGTACCGCACCGGCGACCTCGTGCGTTGGTTACCGGAAGGCCAGCTCGATTATCTCGGCCGCGTCGATCACCAAGTGAAGCTGCGTGGTTTTCGCATCGAGCTGGGCGAGATCGAAAGCTCCCTTCTGCATCAACAGGGCGTGGCGCAGGCAGCGGTGCTGGTGCGCGAAGATCAGCCCGGACACAAGCAACTGGTGGGTTATGTCGTGCCGGTTGCCGGATACGCATTGGATACCGGCAGCCTGCGTCGCACACTTTCGGAGCGCCTGCCCGACTACATGGTCCCAGCCGCCCTGGTAGCCCTGGAGACCTTGCCGCTCTCTCTCAACGGCAAGCTCGATCGCAAGGCGCTGCCTGCACCGCAATTCGTCTCGGCTAGCCAGCGCGCACCACGCACACCTCAGGAGGCCATTCTTGCCCGCCTGTTTGCCGAAGTGGTCGGTCTGACGGAAGTCGGCATCGATGACAATTTTTTCGACCTGGGCGGCGACAGCATCCAGACCATCCAATTGGTCACGCGTGCACGCAAGGCCGGATGGATCATTACGCCACGCCAGGTATTCCAATACCAGACCGTTGCCGAATTGGCCGAAATCGCTGTATCGCGTGACGATCAGTCGCCTGCCAATGAAGCGCTCATCGACCACGCGCTCACCGGCCGGATGCCGGCCACGCCATCTATGGCCTACTGGTTGCGCCGGTACGGCAACAACACGCCCACCCCGCTTGCCGAAAGCCTGCTGCTGCAGCTGCCTTCCGGGCTGGATGCCGCCTATCTGACGACAGCCTGCCAGATGATGCTTGACCATCACGCCATGCTACGTCTGCGTGTATGGCAGGTCGATGGTTGGCAGCTTGAAGTCATGCCGGCTGGCTCGATCGACGCGCGAGCGTGCGTGCATCACGCAAAGGGCGGTGGAATGGATGCTGCCACCTGCGAGCGCATTGCGGCGCTGAAGGCAGAAGCGGCGCGGCAGCTATCGGCGCTCAACGGCTGCATGTTGCATGTGGCGTGGCTTCAAGGAGACCAACCCGGGCAAGACCGGCTGCTGCTGAGTTTGCACAAGCTCGTTGCCGATCAAACGTCATGGCAGATCCTGACGCAAGACCTGTTGCGTGCGTGGCAGGCCGCGCAAGACGGCGCCCCCGTGCAACTGGCCACGAGCACGGCGTACCGCCATTGGGCGCAACGGCTCGAACAGGATGCCCGCACAGCGCGTCGTGCCGCCGAGCTGCCCTTCTGGCAGCAGTCGGTGCAGCAGCCCGATGCGCTACCGGCGTCGCACGCTTCGAACGCGACGGCTACAGGTCAGCTTACACAGCACCTTGATGCGATCTGCACGCTGCAACTGTTGGAAAAGGTTCCGGCCTTGTTCCATGCGCGCCCGGACGATGTATTGCTTACCGCCTTGAGCCTGGCGATCGCCGACCGGCGCACATTATGGAACCATGCTGGCGGTACCGGCGTGCATATCGATGTGACCGAACATGGTCGTCAGGTGCTGCCCTATCAGCAAGACTACGCGCATACGATCGGATGCTTCGACTACGCATTCCCGGTCTGGCTGGATCCGGGTCAGGTCGACATGACCGATGCCCTTGCCGGCGGCGAAGCATTGGGCCGCTCACTCAAGCTCATCAAAGAGCAATTGCGTGCCGTACCGGACAACGGCATCGGCTTCGGCCTGCTGCGCGAACTTCAGCATGGCGCAGCGCTCGTCACCGATGGCGCGCAAGCATCGCTCGGCTTCGATTACCAGGGACGCTTTCCGTATGACGCGCTCAATGGACAGGTGGAAGAGATCCAGGATCCTGGCAACAGCCAGGACATGCCCCTCCTCGCCCACGCCCTGCAACTGACGGTGAATATTCTGGAGGGCGCGCAAGGGCCGATGCTGACCGCGACATGGCGCTGGCGTGACTCGCACTTTTTGCGACCGCAGATTCTGGAGTTGGCCCAGCTCTGGATGGATCTGCTCAAGCAGTTTTCTGCACATGGCACGGGTGGCTCCACCTCATCGGATCACCCGCTCGCCGATGCCTTGCAACAGTCGGAAATTGAATTGCTGGAGTCGATGTTCTCCCAGATGTGAGGTCGGCCCGATGACCCGGGCCAGGCTCAACCGCGCCAATCGAAAGAGATAATCATGTCCAAGATTGCTGAAATTCTGCCGTTGTCGCCTTTGCAACAGGGTTTTCTGTTCCATGCGTTGTACGACGATCACGCGGTCGATGACTATCACATCCAGCTGATTTATGAGCTGAGCGGCTCGCTGGACCCGGAACGCCTGCATGCCGCCGTGCACGGCATTCTGGAACGGCATGCCAACTTGCGCGCGGCGTTCGTGCACGAAAACATGGAGCAGCCGCGTCAGATCATCCCGCGCGACATCACGGTGCCTTGGCAATTCGTCGACCTGTCAGCACTGGACGAAGATGCCAAGATGCAGGAAGTACAAAGCCTGGTGGCCGCCGACAAGCAGAACCGTTTCGATCCGGCCCGTCCACCATTGCTGCGCTTCACATTGCTGCGGATGCATGCGGAGCGGCACCTGCTCATTTTCAAGCATCATCATATTTTGATCGACGGCTGGTCGATTCCCATCCTGCTGGACGAGTTGCTGACACTCTACCGTCACCACGGCGACACAGCCACACTGCTGCCGGTCACGCCTTATCGCGATTACCTGGCCTGGGTCAAGCGACAAGATGCCGAAGTCGCTCGCGCGGCATGGCGAAATTATCTGAACGGATTGGAAGAGCCTTGTCTGCTGGTGGCGGAGCGTCCCGCCTCGATGGCATCCACTGAGACTTGCAGCATCCACGTGCCGCAAGCGCTGACAGAAGCGCTGATACAGCAGGCACGGCGCCAGCGCCTCACCATAAACACGCTAGTGCAAGCCGCATGGGGTGTATTGATCGGCAAACTCGGCGGACGCGACGACGTCGTGTTCGGCATCACCGTATCGCATCGCCCGCCCGAATTGGCCGGCGTGGAAAGCATGGTCGGCATGATGATGAATACGGTGCCGATGCGCATGCGCCTGCGGCCGGAACAGACGCTGCTGGACCTGCTGCAGCATATGCAGGATCAGCAGGCCAGCCTGATCGAGCATCAGCACCTGAGCCTTACCGAGATCCAGCGCAGCATGGGCCTGGGTGAGCTGTTCGACACCCACGTGGTGTTTCAAAATACGCCGGCCGGCAACCAGGACCCAGAGTCCTCGGAAGATCGCCTTCAGTTGACCTATTTCAGCCGTGCCGGTGGCGACCGCTCGCACTATCCGCTGGG
The DNA here is from genome assembly GCF_030160275.1 of Dyella flagellata. Classification (GTDB taxonomy): domain Bacteria; phylum Pseudomonadota; class Gammaproteobacteria; order Xanthomonadales; family Rhodanobacteraceae; genus Dyella_B; species Dyella_B flagellata. Next base: position 12,249 of record NZ_BSOA01000016.1, read on the forward strand.
CTTGTGCGCGATTCCGCGTGCATCCGGGCTGGAATTGCGCCTGGGCTATCGTACGGACCTGTTCGAACGCGCGCAGGTGGAAGTGATCGGCCAGCGCCTGCAGGGCTTGCTGGAAGCGTTCACCGCCGATCTGCAGCAACGCGTGGGACAGCTCGGCATCCTGCAGGCGCACGAACGCCAATGCGTGTTGCATGATTGGAACGACACCCAGCATCCCCTGCCCGAAACCACCCTGCCCGCCTTGTTCGAGGCGCGGGTGCGGGAATGCCCGCACGCCATCGCGCTGCACTGGCAGGCATCGTCGCTCAGCTACACCCAACTCAATGCGCGCGCCAATCAACTGGCCCATCGCCTGATCCGGCAAGGCATCGGCCCCGAACAGCTCGTGGCCATCGCCCTGCCCCGCTCGCTGGAACTGATCGTGGCGCTGCTGGCCGTGCTCAAGACCGGCGCCGCCTATGTGCCGCTGGATCCGGAGTATCCGCCCGAGCGCCTGGCGATGATGATCGAGGATGCCGAACCGGCGCTGGCGCTCACCATGCAAGAGCAGGCGCACTGCTTGCCGGCAGCGTTGCCCGCGTATTGCCTGGACGATCCGGCGCTGCTCGCCGAGTTGGCGCCGCAGCGCCAGAGCGATCCCACCCAAGCCGAGCGCGTCAGCGCCCTGCACAGCCACCATCCGGCCTACATCATCTACACCTCCGGCTCGACCGGCCGTCCCAAGGGTGTGGTGATACCGCACCGTGCCTTGACCAATTATCTGCGCTGGGATTGCCATAGCTATTACGGCGCCGCCGTCGGCGGTTCGCCCACGGTGTTCTCGATCAGCTTCGATGCCGGCATCACCACGTTGTTCGGCGCGTTGGTGGCCGGCCAAGCGCTGACCGTGCTGCCGGCCGGCGAAGAAATCGAACAGCTGGGCAACGGCCCGGGCGACAGCGCGCCCTACACCTTGTTGAAAGTAACACCTTCGCATCTGCGCCTGATCAATCAGCAGTTGCAGATGCACGCGGTGGCCAGTCCTACGGCCATCCTGATGACCGGCGGCGAAGCGATGGTGCCGGCCGACATCGCGTTCTGGCAGCAACGCTATCCACAAGTGCGACTGGTCAATCACTTCGGCCCCACTGAGGCGACGGTGGGCTGCGCCACCTTCGAGATCACCGAGGATGTCAGCCAGTGGCCGCGCATCCCGATTGGCCGACCGATTTGGAATGCGCGCCTGTATGTCCTGGATGCCAGCCTGCAGCCGGTGCCGCCCGGCGTGGCGGGTGAGCTGTATATCGCCGGTGATGGCTTGGCGCGCGGTTATCACCGGCGTGCCGGGCTGACCGCCGAGCGTTTCATCGCCAATCCGTTCGATGCGCCGGGCCGTCGCATGTACCGCACCGGGGACCTGGTGTGCTGGCGTGCGGAGGGGGTGATCGATTACCTGGGCCGTATCGATCATCAGGTGAAGATTCGCGGCTTCCGCATCGAACTGGGTGAAGTGGAGGCCGTGCTGCGGCGCGTGGCGCAGGTCGAGCACGCGCTGGTGTTGGCGCGTGAGGATCATCCCGGTCAGAAGCAGCTGGTCGGCTACGTGCTGGCTTCGACCGAGCGTGTACCGGACCCGGCCGAGCTGCGCCGCGGCATGGCCGGGCATCTGCCCGACTACATGGTGCCGGCCGCCATCGTGGTGCTGGATGCCTGGCCGCTGACGCCCAACGGCAAGCTTGATCGCAAGGCCCTGCCTGCGCCGGGGTTCACCGCGGCGCAACGGCGGGCACCGCGCACGCCGCAGGAAGCCACGTTGGCGGAGCTGTTTGCGCAGGTGCTGCATCTGGACGCGGCGGGCATCGACGACAGCTTCTTTGACCTGGGTGGCGACAGCATCAGCTCGATCCAGCTGGTCAGCCGTGCGCGCAAGGCCGGTTTGCAATTGAAACCCAAGGATGTTTTCACGCACCAGACCGTGGCGGCGCTGGCGGCACTGATCCAGCCGGCTGCCAGCCCGACAGCAGCCAGGGTCGACGAGCCGGTCGGCCGCGCTCCACTCACGCCAGTGATGCGCCGGCAACTGGCGATCGGCGGCCCGATCCAGCGCTTCAATCAATCCATGCTGTTGGCCTTGCCGGCAGGATTCGAGCCTGCGCAGCTGGCGCAAGCATTGCAGATCCTCGCCAAACACCATCATGCGCTACGCATGCGCTTGCAGCCTGCACGTGACGCGGAAGAAGCATGCATCGAGGTGCTAGCCGAAACGGACTTCCACGCCGATAAGCGCATCACGCGCCTGGACGTTGCCGGCCTGGCCGGGGATGAACTGGAGCAGCGCATCGATTTCGAGCGTGAGCTAGCCGAATGCCGCCTGGCTCCAGAACACGGCAACGTCGTACAGGCGGTGTTGTTCGAACGCGATACCACCCAGCCTGCGCTGCTGTTGCTGATGCTGCATCACCTGGTGGTGGACGGCGTTTCCTGGCGCATTCTTGTCCCCGATCTGCTGGCCTGCTGCCAGGCGCTGCAGGCCGGTCGCGATCCTGTGCTGGATGCCGCCAGCACTTCGTACCGGCAATGGGCACTGCACTTGATGCAGGAATCGAGCGCTCCGGCGCGCGTAGCCGAACTTCCGCTGTGGCAAAGCATAGTGCAGAGCGCCGATCCGCTGCTCTGCGAGCGTCGCCTGGATGCTGCGCAGGACACGGTGACGACGTCGCAAACGCTCAGCCTCACCTTGCCCGCATCGGTGTCGGGCGAACTGTTATCCCGCACACCTGCCGCTTTCCACGCGCGCATCAACGATGTGTTGCTGACTGCACTTGCCATCGCCGTCACGCAATGGCGGCACCGCCGCGGGCTGGGCAGCGACACGGCTGTGCGCCTGGACCTGGAAGGTCATGGCCGCGAGGAAATCTTCGACGATGTCGATCTTTCCCGTAGTGTCGGCTGGTTTGCCACCCATGTGCCGGTCAGCCTGGACGCCGGCGTGCTTCATCTCGAACAGGCCGCTTCCAAGGCTGTCGCGATGGGCAATGCCCTCAAGCGCGTCAAGGAACAATTGCGTCAAATACCCGATAACGGGATCGGCTACGGATTGCTGCGTTATATCAATCCCGATACGTCTGCGATCCTTGGGGCTGCTGCGCCATCGCAGATCGGCTTCAATTACCTGGGACGTTTCAGCCGCGCGAAGAGCGAAGACCAGCCCGCAGGCATGGCCCTTGGCGCGCTCAGCAGCGGCAGCGATCCCGAGCGCCCGTTGGCTTATGCGATTGCCCTGAATGCGATCGCCTACGACAGCGCAGAGCGGACCGAACTGGTGGCGCACTGGACCTGGGCGCAAAAGCTGTTCAACGAGGACGATATCGCCGACCTGGCCAATACCTGGTTCGCGGCGCTGAACACCCTGGCGGAAGTTGCAAGGCAACCGGGCGCGGGCGGCTTTACCCCGTCAGACCTGCCGCTGGTGCGCCTGACGCAGGCACAAATCGACCAGCTGCAAGCGCGTTACCCGGCACTGGCCGATATCCTGCCGCTCTCCCCGATGCAGCAGGGATTCCTGTTCCGCGCGCTGTACGACGAACGGGACGAAGGCGTGTATACCGTACAGCGCGTCATGCGCCTGCATGGACCGCTGGATCCCGAAGCATTGCGCATGGCGGCACACACTGTGTTGCAACGTCACGTCAATTTGCGCGCGGGCTTTGTGCATGACGGCCTGGAACAAGCCGTGCAGGTCATTCCGCGCGACGTTGCGCCACCCTGGCACTGGGTCGATCTTTCCGCGCAGAGCGAAGCGCAGCAGCAACTCGAACTGCAGCGCCTGCTGCATGCCGATTACGTCAAGCGCTTCGATCCAGCCCAACCGCCATTGATCCGCTTTACGTTGGTGCGGCTACAGGCGGAACAGCACGTTTTCCTGGCGACCAATCATCATGTGCTGATCGATGGCTGGACCTGGCTGATCCTGCTCAACGATTTGCTGGAGTTGTATCGCAACGGCGGCAATGCGGCGGCGTTGCCGCCCGTGACATCGGTCCGAGACTACCTGGGTTGGATCCAGCGGCAGGATCATACGGCCGCCCGCTTGGCCTGGAAGGAGTATCTGGACGGCGTAGAGGAACCCACGCGCGTCGCACCGAATGCACCCGGCCTTGGGCCACAGCAAGAGTCGTTCGACATCCATTTGTCCGAGTCCCTGACGACGGCCTTGCAGCAACAAGCGCGCCGTCTTGGCGTGACTTTGAACACCGTGACGCAGATGGTATGGGGCATCGGCCTGGGCATGCTCACCGGCCACAACGATGTGCTGTTCGGTACGATCGTGGCCGAGCGGCCGCCGGAGTTGCCGGGCGCCGAGCAGATGGTCGGCCTGATGATCAACGCCGTGCCTGCACGTGTGCGCTGGTCGCCCGCGCAAACTCTGGGCGAACTGGTCAAGCAACAGCAGCAATGGCAGGTGCGCCTGCTTGAGCACAACCACATCGGACCGATCCAGATCCAGCAGGTCGCCGGTGTAGGCGAGCTGTTCGACTCGCACATCGTGTTCGAAAACTATCCCTTCGATCCGGAAAAGCTGGCGGAACCGGAGCGTGCCCTGCGCGTGGAGCTGCAGAGCGGCCAAGGTGGTGCCCGATCGCACTATCCGCTGGGCCTGTGGGCGACGCCGTTCAAGCAAATGTACTTGCACTTCGGTTACCGGCCGGATGTATTCGAACGCGCCACCGTCGAACAGTTCGCGCAACGCCTGGTACGCCTGTTCGAAGCGTTCGCCGAAGATGCCGACCAACCCGTGGGCCGGATCGATCTGCTCGGCGCGGAAGAACGCCGCACCGTGCTGGAGACCTGGAACCCGCCGGCACTAGCGCTCGCGCCGGCGAGTTTACCGGAACACTTCCAGCAACAAGTTGCACTTACGCCAGAAGCAATCGCATTGATATGCGAACAGACTGAGCTGAGCTACGCCCAGCTGAATGCGCGCGCCAATCAGTTGGCGCACCATTTGATCAAGCAAGGCATCGGCCCCGAACAGATCGTGGCCATCGCCTTGCCGCGCTCAGCCGAATTGGTGATCGCGCTGTTGGCCGTGCTCAAGACCGGCGCAGCCTATCTGCCGCTGGATCCTGACTATCCGGTGGACCGTCTCCAGTTCATGCTGAAGGATGCTCACCCGGCATGCGTGATCACGCAGCGTGCCATCGCCGCACAACTGGGCGACGGCACCAATGCATTCTCGATCATGCTGCCACAGGCGAGCGCGCTTTCTGATGTACAAAACGCGACTGAGCCCTCATCGGAGTTGACTTCGCAGCAAGTGCCGGCGGCCTGGAACGATACGATCATGTCCGTTCCATCAAGCACGCTTGCCAAGCTGTTCGAGCAGCAGACGCTGCAGACGCCGGATGCCACGGCGGTGGCAGACGAATGCACCGCCTACAGCTACGCCCAGCTCAATGCCCACGCCAATCGCCTGGCACGGGTGCTGGTG
>NZ_BSOA01000017.1 GCF_030160275.1 Dyella flagellata
CAGGTGACCGTGCTCAACCAGACCCCGTCGGCGTTCTATGCGCTGATGCAGGCCGAGCGCGACCAGCCGCAGCTGGGCCAGGCGCTCGCCTTGCGTTACGTGGTGTTCGGCGGCGAGGCGCTGGAACTGGGTCGCTTGCGCGACTGGTATGCACGACATACCCCGCAGCAGCCACAACTGGTCAACATGTACGGCATCACCGAAACCACGGTGCACGTCACCTACCTGGCGCTCGATCAGGCGCTGGTCCAGGCACGGGCGAACAGCCTGATCGGACGGGCGATCCCGGATCTACAGGTCTACGTGCTGGATGCGTCCTTGCAGCCGCTGCCGGCGGGCGTGGCCGGCGAGCTGTATGTGGCCGGCGCGGGCCTGGCGCGGGGTTACCTGCGCCGCCCGGGCTTGAGTGCCGAGCGCTTCGTGGCCAATCCCTTTGGCGCACCGGGCAGTCGCATGTATCGCACCGGCGATGTCGCGCGCTGGCTGAGCGATGGCAGCCTGGACTTCGTGGGCCGTGCCGACAGCCAGGTGAAGATTCGCGGCTTCCGCATCGAGCTGGGCGAAATCGAAACCTGCCTCCTACAGCAACCCGGCGTGGCCCAGGCCACCGTCCAGCTGCGCGAAGACCACGCCGGGCACAAGCAACTGGTCGGTTATGTGGTGCCGGCCCAGGCGCAAAACCTGGATACGGCCGCTTTGCGTCGCAGCCTGTCGGAGCAATTGCCCGATTACATGCTGCCGGCCGCACTGGTCATATTGGAAACCCTGCCGCTGACCGTCAACGGCAAGCTCGATCGCAAAGCGCTGCCCGCGCCGGCCGGCGCCGATTTCGCCAATCGCAGCAAAGAACCGCCACAAGGCGAGATCGAAATCGCCCTGGCAGCGTTATGGCAGGAATTGCTTGGCGCGGAATACATCGGACGGTGCGATCACTTTTTTGAACTTGGCGGCGATTCGCTGCTGGCGATCCGCTTGATGGAGCGCCTGCGCCGGATGGGCCTGGCAACCGAAATCCGCACTTTGTTTACGGCCCCTACGCTGGCCGCCTTGGCGGCCACGCTCGGCAGCTATCGCGAAGTGCCGGCGCCAGCCAACTCGATCACGCCCGATTGCGTGGCACTCACCCCTGACATGCTGCCGCTGATCGATCTGACGCAGGCGGAGATCGATGCCATCGTGGCACGCGTGCCGGGCGGCCTGGCCAACGTGCAGGACATCTATGCACTATCGCCGTTGCAGGAAGGCATTCTATTTCACCACTTGCTGGATGGCGAAGGCGATCCCTATTTGCTGCTGGACGTGATGGCCTTCACCGACCGTGCGCTGCTGGAGCACTACCTCAAGGCCGTACAGCATGTAGTGAATCGCCACGACATTCTGCGCACCGCCTTCCACTGGGACGGTCTTGCCGACGCGGCGCAAGTGGTGCTGCGCGAAGCACCGCTGCCGGTGCAAGAGCTGACGTTGAATCCGCAGGACGGCGATATAGTTGAACAGTTGCAGCGGCGTTTCGACCCTCGCCGCCATCGCCTCGATCTGGGCAGTGCGCCGTTGCTCCGCTATGTTGTTGCGCACGATCCGATGCATGAGCGCTGGCTGCTGTTGCAGCACATGCATCATCTGATCGGCGATCACTCCACGGTGGAAACGCTGCAGGCGGAAGTGAAAGAAGTGCTGGCGGGCCGCGCCGACGCGTTGGAACCACCGCAGCCATTCCGCAATGTCATTGCACAGGTGCGCCTGGGGCTGCCGGCAACCGAGCATGAGCGCTTCTTCCGCGACCAGCTGGCGGACATCGACGAGCCGACCCTGCCGTTCGGCTTGAGTGACGTACAACGCGATGGTGCCGCCGTGTTAGAGGCTCATCGCATGCTGCCGCAAGACATGCATGATCGATTGCGTGCGCAAGCGAGGCTGCTGAACGTCAGTCTGGCGAGCTTGTGCCATCTGGCCTTTGGGCAGGTGGTCAGCAAGACCAGCGGCCGCGAGCAGGCGGTATTCGGCACCGTGCTGTTCGGCCGCATGCATGCGGGTGAAGGCGCCGACCGGGCGATGGGTCTGTTCATCAATACCCTGCCCTTGCGCCTGGACATGGGCGATATCGACCTCGCCACCGCTGCGCGGCAGACACATGTGCGACTGGCCGACCTGCTGCGTCACGAGCATGCGTCACTGGCGCTTGCGCAGCGCTGCAGCGGCGCCACACCTCTATTCAGTGCGCTATTCAACTATCGGCATATAGCAGGCAACGGCCAGGCCATCTCGCCCAATCCCGCCGAGGCCACGCATCTGCTGGCCGCACATCCGGTGGAGGGTGTCTCCTGGCTGCATGGCGAGGAGCGCACCAACTATCCCGTCACGCTGTCGGTCGAAGATTTTGGTCATGCGCTGGGCTTGACCGCGCAAGCGGTTCACCCGCTCGACCCGGCACGCATCTGCGGTTACATGCACGAAGCGCTGCGTAACCTGCTGCACTGGCTGGAACACGCGCCGCATACACCGGTAAGACAGTGGAGCATTCTTGCCGCAGACGAACGGCAGCAGCTGCTGGTGGACTGGAATGCCACGGATCGCCCCCAGGCGGAAGGCACCTTGGCGCAACGTTTCGCCGAACAGGCCGCACGCACACCACTGGCCGTCGCGGCCACGGCCGGCGAGCAATGGCTGACCTATCGCCAGCTCGACGCGCGCGCCAATCAACTGGCCCACCAGCTGCAAGCCTGCGGCGTCGGTCCGGAAAACATGGTGGCCTTGTGCGTGGAACGTTCGCTGGACGTACTGGTCGGCGTGCTGGGCATTCTCAAGGCCGGCGGCACCTATGTGCCGCTGGAACCGCGCTATCCCGCCGAGCGCCTGGCCTTCATGCTGGCCGATACCCAAGCTCGCGTGATCGTGACGCAATCGGCACTGGCCGAACGCTTGCCGCCGCATGAGGCGCACGTGCTGCGATTGGATGGCGATGCCGGGCGTATCGCCGCGCAGCCGAGCACGCCACCGGCCGTGCGCGCACAGGCCGACCAGCTCGCCTATGTGATGTACACCTCCGGCTCCACCGGCACGCCCAAGGGTATCGGTGTCACGCATCGCAATGTGCTGGAACTGGCGATGGATCGGCGCTGGCACGGTTCATCGCAACAGCGTGTGCTGATGCATTCGGCGCAAGCCTTCGATGCGTCCACCTACGAGATCTGGGTGCCGCTGCTGGCCGGCCAGCAGGTCATCATCGCGCCACCCGGCGAGGCCGATATCCG
>NZ_BSOA01000018.1 GCF_030160275.1 Dyella flagellata
GAACGCCGCCAGGATCTCCCCTGTCTAAATCACCAGCTGAGACTCGACGCTAATCAGGTGCAGGCAGGGGAGGGAGTTGCATATCGCGCAGCTGAGACATGACGCTAATCAGGTGCCTGGCAGGGAGGAGGCGCCATTTGGCAAGCATCGGCTATTGCGGTTTTTGTCCGGATCTACGGCACGGCAGCCTTCGTCTTCGTACCGCTCAATATCTCCTCCATCATCAGGTACACCCCGTTGGTCCAGCCGAAGCCGATGACGTTGGTGGTGTAGCCCGCACTGACCTTTACGTTCGCATTGCCGCTGGCCATGTTGTATTTCTCGCGGATGGTGCCGTCGGCCGCCAGGCTGCGGTCGATAGTGGCGTTGAATTTGCCGGCGATGCGATGCGCGTCCTCGTGGAAGCCGTAGGCATCAAGACCGGCCACGGCGAGCCAGTTGGTCGGCGCCCAGCCGAAGGGAGCGTTCCATTGCGCGCCGCTGGGCCGGTTGTCCATCGCCAGGCCGCCGGGCAATTCGAAGATGGAAAGCTTGCCGCGTACGGATGCTGCCTGCTGCGGCGAGGCCGCACCGGCCCACAGCGGATAAAAGGTGGTGAGATAGGGTGCATCGGATGGCTTGCCGGCGATGAAATCATAATCACGGTACATGCCGAACTCCGGACGCCACAGGTACTTGTCCATCGCTTGCTTGCGCGCCGCGGCGGCTAGCGCCCAGCGCTTGGCGTCATCCGCCTTGCCGAGTTGCTGCGCGAAATCGTGCAGATCCATCTCATAGCGATAGAGCAGGCTGTTCAAGCTCACGTCGGCGTAGTGATGGGTCGAGCCTCCGAATGGACCGTAGTGGAAATTGGTATCGAAGCCGGATTCGCGCATCGCGCGGTCACCGTGGTAGTAGTCGGCGCTCAGGCGATAGCCGTCGACCCAGTCGCCGGCGCAGACTTTTGAAGCGAGCACGTCGCAGCTCTGGGTTTTCAGGCGCTCCGCTTCGGCGGCATCCGGGTGTTGGGCCGCCTTGATCAGATAGCCAGGGTTATCGCCGGGATGGGCAATCAGCCACTTGATCACGCCGTTGTAGAACTCGCTGTCCTGGGCCTCGAGTACCGGCCCGCTGCCGAAGTCGTAGTAACGGGCGAGGCCCGTATTGCCGGCAAGATGCTCCGGCCGGGTCCAGATGTCGTGATTGCGCACAGCCAGCGGATAGGCCTTTTCCAGCCACGCGCGTTTGGCATCGGCGTCGGGGAAGCTGGCTGGATCGTTGAGCAAGGACACCATCATCCGGCTCAGGAACGGCGGCTGCGAACGGCTTAGGTAATAGCTGCGGTTCGCATTCAACACGCCACCGTAGTACTGCACCTCGAACAACGCGTTGTCGACCATATCGCGTGCCAACTCGGTGCGATGGTCGGCCACCAGGCCCAGCAGGATGAAGTAGCTGTCCCAGCCGTACATCTCGTTGAAAAAGCCACCGGGCACCACGTAGGGATGCGGCAGATAAAGCAGGCCCTGCACGGGCAGCTTGGTCGCGTCGACGTCGCCGAGCTGTTCGATGCTGCGCGGCAAGGTGTGTACGTCGATATTGCAGCGCTTCTGGGCTTGCAGAAGATCCTGCGGAGCGGTGAATTGCGCCGGCAGGTAAAGCACGGGACGGGCCCTGATCTTCGGATCGAGCAACGATTTGCACTCGTCCTGGGAGCGCGTGAGCGTAGCCCAGGCCTTGTCGATGTAAGCGCGGGTCTTGGCGGGATCGGGCTGGGCGGCGGAGGCAGTGGCCACCAGCATCGCCGATAGAAGCACGAGAGAGCTTGAATTGGCGAACGTACGGCGAAGTGTGCTTTTCATTCGAAATCTCCATCCGAGGCCATCGACGGCATGCCGGCTGCCGATCGCGTGTGCAAGATCAAAGAATAGGGCGCGTAATCGTCATGATTCCATCAGTGTTCATTCCGGCCCTCCAGGAACCACGTCGAAAGCGACGGTGAGCCTGCTCTGCTCGCTGTGGAACGGCACCGTGCCATGCCAGAAATAGGACGGAAACAACACCAGCCGGCCCGCTTCGGGCCGGACCACATATTGGGCGGGCAACGGCGGAGCCGTCACGATGCTGGGTTGTCCGAACGCAAGGCAGCCGTCCGTGCTGGAGGCATGGGTCATGCTGTCGGGCACGTCCACATAAAAGGCCGAGGAAATCCAGCCACGCGGGTGCACGTGGTTGGTGTGATAGCCCGCGCTGCGCAGGCGCACCGACCAGCCGCCATTGAAACGATAGGTGCCGCGATTGCGGCCGCGTAACGGGTCCGTGCCATGACCGATGTGTGCGAGGTAAGTGCGTATTGGCGCGTCGAATGTCTCGAACAGCGCCTGGATGACAGGATCTGGATGACGCGTCAGATCGCCAGTGGTTTCGGTGCCATGGCGCAATGACTGGAACAGCAAAGGATGGCCATGCGGATTGTGCAAGCGCTCCAGGCTGCGCTTCACATCAGCGAGGAAATGCGGCAGGTCCTGCCATGGAGGTGGCGCCTGCAGGGGTTGTGCAAGGACCAGTTGCGGGTAGTTGCAAAGGGCGTCGTAACGCTCGTCGCCAAGCAAACGCCAGGCGGTGGCTTGCAGGGCGATCAGGTACTGGTCGTCCGGTGCGTTGACCAGCAGCGCTTCGCAATGGCGCAGTGCCTGGCGCGCATCGCCGGTGCCTAGCAAGGCTGCCGCCAGCAGGTTTTTCGCCGTGGCAGCAGAGGGAGAGCGTTGCAAGGCGCGTTCCGCCAACTTCAACGCGGCCATCGGATCGAATTCCAGCGCAGCCAGCCCGGCGCGGGTCAGCAGTGCGGGAGAAGCCTGTGCATGGGCTGCCGACGCCGATAGACACAGGTAAGCGCCGTGTGCGTCGCCGGCACCCTGCAAAATTGCCGCCTTCGCGGCGAGCAATGCCTCGTCGCCCTGGAATCTTTGCAAGGCTTGATCAAGCGACGCCGTGCTTTGCGCGCTATCTCCCGTGCGCAGCCATACCAGCCGGGCAAGATGATCGTGTGCTTCGGTATGGCGCGGGTCCTGCCGCAGACAGTCACGCAGGGCAGCCTCCGCCGATTCCAGCTTGCCCAGTGCGATCAGGCTGCTTGCATGGGTGAAATAGGCGGCGGCCGTCCGATACCCTCGTCCGAGCGCGTAATGGGTGACGCGTTCGGCCTCCTCGGGCCTGGAAGCTGCCGCCAAGGCTATCGCCAGCGAGTGCGCGGCGGCGGGGTCGTTGGGCGACGCTTCTGCCCGCTGGCGATAAAAGCCGACGGCGTCATTCTGACGGCCGAGTGCCGCAAGCGCCGCGACGTGCTGTGCAACCAACTCTGCTGGAGCCTGGGCGGAGCCACACAACGGGGCGACGATCGCCAGCGCGTCGGCCGGGCGCTGCTGATCGTTGTAGTGACGCGCGAGCAGCAGTGCGGCATGCGGTAGACGCTGGGCGGCGCGATACAGGAGAGGTAGTGCTTCGTTCTGGCGACCGCTATGCAGCAGCAGCTCGCCGAGCGAGGCCCAGGTAGGTGCCCAGCCCGGATCGGCTCTCATGGCCTTGCGCAATAGCGCCTCCGCCCCTTCGACATCGCCCAGCGCTTGCCGAACACCACCGAGCAAGCGCAAGCCTTCGGCATACTCCGGATGCTGCTCGACGATCGACTGCAGCCGATCGTGCGCGGCGCGCAAATCCCCGGCCTGCAGCATCTTGCCAATCTGCTGCATGGCTTCAAGCACTGCGGGCGGAGGCGTGGACATTGCCATCACAGTGGTGTGCGAACCAGCTCCGTCCCGCCCGCCGAGTTACGCTTGACCGTTATGTCGTACTGCTTGCCGCGGAAGCTGATGCGCCGCAGCGTCAAAGACTTCCAGTCTGGCGGCAGTACCGGGGCGTAAGCGCCATCTAGGCCTTTGTCATCGATGCGCAAGCCGGTCAGGCCGTAAATCATGCTCTGCAGGAAGCCGGACGAGGTGGCGAGAATATAGCCCGCGTTGTTCGCCACCGTTTCCGTGCGCACATTGAACGGCGGTTTCAGGAAGCCGACCAGGTTGCGTTCGATCCAGTCGCCGGCGATTTTGGCGTCCCCCAGTTCCGAGGCACCCACGGCCAGCATCACCATCATCATCTCATTGGGGTCGTCACCGTGCACTTTCAGCTCATGCAACTGGAAGTCGAAGTCGTTGCGGCGCACGGTCTGCGACATCGGAAGATCGAGGTTGGGATACATCAGCCATGCCAGGGAAGACCCCATCCAGGTGATCTTGTCGTGCGGCACCGATTCGTCGAAGTCCAGATGCCGTTGCTCTTTCTCCAGGAACGGGATGTACATCTTCGCAGCGATCAGCGTCCACTGCGGGTCGGCCGGCTCGCCAACGGTCTTTGCCGCTTCCACGGCAATGTCCAGCGCCTTACGCGCGGCGGCATTGGTGAAGGAGTCGTTGGGCACGTCATCGTAAGCCTCGTCCGGGGAAGTGACGTGCATGATTTCGTAGCGGTCTGCGGCCTTGTTGTAGGTAACGCGGCTGGCCCAGAACTGCGCCACTTCGCGAATCACCGGCCAACCATCGTGTTTCAGCCAATCCTTGTCGCCGCTGGCCAGGTAATACTGCCATTGCGCAATGGCGATGTCGGCGTTGACGTGGATCTCGCGATACACGCCATAGGCGAAATGCGGAGTATTGTCCACGCCGGTTTCGGGGTCGGCCTCCCACGGATACATGGTGCCCTTCGCCCCGTACTGGATGGCGCGTTCGCGCGCCGGCTGCATGGTGCGATGGCGGAACATCACGATCGGCTTGGCGCGTTCCGGGTGCAATAGCAGCAACGCGGGGAAGACCCACGAATCGCTGTCCCAGAACGCATGGCCGGCGTAGTTCGGCGTGAGTGCGCACGCGCCCATCGGCCAGGCGGTGCCTGTCGTGGTGTTCGACAGCAAGTAGTAGAGGTCCGAGTGCACGGCCTTCTGCACGGCAGGATCGCCATCCACGACGATGTCCGACTTCCACAATTCATGCCATGCCGCCTGGTGCCTCGCGAGCAAGCTGCCGAAGCCGGTTGCGCGCGCCTGCTTGGCGAGTGCGAGATCGGCTTTCGCATCACCGCCCCAGTCCTGGCGCGACGCAGCCAGGTACTTGGTAAAGGTGTAGGTGGTTCCCTGCTTTACCTTGGCCGTGATGTGCAGCGACAGCAAATCAGAGGTCTGCTCGAGCTTCACGCTCTGGATGTCCATCGATGTAGGCAGTTGGATCGCTGCCGCTTCGGCCATGCTCAAGCCAGCCTTGGCACGACCGTTGAGCCACAGCGTCAGTTCTTTGGTATTCCCCTGATTGGCGAGCACTTGCGTGTAACCGGGGTACCACACCGCGGCACGGTCTGGTGTCGGCACCGGCTTGTTGTCGAGATTCTGGCCGCTGGCGATCACGGCGGCGATCATCTGGTCGCCGCTCATGCTGCCGATCGGAAAGCGCGGCTGGTGCTCGGACCATAGGCGCATGGGAAAGGTCAGCTCGACGCTGCCGTCGAAATGCGGCGTGATGGTGAATTGGGTGGCGGCAAGATGCGTATCGGCCTGGCTGACGAAGGTGGTGACCTTCACGTCGGTCGACTTGTTCGCATAATCGAAGCGATAGCGCGTGGTGAGCGTGCCGTCGTACATGTCTAGCGTTTGCGCGTAGTCCGCGAAGATCTTCTTGTCCAGACGGGTGGCATTGATCCAGCCGCCGCCCGGGTTGTAGTCGATCTCGCTCCAGCCAGGGATGGTGGCGGGGCGTGAGACATCCTGCTTGTCGTAATCCATGAACGCGACCATGTAGGCGCGCGCGGGCTCGGTGCCACGCGGCGTGGTCATGGTCGAGAAGTAGCCGTTGGCCAGGTAGCCGGGGAAGTAGTTGCCAAAGTTGTCGGCGGAGGCCGTAAGCACGAAGCTTGGATCGGTCGCCGCATATGACGTGGTCGCGACGGCAAGAGCGGCAAGGAACAGGCCGGGCCGGCCGAAGTAGCGAAAGTTCATGGAAACTCCAGCGATAGTGCGTGGTGCGATGGCTCCGGGACAGCCTTATTTGATAGCCAGCGTGATGCTCGCCATGGCGCTGCCGGCACGATCGGTTTCGCGTTTGAACAAGAACAGCGTGACCAGGATCAGCAGCATCGGCACCAACGAGAAATAGAACGCGTGGATGCCGTCGAAACGCGAAAACACCATCGCCGTGATGCGCGAACCGAGCGTGCCGCCGAGGGCGGAGAAGATCACGATCAGGCCGGTCATCGCCGCGTGTGAAGGCTTGGGCAGCGAGCTGAGCGCCACCGAATTGATCACCGGATAGATCGGCGCCATCAGCAGGCCGATCAATGGAATCAGGTAGGCCGCGATCGGCGCGTTCAGCCAGCCCACGTCGGCGCGCGCTACCACGCCATGGGCCAAGGGCAGGGTAAGCGTCACCAGCAAGCCCATCCCAAGCACGCAGATGTTCAACAGCACATACCAGCGCATGCGCCGCAGCAGTTGGCCGGCAATGATGCGACCTAGCGCCGAGGCACCGGCGAGGATGGTGGCGACCTGGATGCTCATCGCATTGGGTAGCTTCAGAATCTCGTTGTTGAAGGTCGGCAGCCAGGTGCTGAAGCTCTGTTCGATCAGCACATACAGAAACGCCGAAGCAAGGAACACGTAAACCAGCGGGCGCAGGAACAGATGCAGCATCTCTAGCAGCGAGCCCCGCATGGTCTTGGTTTCCTGGGTGCGGGCGGCCGACTCGTCCAGGCGCGAAGTGGCAAGCAGCAAGATCACCAGCACGCAAACCAGCGCCAGCACCCAGTAGACATTCAGCCAGGACGGATTCGCCGGCTGACTGCGATCGACGAAGGCGCTGAACAGCCAGCCGGCGAGCAGCACGCCGATCATGAACAGCCCTTCGATGGTATTGGTGAGCCGGCCGTGTTCGCCGCTATCGTCGGTGAGCAGGCCGATCGACGAATACACCGCCACCTTGGTCAACGCAAACGACACGCCCACACAGGTAAACAGTAGCTCCGTGGTGCGGAAACCTGGATACAGCGGCATCAGCACGCAAGCACAGGCAACGATGCCCAATGCGACCATCATCGCGCGCCGATAGCCAAGCAGGGGAAGGAACGATGCGACCAGGAAGGATGTGACCGCGATCGGCAGGTCCTTGAACAGCTCCAGCAGGCTCGCTTGCGGCTTGTCGACGCCGAAGGTGGAGATCGATTGCAGGATGACCGTGCCTACGCTGTTGAGCAGGATCGCAAAGACCATGTAGATCAGGGCGAGCGCGGCGATCATGCGAATCCGGTTCATGTAGACCTCGGGCGGGCGACCTTAAGGAGAACGCGGCCCGGGCCGGCAGGTGCCGGTCCGGGCCGCCAGGAGCAACGATTAGCGCTTGCTTAGAACTGGTACTTCACCTGGAAGTTGTACTCGTGGCCTTCCAGCGGTCGGGCCAGGATCACCCCGCTGGACCCCGCGGCCGAGCCGGCGATACGCGAATTGGACTCGGTAAGGCCTAGCGCATTGGTCACGTTCGAGCCCGCCAGGGTAAAGACCCAGTTGGGACCGTAGTTGTATTGTGCGCTGATCCCTAAGTCGTCGTAACTACCCAGCTGCTGCAGGCCGGTCTGATCCTGGGTATGGTCACCCACGTGCTCCCAGGTCAGCATCAGGCGCATGTCGCCATAGGTGGTGGGGATGCGCACGGCAGGCATCAGGCGGAACTGGAACTTCGGCTGACGCTGCAGCTGCTGACCATTGATGTTGGTATAGAAGATGCCGCTGGGATTGCCGGCCGTGGGCAGGCCGTAGAACGCAACGTTGCCCAGGAAGTGCGAGTAGTGGCCATCCATCCAGTCGCCCGACCAGGTGAGCGAGAAAAAGCGGTTCGGGCTGGTATAGCTCATGATGAAATTGACGCCCTTGGTGTCCGAACCGTAGGTCGCCTTGGAACCGGTCGGCACGCCCAGGTACGAGGGCTGATAGCTCAGGCCGTCAAACAGGCGATGGTAGAACGACACGTCGGCGCTGAACTGCGGGATCTGGTACTTGTAGCCGACTTCGAAGTTCTCGATCTTCAGCAGTGGCGGCGTGTCGCCGGTATTGCTGCCGCGCAGGTCGTCGAAGCTGTTGAAGTGCGCACCCTTGTTGGCGCGGGCGTACACGGACATGTTGTCCAGGATCTTGTAGGTGGCGCCGACCGTCCAGGAGGTATGCGTCTTGTTGTAAGAGGTATGCGCATAGGAGCCATTGCACATCGCCACGCTATTGTCGTACAGCGTGTAGGGATTGCCGTCGATATTGACGTTGGACAGGTTACAGACGTTGTTATGGGCGTTTTCGTTCTCGACGCGCACCGAGGCATCGAACAGCCATTGTTCGAGTTTCCAGGAATCGGACAGGTAGAACGCCTTGTTGGTGGCCTTGCCGTTCTCGGTGATGTTGTAGCCGCCGTTGTAAATGATGCCCTGCGGATTGGTCACGTAATAGGTATTCCCGCCCTGCACGTAGCTCACGGCAATCGGTGTCGCGTTGGGCGTATTGGTCATCAGCATCGGGTTACCGAGCGACCAGCGATCGTTGTCGGTGTAGTGCGCCAGGTACAGGCCGGCAGTCAGCGTATTGCCCTCGAACAATTCCTTGCTGACGCGGAAATCATTGATGAGGTTTTGGATGTTTTTGTGGATGTGCCACCAGCCCTGGCTGATCACGTCCGTGTTCGGGTCGGTGACCAGGCCGGCGCCATTGCTGTAACTGGCGGTGACCGGAACGCCTGCGGGTACGGCGTTGCCAGATTCCCACGCACTGAGCGTCTCGGGATTGTTACCCGAAAACAGTGCATTGGTGTCCATGTTGCCGCCGTCATACAGGATCTTCTCGCTGATCGACCAGCCGCCGCCGAAGTCATGATCAAAGTTGGCGCCGAGGAAGCCCAGCTTGGCGCCACGGCCGTCGGCCAGATTCGCGCTGGTGCCGCCACCCGGATAGCTTTCCAGGTACACGTGCTGCAGGGCCCTGCTGTAGTAGGTGGAGGTCAGCGGGTTGAAGCCCGGATAGGCGGCGAAGGTGCCCGAGCCGGTCTGCACCAGCGGAATCGGGGTGATGAACTGGTTCTTGTCATCGAGGTAGCGGGTCCAAAGCATGAACTCGCCATTGTCGGTGTCGTGAGTCAGCGTTGCGGTCAGCTGGCCGCCCTTGTCGGCAGCAAACTGCGGGTTGCGCACGCCGTCGGAATCGCGATAGAAGCCGCCCGCGCTGCCGTACCAGCTGTCGGCGATCTTGAAGCCATAGAAGCCATCGACGCGCTTCAAGCCATCGGTGCCGGTGGTCAGGCCGATGTCGCCGGAAGGCTTGTCCGTCCCTTGCTTGAGGATGTAGTTGGAGGTCAGGCCGATCTGGCCGTCACCGAACACTACCGACGGGCCGCCTTGCAGGATTTCCACGTGGTCGATGGTGTCGTCCAGGCGGAACATCGAGCTCTGTTCGAAGAACGACAGCGAAGGCATGCCGTAGAGCGGCGTGCCCATGATCTGGTTGGTGTAGAAGGGGGCGTCGCCGCCGCCCGGAAAGCCGGCCACTTCAATGTTGGCGCCGGTCTGGCCGCCGGTGGACTCGGGCCAAACGCCCGGGGAGGTCTTGAGCAGATCGGCGGCGCTCTTGGGGTTATCCAGCTGGATCTGCTGGGCGGAGACGCTCGTGATCGAATAGCTGGCGTCGATTTTCTTGATGCCGCCGGCGGTGGCTGTGCCAGTCACCACCACCTGCTGCAATGTTTGGGTGTTCTTGGCGTTGGCTTTGGGCTGCGTATTGCTGCTTTGGGTGGTGGGCGCGGGTGTAGTTGATGCACTTTGCGTCTGGCCATTGTCTTGCGCATACACTGCGCCTGACATGAGTGATGCGGTGATGGCTGCCGACAACGCAACGCGTGTGAAAGGCTTGGTCTTCATCGAACGTTCTCCCCAACTGATTCGTGATTCGTTTGTGATTCGGCGCCGCTTGACCGCGCCTGTTAGCCGCTTATGTCGTAAACAAACCGATGTCGAACGCGGCAACGTTCGGCACCAGCAAATCGGCCTCGGCCAGGGCTTGCGCCTGGCCAACACCCACAGCTTTCATCCCCGCTGCGTGAATGCTGGCGATCCCTGCCGCGGCGTCCTCCACGCCCAGACACTCGCTCGGCTCCAAGCCGAGGCCGTGCGCGGCGGCCAGGAAAATCTCCGGATCGGGCTTGGCGCGACGGATGTGGTTGGCGTCCACCACGTAGTCGAACAAGCTCGCGATGCCGAGTCTTTCCAGCAAAAGCGGTGCATTGCGGCTGGCGGAGGCCAGTGCGGTCTTCAAGCCTGCGCGACGTACCGATTCGACCGTATGGCGCGCGCCAGGCAACAGGTTTTGCGGGCCGAAGGTTTCGATTTGCTGGCGGTAGTAGTCGTTCTTGCGCGAGGCGAGCGCTTCTTTCTCATCTTCGGAATACGCGCGCGATGCGCGTTCCAGCAGGATTTCCAGTGAGCCGCGGCGATCGACGCCCTTGAGTCGCTCGCCCATCGAATCATCGAACGCCACGCCGATTTCCGAGGCGAGCCGTTTCCACGCGGCGTCGTGGACGACGGCGGTATCGGCGATCACCCCGTCTAGATCGAAGATGACGGCTTTCAGCGCCGGGAGTGTTGGTGCATGCAGGGGAAGACTGACCGTATGACCGGCGTTTAGCACCACCGTCTTGCCGCGGTGGAGGATTTCCAGCTGTGCGCCCTCGGTGATTGCGTATTCCACGCGGTCCTTCTTCACCTTGACGCGGATATGGTGATCGCGCCAGCGCACGCCAAAACGATAGCTGCCCCACGACGCAGGCAGGGTGGGCTCAAAGGCCGGGCGGCCGTCGACGACGCGCATGCCACCGAAACCCCAGGCCAGCGCCAGCCAGCTGCCTGCCATCGCCGCCATGTGTACGCCGTGCGAGGTATTGCCGTGCAGGTTGTCCAGATCGACGCGCAGCGTGTCGAGGAAATAGCTGTATGCCTTTTGCGCGTAGCCCACTTCGGCGGCAACCACGCTGAAGGTGGAGGCCGATAGCGTGGAATCGTGGACAGTGACACCTTCGTAGTAATCGAAGTTGCGCTGCTTGGTTTGCTTGTCGATGGCGTTGCCGGCCAGCACAAAAGCTTGCAGCACGTCCGCCTGCTTGCACACCTGGTGGCGATAGATCGTCAGCGGATGCAGCTGCAGCAGCAACGGACGATGCCCATGCTCGCTCGGGCGCGCGATCGGCAGGCGCGGCTTGTCGAGGAAGTCGTCGTCCTGCGGAAAGATGCCCAATTCAGGATCCACCGGCAGATACATCGCATCGGCGGCGGCCAGCCACGCGGCGATTTCCCTGTCCGACAGCTCCAGCTGCGTGGCTATGCGGGTGTAGTCATGCGGACGCTCGCGCCCCAGTTGTGAGGCGATCGATGCGGCGTAGCGCAGATGCTGCTGCGCCATGTGATTGGTGTAGTAGTTGTTGTCGACCAGCGCGGTGTATTCGTCCGGACCGGTTACTTGGCAGATGCAGAACGCGTTGCCGCGACGGGGGTTGTAGCCGCCCACGTGATGCCACAGGCGAGCGGTTTCGAACAGCACCTCGGCGCCGCCCTGCACCAGGAAATCGATATCGCCAGTGGCTTCCACATAGAGACGGATCGCGAAGGCGATCGCCGCGTTGATGTGGTATTGCGCCGAGCCGGAGGGGAAGTAGGCCGAGCACTCGTCGCCGCTGATTGTGCGCCACGCATACAAGGCGCCAGCCGGATGATTCATCTCGCGCGCATGATTGCGCGCACGATCGAGTGTGTGGACGCGGTATTGGAGCATGCTGCGTGCGTGCTTGGGCGAGGTGAGCGCGAGCACTGGCAGGATGAAGGCTTCGGCATCCCAGAAATAATGGCCTTCGTAGCCTTCGCCGGTCAGTCCCTTCGCTGCCGCGCTGCCACTGCCGTCCCGGGGCGTGGACTGCATCAGATGGAACAGATTGAAGCGCAGCGCCTGCTCGACGGCAGTATCGCCTTGGATTTCCAGGTCCGCGGCTTGCCAGAACGCGGCAAAGGCCCGTGCCTGGTCGGCACGGTGGGTATCGAAATCCAAGGTCAGCGCGCGTTCGAGCGTCGTGGCGACGGCATCAAGTAAGGCTGCCTCGCTCTCGCCGCCTTCGGGGCGGCTCCAGGCATAGGCTACGAATTTCTCCAGCACCACACTGTCACCCGGATGCATCTCCGCTACGTAGTGCTGCTGCACGCCGCCGTCGTCTTCGATGATCGCGCGGGCGAAGGCGAGCTGGGTTTGCATTACGCGGTGGCGCTGGCCGCAGGCCAGGCGGATATGACTGTTCTGCGTGCGCTGGCAGATCGAGGCCAGGGTGCGATCGGCATCGGAAGCCGTAACGCTCAGGCCGCCTTTTACGCGGGTACCGATACGCGGGTCGTCGCCCTGCTCGGCGGCGTTGATGCTGGCCACTAGCGCCGATTCCAGCGTGATCGGACCGCTGTAGTCCACTGAGGTGACGCGGTAGCGAATACACAGCAGGTTCGGCGTCTCAAGGGGAACAATGCGTTCGGCCTCGATCTCCAGAGTGGCGCCAGCGGGAGAGCGCCAGCGCAACGTTCGTTCCAGGCCGCCGGTGCGCAGGTCCAGTGCCTGCTCGAACGCCAGCCACTCGCCTTCGCGCAGGTGCACCGGTGCATCGCCCAGGCGCAAACCGATACGCACGCCATCCGGTACCGGGATGCGGGTATCGGTGCTACGGGCGAAGCCGGGGAAGCGCTCGTGGTATTCGATCGGCGTGCGTTCCCACACCCCGGTAAGAAAAGTGCCCTGGGTGGGGCTGCGATCTTCTTCCAGCCCGCCACGCACGCCGAGCGTGCCGTTGGCCAGAGCGAACAAGCTCTCCAGCTTGGCCAGTTCGAATCCCAGGGGACGTCTCGCGTGCACCACCCGCCAGGGGTCCGCAGATGTCTGCGCCGGCTCCATGGCTATCGCTTGTCCATCGTGGCTGTGCACGCATTCTCCCCTTGGCATCTTCGGATGGGTCTTCCCAGCGGCCGGACTCGACCATGGGGCGCGAGCATACAGATCGAATGATATCGATATCAAGATATCGATATCATCGCTGCACCGCATCATGATGCCCCGGCCTGCGTGGCGGAAATGTGGTCGGTTTGGGTCTGCGTTTGGAGCCGCAATTGGAGGAAGGGGTAGTCCTCGGGCACACTTGGCGGGCCGTACCGCTCACTGCGCCGATGCGCTTATCAGGGGGTCACCGTTTGACGCAGGCCAAGAAAAAACAACCTCTTGCGCAACGTCCCAGCCTCACTATGGCGGACCTGGCCGAGCTGGCGGGGGTATCCAAGATCACCGTGTCGCGGGCCTTGAGCGAAAGCCCGCTGGTCAACGTCGAGACCCGCGAACGGGTCCAGGCCCTGGCGCGCAAGCATGGCTACAAGTTAAACGTCAGTGCGCGCAATTTGCGCCTGCGCCGCAGCCAAACGGTGGCGGTGATCGTGGAAATGAAGCCCTCCTCCGAGCGCACCATGTGGGATCCCTATCCGCTGTCGCTGCTCGGCGGTATTTCGCAAGAGCTCACTTCGGCCGGGTACAGCGTGCTGCTTACCACCCGCCAGGGCGCCTCCCACGCCGCCGTACAAGCGGCTGATGGTCTGATTCTGCTGGGTCAGGGCGTGCACCAGGACGCAGTGCGCACGTATGACAAGCTTGGTTTGCCGATGGTGGTATGGGGAGCGGCGGGCGAGGGAGGCGATAGCCATACGGTCGTAGGCAGCGACAACCGCCAGGGCGGTGTCATTGCGGCGGAGCGCTTTCTTTCCATCGGCCGGCGGCATCCGGTGTTCATCGGCAACCCCGATCACCCCGAGATGGCGCAGCGCCTGTTCGGTTTCGTCGACGAGCTCGCCCGGCATGGCATCAAGCCGCTGCTGTTGCGCAGGGCTGATTTCACCCTGGAATCGGGCGTCGATGCCGTGCGTTCGCTGGCGGCACGCAAAGTGCGGTTCGACGCTATCTTCGCCTGCAGCGACTTGTTGGCGATGGGCGCGATCCGCGCGCTGGTCGAGCTGGGGCAATCGGTGCCCAATGATGTGTCGGTGATCGGCTACGACGACACGCCGCTAGGTGCGAGCTTCCTGCCGCCTTTGAGCAGCGTGCGCCAGAACTGGCAGGAGGGCGGCGTGCTGCTGGCACGCAAGGTGCTGGCGATGATCCATGGCCAGCCGGTGCAGTCGCAGATGATGGCGACCACCTTGGTAGTGCGCTCCACATAGGCTGGGATGGTAATCCCAGCTTCCACACGGCATCACGATGCTGGGATTGTCATCCCAGCCTACACGCTGTGCCGCGCGACACACCCTGCGGGCCTTCGGGACGTCATGTCGGGCATGTGGAATAGATCAGGGCATCCTCGGGAATTGGCTTGGTCGGCTGCCGCCTGATTGGCTCTTGCGTCGCGGATCGCTACCGTTTGAATGGGCGTATCGATGACTGCGGGAGATTCCCTATATGCGCAATGCCGATAGCGCTCGCATGGTGTTCGCCCTAGCGTTCGTGACGCTGGGTCTGCTCAGCCTGTTCTCGCAGGACTTCGCTTTGGTATGGCAACCGGTGCCCCAAGGGGTGCCGGGCCGTGCGTGGCTGGCGATGCTGTCCGGTGCCGTCATGGTTGTGGGTGGTGCCGGATTACTGGCGCGACGCAGCTTGCTACCGGCAGCACTGACGATGATGGCCTATACGCTATTGTGGTTGCTGGTAGTGCGCATACCGATGCATGAATTCACCTGCTGCCCCGAAATCGTGACCCTGGCGGCAGCGTGCTGGGTGCTGTATGCCGGCACGGCAACGCCGCAAGACAAACCCTATTTTGCTTCGTTGGCGGGTATGAATGCGCTGCGTACGGCGCGCATCGCGTTCGCTTTGGCGCTGCCGCTGATCGGACTGGAGCACCTGGTGTATGTGCAGGGAACGACCGATATGGTGCCGGGCTGGCTTCCCTTCCGCATGGGCTGGGCCTGTTTCACCGGCATTGCGCATATCGCCGCCGGCCTGGCGATCGCCCTGAATGTAGTGCCACGCCTGGCCGCAACGCTGGAAGCGTGGATGATGGGTGGCTTCACCGTGCTGGTGTGGATCCCATGGGTGGTGGATGCGCCCTCACAACGGTTCGCGTGGACGGGGTTGATGATTTCGGCGGTCTATACGGCGGCAAGCTGGATCGTGGCGGCCTCCTATGGGGAGGTGTCGTTGGTTTCTTTGGATAGCTCGCGCAACCGAAAAATTGAACTGGCTACATCACCTACACAGTCGGCTCGATCCGCACCGGCGGCGTCAGCACG
The DNA here is from genome assembly GCF_030160275.1 of Dyella flagellata. Taxonomy (GTDB): domain Bacteria; phylum Pseudomonadota; class Gammaproteobacteria; order Xanthomonadales; family Rhodanobacteraceae; genus Dyella_B; species Dyella_B flagellata. The sequence goes on from NZ_BSOA01000018.1 coordinate 15,385, forward strand.
AGCCTGAAGCAGCTCCCGCCACCGGCCACGCGCACATATTCCAGCGCCGCCTGGTTCGCCTCCGCCATCTGGCGAGCCAGATAAAGCCCCAGCCCGGTGCCGTACTCGTGCGTGGTGTAGAACGGCTCGAAGATCTGGGCCGCCACTTTCGGGGCGATGCCCGGGCCGCGGTCGATCACTTCCAGGATCGGCACACCATGCTCGCCGTGCCGCACTACCACCAGCACGCGGGCCGGCTCGCCGGGCATGCGGCCGTAGCGCAGTGCGTTCTGCACCAGGTTCCATACCACTTGGTGCAGCTGCTGCGAGTCGGCCACCGCGATGACTGGCTGGGCGCTGTTGTCGATCACGCGTAGCGAATCGTTGCCGATGTCGTTGCCCTGCTTGTATTCGTCGACAAAGCCATGCGCCCAGTCGCCGAGGTTCAGTGTTTCCGGACGCGAGCGTTCGCGTCGAGACAACTGCAAAATGTTCTCGATGATGTCGTTCAGGCGGCTGCAGTGGTTGTTGATAATCTCCACCATGCGCAGGTCGGTAACGCTGATCTCATTGGATTCGGCCAGCAATTGCGCCGAGTAGCGGATGGCGGCCAGCGGGTTGCGGATCTCGTGTGCGATCGAGGCCGAAAGTCGCCCGAGCGAGCCCAGGGTGAGTTCTTCCGCGCGGCGCGACACCAGGGAGGTGTCATCCAGGAAGATCAGCACCAGCGAGTCGTCGTTTGGCGCCAGGCGGCTGAAGCGCGGCACCACTTCCGGCATGCCGTCGGCCAGTTGGGTGGAGGTTTCGTCCAACTTGCCTGAGGTGATCCAGTGGTACAGGCGCCGCGACAGTTCCGGCGCCACCCGGCCCAGGTCACGCTGGTCGGAGGAAGGATTGCCCAGCAGCATCCAGGCCGATTCGTTGATCTGGTGAATGCGATTGGCGTCGTCCACCAGCATCACGCCGGTCTTCATGCGACGGATGATCAGTTCGTTGACCTGGGCCAGATTGACCAGGTCGATGCTGCGCTGTTCGGCCAGTGCTTCGCTGGCACGCAATTGGCGACCGAGCACATTGCAAAGGACCACGATCGCGAAATAGGCCATGCCGAACAGGCCTGATTCGAGGAAATCGCGGTCGTCGACGGCCGCGGGCACGGGGTGCGGCAGGGAAAACAGGGTGCGTCCCAGGACCCCCAGCGTGGCCAGCGCCGCAAGAAACAGTGCCAGCCGCAATGGCAGCAGCAGCGCGCCGCAGGCCAGATTTACCGCCAGCATCATGGCAATGCCGATGCGCGCATCATTCATGGCGATGATCGCCAGCACCGCCGCGACGATGTCCACCAGCAAGGTGCCCAGCACGCCCAGCCAGCCCAGTGCCTTGGTCAGGTGGGTGATCGAGATCACCGCCAGGGCGAACAGCAGGTAGCCGGCCGCCACCAGGTGGGCGAGGTCGACGTTGTTCAGGTGGGGCCAGCCCATCCCGCTGGGGGTGAAGGCCAGCCCGACATAGACCAGCGCCTGGGCCAGCCGGAAATAATTCAGAAACAGCAGTTCGTGGCGGGTGGTCGTGCTGTTGGGCGAATCGACGATCGCGCGGCTGGACACGGGGCGGACGCTCGATAGGGTGGGTGACTGCTCAGGTCTCCCTCTCCCTTTGGGGAGAGGGTGGGGTGGGGAACAATCTTGCGAAATAACAACATCGAAGCGAACTTCGATGCACCACTTTCGAAAGATTGACCCTTGGCCCCCATCCTACCGAACCTTGCACCCTTGTGGTGGGCGGCGCGAGATGGGCCCCTCATCCCAAGCCCGATCAAGTCGGGGGTAGGTGCTTCTCCCCGGAAGGGGGAAGGGGCGAGCGCAAAGAGCCGATTTTTATGGCCCCTTTCCATCCCATCCCGCTTCCGCGAAAATAGCAGGCCGTATTGCGCGGTTTTCCCCATGTCGAGGCATGGCCACGGCGCACTGCACGCCGGTAGTGCGAAACACCGCCGTCCGTTCCCCCAAGTCTGTGCCGTGGCTACCGCGCAGGCTCGATCCTTTCCCATTCACTCGAGGTAGCGAATGAATTTCCACGAGTACCAGGCCAAAGAGTTGTTCGCGCAGTACGGCATCGCCGTGCCGCCGGGCAAAGTCGCAAGTTCCCCCGACGCCGCCGTCGACGCCGCCAAGCACCTGGGTGGTTCGCAGTGGATGGTCAAGGCCCAGATCCACGCAGGCGGTCGCGGCAAGGCCGGCGGCGTGAAGTTCTGCAAGAGCCTGGATGACGTCCACGCCGCCGCCAAGGGCATGCTGGGCAAGAACATGGAAACCTACCAGTCCGCCGGCCGTGCGCTGCCGGTGAACCTGGTGCTGGTGACCGATGCCACCGATATCGCCAAGGAGCTGTACCTGTCGATCCTGGTCGACCGCGACAGCAAAGCGGTCACCTTCATCGCCTCCAAGCACGGCGGCGTGGACATCGAACAAGTCGCCCGCGAAACGCCGGAAGACATCCACACCATCGTGGTGGATTTCGTCGAAGGCCTGCAGCCCTACCAGTGCCGCCAGCTCGGCTTTGCGATGGACCTCAATCCCAAGCAGGTCACGCAGCTCACCAAGATCATGCTGGGCCTGTACAAGCTCTTCAACGAGAAGGATCTCTCGCTGGTCGAGCTCAACCCGCTGGCCATCCTCGAAGACGGCAACCTCGCCGCGCTCGACGGCAAGGTGAACTCCGACGACAACGCCGAGTTCCGCCATGCGGACCTGGCCAAGATGCGTGACCTTACGCAGGAAGACGCGGCCGAAGCGGCTGCCGTGCAGCACAACCTCAACTACGTGACCATGGACGGCAACATCGGCTGCATGGTCAACGGCGCGGGTCTGGCCATGGCCACCATGGACGTGATCAAGCTGGCGGGCGGCGAGCCGGCCAACTTCCTCGACGTCGGCGGCGGCGCCACCAAGGAGCGCGTCACCGAGGCATTCAAGCTGATTCTTTCCTCCGACAAGGTGAAGGCCATCCTGGTCAACATCTTCGGCGGCATCGTTCGCTGCGACCTGATCGCCGAAGGCATCATCGCCGCGGTGAAGGAAGTGGGTCTGAAGATTCCGGTGGTGGTGCGCCTGCAGGGCACCAACGTGGAGAAGGGCCGCGAAATGCTGGCCAACTCCGGCCTGGCGATCACGCCGGCTGACGATCTCAACGACGCGGCGAAGAAAGCCGTGGCTGCCGCGAAGTGAGGAGTTTTGAGTCATGAGCGTATTGGTCAATAAAAACACCAAGGTGATCGTGCAGGGCTTTACCGGCCAGCAGGGCACCTTCCACGCCGAGCAGGCGATCGACTACGGCACCAAGGTGGTCGGCGGCGTAACCCCGGGCAAGGGTGGTAGCGAGCACATCGGCTTGCCGGTCTTCAACAGCGTGGCCGAAGCGGTCGACGAAACCGGCGCCGACGCGTCGGTGATCTTCGTACCGCCGCCGTTCGCGGCCGACTCGATCCTCGAAGCGATCGATGCCGGCGTGCGCGTGATCGTCACCATCACCGAAGGCATCCCGGTGCTGGACATGCTGCGCGTGAAGAACGTGCTGGCGCAGCATCCGGAAACCGTGCTGATCGGCCCGAACTGCCCCGGCATCATTACCCCGGGCGAATGCAAGATCGGCATCATGCCGGGCCACATCCACAAGCCGGGCAAGGTCGGCATCGTGTCGCGCTCCGGCACGCTGACCTATGAAGCCGTGTTCCAGACCACCAACGAAGGCCTGGGCCAGTCCACCTGTATCGGCATCGGCGGTGACCCGATCAACGGCCTGAACTTCATCGACTGCCTGAAGCTGTTCCAGGACGATCCGCAGACCGAAGGCATCATCATGGTCGGCGAGATCGGCGGCAGCGCCGAGGAAGAAGCGGCGGAGTTCATCGGCGAGTACGTCAAGAAGCCGGTGGTGTCCTTCATCGCGGGCGCCTCGGCTCCGGCCGGCAAGCGCATGGGCCATGCCGGCGCCATCATCTCCGGTGGCAAGGGCACGGCAGCGGCCAAGTTCGCCGCGCTGGAAAAGGCGGGCGTCACCACGGTGAAGTCGCCGGCGGACCTCGGCAAGACGCTGGCGGGTTTGCTGAAGAAGTAATCGGGTCGATACGACCGATGCACAAAGGGCCGCAGCGATGCGGCCCTTTTTTATGTCCGGTTAGACTGCGGCTCAAGGCTTGTCGAAAGCGAAAACCTTGCGCGTACTTCACGAATGAAGGCATCGCCATCGTCCAGATAAAGCCCGATGATGTCTGGGTACAGCGTGCTGCCATTCATTTTATGAAGCTCGACCGCGCCCGGAGCTACGCGCAGAGCGACATTGGGTTTGTCCAGCGGCGACATTTTGGCAACCACAAGTCCGGATGACTGCCACGGGCGCGAAAGGCTTCGCCAGGCACCGTAAGGAATGCGTTCAATGGAGTGAATGGCATTGAAGGGAACCCGCCCTTCCATTCTCATGCCAAGAACCAAGTGCAGGCCGTCAGAAGTAATGCTGTGGGAGGTTTGCGCAATGGCATACCTGTCGGCACGAAAAGCGATCAGCGCGGAAATCGACAAAAAAGCGAGCCCGCTTTCAATCAGAACGCGGTGATCGGCCAGTGTTGGAACGATGTTGGCCAAAAAAAACATGAAGGGAATTTCTACCAGGACCGAGAACCAAAGAACGTACGCAAATGCCTGGTATTCGGGGCCATCGCCGGAAGTGAAGCCGCCTTGGGGCGGTTGATGCTTTTGCCATGATTTAAGAAAAACACTGAAGATCCTGCCTGCCGCCCGCGTCAGCGTTACGAAGAGATCAAGCTTTATGGGTAATTCCCGGCGCTTATGTTGCATAGCCTCTCCCCACTGACTGCGGGGTTTAGCGTGTCATTGGGTGAGGCTTGTGCTCCATGGGCAAGATCCAATCCAGGTGTAGGCGGACGCCTCGACGATGCCACCTTTTCGTTCCGCGAAGGGGGGCATGTAGGCTGGGATGACAATCCCAGCTCGGCGAGTATGCTGCTGGGATTGTCATCCCAGCCTACTCATCGCGTTACGCCGGTGCCCTTGTTCCTCAGCTCATCCATTACCATATAGCGCCAGTTGAACCTGGATAAGCAACACATGGCCGTTCTTCGTCTGGCGCTGGCCCAATACGATTTTCCCGTCGGCGCCGTCGCCGCCAATACCGCCAAGGTGCGCGACTTGATGGCGCGCGCTAGCGAAGGGGGAGCGTCGCTGGCGGTGTTTCCCGAGCTGACGATCAGCGGCTATCCGCCGGAAGATCTGTTGCTGCGCCCCAGCTTTCTCGCCGCATGCCAGGACGCTATTCAGGGGCTCGCCGCCGGCACCAACGGGCTGGCCGCGATCGTGGGGTTTCCGCACAGCCTGGGTGAGGTATACAACGCCGCGGCGCTGCTACGTGGCGGCGAGATAGCACAGATCACGCACAAGCAGATCCTGCCTAATTATGGCGTGTTCGACGACAAGCGCTATTTCCGTCCCGGCCGCACTAGCGCGGTAACGGTGATCGATGGTGTGCGCGTGGGCTATATCGTCTGCGAGGATGTCTGGCAGGCCGAACCGGCCGCGGCGGCCGCTGCCGCGGGTGCGGAACTGATCGTGGTGATCAATGCCTCGCCCTGGGATGACGCCAAACAGGCGGCACGCGAAGAAGTGCTGGTGGCGCGTGCAAAGGAAACGGGTTGTGCACTGATCTATCTCAACCTGATCGGTGGGCAGGATGAGGTCGTGTACGACGGAGGTACCATACTGGTGAATGGCGACGGCAGTGTCGCCGCACGGGCACCGTCATTCGTCGATGCGCTGCTGTGGGCGGAATTCGACGCTTCCAGCCGCACCCTGCGTGCCCTCGATTGGCCTACGGTCGAGGACACCTCGCACGAGGCCACGCTTTACGCCGCACTCGTGCGCGGCCTTCGCGACTACATCGACAAGAATGGCTTCGGTGGCGTATTGCTGGGTCTTTCCGGCGGCATCGATTCGGCGCTTACCTTGGCGCTGGCGGTGGATGCGCTGGGCGCCGATCGCGTGACGGCAGTCATGATGCCGATGCGCTACACCTCGCAGCTCTCGCTGGAGGGTGCGCGCGGACAGACGGAGCGGCTGGGCGTGGACTATCACGTGATCAGCATCGAGCCGATGTATGAGGCTTTCATGGCCCAGCTGACGCCGGTGTTCGCGGGCAAGAAAGCGGATGTCACGGAAGAAAACCTGCAGTCGCGCACCCGCGGGGTGACGCTGATGGCGCTTTCCAATAAACACAGCCGCCTGCTGCTGGCTACCGGCAACAAGAGCGAAATGGCGGTGGGCTATGCCACGCTATATGGCGACATGTGCGGGGCGTATGCGCCGCTGAAGGATGTCTACAAGACCGAGGTCTACCGGCTGTCGCGCTGGCGCAATCTGGCCGAGCAGCGCAGGCACGGGGCGGACGCGTGGTTCATTCCACCGGCGGTGATCGAGCGGCCGCCTTCGGCCGAGCTGCGCGAAAACCAGACCGACCAGGATTCCTTGCCGCCGTACGACGAACTGGACGCGATCCTGGCCCGCTTCATCGAACAGGAGCAATCGCAAGCGGAGATCATTGCCGCGGGTTTCGACGAAAACACTGTGCATCGCGTGGTACGGCTGGTGCTGGTCAACGAGTTCAAGCGGCGCCAGTCGGCGCCTGGACCGCGCGTGACGACGCGTGCGTTTGGCCGCGAGCGACGCTATCCCATTACCTCGGGTTGGAAATAATGTAGGTCGGACAGGTAGGCTGGGATGGCAATCCCAGCTGCTTTTGCACGGGATTGCCATCCCAGCCCACAAAAAAAGCCGGTGGCTTTTCGCGCACCGGCTTTTGTTTGCGAAGGGCGCTTGCTCAGTAGTGACCCGAGAACGGAATCATCTTGCGCAGGAGCGAGGGCGAATGCGGCCAGTGCGCATCCTTCAGGTACGGATGATCCGGATAGTTGAGCGTGAGCACCTGGCGCACCTGGTCGGCCTGCTGTTTCTGGTTCAGCGCCAGATAGCTGCGGCACAGGATCGCCAGGGCATCGCCGGTCTCCGGCGATTCCTGGTAGTGCTCGATCACGTACTGTGCGCGATCGGCCGAGGCCACGTACGCCTTGTTGCGCAGGTAGAACTTGGCCACGTTGATTTCGTACTGCGCCAGCACGTTGCGCAGGTAGATCATGCGCTGGCGTGCGTCCGCCGCGTAGGCGCTATCGGGGAAACGGCGGCTCAGTTCGGCGAAATCGTCGAACGACTTCAGGTTGTAGCCCTGGTCGCGGCGCGTCTGCTTGCCGATTTCCTGGCTGGTGAAGGTGCGCTCGATGAGGCCGGCCGTGCGGTCGAAGTTGATCAGACCGCGCAAGTAATAGGCATAATCCACATGTGGATTGAGCGGGTTCGCCTTGATGAAGCGGTTGACCGTGGAATAGGCGTCGTCGGGCTTGTTGTTCTTGTACTGCGCGTAAGCCAGTTCCAGCTGGGCCTGCTCATTGAACGGGCCGGACGGGAAACGGGCGATCAGACGCTGGTACGCTTTCTCGGCCGCCGAGTAGTCGCCATGGATCAGATCGTTATGGGCCTTGGAGTAAAGCTGCGGCAGCGGCAAGGTATCGAGCGGATCGCCGCCGCGATGGAACCACGAGCAGCCGCTCATCGTCAGTGCCAGGACGAGCACGATCAAGGCTTTAAGGATAGTTGTCGGGGCGACCGGCAGCTTGGTTACGCGCATGAGTTAGAGGTTCAGATGTTTGACCGAAAAGGGATCATAGCCGAAACCGGCACCCGCCCGGGGGTTCAGGGATGACCGGCTCCATCATCCGTCACGAGGCGGTCGTACCCCTGTCCGCCGCAGGCCGCAGGTTCGACCAGGCTTTGGCTGAGATGTTCCCGGACTACTCCCGTTCGCGCCTCACCGCGTGGATCAAGTCCGGTGCGGTAATACTGGACGGCGCCCCGGCCGTGCCGCGCCAATTGCTCAAGGGCGGCGAGCAGGTACGGCTGGAGGCGGAACTGGAAATCGAGGTCTCCAGTGCCCCGGAGGCCATCGAGCTGGACCTCGTCCACGAGGACGAGCACTTGCTGGTGCTGAACAAGCCGGTCGGCCTGGTGGTGCATCCCGGCGCCGGCAACCCGGCCGGTACCCTGCTCAATGCGCTGCTCCACCACGACCCGAAGCTGGCCGAGCTGCCGCGCGCCGGCATCGTGCACCGGCTGGACAAGGACACCTCCGGCCTGATGGTGGTGGCCAAGACCTTGGCGGCGCACACCGCCCTGGTCGACATGCTGTCCCGCCACGAAGTCGAGCGCCAGTACGAAGCCATCGTGCTGGGGGCCTTGATCGCCGGCGGCACCGTCGACGCCCCGATCGGCCGCCACCACAGTGACCGCTTGCGTCAAGCCGTGCGCGATGAAGAGGATGGCAAGCACGCCGTCACGCACTACCGCCTGCGCGAGCGCTTTCGCGCCCATACGCTGATCCAGTGCAATCTGGAAACCGGACGCACCCACCAGATCCGCGTGCACCTGGCGCATATCGGACATCCCTTGGTGGGCGATTCGTTGTACGGAGGCAGCTTGAGGCTGCCCAAGGGCGCTACGCCGGAGCTGGTGACCGCGTTGCGTGGCTTCCGCAGGCAGGCGTTGCATGCGGAGCGTTTGTCGTTCGAGCATCCGATGGGTGGCGAGCGAGTAAGTTTTTGCGCTGCCCGTCCGGCAGACATGGATGCGCTGGTGCAAACGCTGCATGCCGATACAGCGGCGCAAGAATGGAGTTCGCGGTGATTAAGCATGTAGGCTGGGATGCCAATCCCAGCCTACGATGGCGATTACTCTCTTTCATGTGGGTGGATGGCGTGTCGGTGTATTCATGTCATAGGGCGGATTCGTGATGCTGCCGGCCAGCGATACCTGGGTCTTCCCGGATTGGCCCGCCCCGCGTGGCGTGCATACGGCGGTGTCCACGCGTGACGGCCCCGGGGTTTCGCAGCCACCCTTTGGGCGTTTCAACCTCGGTTTGCGCAGCGGCGAAGATGAGCAGAGCGTGCGCAGCAATCGCAGCGCATTGCGTCAGTCGCTGGCATTGCCGGCCGAACCGCGCTGGCTGCGGCAGGTGCATGGTGTCACTGTCGCGGAGCTTGGTCCTCTGGCAAGTCCGCACGAACCGGAGGCGGATGCCGCCGTTTCGCATCTGCCCGGTACCGTGCTGGCCATTCTCACGGCCGATTGCCTGCCGGTGCTGTTCTGCACCGAAGACGGTGCCAGCATTGGCGTGGCTCACGCCGGCTGGCGCGGGCTGGCTGCCGGAGTGCTGGAAGAGACGATCGCGCAATTGCAGCGGCCGGCGGCCACTCTGCTGGCCTGGCTAGGGCCTTGCATTGGCAGTGCTTCCTATGAGGTGGGTGAAGAAGTGCGCAAGGCCTTTCTTCATCACGATGACGCTGCGACATCGGCCTTCGCGCCGACCCGTCCTGGCCATTGGACGTGTGATTTGACCGCCCTGGCCCGGCAGCGTCTTGCCGCCGCCGGCGTCACCCGGATTCATGGCGGTGGTTTCGATACCCGCACCGATGAACGCTTTTATTCCTACCGGCGCGAAGGTGCGCGCAGCGGGCGGTTCGCGAGCCTGATCTGGCTGCAGCCGTAGCGCGGGATTTACACCTTGGCTTAATGCCAAGCCCTGCAAAGCTTGAATAGCCAAGCCATGTCCGCATCTTTGCGGGCAGTGGCGGCACGTCCGCCAAAACCTTTTTGGGGATACTTTCAATGCGAATGGACAAACTCACTTCGCGTTTCCAGCAGGCACTGGCCGATGCGCAATCGTTGGCGGTGGGACGCGATCACAACATGCTGGAGCCGGCGCACGTCATGGCCGCCCTGCTCGAACAGCAGGGTGGCTCGACCGCGCCTCTGCTTACCCAGGCGCACGTCAACGTGCCGGCATTCCGCCAGCGGGTATTCGAACTTCTCGATCGGCTGCCCAAGGTCAGCGGACAGGAAGGCAACATTCACGCCGGCAACGAGCTGACGCGCTTGCTCAACCTCACCGACAAGCTGGCGCAGCAACGCGGCGACCAGTTCATTGCCAGCGAGCTGTTCGTGCTGGCGTCGCTGGAGGACAAGGGTGAGCTGGGCGCGGCCTTGAAGGCGGCCGGTGCCACCAAGGCGAACCTGGAAGCGGCCATCGACAAGCTGCGCGGCGGCGAAAAGGTGCAGAGCGAGAACGCCGAAGACCAGCGCCAGGCGCTGGAGAAATACTGCATCGACCTCACCGCGCGTGCCGAAAGCGGCAAGCTCGACCCGGTGATCGGCCGCGACGAGGAAATCCGCCGCGTGATCCAGGTGTTGCAGCGTCGCACCAAGAACAACCCCGTGCTGATCGGCGAGCCCGGCGTGGGCAAGACCGCGATCGTCGAAGGCCTGGCCCAGCGCATCATCAAGAATGAAGTGCCCGAGGGCCTGCGCGACAAGCGTGTGCTCTCGCTCGACATGGGCGCGCTGATTGCCGGCGCCAAATTCCGCGGCGAGTTCGAGGAGCGCCTGAAAGCGGTACTCAATGACCTGGCCAAGAACGAAGGCCAGATCATCCTGTTCATCGACGAGTTGCACACGATGGTCGGCGCCGGCAAGGCGGAGGGCGCGATGGATGCGGGCAATATGCTCAAGCCCGCGCTGGCGCGTGGCGAACTGCATTGCATTGGTGCGACCACGCTGGACGAATACCGCAAATACATCGAGAAGGATGCTGCGCTGGAGCGCCGCTTCCAGAAGGTGTATGTGGGCGAGCCGAACGTGGAGGACACCATCGCGATCCTGCGTGGCTTGAAGGAACGCTACGCCATGCACCATGGCGTGGAGATCACCGATCCGGCCATCGTCGCCGCGGCTACCCTGTCGAACCGCTATATCACCGATCGCCAGTTGCCGGACAAGGCCATCGACCTGATCGACGAGGCGGCCTCGCGCATTCGCATGGAAATCGACTCCAAGCCGGAGGAGCTCGATCGCCTGGAACGCCGCCTGATCCAACTGAAGATCCAGCGTGAAATGCTGAAGAAGGAAACCGACGAGGCGTCCAAGAAGCGTCTGGCGGATCTGGATAACGATATCGAGAAGCTGGAGCGCGAATTCTCCGACCTTAACGAAGTGTGGAAGTCGGAAAAGGCCGCGCTGCAGGGCGCCACCAAGGTGAAGGAGCAGATCGAGCACGCGCGGGTGGAACTCGAAGCGGCGCAGCGCCGGCAAGACTACGCCAAGATGAGCGAAATCCAGTACGGCCGCTTGCCGGAACTGGAAAAGCAGCTGGCCGCGGCGCAAGCCGCCGAGAAGCAGGAATTCAAGCTGGTGCAGGACCGCGTGACGGAAGAGGAAGTGGCCGAAGTCGTCTCGCGCTGGACGGGCATTCCGGTCAGCAAGATGCTCGAAGGCGAGCGCGACAAGCTGTTGCACATGGAGCAATCGCTGCACCAGCGCGTGGTAGGCCAGGATGAAGCCGTGCGTGCGGTATCCGATGCTATCCGTCGTGCGCGCGCCGGCTTGTCCGATCCGAATCGTCCGTACGGCTCGTTCCTGTTCCTTGGGCCCACCGGCGTGGGCAAGACGGAGCTATGCAAGGCGCTGGCCGAGTTCCTGTTCGACACGCAGGAGGCGATGGTGCGCATCGACATGAGCGAGTTCATGGAGAAGCATTCGGTGGCTCGCCTGATTGGCGCGCCACCGGGTTACGTCGGCTACGAGGAGGGCGGCTACCTCACCGAAGCGGTGCGCCGCCGCCCCTACAGCGTGATTCTGCTGGACGAAGTGGAGAAAGCGCATCCGGATGTGTTCAACGTACTGTTGCAGGTGCTGGACGATGGCCGCCTTACCGATGGCCAGGGCCGCACCGTGGATTTCCGCAACACGGTGATCGTGATGACCTCCAACCTGGGATCGCAGCTGATCCAGGAGAACGCGGGCGATAGCGAGGCGGACTACCTGCAGATGAAAGCCGGGGTGCTCGGCGTGGTGCAGGCGCATTTCCGGCCGGAATTCATCAATCGCCTGGATGAGCTGGTGGTGTTCCGCCCGCTGGAAAAGAAGCAGATCCGCAAGATCGCGCTGATCCAGCTCACCTACCTGGAGAAGCGCCTGGGCGAGCGCCAGCTCAAGCTGGAGATCGACGACAAGGCGCTCGATCTGCTGGGCAACGTCGGCTACGACCCGGTATACGGTGCTCGCCCGCTCAAGCGTGCGATCCAGCAGCAGCTGGAAAATCCGCTGGCCAGGGAGATCCTGGAAGGACGCTTCGCAGCGGGCGATACGATTGCAGTAGGCGCGGAAGGCGGGCATCTGGTTTTCCACAAGCACGCCTGATGAGTCAATGTCCGCCTTACCCTTCCCTGGAGGGTAGGGGCCCCAAGGCCGTCATTCCCGCGAACGCGGGAATCCATTTGCTCCGATGCAAAGGCGAAGATGGGTTCCCGCGTGCGCGGGAATGACGGCTCGCAGGATGCTCGCGAAAAAAATCCCGGCGCGAGGCCGGGATTTTTGTGTGCGCACATCGCACAAGTGCTTGGCAGTGGGCTTGTTGAATCACCAGTGATAGATCACTTTGGTGTAATAGTAGCGCCCATTGAAGCCCGTGGGTGAAAAATTTGAGTAAGGAATGGTGCCGTTGACGTTGTTCGCGGCAATAGTCTTGTCCGGATAGCTGTTGGTGGCGTTGTCCACGCCCAGCGTAAAGGTCCAGTCGTCCAGGTTGTAGCTGCCGGCCAGGTCCAGCACCCACTGCGGACTATAGGTTTGATTGAGCAGGTACGAGCTGTTGCTGTAGGACGTAAAGTTGCCGTAGCGCGTGAGGTTGCCGTTGAACACCCAATGGCCCAGCGTGTAGTTCTCGTTGAGAATCAACTTGCTGCGCGGTGTGGAGTTGGCCAGCAGGCCTTTGATGTCGCGATAGGTCACGCGCTGAAGTTGAAGCCCCAACGCGTCCAATTGCGCGGGATTGGCCGCCACGTGCGTGACCTGTGTGCGGTTGTAGTTGTAGCTCAGAGTGCTGTCCAGCACGCCGGCATGGCCGAAGTTGGAGCGGAAGCTGGCAACCAGGTCGCCGCCTTGCGTGCGCGTATCCACCGCGTTGGTGAAGTACTGCGCCGAGCTGAAGGCCACGTTGGTGACGCCGTTGGCGGCCAGGTAAGCCACGATCGCCGGCTGGTTCAGGCCGCTGAGGGTGCTGGAAAGCACGATCCGGTGGTAGACGTTGATCTGATACAGGTCGAAGGTCAGCGTCAGCGGATCGATCGGATTGAATACCGCGCCCACGGTGTAGTTGTGCGAGCGCTCCGGCCGCAACGCCTGCGCACCCAGCAATTGCGCTACCGGATTGCCGACCGGAAGCAGGCCGGTCTGGTAAATGCCGGGCGTCACGCCTGGACCGGCGCTGCTCGGCGTCAGATACAGCGAGCCGATCTGGGAATAGTCCTCTTGGGCCAGCGACGGTGCGCGAAAGCCGCTCGATACGCTGGCGCGCAGCGCAAAGCGATCGGTGAAGTCATAACGTCCCGCCAGGGCGCCCGACACCGTGTTGCCGAAATCGTTGTAATGCTCATGGCGCACGGCGAACGAAGTGCCAAGCTTGTCTGTGAGGTTGGTTTCCAGGCTCACGTATTGGGCGACATCACTGCGGCTCCACGAGCCGGTGTTCACCGGGCTGTAGCCACTGAAGCCCTGGGCGCCACCGCCCACGCCGGAGTTGCCCACGTAGTAGGAACTCGGATCGCCTGCGCTGATCCGGTAAGTATCGCGTTGGTACTCGCCGCCGAAGGCGAGCGTCACCGGGTTCGGCAACCAGCTCAGGTTGAAATCCTTGGCGATGTCGATATCCGCCAATTGCTGCGCGGACGAGACGATGCCGTCGAAGAAGCGGTCCGGCGTATAGCCGAAGTCATGCAGGTAAGCGTAGTTGGCGGTGTGGATGGTATCCAGCGATACACGGTTGCCGCCGTAGTTGGCGCTGACATCCCAGCGCCAGCCGCCGCTGGTGGTGCCTCGCACGCCGGCGACCAACGACCGGTCGGTGCTGCGCGGCTGCAACAGCGGCTGATAGCCTTCCGGATAGAGCGCGCGGAGCGACGATTTCACCGATGAGGGATAGCCGAACGGATTGCGGTACAGCTCATCAGAATCGGCAGTGCGCGTGCGGTAGCTGCCGAACGCGTAGAACTGGATGTTGCTGGTGATGTCGTACTGCGAGTTCAGGAAGATGTTGTGCTGGCTTACCGCCGGATCGCCAAACACTTGCTTCTCGCCCAGTTGCGGATAGCGGACGTCGGCGCCGCCGTGATTGGTCGGATCCTGGTGCCCGCTGTCGAGGGCAATGCGCAGCCAGCCCTTGTCGCCGTTCAGGGGAATGCCGAAGTTGGCCGAGCCTTCCCATTGCTTGCCGCCGCCACGCTGGTAGCGGCCGCCGTCCAGCTCGACCGAGCCGCCTTGTGCGCCATGCTTCAAGATGATGTTGATCACACCGGCGATGGCATCGGAGCCATATTGCGCGGATGCGCCATCGCGCAACACTTCGATGTGGTCGATGGCGGCTAGCGGAATGGTGTTGAGGTCGACGGCGGCCGAACCGCGGCCAATGGTGCCGTTTACGTTCACCATCGCGCCGCTGTGCCAGCGCTTGCCATTGACCAGCACCAGTACTTGGTCCGGTGCCAGGCCGCGCAGCTGCGCGGGACGTTGCGCGTCGGTTGCGTCGGTGGCTGCGGGGCGCGGGAAATTCAGCGAAGGAATCAGGCGCGCCAGCGCGGTGGAGAGTTCGTTGGTGCCGGTGCTTTGCAGCGCGGAGGCAGGGACCACGTCGATCGGCGACAACGAGGTGCTATCGGTGCGGTTCTGTGCTCGCGTGCCGGTCACGATCACGGCCTGCAGGTTTTTTGCTTTATCGGTAGTAGCAGTATTGCCTGGTGAAGCGTCTTGCGCCGCAGCCGTGGAAGCGAGCGCAAGCAGGAGGGAGGCACTGAGCAGGGTGGTGGCGTTCTTGCCGGAGCGTTTCTTCTGAGACCCGCCCTGATAGGGCTGGTTGTTGCCGTTATGCATGGCGGAGGGTTCCCCTAGGCTTGGTTTGTTGCGAAGCAGCAATTGCAGATTAATGACAATGCCCCCTGGCATCAATCAGCAATCGGACGAAAAACATGCCAAATGGAAATATCCATGCCGAACCTATGGTTACCGATTTGCGGGCCGGCATGGCAACCCCAGCATCCCATCTGGAGACATGGAAAGCTGGGATTGCCATCCCAGCCTACGCCGTAGGGCCAGCCCTAGGCATGCTGGGGAGCACGATCTAAGATGCGGCGGCCTGAGGTGACCGTCGATAGTTTCGGCGGTTGAAACGGGAATCCGGTGCGCTGCCTGTGCAGTCATGCCGGAGCTGCCCCCGCAACGGTAGGCGAGTATCACGATCCACAACGACCACTGTGCTGATGCATGGGAAGGTGTGGATAGAAAGGACATTCCTTTGCTCGCAAGCCCGGAGACCGGCCTCAAGCAGGAGAGCCTGCTCACGGCCTCTGCACAGCCCGCGCCGTAAACGGCCCAAAGGGTTGCGCCTGGGAGGCCCTCTGGCGGCAGCGCGCGACTGGACCAGACGGCCAGTCTGGCGCTGCATCGCGCACTGCCGCCAGAGGGCCTCTCAGACACAACGCGGACTATGCAGAGACCGTGAGCAGGCTCCCAACCGTACCGGCGGAGGGCCCGTGTCGGGACCGTCACGTCTTGCCGGTGCCGTCTTGGTCTTCCTCCTTTTGCTTGTAACGCCTGATCCATGGCATGCGGAGGAACCAAATGAGCGAGCAACCATCGCGCGATGAGATGACACCGGAAGAGCGCCATCGCGAACGCATGCAGCGCAAGAAGGAGCTGGTCGATCGCAAGATCGCGCGTGCCACCATCGACCGCGGCGTGCTGGTGGTGAACACCGGCAACGGCAAGGGCAAGAGTTCCTCAGGTTTCGGTATGTTGGCGCGTTCGCTGGGCCATGGCTTCCGGTGCGGGGTGGTGCAGTTCATCAAGGGCACCTTCTCCACCGGTGAAGAAGCCTTTTTCCGCCAGTTCGCCGGCGATCAGCTCGATTACCACGTGATGGGCGAGGGCTTCACCTGGGAAACCCAGGATCGAGAGCGCGACATCGCCGCTGCACAATCCGCGTGGAAAGTCGCCGCGGGAATGCTGGCCGACCCGGCTTACGACTTCGTCCTGCTGGACGAACTGAACATCGCGCTGGTCAAGCAGTATGTGCAGCTCGACCAGGTGCTCGAAGCCGTTGCTGCGCGCCCACCGCGCCAGCACGTAGTGATCACTGGACGCGGCGCACCGGAAGGCCTGATCGCCGTAGCCGATACGGTGACCGAGATGCGCGTGGTGAAACACGCTTTCGATGCGGGCATCAAGGCGCAGCAGGGCATCGAGCTGTGAGCGTGCGCCATTGTCCGGCCCTGCTGGTTTCCGCGCCCGCCTCCGGTCAGGGCAAGACGTCGGTGACTTCCGCGCTTGCGCGCTGGCACGTGCGACAAGGGCGACGCGTGCGTGTGTTCAAGACCGGGCCGGATTTTCTCGATCCCCTGGTGCTCGCACGTGCGGCCGGTACGCCGGCCTACCAGCTTGATCTGTGGATGTGCGGCGAGACGGATGTGCGCCGGCGTCTATTTGATGCTGCCGGGGATGCGGACCTGATTCTGGTGGAAGGCGTGATGGGCTTGTTCGATGGTGCGCCTTCCAGTGCGGATCTTGCACAGCAACTGGGCTTGCCGGTGCTGGCAGTGATCGACGGCTCGGCGATGGCGCAAACCTTCGGTGCGCTCGCCTGGGGCCTGGCGACGTATCGCGAAGGTTTGTCGATGCATGGCGTGGCGGCCAATCGTATCGGCAGCGCTTATCACGCGCAGTTGTTGCAGGAGAGCCTGCCGCCCTCTTTGCATTGGCTGGGGGCGCTGCCGCGGGAAGACCAGTTCGCTTTGCCGGAACGCCATCTGGGCCTGGTCTCGGCCGGCGAGCTGACCGACCTCGATACGCGGCTCGACGGCTTGGCCGATGCATGGGCCCAACACGCGGCGACCGCCTTGCCGCCACCCGTCGCATTCGAAGCGCCGGCTGCCGCTGCAGTACCCGCGCTATTGCAAGGCAAACGCATTGCGATAGCGCACGACGATGCCTTCTGCTTCGTCTATCCGGCCAACCTGGATTTGCTGCGTGCAGCGGGCGCGGAGCTGCGCTTTTTCTCTCCTGTGGCTGGCGACGCGCTGCCTGAGTGCGATGCTGTATGGCTGCCCGGCGGCTATCCGGAATTGCATCTGCAAGCACTGTCGCAGCGGCATGATCTGCATGCCGCATTGCGCGCGCATCGTGATGCCGGCAAGCCAATGCTCGCCGAATGCGGTGGCTTGCTGTTTGCGCTGGACTCGCTGGCGGATCGGGATGGTCACGCCGCCAACATGGCCGGCTTGCTGTCAGGCCATGCGGCGATGCAGTCGCGATTGGCAGCCTTGGGCCTGCAGGGCGCGGCCCTGCCGGAAGGCGAATTGCGCGGGCATACGTTTCACTACGCGCAGGCGTCCATCGATGCCCCGCCGCTCACGCATGCGTTCAACCCGAACCATGGCCCGTGCAAGGAAACGGTCTATCGCGACCGGCGGCTTACCGCCAGTTTCTTGCACTTCTACTTTCCCTCCAATGCGCTGGCCGCACTGCAATTGTTCCTGCCATGAGTGCAGCCTTGGCCATGCTTGCCGCCGCGGTGCTGGATCGCCTGCTCGGCGAGCCGCGGCGCGCGCATCCGCTGGTGGCGTTTGGCCGCATGGCAAGTTGGATCGAACGGCATCTGCATGCGAACCTGCGTGCAAGCGGCTTACTCGCATGGTCGCTTGCCGTGCTGCCAAGCGTCGCGCTATTGACGATCTTGCAGCGCCATTCGCCGGCATGGCTTGCCTGCTGCGTAGACGTGATCGTGCTCTACGCGGCGCTAGGTTTACGCAGCCTGCATGAGCATGCGCAATCTGTAGCGCATGCACTCGCGGCGGGCAAACTGGATGACGCGCGCAAAGCAGTGGGACGGATGGTCAGTCGTGACACGGCGCCATTGAGTGCCAGCCAGGTCGCCGCGGCGGCTACCGAATCGGTGCTTGAAAACGGCAACGATGCGGTGTTCGGCGCACTGTTCTGGTTCGCTGTGCTGGGTGCGCCCGGCGCGCTGCTTTTCCGTCTGGCCAACACGCTCGACGCGATGTGGGGTTATCGCACGGCACGCTACGAGCGTTTTGGTTGGGCCGCTGCGCGTATCGACGACGTGCTGAATTTCATCCCCGCACGGCTTACGGCTTTTACCTATGCCTTGTGCGGGAACTTCGACAGCGCTTTGCGTTGCTGGCGCACGCAGGCACCGCAATGGGACAGCCCCAATGCCGGGCCGGTCATGGCGGCTGGCGCCGGTGCGCTGAGGGTGAAACTTGGTGGCGCGGCGCCGTATCAAGGTATTTGGGAGGCGCGGCCCGAACTGGGCGAGGGTGCCACGGCGAACGCCGATGCCATTGATCGCGCGCTGCGCTTGCTGCATCGGGGTGTGCTGCTCTGGCTCGCTGTCACATTGTTGGTGGGGTTGGTGCTACGCGGAGGCCTGCATGCTTGAGCATGGTGGCCGCCTGCGGCGTGCGGCGCATGAGTACGGCATCCCCCTCGACGACTGGCTGGATTTGTCGACCGGCATCAGCCCCTACGGCTGGCCGGTGCCGGCTATTCCACTCTCAGCCTGGCAGCGTCTGCCCGAGGATGAGGATGACCTGGTCGAGGCGGCCCGCGCATATTACGAAGCGCCACACTTATTGCCGGTGGCCGGTTCGCAAGCTGCCATTCAAGCGTTGCCGCTACTACGGGCGACTTCGCGCGTAGGCATCATTGCGCCGGGCTACGCCGAACATGCGCATGCATGGCAACGCGCAGGTCATTACGTAACGGTCCAGGCAGTCGACACATTGCTGACGAGCATCGGCGCTTGGGACGTACTGGTACTGATCCATCCGAACAATCCCGGCGGCGAGCGCTTCGAGGTGGAGCAACTGCTGTCGATGCATGCCGAGCTGGCGGCACGCGGCGGCTGGTTGGTGGTCGATGAGGCTTTCATGGACGTAACGCCGCAGCAGAGCCTGTGTCCGTATACGGATCGCACGGGCCTGATCGTGTTGCGTTCGGCCGGCAAATTCTTTGGTCTTGCTGGCGCGCGTGCCGGCTTCGTGTGCGCTTCGTCTGCCTTGCTTGAGCAATTACAGGAGCAACTAGGCCCCTGGACCTTGAGTGGGCCTACCCGTTATGTGTTGCGGCAGGCACTGGCCGATCGCGAGTGGCAGGCGCCAGCACGCATTCGCCTTTTGCAGGCAAGCGAGCGCCTGGCCGCGTTGCTTGCTCGGCATGGCTGGGCGCCTGCGGCGGGCTGCGGCCTGTTTCAATGGTGTCGCCGTGACGATGCCACGCAGATGCATCGCGCACTCGCCGAACGCGGCATTCTCACCCGTCTGTTCGACCGGCCACTCAGCTTGCGCTTTGGACTGCCAGCTGATGAGGCTGCTTTGGAGCGTCTCGATCATGCTTTGGCGGAAGTGCTGCGATGAGCGCACGCGTGCTGATGGTACAAGGCTGCACCTCCGATGCCGGCAAGAGCACGCTGGTGACGGCGTTGTGCCGATGGGCGTACCGTCGAGGTATGCGTGTTGCACCGTTCAAGCCACAGAACATGGCCTTGAATTCCGCGGTAACGATAGACGGCGGAGAGATCGGCCGGGCGCAGGCAGTCCAGGCACAAGCATGCGGACTGCAACCGATGGTCGATTTCAATCCCGTGCTGCTGAAACCGAACAGCGACGTCGGCGCGCAGGTGATCGTGCATGGTCGCCCGGTGGCGAACATGGATGCGCGCGATTACCACGACTACAAGCGTCGTGCCTTCGAGGCGGTGATGGCATCGCACGAGCGGCTGGTCGAAGCCTATGATGCCGTGATCGTCGAAGGCGCGGGCAGTCCCGCCGAAATCAATCTGCGCGATCGCGACATCGCCAATATGGGCTACGCCGAAGCCGTCGATTGCCCAGTGATCCTCGTCGCCGACATCGATCGCGGCGGTGTGTTCGCTCATCTGGTCGGCACACTGGCCTTGCTGTCGTCCAGTGAGCGCGCGCGGGTGGCCGGTTTCGTGATCAACCGCTTTCGCGGCGATCCGGCCTTGCTGCAATCGGGGCTGGACTGGCTTGAGCGGGAAACCGGCAAGCCAGTGCTGGGCGTTCTGCCTTATCTGCACGATTTGCAGCTGGAAGCCGAAGATGCGTTACCGCAGGCGCACGCGGATAAAGCGGCGGCCTCGTTACGCGTGGCGGTGCCGGCCCTGCCACGCATCAGCAATCACACCGATTTCGACGCTTTGCGCGCGCACCCTGATGTCGACCTGCATTTCGTGGGCCCAGGCCAGTTCCTGCCGGCTTGCGATCTCATCATTCTGCCCGGCTCCAAATCGACGCGAGCCGACCTGGCCTGGCTGCGCGCACAAGGCTGGGATGTAGCCATCACGCGACACCTACGCTATGGCGGCAAGCTGCTGGGTATCTGCGGCGGCTTGCAGATGCTGGGACATGCCGTACACGATCCGTTGGGCATCGAAGGCGAGCCCGGATCCAGCGTGGGGCTGGGCTGGCTCGAACTGGAAACCACGCTGCAGCCGGATAAGCAATTGTGCCGTGTGCAGGGTAGATTGGCCTTTGCTGACGCACAGGTGCAGGGTTACGAAATCCATTGCGGCACCAGCCTGGGCACGGGTCTGGCGAGTCCATTCGCCCGCCTCGATGATGGACGCAGCGATGGCGCGGTCTCCGCGGATGGCCAGGTAATGGGCAGTTATCTGCACGGTTTGTTCGACGATCCGCAGGCTTTGTCCGCTTTGCTGCAATGGGCGGGCTTAGGCCATGGCGCCAAACTGGATGTGCGTGCTTTGCGTGAAGCCAGCATCGAGCGCCTGGCGGATATGGTCCAATCACATATGCAGACGACTTTGCTGGAGCAATGGCTGGGAATGACCGCATGCGTACCTTGATTCTTGGTGGCGCCCGTTCCGGCAAAAGCGCACTGGCCGAGCGGCTGGCCGTCGACAGCGGGCGGGAAGTCGTCTACGTCGCCACCGCCCAGGCCGGTGATGCGGAAATGACTGCGCGCATCGCGCACCATCGCGCGCGTCGTCCGCATCAATGGCTGTGTGTGGAGGAGCCAATTCACCTTGCCGGCATGCTGCGCGAGTACGCGCGCGAGGACCGTTGCATCCTGGTCGACTGCCTTACGCTATGGCTGAGCAATCTGCTCGGCCCTGCGGATGAGTCCTCTTTTGCACGCGAGCGTGTGCTTCTGTTGGAAGCGTTGCTCACTTTGCCCGGCGAGTTGCTGCTGGTCAGCAACGAAGTCGGTCTTGGTATCGTGCCGCTAGGTGAGTTGACGCGGCGCTTCGTCGACGAAGCCGGCCGATTGCATCAAGCCATTGCCGCGGTCTGCGAACGTGTCGTGTTCGTGGCCGCGGGTTTACCTCTTGCCCTCAAAGGAACCTTGCCATGAGTCTCGATTGGCTTTCCGCCCCCTGTATCCAGCCTGCTACCGAATTGGCCGACGCCGCGCGTGCGCATCAGCTGCAATTGACCAAACCCCCGGGTTCGCTCGGCCAGCTGGAAGCGATGGCCATCCAGCTCGCCTCGTTGCAGCGCACGGCTCAGCCGGCAGTGGATCGCGTGTGGATCAGCGTGTTCGCTGCCGATCATGGCGTGGCGGAGGAAGGCGTTTCCGCCTTCCCGCAAGTCGTGACCGGCGAGATGGTGCGCAATTTCGCCACCGGCGGCGCAGCCATCAGCGTGCTGGCGCGCAACCTGGATGCCAAGCTGGAGGTGGTGAACCTGGGTACGGTGAACGACCCGGGCGAGATTCCGGGTGTGCGCCGCGCAATCATCGCGCCGTCCACGGCGAATTTTTGCGTTGGGCCGGCGATGACCGAGGCGCAGTTGGATGCGGCGCTCGATGCCGGTGCGCAAAGTGTGCGGGCGGCGAGCAAGGCAAGCGTACAGCTCTTTATCGGTGGCGACATGGGGATTGCCAATACGACCTCGGCCGCCGCACTGGCGAGCGCTTTGCTCGACGAGCCACCATCGAGCCTGGCGGGCGCCGGCACCGGTCTCAATGCGGCAGGCATAAAGCACAAGGTCAGCGTGATCGAACGCGCGCTGGTGCTGCACTCCACCGCGAAGAGCGCAGTTGAGCAGTTGCGCTGCCTTGGCGGGTTCGAGATCGCTGCGCTGGTCGGTGCCTACGTGGCTGCGGCGCAAGCAGGCATTCCGGTGCTGGTCGACGGCTTCATCAGTACGACCGCCGCGATAGCGGCCGTGGCGATCCAGCCGGAGGCACGTCCCTGGCTGCTGTTCGCGCATCGCTCCAAAGAACACGGGCATGCCCGCTTGTTGATGGCGTTGCAAGCAGAGCCGCTGATCGACCTGGGCTTGCGCCTGGGCGAAGCAAGTGGCGCTGCGATTGCACTGCCTTTGCTGCGTCTTGCTTGCACCTTGCACAACGGCATGGCGACTTTCGAACAGGCCGGTGTGTCCAATGTCGATTGACTTGCTGCGTCATGGCGATACCGGTCAACGCAGCTATCGCGGCCAGCTTGACGACAGCTTGAGCGAGCTGGGCTGGTCGCAACTGCGTGCGGCGGTCGTAGGGCATGAGTGGGATGGCATCGTTTCGTCATCGCTGCAGCGCTGTGCTGCATTCGCAGGCGAGCTGTCGCGGGAACGCGGCTTGCCGTTGCGTCTCGATGCACGACTTGCCGAATATCACTTCGGCGACTGGCAAGGCATGCCGATCGAGCAGATCGCCGAGGAACAGGGCGATGCACTGGCCCGCTTCTGGGCCGACCCGGTGCAATATCCGCCGCCCGGTGCGGAAACTTTTGCGGCATTTCATCAGCGCCTAAGTGCGGCGCTTGACGACATCGCGGCGGATTCGGCGGACCAACGGATGCTGGTCATCACCCACGGCGGCGCGATTCGCCTGTTGCGTTGCCGGGCCGAGCAGCGCAGTTATGGCGACATGGCCAGCATCGAGGTCCCGCATGCGTCGTTGCATCCCTTGCCCTGGCCGGTTGTGGCATCCGCCTGATGCGCGCGCTGCTGCTGGCGATTGGCTTTCTTACACGGCTGCCGGTGCCGGTCCATGCGTATGACGATGTGCGGACCAAGGCGGCATCGCTGGCCTGGTATCCGCTGGTTGGTGTGTTAATCGGCCTGCTGTTGGGTGTGCTGGCGTGGCTGCTGCGCGATACGCCCAGCATGCTCTCGGCAG
Source organism: Dyella flagellata (assembly GCF_030160275.1). Taxonomy (GTDB): domain Bacteria; phylum Pseudomonadota; class Gammaproteobacteria; order Xanthomonadales; family Rhodanobacteraceae; genus Dyella_B; species Dyella_B flagellata. The sequence continues at coordinate 38,760 of NZ_BSOA01000018.1, forward strand.
CCTTGCTGGTTGCGGCCTGGGTAGCGCTGACTGGCGCGCTGCACCTGGATGGACTGGCTGACAGCGCGGATGCATGGATCGGCGGCATGGGCGATCGGGAGAAGACGCTGGCGATCATGAAGGATCCGCGCTCCGGCCCCGCCGGGGTGGTGGCCCTGGTGCTGGCGCTGATGCTGAAATTCGCGGCCCTGGCCAGCCTGGGGCCGACGCCCTGGGCGGCGCTATTGCTGGCGCCAACGCTGGCACGGGCCGGGCTTGCGGCGCTGTTCCTCACTACTCCTTATGTGCGTAGCGGCGGCCTGGGTACGGCCTTGGCGGACGCACCTCGCCAGGCGTGTGGGCTCGCGTTGTTGCTTACTGCAGTAGGGTGTGCCCTGTTCGGCGGCCGCGGTTTGCTAGCACTTTTACTGGCAGCAGCGGTGTTCGGCATCTGGCGGCAAGCCTGCCTGACCCGGTTGGGCGGCTGTACCGGCGACACCGCCGGCGCGCTGGCGGAAATGCTGGAGGTGGCGCTACTGGTAGGTTTAGCCGTACGCTGACGGGCCGTTGAAACCGGCCTTTCCGTCCCGATAATCATCCGCGACCATCGGCATCCGATGGAGTTTGCGAAACCTTGCCCATGCCTATCTACGAATTCCAATGCAACGCCTGCGGCCATCGTTTCGATCGCCTGCAAAAACTGTCCGACCCCGATCCCGCCAACTGCCCCGACTGCGGCCAGCCGCAGGTGCAGCGCCAGCTCAGCGCGCCGCAGTTCCGTCTTGCCGGCGGTGGCTGGTACGAGACTGATTTCAAGAAGGACGGCGACAAGAAGCGCAACCTTGCCGGTGATGGCGGCACCGCTGCATCGTCGCCGGAACCGAGTTCCAGTCCGTCACCCGCGCCCGCGCCGGCGCCAGCCCCGACGGCGACATCGACGACCTGACGCCGGCCGGGGTGCCGGCCGCAAACTCGCCATGTGCCCGGGAATGCTAAGATTCCGGGTCTTTTCCACGCTGATTCGCCGCCCCGGCGGCCCGGAGCATCAAGCGCATGCGCACGCATTTCTGCGGCCTCATCAACGAGTCGCTGGTCGGACAGACCGTCACCCTGTGCGGCTGGGTCAACACCCTACGCCTGCAGAGCCACGTAGCCTTCGTCGACCTACGCGACCATGAGGGCATCGCCCAGGTGGTGATCGAGCGCGATAACGCCGATGCGTTTGCCGTGGCCGGCGAGCTGGGCTACGAGTATTGCCTGCGCGTTACCGGCAGCATCCGCAAGCGCCTGTCGGCCAACGACAAGCTCAAGACCGGTACGGTGGAAGTGCTGGCCGAGAAAGTGGAAATTCTCAACGTCGCGAAGGATCTGCCGTTCGCCCTGCACGAGAATCCCAACGAGGACATGCGGATGACTTACCGCTACCTCGACCTGCGCCGCCCGGACATGCAGCAGATGATGCGTACCCGCATCCGTCTGGTGCAGGCGCTGCGCCGCTATCTGGATGCACGCGGCTTCCAGGATATGGAAACACCGATTCTTACCAAGGCCACCCCGGAAGGCGCGCGCGACTACCTGGTGCCCAGCCGTGTGCATCCAGGGCAGTTCTACGCGCTGCCGCAGTCGCCGCAGCTGTTCAAGCAAATCCTGATGATGGCCGGCTTCGACCGCTACTATCAGATCGCCCGCTGCTTCCGCGACGAAGACCTGCGCGCCGATCGCCAGCCGGAATTCACCCAGCTCGACATGGAATTCGCCTTCGTCCAGGAGCAGGACGTGCAGGGTTTCGTGGAGCCGATGATCCGCGAGGTGTTCAAGGAGGTGATCGGGGTGGAGCTGGCCGATCCCTTCCCGCGCATGACCTGGGAAGATGCGATGCGCCGCTATGGTTCGGACAAGCCCGACCTGCGCATTGCGCTGGAGCTGGTCGATGTAGCCGATGCGCTCAAGCAGGTGGAGTTCAAGGTCTTCGCCGAGCCGGCGAACGACCCGGCCGGCCGTGTGGCGGCGCTGCGCCTGCCGGGCGGGGCCACGCTAAGCCGCAAGGAAATCGATCAGCTCAGCGAATACGTCGCCAAGTACGGTGCGAAGGGTCTGGCCTGGATCAAGGTGGAGGATCTGGCCAAGGGCCGCGAGGGCATCAACTCGCCGGTGGCGAAGTTCCTCGACGATACCGCGCTCGATGCGGTGCTCAAGGCTACCGGCGCGCAGTCGGGCGATATGCTGTTCCTCGGTGCCGGCAAATGGAAAACCGTCACCGATTTCATGGGCGCGCTGCGCCTGAAAGCCGCCAAGGACCGCGGGCTGGTGGAAAACAGCTGGAAACCGCTGTGGGTCACCGACTTCCCGATGTTCGAGTACGACGAGGAAGAACAGCGCTACGTCGCCTTGCATCACCCGTTCACCGGGCCGAAGGTGGACGATATCGCCGACCTGCGTGCGAATGCGGCGATCGCGGTAAGCCGCGGCTACGACATGGTGCTCAACGGCAACGAGATCGGCGGCGGCTCGATCCGTATCCATCGTCCCGACATGCAGAGTGCGGTGTTCGAGCTGCTCGGCATCGGCGCGGAAGAAGCCGAGATGAAGTTCGGCTTCCTGCTCAAGGCGCTGAAGTTCGGCGCGCCACCGCACGGCGGCATCGCGTTCGGCATCGACCGCGTCGCCGCGCTGATGGCGGGCACCGAATCGATCCGCGACGTGATCGCGTTCCCCAAGACCACCAGCGCGCAGGACCTGATGACCGACGCACCGTCGATTGTCGGCGATGCGCAATTGAAAGAGCTGCACGTAGCGGTGCGAGTGAAGGAATGAGGTTAGATTGGGTCGTCATTCCCGCGACGGCCCTTATTCCATGACCGAACACGTCATCCTGTTGCACGGCCTGTGGATGCGCGGCTTTGCGTTGGGCCTGCTGCATCGCCGCCTGATGGAAGAAGGCTTCCGCGTCCATCGTTTCGACTACATGAGCGTGGCGGCGAAGCAGGAGCGCGTCCTGGCCCGCTTGCATGCAAGCATGCTGGACTACGCGCCCGGCCCTGTGCACCTGGTCGGCCACAGCCTGGGTGGCTTGCTTGCTCTGCGCGCCTGTCTCGAAGCGCAGGATCTGCCCCCTGGACGCATTGTCTGTCTTGGCTCGCCCCTCAAAGGCAGCGCCGCGGCGCGCGCCTTTGCCCGTCTCTGGCGAGGCGGCGAGGTTTTGCTGGGCCATAACCGCGAGCTGCTGGAACTCGGGCTGGAAGCCTGGAAAGGCCCGCGCGAGGTGGGCGTGATCGCAGGCTGCATGCCAATCGGCCTGGGCGCCATGCTCAGCCCGATCTCCGGTGAGCATGACGGCACGGTGGCGGTGCAGGAGACCCAGGTGCCGGGCCTGGCCGCTCATTGCGTCGTGGAGACCAGCCATACGGGGCTGCTGTTTTCGGCGGAAGTGGCGCGCTTGACGGCCCATTTTCTGCGCGAAGGCCGCTTCGACCCGCCCATGAAAGGCGCGTCGTAGGCTGGGATGACAATCCCAGCTTTGCTTGCCGCGGCCTAGGTGCTGGGATTGCCATCCCAGCCTACGCACTCCTGAGCAATATTTGACCAAAACACCACCCCGGGGCGAGTTTTGCGCAAGATTGGCCCCTCATTCGACCCTTCGGGCCACCTTCTCCCCGCAGGGGAGAAGGAGTCGGATGGCGCAATGCAGTAAAATCCCCCGCTTTCCACTTTCACACCCAAGCCAGGTATCCCCATGGGTAGAGGCCCGTCCATCGAAGGTCGCAAGAATGCCGAAGACGCCAAGCGCGCCAAGGTGTTCACCAAGCTGATCCGCGAAATTACCGTCGCCACGCGAGCCGGCGTGCCCGATCCCGCGCTCAACCCGCGCCTGCGCACGGCTGTGGACAAGGCGCTGACCGCCAACATGTCCAAGGACACCATCGAGCGCGCGATCAAGCGCGGCTCCGGCGCCGACGGCGGCGCCAAGATGGAAGAGCTGCGTTATGAAGGCTACGGTCCGGGCGGCATTGCGCTGATCATCGAATGCTTCACCGACAACACCACCCGCACCGTCGCCGACGTTCGCCACGCGCTCACCAAGCACGGCGGCAACCTGGGCACCAGCGGCTCGGTGGCGTTCCAGTTCACACGCTGCGGCGAGCTGGTCTTTCCGACCGGTGGCGACGAGGTGAAGGAGGAAAAGATCCTGGAAGCCGCCCTGGATGCCGGTGCCGACGACGTGGTCAACGATAACGGCGAAAGCACGGTGATCTGTGCTACGGAAAACTTTGAAGCGGTACAGCAGAAGCTGATCGAGGCCGGCCTCGACGCACAGCACGCAGGCGTGGTGATGCGGCCTAACAACCGCACCGCGGTGTCGGGGGAAACGCTGGAAACGCTCAACGACCTGCTGGAAAAACTCGATGCCCTCGACGACGTGAGCGAGGTGTACCACAACGCATTGTTGCCGGCCGAGTAATGGGCTTTCGAGCCATCTCTCAATGATCCGCATCCTCGGCATTGATCCAGGCAGCCAGCGCACCGGTATCGGCATCGTGGATGTCGATGCCGCCGGCAAGTTATCGCATGTCTTCCATGGCGCGCTGATGGTGGCTGGCGAAGACAATTTTACACTGCGCCTGAAGCGCATTTTCGAAGGCGTAGATGAGATCATCGGCCTTCATCGTCCGGTGGAGTGCGGCATCGAGCGCGTGTTCATGGCGCGCAATCCCGATTCGGCGCTCAAGCTCGGGCAGGCGCGTGGCGCGGCGATTTGCGCGGTGGTCAATCGGGGCATTGCGGTGCATGAATACGCGGCCACCGAGGTCAAGCAAGCAGTGGTCGGCAGCGGCCGCAGCGACAAAACCCAGGTACAGCACATGATTGGCGTACTGTTGGGCCTCAAGGGCCCGATCCAGGCTGATGCGGCCGATGCACTGGCGATAGCCGTGGCGCACGCGCATACCCGTTCGAGTCTTGAACGCGTGGGCATCCCGCGCACCGCATGGAGGCGACGCCGGTGATCGGCCGACTCAGGGGAATACTCGTTTCAAAGCAGCCACCATGGTTGCTGGTCGAGGTCGGTGGCGTGGGCTATGAGCTGGAAGCGCCGATGTCGACCATTTACGACCTGCCGGCCACCGGCAAGGAAGTGACGCTGCTGACCCACTACGCAGTGAAAGAAGACAGCGTGGCGCTGTACGGCTTTTTGCACGAATCGGAGCGTGCTTCCTTCCGCAATCTGCTGAAGGTCAGCGGCATCGGCGCGAAGACCGCGCTGGCGGTACTGTCTGGCGTGTCCACCCAGGATTTCGCCCGGCTGGTGCAGGCTGGCGACGTGGTGGCGCTTACCAAGATCCCAGGCATCGGCAAGAAGACGGCCGAGCGCATCGTGGTGGAGCTGCGCGATCGCGTGGACGGCCTCGGCGCAAGCTTGCCGGGTCTTGCGGCTGCGCCAGGCGCTCCGGCCGATCCGGCCGCCGAAGCCACCGTGGCGCTGCAGCAGCTGGGCTACAAGCCGGCCGAAGCGAGCCGGCTGGTGCAAAAAGTGGCCGAGCCGGACGACAACGCCGAAACCATCATCCGCAAGGCGCTACGCGCCGCACTGGGGAGCTGAATCGTGGGTACTCATCAAGGACTGAGCGAAGCCGATGCGAAGAAACGCCTCGCTGCGCTGTCGCTGGGCGCCATCGGCGTGGTTTACGGCGACATCGGTACCAGCCCGCTGTATACGCTGCAGACCACATTGAGCCATGACGGCATGCGTCCGACACCGGAGAGCATCTACGGTGTGCTGTCGCTGATCTTCTGGGCACAGATCATCGTGGTGTCGCTGAAGTACGTGCTGTTCATCATGCGCGCCGACAACAAGGGCGAGGGCGGCATCATGGCGCTGATGGCCTTGGCGCTGCGCGGTGTGGGCGGTCAGCCCAAGCTGCGCTGGTTGCTGGCGATCATCGGCATCTTCGGCGCTTCGCTGTTCTACGGCGACGGTGTGATCACACCGGCCATTTCGGTGTTGTCCGCGGTGGAAGGCGTAAAGGTGGCCGCGCCGGGATTGGCGCACTGGGTGGTGCCGGTCACGGCGGTGATCCTGTTCTTCCTGTTCGCGCTGCAGCGGCATGGTACCGAGCGCGTGGGCAGGTTGTTCGGCCCGGTTATGGTGATCTGGTTCATCACCATTGCGCTGCTCGGCGTGCGCATGATTCTCACCGAGCCGCAGGTGCTGTACGCACTCAATCCCTACCACGGGCTGCACTTTTTCATGGTGCATGGTGCGCAGGGGTTCGTCGCCCTGGGCGGTGTGGTGCTGGCCCTGACCGGTGCCGAGGCGCTGTATGCGGACATGGGGCACTTCGGCAAGCGGCCGATCCGGCTGGCCTGGTTCAACTTCGTGCTGCCCGCGCTGGTGCTCAATTACTTCGGCCAGGGCGCCTTGCTGCTGCACGAGCCCACCGCCATCGACAATCCATTCTTCAAGACCGTGCCGCAAGTGCTGCTGTATCCGATGATCGGATTGGCCACGGTGGCGACGGTGATCGCATCGCAGGCGGTCATCTCCGGAGCGTTCTCGATGACACGCGAGGCGATGTCGCTGGGCTATTCGATGCGCATGCCGGTCGTGCATACCTCGCGCGAGATGTCCGGCCAGATCTTCGTGCCGTGGATCAATGCGTTCCTGCTGGTGATGGTGCTGGTCGCCGTGCTCGGCTTCCGCAGCTCCGACAGCCTGAGCGCGGCCTACGGCATCGCGGTGACCGGCACGATGACCATCACCACCGTGCTGGCCTTGTTCGTGGCACGCCACCAGTGGGGCTGGCGTGTACCGGTCCTGCTGATCGTTGGCGCGACCCTGCTGATCATCGACATCTCCTTCTTTGCCGCCAACCTGATCAAGGTGGAATTCGGCGGCTGGTTCCCGCTGGTGCTGGGTCTGGGCGTCTTCATCATCATGACCACCTGGCGCCGTGGCCGCGAGCTGGTGGTGCGCGAGATCAAGCAGGGCGGACTGGCGTTGTCACCCTTTATCGACAACATCACTGAGCACCCGCCACTGCGCGTGCCGGGCACCGCGGTTTTCCTCACCGCCAACCAGCACTCCGTGCCGCATGCGTTGCTGCATAACCTCAAGCACAACAAGGTGCTGCACGAGCGCAACGTGATGCTGACGGTGGAGATGCTGGAAATGCCGGTAGTGGATGTGGGAGAGCGCATCCACCTGTCGCCGCTGGGCAGCGATTTCTACAGCCTGGAACTGCGCTTCGGCTTTGCCGAGGACCCGAACATTCCGCTGGCGTTGTCCAAGTGCGCCAAGAGCGGCCTGCCGTTCGACCTGATGGACACTACCTTCTTCCTATCGCGCGAGAACATCGTCGCCGACAAGCGCCGTCCGGGCATGGCGCTGTGGCGCGACCGGCTGTTCGCTTTCATGTCGCGCAATGCGTTGCCGGCGACGGCGTTTTTCCAGATTCCCGGCAATCGCCTGATCGAATTGGGGACGCAGCTGGAAATCTGATTGCGTAGGCTGGGATGCGAATCCCAGCATCGCGGTATGGCGTGCGTGGCTATGCTGGGATTGGCATCCCAGCCTACGATTATCACGCCCCCACCCATAAAACCCTTGCGCTCAGCCATAATTGCGTCATGTCCGATCACCGTATCATCACCGCTGCCGCCCAGCTCGACGACGAAGCGCTGGAGGCTTCGATCCGTCCCAAGCGGCTCAGCGAATACCTGGGCCAGCAGGCGGTGCGCGAGCAGCTGTCGATCTATATCGAAGCGGCGAAAAGGCGCGGCGGCGCGCTCGATCACGTGCTGATCTTCGGGCCGCCGGGCCTGGGCAAGACCACGCTGAGCCATGTCATCGCCAACGAACTGGGCGTGAATATCCGCTCTACCTCCGGCCCGGTGCTGGAGCGGGCGGGCGATCTGGCCGCGCTGCTGACCAATCTCGAAAAGAACGACGTGCTGTTCGTCGACGAGATCCATCGCCTCTCGCCGGTGGTGGAGGAAGTGCTCTATCCGGCGATGGAGGATTTCCAGATCGACATCATGATCGGCGAGGGCCCAGCCGCGCGTTCGATCAAGCTGGACTTGCCGCCGTTCACCCTGATCGGCGCCACCACGCGCGCGGGTCTGCTGACAGCGCCCTTGCGCGATCGCTTCGGCATCGTGCAGCGCCTGGAGTTCTACTCGCCTGAGGAACTGGCCGCGATCGTGCGCCGTTCGGCGCGCATTCTTGGTATTCCCTGCGAAGTGGATGGCGCGCAGGAAATCGCGCGGCGCTCGCGCGGTACGCCGCGTATCGCCAATCGCCTGTTGCGCCGCGTGCGCGACTACGCGGAGGTGCGGGCAGGGGGACAAATCACGCGAGCAGCGGCGCAGGCCGCGATGGACATGCTCAAGGTCGACGCCCAGGGCTTCGACGAGCTGGACCGCCGCTTGCTAGCCACCATCATCGAGAATTTCGATGGCGGCCCGGTGGGCGTGGAATCGCTGGCCGCCGCGCTCAGCGAAGACCGTGGCACGCTGGAAGACGTGGTCGAGCCCTACCTGATCCAGCAAGGCTTCCTGGTGCGCACGGCGCGTGGCCGCATGGCCAGCGCGAAGGCCTGGCGTCACCTGGGGCTTACGCCGCCCCCGCGTCAGGCGCAGCCGGGCGATTTGTTCAACGGCGGCCCTGATGTCTGAGTTCCAGCCCTTTACCTGGCCGGTGCGGGTGTACTGGGAAGACACCGACGCCGGCGGCGTGGTCTACCACGCCAGCTACCTGCGTTTCATGGAGCGGGCCCGCACCGAATGGCTGCGCCGGCTAGGCGTCGATCAGCTGGCGTTCAAACAGGCGACCGGCCTGGCCTTCATGGTGCACCGGATGGAGATCGATTTTCTCCGGCCCGCCCTGCTGGACGATGAACTGACGGTGGCGGTGGAAGTCAAAGAACGCCGTTCAGCCAGTATTCTTTTCGCGCAATCGATTTCCCGGGCGGATGGCGTCGTGCTGATCCAGGCGCAAGTACGTGCGGCTTGCGTGGACTTGGCACGGATGCTGCCCGCCCGGATTCCGGAAGACATCATCGGCCGGATCGGTCGGGGTTGATCCCCGTCCGGCCCCAAGCCAAGTACAAGCAAGCCCTATGCGGTGGAGACCCCCCAAGCCATGAACGGTGGATTGAACGTTTTCGAGATCATCAAGGACGCAAGCTGGCCAGTGACGCTGGTGATGCTGGCGTTGCTGGTGTTCTCTTTCCTGTCGTGGGTGATCATCGTCCGCAAATACATGCAGCTGAAAGCGGCGATGCAGAACGCCGAATCCTTCGAAGAGCGCTTCTGGTCCGGCGCGGATCTGGCGCAGCTGTTCCGCGAAGTGAGCAACAACGGCGGCGACACCGGCGGCATGGAGAGCATCTTCGAATCGGGCTTCCGTGAATTCGTGCGCCAGCGCCAGCGCCGCAGCGCCGACGTGCGCACGGTGATCGAGGGTTCCGAGCGCGCGATGCGCGTGGCCGGCACCAAGGAAATCGGCACATTGGAGCGCAACCTGGAATTCCTCGCCAACGTGGGCTCGATCAGCCCGTATGTGGGCCTGTTCGGCACCGTGTGGGGCATCATGGGCGCCTTCCAGGGCCTGGGCGAAATGAAGGATGTCACCATCGCCGTAGTGGCGCCGCACATCTCCGAAGCGTTGATCGCCACCGCGATGGGCCTGTTCGCCGCGATTCCGGCGGTGTGGGCCTACAACCGCTACGCCAACAAGGTGGAACGTGTCGCCTCGCGCTACGAGGTGTTCCAGGAAGAATTCTCCTCGGTGCTGCAGCGGCAGATCCAGATCGACGAAAATCACTGATAGAGGGCCGCGACCATGCTCAGCTCCGCGCGCCACAAGCGTCTAAAGCTCAAATCCGAGATCAACGTCGTGCCCTACATCGACGTGATGCTGGTGCTGCTGATCATCTTCATGGTCACCACGCCGATGCTCAACTCGAACGTCGACGTCAACTTGCCGCAAGCAAATGCCAAGTCGCTGCAGGACAAGAAAGAGCCGGTGATCGTCTCGGTCGACAACCAGGGCCACATGTACCTGACCCTGGGTACCAGCAAGAAGGAACCGATCGAGGCCGACGCGCTAAAAGTGAAGGTCGGCGCGTTCGTCAAGCAGAATCCGGAGGTGAGCGTGCTGGTCGCGGGCGATCGCGACGGCAAGTACGAAGGCGTCTACCAGGTGCTGGCCTTGTTGCAACAGGCTGGCGTGGCCAAGGTCGGCTTGATGAGCGCGCCGGAGTCGGGCAAACCGAATGGAAGACCGTAACACCAAGGGCACTCCCCTGGCGGTCGTTTTATCGGCCGTTCTGCACCTGGGTATCGTGGCCTTCCTGTTCCTGGCCACGCTGTCTTGCACGTCGTACGAGAAATTTCTCACCGCGTTGCATTTGCCCAACCCGATCACCTGCACGCCACCGCCGCTGCAGCTCACCGGGCCGGTGATCGAGGCCACGCTGATCGGCAACACGGCTGCGCCGCTACCGAAAGCGGAGAAGGTGAAGCCGGTGCCGAACACGGTACCGCCACCGCCTTCCGTGCCGCCGCCGCCTCCGCCTCCTGAGGTGGTGCCCAAGCCGAGCCCGCTGCCGCCGCCGCCGGAGCATCCGGACGTGGTGGACCAGGAGAAAGTGGTGCAGGAAGGATTGGAGAAGGCCGAGAACGCCAAGAAGGAGCAGGAAGAGAAGCAGCGTCAGCGTCAGGCTGAGCTGGACGCTCAGGCGGCTAAAAAGAAGGCGGAGCAGGAAAAGGTGGATGAGCTGTTCAAGCAGCTTGATGCCGCTACAACGCAGACGCAGAAGGCCGACAACAAGGCCAAACAGGCCAAGCAGCAGCTCGCGGATCTGAAGAATGCGCAGGCGAATGGCCTGGAGAACCTGCCGAATGACACAGAGCGCAAGACTGGCAACAACGCCGCCCATTCGAGCCTTACCGATCAGTACCAGGCAGCCATCATGGACGCGTTAAAGAAAAATTGGCTTGGACCGTCCGATACTCCACCAACCCCCTGTCTGGTGCATATCGTTCAGGCACGTGGAGGTGAAATAGTGAGCGCTAAGGTTGACTCGAATTGCCCTTATGACGAGGCAAGCAAGAAAGCGGTCGAGGATGCAGCATTCCGTGCTCATGAACTACCTTATAAAGGGTACGAGAGCGTGTTTACCCCCACTATCGACGTCTACTTCCGGGCACAGTGATTACGGTATGAAAAAATTGACTCAATTCCTGGCGATCTTGATCGCCTACTGCGGGCTGGCATTGCTGAGTCAAGTTCACGCTCAGCAACCGTTGACCGTGAATGTCGTGGGTATGACGAAGACCGCCACGCCGATCGCCGTGGTGCCCTTCGCCCAGCAGGGCGCGCCGCTGCCTACCGACATCGCCGACGTGATCCGCAACGATCTCAACCGCTGCGGTAAATTCCGTTCGCTGGCGGTGAGCGAAATCGTCGAGCAGCCGAGCCAGGGCTCGGACATCAAGTTCGCAACCTGGCGCCTGCTCAAGCAGGACTACATCGTGATCGGCCGTATCAAGGATGCCGGCAACGGCATGGTCACGGTCGAATACGAGCTGTGGGACGTCAACCGCCAGCAGCGCCTGCTGGGCGAGGCCATGTCGCCCGCCGCCACCAGCGATCTGCGCAGTGTCGCGCACCAGATCGCGGACAAGATCTTCCAGCAGATCACCGGCATTCCCGGCGCGTTCTGGACGCGCATCGCCTACGTGACCATGGTCGGCACCGGCAACAACGCCAACTATTCGCTGATCGTGGCCGACTCCGACGGCTACAACCCGCAGGTGGTGGCGCGCTCGCATGAGGCGCTGCTGTCGCCCAAGTGGTCGCCGGATGGCAGCCGTATTGCTTACGTATCGTTCGAAGGCGGCAACTCGGCGATCTACATCCAGAACATCGGCACGGGCGCGCGCCAGCTGATTTCGGGCCGCGCCAAGGGCATCAACAGCGCGCCGGCCTGGTCGCCGGATGGCACCAAGCTTGCCTTGTCGCTGTCCTATACGGGCAATCCCGAGATCTACGTGATGGACCTGGGCAGCCGCCAGGAGACCCGCCTGACCCGCAGCATGGCCATCAATACCGAGCCGGTCTGGGCGCCGGACGGCCAAAGCATCTACTTCACCTCCGACCGCTCCGGCAAGCCGGAGATCTACCGCGTATCGGCTGGCGGCGGCACGCCCGAGCGCATCAGCTTCCAGGGCCAGCAGAACCTGGATGCCTCGATCAGCTATGACGGCAAGCAGATTGCCATGGTGCAGGCCAACGGGAACGTGTATCGTATCGCCATCGTGGACCAGGGCCAGGGTGGGCAGTTGCGCTTCATCTCGCCCGGTCCGATTGACGAATCGCCAAGCTTCGCGCCGAACGCCAGTATGTTGATCTACGCCGCCAGCGATGGAGCCCGTGACGTGCTATATGCCGTTTCGAGCGATGGCATGGTGCGTCAGCGCCTTGCGCTTGCCGACGGCAACGTCCGCGAGCCGGCCTGGGGACCTTATCGCAAGCAGTGATCCGATCCGGCCGTGTCCTTGAGCCGCGGCCGGATGACCTGAGGAGGGGGCCCGGGGCACGAAAGTGTTCCGGCCACGACCAGCGTGGCGGTTTGCCATGCCTGTTTTACCGGCCTCTGCAGTACAATGCGGGGCCTTGGCCTGTAAGTGCAAGAAAAAACAAAACAACAGCCGGTACACCGGCGATGGCTGTCCCGTAACCGCAATCGTCATTGACTGTCGGAAATCAAACCCGTTTGAAGGAACGTCACCATGAATAAGACCGTTCGTATTGCCCTGGTCGCCCTGCTCTGTGTCGGTGCGGCCGCCTGTACCAAGAAGCAGGAAACGAAGCCCCAGCAGCCGCAGCAGGAAACCCAGCAGGTGGCTCCGCCGCAGTCCGGCGAGCACAAGTACACCGCGGCTGACCTCGACACCGACGCCTGCCTGAAGCAGCGCGTTGTCTACTTCGACTTCGACAAGGACGAAGTGAAGCCGGAGTTCCAGCAGATCATGCAGTGCCATGCCAAGTTCCTGCAGGACGTGCCGACCGCGCGCATGACTTTGGACGGCAACACCGACGAGCGTGGTACGCGTGAATACAACCTGGGCCTGGGCGAGCGTCGTGGTAACGCCGTGTCCAGCGCGCTGCAGGCCAATGGCGGTTCCGCCAGCCAGATCAACGTGGTCAGCCACGGCAAGGAACAGCCCGTGTGCCGCCAGCACAATGAGGATTGCTGGAGCAAGAACCGCCGCGTTGAGATCAGCTACTCGGCGACCTGATGGTAATTCGATTGGCTAAGCGTTTCATGGCCAATCTCAGCATGGCGGGCGCCCTGGCGTCCGCCATGCTGTTTATGGCGCCCGCGCATGCCCAGAACTCTCCCATGAGTCTGGCCGATCGCGTTGCGCGCCTGGAACAGCAACAGCAGGGCCAAGATCAGAACAAGCTCAACCAGCTCAATCAGCTGCAGCAGATGCAGTCGACCATGCAGCAGATGCAGGGCCAGATCGAAGAATTGCAGCACCAATTGCAGCAATTGCAGGATCAGAGCAAGGCCCAGTACAGCGATCTGGACAGCCGCGTCGGCAGGATCGAAAAACAGGGCAGCGCCAGTCCGGCGCCATCGGCCACCAGCCCGGCCCCGGCCAATGCATCGGCGCCTGGCAATGCGGCCTCCGTTGCGCAGCCCGCAGCTCCTGCGGCTCCCGCTGAATCTGCTGCCGAGAAAGCTGCCGCTCTCAATGCCTACAACACCGCGTTCAAATCGCTGCGCGGAGGCGACTACGTAACCTCGTCGCGCGGCTTCCGCGAGTTCATCCAGAAATATCCCAACGACGCGCTTACGCCCAATGCGTTCTATTGGCTGGGCGAGTCGTACTACGCCACCACCAACTACCAGGTTGCGGTGGAAGCCTTCAAGCATCTGCTCAGCCAGTATCCGCAGAGCGATAAGGCGGCCGATGCCACGCTCAAGCTCGGCTACAGCCAGCTGGAGATGAAGCAGACCGACGAAGGCGTCGCCACGTTGAAGACCGTGGTGAGCAAATACCCTAACTCCAATGCGGCCAAGCTGGCCCAGGAGCGCCTGCGGCGTATATCGCAGCAGACGACTCGGTGAGGGTAGGGCGGTGAGCGACACTCCGGTGAGCGTGGAAGCTGCCACGTCGGGCCAGGGCGCGGTTGAGCGCCTGCGCATCACCGAGATCTTTCATTCGATCCAGGGCGAAGCCGATGCGATCGGCTGGCGTTCGGTGTTCGTCCGCCTCACCGGCTGCCCGCTGCGCTGCGTGTGGTGCGATTCGGAGTATTCGTTTTACGGCGGCAACTGGCGCGATATCGATGACATACTCGTCGAAGTCGCTTCGCATGGCGCCTCGCATGTTTGCGTTACCGGCGGTGAACCGCTGGCGCAGAAGCGTTGCCTGATCCTGCTGCGCAGGCTCTGCGATGCCGGCTACGAGGTCTCGTTGGAAACCTCTGGCGCCCTGGATGTGGCGGCCGTCGATCCGCGCGTGCGCAAGGTGATGGATCTGAAGGCGCCCGATTCCGGCGAGGCGCAGCGCAATCTTTGGTCCAACCTCGATCACTTGCTGCCGCACGACCAGGTGAAGATCGTGATCGCCAGCCGCGCCGATTACGAATGGGCACGTGGGGTGGTGGCCGAGCATCGCCTCGACGCGCGCTGCATGGTCTTGTTTTCGCCTGTGCACGGGGCCGTCGAGCCGCGCGCGCTGGCCGAATGGATCATCGAAGACAAATTGCCGGTCCGTTTTCAACTGCAGCTGCACAAGCTGCTGTGGAATGACGCGCCGGGGCATTAGCGTATCTGTTTAGGGGATACGTGTACCTGCTTGCGCCGGAATGACGGCATGAAAAAACCACGCCCCGGCCTGTGTCGCCGGCAGCGTCCCCGGCCGGTGACCGGCCGTTCTCCTGCACTGGAATTGCTTTATGTCATCCACCCCCCGCAAGGCCGTCATCCTCGTTTCCGGAGGCATGGATTCGGCCGTCACCATCGCCTTGGCCCGCGAACAGGGCTATCAGGTTCATGCACTGAGCGTGGCTTATGGCCAGCGCCACAGCTCCGAACTGGATGCCGCCGCGCGTGTCGCACGCATGCTCGGTGCGGTCGAGCACAAAACCGTGCATGTGGACCTGCGCAGCATCGGCGGCTCCGCGCTCACGGCCGACATCGACGTACCCGAGCAGGGCGGTGACGGCATCCCTGTCACCTATGTCCCGGCACGCAACACCATCATGCTTTCGGTGGCGCTGGGCTGGGCCGAGGTGCTGGGTTCCAACGACATCTGGTGCGGCGTCAATGCCGTGGACTATTCCGGCTACCCGGACTGCCGCCCGGCCTTCGTCGAGGCCTTCGAGCACCTGGCCAACGTAGCCACCAAGGCTGGTGTGGAAGGCGCAGGCATCCGCGTCCATGCGCCACTGATGGCCATGAGCAAGGCGGATATCGCCCGCGAAGGGCAGCGCCTCGGGGTGGACTTCTCCGCCACGGTGAGTTGCTACCAGGCCGACGCCGAAGGCCGTGCCTGCGGCCGCTGCGATGCCTGCCGCCTGCGTGCGCAGGGCTTTCGCGAGGCCGGCCTACCCGACCCAACTCGCTACGCTTGAGCTCCGGGCCCCGAGATCGCTTGTGCCCGAGGGCTTCAGCCCATAAAATGATCAGCTGACTTTTTTACGGGCCGTTAGCTCAGCCGGTAGAGCAGCGGACTTTTAATCCGTTGGTCGACAGTTCGAATCTGTCACGGCCCACCAATGAAAGAAAAGGATCTGTGGCAACACAGATCCTTTTTCTTTGCCGTCGGTCCGTCATTTTCTGTTTGTGTTGCGCAAGCAGGACGGGGCGACATGCATCTTGCGTGCAAGGAAGGATTCATCGCACAGCTTCGCCAATGAAGCCTTGCACAACTGCTTATCACGTCCCGTTTCCCGCTGGATTCATGCGTGAGAGACGCGACTTATACGCCGCCCACACAGCCTTCGGATGTCTAATCGCGCGGCTGCTCAAGCTACACATTGTTGATCTCGCAGGGAACCACATCAGTGCGTTGCCTACGCGCCATGCGCGCTGATTTTCACTAATACGTTGCCAATCATCCGTTTTTTTCCTGCACACCATGCGTGACGCGTGGCGATTTCGCTCATGCCGCGATCACGCGATCTGTCCCACTTATCTGAAATAGGAGAGCCCCATGAAAACCCCCTTTATGGCTAGCGCGCTTGTTTTAGTTGCAGCGGCCTTGGGCTACACACCGTACGCCGCTGCGCAGGACACAAATCTTGCGTCGGCTTCCATGACTGTTTGCGCCACCAGCGGCACAGTGACGCTGACCGTCCTTGGCGTAACACAGGTACTTCCGATCAACTGCCAAGGTAGTGCGACCATCAGCGTGCCGGGCACCACGCAAAAAGTCTCCGCCAATTTGAATGTCGGCTTGCTAGGCATGAACGTGATGAGTTTGGCGGGCACCACGGCGACTGCGCAGGAAACCATTGGCGTGGACAGCACCAGCTTGTCTGGTTCTGTGCAGAGCGGAACCCTCAGCTTCTTGAATAGTGCGGTGATGATCGGCAATACCACAGCGGCGCTGTCGTGTAACGCGCGGGCCTTGAGTACGACACTGCAATGCCAATCCTCCCTCGGCAACGCGAGTGTTTCCGTGGACGGGCTGCCGATCAGCCTGCCGAACCCCATTCCCATCAACTACACGATCCCGGTGTCCAATATCAGTGTCAACGTGGATACCCCATTGGGTCAGGTATCCATTGCGACCAGCGGCACACTCACGCTCAACGGGGTCGTAGCCAATGGCCTCAACACGCCGAACATTACGGTGGCTCAGCTCGGTGAGCGTCTGCAGGTCAGCGGTGGAACCACCGTGCTTGGGCTTGGTTTGGTGAGCGTGGCGGTCGACGCGACCAACAGCAACTCGGCCAGTGTGCAGACCACCTCGTCGTCGCCGGTCTTCACCAACGTCACTTTCCAGTGATCTAGACGCTTGTACAGAACCCGCTTGGCTTGAAGCCTTGCGGGTTTTGTGAGTTCAGGCGGCGCTGGCGTGAAGCTGTAAACCCAATGCGCGAGCTACCTTGAGTATGGTGGAGAAATCTGGATTACGTTCTCCAGACAGTGCCTTGTATAAGCTCTCGCGGGATAAGCCCGCATCACGCGCGACCTTGGACATACCTTGAGCTCGGGCAATGTCACCTAGTGCTTTCGCAATGAAGGTGGCATCGCCATCGCTTTCAGCGATGCAAGCATCGAGATAGAGCGCCATTTCCTCTGGGGTGCGCAGGTGTTCTGCGACATCGAAAGGAATAGTCTTGAGCTTCTTTTTACTCATAGCTCTTTCGCCATAACTTGCGCTTTGTGGATATCGGCATCCTGTGTGGACTTGTCGCCACCACAAAGCAGAATGATCGTTACATTGCCTCGTTGGGTGTAGTAGACGCGGTATCCGGCACCTATGTCGATTTTCATTTCCGAGATCCCGCCAGGCAGGTTGCGATGCTGGCCCGGATTACCGTCCGCCAAGCGAGCAATACGTGCTTGAATACGGGCCCGAGCCATCAGGTTTTTTAGGCTGTCCAACCATTCGGCGAAATCTGCGCTGGTCTCGATCTTCATGAAGGAATGTAGCCAATAGGCTACACTTGGTCGTCAAGGAATTCCAGTCTGACGACGGATTCGGCACGCGGGCATCAGGCGAAAAAGAACGCCGCGTTGTGGTGCGAAGTTGAAACGTCAGGGGGGATGAACCCTTACAGCGACTCGTCTCAGGAGTGATTCCCGGCATCGTCCGTGTGCGACGCCGACGGATGCCAGCGCGACTTCAACCGCTCCATCGCCAGCGGTACCAGCGAAAGCAGCGCCAGCACGCAGAGCGGGGCGATTACGCTGGGATCGAAGATCAGGCCAAGATCCAGTTTTTGTCCGTGGGCGAGCGCGCGCCCGAGGCCTGCGCCGATTGAAGTTTCGAATACCAGCATCACCGTGCCGCCGAACCAGGTGGCGCCCAGGAACAGCCACAAGGGGCAACGCAGCCAGGCAAGCGCCATCGTGACCAAGCCGAACGGCGCCACCGGCACCAGGCGCAGGAACAGCGTGTAGACCTTCGGGTGGCGTTCGAAGCCGTGATGCAGCTTCTCGGTAATGGCAGGCGGATGCTTGCTGCCGGTGCCGAAGGCGTAGCGGCTGGCGAGAAACAGGATGAGCGAGCCCAGGGTGAGCCCGATCGAAGAATAAGTCGTGCCTTCGACTATGCCGAAGGCGAATCCAGCGGCGAGGATCAGCACGATGGTGACCGGTACGCCCGTGCATGTCGCCAGCACCAGCAGCCCGATATAGACCAGCCGGCTCATCCAAGGGTGCTCGGCAATGTGTGCGCGCATTTCCTGCTGGTGCGCGACCAATTGCTCAGGATGAATGCGATCGAACACTCCGGAGGCAAGCAGCACTATGCCCGCCGCTATCAGCAGCAAGAGTGGCAGGGCTGCACGCAAGCGGTTCAATAGCTTTCTCCTCTGGCGCCGTACTTGGCCAGCACGGCACATGCCTGCTCGCGCAGGATGTCGCGCCGAACCGAGATGCCGCGGCGTTCCAGTTCGCCCGCCCAGTCGGCTGGCAGCGGGCCTTCATCGAAGCGGGTGAGTGTTTCCACATCTTCCCCGCGTGCGCCGATCAGCAGCGTGTCGACGCCTGCCCAGAAAGTGGCACCGTAACACTGGCAGCAAGGCTGCGCGCTGGTGGCGAGTGTGTAATGACCGCCTTGTTCGTTCAAACGGTAGCTGGCCAGGCGCTGCTGGGCGGCCATGTAGGCCAGCATCTCGGCGTGAGCTACCGAACAGCTCTGCGGGATGACACGGTTGACGCCTGCCGCGATCAGGCGCCCATGCTCGTCGAACACGGCGGCGCCAAACGGACCGCCCTGGCCGTGTTCGATATTGCGTCCTGACAGCTTGATCGCCAGTTCCACCTGCTCCTCATCCGTGAGATATCGCCGGCGAGTGTCGGCGACTTCTTCGATCCAGGGGGGCAGGGTGAGGTGGATCTGCAGCGGCAGCATCATGCGCTTTGTTTGGCCCAGGTGTCGCGCAGGGTTACCGCGCGGTTGAACACGGGAGCCTCCGGGCGGTGATCCAGGCGATCGGCCACGAAGTAGCCCAGGCGCTCGAACTGGTAGCGCTGCTCGGGCGTGGCTGAGGCCGCTGAAGGCTCCAGCCAGCCGCGCACGATGCGCTTGGCGTCCGGGTTGATATGCTCGATCCAGCTCTTGCCGTCGCTTTCGTCGTCCGGCGTGGGCACGTTGAACTGGCGGTCGTAAAGGCGGATCTCCGCGGCGACGCCATGCTTGGCGCTGACCCAATGGATCGTGCCCTTCACCTTGCGATCCGCGCCCGGCATGCCGGAGCGGGATTCGGGATCGAGCGTGCAATGCACTTCGCTGACGCTGCCGTCCGCGGCCTTGATGACTTCCACGCACTTGACGATGCCCACGCCGCGCAGGCGCACCTCGCCCTCGGGTTTCAGGCGATGGAAACCCTTCGGCGGCACTTCGGCAAAATCCTCGCGCTCGATCCACAGCTCGCGCGAAAACGGCACCTGGCGGGAGCCGAAGCTCTCGTCCTTGGGATGGTTGGAGAAGCTCAGCGATTCCTCGTGAGCGTCCGGCAGATTGGTGATCACCAGCTTGAGCGGATCGATCACGGCCATGCGGCGTGCTGCGGTAGCGTCCAGGTCTTCGCGCACACAGTTTTCGAGGATGGCGTAGTCGATCACGCTGTTCTGCTTGCTTACGCCCAGGCGCTCGATCAGCAGGCGAATGCCGCCAGCGGTGAAGCCACGGCGACGCAGGCCGCGCAAGGTATTCATGCGCGGATCGTCCCAGCCATCGACCAGGCCCTCGTTCACCAGCTGGGCCAGCTTGCGCTTGCTGGTGATGCAGTAGCTGAGGTTGAGGCGCGAGAACTCGATTTGGCGTGGCTTGGCCGGTTCGGTGCGGAACCCGGCCTGGCGCATGTGCTCCCACAGTTCCGGATGGCTGGGCAGGTCGACCTTGTCCACGAACCAGTCGTAGAGCGGGCGGTGGTCTTCAAATTCCAGCGTGCACAGTGAATGGGTGATGCCTTCCAGTGCGTCGGAGAGGCAATGCGCATAGTCGTACATCGGATAGATCGGCCACTGGTCGCCGGTGTTCTGGTGCGTGACCTTGCGGATGCGGTAGATCGCCGGATCGCGCATGTTCATGTTGCCCGAGCCCATGTCGATCCTGGCGCGCAGCGTCTTGCTGCCGTCCGGGAATTCGCCCGCGCGCATGCGGCGGAACAGGTCCAGGTTTTCTTCCACGCTGCGGTCGCGGTGCGGCGAGTTGCGGCCCGGTTCGGTGAGGGTGCCGCGGTATTCGCGCATTTCCTCGGCGCTGAGATCGTCCACATACGCCTGGCCGTCCTGGATCAGCTTGAGGGCGGAGCGGTAAAGCACCTCGAAGTAATCGGAGGCATGGCGCAGGTCATGCCACTCGTAGCCCAGCCAGCGCACGTCGTCCTTGATGCCCTCGACGAATTCCGGGTCTTCCTTGCCGGGATTGGTGTCGTCCAGGCGCAGGTTGCACCAGCCGGCGAACTCGCGGGCGATGCCGAAATCCAGGCAGATCGCCTTGGCGTGGCCGATGTGCAGGTAACCGTTGGGCTCCGGCGGAAAGCGCGTGCGGATGGCCGTGTGCTTGCCGATGGCCAGATCCTCGCGAACGATCTGACGGATGAAATCGCGCGGCGCATCGTTTTCGGGCGTTGCGGCAGGCTTGGCGACAGCGGTCGGGGTGGACATCGGGTCAGGCTTCGCAGCAGTAGCGGGAACACCCAAGTTTAACCGCTGGAAGGATTTACGGAACCGGAGCGTAGGCTGGGATGCCAATCCCAGCTTCCCGATGCTGGGATTGGCATCCCAGCCTACGCACGTTCAGCTGCGGGCGGCGGCCATTGCCAGGTAGCGCTGGTGCAGGGCGGCAACCTGGGGTTCCAGGGCGGATTCGGCGCCGCTGTTGTCGATCACGTCGTCCGCCAGCCCCAGGCGAGCGGTGCGAGATGCCTGGGTGGCGAGGATGCGCAGGGCCAGGTCTTCGTCCATGCCATCGCGCAGCACCAGGCGCTGCAGCTGGGTAGCTTCCGGCGCGTCCACCACCAGGATGCGGTCCACCCAGCGGTAATGCCCGATGTTCTCGGCCAGCAGCGGAATGGCCAGCATGGCATACGGCCCGTCATCCAGCTGAACCTGTTCCAGCATCCATTGCCGCACGCGCGGATGCACGATGGCCTCCAGCGTCTTGCGCGCCGCCGGGTCGGCAAACACTCGCTGGCGCATTCGTGGCCGGTCGAGCCGCCCGTGCGAATCCAGCGCCTCGCGGCCGAACGCGTCCACGATTGCGGCTAAACCGTCGCTGCCCGGCTGCACTACAACTCGTGAGGCCTGATCGGCGTCGTAGACATGTACGCCATGCGCCTTGAAGCGCTGCTCCACCGCACTCTTGCCGGCGGCGATGCCGCCGGTGAGGGCTACCGCAAACGGCGCCCCCATGCTCATCGCATCCCGGTCAGACCCAGGTAGGCGTGCCAGAGCTGTTCGCCGGCGACGAACCACACCCAGCCCGCCATGGCGATAAAGGGCCCGAACGGCATGGGTACTTCGCGCCCATGCTTGCGCAGCGCAATCAGCGTGCCGCCCACCAGTGCGCCGATCAGCGAAGAAAGCAGGATCACCGGCAGCAAGGCCATCGGCCCCATCCAGGCGCCGAGTGCGGCAAGCAATTTGAAATCGCCAAAGCCCATGCCTTCCTTGCCGGTGAGCAGCTTGAACAGCCAATACACGCTCCACAGGCTGAGATAGCCGATGGCGGCGCCGAGGATGGAAGCGGGGGGCTCGACAAACAGATGCATCAGGCTCAGCAGCAAGCCGACCCACAGCAAGGGCAGGGTGATCTGATCGGGCAGCAACTGGGTGCGAAAATCGATGCCCGATAACGTGACCAGTGCCCAGGTGAGTATCAGCCCGGCGAGTCCGGCCCAGGTCGGGCCGAATTTCCAGATCACGATGGCGCTGAGTGCGCCGGTCAGCAACTCCACCAACGGGTATTGAATGGAAATGGGCGCATGGCAATAGCGGCAGCGGCCGCGTAACAGCAGCCAGCCGAACAAGGGAATGTTGTCGTAGGCAGCCAGCGGATGCTTGCAGTGAGGGCAATGCGAGCTTTCACGCACAATGCCGGGCGGCAGCGATTCGGTCGGGGCTTCCAGGCCCAGGACGTCATGCGCCTCCCGCCGCCAGAAGGCGTCAAGCTGCGCCGGCAGCCGCAGGATCACAACGTTGAGGAAACTGCCCAGTATCAGGCCCAGTACGCCTGCGATAACGATCCAGACTGTCAGCGGCAAATCGGGCATGCGCAAACCGTAGCTATGAAAACGCGCCACATTATCACCGCTAGGCGGCAATGATGGGGCGCGTGGATGTGGGGCGGGATTAGAACGTGGCGGCGAGCTTGAAGATCGGGAGGTAGAGGGCAATCACGATGCCGCCGATCACGGTACCCAGGATCACCATCATCAGCGGCTCCAACAGGGAGGCTAGCGAGTCGACCGCGTTGCTGACTTCTTCCTCATAGAATTCGGCGCACTTGAACAGCATTTGGTCCAGGGCACCGGATTCTTCGCCGATCGCCACCATCTGCGTCACCATGTTGGGAAAAAGCCCGGTTTGACGCATGGCCAGCTGAAGCTGGTGGCCGACTGCAATGTCATCGCGCATCTGGCGTACCGCATTCGCATAGACAACGCTACCGGTAGCCCCTGCGACGGCATCCATGGCTTCGACCAGAGGTACGCCCGCCCGGAATGTCACGCCAAGCGTGCGGGCGAAACGCGCAATCGCCGATTGCCGAAGAATATTGCCCATCACCGGCAATTTGAGTGTGAGCCGGTCAAGAGTGTGGGCAAATTTCACCGAGCGTTTCTTGGCCATGATCATCGCCACAACGCTGCCTACTATGCCGCCAATCACGATCCACCAGTACTCCTGCATGAATTTCGACATGGTGACGAGGAGCTGGGTGGGCGCAGGAAGTTGCGCGCCAGAGTCCTGGAAGGTCTTGGCGAAAACCGGAACCACGAACAACAGCATGATCATGATCACGGCGACCGCAACCACCATCACCATGATCGGATAGAACAGTGCTTTCTTGATCTTGCCCTTGATGCTCTCGGTCTTTTCCTTGTACGTGGCAACCGTATCGAGAATGGTGTCGAGCACGCCCGCCGATTCACCGGCGCGCACCAGGTTGCGATACAGCTCATCGAACTGGATCGGGTATTGCCCCAGCGCCTCGTGCAGGGTGGAGCCGCCTTCGATGCTCTGCTTCACATCGCCAATGATGGACTTGAAGCGAGGGTTCTTCTGGCCATCGGAGATGATGTCGAAGGCTTGGATCATCGGTACGCCGGAGGCCATCATGGTGGCGATCTGGCGGCTGAAGATGGCTACGTCGCGTGGTTTGACCGCACTGCCCGAGCCACTGAACAGCGGCTTGGCGCGCTCTTTTACCGTTTGGGGGTTCATGCCCTGCCGGCGCAGCTCTGCCTTGACCAGCATGGCATTCTTCGCCGGCATCGAGCCCTTCATGCGCTTGCCACGCTTGTCCAGCGCTACCCATTCGTAAGTGGGCATCTGCGAGATCTGGGCACGCTGCGCGCCCTGCTGGCGGGTGTTCTTGGTGGCGGCGGTAACCGTGGCCATTGTCTGTAATCCCCCTATGGAATCCGCACCGGCGCACCGGGCGGCGGGCAAGCAAGATAATCACCAGCTTACGTCACTTTGGTAAGCCATTTCGTGGCCTCCCGCGCAGTCTGGTGTAAAGCGGTTCGCGAACTTCGATCAATCCTTGGTCACGCGATCGATTTCCGCGAGGCTAGTCACTCCTGCCTTCACCTTCAGCAAGGCCGACTTGCGCAGATCGTTGACGCCTATCTTTTGAGCCGCCGCTCCGATCTGCAGGGCATTGCCGCCCTCCAGTACGATCTTTTGAATCTCCTCCACCATCGGCATGACCTGATAGATACCCACGCGCCCCTTGTAGCCCTCGTTGCAATCCTGGCAGCCCACGGCTTCGTATAGCTCAATACCTTCATCCAGGTCTCGTTGGGTAAAGCCAGCCGCCAGCAAGGCCTGCGGAGGTAGCTCAATCCTCTTCTTACAGCTATGCAAACGCCGTGCCAGGCGCTGGGCGATCACCAGAGTGACCGAGGAAGTGATGCTGTAGGGCGGAATGCCCATGTTCATCAGGCGGGAGATGGTCTGCGGCGCGTCGTTGGTATGCAGGGTGGAGAGCACCATGTGGCCGGTCTGGGCGGCCTTGATGGCGATTTCCGCCGTCTCCAGGTCGCGGATTTCGCCCACCATGATCACGTCCGGGTCCTGGCGCAGGAAGGAGCGCAGCGCCGCGGCAAAGGTCATGCCGCGCTTGACGTTCTGCTGGACCTGGTTGATGCCCTCCACGCGGATTTCGACCGGGTCTTCCACGGTGGAGATGTTGCGTTCGGCGGTGTTGAGAATGTTCAGCGCCGTATATAGCGAAACCGTCTTGCCCGAACCGGTGGGGCCGGTCACCAGCACCATGCCGTAGGGTTTATGGATGGAGTCCAGATAAAGTTTTTTCTGGGCGTCCTCGTAACCTAGCTTGTCGATACCCAACTTGGCCGAGGAGCTATCCAGGATACGTAGCACGATTTTTTCGCCGAACAAGGTCGGCAGCGTGCTCACACGGAAGTCCATAGCATGGCTCTTGGACAGGTTGAGCTTGATACGGCCGTCCTGGGGTACGCGGCGTTCCGCGATATCCAGGCCAGCCATGACCTTCAGGCGCGAGGAGATGCGGTTTGCCAATTTCTGCGGCGGGCTGGCCACGGCTCGCAGCATGCCGTCCATACGCAGGCGTACTCGATACTGGTTCTCATAAGGCTCGAAGTGGATATCCGAAGCGCCGCGGCGGATCGCATCGACCAGGATCTTGTTGACGAACTTCACTACCGGAGCGTCGTCGCCACCGACAGCGTCGACGCCGCTGCTGCTGGCCTCGGCATCGTCGTTCACCGATTCCAGTGCCAGGTCGTCGAGGTCGCCCCCGCCCAAATCGGGTGTCACGTTGCTAAGCGTGCTAACGATAGTATCGATGGCACGGCTCAGTTGTGCCCGCTCGACCAGGACCGGCTCCACCATGCAATTGGAGTGGAACTTGATCTCATCCAGGGCATGCAGCTGCATCGGGTCGGCAATGCCCACAAAAAGGCGCTTGCCGCGCTTCATCAGGGGCAGGGCCTGGTGCTTGGTCATCAGTTCCTGGCTGATCAAGCTGGTTGGCATGCTGGCCTGGGCAAGCGCCGAGACGTCAAAGATCGGCATGCCGAATTCGGCCGAGGCGATTTGCGTCAAGCGGTTGTTGTCCACCAGGCCTTGGTCAAGCAGCCAGCCGGTCAGAGTTTTCTTCTGCTGGCTCGACTCGGTAACCGCCTTGCGGACGTCGGCCTCAGGCAGCAAGCCCTCGGAAACCAGCCGGCGGGCAAGTCCGGACAGGCCAAGCGCAGTGGGCTGCGGTTGTGATGACATGGTGAAAACCTACCTAAGTCCCCTGATCGGCCTCGAATTTAGCGCACATCGGGGGTGGCAGGCTATCGATACGCGCCGGTTTTTTGCAGCCAGGAGGATTTGTGAAAATACCTCGGCGCACGGTTGGCGAAAGGCGGGCGAGATGCCCTGTTGGCCGTAGGGGCGCCGCGCCTGGCTTTCTGCTTGGGCGAATCCCAGGCGAATGGTTCCGCCCATATTTGGGGCGTGGATACTGGCGGGGACTCCCTCGCCGGCGGATAGAGTGAACTGGGTCACCCAAGGATGGGGTTCCGGGAGCTGTGCGCATAGGTGACGTTACGGAGGCGGGTTATGATCAGCCGCCATCACGGGAAGCTCACGATTTGAATAGCTTAAGCATCATTCTGCCGGCAAAGAACGAAGCGGCCGCACTGGCCGACCTGTTGCCTCGCCTGCGTGCTGCGCAACCGGCCGCCGAGATCATCGTGGTCGACGACGGCTCCTCCGATGACACTCGCCAACTATGTGCAGAGGCGGGAGTGAGGTGCCTGTCCTCACCCTACTCGATGGGCAACGGCGCCGCCATCAAGCGTGGTGCTCGCGCGGCCCAGGGCGAAGTACTCGTGTTCATGGACGGCGATGGGCAGCATGATCCGGCCGATGTGGCCCGGTTGTTGGCCAGCTTGGGCGAAGGCTACGACATGGCGGTAGGCGCACGGGATTGGGGTAGTCAGGCCGGCGTGGGGCGTGGTGTCGCCAATACGCTCTACAACTGGCTGGCCAGTCGCATGACCGGTCATCAAGTCGCTGATCTGACTTCCGGCTTCCGCGCTGTCCGGGCGAACAAATTTCGCGAATTCCTGCACCTGTTGCCCAATGGCTTCAGCTATCCCACCACCACGACCATGGCGTTTTTTCGTAGTGCCTATCCGGTCGCGTATGTGCCCATCAAGGCCGCACAGCGGGTGGGCAAAAGCCATATCAGGCCGTTGCGCGATGGCCTGCGTTTTCTGTTGATCATCTTCAAGATCGCCACGCTGTACTCGCCGCTGAAGCTGTTCGTGCCGGCCAGCGCGCTGTTTTTCTTGCTTGGCTGCAGCAACTACGCCTGGACCTTTTGGCACGAGGGTCGCCTGACCAACGGCAGTACGCTGTTATGGAGCGCGGCGGTGATCATATTTTTGATCGGGCTGGTATCAGAGCAGATTACGGCACTTCTGTACACGCGTTTTGAGCGCTGATGCTTTCGATGCCAAAAAAGCAAGTCGGTATGCCCGTATACCTTTGCGTTCGCAGTGACTATTTGAACAAGTGCATGGCAACTAGCCATATGTCGGAGGCGTGACAGCGGTGACGGACTCCCATTGTCAGCTGGTACGGCCAACGCTGGTGGTGCTTGCTTCGACTTACCCTCGCTGGCACGGAGATCCCGAACCTGCCTTTGTCCATGAATTGTCGCGTCGGCTCGTTCGGCGCTTTCGTGTACTCGCAATCGTTCCAGATGCCCCTGGCGCAGATCAAAGTGGCCTGCATGACGGAGTCGAGGTCATTCGGTTTCGTTATGCGCCGCGCCGCCTGCAAACTCTGGTAAACGATGGAGGCATTGTCTCCAATCTGCGTCGTAGTCGCTGGAAACTGTTGTTGCTTCCCGCATTCTTCCTTGCGCAGGCGTGGAGCCTGTGGAGATTGCTACGCAAAACCAGGGTCGATGCCATTCATGCCCATTGGTTGATTCCGCAAGGGCTGATTGCCGTTCTGTTGCGCAAGTTGATGCGCCGGCCTCCTGCTCTTTTGGTCACTTCTCATGGCGCAGACCTCTTTGCTTTGCGCGGCTATGGGATGGATGCGCTGAAACGCTTTGTGATCAAGAATGCAGGCGCGGTCTCAGTGGTCAGCGATGCAATGCGCGCCGAGTTGGCCCGAATCGGCGCACCCATGGAAAAGGTTAGTGTGAAGCCGATGGGCGTCGATCTGGCTGATTCATTCAAGCCGGACGCAATGGCGCCGCGTTCGGACTGCGAGCTGTTGTTCGTTGGCAGGCTAGTGGAGAAAAAAGGTCTGCGCTACTTGCTTGCTGCCATGCCTGAGGTATTGGAAAAAGCACCAGAAGCGCATCTGACGATTGTAGGGTTCGGTCCTGAGGCTGACGACCTTGGATGCCAGGTCGCGCGCCTCAATTTGGGAAACAAGGTGCGATTCGTTGGGGCGTTGCCGCAGGCAATGTTGCCGGCCTACTACCAACGCGCAGCGCTATTTGTGGCCCCGTTCGTCGAGGCCGGATCGGGCGACCAGGAAGGTTTGGGCCTGGTTGCCGTTGAAGCGGCGGGTTGCGGTTGTCCGGTTGTATTGGGCGACGTGCCAGGCGCGCACGGACTGCTGGATCCTTCATGCGCAAAATTCGTACAGCCGCGGAATACCGCTGAATTTGCCGCTTCCATTATTGAATTGCTTGAAGACAAGTCGGAACGCGAGCGCCTGGCTGCGCTGGCGCGCGAGCGGGTTGCCGGAACGGTTGACTGGAGCGTGGTGTCCAAAGGATACATCGAGCTACTGGATAGAATCGTCAGGATCTTGCCAAGGGACTATTCGGCATGATGTCCGTTTTGTTTATCGGCAAGCGCTACTATACGAACCGGGATGCGTTCACGGAAAAGTACGGCCGCATTTATCAGTTGCCATGGCACTGGTCACGAAGCGGTTTGCCGGTGCGCTTGTGGTTGCTTGACTATCACGGCAGAACTCTCGATAGGCGCTCTAGCGAAGAACTGGAAGTCGTCAGTACTCCCCTGCGCGGAATCGGCTGGCTTGCGCAATGTTTTAGGCAGGCCGCATTGCGCTTTTCCAGCAAGCGACCGACCATCGTGGTTGCCAGCGGCGATTGCTATATCGGCATGCTGGGATTTCTGTTAGCGCGATGGTGCGGCGCCAGATTTGTGTTTGACGTTTATGACAAGTACGACGAATTCGGTGGCTTTCGCCGGCCGCTTGGCTTCGATCCATTTCGCTACTTGTTGAAGCGCGCCGATGCGAACCTGTTCGCCAGCCGCTCGCTCATGGAAAGCCTGGGGGCGTCCACGAGGATGAATCTGCTCGTTCCGAACGGTGTGGACCAGGAGCGTTTTCATCCGTTGGACAAGCTTGCCAGTCGGAGGGCGCTTACATTGCCCGAGCAGGCAGTATTTGTCGGCTATTTCGGCAGCATGGAACCGGATCGCGGGATCCCGGACCTCATCGCGGCCGTGCAAATTTTGCGCGCCCAGGGATCACCCATTGAATTGTTACTCGGCGGGCGTCTCGGCGAAGGCATCAATCCTCACCAGGACGGAGTGCGCTATGTCGGAAATGTGCCTTTCGCAGACGTACCTCCGTTGCTCGCAAGCTGTGATGTGCTGGCCATTCCATATCGGAGATCGGCATTCATGGATGCCGCGGCGTCCGTAAAAATCGCGGAGGCATTAGCTTGTGGACAGCCGCTGGTTGCAACCATGACTCCCAATCTTATCGCTAATTTTCCGGCTCAAGCCGCTGCGCTAGAGGGTCGTTTGGCGGAGCCGGGCAATGCAGCGGATCTGGCGCGAGTCATGGCGCTTCAGTTGGGGGAGCCAACCTATTCAACCTTGCCCGAAAATATGGCTTGGTCCGCTATTGCGGCACTGACTTCGGTATCACTCGGTCTTGCGGACGCGCCAAGTGGATCATTTGATGCCAAGGGGTGATATGCAACATTCCTACGGACCGCAGAAGGCCTTTCAGGTATAGGGGAAGGCATGCGCCAATGCCGCGTGAAGCTGGATGATTTGGGCGTTTGATCATCCTTTATTCCCAATGCAATTATCAATCATGGTCATTCCATTAAATCCAACATGACTAGTATTCCAGACATATCGGTAATCACTGTTGTCTATAACGGCGCACATTCCATTGAGAAGTGTCTGCAAAGCGTTGCAGATCAGGAAAAAGTAGCCTATGAACATATTGTCATCGATGGGGGCTCGACCGACGGTACGGTAGATATCCTGAAACGCCATGCCGATAAATTGGCATATTGGTGCTCCGAGAAAGATGCCGGCATCGCGGACGCCATGAACAAGGGGATTTTGCACGCAAAGGGGAATTGGATCATTTTCATCCACGCAGACGATGGCCTCGTAAGTCCGGATGTCCTGGCGAAGGCTTTGGCGAAGATGCCGCTGAAGGTGGATATCGTGGCGTTTCCCGTTTTGTTCGGTTCGCTGGGGAACCTGCGTTTGCATCCGCCTAGGCCGGCAGGATTTTGGACGCGCTTCAAGTTGGGCATGTGCCATCAAGGGATGTTTGTGCGCCGGGCTCTGTTTCAGCGGATCGGCGTGTTCGACACCGGCTTTGGCATATGCATGGACTATGAGCACGTGCTCCGCGCAGTTTCAGCGGGAGCATCAGTGCGCGTCTTCGCCGAGCCGGCTGTGGCGTGGATGGATGATGCCGGCATCAGCAGTCGACGTGACTGGCCTTCATTGCGAACCAGGTTTCTCGAAGAGAAAAGGGCGCAACATCTCCATGTAACTTCGTTGCCAATGAGATGCTTGTATTTTTTCTATTGGTCAGCCTATCTTCCCTATCGTAAGATTCGCTCCATGTTGAAGGACAAGAGAGCTGGATAGCTGTTTGAAGCCAAGCGTTCGAATAATGTGATTTGCCGTGGCGGGTTACCCCGACTTTGCTTCAGGTAACGAGGCGCTTGAGATGGTTGACAATACCCGCGCCAAGGGTAGTAAGCCGTTGCTCGGATATTTGCAATAGTTCGCTTGGCGTCGAAATTGGCGGGGCGTCGTCAAGTACCTGGATCATCTTTTCGGTCAGCGAATGCGCATTTCCGGCCCGGAAGAAGATGACATCGTCGATGTCGATTTCGGTATTGACCGGAATGTCCGACACGATGGCGGGGACCCCCAGTCCAATCGCCAGATTCACGGCGCCCCCACCAGGGCCGCCCTCAAAGAGCGTTGGCTGTATTACTGCGCGGCATCCCCGCATCAGCGCCAATTGATCAGGTTTGGGAACCAGTCCAAGAAAGCGTGTCCGGCTATCAATTCCCAGGTCGCGTGTCAGCGCGATCAGCTTTGCGTAGTGATCGGGGGCACGATGATCAATGGGATCGCCAGTCAAAATCAACTGAATGGGCTGGTCCTTTCGCTGCTCGACTAGGCTGGCAAAGGCGCGTAGTGCGGTAGCGTGATCCTTGTGCGTCCAGAAGTGATTGCATATGAGAAAGTAAGGGGACGTGATTGCATAACGATCGATGGTTTCCTCGATCGAAGGCTCAAACCACCAAGGCTGGACATAAGGTGTGAACGGGAGCGCCATCAGGCGATCCGGCGGGACACCAAGAAACTCGGTGGCGTCTGCGGCGCCAGCGCGGGAGTATATGAAGATGGCGTCAGCGTCTTTCGCAATCTGCGCGTACAGTCGATCTCGCTTGCGAATCGTGCGGGCGCTGAACAGATGTGAAAGCCGACGGTGCTGGAAGTCCGGTATATAACCGACCCGCGGTGGACCCCGTCGCCCGAGTGGTAGCACGGTGGGGAAGATGATGTCGGCCCGCGCCCTGTGGGCGGCATCCAGGATACCGGCGGCGTCGTTGCTGCAGTGGAAGACCGGGAATCCCATGACAAGCTCCTGCGCAGTCCTGTGCAAGGCCGTCATACTTCCAGAATCTTGGGCTGGATTTGCGGAAACGCCAGCGCGAAGTCGGCGCCAACGCCTGAGCGCTGCCACCAGCCAGTTGTGCTTCAGGGCGGAAGGCGGCATTGCAAAATGCAATTCCACCTCGGGATTTAGCTGCGTGGCCAGACCTGCCGTGAGCAGGCGCACCAGGTCGATGCCTCCATTCCATCCGATAAAGCCGTGCAAGGGAAAGAGAATGCGCATCGTTCTAGCTCAACCCATCGGAGGGCAATCTCGCCCATGTTTCAGGCTGCTCAATCATTGCAGCGGCGATGGTGCTCGCGGCAACGATGATATTCACGAAATGCTCCAGGGAAATTCACGAATGACGTCTGCGATGCCTTCGATGTCCTCACTGCTCAGCTGATGCCAGCTTGGCAGGTTGATGCCACGCGAAGCGATGTCTTCGGCAACAGGAAATCTGCGGTGGCCTTGCGCGTACATGGGCATGGTATGCGCCGGATAAAACACGGGCCGAGTTTCGACGCCTGCAGATTTCAGCTTTTTTCGAAGCTCGTCCCGATCTGTCGAGGCTGGTGTCAGGATCGTAACCATCCAATAGGAGGGTGATTCACCGGCCGTTAGGGCCTGGAATTGGATCGGTACGTCAATCAGCGCCTCGTGATAGCGTTGCGCAAGCCATTTCTTTTGCCGGAGGATATCGTTCACTCGTTCGAGTTGAGCGGTGCCTATGGCAGCGCAAATATTGGTCATCCGGTAGTTATAGCCAATGACGTCGTGCCAGTATTCGCGATCGCCGGCCAGTCCTTGGCCTCGGAAGTGGCGAATCGAGTGATCCATGGCGGCGGTCTTGCATACCACCATGCCACCTTCGCCCGTAGTGATGGTTTTGTTGCCGAAAAAACTGAACGTGGCGACGTCGCCAAACGTTCCAACATGCCTTCCATTGTAAAGAGTGCCGATCGCCTCGGCGCAATCCTCGACCAAACGAAGATCATGCCGGCTACACAGTTCTGAAAGTGCGGTCATGTCACATGCCCCGCCATACAGGTGAACTGCCATCACGGCTTTGGTACGTGGCGTGATGCGGCGTTCGACATCCGCAGGATCGATTTGCCACGTATCCGGGAGTGAATCGGCAAAAATGGGCGTGGCGCCGACGTAGCGGATTGCATTGACTGAAGCGATGTAGGTAAGTGATGGAACAATGACCTCATCGCCTTCGCCGATCCCGAGCACCAGTAGCGCCAAATGCAGGGCGACCGTTCCATTGCACACGCTGGCTGCGTGGCCGGCGCCGACGAAATTGGCGAAACCGCTCTCGAAGCGAGCGATGAATTCGCCCTTGGACGAAATCCAGGTGCTGTTCATGCACTCCAGAACATATTCTGTTTCGTTTCCGGACAGGTCGGGTTGGTAAACCGATATCTGGTGCATTGAGGGATTTCCGCGGTTCAGTAAGTCTTGGTCAAGGCAGTGCGAATTAGCTTGCGGAGAAGCACAAGCGTTGGAATTAGGCTGACGGTCGCATATGTGATGACGGTTGCCCATGGTAACGGTGCAATACCATAGTTGGCGGCCACTGCCGCCTTCAAACTGATGCAAAGAATGCCAAAAGCTACCGCAAGCACTATCTGCAGTCGCATGATGCTGGCGGCATTGAGAAACGTGGCGATCGAGGTTCCCAGTGCTTCGATGACAACCCAGACAGCAAAACCAGCAAGCATCCATGGGCTCAAGTTCAGCGCTCGGTGCACCCACAGTCCAACGATTTGTGGGAAACCCACGGCAAAAACCAGGCCGAGGCAGGCGGCTACGGACGTTGCTGCCATGGCAGAGCGGCGAAGCGTGCGGAGTACCCAGTCCTTGCTGTGCGCGGCAAGCGCCTGCCGGTAGACCGGCCACAGAGGTACCCACACCAGGCTCAAGCCGATGGAGATGGCACCAAAAAGGCGCTGCGCGATGGCATATCTTCCGGCGTCCTCGGCACCGCGTAGCAGTGAGATCAAGGGAAGGTCGGCCGAAAAGGCAAGGGCGGCGGCTAGCTGTAGCACAAAGAACAACAAGCCTTCCCGGCGGATCGTTCGTCCCAGATCGTTTCGTTCGACCGCCTTCTCGGTGCTAATGTCCGCTATGTCGCGCCGCAACTGGAGTGTATTGGCTATCGCAGTCACCAAGGGAGCGGAGATGGCTGCGGCGGTCAAGACGGGTAAAGAAGCATGCAGTTTGGCTAGCGTGGTAACCAGGCCAAGGGCAAGAAGCTGTCCCGCCGCCTGCCAGCGAAAGGCGCGGTCACCCCGGCCCAGTCCAAGTTGCACCCGGCTGGCCAGGTTGAGGGGTACGGCCAGCATGATCGAGGCAAGGACAATGCCCGCTGCCAAGCGGCTTGGCCTACTCATCGATGCGGGCAGTCCAATCAAGCTGTGCCAGGATACGAATGGAAAAGCCACGAGCAACAAGCCACTCAGGTACAAGGCGACCCGGGTAAGCGTACGTTGCCCCTGGGCTATGACGGCCTTCACTTCAGCCGGTTCGTTGCGGCCGTGTGCGGCGGCTACCAAGTTCATCGTGCCGTTGCCCAAGCCGAAATCCAGAAAGCCGGAAAACGTCACCAGGGATACTAGCGTGGCCCAGGCACCGAATTGCAGCGGCCCCAGCGAATTGAGCACGAACGGAACGGCGACGAACAGGTTCGCTGCGGCGCATCCTTTTGCCACCATCGACCATGCGCCTGCACGCAGGACCATCAAACCGCGGTGGCTGAAGAAGGTGTTGGGTTTGCTAAACCAGGCGATCAACCGCATGGGCTAGTGCCGCGAGGCGGCAAATGCGTTGATTGCCTCCAGCAGGCCCGCTCGAAGCGGTGTGGAGGCATGCCAGCCGATGGTATCCATCACCGAAGTATCGAGGCGCTTGCGCAACGTGCCGTCGGGTTTGGTCGGGTCGAAGACAATGCGTCCTGTGTAGCCTGTCAGCTCGGCTATGAGTCTCGCCAGCTCTGCAACGCTAAGTTCGTGGCCCGATCCTATATTGGCGACTTCCGGCGCATTCGGTCTTTGCATCAGTGTCAGACAGGCATCGGCAAAGTCATCGACGTGCAGGAACTCTCGCAGGGGCTTGCCTGAGCCCCACACGGTGACTTCGCTCGCGCCGGCTATCTTCGCTTCGTGGAAGCGTCGAATCAGGGCCGCCGCCACATGGCTGTTTTCCGGGTGGTAGTTATCCCCCGGGCCATACAAGTTGGTGGGCATGACACTGATTGCCTCGAAGCCATATTGGATGCGGTAGGCCTGACACATCTTGAGTCCTGCGATCTTCGCAATCGCATACGCCTCGTTGGTGGGTTCCAATGGTCCCGTTAGCAGATAGCTTTCCCTGATCGGTTGGGGGCAGTCGCGCGGATAGATACAGGATGAACCGAGGAATAGCAGCTTCCGGCACCCGTGGCGCCATGCCGAGTGAATGATGTTGGTCTGGATGGCTAGATTTTGCTGGATGAACTCCGCGGGATAAGTGTTGTTTGCATGGATGCCACCCACCTTGGCGGCAGCCAGGAACACATACTCGGGGCGTTCACGCATGAAGAAATCAGCGACCGCCGACTGGTCAACGAGATCCAGTTCATCGCGGGACCGGGTAAGCAGCTGCGTTGCTCCCATCGCCTGCAGGCGACGCAGGAGCGCCGATCCCACCATGCCGCGATGGCCGGCGATATAAATGCGAGCATCAAGGTCCATCGACTCACTCACGATTGCGAAGGGTACGGAAGCCGCCAGAATTCACATAGGCGTCACGGCGCGCCTCGGTGAGGTCACTGTGCATCATTTCGGATACCAATTCATCGAACGAGGTGCGCGCCGACCAGCCGAGTTTGGCGCGGGCCTTGGACGAATCGCCGAGCAAGGTGTCCACTTCGGCGGGACGGAAATAGCGAGGGTCGACGGCGACCACGCATTGGCCAGGCCGCATCGCCGATTCATCGGGGGCGGCGACGACGATGCCGCGCTCCTCTACACCATGACCTTGCCAATCGAGTCTTATGCCCAATTCGGCGGCCGCCCTGGTGACGAACTCGCGCACCGAATGCTGCACTCCGGTGGCTATGACAAAGTCCTCCGGTTCCGGCTGCTGCAGCATGAGCCATTGCGCTTCCACATAGTCGCGCGCATGGCCCCAGTCGCGCTTGGCATCCAGATTGCCCAGATAAAGGCATTTATCCAGGCCTTGATGGATACGTGCCAGGGCGCGGGTAATCTTGCGCGTAACGAAGGTCTCTCCCCGGAGCGGAGACTCGTGATTGAAAAGAATGCCATTGCACGCATAGAGCCCATACGACTCCCGGTAATTGACAGCGATCCAGTACGCGTACAGCTTGGCCACGCCATAAGGCGAGCGCGGGTGAAACGGGGTGGTTTCCGTTTGCGGGCTTTCTTTCACCAACCCGTACAGTTCGGACGTCGAAGCCTGGTAGAAGCGGGTCTTGTCGGTCAAGCCGAGAATACGAATGGCCTCAAGCATGCGCAGTGTGCCAAGCGCATCGGCATTGGCCGTGTACTCGGGCGTTTCGAAAGAGACTTGTACATGGCTTTGCGCACCAAGGTTGTAGATCTCGTCCGGCTGCACATGCTGGATGATGCGGATCAAATTGGTAGCGTCCGTCAGGTCACCGTAGTGCAGGTAAAAGCGGCGATCGGGATCGTGCGGATCCTGGTAGAGATGGTCGATACGATCGGTGTTGAACGAAGAGGCGCGCCGCTTGATGCCATGCACTTCGTAGCCCTTGGCGAGCAGCAACTCGGCCAGATAGGCACCATCCTGGCCGGTCACACCGGAAATGAGTGCGCGTTTCATCGATACTTCTCTTTATCTTGATGGCAGGTCAAGCTGTCGGCCCAGCTCCTCTAGCGTACCGTCAAGCCTGCCGCCCAGGTTGAGCAAACGCAAGCGATCCAGCGCATGCAGGGCCTGTTCCCGTTGGCCTTCCGCAGCCAGCATGCGGATCAGGGTGATCTGATAGGCGGGTTCGCTCGGTGCCGACGCAACCGCATCTTCGATCATTTGCAAACCCAGCGCATGGTCATGCAGTACGCCCCATGCGTAGTCGCTATATGCGGCCTGCAGGCGGGCACTGGGGTGCCGCAAGGCCATCTGGAAGGCCTGCGTCATGCGGTCCGCCGGCAGCGGGCAAAGATTATCACGCGCGCATTGTACTAGAGCGACCAGTGAGCTCTCGTCCTGTACGCCAGGAGGCCTGGCCTTTAGCTTGGCGATCAAGCTGTCCCACCATGCATCCTTGATCGGCAGGCCCATGCGCGAGTTCATGAAGATCAGTGCCTGCTCCGGGAGTATCGACGCATGGGGCAGGGCGGCGGCCCGTTCCAGCGGGGCGTAGGCCAGCTTGGTGAAGGAAGAGGCAGGGTCGTATTGCGAGTAGATGATGAGGGTGCGGCCCAGTTCGTATTGGGCGCGCGGCGAATCGGGGGCGCGCGTAGCCAGGGTTTCGGCAAGCAGCAATGGATTGCCCCATGAAGCTGCAGTCATCGCCGTCTCGCCTGCCCATAGCAGCAGCAAGCCACCTAATAGTACGCAACGCGATAGCATCATGGGTTGTCCTGCGCGCGGAACCAGCAACGGTACCACCGCCAGCATCAATCCGAAGCTTGCGAAGTAATTGCGGTGCTCGTAAATCAATTCCAGCGGCAGAATGGTGCCGGTGAGCAAATGGCAACCAAGAAAGAGCCCAATGCCAAGGGCTGCCAGGGGCCGCCGTGGACGTAGCCACGCGGCCAATGCAATCAACGCAATCAGCGTGATGACGCTGGCAAGCGTGGTCCACGGCGCAAGCAGGCCAGTCGAGATGCGGAAATTGTCGTGGTAGAACGACAGCGCTTGCGGCGTGGGCAGTAAAGTGCCGGCGATGTAGCCGACCACAATGCGTGTTTCGCTAAGCAGCCGTGTGCCGAGCGTGAAATCGCGAGTGCCCCACGTCGCGGGGTTCAGTACATGGGGCAGCAGCCATGCAAGCCCGGCGATCATCGGCAGTGCCAGAACGAGCACGAACAGGGCGATGATGCGACGGTCCAGCGCCTTGCTGTTGATGATCTTGAAACGGAACAGCGCCCATTCGACGAGCAGCGCGTACAGTGGCAGCATCACCGCCGTTTCCTTGGCCAGCAGGCCAACAGCAGTGGGGAGCGTGATACTTAGCGCACACAGCCAGAATGCGTGCCGCCGCCCTCCTTCGGAGAGGGCCATGGAAGGCGAGATCGCCTGGGCCAGCATGCGGTAACGTGCTGTGACATAGCCGATCAGTCCTGCGAGCACGAACAGGTTCGCCATGCTTTCTTCGCGCTGCACTACGTACAACACAGCCGTGAGGTTGATCGGAAGTAGCATCCAGCATGCTGCGATCAGGGCGGAGATCACGCCCGTAGGAGCGGCTGCGTCTGCTGCGGTGACCAATTTCCGCGCCAGCACAAACACCAGCAGCCCGTTCAACAGGTGGATGAACAGATTGGTCAACTTCCAGCTAAAAGGATGGAGTCCGCCGGCGAGGTAATTGAGCGCAAAGCTCAACGATGCCAGCGGCCGCTTGAAGTCGCTGGCGGGCGAGGACAGCGCCGCATTCACCAGCGAGGCAAGATCCGCATGCGTCGGCTGCACACCTTGGTTGTCCACGATGTTCGGATAATCGTCAAACAGCCAGGTGCCCGACAGTCCCGACCAGTACACGGTCGCTGTGGCAACCAAGGCAAGCGCCAGCACCAGCCAAGGCAACCATGGGTTAGCGCGTTCATTCATGTGCATCGGGGCGATCCGGCGAGCGTTGGGCGACATGTTAGCGAAACAACCGGTGCGGCAGGGCGGCGCCGCTCACCTTCGGTACTGCGCTCTGCGCAAAAAAAGAAGGGCCGCACGAATGCGGCCCTTCGAACCATCGAGGTGTGGCAACTATCAGCGGCAGATAGCCGGAAGGTACTTGGCCGCCACGGTGTTCTGGGTGGCGTCGCACTTCCATACGATCGGGCCGCTGTAACCTGATGCGAGCGCAGTCGTGCCGTTGCTCTCATACGGCACATAGAAGATGAATTTGCCGTCCGCGTCGGCGGCATTGGTACCGGTAACGGTGGCCTTGATGGCACCGGTCGACTGGACTTCCAGGTCGCTGACATATTTCGATGCGACGCTCGCGGCTGTGGCCGGCAGGCCCGCCGACGCGTTGCTGCCGGGGACGGTGCCCTTGGTTTGGAATGTCTCCGAAACCGCGGTGCGCGCCATGTCGATGGCGGAAATCGCTTCGGAAACCTTGGAGCGGATGATGTAGTTCTGGTAGGCCGGAACGGCGATGGCCGCCAGGATCGCGATGATCGCAACCACGATCATCAGTTCGATCAGGGTAAAGCCTTTTTGCGTGGTCTTCATGGATGGTTCCTTTTACTTTGGTTAGCTAACCGTTGATGCCCCCTGAGCCCCAGTCCCGAAACCCCCTAGGCAGGATCGGCCCCATTCATCATGGTCAGGAACGACCAGGAAGCTGACTCAGTCGATGCACTATACATGCCACTTGGCGAACGCCAAAAGCGCTTGAGATGGTGGCTTCTCGTAGTGTGTTAAGCGTCACGAAAGATGATCCGCCCCGAAACCCGGGGCGCCCACTCAAGCGCCTGGGGGCTCATCTGGCCAAGCGGCAGAGGCATTTTTTGCGTCCATCTGTGACATTTTTTGTCAGTTTTACCGCCCAAGGAGGGCTGCACAAATGTCATTTCCTTTACCGCGCGGTGCGCGAAAGCCTCTTGCCGCATAAAGCTGCGTTAGGGACTATTACGCACTTGTCCTTGGCCTATGCGCGCGAGCGTATGTCGATTCTGGCGGCAATCGCCACGGCCGACACATCCTATTGGCGCAAAGGCAAGGTCCCTAGATTGAGGAGATGGTATGAAGCTCATGTTCGCCGCGCTGCTGTTGGCCCTGCCGGTCGTATCGACCGCCACGGGCTTGCCTAACGGGACGCCTGTGGAAGATCACTCCCCGCACCCGTTCAACATCGGCGATCTCGTCATGATGGACCGGGTCAGCGACCCGCAACTCTCGGCCGATGCCCGTTATGCCGCCTTCAATGTCCGTAGCACCGACTACGCGGCGAACAAAGGTGTCAACGCGATTTATTTGCAAGACCTGGCCGAGTTGGGCAACAAGCCTGTGAAGGTAGTGCCCAAGGCATCCTACCCACGCTGGTCGCCGGATGGGCATAGCCTCTACTACATCGCGGCCACCGATGGCGTCGCGCAGCTATGGCGATTGGATTTTCACGCGGGCAAGCATGGCCTGGATCTGCAAGCAGCCTCCACACCGGTGCAAGTGAGTCACGGTCCGCTGGACATCGATGCCTATAAGCTTTCGCCGGATGGCAAAAGCGTGCTGCTTTCTTATGCGGTGTTTACCGATTGCAATGACCTGACGTGTACCAAGGAGCGCCTCGACGGCCGCGCCAAGGACAAATCCACCGGCACGGTCTACCAGAAGCTGTTCGTGCGCCATTGGGATACCTGGGAAGACGGGCGCCGTAGTCAGTTGTACATAGCCCACTTTGCTGCGGACGGAAGTCTGCCGGTGGAGCCTACGTTGCTGAGCCGTGGCATGGATGGCGACATTCCCAGCAAACCCTTTGGCGACGATAGCGAGTTTGCCTTCTCGCCAGATGGCCATACCGTGTATTTCGATGTGCGCATCGCCGGCAACAGCGAACCATGGTCCACCAACTTCGACATCTATAAGGTGTCGGCAGATGGCGGCTCCGCTCCGCAGAACCTCACGGAAGCCAACAAGGCATGGGATGCCTATCCGGTGCCGTCGCCGGACGGCAAGACGCTTTACTACCTCGCCATGAAAACGCCTGCCTTCGAGGCCGATCGTTTCGGCATCATGGCCTTGGATTTGGCCACAGGCACCGCGCATGAAATCGATCCGTCCTGGGATCGTTCTCCCGGCGGCATGCAGGTGAGTGCCGACGGCAAGACCCTGTTCGTCACAGCCGATGACGAAGGGCAGCACCCGCTGTTTGCGGTGAGCGTTGCCAACGGCAAGGTGGAGAAACTGGTGGGCGATGGTGCGATTAGCGGCTATTCGGTAGCCGGCAAGCGTATTTTGTTGGCGCGGGACGATCTCAAGCACCCATCCGATCTCTACACCACCAGCCTCGAAGGCAAGAGCCTGAAGCAGGTCACCCATTTCAACGCGGAGCGCCTGAAGAACGCCAAGATGGGCAGCACGGAGTTCTTTACCTTTAAGGGTTGGAACAATGAAACCGTGCAGGGTTATGTCGTAAAGCCGGTGGACTACAAGGCGGGCCATCAATATCCGGTCGCCTTCATCATCCACGGCGGCCCGCAGGGCGCCATGACCAATGACTGGAGCTATCGCTGGAATCCGCAGACTTATGCGGGCCAGGGCTTTGCGGTGGTGACCATCAACTTCCATGGTTCCACCGGTTACGGCCAGGCCTTTACGGATTCCATTTCCGGCGACTGGGGTGGCAAGCCGCTGGAAGACCTCAAGCTCGGTTGGCAGGCCGCATTGGATAAGTACCACTTCCTGGACGGCGATCGTGCTTGCGCGCTCGGCGCCAGCTATGGCGGGTACATGACGTACTGGATTGCCGGCGTATGGAACAAGCCGTGGAAGTGCCTGGTCGACCATGATGGTGTGTTCGATGCGCGCATGATGTACTACGCCACCGAAGAACTATGGTTCGAAGAGCGCGAAAACGGCGGGGCGCAGTTCGACGTGCCGGCGAACTATGAGAAGTTCAATCCGGTCAACCACGTCAAGGATTGGCGCGTGCCGATGCTGGTGGTTCACTCGGGCCATGATTTCCGCATTCCGATCACGCAGGGCCTAGGTGCGTTCACTGCGCTGCAGCGTCAGGGCATTCCTAGCGAGTTCCTCACTTTTCCCGATGAAAACCATTGGGTATTGAAACCGCAGAACAGTGTGCAGTGGCACGAAACCGTCAACGCCTGGCTGAAAAAGTGGACGGCGCAAAACTCGTCATCCAATAAGCCATAGGGCCTTTCGGGGAGAGAGACAGTCACACTCTCTCTCCCTCCTCTCGTCACTTCGCGACTTCGGCTTCTGCGTCCGTTATGCGGCAGGCTTGGCAGCTCCCCGCAATGCGCTGACCTGATACGTTCCCCGCGATGAAACAATGTGGCCAGCCGGCGTGTTTGACCGAACGCCGGTATGAGAGTCGATGACACAATCGTCTTCAACCGAGATTTTCGGATAGATGGTTGCGCGGGTTCCGAGAAAGCATCGGTTTCCGACGGTAGCGTCGCCATTGAGGGCGGCATAAGGCGACAGCACGCAAAATTCCCCCGTGCGGGCGCCATGGCCGATGCTGCCGTGCACATTCAGGAGACTGCCGATGCCAAGGGCTGCGTTCCTGTTGACGATGCTCATCGGACATACGATGGAGCCGTGTTCTATCTTGGCTGCCGGCGAAATAATCGCAGTCGAGTGGATGTAGGCGGGAATGACGATGCCATTGCCCCAAAGCATCTGCGTCACTGCCTGGCGCCCTTTTACGGACCCTATGGCGACTACCACGACTTGGCCTGGTTCCGGACGGAAGTTCGAGATCGGCCCTAGATGGGGGGCGTCCACTCCTGTCGGTGG
The DNA here is from genome assembly GCF_030160275.1 of Dyella flagellata. Taxonomy (GTDB): domain Bacteria; phylum Pseudomonadota; class Gammaproteobacteria; order Xanthomonadales; family Rhodanobacteraceae; genus Dyella_B; species Dyella_B flagellata. Next base: position 80,744 of record NZ_BSOA01000018.1, read on the forward strand.
CCTTCCACCCGGAGTGTCATCGATGAAGCCCGCGACCCTCGGAGCCCCCAGCATGGCTTCGTTATTCAAATAGTCGAACATCTCCAACGCGAAACCACCGGCACCGGCGATGACTACAGACGAGATTTTTGTGTCATAAAGGAGTGGCATGTCGATTCCTGGTCATTGGTCGGAACTTAGTCGACGGTAATTTCGCGCATCAACACGCGAAGCAAGTCGAAACCGTCCCACACAGGGGAGAAATCCAGCGCCCGGCCCATGGGAACCCAGCGATCGATACCGGCCAGTGGCGCGCTGCGCACAAAATCCTTAATTTCTTCGGCTGAAATGCCCGCATACGAGACAGTTTGGACCGTGCGGTTCAGGAGGGGGCGAAGGTCCTTCATTTGGCAGATTGCGCATTCGAAAAACAACCCGCCACCGCAATGACGCTCTTCGTGAAGGGCCGGGGCATCCAGCCAGACCCGCACGATATTGTTGTCATGACTTTGTAGAATGCTTACCGTCGATTCCATGGCCAGTGCATCGCTGGCCACCAACTTGTTGACGTAATCAGCGTCCGTAAAGCCCGTCTTGCTGGAAGATAGCAGCCGCGCTACCTCTCTCCAGAATTGATCTGCGGCACGGCGCGCGACGGTCGCTTCGCCCAGCCAGACTATCAGCCTGGGGGAAGAGCATGCCATCTGGCCGAACCAATAGGCGTCGTTATAAAAGCCTTTGGTCCATTTGCTGCGTGTGGGCTCATCCGCAGCCAGCCAAGCATCGGCCGAAATCAAGGCTAGCGAGTACTTGTTGGCGAAAGCTACCTCGGTGGAGGTGGCTGGCAGGGGAATTCGCCGAATTTCCTGAACCGTAGCGTTCCCGCCCCAGACGACGCGCACGTCGCATACGCTGGACAACAGTGTCGTTACCTGATCGTCTCGGCCGTACCGAACCAGAAGGTTGCGTTCGGCAATATTCGTGTATTCAGCGGCCGACAGCAATTTGGCTATGGCCGAAAGAAGAATTTCTGTCTGCGCGGAGGACCTGCTCGATAGCCGAATAATATTGCGATTGCCACACAGTAGCGACAGGAACCAGGAGTAGACAAAAATGGTGTCCACATTTGAGGGGGCAATGTGGAACACGGTGCCACGCGGGACGAGCAGCGCATCCCCGTTGCGCTGTTGCATTTGCTGCTTGAGTCGAACGAGGTTCGCTTTGCGCATCCAAAATGCCAGCGCCAGAATTTCCGGGTAGGCTCGAGAGTCTGGGGAGAGGAACAGACTGGCGGAAAGCGCGTCGACAAATTGCAAAGCTTCATCGGAAAAGGGAAAGAGCACCGATGTGGACGCCAGCTGCTCCAGGCTACGCGCATTTGGTATCAGCGAGATGTAGTTTCCCGTCATGATTGAATCGGTCCTTCCTCAAGCATGGCCGCATGCGTATCGCCGCAGCCACGCAACTCAGCCTGAGCCATTCGGCCGTACACCTTGAATGTGCGGCCTAGACGGCCACAGGGGCAGTCATCTTCCCCGGTCCACTCACCGACGTCTTCCGTGAGCAGGCTGTGCCCTGGATAGCTCGACGGCAATAGTGAAAGCACCTGGATCAGGCCCTTGACTCCCTTGGGAAGAACCGACCAGTCGCGAGGGTTGCGAACGAGCACGTCCGCGAAGGCCGGGGTATGAAGTCTGCCGTACTCGCACTCCATGAAGATCGATCCGACTTGTTCGACCATGCCGTAGAAATTGTGAACGGCGGTGATGTTCAGTGCCTGCTTGAGCGAAGCCTTGAATATTTCGTTTTCGACCGCCTCTTCTTGAAGCTTTTTCCAACCGCCGCTGTGAATCAAGATGGCGTCTTCAAAAGAAAGCGATATTCCGGAGTCCAGAATGGGTTTGTAAAAATGCTTCCATACCATGAAGGTAAACCCAAACAAAAGGATGCGCTGACCGCGATGGGCTTGCATGAACCGGGCAATGGTCTCCATATCAGGTGCCAAATCTTCATCACGCAAGGCGTATGCGTGATTGCGACCGAAGTTGGAAAGGCCAAGTATGCCGGCCCCCCTAGCCGAGAAGGTCTTGCGATCCTTGATTACGCCAGGATGATCGATGATCAACATCGGCAACCGCGCCTTCCCCAAAAATTGTTGCAGGATGGAAATCAGTGCCCTGGTCTGCAAGGTGGAGGTATTTCGATCCAGAATGATCTTTGACACTCGCTGTGACGTAGTGCCGGACGATGTAAGTACCTTGAAGCGCTGGTCGTCGGGGATTGAGCTCAGCTCATAATCCTTGAACAAGCGCACCGGTAGAAACGGAATATCTTCAAGGGCGAACGGTCGCGGCCCGGAGTGTCCATGGGCTTCAAGAATTCGAGCGTATGGCGGGCATGCTGAGGCGTGATGCCAGGTTAGACGCGTAAGGATCTCGGCGAGAAGCTGCGATTTCTCCAGTTTTGGCAGGCCGTATACGGGTTGTGCCATGCACGATTGCACAGCATCTTCGAGCATGGCGGCGTTGTTATTCGCGGAGTTCATTTAACAGGTCCATATACAGCACTTTCCCTGAGCTGGACAAGGGAAAGCTGGCCACGGAACGTACGCGAATGGCCGATTTGTGAATGCGGTACCGGGCGGACAGCCTGTGGGCCAGATCATCCGGAGAGACATCTTCGCCGCGTACGGCGACTACCAGCAGGTCGTCCTTGCCGGTCACCGCTGCATCGAAACCATCCTCCCGCAATTGGTGTTCAATCTCATCCAGCCCGATGCGATTTCCGAATACCTTGATGAAGCGCTTGAGACGGCCAACGATATAGAAATAGCCGTCGCGATCCCGTTTCGCGAGGTCTCCGGTGCGAAGACGGCCGTGCTGCATATCCGGCAAAGCAAGATCGTCAGGGCCAAGGGCGTATCCCATCATGACATTGGGGCCTGTGTAACACAGCTCTCCAACGCTGTCGGGCTCTGCTATGGGTTCACCACCCTCACCAATTAGCTCCAATGCTCCACCAGGTATTGCTATGCCTATGGACTCGAGCTTGTCCAGCAAGTGCTCAGGGGGTACGTACGATATGCGAGCCGTGGCTTCGGTTTGACCGTACATGACAAAAAAACGTTGCTGGCGCACTTTGGCCAGTTCGCCGAACCATTTCACCAGATCGGGTGCCAGCCGTCCTCCAGCTTGGGTCATGACGCGCAACGAGGGTAAATCCATTCGTTCGAAACGCATCTGCTTGAGCATGGCATAGGTTGTGGGTACGCCGGAGAAGCTAGTTGCGCCGAATTCTTTAAAGAAGTTCCAAAAGCCTCGCGTGGTTACACTCTCTGGTGTCAACAGCAGCGGGGCTCCAACCAGTAGATGACTGTTGATTACCGACAGTCCATACGAATAGTGCATCGGCAGGGATGTAATTGGCCGATCGTCAGTGGACAGTTGCAGGTATTTGGCAATGGCTTCGGCATTTGCCTGAAGATTGTCAAGGCTCAATCGAACCAGTTTTGGGCCGCCTGTTGATCCCGATGTTGAAAGCAGCAAGGCAAGATCAGTATTGGCTTTCGAATGCTGATCAGGCGCACGCTGATGCCAGCTGCCTGTTGCGCGAAAAACGTTGCCGATGTCGTAACGTGCAAACAGCTGCTCGCGTAACGGCTCGTCCAGGTCGCTGTCGATGAGAAGCGCCGGAACTCGGTGACGCAGTGCGCCAAGATACGCAGCAAGCGGAGCAATGGCGTTGGAGCATTCGATGGCTATGGGATTGGGGGTAACGAGACCTGAATATTTCGGGGCGAATAGGGAGTCAGCGCGCAAGGCAAGCTCGCGATAAGAATAGGCCTCACCGCTTGCGAGTTGAACGGCTACCCGGTCGCCAAATCGTTCAAGCTCAGTTGCAAACGTCAAATCAGCATGCCTCCGTCAACACCAATTGTCTGCCCTGTTACATAGGACGACAGATCCGACGCCAGGAATAACGCCACTTTTGCCACTTCTTCGGGAGTCCCAGCGCGCCCCATCTTGATGGATGCTACGCGTTCGGCAAATTTCTCGGGCCCAATGGAGCGTGCCATGTCCGTGTCGATGAAGCCGGGTGCTATGGCATTTACGCGGATATTTGCGGGGGCCAGTTCCTTGGATAGCGACTTTGTGATGCCGATCACCGCAGCCTTGCTTCCGGCGTAGACAGCCTGGCCCAGATTGCCGTTCACACCGATGATCGAGGCGATGTTGATGATGCTGCCGCCGTCTCCTCTGGCCATCAGTCGACTGGCGTATTGCGCGCAAAAAAGAACGCCATAGGTATTCGTATCGAAAACCCGCCTGATCTGATCGGGCGTCACCATGCCGATGAGGGCGTCATCCAGGACTCCCGCATTCGACAGCAATACATCCAGGCGCCTGGTCAGTTTGAACAACTGCAGGAATGCATCCCGCACGCTCTCTGGAGAAGATACGTCCAGGGCCAAGTGGGACAGCCTTGCATCGGGTACCTCCTCTGCGATCTCCGCTTGCACGGCGTTCAATTGATCTTGGGATCGGCCCGTGAGAACTACATGGGCCCCGTGCTGGGCGAAGAGCCTGGACGTCGCTCGCCCAATGCCGCGGGTGGCACCTGTGATTAGGACGACCTTGTTGGCTAATAGCATGCTTTTGGGTTGCCTCAGAATTGCACGTCGTACTTGGAGAGGATTTCCCTGGCTTTGGCCACCGAACTCATGTCCACGATGTCATCGGTATCCAGCATGATATCGAAGTCATTTTCCAAGGCGGCAATGAGCGCCATATGAGCCACTGAATCCCATTCGGGAATGGTGTTGTAGCCAAGCGAGTCCGTGATGCGCTTACGGTCGATGTTCAGTGAATCGGCAAAAACTTGGTGCAGCTTGTCGTTGTTGTCACTCATTGGAAATCCAGTGGATGGGCTTCATGGTCAAGATGATGAGTCAGAGCCACTTTGCCCGCTTCAGCCAAAGATAAATAGTGCCCACCACGCATGCTACCAGGGCTATGATTGCCGGATACGCCCAGGGTCGGCTGAGCTCTGGCATGTGGGTGAAATTCATGCCGTACCAACTGGTGATCAAAGTGGGGGCGGCGAGCATCGCGGCCCAGCCGGCCAGCTTTTTCATCACTTCATTCTGGCCGAAGGTGACCAGGGCCAGGTTGACGTTGATGGCGGCGGCTAGCATTTCGCGCATGGCGCTGATGGATTCGTTGACGCGGAAGACGTGGTCGTACACGTCGCGGAAGTAGGCGCGCAGTTCATCCGGAATCAGCTCGGGATGTAGGCGTACGAGCTGGTTGATAACGTCTTGCATGGGGGCGACGGCCAGGCGCAGGCTCATCAGGTCGCGCTGCATGTCGTAGAGGCGGCGGACAGTGTCGCGGTTGAGGGTGTTGGAGAAGATGTCTGTTTCCAGCGTTTGCAGTTCTTCGCGGAACTCGCGCACGATGGGCAACAGGTTGTCGACGATGAAATCGAGTACGCCGTACAGGCCGTAGCTGGGGCCAAGCGCCAATAGATCTGGCGTTTTCTCGCAGGTCAGGCGCGCCGGTTTGTAGGAGAGCGATGCACCGTGGCGGATGGTGATGAGATAACGCTGGCCCAGGAAGATATGGGTTTCGCCGAAAGCGATATGGCCGCCGAGCAGTTGCGCGGTTTGCACGACGATGAACAGCGAGTCGCCGTAGGTTTCCACTTTGGTACGCTGGTGGGCGCATCGGGCATCTTCTACCGCCAGGTCGTGCAGGTCGAATTCTTCCTGCAGCTTCAGCAGCAGTGGGCTGTCCGGTTCGTGCAGGCCTACCCAGACGAAGGTATCGGGCTGCTTGAGTACTTCGCTGATGTCCTCGATGCTGATGTCGCGCAGGCGGGTACCGTTCTTTCGATAAGCGACGCAGTTCACCACCATGGCGCTGGATGGGGTTGCTGTGGGCGTAGTATCGGGCGTGGACATGGCAGTGATCATCCTGCGCGATGGTTTGGCTGACAATCAGATACGCGGGTGTTGCCGGCGCAACGTCCATGCGAGCGACAGCCAGCACGGCAACGCAAACAATATCCATGGCTGGTTTTGCTGCATAACACCAGGCAGCAGATGCATGAGCAAGGCTGGCAGTATTGCGATCAATTGCAGTGCAAGCACGCTGTTGGCAAAACGTGAAGGAAGCAAGTCTCGACGGGCGCGCCACGTCGAACCCATCAGCAGGAAAGCCAGTGGATTGAACAGCAGCAGGTTGTTGTTTCCCCAGGCAGAGTGGTGGGTGGTGAGTGTCCAGAGGATCAGCATGACCACTCCGACGAGGCCTGCGAGCAGCAGAAAGAGGCTGCCAAGCAGCGCATACGCAAGGTGAGCGTACCGCCACGTAACGACGATCAGCGCAGCGATGATCAAACCGGCCAGGCCAAGCGGAATCCGCAAGTCCGGTGCTGTGGAGGGTGGCGCGTCGAGGCGGTTGGGAGAGAGCAAGGTTTCGTTCTGCACCAGCGGCTGGGTAGCGCCGCGGCCATCCGATACAGCAATGTTGCGCAGATTCTTTTGCAGTTCTTCCGGCAGAAAGCTTTCCTGCCAGGCATTGAGCGGCTGATCCGCGTAGGGCCCTAGACCCAAGTCGAGGATCAGCATCAGCCATGGCTGTGCGCTCATCAGGCGCACGGTTTGCTGGCGATAGGTCATGCCGCCTGGCAACTGGGTGAGGCGCGTCTTGATGACGCCGCCTAGTGCTTTGTCGAGCGCATCGCGGACGCGGGTGGTGCAATTGTCGATGTAGTAGTCGTAGTTGTAGGTGGCGTTTTCAGGGCGCAGGTTCCAGAGCAGGAAGTCGCGCAATGCAGCGGCCTGTTGCGGGGTGAGCGCAAGTTTTTGCCGGGTAACGGAACGGCCGGCCTGGACGTAGAAGTTTTCTTCGTCGGTGGTGGGCTCGGCGTCGATCAGGTAGTGCATCTGGCCGCGCGCGAAGTTGAAGAAGAAGTTCTTCTCGTCGAAGTTGAATACGCCGTAGTTGAAGTCCACCTCCTCGCCGCTGGCGGTATCGCGCAGTTCGATCGCATCGTGGCCGAAGCGCTCCCAGTAGATGTCACCGGGGCCATAGGTGATGAGGGAGATTTCCAGGTTCGCACCGGGAGCGTCGGCGACCCCTGCGTGGGCGGGAAGAATCGCGCAGCACAGGAGGGTGAGGGCAATGAGCAGGAGGCGGCCGGCCTTGGTCATGGGAGCTGCGGTTTTATTGGGACGCGTTAGGGTAGCGGATGTGTGTGACTGGTGCGGCTGGCGAAATGCGCGGCACCAGGCCACAGTGCGTAGGCTGGGATGGCAATCCCAGCATCCAGGAAGCGGCAAGGGAAGCTGGGATTGCCATCCCAGCCTACGACGCGATTCTGAGCGAAACATAGAGCAAGGGTGGCCCCTCACCCCAACCCTCTCCCCGGAGGGGAGAGGGGGCAAAAGCTAACGCCGCACGACTCGGAACTGTTGCACGCGCCGGTCGTCCGCCTGGGTCACGTGGAAGGCGAAGTTGTCGATGTCGATCTCCTCGCCTACTTCCGGCAGGTGGCCGAATTCGGCGGTGACCAGGCCGCCTACGGTGTCGAATTCCTCGTCGGAAAACACCGTGCCCACTTCTTCATTGAAATCCGCGATGGGGGTGAGGGCGTCGACGATCCATTCGCCTTCCGCCTGCGCGTGCACGAGATTGGGCTCTTCCTCGTCATCGTGCTCGTCGTCGATTTCGCCGACGATTTCTTCCAGCACGTCTTCGATGGTGACCAGGCCGGCGACGCCGCCGTATTCGTCCACCACCAGCGCCATATGGTTCCGGCTGCGGCGAAATTCCGCCAGCAGCACGTTCAGGCGCATCGATTCAGGAATCAGCACGGCCGGGCGCAGGATCGCGCGCAGGTCGAAGTCGTGGCCGTTGCCGAAGGTCTTGAGCAGATCCTTGGCGAGCAGGATGCCGAGGATGTCGTCCTTGTCTTCGCCATGCACAGGGAAACGGGAGTGGCCCGATTCCACCACGGCGGCAAGGATGTCGGGCAGCGGCGAGTCCACGTCGATCATCACGATCTGTACGCGGGGCACCATCACGTCATCGACGTTGAGTTCGGTGACTCGCAGCGCGCCTTCCAGCATGGGAAGGGTGTCGGCGCTAAGCAGGCCGTTGGCCTGGGCGGTCCGCAACTCGTCGATCAGTTCTTCGCGGTTGCGCGGTTCGCCGGAAAACAGATGGCCCAGTCGATCCCACCATTTTCGGTGGACCGGGCCGCTGGTACTGCCAGGGTCCTCGTTCATTACTCTTGAAATAACAGCCCAAGCTGGGCGGGAAAGTCAGTCTAGCGGAAAAAGCGTGACAATTCAGAGCTTAGGAAAAGTGGACTGCTGCTCGAAATAGCCACGAAGCGGCACATGAATATGGGGGCGTTCGGTCCAGCATCAAGCCGCACGAGTTCAAGCCTGATAGGGATCGGCGATGCCCAAGCCCTTGAGGATGCGCGTTTCCAACGCCTCCATGCTGGCCGCCTCGGCCTCTTCGATATGGTCGTAACCCAGCAGGTGCAGCACCCCGTGCACGGTGAGGTGCGCCCAGTGGTGGGCCAGGGGCTTGCCTTGTTCGGTGGCTTCGCGGCGCACTACGGGGGCACAGATGGCAATGTCGCCAAGCAGGGGCAGGCGCACGCCAGGCGGCAGCTCGGCCGGGAAGGAAAGCACATTGGTGGCGTAGTCCTTGCCGCGATAGGTGCGGTTGAGCGTACGGCCCTCCCGGGTACCGACAATGCGTAGCGAAAGCTCGGCCGGCCGGCGGCGGCGCGCGCCGGCCAAGGCCGCCTCCACCCAGCGGCGGAAGCTGGCCGGCGAGGGCACGCCGGCGCGCGGGATGCCATAGCTCAAGTGGACGGTGGCCGGGGATTCGCCTGCCATGGCCTCAGCTCCCACGCCCAGGTTTGTTGCTCGGGGTGGCTGCCCCTTGCTCTTCATTGGCAGCCTCTTCAAACGCTTCATAGGCGCGCACGATCTTCGCCACCAGCGGGTGTCGCACTACGTCACGCGAGGTAAAGAACGTGAAGCTGATGCCATCCACGCCCCGCAGCACTTCGACTGCATGGCGCAAGCCGGAACGCACGTGGCGGGGCAGGTCGATCTGGCTGACGTCGCCGGTGATCACCGCCACCGACCCGAAGCCGATACGGGTGAGGAACATCTTCATCTGTTCGACGGTGGTGTTCTGCGCTTCGTCCAGGATGACGTAGGAATCGTTGAGCGTGCGGCCCCGCATATAGGCGAGCGGCGCAATCTCGATCACGTTGCGCTCGATCAGCTTGGCGACTTTTTCGAAGCCCAGCATCTCGTATAGCGCGTCGTACAACGGGCGTAGGTAGGGATCCACCTTTTGCGACAGATCGCCGGGCAGGAAGCCAAGCTTCTCGCCGGCTTCCACCGCCGGTCGTACCAGCAGGATGCGCTGCACGCGATTGGCTTCCAGCGCTTCCACGGCGCTGGCCACGGCCAGATAGGTCTTGCCGGTGCCGGCAGGACCGACGCCAAAGTTGATGTCGTGCGTGGTGATTGCGTGCAGGTAGCGCGCCTGGTTCGGGCCGCGGCCTTTGATTACGCCGCGCTTCACCTTGATGGTCACTTCCTGTGCGCTTTCGGCGGCTTCTTCGACTATCGAGTCGATGCCCGATTCGGCCAGGTGCAGGTTGATCTTCGCACCGGTGAGCGACTCGTTTTCGGTGGCGGCATAGAGCGCACGCAGTACTTTCTCGCCCGTGCGTACGGCGGCTTCCTCGCCGATTACCTGGAACAGATTGCCGCGGTGGTCGATCTCCACGCCCAGGCGCAGTTCCACCTGGCGCAGGTGCTCGTCGAACGGACCGCACAGGTTGGCGAGCCGGGCGTTGTCTTCCGGATCGAGGGCGAAATCGCGTTGGTTCAAACCGTTGTTCATAGCTATCGAATTCTTTCGTAGGTCGTCGCGCCGGCAAAAGCCGGACCGGTGCCTTGCATGCAGGCAAAGTAGCCAGCCCCTGGGGCTTACGGCGGTACTGAAGCGTCTGTTTGCTTAAGATCGAGCCGATAGAAGCGCGTATCAACCGGCATGAACGGAAAGCTTGCCGGCAACAGCGTTTTGTCGATCAGCGCGAAGCCATGCTTTTCATAGAAGCGATGTGCAGCACGGAATTTATCGGTGGTACCCAGAAATACGTTCTGCACCGCGTGCTGCTTTGCCCAATCCAGGGCGCCATGCAGCAGCTTTGCCGCAACGCTCGATGCAGTGCCGCGATACTCGGCGGCCACGAACATCTTGCGCAACGCGACGCTGGCATGGCCAATGTCCTTCAGCGCGATCGTGCCGACAACTTTTTCCTGATCCAAAGCTACCCAGAAATTGCCGGCACCTTGCTGGTAATACACAGGAATGGCAGCCAGATCCGGTTGGCGTTCCAGGTCAATATCGAAGCCGAATTCCTCGCGCTGGATCGACACGATCAACTCACCCACCGCAGCAGCATGCAGCTCCTGGAAAGGTATCAAGCGGATGCGTGCGGCGTTTGCGCCCATGCCGGTGTTCAGGCGGCTTCGCTGTCCACGCCGGCAACACGTCCACGCAGCGAGTTGGTCATTGCCTCGGTGATCACCACATCCACGAACTGACCGATCAGGCGGGCCGGTCCCGGAAAGTTCACGTAGCGCATGTTCTCGGTGCGGCCGGTGAGCTCGTTCGGGTTTTTCCTGCTCGGCTTTTCCACCAGTACGCGTTGCACGGTGCCTACCATGGCTTCGTTGATCTTGCGTGCGTTCTCGTTGAGCACGGCTTGCAAACGCGCCAAGCGTTCGCTTTTCACGGCAGTTGGCGTGTCGTCGGCAAGATTCGCTGCCGGTGTGCCGGGACGCGCGGAGAAGATGAAGGAGAAGCTCTGGTCGAAGCCGACGTCGTCAATCAGCTTCATGGTCTTTTCGAAATCGGCATCGGTTTCGCCCGGGAAGCCGACGATGAAATCGGACGAGATGCAGATGTCCGGGCGCACCGCGCGCAGCTTGCGCAGCTTCTGCTTGAATTCCAGCGCCGTGTAGCCGCGCTTCATGGCCGCCAGGACACGGTCCGAGCCGGCTTGCACCGGCAAGTGCAGGAAGTTCGCTAGCTTCGGCACGTTCGCATAGGCCTCGACCAGCGAATCGGAGAATTCCAGCGGATGGGAGGTGGTGAAACGGATGCGGCCGATGCTCTCGATTTGCGCGATGGCATGGATCAGCAGCGCCAGGTCGGCCGTGCCGCCGTCATGGGTGGGGCCGCGATAGGCGTTCACGTTCTGGCCCAGCAGAATCACCTCGCGCACGCCTTGTTCGGCGAGCTGCGCCACTTCCACGATCACGTCGTCAAACGGGCGGCTGATTTCCTCGCCGCGGGTATAGGGCACTACGCAGTAGCTGCAGTATTTGGAGCAGCCTTCCATGATCGAGACGAAGGCGGTGGGGCCTTCGGCGCGTGGTTCGGGCAGGCGATCGAATTTCTCGATCTCCGGAAAGCTCACGTCTACCTGCGGCTTGCCGGTGGCGCGTTTGGCTTCGATCAGCTCGGGCAGGCGATGCAAGGTTTGCGGGCCGAATACCAGGTCCACGAACGGCGCGCGCTTGAGGATCGCCTCGCCTTCCTGCGAGGCCACGCAGCCCCCCACGCCGATCAACACGGGCTTGCCACCCTGCTTGTATTCGCGCCAGCGGCCAAGCTGGCTGAACACTTTTTCCTGCGCCTTCTCGCGGATGGAGCAGGTGTTGACCAGGATCACGTCCGCCTCCGCCTCATCTTGGGTCAACTCCAGGCCATGCGATGCGCGCAGCACGTCGGCCATCTTGGCCGAGTCGTACTCGTTCATCTGGCAGCCGTGGGTCTTGATGAAAAGCTTGCCGCTCATGGCGTCGGGTACCGTGGATTCTTCAAGGCGGTGCGGAATGCATCGAACCGCGTATTGTACTCGCGCGGTGAGTAGGCTGCTACTGATGGATCAAGCACTTGCGGGCGGTCGTAGGCTGGGATGGCAACAGCAGCCTTGCCATGCTGACCAAGATCGCGATGCCGGGATTGGCATCCCAGCCTACCTCTGAGCCTACGCGGCCCTGGGTGTATATCCATGTTCTGGCACACGATTTGGGCGATTCGTGCTTGGCTCGCGGCGGTTGTGGGCGCAAACTGCCGGCCATGTTTGCCGCCGTATGCCAATGGGGGAGGCGCGGCTCCAGGGCAAGTCGTCTCCCCGCGCTATTGCTGACCAGCGTGCTGGTGTTGCTGGGCTGTGTCCTGTTGCTGCTGGTCGCACGGCCGGCCCATGCCGGCGCGCTTTACCGCTGTGCGGGATCGCAGGGGGAAGTGGTGTTCACCAGTAGCAAGGCGGGTTACCGCCAATGCCAGCAGGTGGCCTCTTTCTCGGCCCCGGCGCCGCATGCAGGGCCGCGACGGGTGATATCGAGCCAGGTCAGTTCGCTGGCCTGGGTGACCGGCTGGGTCGAAACCACGGCTACGCCGGTCGCGCCTATCGTCACTTCGTTGGACCGGGTGGCGGCTGGCGTGGAAACGACGGCTCGCGCGGTGCCGCCTCCGCCAGCCGGTAAGCCTGGACAGTGGACCTACAGCGAATCGCGCAATAGCTTGCCGTCTGCGCTGGCCGATAGTGGCAGCCAGGAGTCCCCGGACAGCCGTGTGCTGCGCGGCGCGGTTTACCGGGTAACCCACCGCGACGGCAGTGTGGAATACACCAATATCCCGCAGGGTGGGGCTCAGACCAGCAACGTCACCAAGCTGTTCAGCTATATCGCAACCTGCATGGCGTGCAATCTGCACTCGACCATCAACTGGGGCTCGGTGGCGCTCAACCTGGATGCCTACAAGGACGTGATTCGCGAGGCGAGCCTGGAATCAGGTGTAGACGAAGCCGTGATCCGCGCCATCATTCACGCCGAAAGCGCCTTCAATCCGCGCGCAATGTCGATCAAGGGGGCGCAGGGGCTGATGCAATTGATGCCGGGTACCGCCAACAACATGGGGGTGCTCGATGCCTTCGACCCGGCGCAGAACATCCGTGGCGGTGCGCGCTACCTTGGCCTGTTGATGAAGAACTTCAATGGCAATGTGCGATTGGCTGCTGCCGCATACAACGCAGGCCCAGGCGCTGTGCAGCATTACAACGGCGTGCCGCCGTTTGCGGAAACGCAGGTATACGTGCAGCGCGTAGGCGAGCTGGTGCAGCGATATAGCAAGGCGCTTCATCCGCCGCTGGCGAGTCTGTAGGTTGGGGTGTAAACCCCAACATTGCCATCTCCACGCAGCGCGATGTTGGGGTTTGACCCCAACCTACCCCGCCGAACTGGCCACCGGCATCCGCGGCGGACGCTGGGTCACGTTCACCATCACGTGGAACGGCACGCCGTTGCGCAGGCCGGAGACTTCCACCTTGCTGCCGGGTTTGAGCAGGGCTTCGCGGCGGCCGAGGTCGGCCGGATCGCGGATATCGTCTTCGCCCATGCGCAGCAGAATGTCGTGCGGCTGGATGCCGGCCGCGGCGGCGGGGCCGCTGGCATAAACATCGGTAACCTGGGCACCGCGCGCTGCCGCCGCCGGCAAGCCGCTGTCGGCCGCCACCGGCACGAAGCCGTAGTTCGCGCCAAGCCAACCGCGGATCACATGGCCGGTTGCGATTAATTGTCGCAGTACGTTGGTAGCCGTATCGACTGGAATGGCAAAACCGATACCCTCGGCATTGGCTGCCTTGCCGATGAGGAGGGTGTTGATACCAACCAGGTCACCGTTGCTGTTGACCAGTGCACCGCCGGAGTTGCCGAGATTGATCGCGGCGTCGGTCTGGATGAAATCTTCCGGACTGCTGTTGCTCAACTGGCGACCGATCGCGCTGATGATGCCCATGGTCACGGTCTGATTGAGGTTGAGCGGGTTGCCGATGGCCAGCACCACGTCACCCACGCGCAATTTTTTCGGATCGGCCATCTGGATCACCGGCAGGTTGCCGGCTTCGACCTTCAAGACTGCGAGATCGGTTTCCTCGTCCGCGCCGACCAGCTTCGCTTTTGCGACGCGCCCGTCGTAGAGCAGTACCTGGATGTCGTCGGCATTGGCGATCACGTGATAGTTGGTGAGCACGTAGCCGTCCGCGCTGACGATCACGCCGGAGCCGAGGTTCTGTTCGCGCCGTGCGACGGGTGGGCCAGCGGGTGTGCCGCCAAACAGCTGCTGCATCAACGGATCGGTGAACATGCGTACGGCCTGCTCGGTCACCACCTTGTTGGCGTAGATGTTCACGACCGAAGGCGCAGCCTTGGCAACGGCATCGGCATAGGAGAACGGAGCAGGTTGCGGAGCGCTTACAGTTGGAGCGGATGTGTGCGGCAAGCCGAAACGCGCGCGCAAACGATCACCGACGCCTGGCCAGATCAGGCTGATTACGAACGCGATCGCCAGCCCGAGTATCACGAATCGGGCAACAAAGGCGACGATGCCGGCGGCATGCTTCATGTCGTAATCAGTCTTGAAGAAAGGTAAGCGTGTAAGTGTGGCAGAGCGACGTGACCGCCTGTGCGGTTTTATTGTAGGGTTCTTGACCTGAGGCTAGACTAACGCGATTTTTGTAGGTAACGCGATTTTGCAGGGGCACGATCCTGGGGCGGTCGGCGAAGCGCAACCTTTAGCTCGTCCGCAGCGGCAGAATCTGGTTTCTGCAGTGTTTATGGCATGCAAGTACCGGAGAGCCTGATGGCGAACGAAGTCGTCGATCAAGGCCGCCGCCGCTTTCTCACTACGACCACCGCCGTGGTGGGAGGAGTAGGCGTAGTGGCGGCAGCTGTGCCTTTCATTAAGTCGTGGGAACCCAGTGCAAAAGCGAAGGCCGCCGGCGCTCCCGTTACCCAGTCACTCAAGAAGATCGAGCCGGGCCAGCAGCTGATCGTGGCCTGGCGCAGTCTTCCTGTGTTCATCGTCAATCGCTCGCCAGCTCAGCTCGCGGCGCTGCCCAAGCAGGATGGCCGTCTGGTCGATCCCGGCTCAGACGGTGCATCAGCCGACCAGCAACCCAAGTACGCCCAGAACGCCACCCGTTCGATCAAGCCGGAGTGGCTGGTGATGATCGGCATCTGCACCCATCTGGGCTGCGTGCCCGACTATGTGGGCGAGATGAAGGCCGAGCCGTTCGATCCGAATTGGCAGGGCGGGTATTACTGCCCCTGCCATCACTCGCGCTATGACATGGCCGGCCGCGTCTACCAGGGCGTACCTGCGCCGAAGAACATGGCGATTCCGCCTTATCACTTTGTCGACGATGCCACCGTGCAGATCGGCGTGGATGCGGAGGGAAATGCGTAATGGCCAACGTCTTCTCGAACGCTTTTTCTTCCTTGGGCGAATGGGTCAACGAGCGCGCACCCGGCTTGATGCCGGTGTACCGCAAGCACATGACCGAGTACTACGCGCCGAAAAACTTCAACCTCTGGTACTACTTCGGTTCGCTGGCCCTGCTGGTGCTGGTCAACCAGATTGTCACCGGCATCTTCCTCACCATGAACTACGACCCGAGCGCGAGCGGCGCGTTCGACTCGGTGCAGTACATCATGCGTGACGTGGAGTGGGGCTGGCTGATCCGCTACATGCACACCACGGGGGCATCGTTGTTCTTCGTGGTGGTCTACCTGCACATGTTCCGCGGCCTCATGTACGGCTCGTACCAGAAGCCGCGCGAGCTGGTGTGGCTGCTCGGCATGCTGATCTTCCTGGTGCTGATGGCCGAAGCCTTCATGGGTTACGTGCTGCCATGGGGCAACATGTCGTTCTGGGGCGCGAAGGTGATCGTGTCACTGTTCGGCACCATCCCGGTGATCGGCAAGGATCTGGTCGAGTGGATCATGGGCGACTACCTGCCCGCCGACGCCACGCTCAATCGCTTTTTCGCCCTGCACGTGATCGCGCTGCCGCTGGTGCTGTTGCTGCTGGTGGTCTTGCACCTGGCCGCTCTGCATGAAGTGGGTTCGAACAACCCCGATGGCGTGGACGTGAAGCACGGTCCGAAGGGCAACCGCTGGGATCCGACCAAGCCGGCCGACGGCATTCCGTTCCATCCGTATTACACGGTGAAGGATCTGGTCGGCGTAGGTCTGTTCCTTGCCATCGCCGCCTTCATCATCTTCTTTCAGCCGACCTTCGGCGGATGGTTCCTCGAACACGACAACTCGGTGCCGGCGAACAACCTTGTCACGCCGGCGCAGATCAAGCCAGTGTGGTACTTCACCGCGTTCTACGCGATCGTGCGCATGATTCCTTCGGCCTTGGGCACCGCGGTGTGGGGCGTGCTGGGCATGTTCGGCGCGATTGTGCTGCTGTTCCTGATGCCATGGATCGACGGCGGCAAGGTCAAGTCGATCCGCTATCGTGGCACCGGCTACAAGGTGGCATTGGGCTTGTTCGTGCTGGCGTTTTTCGGGCTGGTGCTGATCGGCACCGATTCCACCGCCGAGCTGATTCCGATGCTGTTTGGCGCGGGCGTCGACGTCACCTCGCTGGAGAACCTGTTCGGCCGCGTGATGGTGCTGATCTACTTCGGATTCTTCGTATTCCTGTGGCTGTATACGCATCTTGGCTGGGAAAAGACCAAGCCGGTTCCGGAACGGGTGACGACGCATGACTAAGCGCTACATTTCCTTATTCGCGCTGGCGTTTGGCCTGCTGCTCGGCACCTCGGCCGCCATGGCCGAAGGTCCGGAACTGCCTGATGCAGGCACCAACCTGCGCGATACGGCTTCGCTGCAGCGCGGCGCGCACATCTTTTTCAACTACTGCGTAGGCTGTCATTCACTCAAGTATCTGCGCTACGAGCGCATCGCGGACGACCTCGGACTGACCCAGGACGAGGTGATGAAGAACCTCGACTTCACCGGGGGTAAGTTCGGCGATCCGGTGGTTTCGCACATGCCGCCCGAGGACGCGCAGAAGTTCTTCGGCAAGGCGCCGCCGGATCTCTCGCTGGAGGTTTCGGCCAAGGGCGAGAATTGGGTATTCGCCTATCTCAATGCCTTCTACCTCGACCCCAAGAGCCCGATCGGCTGGAACAACACCGTCCTGCCCAATGCGGCCATGCCGTTCCCCTTGTGGGAGCTGCAGGGCGAGCAGGTGCCGGTAATGAAGCCGGCTACCCCGGGCGACGATCCGCAGATCGAAAAGCTCACGCTGCTTCATCCCGGCAAGCTGACGCCGGAGCAGTACCAGCAGGCCGCCCGCGACGTCACCAACTTCCTGCAATACGCCTCCGAGCCGGCCGCGCTTGAGCGTCGCCATTACGGCATCTGGGTGGTGCTGTTCCTGCTGGGCTTCACCTTCCTGGCGTACTTGCTGAAGAAGGAATATTGGAAGGACGTCCACTGACGTCCCCTTAGAAAAGCTAAAGAAGGGACTTGTGGCCGCGGGGTGGCACACGCCATCCTTGCGGCCAAACTTAAGGGGAGGAAAGTGCATGGTCCAGAACGCTCGTTCCCGGACGGTACTCGCCCTGTACACCGCTGCCGATGACATCCAGTGTCATCGAGTGCGGCTGGTGCTGGCCGCGAAAGGAGTCGCCTATGACCTGGTCGTGGTCGACCCGGCCAAGCCCTCCCAGGACCTGCTCGATCTGAACCCCTATCACACCCTGCCGACCCTGGTGGATCGCGAGCTTACGCTGTACGACACCTCCGTCGTGTGCGAGTACCTCGACGAGCGCTACCCGCATCCGCCGCTGATGCCGATCGATCCGCTTTCCCGCGCCAGGTTGCGGCTGGCGGCGGTGCGTATCGAACGCGACTGGCTGCCGGAAATCGAACATATCAAGGCTGGCGGCCGCCCAGCGGACGTGGCTCGCAAGCGACTGCGCGAACAGCTACTGACCGCATTGCCCTTGTTCAAGGCGTCCAAGTTCTTTCTCAATCCGGAAATGAGCCTGGCCGATTGCCTGGTGACGCCGGTGGTGTGGAGGCTGCCCTCCCTGGGGGTCGACCTGGGTCGCGAAGGCAAGCCGATCATGGACTACGGCGAGCGCCTGTTCCACAGTCAGGGGTATGCTCGCAGTCTGACGGCACAAGAAAAGGCTTTGAGGACCCTCTGATCTATTCCTAGGTACCCGTCACCGCACGGTATGCGCGCCTCGCTTCGTCGCGGCGGCGAAGGCATACTGGTGGTATATGTCTAGACGGCGGGGCGAAGCGAGGCGCGCATGCCGTGCGGCCCCAACATTTAGAATTTAAAGACGGGGTGACGTCCAGAAGGCCCGCAGGACGTGCCACGTGGCTTGAACAGACGGCCTTACTGCCCTGTGCCACGCGACACGCCCTGCGGGCCTTCTGGACGTCATGCCGGGCACGTAGGAATAGATCAGAGGGTCCTTAA
This sequence comes from Dyella flagellata, assembly GCF_030160275.1. Lineage (GTDB taxonomy): Bacteria > Pseudomonadota > Gammaproteobacteria > Xanthomonadales > Rhodanobacteraceae > Dyella_B > Dyella_B flagellata. The sequence goes on from NZ_BSOA01000018.1 coordinate 99,133, forward strand.
GGTGACCAACCAGCAACACCCAAATATGAGTTCCAATCGCCCGTACCTGCTGCGGGCGATCTACGACTGGATCAGCGACAACAACCTCACCCCCTACATGCTGGTCGACGCCACCCGCAATGGCGTGCGGGTGCCGCCGCACGTGATCAAGAACGGGCAAGTGGTGCTCAACCTGGCCATGCGCGCCGTCGCCAACCTGGACCTGGGCAACGAGTGGATCAGTTTCCAGGCGCGTTTTTCCGGGGTCAGCCACAGCATCCAGATTCCGGTGCCGGCGGTGCTGGCCCTGTATGCGCAGGAAAACGGGCAGGGCATGATGTTCCCGGCTGAAGACGAGGAACATAGCGGCGAGCCGCCGAGCGACACGCCGCCTTCGCCGCCCGAGCCGGAACCGCCTACCGGAGATGGGGACAAGCCGAAGCGGGGTGGTGGCTCGCATCTGCGGGTGGTGAAGTAGCTTTCGTTCCTGCCCGGAAAGGGGAGGCTAGCTGTCGAGCTGCAAGGTATCGGCCTACTCCTATAAGCCGTGCCGGATGCTTGCGATAGCCGCCCCCAGGCATTTCCTCTAAGGTATCGGCTTTCTCCTACAAGCCGCCTCGCATGTCCGACGTCCACGAGCATCCGGATCACCTCCGTCGCAGCCTGTCCAATCGCCATCTGCAATTGATCGCCATCGGCGGCGCGATCGGCACCGGCCTGTTCATGGGCTCGGGCAAGACGATCAGCCTGGCCGGGCCTTCGATCCTGCTGGTGTATCTGATCATCGGCGTGATGCTGTTCTTCGTGATGCGCGCGATGGGCGAGCTGTTGCTGTCGAACCTTCAGTACAAGTCGTTCATCGACTTTTCGACCGACTTGCTGGGTCCCTGGGCGGGTTTCTTCTGCGGCTGGACGTATTGGTTCTGTTGGATCGTCACTGCCATCGCGGACGTGATCGCCATCGCGTCCTATGCGCAGTTCTGGTTCCCTGGCCTGGTGCCGTGGGTGCCGGCGCTGTTGTGCGTGTTGTTGCTGCTGGCGCTGAATCTCACCGCCGTACGCGTATTCGGCGAGCTGGAGTTCTGGTTTGCATTGGTCAAGATCGTCGCGATCATGGCCTTGATTGCGACCGGCTTCGGCATGGTGGCGTTCGGGTTTACCTCGCCCTCGGGCCATCATGCTGCGCTGGCCAATCTGTGGAACGATGGCGGTTTGTTTCCCACTGGCGTAGGCGGTTTCTTCGCCGGTTTTCAGATCGCGGTATTCGCCTTCGTCGGCATCGAGCTGGTGGGCACCACGGCGGCGGAAACGGCCGATCCTACGCGCAACCTGCCCAAGGCGATCAACTCAATCCCGGTACGCATCATCCTTTTCTATGTGCTAGCGCTGGTGGTGATCATGGCCGTGACGCCGTGGCGCCTGGTGCAGCCGGGCAGGAGTCCGTTCGTGGAGTTGTTCATGCTGGCCGGCATTCCCGCGGCAGCCAGCCTGATCAACTTCGTGGTGCTGACTTCGGCGACCTCTTCAGCCAACAGCGGCATCTTCTCCACCAGCCGCATGCTCTACGGCTTGGCTGAGGAAAGCCACGCACCGCGCGTGTTCGGACGCTTGTCGCGGGCGGCGGTGCCTTCGTATGGTCTGCTGTTTTCCTGCATCTGTTTGCTGCTGGGTGCCGCACTGATTTACGTGATCCCCAACCTGGTGACGGCTTTTACCCTGGTGACCACGCTGTCGGCGGTGCTTTTCATGTTCGTGTGGTCGCTGATCCTGGTGGCCTACATGGCGTACCGCCGCAAGCGACCGCAGTTGCATGCCGCTTCCACCTACAAGATGCCGGGCGGTGTGCTGATGTGCTGGGTGTGCCTGGCGTTCTTCGCATTCGTGCTGTGGCTGCTGACCTTGCAGGCGGATACGCGCCAGGCCCTCGTGGCCAGCCCGGTGTGGTTTGTCATCTTGGCGGTGTCTTACTGGTGGAAGGGACGCCGTGCAGCCGTTTCCGCTCCCCTTCAAGGCGAGGGTTAGAGTAAGTCGCATCGTTGTGCATTGGCGATGCGCTGCATCGTGAGGCTTTTCTCAAGGGATCGGCTTTCCCTTACAAGCTGCTGCGCGCGTTAGCGATTCCTGCCTTGCAGCATTTTCTCTAAGGTGCTGCCATTTCCTGCAGGTTGCTCCGCATGTCCGCCAGCTCTTCTCACCCCGACCACCTCCGCCGCAGCCTGTCCAATCGCCATCTGCAATTGATCGCCATCGGCGGCACGATCGGTACCGGCCTGTTCATGGGCTCGGGCAAGGCGATCAGCCTGGCCGGGCCTTCGATCCTGCTGGTGTATCTGATCATCGGCGTGATGCTGTTCTTCGTGATGCGCGCGATGGGCGAGCTATTGCTCTCTAACCTTCAGTACAAGTCGTTCATCGACTTTTCGACCGACTTGCTGGGTCCCTGGGCGGGCTTCTTCTGCGGCTGGACGTATTGGTTCTGTTGGATCGTCACTGTCATCGCGGAGGTGGTCGCCATCGCCTCCTATGCTCAATTCTGGTTCCCTGGCCTGATGCCGTGGGTGCCGATACTGCTGTGCGTGCTGTTGTTGCTGGCCCTGAATCTTACCGCCGTGCGTTGGTTCGGTGAGTTGGAATTCTGGTTCGCGCTGATCAAGATCGTGGCGATCATGGTGTTGATCGTGGTCGGCTTGGGCATGGTGATATTCGGGTTCACCTCACCCTCGGGCCAGCATGCCCAGCTGGCGAATTTGTGGAACGACGGTGGCTTGTTCCCTACCGGCATAGGTGGTTTGTTCGCCGGTTTCCAGCTCGGCGTATTCGCGTTTGTCGGCATCGAGCTGGTAGGTACCGCTACGGCGGAAACGGCCGATCCCACGCGCAACCTGCCCAAGGCGATCAACGCTATTCCGCTGCGCTTGCTTTTGTTCTATGTGCTGGCGCTGGTCGTGATCATGGCGGTGACACCGTGGCGCCTGGTGCAGCCGGGCAGGAGTCCGTTCGTGGAGTTGTTCATGCTGGCCGGCATTCCCGCGGCAGCCAGCCTGATCAACCTCGTGGTGCTGACCTCGGCGACCTCCTCGACCAATAGCGGTGTCTTTTCCACCAGCCGCATGCTTTTCGGGCTGGCCGAAGAAAACCACGCACCGCGTCTGTTCGCGCGCTTGTCCCAGGCCGCAGTGCCTTCGCATGGCTTGCTGTTTTCCTGCATCTGCTTGCTGCTGGGCGCCATGCTGGTTTACCTGGTGCCCAATTTGGTGACGGCTTTCACCCTGGTGACCACGCTGTCGGCGGTGCTTTTCATGTTCGTGTGGTCGCTGATCCTGGTGGCCTACATGGCGTACCGCCGCAAGCGGCCGCAGCTGCATGCCGCCTCCACGTACAAGATGCCGGGCGGTGTGCTGATGTGCTGGGTGTGCCTGGCGTTCTTCGCATTCGTGTTGTGGCTGCTGACCTTGCAGGCGGATACGCGCCAGGCATTGCTGGCCAGCCCGGTATGGTTTGTGCTGCTGGCTATTGCATATGGATGGAAAGTGCGCTGCGCCGCGAGGGCGGCGCCCTCTCCCCTTGGGGAAGAGGGCTAGGTAGCTTGCCGGAAGCAGGACTGACATCCCAGTCATGCTCGTTTTTGACGCGCTGTCGGCTACTGAAAAACAGCAACCTGTCCCATTCCTGTACGGCAGAAAGCTGGAATACATCCTTCCAGAGTGGTGGGATAGAAACCGGGAGCGGGGCCGGAAAGACAATTCACATACGGTGATATCGCCCCTGTTTGACCTGCGCTAGCGGGATCGGCGGATCGCATAACGCACCTCCCCATAACGGTCAGCTTTGCAGAAACCATGCCTGCAACCGTAGTTCCATAATAGGACGTGCCAATGGTAAAGAAATTCTGGTTGACAATTACGCTGGTGTTAGGCGCTACAGGGGTTACGTAATTGGGAGTTGCCTGCAAGCCGCCGGAGATATTTGTCTGACTTTCTCCATTATTTTTGAGTTTGGGCGACTCTTTGAATGTGCCGTTCACTATGGCGCCAGCTTTAGGCAGGTATTTAGAAGCTTTTGAATTGGGTTGTTTACAAGACCCACCATCCAGTGTCTCCTCGCTAATGACGACCTGAGACTGATTGGTAACGTCTATGCCTCCCATTTTTTGACAGATTTTTTGTCGATATACATCAGCGTCTTCAGGCTGTTGCCCCGGCACCAAGAGTAGGTCGCCATTTTCCAATTTTTTTAGCACCTGCCCGATCCGTATTTTCTTGTCAGGTTCGTCAGGGCTGTCGACTTCGATCGAGCGGCGAATGATGGTCTCACCATCGGCATTGATTTTTTCGGCATAAGAGACGACGCCGGGGACCGTGGCAGGAGTAAATTTCTTGTCTTCGGCGTTTTGTTGTTGTGCTGTGCCGAACGAGGGAAAAGTGGCGCAAAGCAAAGCACCAGACGAAATGACCATATATGATTTCATGAGGCATCACCTGCAATGTAATGAAATTGGAGTGATGTGGGCATCAGGTGTTACGGTCCACGCCAGGAATGCGGCAGCAACCAAACCCAGGGACATAGCATTGAATGGCGGGTTCATAAAAGCTACCTCGATCAAGAGGGACGAGAGCGTTCATAAGAAAAGCGTCATCGCTAAGGCGCAAGGACTAAGCCTTGAAATTTAGCGCTCGCGTGCAAAAAAAGTCATTTGAGACAAATCGTAGGTCATGCGGAATAGTGAGTCACGCGTAGGTGTGGTAAACAATTGGGATGTTTGGCCTGCGCGAATCCGACTCCACTCCTTTTCGAGAAGAAGCGTAGGCTGAGATGGCAATCCCTGCATTGGCGTGCTGGCAAATATCGTGATGCTGGGATTGTCATCCAAGCCTACGGTGTTTGCCCCCGTTAATGGCGGATATCCCGGTCATGGTCATGTCGGCGAAACGGCAACACATTGCCGCCTTCGACTGTCGAAGTTTCATGTGTCGGATATTCCGGCGTATACAGCTCGACAGTGGGAAGTATCAGCGCTGTCAGCACTGAGTCGATCATCCACAGATGGCCCGCTTCGCGGTCGTTGCCGTCAATGCTTACTTCAAAACTGTAGCGGCGCTCCAGCACCCGCTTGCCGCGGAAGCGGCGCACCCGCAGGCCACTCATGCCCACCGTTTCATCCAGCAACTGCAGGCCGTGCTGTTGGCAGCGCCAACGGGCTTCCTGAATGGCGCGATCGCGGGCACGACTGAGCACCAGCCAAGTGCCGGCGATGGCCAGCAGCACGAGCAGCAGCAGTAAGGTAGCGAAGTCGCCCATAACTCCAGTGTGTGGGCGACCGGCCCGCCTCGCAAGTCAGCTGATTTTCAAACGGAGCGAAAGGTCGATGGCCCGCACATGCTTGGTCAGCGCACCGACCGAGATGTAGTCCACGCCGGTGCGCGCGTAGTCGCCGATGCTTTGAAGGTCGACGTTGCCGGAGATCTCCAACGGTACGCGGCCATCGGCTTGCGCGACGGCCTGCTGCATCAGTGGCAAGCTGAAATTGTCCAGCATGATGCGGTCCACCCCGGCGTCGAGCGCCTGCTGCAGTTCGTCCAGGTTTTCGACTTCTACTTCCAGCAGCAGGGTAGGGTGCAGCTGACGGGCGGCCTGGACTGCTGCGGCGATGCTACCGGCGGCGATGATGTGGTTTTCTTTGACCAGGATGGCGTCGTAAAGACCGATGCGATGGTTGTGGCCGCCGCCGCAGCGAACAGCGTATTTCTGGGCGAGGCGCAAACCCGGCACAGTCTTGCGGGTATCGAGCACGCGTGTCCTGGTGCCGGCCACGGCAGCGACGTAGGTTGCCGTGATGGTGGCGGTGCCGGAAAGCATCTGCAGGAAATTCAGTGCGGAGCGTTCGGCCGTAACGAGGGCGCGAGCATTGCCATGCATCTCGCAAACGATGGTGCCGGGCGTTACCTGGTCACCGTCGTTGACGCGCCAATGGATGCGTGCCTGCGGGTCGAGCTTGTGCACGCAGGTATCGAACCAGGGAATGCCGGCGATGACCGCTTCCTCTCGGCAGGTGAGTGCGGCGAAGGCTTGTGCGTCGGCGGGTAGCAGACTGGCGGTGGCGTCACCGTGGCCGATGTCTTCGGCAAAAGCGCGTTCCACATCGGCGTCGATCAGGCGCTGGTCGGGCGGGACGAATCGAAAGGTTTGACTCATGCGGGAAGCAAAGGCACGTGGTGGGAATGTCGCGCATGCTACTCGCATGGGGGTAGAAACGGCACTGCACTGGCAGTGTCATAGGCTGGGACGAAATCCCAGCATCGTCGTGTGGCGCGAAAGCTGGGATTTCATCCCAGCCTACAGGAGCGGCGGGCGTGCAGCCCGTTTAGGGCGCCTCGCCCGGACGGGCCTCTTCGTGACTCAAGCGATCCACGATCGCATCCATCGCGCGATCGAACAGCGCGTTGGATGCCAGGATCCGCGCGCGGCCTTCCGCCATCACCAAGGCCAATTCATAAGGCGAGAAATCCCCCACCTTCAAGCCGCGGCGATTGACGAACAGGTAGCGTCCGCTCATCGGGCTGATCCACGACAGCTTGGCGCGCTCGAAGTGCTCGTCCTGGCCGCTGAATTCCAGCCAGGTGCCCGGCTTGAGCGCCTTTACCAGTTCGAGCTGCTCACGCACATCCGGCGCAATGCTGTCTTCGGCCGGGTCGTTGGTCGAATCGTCCTCCAGGTCGGCCGCGCTCTCGGCGATCGGCTGGATGCTTTCCGGAATCGGCAGCGGCGCAGGCGCGGCTGCGGCGGCTTGCGGTTGCGCCGATGCGGGGGTTGGTTCGCCTAGCTGCTGGCGATAATAGCCGTGCAGCTGGGCGAGCAGTTTCTCGATGTCGGCCTCCTGGAAGGCGACGTTCGCCAGGCCTTTGCGCAATGCGCGCTCGATGCCCGGTAGCAGTTGCCGCAGATCGCGCTTGGCTTCCGGCGTGCGCACCGGTCTGGTGCTGGCGATGAAGGCATCGACAAAGCGCAGCGCTTCGCGGAATTCGTTCGATTCCTCGCCCTTGCGCAGGATGGTCAGTACCAGGTAGTTCGCCCATGCACGCGACAGCACGCCGTGGATCAGCGGTGGCAGTACGTTGTCACCGATGCGGTTGAGGATTTCGCGCGCGGCACGGCGGCGCGCCTGTTCCAGTTTCTCGCGGCCGCGGGTGGACTCCGCCACGCGCTGTTCGGCGAGTTCCGCGCGACGGCGGTTCGATTCCTGGAACTGCTGCAATTCGGCCGAAAGACGATCGAAGATCGACATGTCATCATCGAATTCCTGCAACAGGCGTTCGACGATGGCCTTGACGGTGTCGTGCAGGCGGCCGTCGCGGTCCGATTCTTCCGACCAGCTCTTGGCCGCTTCGGCCAGGCCGTCCAGCAAGCGGCGCGCAGGGTGCTGCCGATGCGCGAACAGCTTGCGGTCGAGGATCGCGGCCTTGAGATAAGGAATCTGCAGGCGCGCCAGCAGCACCTGCATCTGCGCCGGCAGGTTGCGGTCCTCGAGTATGAACTCGAACAGCATGCCGACCAGGTCGATGGTGTCTTCATCGATGGTGGCGATCTGCCCCGGACGCTGGCCGCGCAGCGAGCCGAGCTGCAACATCAGCTGTTCTTTGAGCTGCAATACCTGCTCGGCAATGTCCGACGTGTTCATGGTCGTGGTTGCCGCCGGCTGCGGCATCGGCACCATGGCCGCCTGGCTTTGCAGCACGCTGAGCGCGCCGATCAATTCGTTGGCGGTCGGCAGCGGCCCCATGGTCATCGCCGACAGCGGCACATTCGGGTGCGCGCGGCGTGCCGTGAACAGGGTGCGCAGCGTCTGCAGCAATTCGGCCGAGGCCTCGCTGTCGTCAGCCGGCAGCGGTTGGGGAACTTCGCCAGCCGCCGTGGCAGCAGTTGCCCCAGCGGCAGCACCGGTACCGGCGCTTCGCACCACTTCGTGGCGCAACTGCGGCAGCACTCCCGCGCGCATCAGTTCGGCGTTGACTTCCTGGTACAACTCCTCCAGCGCAGCCATCACATAGCGATCGAACAGCTTGTAGATGATCAGCTTCACGCGCATGTCGGCGTTCAGCTCTCGCATCGCCTGGCGGAACGCCTGCGAGAGCATGGCCGGGCCGATCGGATTGCTGGCGTCTTCGATGCGCGTGCCGCCGCAGATGACCGACAGGCGCTGGTTCACGGCGAACAGGTCACGCGTCAGGCGCGTCTCGTTCTTGCCGATCATGCTGGTGATGGCCAGCGACTCTTCCAGCTCGTTATCGGCTACCAGCGACAGCTCCACCGAACCGGGCTGCGGCGCAGGGGTGCTGGGGCCAGTGTTGGCGCCGGCCGGCCGGGTACCGCTGGCAAAGTCGTTCAGCTCGCGCGCCACCAGGGCCAGAAAAGCGCGCTCGATCACCGGCCGACGCTTGCGCACCTCGCGCATGCCGTCGAAGTAATGCATTTGCGCGGCATTGTTCTCCGCCTTCTCCGCCAGATCGAACAGGGCGTCGTCGACGTGCTCGAACATGTTGCCGACGTATTGCTGCAGGCGGCGGGAGGAGATGTTCCGGACAGCATTCAACAGGTCGCCCCCGCGTCCGCTGGATGGGTCCAGCCGTTGGCTAAGATTGACTACGTTGGAGGATTCGTTGGCTTCTTTCATCGCCACACCCCTGTGGTTGGCTCGCTAGGCCTTGTTTGAATGCTGCCGACAATGGCTGCTGATCGCCTTTGCCGACCGCGGACGATCGTTACAGGGATGCTGCCGATGCTCGGAACATAAGCGAAAACCCATTTCACCGCCATGTCCCAAGTCATGCTTTTGTGAATCATCTATCCAGCCGGCGTGAAGATACCTGAACGAGCCCTAGGCGCCGGACGGAAAATCCGTGAATTGGGTGGTGCCGATGCCTTCCTCGGGCAGCATCACCGGGATGCCATCCTCGATCCGGTAGATCACCTTGCGGTCGACCGTGATCAAGCCCTCGTCCACCCGGTTCTGGACCGGGCCCCCGGCGACATTGAGCACCTGACCGCCGTCGATGGCCTGGTTCAGGGCGGTCAGTTCACCGGTGTTGAGGGGCCGCACCGGCGTCTTGCTTACCGGGCAGCACAGGATGTCGAGCAGGCGTTTGTCCATGGAAACGGCAGGTATCGTTGCAATGCGGCGAAGTCCGTACAATAGCCCCTTTTGGACGACCGGGCCATGACGGAAACTGCTTCAGCACCGCGAGTGGGTGTGGTGATGGGATCGCGTTCGGATTGGGAAACCATGACGCACGCCGCGGACGTGCTCCAGGAGCTGGGCGTGCCGCACGAGGTGCGGGTGGTATCGGCCCATCGCACCCCGGATCTGCTGTTCCAGTATGCCGAGCAAGCGGTGCAGCGCGGCATCCAAGTGATCATCGCCGGCGCCGGTGGCGCCGCCCATCTGCCAGGCATGCTGGCGGCCAAGACCCGGCTGCCGGTGTTCGGCGTGCCGGTGCAGTCCAAGGCGCTGAACGGCATGGATTCCCTGCTTTCCATCGCCCAGATGCCGGCTGGCATTCCGGTCGGTACCCTGGCGATCGGCCGCGCCGGGGCGTGTAATGCCGGCTTGCTCGCTGCCTCCGTCCTGGCCCTGCACGATCCGGCCATCGCCAAGGCGCTGGAGGCTTATCGCGCGCGTCAAACCCAGACCGTACTGGACAACTCGGACCCCCGTTCGTGAGCATACGTAATAAGCAACCCGTGCTGGGCATCCTGGGCGGCGGACAGCTTGCCCGCATGCTGGCCATTGCCGCGGCCCCGTTGGGAGTCAGGACCTTGGTCGTAGACAGCGCCGCTGATGCTTGTGCCGGGCAGGTGGCGTCGCTGCGCCTGGCCGATTGGACCGATTTCGCCGCGCTGGAAAAATTCGCGGCCGAAGTCGACGTGGTCACCTTCGATTTTGAAAACGTGCCGGCAGATACCGCGCACTGGCTGGCCGAACACGTGGCGGTATTTCCCAATCCACGCGCGCTGGCGGTAGCGCAGGATCGTCTGGCCGAGAAAACCCTGTTCCGCGAATGCGGTTTGCAGACGCCGGCGTTCGAGGCGGTCGACACACGCGAAGATCTGGAGCGTGCCTTGGCCAAGATCGGCGCTCCCTCCATCTTGAAAACTCGCCGCCTGGGTTACGACGGCAAGGGTCAGTTCCGCATCAAGCAGCTCTCAGACGCGGATGCGGCCTGGGAGACGCTGGGCGCCAATGCGCACGGTTTGATTCTTGAGGCCTTCGTGCCGTTCGAGCGCGAGCTTTCCGTGCTGGCGGTGCGCACACGCCATGGCGATTTCCGCGTCTGGCCGCTCACCCAGAACTGGCATACCGATGGTGTGCTGAGCATGAGCCTCGCGCCTGCGCCGGAAGTCGGTGGATTACAGGCGCGCGCCGCGGCATTGGCGCGCACCCTGGCCGACCATCTGGATTACGTAGGCGTGTTTGCGCTGGAGCTGTTCGTCAAGGACGGCGAGTTGCTTGGCAACGAAATGGCGCCGCGCGTGCACAACTCCGGTCACTGGACCATCGAAGGCGCCATTGCCAGCCAGTTCGAAAACCATGTGCGGGCCGTGCTCGGCTTGCCGTTGGGCGATACCTCGGCAAGGGGCTGTTCGGCGATGTTCAACTGGATCGGTGAATTGCCGGACGCGACGCCGGTGCTCAACGGCGTCGACAGCCATTGGCACGACTACGGCAAACAGCCGCGTCCTGGGCGCAAGGTGGGGCATGCCACCGTGTGTGCGCAGGATACAAAGACCTTGGCGGCACGTGTGGACGAGATTGCACGGGCATTACAACGCGAAGAGCAAGCAGCACCTGCGCTGAAGGTGCTCTGACGAATGTAGGCTGGGATTGCCATCCCAGCCTACGCCTCTCCCTCAGCCCAAGTTCGCATGGCATCATGCGCTCGACCCGCGCTGATGGCTTGACCTGAGGCGCGGCCATTCTGCGGATACTCCGCGACTACAGGGCACAAGGAACTATGAAACCGATTCGCCTCCTATTGGCGGCGTTGGCGTTGTGCGCAGCCAGCGTCCATGCACAAAACACTCCGGCCGACGCCGGCTCCACCCAGGACAAGTCCGCGCAACTGCTCGCTTCGTTCAAGCCCGAACACGGTACGATCAAGCTGCCTAACGGCATTGCGACGTTGCAGCTCAACGACGATTTTTACTACCTGTCGCCGAGCGATGCCGAGCGTCTGCTCACGCAGGGCTGGGGCAATCCGCCGGGTAGCAAGACCTTGGGCATGATCATCCCTCAGGCTGTAAGCCCCCTGTCCGACCAGGGCTGGGGTGTAGTCATCACTTACAACGACGATGGTCACGTTTCGGACGAAGATGCCGCCAAGATCGACTACACCAAGTTGCTCAAGGACATGCAGGAGGCCGACAAGAGCGACAACGAGAAACGTAAGCAGGAGGGTTACGCCGGCCTGCATTTGCTGGGTTGGGCCGAGCCGCCTTATTACGACGCGCAGAGCCATAAGATGTACTGGGCCAAGGAGCTGAAAGCCGACGACGCCAGCGGTAATACCTTGAACTACAACATTCGCGTGCTTGGTCGCCAAGGGGTGTTGGAACTGACCGCGGTGGCGGCGATGGCCGATTTCCCCAAGATCAAACAGGAAATGCCCAAGGTATTGGCGTCGACCAACTTCGACACCGGCAACCGCTACACCGACTACAACGCAAGCACCGACAAGCTTGCCGCGTACGGCCTGGCCGCACTGGTTGCTGGCGGCATCGCCGCCAAGGCGGGCCTGTTCGCCAAGCTGGGCTTATTGCTGCTGGCCTTCAAGAAGTTCATCATCATCGGCCTGGCTGCGGCCGGCGCCTTTCTTCGAAAGTTGTTCGGCCGTCCGGCGAAGAAGTCGATCGCGTCGGGCGACTCGCAGCCGCCTTCGGTGTAAGCCTGAAAGCGCCTTCCCCTACAAATGGTAGAGGAAGGGGCGAAGCCCTCCCCTGCGAGCAGGGGAGGGAGATATCAGCCGAGATTCTTCGCAGCGAAATCCCAGTTCACCAGATCCCAGAACTTGTCCACATAGTTCGGGCGAGCATTGCGGTAGTCGATGTAGTAGGCGTGTTCCCACACGTCGATGGTGAACAGCGGCTTGTCGCTGCCGGTGATCGGCGTGGCCGCATTGGAAGTGTTGACGATGCCCAGCGAACCATCCGGACGCTGCACCAGCCAGGTCCAGCCCGAACCGAAGTTGCCGACGGCGGATTTCTTGAATTCTTCCTTGAACTTGTCGAAGGAGCCGAACGCCTTGTCGATCGCCTCGGCCAGTTTGCCGGCCGGCTTGTTGTCGCTCTTGGGCGAGCGCATGGAGTGCCAGTAGAAGGTGTGGTTCCAGATCTGCGCTGCGTTGTTGAACACGCCGCCGGAGGACTTCTTGATGATGTCTTCCAGCGCCGCGCTTTCGAACTCGGTGCCCTTGATCAGGTTGTTGAGATTGGTCACATAGGCCTGGTGGTGCTTGCCATAGTGAAACTCCAGCGTTTCGGCCGAGATGTTCGGCTCCAGCGCGTTCTTTTCGTAGGGCAATGGGGGAAGTTCGATCGCCATGAGTTGGCTCCTGGGCGTTGGCTGAGGGTAACGGGGATGCCTCCCGGTCAGACGCCGGGCCGGCTGGTACACTACTAAGCTTGCTGCATTGTAATGATGAAACCAATTTATGGACGTCAATGAGCGAATCAAGGCGGTGCTGGCCGAGCACCCGATGGTGCTTTTCATGAAGGGCACGCCGCAGTTTCCGATGTGCGGGTTCTCCGCCCGTGCGGCGCACGCACTCACCGAAGCGGGTGCGGCGTTTCATGCGGTGAACGTGCTGGCCGAGCCGGAAATCCGCGCGGCCCTTCCGCATTACGCCAATTGGCCGACCTTCCCGCAGTTGTTCATCCAGGGCGAGCTGATCGGTGGTTGCGACATCGTGGAAGACCTCAAGGCCTCCGGTGAGCTGGCACGCATGGCCCATGACGTGGCAGGGGATAACCAGGTATGAGTTTGAGCCTGCCGCAACACCGCTTGCCCGCGGCCTGGGCACCGGCCGCCGATGAACTGGCTGGCCGCGTGGTTCTGGTTACCGGCGCTTATGGCGGATTGGGCAGTGCGGTGGCACGCGCCGTCGCCCGTGCGGGCGCCACCGTGGTGATCACGGGCAAGCGCAAGCGGCAGCTCGAACAGCTCTACGACGCGATGCTGCGCGAAGGTTTGCCCGAGCCGGTGATCCATCCGCTGGACATGGAAACCGCCACCCCTCGCGACTACGAGACACTGGCCGAAGGCTTGCAGCGTGACCTGGGCCGGCTCGATGGCATTGTGCATGCGGCGGCCAGCTTTGCCGGCCTGATGCCGATGGCGATGCACAAGCCGGACGCCTGGCTGCGCAGCTTGCACGTCAATGTTTCCGCACCGTTCGCGCTTACTCAGGCGTGCCTACCCATGCTTACTGCCGCGCCCGATAGTGCGGCGGTGTTCGTGTTGGACAGCCCCGAACTGGTGCAGCGCGCACACTGGGGTGCATACGGTGTGTCGAAAGCGGCATTGGAACGTTTCGTGGCGATCCTGCACGAGGAGCATGACGAAGGCGCGTTCCGCGTACATGCGCTACTGCCTGCCCCGATGCGGACCACCTTGCGCCGCACCGCGTATTTCGGTGAAGACACTTTGCAGCACCCCCTACCCGATGCCACCGCGGAAGCCGTGGTGTACCTGTTGAGCAACAAGGCGGCTGCGACACGCGGCGGCGTACTCGACTTGCGCACGGCATGACGAATGCCGCCCATTGCGTATTTTAAGAAGGGGAACGCATGCAAACGCAGATGACCACCTTGTCGGCGGCGATCCTGCTGTTCCTGATCATGGACCCGCTTGGCAACATCCCCATCTTCCTCAGCTTGCTCAAGGACGTGCCGCCTAAGCGCCGTCGTGCGGTGATGGTGCGCGAGCTGCTGATTGCCTTGGCAGTGTTGCTGATGTTCCTGATGGGCGGCCAGCTGATTCTCAGGCTGCTGCAGCTCAGGGAGGAATCGATCAGCATCGCCGGTGGCATCGTGCTGTTCCTGATCGGCATCCGCATGGTGTTTCCACCGGCCGAAGGCGGCATTTTCGGCCAGGCCGGCGAAGGCGAGCCGTTCATTGTGCCGATGGCCATTCCAGGCGTAGCCGGACCTTCGGCGATGGCCGCTTTGCTGTTGCTTACCAATACGCAGCCTGGCCGCACCGCCGATTGGGCCATCGCCTTGCTGGGCGCATGGTTGGCCACGGCGCTGATACTGTTGAGTTCCACCTATCTGTTCCGCTGGCTGGGCGAAAGCGTGCTCACCGCGCTGGAGCGGGTGATGGGCATGCTGCTGATTGCCCTGTCGGTGCAGATGTTCCTGGGCGGCATCGCGGCCTACCTGCATCTGACGGTTTGAAGCCTGCGCAAACTGCCTTGGGCGACGTAGGCCGGGATGACAATCCCGGCATCAGCACGTCGCAGCTGGAAAGCTGGGATTGCCGTCCCAGCCTACGCGCCGATGGTTTGAAAACCGCCTGGGGCGGCGAGCACAATCCCTACGATAGGCCAAGAGGCAGGTCTGCCTTGAACAAGCTCTTAAGCATTGCCCCCAACCGCGTCGTGTATTCTTGCGCCGCCGGTCACTTTGCTTATGCGATTTCTCGCAGTTGTCACACTTGATCGGCAACATGGATTAAAACCAAGGGAGGCGGTCATGCTTCACGTTGAACAGGCCCTTACCGAACGTCTGCCATGGCTAGCGCAGCACCCGATGATCCGTAAGCCCGTTGTTGGCATGTTGGGTCGGCTGGCCGACGAAGCAGGCTTCAATCGGGTACTTGATCGGCTTGCCGATACCAAGGGATTCGAGTTCGCCGAACGGGTCCTGGATCTGTTAGGTTGCAGCTATCACGTGGTACAGCGCGAGCGGGAGCATATTCCCGTCGAAGGTGGCGTGCTGATCGTCGCCAACCATCCGCTGGGCATGCTCGATGCGATGGCCCTGCTGGATCTGGTGGGTTCGGTGCGCAAAGACATCCGCATACTCGGCAATGACTGGCTGGCGGCCGTGCCGCAACTGGGATCCTTGTTGTTGCCGGTCGATGTATTCGGCGGCGGCGCGGCTTCGCGTATGCGCAACATCTACCGCGCGCTGGAGCGTGGCGAGGCATTGATTATTTTCCCGGCGGGCGAGGTTTCCCGCATAGGGCCGGCAGGCGTGCGCGACGCACGCTGGTCCGACGGTTTCGCCAGGCTGGCCATGCGCAGCAAGACACCGGTGCTGCCGATCCACGTGGCCGCGCGCAATTCGGCCATGTTCTATGGGCTTTCCATGCTGGCCAAGCCGCTCAGCACGGCGATGCTGCCACGCGAAGCGGTAGCCACCCATGTCAGCCGCATCGGTTTCAGTGTGGGTGCGCTGGTAAGCGCGGAAGAACTAAGCAAGCGCAGTGCCGACAATTCGCAACGCGCAGCTGACCTGATGCGCAGGCATGTGTATCGCATTGGTCGCCGCCGTGGCCTGATTTTCGGCGGACAAGTGCCGCTGGCGCATCCTGAGTCGGTCGATCGCGTGGCGCAGGAGCTGGCGCAGAGCGAAAAGCTTGCCGATCTTGCCGACGGCAAGCAGTTGATTGTTTTGCGCGGGCAGACGGATGGTGCCGCGTTGCGCGAAATTGGCCGCTTGCGCGAACTCACCTTCCGCAAGGTAGGCGAGGGCACCAACACGCGGCGTGACCTGGATGCCTACGATGCCCATTACGAACACCTCGTGCTATGGGACCCCAAGGTGCTGCGCATCGTGGGTTCGTATCGACTCGGTCATGGTGGGAGCCTGATTGCCGCGCGCGGCATGAATGGCCTCTACACCGCCAGCCTGTTCAACTATTCGCCGGCGTTGGAATCGCGGCTGGCGCAAGGGCTGGAATTGGGGCGCAGCTTCATCGCGCCTGCCTATTGGCGGTCCCGCGCGCTGGATCAGCTATGGCAGGGCATCGGTCTATACCTGCAACGCCATCCGGATCTGCACTATCTGTTTGGTCCGGTGAGCATGTCGGTGAGCCTGCCACGCCAGGCGCGTGAGTGGATCGCCGCGGCGCATCAGCACTATTTCGGCGCCCCCGGCCTGGCTTCCGCCCGCCAGCCATTCAAGGTTTCCGCGGACGTGCTCGAAGGCGTACGCCGTGAACTGGAAGGCCTGGACCCGGTCAGCGGGCTGGGCAAATTGCGCAATCACCTGGATGCCCTGGGCGTAAGCCTGCCGGTGCTGTATCGCCAATACGTCGACCTGGTCGAGCCCGACGGCGTGCAGTTTCTGGATTTCGGCGAAGACCCGGGCTTCTCCGGCTGCGTCGACGGCCTGGTGATGCTGGATCTGTCCCGCCTGAAGCCGGCCAAGCGCGCCCGTTATCTCGGCAAGGGAGCGTAGGCTGGGATGACAATCGTAGGCTGGGGTGCAAACCCCAGCATTGTCATGCATGCCCATCGCGATGCAGGGATTGACATCCCGGCCTAAGCGAGGCCATGGGCGCCATCTTCACAAATGGGATGCATCTGTAAAGATGATGTAAAGAAAGTATGCGATTGTGCTAAGGTATCGCTAAGGATACGTGCACCGCTTTCTTCTGACCTCAGCGTCTATGAATGGCTGGGGGCGAAACGCGAATCAGCTTACACGTGTGTCATCCAGGGAATGTGTCTTAGGGCCGGAGTCGTTGTACTTCGTCCCACATGAAAAACCAAAACCTAGGGTTCCAAAGAGGCCACTCGGCTCATCCAGTAAATGGGCCCTGAGCCTCTTTGTGTGTGGCAAATGCCAGCAGGGACGGCTGATTCGCTTGGCTCGCAAGCTTTTATTCAAGCGGTAGCACCAGCAATACCAGAGAAATTCAAATCAATAATCGGACTTAAGGGCCTCTACATGAAACGTACGCATCTTTCCGCAGCGATTGCGATGGCTGTCTACCTCTCCGCCGGCGTTGCGGCCGCACAGACCGCCAGCAACGACCAGGCCCAGACAAGCCAGGAATCGCAGCAGCGCGTCAATGCATCCAGCACCTCCAACACCACCACGTCCAACGCCACCCAGCGTGACGTGAAGCAGATGTCGGAAGTGACGGTGCAGGGCCAGTCGCTGTCGCTGGGCGGTGGACTGATGTCCGTGCAGATTGCACCCAAGGCGGTATCGACGATCACGCGCGACGCCATCGAAAAGGCCAGTCCCGGCAGCAACTTCACGCAGATGATCCGCACCATTCCGGGTGTGAACGCAGCGACTGACGACGTTACGGGCTTGGCCAACGGCCACTACAGCCTGCGCGGCTATGACTCGTCCGACATCGGCATGACCGTCAACGGCGCGCCGATCACCGATACCGGTAGCTACTCCGTGTACGCCACCGAATACGGCGACTCGGAAAACATGGGCGACATCACTGTGCTGCAGGGCATTCCGGACGTGGACATGCCCGACTCCGGCGCCAGCGGCGGTCACATCGGCTGGGCCACCATCGATCCATCGCATAAGGGCGGCTTCGACGTCACCCAGACCATCGGCGGCAACGACTATCGCCGCACCTTCTTCCGCCTGAACACGGGCGACATGGGCCCGGTGCGTTCCTGGCTGTCTTACTCGCACAACACTGCCGACAAGTGGCGCGGCCAGGGCAAGCTGGACGTCACCAAGGTCGACGGCAAGTCGGTGTGGACGATCGATAACGACAACTCGATCAGTGCCTCGCTGCAGTACAACCGCGAGAACAACATCAACTACGAAAACGTCACCAAGCAGCAGGTGGCGCAGAACGGTTACTACACCGATTACACCACCTCATGGATTCCGCTGGCCGGCCTGACCGGTACCGCGCTAAAGAATGCGCTCAGCAACGACACGTATTACTACGGCCTGCGCACCAACCCGTTCCGCAGCTTCATGTTCAGCCTGGACGGCGAGTTCAAGCTGGCCGACAGCTTGCATTTGTCGGTAATTCCGTACTTCTGGTACGGCAACGGCGGTGGTGGTTCGGCGGCCACGGTGACTGAAACCACCGCAACAGCCGACCGCTTCGGCTTCACCAACGTGGACGCCAACAACAGCGGCGCGGTCGTCACCGGCCAGCAGGGCATCGTGTATTCGTATTCCGCCGCGTTGACCTATCGTCCGGGCGTGCTGGTGAAGTTCAACCAGGATTTCGGCCTGGACAACAGCCTCGAATACGGCTTCTGGTACGAAGATTCGCGCAAGACGCAGGACAACAGCTACTTCCAGGCCAACAACCAGGGCCAGCCGGTCAGTCTGTGGGCCAACAGCAACTACATCACATACCCCAACGGTATGCCGATGACGTACTACCACGAGTACACCAACACCGAGCTTGAGAAGGGTTTCGTCACCGACAACTGGACGCCGAGCGACCAGTGGACCTTCACCGCCGGTGCGGCGTTCCTGCGTGCCAGCCGCAGCGGCTGGGGCTATGACTACCCGGGTTCGACCAGCGGCCCGATAAGCAAGCAGCAGACCTACACCACGATCGACCGGACTTGGAACAAGCTGTTGCCGACCGCCGGCATCAAGTTCCAGCTCGACGAGAAGAACCAGTTCTACCTCGGCAGCGGCAAGACCTTCCGCGTTCCGACCAACACGGTGGTGCTGCTGAACGCGTTCTCGGGCAACGACCTGCAGAAGCCGGAAACTACCTGGAACACCGACCTGGGCTGGCGCTACTACGGTGACAAGATCTCGGCCAACGCGGACCTCTACAACAGCAACTACAACAACAAGCAGGAAAGCGCGTACGACAACGCCAACGGCCAGACTTACTACACCGCGATCCATCGCATGCATATGCGCGGCTTCAACGGTGAAGTGAGCTACAAGTTCGCGCCGAGCTGGACGGTTTACACTTCCTACACCTACACCAAGGCCGAAATCGTCGGCGGCATCGATGGCGGCGGCGACGGCGTCTATCCGGCCAACGGCCGGATCATGCCGGACACGGCCAAGCACATCGGCAACGTGGCCCTGAGCTACGACGATACGCATCTGTGGGCGGAACTCAATGGGCGCGTCACCAGCTCGCTGTACGGTGACTACATGAACACCGAGCGCGTTGGCGGCTTCACCACGTTCGACTTCAGCGGCGGCTATCGCTTCGGCGATTTCGATTGGCTGAAGAAGCCGTACATCAAGGTGAACGTGACCAACCTCACCGACAAGCGTGCTTTCTCGTACGTGGGCTCGGCGCAGTTCCTCGCCGCAGCCTCGGGCAAGCTGTTCCCGTCGCTGTTCTCCAGTGCGCCGACCTACGGCCTGCTGCAGCCGCGTACGTACATGGTGACGATTGGCGCTTCGTTCTTCTAAAAAGCGCCCGGCCCCGGCCTTCCCTACTGGGGAAGGCCCCGGGGCGAGGGCCAACCTTGGCTTGAACTCCAAGCCCGGGACATCAAAACGCCTTGCCACCAGCAGGGCGTTTTTTTGTGGGGCAGTGGCATGACATTGACCGCACCGCACCAGAAGCGGGATGCTAGGCGGCCGCCTTAAGCGAATGGCGGCCCGCATGGCGGAAAGCTTTTGTCAGGAGACGATGGATCATGAACGACACCCAGCTCGACAAGACCGGCAAGCCCGCTACGGTAAGCGCCCGCATTTCACCTGCCGGTGGCCTGGACATACTTTCCCGCAACGAAGTGGCGCGTTTGCGCGATGCCAGCGGCTCCGGCCTGCATGGCCTGCTGCGCCGCTGCGCATTGGCGGTGCTCACCTCGGGTGAAGTCGGCGACGATCCGCGCGGCATGTTCGAGCAATACCCGAACTTCGACATCCAGGTGCTGCAGCAGGATCGCGGCATCAAGATCGAACTCTCCCACGCGCCTGCCCAGGCGTTCGTCGATGGCCACATCATCCGCGGTATCAACGAACTGCTGGTCGCGGTGGTGCGCGACATCGTCTACGTGGCCACCCAGTTGGAACAGGGGGTATTCGAACTCGACAATACCGTGGGCATTACCCATGCCGTGTTCGAAATCCTGCGCAATGCGCGCATTCTGAAGCCGCAAATCGATCCTAACCTGGTGGTGTGTTGGGGCGGCCACTCGATCTCGCGTGACGAATACGAATACACCAAGTCCGTCGGTTATCAGCTCGGCCTGCGCAGCATGGATATCTGCACCGGTTGCGGCCCGGGCGCAATGAAGGGGCCGATGAAGGGCGCGACCATCGCGCATGCAAAACAACGCCGACGCAAAAACCGCTACATCGGCGTGACCGAGCCTGGCATCATCGCGGCCGAATCGCCCAATCCGATCGTGAACCAGCTGGTGATCATGCCGGATATCGAGAAGCGCCTCGAAGCCTTCGTGCGCATGGGGCACGCCATCATCGTGTTCCCGGGCGGCGTTGGCACGGCCGAGGAGATCCTCTATCTGCTTGGCATCCTGCTACACCCGGACAACGCGGGCATTCCCTTCCCGCTGATCTTCACCGGTCCCAAGCAGTCCGCCGCTTACTTCGAGCAAATCGACACCTTCCTGCGCCTGGCGCTGGGCGACGAGGTGGCGCAGCACTACAAGGTCATCGTGGACGACCCGATTGCCGTGGCGCATGCGGCGGTGCACGGTGTCGACAAGGTGCGCAACCACCGCCTGGACAACAAGGACGCCTTCTTCTTCAACTGGTCGCTGAGCATTCCCCAGGCATTCCAGCAGCCCTTCATCCCTACGCACACAGCCATGCGCGCGCTTGCCATCCATCGCAACCGCCCACGCCACGAACTCGCCGCCGACCTGCGCCGAGCCTTCTCCGGCATCGTCGCGGGCAACGTGAAGGATGAAGGCGTGCGCGCCATCGAGCAGCACGGCCCGTTCGAAATCGATGGCGAGCCGGATATCATGCGCGCCCTGGACCGCCTGCTGCAGGCCTTCGTCCAGCAGCACCGCATGAAACTTCCCGGCGGCAGCGCCTACGTGCCCTGCTACCGCGTGCTCACCAGCTGAACAGGCAGGGTAGGCGGCCCACGCAGCTTGACAGCTCTGGGCCGTTTCCCCAAACTACGCAGCTCCCCGCCCGAATAGCTCAGCCGGTTAGAGCACTTGACTGTTAATCAGGGGGTCGTTGGTTCGAGTCCAACTTCGGGCGCCAGATATATCAAGGGCTTGCGGCTTCCGCAGGCCCTTATTATTTGCGCCGTGGAAAGTCATTCCTTCTTAAGGGCGTTACCTAGAACTGCATGCCTAGAGAAGTTCATGGGGCGCTCCTGGTTGCCCATTTTGTTTGTGACGAATCGTGTACAGTTCGAACATGACGACTGGCCTTATTCCCGGAGGCCTGCTGATCGCGGTGGAAGGCATCGACGGAGCAGGCAAGACGACACTCGCGCAGAAATTAGCGGAGCAGTTGCGTGCACGGAATATTGCGGTAGCGGTGGGTAAGGAACCTACGAGCGGTCCCTGGGGTGCTCAGCTACGTGCGAGTGCAGCGGAAGGGCGTCTGTCTCCGGAAGAGGAAATCCGTCTTTTGTTGCTTGATCGCAGGCAGCACGTTGATGAAGTCATTAAGCCGGCGCTCGACAGGGGCGATGTCGTCATTCTCGATCGCTACTATCCCTCGTCTGCTGCCTATCAGGGGGCTCGCGGCATTTCCGTCAGCGAGATTCTGTTTCAGAACGCTTTTGCGCCCAAGCCGGATATCACGCTTATCTTGGATGTCGAGCCGGCCGTAGGGTTGGAGCGCATTCGGGCGCGTGGCGACAAGCCCAACCACTTCGAAACGGAAGACAATCTCGAACGTTGTCGCGAGATCTTCCTGAACATGAAACTTCCGAGCCGTGTTGTCGTAGACGCTTCCGTGGCTGCTGGGGAGGTTTTCAAGAAGTCATGGGAGGCGGTAGTCAAGATGATCTCTGTAAAATTGATCGAAGCGAAAGGCCTGTCTGTCGAAAGCGCAGAGATACTTCGGAAGATCGGTCCGTTGACCAGCATTTGAAAAGAATGGACGCTACGGTTAGTAGTTTGAAACGGCGAAGCTGATTTCGCCACGGCATCAATTTGGGTAGCAGGCTGTTTACGGCATAGTTGGCGCCGGCCTTCAGGCATGGTGAACATGTCTTTATCGTAGACCCGTGAGGCCGACACTATATGGTTAGGCCGTTATTTTTTCTCAACCTCTTCGAATGCTTTGGAAACAATTGCTTGTCGGAGTTTGGTTAGTTCCTCCATGCCGAGAATTACGCGCAGGTGTTGAAATACACTTGCAATCGCCTTTTCATCTGTTAACCGTTCATCGTTCCAGGCTTTCATGCCAATAATTTGGGCAAATGTTCGATACATTCCGTCGAGCTTTTCCTGGCGATCTCGTGCATCGACGTTGTTATACACATAATGGGCACTTGCCCCTACTTCGCGCAATGCCGCCTCGAATTCTTCAAGTTTGGTGTCGATGTCTCTGGTTAGCCAAACTGCGAAGTCACTGCGGATGAGGTAGAGCTTATGCGCGTGCTCTAATGCCTCGTCAGTTGGCCCTTTACGGAACAGAGTCACAAGCGTTGCTTGAGTTTCAATTGCATATTTCTCGCTGAATTCAGCGTGCTTGTCGAAAGCAACAGAGGCCATGTGTGAGTTGGCGGCTAGGGAAAAATTGTTTTGTACGGCAATCTTGATTAAATCGCGCTGGTGAGAGGCTTCATCAAGCGCGATTTTTACAAGTAAGCCGAATAGTGAGCCAACAAGAGGTAATGCAGCAATTTGCCGGATTAATTCGCCTCGCGGTAGCGCGAGGTACGTGACCAAAGATCCTGCAAACAGAGCGGCAATCCAGAGATAAAAATTTGGTCGTGACGTCATCTTATTCGTGTACCAAAGTTTTCGCTTCTTTCCAGAGCTGCTCGGCATTAGGCGTCCAGGCGACTACGTCGTCTAAGCCGCCGCCTGCGCCGTGGCTCATCTCCCATTGGGTGGCTTTCGGTGTGGCACCAAATAACGCTCCAGCGTCCGCGCTTGTTCCTTTTACTCCATAACGATGGCTGAGAGCGGGATGGTCTTTTACACCGCTTATGTCGGCAACATCAAGAATTGAAACGAGAAGTGTGTGCGAATCAGAGCATTCAGAGTGTCCGCACGCGAATGTGACTCGGAAATCTGGCTTCCAGTTATCCACCCTTGCAACGCAAGCGGACCAGTGCCAGCCTGCTAGGTCAAAGAAGGCGGCCCATCGCGCGTGAAGTGGAGTATCGAAACTGAGTTCATTGTAGATCGCTGTCACTTGTGCTTTCCTGTCGGCGACGTTGATGGGTTGGTGTGTTATTTCATTAACAGGCATTTGATGATGCATTTCGATTCACTAAGACGGAATCGAGCCGTTTTTATGACCGATATTAATTATCCCATTGACTCCTGTCAGTCCTGTACGAGTTTGTTTCACCATTCAGTACTTCAGGGTGATCGCATATATAATTCAAAGCTGTATCCGATATGTTGTGATCGAATCCACTAAGTATATTTCCAACATCGGTGGATCTGAAAATAATTCCGCTGAATACAAGGCCGCGTACTGTTCCGTCGTCAATTCGTAGGCGGTTTGATCGTGTTCTTTTCGCAAAGTAATACCTAAGAATTTGCTTCTCAGCCTCTGTAAGGCTTCGCAGTCGTTCTTCAATGTGCTCTTTTCGCTGTCTGCTGGCAAGGCCTTGAGTAAGTTTACCTAAAATTATTGTGGCCAATGAGACGCTCAGGAGTGCCGCGCTGGCTAAAAAACCGATGCCAAGCCATCCCTTGTAGTCCCCAGCTATCCTTGCTATCCCTAAGCGCGTTAAGGCACTTTCGGGAAGAAAGATCATCGCGCCGGTGATTAATGCGATTGCGGCGAGGTAACGTGGTGATAGCTTGATGAAGTCCAGGATCTTGGATGGGTCCATCTCGTTTTCCCCGCTTGATTGAATGTGGTCAGTTAACAGCTTTTTTGGGGGCTGTCGTAGTTAGTTCATTCGATTGGCAATATGCTGTCTCTCCATGACATGGAGTTGGTGGTTTTACTCAAGGTGTTTTCTTACTTGCTGCAGCTGAAATTACAGCTCCCATGCGTGCCAGTCGATCAGCTCGTGCCACGTACCACTCTTTGAGTAGTGTTTCGACGAGGCCTATTAGTAGAGTGGCCTCATTAGGATCAACATCCACAATGAAGTTTATGTCTTTCTCCATATGGGCGCCGATGTTTCCTAACTTTCTCACCGCTTCGATCGCATCCCATGTGATCGAGTCGACTTTATCTTTGATTTGTGTAATTTCGTCGACGAGGCGACCAGGCTTAACCTTCCAAAAGTCTCGAAGGATCCCCTGAAGGCATCTGCGTGATAGGGTTGCAGATGCTTTTGGACTTAGATCTTTTATTAAACATGCTTCGCGATAATCCTCGCGGATCGCCTCTGGAACGTAGTCGGGAAATGATTTCATTGCTGCGGAAGGGACTAGCGACCAAGCATTTAGTTTCTTTAAGTATTTTTCGCCACCATGAGGGGACGACGACGGCTCGGTTTCAAAGAGGTCGGCTGTAAGAGTGAACTTACGACAATTCGGATTCGGACATACAGCGTATGACGTGGCTAGTGTTCTGCGGCCATCCGCGTTATCTAGATAGAGCGTGTGACGATTTGCTGAAAAGCGTTCTCCAGTGATGGTCACAGCGTGTTCGCAGTGTGGGCAAATCCAATTGAAGTCCCTCATTGATTTCCCCTGAAGTAGAGCTGCATTTTGACCAATTAACGAACGCACAGTTTTTTGTGCGGATTCCTGTGGTTTCTGAACAGCGGTCCGGCAACCTCCGTAGTCGTGGGAATTAGGGGCATCCACCAAAACGCTTGCGAAGTATCGGCTTGCGTACGAGTTTCGGTGCGTGATCTGACTTTAGCGTCAAGTTGGCTAGGTGTGCTTCTTGGGTGTCCACGATTGCGCCCTGTTTGACATCGATATCCGGCTGACTAGGGCTTATTTTTTTGATGTCTCCGTTTTTGGAAGGTGGAAGGAGCCCTACACTTTTCGCGAGCGGGGACCTTTTAGCGTTGATTTCCGCAATAGGCTGCTTGCCGGCTTCATTCCTGCGCTGAGCCGTGCCTCAAGCTCAGCTACAAAAGCAAGCCAGTCGCCACCGTAGACGTGGACGAGATCTCTTACTACCAAGAGTTCCAGTCCGCGGTCACCTGTCTCGAAATCACTGATGCTGCTTTGATCGAGGCCAATCTCTGTTGCGGCTTCAACCTGAGTTAGTCCAGCGGCTAGTCGAAGCTCTCTCAGTAGAGCGGCCAGGACCGCGTGCTCTGGCCGATGGACAGATGATGGTTTTGGCTCGCGTCTAGGCATGGACGCACCGTAGCCTTGACCCCTTGGTATGCTAGTTGTACATTTTTATGTGTAAAAGGGATATTTTTCTTTAGCCCTCGGTGGTTCGACGGCACGGCCTACACGCAGACAGAGGCACGAGGATGGATGCACATATCGTTTTTGCATTGCGCACCGCGACATGTGTGGTGGGCAAGCTGTCACATGACATAGAGCTACAAGTGACTTCGAAGCAGAGCGCCGCCCGCGCCGCCCACAACATATGGTCCGACTGCCTGGAGTACCTGTGATGAAACCATTGCGAAAACCCTTTACGCGCGGCTCGCGCGCTGCCATACCTTTCCGCCATTGGAAACTAGATGAAGCCTCCAGGGTTCGCGGCCCGGCCCCCGGGACGCCTGGTGTGCCTGCACGTATTCTGGTGGTAGCCCAAGATCCCGAGGGCCGAAACATGCTTGCAGGCCAACTCAAGGCGCTTGGCCTGGACCCGCTCACCGTGCCCGACAGCCTGGCGGCCTTGAACGCGACCGATTTTAAGGCGCCCGACGTGATCCTGATGGCCTTGGAAGGGCAGGACGCAGCCGTCTACCAAGCCGTGCTGCGTTTTACGCGGGCTAACCTCGCAATGCGCGCCCGCATTCCCCTCGTTGCCATCGTGGGGCAGGGTGGCGAAACTTGGCGACGCGCGTTGGATAGCCGGCTGGATGGTGTCCTGCGTAAACCCCTACGCCCAGAAGAGCTATATGCCACCCTCGCGCGGTGGCTCACGCTCCCGCCTCTCACTGGCCAAGCGCAGGATGAACCCTTTCCGCCGCGGTGGTGCCGAGCTTTTATCGAAGTGGACATCCAGGAGTATGAGCGGGCTCTGGCAAGACAGGACACTTCAAACATGGTGCGCTTTGCCCATCGCGCGAAGGGTGCGGCGATTGCGCTGCATGCGAATCGAGCAGCCGAGTTGGCTGACAGGCTAGAACTCGCAGCGAGGGGTTATGCACCTCTGGCGCCGGATGAGATAGAGCACACGCTCGCCGCGTTGAAAGTGGCTATCGCCCGCCACTTTGAATAAGCACAGATTAAAGCGTTTTGACGTCCGGCGCTGCGCCCATCTCTAGTCCCGTAGAAGATGCGCGCGAAGTGAGAAGAGCAGGGCAGTCCAGTCTAATTCGAAAGGAGGTTGGCCATGTCCGATTTCATGTCGCAGCGCTTGCGCGTGATGTTGCTCGAAGACCACTTGCTGGTGCGCCGTGGCATGGAGCTGCTGCTCAAGCATGACTACGGGCTGGATATAACGGGAAGCTTTCGCGCTTCTCGGGAACTCTTCGAGGCATTGAAGGAAGCTCGGCCCGACGTGGTCGTTACCGACTACGCCCTGGGTTCGACGGATGTCGATGGCACCAAGTTGCTACGCTCCTTGCATCTGCACTATCCGCATGTGCGGGTCTTGGTGGTGTCGTCCCACTGCAACCCCGCTACGATGGCTCTGGCGATGAGGGCTGGCGCCCACGGTTTTATTGGCAAGACGGAGCACGAGTCCGAACTGTATGTGGCCATTCGAACGGTTGCCGCGGGCCGGACCTATTTTAGCCGGCACCTGACCGATTTTAACCGTTCTATCCGCCCGAGTGACGAGCCCCGTGCGGATATTGGCGACGAGCTGCTGGACACCTCCAAGCTTTCCGCACGGGAGCATGAGGTGCTGCGCTGCATGCTTGAAGGCATGTCGATCACGGCCATCGCTAAAAAATTTTCCAGGTCGGCCACTACGATTAGCGCGCAGAAGCATTCGGCCTTCCGCAAGCTGGGCTTACGTACCAACCACGAGCTGTTCAGAATGCGATATCAGCGGGGCTGAGCCTCTAGGGAAGCTTGGTTGTCAGCTGCGTGCGGCCCTGGTACTTATGGACAGGCGACGAGCAACATAAACCGGTAGCCAGCCCAGTAAGGCAGCGCGGCCAGCTAGCAGTGAACGAGACGTTCTACTAACCTAATGCCGCTCCATCGTAACAATAGGAACCGTGCCCAGACAGGTCACGGTGCGGCGCCAGATGGCGCCTTGGGGAACTCCATTCAACCAGGATGTTGGAATATGACCAGGACCGTATTGCAGAGTGATCTCAACGACGTCAACGTAAAAGCGTTTCTAAAACTGCTCCGCTATTGCGAGCATCGCAAAGAAGACGACGGCGTCTATTACATCGTGTACGGAGGCGCTCGCTTTACCGACACGAAAGCGCACCCGCATATCGTTGTGTTCGATAAGAGCGACAAAGCCAAGAAAAATCCTCATACCCCTGCAGGGGCGTACCAGATTACGTATGTGACCTGGACCGGTGCGAAGAAGCTTGGTGTGGTTTCCGACTTTACCCCCGCTCAGCAGGATAAGTTGGCCGTATGGCTCATCGACGGCGAGGGCGCTCTGGACGACGTCAAGGCCGGACGTCTTGAAGCCGCCTATGGCAAGTTGAAAGGCCGCTGGTCTTCATTGCCTGGTGCCACGCAATCGCATGTCAGCGCAGCAGATGCAAAGGCGCGATTCGATCGCTACGTCGCCGAGTATTCAAAGAAGTAGCGCGAGCGATATAAAAGAGCTGAGACACCGATCTATTGCGGCCATCCATGCGCGTTGTAAAGGGAGCGACCATGCGGAAAATCCGGATCCTACTCACGACGGGACTTTGCGCGCTGGCGATGGGCGTGGTGCTGGCAGATACCTCCACGCTTGCTACGCCCCATCGCGTGGAGAAGAAACTCACCTGCGGTGATGCGCAGTTGACCGCCCAGACCGACTACGTCACGCTCCCTGACGTGCAAAAAGTGGTCTGGACGGCGCAAGCCATCACCCTTAGGAATTCCCACAGCGCTACCTCGGTTCCGCTCGCGCTGGAGAGCAAACCCCTGCACCTTGCTTACTATCCCCAGGGGACCGCACTGGACAGCGTCGTACTCGGCTGGACTTGCCTGAAGACGAGCAGTGGTAAGCACTATTTTTTTCTCGCCTACACCTGCACCCCCAGCCCTGAGCGTCCCGCTTGCAAGGAGGAAGACGAATCGGGCAATTGGGACCGCGTCCTGGATACCTCGGGCAAGCGCATCAGCGACCAACAGCGCGAGCGCCTGGGCATCAATCGCGCTATCGGCGATCATCTTCAGCTTGAAGACCCGACGGAAGACTGACGTCGCTTCATCCGGGACTGGCTCCGCCTTGTCTGCCCGGCGCCGGATGAAGTTTCACTCGAAACCAGGCGCCGCCTTCGGGGCTTTCGGTAAGCTCGACCCGACCGCCATGCAAGGCGACGATTTCTTGCACGAGGTGCAGGCCAAGGCCTGCACCCGTGCTGCTGGGGCGCAGGCGATGGAAGGGCTCGAACACGCGCTGCCGTTCCGCGACGGGAATACCCGGGCCCTGGTCACGCACACCAAAAACGCCGTCCGCCTTGACGTCGATCGTGATCAGTCCTTGGCGGCCACCATAGGCGATGGCGTTCTGCAGCAGGTTCGTCAAGACGCGTGAAAGAGAAAGTCGGTCGCCCATCACCATGACCGCCGATCCAGGCGCATCCAACGCCAGTTCATAGCCGGCGTCGATCGCCATGGGGGCAACGTCCGCAGTGACCTCCCGCGACAGGGCGACCAGGTCGAGAGCTTCGAATTTGCCGGGATGCTTGCCCAGTCGCTGCAGGTCGAGCAACTGTTCGGCGAGATTGGACAGTCGCACTATGCCCGCCAAGAGCCGGGCACGGTCGGCGCCGGCATCGAGTGTTTCGATTTGCACCCCGAGTATGGCGATGGGGGCGCGTAGTTCGTGCGCGGCGCTGGCAAGAAAGCGGTCGTGAGCGTCATAACCCTCATTGAGGCGTTCCAGCGCTGCATTGAATGCTGTCACCAAGGGCTGTAGTTCGCGCGGCACTGCGTGCTTGGCGAGGCGCACTTCCCGGTCATTAATATCAATGGCCTGAGCCTGGCGCGCGACCCCTTCAACGCCGGACATGGATCGGCGGATAACCCATGGAATAACGATCAGCGTAAGCAGCGCAAGCGGAAGTGCCAAGCGCCATCCAAGATAATGGACGATGACCAGGAAGATACCCTCGGGATCGGCAGTAGGAGCGCCGCCACAGAGGATGTGAATGCGGCCGAAGGAGGTATTCACAACGTCGGCGATCATCGTAAGCGCATAAGGAGCGCGATTGCTATGGGCATTGGCTTGCTGCAACTGGGATACCGATGCCGCCAATCCTCGGTATGCCGCGGGTATTTCACCGTATTCCAGCCGACGTCCAGCTTCGTCTTCAGCGACGAACCATAGGCCTGCCGCGCCATCCAGGAGCTTGTTCAGTTTCTTATCGACCCTTAGCGTGAGCTCCCCGTCATGATCAACCACCATGGCGCGCGCGATCGTCAACGGGACGTTGGAATCGATGTAGGAAACGTAGTTGTCGCGAAGTTGGTAGGCGATGCCGATCATCGTAACCAGGATGATCGCTGCCTGGATGAAGATGAGGCGCCGCGTCAACAATGCCGTGAGCGATTTACTTCCCATCTCAATCCATTCGCTCCTTGAGCAGATAGCCGATGCCGCGAATCACATGGATGTCTACTCGGGCTCCGGCTTCGGACAACGCTCGTCGAAGCTTTGAAACATGCGCATCCAGCGCATTGGACTGGATTTCGTCGTTGAAGTCGTACACCGACTCCTGCAATACCGAGCGCCGCACGGTTCTTCCATGTCTCAGGAACAAGGCCTCAAGGACCAGTAGCTGCCGTCTTGGCAAGGGCAGCAAGGCTCCGCCGACGAATGCCTCGTGGCTAGCAAAATCGAACTTGAGGTTGCCGATCATGGCTACCGGCAATGCGGGCCGCGAGGGGCGTCGCGATACGGCGCGCATGCGCGCCAGCAGCTCTTCCACCGCGAAAGGCTTCACCAGGTAGTCGTCCGCCCCCAGATCCAGACCGCCGACCCTATCTGCGAGGGAGCTGCGCGCCGTCAACATGATCACCGGCAAATCGGCCCTGCATTTGCGTGTCGCCGGAATCAACGTGGCGCCGTCACCGTCGGGAAGATGGCGGTCCAGCAGCACGAGGTCGTGCACGTTCAGGCGCAGGGCTTCGTGCGCTTGCATCAAGCTTGGTGCGATATCCGCGAGCATGCCTTGCTGTTGAAGGGCTGCGCGCAGTGCCCGTGCCAACTCCGGTTCATCTTCAACCAATAAAACCCGCATAGTCCATGCTCTCCGCCTTACGCTCCTTTTGGCTGTGAGCTTCGACATCGCCAGGTGGGGAAAGTGCGCAATGTTGAGACAATGTCCCGCATCCAGCATGCGCGGCGGATTCCATCGCCATCGGCCAGCCATCATGCCTATCATGTCGTTACGCCTGACTTGCTTATCCGCTGCGTTGCTGTGCGGCTTATTTTGCCTGCCAGTTGCAGCCCAATCCGCTGCCGTGCCCAGCGTTACCTGGTCCGCGGGGCTGGGCGCATTTTTCAGTGCAAGTCCCTATCGGGACTACACCAACAAGGCAATGCCGGTTCCCATGCTCAGGTACGACGGAAAATCGTTTTACATCCATGGAGCATCCGTAGGTTATCGGTTCTACAACACCCATGAGGACGAGTTCGCCCTGGTTGCATCGCCCTTGTGGCAGCGCTTCTTGCACCAAGACACCCACGATCCTCGGCTGCGCCTGCTGTCAGATCGTGATATCTCGGGATCGGCGGGCCTGGCGTGGCGGCACCATGCCGAGTGGGGTACGCTCCAAGCCAGCGCCCAAAAGGAATTTACCGGCCACGGCGGCGGTAGCCTGTTTGACGTCAGCTACGGCTATCCCCTTGCCCAGGGAAACCTGCAAATTACGCCGGAAGTGGGCGCTGTCTACACCAGCCGCGCGCTGAATGACTACTACTACGGGATCAGCCTAGCGGAGGCAGCAAACAGCGGTTTGCCCAGCTATCGCCCGGGCGGTAGCACCTCTCCCTATCTGGGCGTGGTTGCCAGCTATCAAGTATCGGGTTCGTGGCTGGCGAATGCCGGCCTTCGTTATTCGGTCTTGCCAAAGGCCGTCAAGGACAGTCCGATGGTCGACTCCAGCCACACGCAGACCTACTTCTTCGCGCTCAGCTATCTGTTTTGAACCATGGCTTACGGCATTGCACGTCAGATTTTCATCCTTGCCGAGCGGCTGGAACCTAACCGCAGCGCGATTTGGGAATGGATCTGCCAGGCGCCTATCGCGATGCTCGGAGGACACACTGCCTTGGAGTTGATCCTGTCCGGGCAAGGCCGCAAAGTAGTGCTGCTGTTGGAAATGGCGTTGAGGAGCGAAGCTGCCGATTCGCATGCCATGCGGTCAAATAACCACTAATGTCAGCTCTGCTGATCAGGTAGGCAAAGAAGGTGGCTGGACCAATCCTTGCTTTTCCGTAGGTGCCACAAGCTAGGACATTCGCATGGCAGCGATCTTGTTAGCTAGCTGATCTTCGATGCCTGCCTTCCGCGGCACATGATTGAGTGGCCGATGGACGGCTCCGGCTTGCCATTCCCATCGCTCCGGATGACGCAGGTTCAGCCCAGTCCGTATCTTGGTTTCGATAACCTTATGGGTACGATGGAACTTTAAGCGTTTCAACACTCGAGCCATGGTGCGTGATTCAGTCGTGCAATAGCATTCCAATAGTCCGCCTGGCGGGGTGTGTTTTTGGAAATAGACTACAAGCCTCCGCCCGATACCTTGCCCGCGCCATCTTTCGGCCACGACCACCACTTCAATAGCGGTCATGGGGGCGGTAGCTCTACTGGTGTGGGTACTACTCAAGGCAGCGCCCACCACCCCGCGACCGTGCCTAACCACAACAAATTGATCGGTTGACGTAACGCACCAGCTGGGCAAAAGGCGTGCCAAAATGGCTTTGGCACAGCGCATGCCGAACTCCTTTTCGGTCATGGGTAGCGAGCAGAACCGCGCGCCGAAGTGCCGGCGCCAGGCACCTGACACCACCTCGGCAATGAAAAAGAAAATATCGCGTGGCCGTCCCGGCTCCACTTGAAATGCTTGGTCAGAAGGGAGGCTGGACATCGGTTCACCACGTGGTCAGTGGCAATCCGCTTGCCATAAATACCAACGGTAGTCTAAACGGACAGGTTGCTGTCAGGTTGACCTGCAGGCCTATTGAAAGAGCGAAGTTCATCACATTAAAAAAGTGATAAAGAGCGCATTAATCCAAGGTCGCACCCAATGGCAATCAAATGTCATGCCAAACGGGGTGGGGGCGGCGAACTCCTGACAGGGCTGCTCGGGGGGCTGGAGCTGCTTTGATGATCGCAGCAGTCGTCGTTGGCGAGGTCAATCGCTGAAGGCGGCCCCCTACTACTCGCGGTGGCGTCGGGCCTCGCCGAATTGATCGGTGCGTTGCAGGGCTGTCCGCGGTGCTGGGCGGATCTCGATCCGCCACGGGATGCCCCCATGGCGGCAAGCCTGCCCCCTGGACGCCGGTGCCAGGGCAGAGTCAGAACGATACCGTGGCCCGCATCCAGTAATACCGCCCAACCAGGTCATAGGCATAGGCATCGGAGTTACCGTTGCTACCCCACTGGTAGAACATCGGCGGCTGTTTGTTGGAGAGATTGTCGACGCCTGCCGAAAGCGTGGTGTGGTACTTCGCCAGCGCATAGCTAGCGGATATATCGTGGTAGGCGTATGCCCCGATCGGGTGCACAACGCCATTGATGCTCTCGTCCGCGGAGTAGCCTTGCGAGAGATCGGCGCTGCCCACCCGGGTGCGCCCCACATAACGCACCGTCCAGGTGGCGCTCCATGGCCCTTTGCTCCAATTGAGCGTGGCCAGTCCACGCCAGCGCGGAAACTCGCCATACACGGGGCAGTAATAGCCCGCGCAGTGCGTGATCGGCACGCTGCTGTCACCCGGCGCCGTGTCCACGTCATAACGCTGCATGTAAGTGCTGGCCAGGCTGAGGTTGAACTTGCCGTAGCGCTGGGTATTGAAGGTGTATTGCACGGTGGAATCGATGCCGCTGGCCCAGGTTTCGCCGAGGTTGACGGTGGGCAGGTTGATGTAACTGATCTGGCCATTGCCGGCGCGATGGATCAGGCTGCAGAGCCGGTCGCTGCCATAGCACTCATTCATGATCGTGGTGGGGTCCAGGCCATCCACGATGGTGTCGTTCAGATGGATGCGCCAGGCATCGGCGCTCAACGACAGGCCAGGCAGCCAGTGCGGGTCGTAAACCAGGCCGAAATCGAACGACTTGCCGTATTCCGGCTTCAGGTCGTAGCCCGCCGCGACCGAGCCGGAGCTTCTTCCACCGATTTGCGGATTGCTTTGCTGGAAGCTGCCGTCGGTAGGCACGTTGGCGCAGGCTTGCGGATGGCCGCCGGTGTAGCCGTCGCAGACGTCACTGGCGGCATACGCGCCGCCTGCGGTGCCTGCGAACAGTTCGTTGATGTTTGGGGCGCGGAATACCTGCGATGCCGTACCGCGTAGCAACAGGTCGGCGATGGGCCGCCATTCCAGCGCGATCTTGCTGTTGGTGGTCGTGCCGGACAAGCTGTAGCGGGAGAAGCGCGACCCGATATCGATATTCAATGCATGCGCGAGCGGCAGGTCGGCCAATACCGGCACGAAGATCTCGGCGTAGGCCTCTTTTACGTTATAGCTGCCGCCGAGCTGGCTGGCGCAGAACTCCATCACGCCACAAAGTCCGGCATACGGTCCTTCGTTGATCGCAATGGCGCTGGGTGTGTCGGTACCGTCGGACTGCGATTCGCGCCGATAGGAAAGGCCGGCCGCCAGGTTCACCGCGCCGGCCGGCAAGTCGAACACTTCGCCATTGGCGCCCACTTCGACTTGCTCGATGGTGTAGCGGTAGAAGGAATCCGGATTGACCAGCAGCTTTTTCAAGGCCGCGATGGTGGAAGGATCGTTGACGTTGAAGATGTTGATCGGCGTGCAGTTGGCAATCGGCGCCGACGGCGTACCGCAAGTGACCGTGCCGTTGCCGGCCAGGAACGAGGGGCCGATGGCCTGCTGGAAGGCTGCATAGTCAATGAAGCCCTGGTTGAGGGTTTTCTGCCGGACCTTGCCGTAGTTGAAGTCCACGTTCCATTGCCAGCTGCTGTCGCCGATACTGCCGCGCAGGCCTGGTGTGAATTGCAGGTCATACGTCCGGTTCACGTAGGTCCGGCTGCCCAGGGACGTCAGGCGTGTGTCGAAGTCGTTGTAGCCGTTGCCGGTCGTGCGATCGGTGCCGAAGTTGAGGCCGAACGGGTTGTAATAGTTGCTCGCTGGAATCAGGAAATCATCCGAGTTGGCGAAGATCGGCACGGGCGCAATGATCGAAGACGCCACGGTCCTGGTGTAGAACAGATTGAAATAGGCCTCGATCTGCGGCGTGAGCTTGTAGGAGCCGAACAGGGAGACATTGGTGCGGTCCTGCGGCGTCAGCAGCAGGTTGTAGGGCGCATAATTGAAAGAATCAGCTCCTGTATAGGGATGATAGTCAGCCAGGGTAGTGGCACCGCTGACGCCGCTATTGAGTGTGACGTTGGTGCCGCTGGCATCCTGGATCAAGCCGGTAGACGTAGCGGACGAACCCACTCTCACCACCCGGCCATTGCGTAACGCCAGCGTATAGGCTGAATAGCCGCGGGCACCGGAGGCAATCGGGTTCTGGGTCTGGTGGGTGATCGAGGCGACGAATTTTCCGCGCTCGCCGGACAGGCCAGCCAGCAAGTTGAAGCTGCGGCGATTGCCGTCGCTGTGCGAGCTTTCCCCATAGTCGGCGCTCAGCTGTACGCCCTGGTAATGATCCTTCAGGATGAAATTCACCACGCCGCCGATGGCATCGGAGCCATAGATCGATGAAGCGCCATCGGTAAGCACCTCGACGCGATCGATCATGTTGGAGGGAATGCTGTTCACGTCGTTGTAGGCCACGCGATGGCCGTTCACCAGTACTAGCGTGCGGTTGTCTCCGAGGCCACGGAGTGAAACCGTCGATGCGCCGGTGCCGCCGCCACTATTGATACTGGGATTGGTGGCGTTGCCGGCGACGGACGGCATCGCTTGCATCAAATCGCCCAGCGTAGGCTTGCCGCTCGCGGCGATCTGTCCGGCATCGATGGTGGTGACGGGATTGGCTGTTTCCACGTCAACGCGCCGGATCAGCGAGCCGGTCACCGTCACGGCTTGCAGGGTCTTGGCCTTGCTGGCGGAAGCATCATTGCCTGGCGTTTGGGAAGACGTGCCGGTGTCTTGCGCGTGCAACGTGCCGATCCCCAGCAAGCCTATTGCCAGCGTGGCGCGAACAGCGAGTGCAATCAACGAGGGGCGCCGATGCAGCGGATGAGTGCCAGGATAAAGTGTGGTGTGGGGCATGGTTTTTTTCTCACTGGAACGGGTGGTGGCGACAGTGATGACGCTGGAAAGGCGCAGCAGCGGGCATGCACCGGCAAGCGGCGCAGACAGACGACCACGCTGGAAGGGCTCCCAGCCTGTTTGCTGCCGCTATGCTGGCAACAGGTGCAACGTTTTCTGCCGACACGTTCCTGCCGGCTTGGCGCAGGCGCCAATTCATTCCTCCCGACGAACGCTCGCTGTGGCGGGACGTTCCTCGTGTGCTTTCATCCTTGCGGTGATGTCGGATGCGCTATGTTTTCAATCGCTGCCAGGGGGCAGGTCGCTATCGTTCTGCCAATACACCGCATAGCGCTCGCCGTAGATCTCGTTCAATGGAGCGACAGCCAGCGTGCCTTGGCGCGTAGTGGCTTCAAAGCGCAGTTCGCCAGCAGAGACGATGCGCATCCAATCGGTATTGCCTGGGGTTGTCATCGCCAGGCGCGGGGAGGGCTGTGCAGGAGGTTCCGGTTCCGGGCCGGTACCGTAGCCGCCGTACTGCATGGCGTGCGTCAGACCCTGGTTGCCAAGCCGCGCAGCCAGTACCAGCGGTCCATACAGCATGGCCACTTGGCTGTCGTCGCCCGGCAGTGGCAGGGTGTGCAGTTGCATGGGTAGATCGAGTTCGATTCGGTCACCATCGCGCCATTCCCGTTGCACGCTCAAATAACTGCCAGGCGACGCGAACATCTCTTGCATCTGGCCATTGATATGCAGCTTGGCGCTGGCGTTGACCCAGGAAGGTATGCGCAAGTGCAGCGCAAAGCGCTTTGGCTGCGCCAGCTTGAGCGTCATGCGCGTGCGTGGTTCGCGCGGGAAACGCGTTTCCTGGCGTACCGTCACGCGTTGCTGCGTCCAGTTCAGTTCAGAGGGAATGAACAGATTGACGTAGAGATCTTCGCCATCGTGGAAATAGATGTTGTCGTTGAAGCGGGCGAATTCTTCCGCGCCGGTGCCGGTGCAGCACCAGAAGGAATCAGTGGGCGAGTTGTAGAACTTGGCCGCGCCCGGGCGCAGCGGGTAGTAGTAAAGCTTCATCCCGTCCGCATCCTGGGTACCCAGGCGGGCGTTGTAGAGCGTGCGCTCGTAGTAGTCGAACGCGCGCGGATCGCCGCTCCAGGTATAGACGTGACGTGTGAGCTTCAACAGGTTGTAGGCTACGCAAGACTCGGCGCTGTACAAGCCAAGTTGCCCTTGCAGGTCGCCGGGGCCGGTCTTCCAGAATTCGTCGTTGCTGGAGCCGCCGGTCGCATAGCTGCGATGCTGCGTGACAGTTTCCCAGAAGAATTCGGCAATGCGCCGGTAGCGGGGTTCGCCGGTCAACTCGTAGCGTCGCGCGGCGCCAATGATCTTGGGAATCTGGGTGTTGGCGTGCAGGCCCTGCAACTCGTCGCGATAGGATGCCAGTGGATCGAACAGCGCAGCCTGGTCGAAACGATGCGCAGCATCGCGATAACGCTCATTGCCGGTGATTGCATACAGCTCATACAGCGAATCGTTGATGCCGCCGTATTCGGTCTTGAGCATGTGTGCCATGTCGGCGTCGGAAAAGCCGTTGAGCCAGCGCACGACCCAATTGCCGATGCCGGTGGCCACTTGCAGCGCCTGCTGGTTGCCGGCAAGGCGGTACATGTCAAGCATGCCTGCATGGATCTTGTGGATGGTATAGAACGGTGCCCATACCTTCTGGCCGCTGCTTAGCCGATCAAAGAAGCTTGCGGGGAAAGCGCTGAGATAGCCATCTGGACGTTGGCACGCGGCGAGCGCCGCTACCAGCTCGTCACCGCGTGTTCTGAGTGCCTCGTCTCCCTCGCTGGCGTAGGCTAGTGCGCAAGCGGAGAGGTAGTGGCCGCCGCTGAAGTGGCCGCGCAATTCGCACTCAGGCTTTTCCCAGCCGCCCAGGGGCGTTGCGTGGGAAGTCCGGCCAGCTTGTAGTCGGAAGTTGTGCGCCAGCCGGTCGATGGGCAGGCTTTGCAGATAGCGCCGGTTGGTGGCTGCGGCACGGGTAAAATCGCTTTCCAGCAAGCGCACCTGATTCAGCGCAAATGGCTGCACGCAGCGCACCGGTTGTTCGGCTATGGCCTGCTTGGCTGCCGCGCCATTGGCGAGCGGCTCCGCCAGGTCGAATGCGCTTGCGCGAGGCGTCACTACCGTCGCGATAAGGGTCGCTGCCGCGCCCTTCAGAAACCGCCTGCGTTGATCTGCCCCGTGCTGCATGCCACTCCCCAGAACGCTGGTGATGGACAATCACGAATAGGTCATACAAGTAATATAAATAGCGGACGGTTTCATCGTGCCGCAAGGGTCGATCGGGCGTCTTGTGCCAATTGCTGCATATCAATGCGGAATTTTGCACAAATGTGTGGCATCGCAGCTGATCAGCCGGACGAGGTACCGCCGGTGGCGATATTGCGCGCAGGCTCCGGGGTGCCTGCCGCTGCATTCAAGCGGCTGTGATGGCGCCCATACGCGAAATACACCACTAGGCCCAGCACCAGCCACAAGCCGAAACGCCAGTATGTGATGCTGGGCAACCCCCAGATCAGCCAGCAGGAGAAGCCCACGCCGATCAAGGGCACCAACGGTACCAGCGGCGTGCGGAACGGACGCTCCAGTTGCGGTTGGCGCCAGCGCAGCACTGCCACGGCGCTGCAGATTACGATGAATGCGCCAAGCACTCCGATGTTCACCAGCTTGGCAAGCTCGTTCAGCGGAAACAGCCCGGAAGCGATTGCCGTGACCGCGCCAAGCAGCAGGGTTGTTCGATGCGGCGTATGCCAGCGTGGATGCACTTTGGCGTACCAGCCCGGCAGCAGGCCATCTCGCGAAAGCGCAAACCAGATGCGTGCGCCGGCGAGCAGGTTGGCGAAGATCACGCTGGTGATGCCGCAGACCGACGCCAGTGAAATCGCCACCATCACTTGCGGTAGCCCGATTGCCTTGAAGGCGCTGGCAACCGGCGCGGGAGTATCCAGCGTGCTGTAGGGCACAATGCCGGTGAGCACCAGGCAGATGGCGAAATAAAGCGCCATGGCGATGCTAAGCGATAACAAGACCGCACGGGGCAGATCGCGTTGCGGGTGGCGGGATTCTTCCGCTGCGGTAGTGAGCTGGTCATAGCCGAACACGGCGAAGAACACCACCGCCGCACCGGTGACCACGCCGTGCATGCCGAACGGCATGAACGGATGCCATCGTTCCGGTTTTACATAGGCGACGCCGGCTATCACGATAGCCACGGCAGCGGCAATCTTGATGGCTACGATCGTGGTGTTGAAGCGTGCGCCCCATTGCATGCGCATGGCCAGCAGCAAGGTAATGGCGATCGACACTACGACGGCGGGTAGGTTGAACAGGCGCCCCGGCGCGCTGCCGTAGGCTCCTTGAGCCCACACTGGTAGGGAAAGTCCCGCCGCATCCAGCAAGGCCTGCACGTAGCCGGACCAACCCACTGCCACCACCGCGGCGATCAATGCATATTCGAGCAGCAGGTCCCAGCCGATGATCCAGCCGGCGAATTCGCCCAGCACGGCGTAGCCGTAGGTGTACGCGCTGCCGGAAACCGGAATCAGCCCGGAGAACTCCGCGTAACACAGTGCGGCTGCGCCGCTGGCGATGCCGGCCAACAGGAACGACAGCAGTACCGCGGGCCCTGCTTGCGTGGCGGCTACTGTGCCGGTGAGCACGAAAATGCCCACGCCTATGATGCCGCCCAGGCCGATGGCGGTGAGCTGCCACAGGCCTAGCACGCGCCGCAATCCACTGGAATTGCCGGCTTCTTGTTGCATGACGCTGAGCGGCTTGCGCCGCATCATGTCGGTCAACCAAGTCATCTGCTGCCCTCCCTCGGTAAGCCATCCTTGGGTCGTTATCCCAATGTTTAAGCTGCTCTACGGCGATGCGTAAGGTGACTTTCCGCCGTCGGCGATGAACCGGTCGATCTGTTGGTGCAACACCGGTAGTGGTACCGATCCGGTGGCGAGCAAGGCGTCATGGAATGCGCGCAGGTCGAATTTCCCGGCCAGCGCTTTTTCCGCCCGCGCACGGTCCTCGCGTATCGCCATCTCCCCGATGTAGTACGACAAGGCTTGCCCGGGCCAGGCGATGTAGCGATCCACCTCGGTCTCGATCTCGTGATCGGACAGCGCGGTGTTCTGGCGCAGGTAATCCTGCGCTTGCGCGCGTGTCCAATGCAGGTGATGCAGGCCGGTATCCACCACCAGTCGTGCCGCGCGCCACGCCTGGTAGCTCAGGTAGCCGAACTGCTCGTAGGGTGTCCGGTAGATGCCCATCTCCTGACCCAGGTATTCGCTGTACAACGCCCAGCCTTCGCCGTAGGCAGAGATATAGCCGTAGCGGCGGAAATCGGGCAGTCCCTGCAATTCTTCCGCCAGGGGCATCTGCAGCGCGTGCCCGGGCGAAGACTCGTGCAGGGTCAGCGCCGGCAGCGAATAGAGCGGGCGTGAAGGCAGGTCATAGGTGTTGACCAGGTAGATGCCCGGCCCGCCACGGCCGCCGGTGTAGAACGGCGCCAGATCCGGAGGCACCGGCTTGATGGCGAAGCGCCGGCGCGGCAGGTGTCCGATGTAGTCGCCTACCTCGCCGTCGACTTCCTTGGCGATCCAGGCTGCGTCCTTCAGCAGCTCGTCCGGCGTCCTGGCGTAGAAGCGCGGGTCGGTGCGCAGGAAATGCAGGAAATCGGCGAAGCTGCCTTTGAAGCCGGTTTGCTTGAGGATGTCCAGCATCTGCAAGTGGATGCTGGACATCTCTTTCAAACCCATGGCGTGAATCGCATCGGGACTCATGTCCAGCGTGGTGTACTGGCGTATTTGCGCCTTATAGAAAGCTTTGCCGTCGGGCAGGTCTTCGGCGGCAATGGTGGTGCGCGCGTGGGGCTGGTATTGCTCGCGCATGAAGCGCAGCAGCTTGCCGTAAGCGGGAACCACCGCATCATGGATCGCTGCCAGCGCTTGCAACCGCAAGGCTTGCTGCTGCGAGGCGGACAAGCTTGCCGGCATGTGCTTGAACGGCGTGTAGAACAGGTTCTGCTCGCCTTGCGCATCCGCCACGGCAGCGATGGACTGGTCGCGCCCATGCAGAATCACCCGCGGCTGGCTGAAGCCACGCGCCAGTCCCAGGCGCATGTTGGCGATCTGTTCGTCGAAGTAGCGGGGGATGTCGCGCAGTTTGCCGAGGTAGTCCTGGTAGTCCTGCAGGCGGGCAAAGTGGCCGCGCGCGGCAAAACCCAGGTCGCTCCAGAAAGCGGTGTCGCTGTTGAACGGCATCTGCCAGGTCTTGAGCTTCTCGTCGGTCCATAGCACCTGGACCTGCTGCCGGTAGACCTCGTAGTTGACCTGGTCGGCGGCACTGAGTTGCGTCGTCTGAATCGCCTTCAGCTGCGTCAGCACGTCGGTCCAATAGCGTTCGCGCATCGCCTGCGTGGCCGCGTCTACTTTCGGCAGGTGATCGGCCGCCTGGCCGTTGTTGTCTTCGTCGTCGGCGCCGGCAAATTGCTGCTGGCGCCAATGCCATTCACGAGTGTACAGATCGCGAAAAGCCTGCGTGGGATTGGTCTGCGCACAGGTCGTCGAAACGTTGAGCAGGGTCAACAGCAAACAACCCATGAGCAAGCGCGGTGAGGTCATCGACAGGCTCCGTTCAAGGGGCGGCCGCCATGCCGGTCTTCTTCGCCGTAGCAATCCATGCATCGGTGCGCGCATCCAGCAAGTCCAGCGGCATTGCGCCGCCGCCAAGCATCTCGTCGTGGAAGGCGCGCAGGTCGAACTTCGCGCCGAGCTCCCGTTGCGCGCGTGCACGCAACGCGAGGAACTTCAGCTGTCCTAGCTTGTAGCCAAGCGCCTGCGCTGGCCATGCGACATAGCGATCGACTTCGGCCTGGATGCTCGCTTCGTCCTCCGCTGGATGCGCGCGGAAAAAAGCAAGCATTTGTTGGCGGTTCCAATGCAGATAGTGCACACCCGTGTCGAGCACCAGCCGGTCGGCGCGCAGCAACTCCTCGACCAGGTGTCCGTAGCGGCTGTAGGGATCTCTATAAAAGCCCATTTCCCCCGCCAGGCGCTCGGCATACAGCGCCCAACCTTCCACATAAGCGTTGTATTGCGCTTGCTGACGGAACGGAGGCAAAGGCAAAGTTTGCGCAATCGCTATCTGCAGATGATGCCCCGGTATCCCTTCGTGATACGCGGTGTCTTCGATGGTATACAGCGCACGCTTGGCGTAGTCGCCGGTATCGACCACCACTTGGCCGGGCCTAGAGCCGTCCGGTGTGCCTTGGCGATATTCGGCAAACGGTGCATTTTGTTCGCGATAGGCTTCGGTCGGCACGACCTCCAGCTTGCTGGCAGGCAGGCGGCCGAACAGCTTGGGTAGTTCCGGCTGCATGCCGGCGATGTAGCCGCGATAGCGATCAAGGATCTGCTCGCGCGAAGTGGCATACAGCTTGGGATTTTTCGCAACCGCGGCACGCAGGCTGGCCAGGTCCTGATAGCCCAGGCTGCGGGCGATTTTCAGCATCTGCCCTTCGATGCGCGCCACCTCGTCCAGCCCGATCTGATGAATCTGCGCCGGACTCAAGTCAGTGGTGGTCTGCGCATGGATCGCAAAGCGATAGCGTTCATCGCCATCGGGCAGCGCCCAGATACCTTCCTGGGTGCGTCCGTGCGGCGCGTAGTCATTGGCCACGAATCGGGCCAGCTTGCGATAGGCCGGGCGAACTTCCTGGTCCACCGCATCAAGGATGGCTTTGCGCAGACGTTGCTGCTCGGCGGCCGGCATGCTGGTGGGAAAATGGGCTGCCGGCTGGCCGAATACATTGGCAATGCCGGCCGGCGCAGCAATCTCGTCCGCCTGCGTGGCGACTTTCTCCAGCAGGTACTTCGGTTGCACCAGCTTGTCGGCGAGGCCTAGCCGTGATGCGGCGATCAGCTGGTCGATCGCGTTGGGTAGGGCGTGCAGGCGCTTGAGGTAACCCTGATAGTGCTGCGTGCTGTCGAATGGAACGGCAGAGACGAACTCGGCCAGCTGCAAATGCACGCCATTGATTTGATCCAGCGGCATTTCGTAGTTCTTCAGCCGGATCGATGTCAGTTCGTCCTGCAACTGGCGGATCATCATCTTCTGGCTGAGTTGTTCCTGTTCGCTCAGACCGCTGAGGCCTAGTTGCTGGAAGCGATCGAGGAAATCTTGCAAGACGGTGCGCTGGGCCGCGGCGTGTGCTGGCGAGTAATCCGTCCAGCGATCGTTGTAGCGATAGTCGCCGATGGTGGTGGCGGTTTCCGGCGCTTCCTTGAGCTGGTACTCCCACTCCGCGGCCAGCAGCTGCTGTAAAGCTTTGCTGTTGGCAGACGGTGGCGCTGGCGTCGCCCTGGCTGGCAGTGCAACCAGGCTGAAGGTGACAAGGCCGCACAGGGTTATTGCCCGTGCGACCGTTTGCACAAGTTTGCGGAACCTGGGGCGAACCTTCTCGCTACCCCAACACGGGGATACATACATGCATGGCAACGTCGAGATTCGCATTTGTTCGCCTGCAGTTATGCGGTGATGTCGCCGTCGGTCCAGTGACCGTCGACCCGTCTTTGCACACCGCCCGGATTACGGTTGCGCAATTCTGGCGGCAGCAGGCCTTCAGGCACGTTGTCGTAACTGTGCAGGGCGGTGAAGCGACGAATCGCCGCCGGCATGCCTACCGCAGTGAACCCGCCATGGCTAGTGCTGGGATAGGGGCCGCCATGGTTCATCGCCGCGCTTACTGCCACGCCGGTCGGCATCTTGTTGGCGATCAGGCGGCCAACTTTGTTGCGCAATACGCGTGCGGTGGCGTGCCAGGCATCATCATCGCTGTTGTCTGAAGCGCGGTAGATGGTGCCGGTGAGATTGCCTTCGAAAGCGGCGGCGATGTGCGGCATCGCTGCTGTATCCGCAGCACGCACGATCAGGCTGGCGGGACCGAATGCTTCGGCTTGCAGGGCTTGTGCGTGAGCAATGAAGTGCTCGCCGTCCACCTCCAGCAAGGTGGGTTGGAAGCGATACGCGTCGCCGGCATTACCGCCGGTAAGCAATTGCGCGCCGGCATGCAGCAGCTCATGCACGGCCTGTGCGAGGCCCTGCTGCACTCCGCGGGAGAACAGCACCTTGGGCTCGGCTTCGGCGAACAGCTTGAGGGCAGCTGCGACGAAGGCATCACCAGGCTCGCCCCTGGGCACGATCAGCACGCCGGGATTGGTGCAGAACTGGCCACTGCCCATGGTGCAGGAGGCGAAGAATTCCTGCGCCAGCGCCTCGCCACGTTCGGCCAGCGCACCCGGCAGCAAGAACACCGGATTGATGCTGGAAAGCTCGGCATACATCGGCACGCCGGCCTTGTCAGCGGCGGCCTTCAGCGCCAGGCCGCCCCAGCGGCTGCCGGTAAAGCCGATGGCGCCCAGTCGCGCATCGCCGGCCAAGGCGATGCCAAGCTGGCTATCGAAGCGATACAGCATCTGCACGGCTGCCGCTGGCAGTCCTGCCTGCAGCAAGGCCTCATGCGCAAGCTGCGCCAGCCGCTTGCTGGTGGACGGATGCGAGGGGTGCCCCTTGGCGATCACCGGATTGCGTGCCGCCACGGCCGAGGCGAAATCGCTACCGGCAATGCCGTTGAAGGCGAATGGGAAATTGTTTGGCCCATACACCAGTACCGGCTTGTTGAGCGAGGCGCGATGCGCACGCAAGCCGCCTTGTGTATCGATCACCGGATCGGTCCAGGAATACTCGCGCACCGCCTTGGCGGCCAGACGCAGCTGATTGCTGGTGCGAGGCAGTTCCACCGAGCGCAGGCGTGGTTCGACCGGCAACGCGGTCTCCTCATGCGCCAGCGTTACCAGGCAATCGGCATCGGCATCGATCGCGGCGGCATAGCCTTCCAGGAAGTCTGCGATACGCGCGGGCGGCGCGGCATTCAACTCGTCGGCTACGCCGATTGCCGCCTGCATTGCCGCTTCGATATCGGCCGGGCCGCTGACCGGAAAGGCGGGGCCGATCGCTTCGGCGCGGCTGGGGTCTTCGGCGCGGAAACTGCCTTGCGCATCCAGCGGTGCGCGCCATTGGCCGCCGATCAGTACGGGTTCCAGCGCGCTCATGTCAGAGGCTCGGCTGGTTGGCGATGGCATGGTCGATCACCTTCAGGGCGTATTCGCGCTCAGCGCCGGTCACC
Organism: Dyella flagellata; assembly: GCF_030160275.1. Taxonomy (GTDB): domain Bacteria; phylum Pseudomonadota; class Gammaproteobacteria; order Xanthomonadales; family Rhodanobacteraceae; genus Dyella_B; species Dyella_B flagellata. The sequence continues at coordinate 144,077 of NZ_BSOA01000018.1, forward strand.
GGCAGGCGCGGCGCGCGTACGCGTTCGCTGCCCATGCCGGTTTTCTCCTGCACCAGCTTGATCAGCTGCACGAAGGTAGGCACGGTGTCCAGGCGCAACAATGGCAGAAACCACTTGTACAGCGATTCGGCCGCTTTGGGGCCACCCTCGCGCGCCAGCTCGAACAGCCGCACCGATTCCTTCGGATAGGCATTGACCAGGCCCGCGATCCAGCCGTTTGCGCCCATCGCGACACCTTCCACCAGCGCATCGTCCATGCCCACCAGCAATTGCAGGCGCTCGCCCAGCAACGCGCGAATACCGGCAAAGCGACGCACATCGGCGGAAGATTCCTTCACCGCCTGCAGGTTGGGGAATTCGGCGGCGAGTTCGGCAATTTGCGCCGGCGCGAAATCCGTTTTGTAGGCAACCGGGTTGTTGTACAGCATGCACGGCAGATCGGTGGCAGCGATCACCGCGCGCACGTGCGCGCCCATTTCGCGCCAATCGGTGGAATACACGTAGGGCGGCAATACCATCAGGCCGCCGCAGCCGATGGCTTTGGCCTCCTTGGCAAGCTTGACGGCTTCGCGCGTGGAGAGTGCGGCGATGCCTGGAATCACCGGTGCGCGCCCTTCCACCGCCTGCACCAGGGTGCGCAGGATGTCGAGCTTTTCCTCGAAGCTCAACGTAGCCGCTTCTCCCAGCGAGCCCAGGGGCACGATGCCACGGCAGCCCGCGTCGATCAGCTGCTTGGCATGCTTGGCCAGGAAGGCGTGGTCGACCTGGTCGTCGGCGGTGAATGGCGTGGTGATGGCGGGCAGCACACCGTGCCACATGGAAGTCGTGTTGCTCATCAGAAGAGTCCTTCGGTATCGGAGGGAGAGGGGACGTCGCCCAGCGTGGAAAGCCGGGCTGGAAACAGGGGTGGGCGTTGCCCACTGCGTGGAAAGCGGCCAAGTTCCGCCAGGGCCGTACCGCAAATGCGCCCCTGGCAGGCGCCCATGCCGCAGCGGGTGGCAAGCTTGGCGCTGCGCGCATCGTCGAAGCCCTGCAGCGCCTGCAGGGGTACGTCTTCGCAGCGGCAGATCAAGGTGTCGGGATCGGCCAGCGCATGGATGCCCGGATCGAGCTTGAAGTGTTCGCGCAGCGCCGCCGCGAAATTACGCACATGCCGCCGTTGCCACAGCAGCGGGGCTTCGATGCCGGCTCCGGTCGCGGCGAGTCCGGCAATGCGGCCTTCCAGCCACGCACAATCGCGTCCGCCAATGCCGCAGAGTTCACCGGCGGCGTAGACGTTGGCGATGCTGGTGCGCTGCGAATCGTCCACGCTTACATAGGGATGCGCAGCTTCCTGTTTCATCGCGCAACCGAGCATCTGCGCAAGTTCGACATTCGGCACCAGGCCATAACCCACGGCGAGCTGCTCGCATTCGATGCGCTCAATCCCGTGTGGGCCTTCCACTTCGATCAGCTGCAACGCGTCGCTGCCGACCGCGCGTGCCACGATGCTGCCGTAGCGATATGCAATACCCGCCAATTGGCAACGCAGTGCTGCTGCCTGCAAGGCTTTGCCGGGCCAACGCCACAGCTTGCGGGCAAAACCATGCACAGCGGCTTTGCTCGCCTGTTCGTAAATACCCAGTACATGAGCGCCGTGCCGTTTCGCCGTGGCTGCGGCAGCCAGCAACAACGGACCGCTGCCGGCAATCACCACACGGCGTCCGCCAAGTGGCCAGCCTTGCTTGGCCAGTGCCTGCAATCCACCTGCGCCGGTTACGCCGGGCAAGGTCCAGCCCGGGAATGGCAAGAGCAATTCGCGCGCGCCAGTGGCGAGGATCAGCGCACTATACGTAATGCTCAATGCCTGCCGTTCGTTCTGCAATAACAATGCGTTTGGCTCGGCGGCAATCACTTGCGTCTGCGGCATCCACATCGCATTCGGATGATTAAGCAGATGGGCAAGCATGTGCTCGGCGCGATGCGGCCAGCCGTACTTGGCATCCTTGCGCCAAACCTGGCCGCCAGCCGTGGCTTGGGCATCGAGCCACGCAACACGTGCGCCACGCGCGAGCGCGGCTTCCGCCGCGGCCATTCCTGCAGGCCCCGCACCGACGATCACGATATCGTAGTGCTCACTCATCGGTCATCACCTGCATGCCTTCGCGCACCGGCACCATGCACGCGCGTTGCTGCGCTATTCCATCTATGCGCACACGGCACTCGAAACAGACGCCCATGCCGCAAAATGCCGCACGCGCCTGCCCGCGCGGGGAGCGGCGGAATGGCCATTGCAATCGCGCAATGGCTGCCGCCACGCTGATACCGGCCGGTACATCGAGCGCTTGCCCGTTGATAGCGATGCGCACCTGATTCATGCCCACGTAGCCACCCGCGCGGGATCGTAGGGGCGCGCATTGATCGCCGTCGTGCGGCCGAGCCACTGATCGATAACCAGGCGTGCACTGCCTAGCGAGGTGGTGATGCCCAGACCTTCATGGCCGGCGGCCACCCATACATTCGGGCGTTCCGGGACACGGCCGAGGTAAGGCAGGCCGTCCACGCTGACTGGACGGAAACCGGTCCAGATACGCAGTGCATTGAGTTGGCGCAAGGCAGGCAGATAACGAAAGCTCCGTTCCAGCATGCGTCGGACCATGGACATAGACACTTCCGAAGTATCGCTGCCGTATTCGCGCGATGAGCCGATCAGGATCTGCCCGGTGGGCCGCGGCTGCACGTTGAAGGCGACGCTGCTGTCCGCATCGCCATGTGCGCTGTCCGCGTAGCCCAATTCCAGCAATTGATGGTGGATGACACCGGGATAGCGATCGGTGATCACCAGATGGCCTTTGCGCGAGCGCATCGGCAATTGCGGCAAAAGCTGGGGCAGGGCACAACCGGTGGCGACCAGCACGGAACCGGCCAGGCCCGTCCGATCTTCAAGTTGCACGCCGTGCGAGGTGATGGCGGTGGCGCGCTGTGGATAAAGCGCGGCGCCACGTGCGCATGCGCGATTGAGCAGGTGACGCGCCATGCCGGGCGGATATACCACCGCTTCGCGGGGCACGCGCATACCTCCCGTCAGGCCACGTTGCAGGGCAGGTTCAAGCCGATAAAGCTGATCGCTGTCGATGCGTTCGGCCTGTACGCCCACCGCGGCAAGACGGGCGATTTTTGCTGGAATGTGTGCATATTCTGCTTCGTTGCTGGCTACCCACAAGGTGCCGCAACGGCTGTACTCGATCTGCTCGATGCCGGTGAAGTCTTCCCACAGAGCAAGCGAATAGTTGGCCAGCGCAAGTTCGGCCGGATCGTCGTCCATCGCCACCAGATGCCCCATCGCCGCGGCGGTGGCGCCACCGCCGATCGGGCCTGGTTCGATGATCGCTACGCGCAGCCCTTCCCGGCTGGCGTAGTCCGCACAGGCCGTGCCGATGATGCCTGCCCCGACGATGATCAGGTCGTAACTCTTCACGCCGAGCCAATGCCCCATGCCAGCGGATCGTTCTCGTCGTCGATCAACAACTGGCCTTGTGCAGTGATGTGTGCGCTGCCGGTAATACGGGGCAACACGCCGCGTGTACCGGGCGTGTACTGCGCATCGAACACGCTGTCTAGAATGCCTGCCTGCCGCCACACCTGGCCAGGCGCCAGCTTGCCGTCGGCGGCCAGGCAGGCCACCTTGGCGCTGGTGCCGGTGCCGCAAGGCGAGCGGTCATAAGCAAGTCCGGGGCACAGCACGAAGTTGCGCGCGTCGGCGTCAGCTTGCAGTGCTGGTCCGTTGAGCTCGATGTGGTCGATCTCGCCATCGGCGCCGCGAATATCGGCGGCCTCCAGTGCAAGGCCAATCGCTTCGGTGTACAGCGTCAAGGCGCGCTGGTTGGCGAGCGTGAGCGGGAGGGGGCTATCGTTGCTGATGAAGAACCAGTTACCGCCCCAGGCGACGTCGCCTTTCACCTTGCCGTAGCCCGGCACATCCAGCTCGATGTCTTTGGCGTGGCGGTAGCTTTCCACGTTGTCGATTGATACGCGTCCATCCGCATGCAACTCGATGCCCACCATGCCGACTGGCGTTTCCAGTTGGTGCCGGCCGGGAGCGATGCGTCCGAGATGGTGCAGGGTGCGGATCAGCCCGATGGTGCCGTGGCCGCACATCCCCAGGTAACCCACGTTGTTGAAGTAGATCACCCCGGCGCAAGCCGACGGATCGCTGGGCGGCAACAGCAGCGCGCCCACCATGGTGTCCGAGCCGCGCGGTTCGCAGGCAATCGCCTGGCGCCAGCGGTCGTAGCGGCTGCGGAACAAGTCGCGGCGCTCGGCCAGCGAGCCGGGCCCAAGGTCCGGAAAACCCGCGAGCACCACCCGGGTGGGCTCCCCGCCGGTATGCGAGTCGATGAAGTCGATGGTATGCATGGCGGCATCTTCGTCCTTGTGCGTCACGACCGTCTAGATGCGGCTTGCTGAGTACTGATGCGGAATTTCGCACAATGAAAGGCTATGCAAGGGTTCGAAAACCACCGTTAGAATGGCGCCCACATTGGCCTGAATCGACCATTGCGGCGCAGGGCAGCCATATCAGCGAAGCTCGTATTTGCGCATATCGATGATGGTCGCCGGGGGCGAAGGCTTGCAGACTTGCGCGGGAAGCCCGGCCGGTTTGGCCTGCCCCGCGCTTGGCGCTCGGCCCGATTTGTGCTTGTCTAGCGGACTCTGCCGCCGGCGTTGAAGGGAAGACGACAGATGCTGTTGCTGCAAACGAATCCATTTCCACGCACCAGCCAGGCGCTTCTCGCACATGGGAGCGGTCCGGCCTTGCCTGGGGATGGCGCCGCGCGCCGACCGGAAGTGACGCAGCGGGTCTATCTGTGCGCGCCGGCTGCGTTCCGCGCCAGACGACTTGGCGGCAGCGGGCAGAGAATTCTGATCGCACGTCCTTGCGACTGGGCGAGGCAGCGACGCATCGCGCAACGGCGGCAGCATGCCGATGCGCCCTTGGGATGGGCGGCACTGCCTGCGTGGCAGGCCAGGTACTCGTTCGACGTACCCACCGCGTTGCCCCTTATCAAGCAATACGTTGAGTCGTATCGCCTGCCCATCATCGGCGGACTGGGGGTCGCGGCAAGTGCGGCAGCGGCGATGATCTGCGTGCATGCGTGGCATGCGCAAATGCGAGCGCAACGTATTGCACAGGTGGCGAAGGTGCCCGCGCCGGCAAGGATGGCGAGTGCGTTTGCGCACCCCGACGCCTTTGCAAGCGTAATCGGTTCGGTTATGAGCGCGAGCGTGCCGCGCAAGCTGGCCGCCGTGCAAAAGCCCGCACCGAAGAGCGCGCTCGGACTGGCCGACGATGGCACCATCATAGTGGTGGCGCAGTCACGTGGCGCGCGCACCGATGGCTTCAACCTGGACATCGCTTCACCCGCTAGCCTGTGGGCCAAGGCTGGAGCACGCTATCGCATCGACCCGGTGTTGATCTATGCGATCGCCCTGGTGGAAACGCGGGGCATACAGCCGGATGGTTCGGTGGCGCCCAGTCCATGGGTGGTGCGCATCAACGGGCACGTGCACAGCGGCTCGCGCGCGGAAACCGAACATGCGATCGAACTGGCGCACCTGTTGGCCGCGCCGGTGCAGGACGTAGGCATCATGCAGGTGTATTACCCGGTGCATCGCGATATCGAAGCCGATCCCATCGCCTTGCTCAACCCGGCACGCAACATCGAGATCGGGACGCGCTTGTTGCGCCAAGCGATGAACCAAAGCAGCGACCCTGTGCTGCGCATCGGCTACTACCACAGCCATGACGCCACGCTGGCACGCGGTTACGGGCAGCAGGTGTTGAGCGTATACAAGGAATTGAAGCTGGCGATGGGCAGATCCCCGTCGCAGGCGGTGGCACTGGCTTCTGCCAAAGCCAATGCGGTGCACATTGCTATGTAGATTGGGGTGCGGCTTCCCCGATATCACTATCCGCACATACATGCCGATGTTGGGGTATGCCCCCTGAGATATCCCCACGTTTTTCCTTTACCTGCATACGTGCCCCAAATGCCGTCATTCCCGCGAAAGCGGGAATCCATTTTCAGGATGCATCAGAGCGAGATGGATTCCCGCTTTCGCGGGAATGACGGCCCGTTTCTTTGGATGTCAGCGGGCTAAAACGCAGCTGCCTGATTTTTACGGGATCCAAGAGCAAAAAACGTGGGGATACCTCAGGGTATGCCCCCCAACCTACAGGCTGACTAGCGCATTCCATAGGCCACGAAATCCTACTGAGCGTGGCGTCTTGTCGTGCGCGTTGGTGGGAGTATGCCTAATTCTGCGCCAAATACCGGGCAATCGTTCTAGATAAAAGAAATAAAAAATCAATAAATGTAATCGCTTCTTTGCGGTCGACTTCGATTAGAAGGCCATGCCGCCCATTCGAGCAGTTCCATTCGAAAGAGAGGGGAGGGGTTATGTTGAATCATGCATCGTGGTGGCACGTCCGTGCCGGCCGCGACAACACGCAATGCTTTCGTGCCGTGCAGCGCAAGCGCCTCGTTTTATGCACCGCGGCGGCACTAATGATTACCTGCGGCTATTACGCCGCACCAAGCTACGCACAGAACATCACCGGCAGCCTGCACGGTACGGCTCCGCAAGGCGCGACGATCGAAGTGACGGCGCCATCCATGGGATTCAGCAAGACATTGGTGGTAGACGGCAAGGGACAGTACGACCTCAGTCAGCTCAATCCCGGCACCTATGTGATCAAGGTAAGCAAGGATGGAAGCGAGATCGGCAGCGTGTCCGTGCAGGTCAAACCGAACATTACCGCGACAGTACCGGGGGTCGGTGCAGGAGCAGCGGCTGCCGCCTCGGCCGAGCACGCCACTGCGCTTGGCACGATCACGGTTTCGGCGTCGTCGCTGCTGACGATTACCACGCCGATCGACGTTACCACGCCCGAGCTTATCAACAACTACAGCGCGGAACTGACGCACAATCTGCCGATCAACCAGAACAACCTGTACAGCGTATATGCACTGCAATCCAGCGCTAAGAGTTTCGGTGGTTACTATCAGGTCAACGGTGCCAGCGTCTCCGAGAACCGCACCTATTTCAACGAATTCGACACCAACTACGACGTTACCGGACTCAGTGGCCTGCGCTTCCCGCAGGATGCGGTGGCCGACACCCAGCTGATCAATGGCAGTGGTGGCCTGGCCTGGACCAGTACTACCGGAGGTATCATCTCGGCCACGCTCAAGCAGGGCAGCAACGATTTCCATGCCGGCTATACCGCGATCTTCACGCCACCGACGTCGAGCTGGCTCAATTCGCGGGGCGACAATGCCACCTACCTTTCGCCTAGCGGAAAACAAACGTATTCGCTGTACCAGTCGGCGAATCACAGCGGTTCGTATCTGACGCAGGACGTCTGGGCTTCGGGCGCCATCATCAAGGACAAGCTGTTCTTCTTTGCCTTACTGGGCAATTCGCCATCGTTGTCGAAGTCGTGGACATACGGTTCCAACACGGCCAGCGCCTATTCGAGTCGCGACAAGAACGCGATGGTCAATCTCACGTGGAACATCACCACGAACCAAAGCCTCAACGTTGCTGCCGCCAAGGACTGGGCGGGCTCATCGACCAACCAATACCAGCTCGCGCAGGGCTATCAGCCGTCGTCGATCAGCGGCGCTCCGGTCTGGTCAGGTGATGCACACCGTCAGAAGATACTGATCGGCAACTACCACTGGCGTATCACCGACGACCTTACATTTCGCGTGATGGGCGGCTACACCCGGCTCGATGTGCCGTCATTCGACGCATCCGGCCCCAACGTGCCGTATGTGACTGTCTACGACTACAACACCAACAACACCTCGTACTACGGTCCAAGCTCCTACAACGCACCGAACAACTACTACTACGCCCGCCATGGCTACAAGGCCGACCTGAACTGGACGCTTGGCGATCACACGCTTACCTTCGGCGGTGACCGTTACATGAACAATTTCCACTTCGTGCCGTACTGGCGGCCGGACTGGTCGATCACGCTCAACGATCCTTCGAGTACGCTGCAGAACGGTTCGCCGGTTCCGCCGGGCGGCAACTACGCCGAATTCTGGAAAGGGTATTTCGGCGGCAATTTCCGCAGCTTGCAATCGGGCGCCTATCTCTACGACACCTGGAAAGTCATCGACAATGTGGTGCTGAGCGGAGGCGTACGCTGGGATCACAATGTCAGCGAGCTGGCTAGCGGCGGCCCCTTCCTCAACCTGTACAAGCTTTCGCCGCGCATCGGCGCGGCGTGGGATGTGCGTGGCGACAGTTCGCTCAAGCTTGGTTTCAACTATGGCGTTTACACCTTGCCGATGCCTTCGGGGCTGAACTACTTCGTTGGCGGTGCCAACTACATTTCCGGTACCTACTACACCTACACCGGCCTGGATCCGACGACGCACGCTCCGTTGGGCTTGACTCAGGTCGGCAATCCCGTTGTCTACGAGAACGGCGCGGTGCCCAATCCAGTCACGCTGTCGAGCCGGAATCTGAAGAACACCTCGCAGCGCAACTTTCAGTTGTATGTGCAGCAGCAGCTGACGCCGTCCTGGTCGTTCCTCGGCCAGTTCGACATGAATCATCTGGACAACATCGTCGACTTCATCAGCGATTCCGCCGGCCAGCTCACCAACTACGTGCACGCGCACGGGTATCCGAACTATGCCGGACTCGGCACCGGCGGAATGCTGTTCAATCCCGGCCGTGACATCGTGCTGACTGATTACCTGGGTGGAGGCAACCAGCTTGCCAGCATCGTGATTCCCAACTCCTATCTCGGCGTGCCGAAAGCCAAGCGCACCTCCTACGATTTGAACTTCCAGCTCGAACATGCCAAATCGGAGCAGGAACCCTACTACTTGGCGGTCAATTACACCTGGTCGCACATCTACGGCAACGAGGACGGCTATTCCAGCGAGTCGCGTGTCATTTACGGCGATGCAACCAGCTCCAGCGTGCTGCAGACGGCGGGGCGCAGCGGCAACTTCAACTATCCGCAGGAGATTCCGGGTTCCTCCGGACCGTTGGCCTCCGATACGCGGCACAAACTGGTTGTCTCCGGCATCTACTTCTGGCCGAGCGGATTTCGCGTGTCGTCGTTGCTGACCGCGCGGACGGGGACGCCCTACGGTTGCTTCGGTACCTATCCGAATGCGACGGCCGTGCAGAACAATTCCAGCCTTGCTTCGGTGACGCATTATTGCAACGGTGTACTGGTTCCCATGAATGGATTGGGCCGCTATCCGTTCAGCTGGCAATGGGATCTTGGCGTGGGCTACAACTGGGCGATGGCCGGTGGCCACTCGCTGGACCTTGCTTTGAACTTCACCAACGTGACCAATCGCCAGACTGTACGCACGCGCTACGTGTCGGCAGATACCGGCAATTTCGGCAGCAATGGCTTGCCGACGCCCGATCCCAGTTTCCTCACTGTTACCGCGCTGCAAGCACCGCGTACCACCAATCTGGTCGTGCGTTACACGTTCTGACCTGTAGCTGTTGATCCAGCGCTGCCACCGTTTGCGCGTTAGCGGCGGAAACGGTGGCAAGCCGGTTCATGGGGTGCGTCTTTTGATTCTGCCAATGACAAAGGCAATGTCCGGCGCGACCCGGCACTCCCCCATGGTCCGCGCCGGCCGAGCGTAGCCAAGTCGCCCGAGGCGAGGCAGTGTCCTGACGAGTTCACCCCTGGGCCGGTAAACTCCCCGGCTTTAGGCTTGATCGAATCACCCCATGACGCAGCCCTTAGTCGTGCAATTCAACCCGGTCGCCGTGCATCTAGGACCGCTACAGGTCCATTGGTACGGGCTGATGTACCTGTTCGGCTTCCTCGGGGGCTGGCTGCTGGGGGAATACCGTCGCAAGCAGGGGCGCCTGCCGGTCAGCCGCGATGCGTTGGGCGATCTGATCTTTTACGTGATGATGGGCATCATCCTGGGCGGCCGCATTTGGTACATGCTGTTCTATTACGCGGGCGGCCCTCGCTGGATCTGGACCGATCCGCTGGCGCTGTTCCGCGTGTGGGATGGCGGCATGAGCTTCCATGGTGGCCTGATCGGCGTGCTGGTAGCGGGCTTCTGGTGGTCGCGCCGGCACCGGTTGCACTTCTTCGATACGGTGGATTTCGTGGCGCCCCTGGTGCCGCTGGGTCTGGGGCTGGGGCGACTCGGCAATTTCATCAATGGCGAGCTGTGGGGCAAGCCGGGCAGCGTGCCGTGGGCGATGATCTTTCCCAATGCTCGCGATGAGGACACCGCGCTTGCCGCAAGTGATCCGCACCTGGCGCAACTCATGCAGCAATACGGCGGCCTGCCACGCCATCCCTCGCAGTTGTATGAACTGGCGCTGGAAGGTGTGGTGATGTTCACCGTGCTGTGGCTGGTGTCGATGAAGCCACGCCGGCGCTATCTCATCTCCGGCCTGTTTGCGCTGATGTACGGTTGCTTCCGCTTCGCGGTGGAATTCGTGCGCGTGCCGGACGTGCAGCTCGGCTACCTGGCATGGGGCTGGCTCACGATGGGACAGATCCAGTCGCTGCCGCTGATCGCGATCGGGCTTGGCTTGCTGTGGCTTTCGCGCAAAGCGCCTGTATTGCCGCTGGCGAAGGCGGATTCGACGCAGTCGGCGTAAACTTGATCTTATGAAACAGTATCTAGACCTGCTTCGCCACGTGCTGGAACACGGCACGGAGAAAACCGACCGCACCGGTACCGGCACGCGCAGCGTGTTCGGCTGGCAGATGCGTTTTGATCTAAACCAGGGCTTTCCGCTGGTCACGACCAAGAAGCTGCACCTGAAGTCGATCGTGCACGAGCTGATCTGGTTTCTGCAGGGCGATACGAATATCGCGTATCTAAAGGATCATGGCGTCAGTATCTGGGACGAGTGGGCTGACGAGCAGGGCGATCTCGGTCCGGTCTACGGCAAGCAGTGGCGCGCGTGGCCGGCGGCCGATGGCCATGCGGTGGACCAGATCCGCTGGGTGGTGGAGGAAATCAAGCGCAACCCGGATTCGCGCCGCCTCATTGTGAGCGCGTGGAACGTGGGCGAGCTGCCGAAAATGGCGTTGATGCCCTGTCATGCGCTGTTCCAGTTCTACGTTGCCGACGGCAAGCTCAGTTGCCAGCTTTATCAGCGTTCCGGCGATATTTTCCTCGGCGTGCCCTTCAATATCGCCAGTTATGCCTTGCTCACGCACATGCTTGCGCAGGTGTGCGGGCTGGGCGTGGGCGATTTCGTGCATACGCTGGGCGATGCGCATTTGTACAACAACCACCTGGAACAGGCGCGCCTGCAGTTGACGCGCGAACCGCGTTCGCTGCCGAGGTTGGAACTCAATCCTGACGTGGCATCGATCTTCGATTTCCAGTTCGACGATGTGGTGATCGAGGATTACCACCCGCATGCCGCGATCAAGGCGCCGGTGGCGGTTTAAGGCTGGCACGCCAATCCCGCCGTCAGAGGGCCAGGAATAAGCTCGATTGGCATCCCAGCCAGCGCTCTGCGACGCTATAATAGGCGGTCGGCCGGGCAAGCCCTGGCCTTTGTGACAGTCACCGCTTCCGGAGCTTCCATGGCCATTTCGCTGATCGCCGCCCTCGACGAGAATTTTGCAATCGGTCGCAAGGGCCAGCTCCCCTGGCATCTGCCGGACGATCTGAGGTGGTTCAAGCAGCTGACTGTCGGCAAGCACGTGCTGATGGGCTACAACACCGCCGTATCGATTGGCCGCACGCTGCCGGACCGCGTGAACATGGTGCTGTCGCATCGGCATGAGGCGCCTTTTCCCGGCCAGATCACGGTGCGCTCGATCGAGGAAGCTCAGGCGCGCGCCGACGGTACCGGCCTGATGGTGATCGGTGGCGGCAAGGTGTTTCACGATGCGCTGCCGATGGCGCAACGTCTTTATCTCACCTGGGTGGGCGCGGCGGTGGAGGGTGCGGATACGTTCTTCCCCGGCATCCACTTCAGCGACTGGACCGAAGTCAAGCGCACGCACCACAAGAAAGATGCGCAGCACGGCTATGACTTCGACATGGTCGAGTACATCCGCAATCGCTGACTTAATGAACGACACGCACAGCATACCGCTGCATGTAATGGCCGGGGTGCTGCGCGATGCGCAGGGCCGGGTGCTGCTGGCGCAGCGTCCGGCAGGCAAGCATCTCGCCGGCTTCTGGGAGTTTCCCGGCGGCAAGCTGGAACCCGGCGAGCCGCCGCAGCCGGCCCTGGTGCGCGAGCTGAATGAAGAGCTGGGCGTGCTGGTCGAGCCGCAAGATGGCGTTCCCCTGATCCGCATCCCGTGGCATTACGGTGATCGCGGCCTTCTGCTCGATGCCTGGCAATTCACCCGCTGGCGGGGTACGCCGATGCCGCTGGAAGGGCAGGCACTGAACTGGCAGATGCCATGGGAGGTCGATCTGACCACGCTGGCGCCTGCCGATCGCCCCATCCTGCAGGCGTTGCGCCTGCCTTCGGTCTATGCGATCACGCCCGCCGACGTATCGCCATGCGATGCCGATGCGTGGCATGCGCACATCGCTGACGCGATCGAGCGTGGCGCGCGATTGATACAACTGCGTTTTCCGCTCTGGCCGGCCGAACAGGTGCGCGACCTGGCCGAGCGCTTGCAGCCGCTCGCGCTGCAGCATCGGGCGCGCTTGTTGCTCAACGGCGATATCGAGGGAGCGCGCCGGCTCGGGCCAGGCGTCGGCGTGCATTTGAAGGCGGCGCAGCTGGATGCGCTGACCGACCGCCCATTGCCCTGGTCACAGCTGATCGGCGCCAGCTGCCACGATGCGGCGCAGCTTTCGCTCAGCGTGCATCTGGCCGACTTTGCGACGCTTTCGCCGGTGGCTCCCACGGCCAGTCATCCGGATGCGCCCGCCCTGGGCTGGCCGCGGTTTCAAGGGCTGGCCGAACCCGCGGCGCTGCCGGTCTATGCGCTCGGCGGCATGGCACCCACGCTGGCCGAACAGGCACGTCGGCATGGCGCCCAGGGCGTTGCGGGTATTGGCTCATTTTGGTGACTGAGCTTGCCGACCGGCGCAGGCAGCGGTAGCGTGCGGGGATGCGTATCGTCTATCGCGCCCAGAATTTGATCGACGCCCATCTGGTGAAGGACGCCCTGGAGGGCGCGGAAGTGCCCGCCTTCATCTCAGGCGAGTATCTGACCGGTGGCGTCGGGCAGTTGCCGGCACTCGACTACGTTGCCGTTCTGGTACCGGACTCTAGCGTCGACACGGCCGAGGCGATCGTGCGCGAGATCGACCACGCACTGGCCGAGGCAAGGCTGGCGATCCGCGAACTGGATGACGATCCGGACAACCTGGTTGCGCAGCCCGGCTAATGAGCCTGCCTTTTGAATGTAGGCTGGGATGCCAATTCCAGCTTTCCACACGCATGCAGATGCTTGGATAGTCATCCCAGCCTGGACGCTGGGGCACGGGCAGGTATGCTAGCCGGCGTGCTTGAATTGGAGTGTTGCATGACCGAGTTTGCAAGTTTGATCCGCGCCGTGCCGGATTTCCCGAAGCCTGGCGTCACGTTCCGCGACATCACGCCTTTGCTGGCCGATGGCGCCGGATTCGCGCGCTGCATCGATGCGATGGTCGAACCGTGGCTGGATAGCGGTGTGCAGGCCGTGTGTGGTGTGGAATCGCGCGGTTTCATTTTTGCCGCGGCGATGGCGCAAAAACTGCGGGCGGGTTTCGTGCCGCTACGCAAGCCGGGCAAGCTGCCGCCCCCGGTGATGCATGCCGATTACCAGCTCGAATACGGCATCGATCGGCTTGAAGCGCGTGTCGGCAGTTTGCGTAAGGGTGAGCGCGTACTGTTGGTGGATGATGTGCTCGCCACGGGTGGAACGCTCGGCGCGGCGCGCAATCTGGTCGGTCAGCTCGGAGCAGAGCTGGTGGGCGCGTCGGTGGTGATCGAGCTGCTTGCCTTGCAGGGCAGGGCGATTTGGCCGCAGAACGTTCCGTTGCATAGCCTGCTGCATTACTGACTGTCGCCGCGCGTAGGCTGGGATGACGATCCCAGTCTACGTGAAATCCGTTGCCAAGGTCCGCCGCATCGTTTCCGACAGCGTAACGGTTTCGCGCATCTCCGGATGCGTCGAGGCGAGCGTTACCATGGCTCCGCGCTTCCAGTCCTCGATCATTCCTTCATCCAGTTCGAAGCGCAGAAAATGCACCGCCGCGGTCTTTTCGTCGGTGCTGCGATCCATGTCCTCATCCGCCACAGCGGTGACTGGCGCGTGGCCCACGACAGCCAGTTTGATGCCATGCTCGATCCCCACCAGGCGTGCGAGCTCGCGTTTGCGTTGTTCCACATCAGGGTATTCCACGAACAGCGTCGCCTTGAGGTTCTTGCCGTCCGGAATAAGCGGGTTGTAGGCATCCAGCTCCTCATTGATGCCGCTAGCTTCGAAGATGCGCTCGATGCGCAGCATTTCCTGGACCTGGTATTGAATGGTGAGCCGATCCTCGAAGCTCAACGCGAGATACTCGCCCATATGAACGTTGCGGTTTTTTTTATGCAACATGACGCGAGCGCGAAATTCGCTGCGCTGGGCGGCATAGGCTTCGAGCGTGAGCAGGTCGTGGCGCTGCAATTTGTTCATGGTAACCGGCGAGAGTGGTGTGTTCATGGTTGATCAGATGCCGTAAGCCTTGCGTAGCAGGCTCAATGGATGTTCCGCTGCGGGCTTGTCGTCCAAGCCGTGTGCTATGTGGCCACCGGCCATCGGGCAGTCGCTGGTGAAGTGTGCCGCTCCGGCTTGGGTTACGCGGTTTTCCACGGGTTTGGCGAGCTTGCGCGACAGCGCATAGGTCTTATGCTTTACGCCATAAGTGCCGTCGTGACCCGAGCAGCGCTCGATGGCGGTGACGTTCGTATCCGGTACAAGTTGCAGGATTTCCGCGGTTTTCGGGCCGATCTTCTGTACGCGTTGATGGCAGGGAACCTGCCAGGCGACTTTACCCAGTGATTGCTTGAAGTCGGTGAGCAACAGGCCGGCCTTATGGCGCTCGGCCAGATATTCGAATGGATCAAAGAAGCGGTCACGCACCAGCGCAACGTCTTCGTCGGCCGGAAACATCAGTGGTAGTTCCTGCTTGAACATCAGTACACAGGAAGGAATCGTTGCGATGAAATCCCAGCCGTCGCGTGCCATTTTCGCCAGTACGGGAATATTTTGTTGCTTGTATTTGCGTACCGTATCCAGGTCGCCCAATTCGAACTTGGGCATGCCACAGCAGCTCTCCTGTTCCACCAGCCGCACAGGGATGGCATTGTGCTTGAGTACAGCGGCGAGATCTTCCACCACGCCCGGCTCGGAGTGGTCGCAGTAGCAGGTGGCGAAGATGGCGACTTTGCCGCGCGTGCGTCCGGCTGGTTTCGCTGTGCCCTCACCGTCGAGCTTGCGCAGCCGTTTACGCGCAGTCGGCGTGTGATAGCTTGGTACGCGTGCCTGCGCATCCACATCCATAGTCTTTTGCAGCAGTTTGCGCACGGTTTGGTTCTTGTTCGCCGCGTTGATGGTTTGCACGACGACGGGAATGGAGGCGATTTTGCCGACGGCGCGGGTGTTGGAAAGGATGCGCGCGGACATTGGCGCGCCATGCTCACGGAAGTCCACTGCCTTGGCGCGCAGCATCAGGTGCGGGAAATCCACGTTCCAAGGATGAGGCGGTACATAAGGGCATTTGGTGAGATAGCACAGATCACAGAGGTAGCACTGCTCCGTGACTTTTGCGTAGTCGCTTTTCTTCACCCCATCGATTTCCATCGACTCCGAAGCATCGATCAGGTCGAACAGCGTGGGAAAGGCATGACACAGGCTGACGCAGCGGCGGCAGCCGTGGCAGATGTTGAAGATGCGTTCCATTTCGGCATCAAGCGCTTGGCGGTCCCAGAATTCGGGGCTGGTCCAGTCCAGCGGATGGCGCGTAGGCGCTTCAAGGCTGCCTTCGCGCGTACTGCCGATAGGTTCTGCCATGGATACTCTCCGGTGAATGGCCGAGTGTTTCCGTATGCGTGAATCCGTACTGTCGCAATGACCCACTGCGCCGTACCCTCCCCGGTTCGGCGGGGAGGGGCGGCGGGCTTGAGCATCAAACCAGCTCGTTCAGCGCCTTGGTAAACCGATTGGCATGCGAGCGCTCGGCCTTGGCCAATGTCTCGAACCAGTCGGCCACTTCATCGTAGCCTTCGTCACGCGCGGTCTTGGCCATGCCCGGATACATGTCGGTGTATTCGTGGGTTTCGCCAGCGATGGCGCTTTGCAGATTCTCGCGAGTGGGGCCGAACGGTTTGCCCGTGGCCGGGTCGCCGCATTGCTCCAGATATTCCAGGTGCCCGTGGGCATGGCCTGTCTCGCCTTCGGCCGTGGAGCGAAATACGGCCGATACGTCGTTATAGCCCTCGACGTCGGCTTTCGAAGCAAAGTACAGATACCGCCGATTGGCCATCGATTCGCCGGCGAATGCGTCTTTCAGGTTCTGCTCCGTCTTGGAGCCTTTCAAGTTGCTCATGACATCACCTCGTGGCGTTGGGCTTGAGAGGGGAATGCAGAAGCGGCCTCATGGTGGGCCTTGCAGCGCAGCGTAGCGCTGCGCCGGAAAAGTATGAAATTGATTGTTCTTATGAAGCCGATTGACTGCGGCTATGGCTCACGCTCAAGCCGTGCGACGGCGCTTGGCATGAGCAGTGTTGATGCTGTGAGGATCGAGCAGGTCGTGCGGCAGGCTCCTGAATACTTCCGCCAGCTGCTTCAGGAAGCTCCCCATGGCCGAACTCTTCCGCCACACCATGGCGATGCGGCGGCTCGGCGCATGTCCGCTGAATTCCATCAAATGCAAATTGGGCGCCTGCGCTACCGGGGGTTTTACCGCCAGCGTGGGCAGCAGCGTAATGCCGACATTGGCGGCCACCATTTGGCGCAAGGTTTCCAGGCTGGTGGCGCGGAAGCCGCTTTTTTCGCCGGCCCCGGCCATGTGACACACCTCCAGCGCCTGGTCGCGCAGGCAATGGCCGTCTTCCAGCAGCAGCAGGCTCTGGTCGGATAAATCGTTGAGCTTCAACTGCGTACGCTTGGCGAGCGGATGCGATTGCGGCACCGCCAGCAGGAACGGCTCTTCGAACAGGAACTCGGTGTGCAGGCTGTCGTCGTGAATGGGCAACGCCAGGATGCCCGCGTCGAGCTTGCCTTCGCGCAGGCGATGCAACACTACTTCGGTTTTTTCCTCCACCAGCAGCAGCTCCAACCGCGGAAAACGCTCACGCACCATCGGCACCACGTGCGGCAGCAGATAAGGCCCCAGGGTGGGGAAAATGCCCAGCCGCACGGTGCCCGATTCCGGGTCCACCGTGCGCCGCGCGATGCCCTTGATCTGCTCGATTTCGTTGAGTACTTCGCGTGCGCGGGTGGCGATCTCCCGGCCTACATCGGTCAGCAACACCTTGCGCGGGGTGCGCTCCACCAAGGCCACGCCCAGCTCGTCTTCCAGTTTCTTGATCTGGGTGGACAGCGTGGGCTGGCTGACGAAGCAGGCCTCGGCGGCGCGGCCGAAATGGCGATGCTCAGCCAGGGACACCAGGTAGTGGAGGTCGCGCAGGTTCATGGGGAGGGCTCGCCATTCCATAGACTTGAACTATGGACTTTATGTTAACCATTGTTCCTGGTAATACAAGCCCAGCCCGGCGGCCGCATTGGGCATCCTCATCCTGGCAGGATTGGAGAAGGCACTACGACCGATTCCCTCTACACTCCTTGCGAACTCGACCAGGGGAAAGGCGTATGCGCCATCGAAAATGGATGTTCGGTCTGCTGTTTGCCGTGGCTGCCTCCTTGCAGGCTCAAGACGTACCCAATGCATTGCGCGATTGGCAGGGCTGGGTGCTGCACGACCATCCGCAGCATGCCTGTCCGTTCCTGGCCAATGGCAACCCGGCTGCGGGCAGTTATCAATGCATCTGGCCAGGTCGCCTGGGTGTGGAGGCGGGTAAGGACGGCGGTCGCTTCAGCCTCGACGTGCGGGTGGATGCGCCGGCCTGGGTGGAACTCCCTGGCGACGAGCGTAGCTGGCCGCAACAGGTGACGGCGAACAACAAGGCTTTGCCGGTGCTGAGCCGCGATGGTCACCCTGCGCTCTGGCTGGAGCCTGGCAGCTACGCGGTGCACGGCAATCTTCCATGGGATTCGCGCCCGGCCCGTTTGCGGGTGCCGCCGGCCATGGGTCTGGTTTCGCTGAGCCTGGATGGCCTGACGATCGAGCGTATCGAACGCAATGGCGATCAGCTGACGCTGGGCGAAGCCGCCGCGGCGCAGCGCCAGGCGGATGCGATTGCGGTGAAGGTGTACCGCAATCTCAGCGATGGCATGCCTGCCATGCTGGAGACGCAAGTTCAGTTGAACGTGACCGGCAGCGCGCGCGAGCAATCGCTGGGGCCGGCCTTGCCGAAAGGCTTCGTGGCGACCTCGCTGGACAGCGACTTGCCCGCGCAATTGGATAGCGACGGACGCTTGCGCCTGCAATTGCGTCCCGGGCAATGGACGGTGACGCTCGCCGCGCGCAGCATCGACACTTTGCACGCGGTGAATCTCGGCTCGCCGGTGGAGCCTTGGCCGAAGCAGGAAACATGGAGCTACAGCGATGACCCCGAACTGCGCAGTACGCACGCCGATGGCCGCGCGACCGACGCCGGACAGGCTGGCGTTCCATCGGAGTGGCGCGAGCTGCCGGCTTTCGCGCTGGACCAGGCCAATGGCTTGACGATTGAGCAGGGCTTGCGGGGCGGCGAGGGCGGAGCCAGTGACCAGATCCATCTGCAGCGAGCCATATGGCTGGATTTCAACGGGCAAGGTTTCAGCATCAGCGATCATCTCACCGGCAAGCTGCAGCATGCGCAGCGTTTGGATGTTGTTGCGCCCTGGATACTGCAGCGTGCGAGCCAAAACGAGACTGCCCTGCTGATCACCGGCTCGGGGGATGGACGCACGGGGATGGAATTGCGCGGTGCTGATCTGGATTTACACGCAGGTCTGCGCATCGACAATCGCGGCGGCGCTTTGCCAAGCACTGGCTGGCAGCTGCCGGTGGAAGACATCGACGCCGTGCTGCACCTTCCCTATGGTTATCGGCTGCTTGGCGCGAGCGGTGTGGATCGTTCGCCGGATTCATGGATCGGGCAATGGAGCCTGCTGGATCTTTTCATCGTCGCCCTGATCGCCTTGTTGGCGGGGAGATTGCTCGGATGGCGCTGGGCGGTGCTCGGGGCGTTGTTCCTCGTCTTGTCGCAACATGAAGGCGGAGCCCCGCGCTGGACGCTGGGCCTGGCGTTGGCATTCGCCTTGCTGATGCGCGCCTTGCCTGCAGGGAAGTTGCGGCGGTTTGCGCAGATAGCTGCATCGGTTGCCCTGGCGTCGGCGGTGTTGTGGACATTGCCGTTCGCCAAGACACAGCTGGAGAATGCCTTGCATCCGCAGCTTGAGGGTGGCGGCGGTTATGCTGCGGTGGAAGCGATGGACGATCTGTTTGGCGCGAAGAAGCAGGAAGTGAAGCCACAGCCGGCACTGCCCGCGCCACCTCAGGCGATGCAGGAAGAACCTGTTCAGTCCGCGGCACCCGCTCCTCCACCTCCTGTTCCTTCCGCAGCGAAAGAGCCGCGGAAGCTCTACTCTGTCGTCGTGACAGGAAGTCCAATATCGGACAACTCGGCTGCCAATGAAACGGACACCCGCAGCGTCATCCAAGCCGGCGCCGGCGAGCCGAGCTGGAATGTCGACAACAACTATCACCTGGCCTGGTCAGGCCCGATTACACCGGCGCAAACCATGCGGCTGATCATCGTGCCATCCTGGCTCGTGCGCCTTTTGCGCGTGGCGATGCTTGTATCGCTTGTCTTGTTGCTTGGCCGAATGGCACGCGATCTGCTCAAGCCGTCGGACAAGCTTGGGAGCTGGCGTCCTTGGCGCGCAGCGGCAGCATCGTTGCTGTTCCTATGCCTGCCGCATCTTGGTCATGCCCAAGCCACGCCCTCTCCCAACGTGCTGAATGAATTGCGCAATCGCTTGCTGGAAGCGCCGAAATGTGCACCTGCTTGTGCGGTGGTTGCTGCGGCTACGCTGCACGCTACGGGCGATCAGGCTACGCTGGATCTTGAAACGCACGTTGGCGCGGCCGTCGCCATGCCGCTGCCACAAACCCGTGCAGGCTTGCAATTGCTCGATGTGAAGGTCGATGGGAGAAATGATGGCGCGCTCGCAAGGCGCGATGATCTGCCCGTTGTCCGACTGGAGCCGGGCGTGCATCACGTCGTTTTGAGCTATCGATTCCAGCCGGTGGACAGCGTTACCCTGAATTTCGGGCTGCGTCCCCAATGGATTGCTTTCAGCGGCGAAGGATGGATGCCCGACGGCATGGACGGTGGGCGTTTGCTCGGAGACAGCCTGACGCTTAATCGAGTACGGTCATCCACCGATGGCAAGCAAGTCGCCCTGCCGCAGCAGACATTTCCACCGTATGTTCGCGTCAAGCGAAATATCGTGCTGGGCGTGGATTGGACGACGATCAATACGGTCGAGCGGATCGCTCCGAATGATGGTGGCTTTACTGTCGATATCCCCTTGCTCGCGGGCGAGCATCCGCTGGGCGATGGCGAACGCGTGCACGACGGGCGTATCCGGGTCACCTTTGTCGCCGGCCAGCAGGAGGCGAGCTGGAATAGCCGTCTGGACCACACTGATCGCGTACTGCTCAAGGCGCCGCCGCTCGGCGAGCGCGCGGAAACCTGGCAACTGCATGCGGCGCCGATTTGGCATGTCGAGGCCAAAGGCGTGCCGGTGAACGACGTTAACGATGGGCTTGGTTTCGAGCCGCTGCCGAACGAAACGCTACAACTTGCCATCAATCGCCCCACGCCGGTGGAAGGCGATAGCTTGGCGTTCGACGGCGTGGGCGCCAGTTCGGAGGTTGGCGATCGAGCCACGGAAACGACGCTGACGCTTGTAGCCCGCAGCACGCGCGGTGGCGAGCACGAAATTACGCTGCCCGCCGGCACGGAACTGCTTGAAGCAACGCGGGATGATGAATCGCTGAGCCTGGCTGTGCGCGATGGCAAGCTCAGCCTGCCCCTGTTGCCGGGCAAGCACGACTATTCGCTACGCTTGCGGATCCCGCATGGTATCGGTGTAAGCACCGTCACTTCCGTAGTCGCTCTTGGCGCGCCGTCGGCCAATATCGCGCTGAACTTGCAGTTGCCTCAGGATCGCTGGGTACTGTGGACGTGGGGGCCGCGCTCGGGCCCTGCCGTGCTTTACTGGTCGCAGTTGATCGTGCTGCTGGTGGCGGCATGGCTGCTGGGTCGCTATGCGCCGACACCGCTGCGCTTTCATCACTGGTTGCTGCTGGGGCTTGGTTTTTCCGCATTCGCCTGGAGCGCGCTGGCGTTCGTTGTGCTCTGGCTCATCCTGCTGGGTCTGCGCGCACGCCATGAAACAGCGGTAGCAGGGCTTGCGGGGGGGAAATTCAATCTGCTGCAAGCCGCATTGGTGGTGGTGACCGTGCTAGCGCTGATCACCTTGGTTTCAGCCGTACCCAAAGGCCTGCTCGGATTGCCCGACATGCACGTGGCGGGCAATGACTCCACGGCGTGGGATCTGAATTGGTTTGCGGATCAAACCCACAATGCCTTGCCCAATGCGGGCGTGATCAGCGTATCGCTGTGGTTCTACAAAATCGCCATGCTGGCATGGGCCATATGGCTGGCCAACGCGTTGATCGGCTGGTTGCGCTGGGGTTTCGAGGCGTGGACCAAAGGTGGCTACTGGCGTAAACGCGAGCCGAAGCGCCCGGTACCCTCCTTGCCCGCCGAACCTGCTACGGATGCTCCTAGTGATGTCTGATGTGCGTAGTGCGTTGACTGAAGCCACGCGTCGGCTGGGCGACCGCGTCGACGCCGAGGTACTGCTCTGCTATGCCTTGAGCAAACCGCGCAGCTGGCTGATCGCACACGCGGACGATGTGCTTCCGGTGGAGCATCTATTGGCCTATACCGTGCTGATCGAACAGCGCGAAGCAGGCGAGCCGGTGGCTTATATCACCGGGCGCAGGGGCTTCTGGTCACTCGATCTGGAAGTGACGCCCGCGACGCTCATTCCTCGCCCGGAAACCGAGCTGCTGGTTGAACGCGCGCTGCAGCATCTGCCGACGGATCGAACCTGTCGCGTGCTGGATCTTGGTACTGGCTCGGGCGCCATTGCCTTGGCGCTTGCCCATGAGCGGCCTCAAGCGCAGGTGATGGCGACGGATGTCAGTGCCGACACGCTTGCAGTGGCGCAGCGCAATGCACGGCGCCATCACATTGCCAACGTCGGGTTCGCGCAAGGCGACTGGTTTGTGCCTGTGGACGGCCAGCCGTTCGATCTCATCGTTTCCAATCCTCCCTATATCGAAAGCCTTGATCCGCATTTGCAGCAGGGTGATCTGCGCTTCGAGCCAATGCGTGCACTGGCATCGGGAGCAGACGGACTTGATGACATTCGACGCATCGTGCGTGATGCTGGCCGTCACCTCGTGCCAGGTGGGTGGTTGTTGTTCGAGCACGGATGGAATCAAGCAGAGGCGGTGCGTGAGCTGCTTCGTCACGCAGGTTTCGTGGAGCTTTCAACCGAGCGCGATCTGGAGCAACGGGATCGTGTCAGCGCCGGTCGATGGCCGGTCGATGCCGGTTGTTCTTGATTCGGCGTACACTCCAGCCGTAACTGATGTCCGGATTCATGTGGCGCATCCGGGCATCAATGATCCTTGTCTGCTCCGGACACATCGCCATGAATCATCGCCGTTTCGTCATTGCTACCCGTCCGTTGGTGCAGCGCACGTTGTCGCGGACGATTCACATATTGCTGCTGGCTTTTGCTGCTCCCGCCGTGCTTGCGCAAACCAGCACGCCGCCACCGGCATCTTCAAGCAACATGGCGCCAGCGTCCGCGTCGAGCAGCGGCGCCCCGGTAGTGACGCTCAATGAAGTGATGGTCACTGCGAACCGCCGCCGTGAACCGCAGCGTGATGTGCCCATGCACGTGGATACGGTGCAGGCGTCAAGCCTGCAGCAGCTGGGCGCGAAGAATCTCAATGACTATGTGTCGTACCAGCCCGGCGTATTCTTCGCAAGCGCAGGGGGCGCAGGCGAGGGCGAACTGGTGATGCGCGGCGTATCGACCGGCAACCAGACCAGTCCGACCGTTTCGCTGTATATCGATGACGTGCCCGTGGGCGGCAGTACGGTGTACGCCGCTGCGGCCACGTTCGTGTTTGACCCGGCCCTGCTCGACCTGGATCACATCGAGTTCCTGTATGGGCCGCAAGGCACTTTGTATGGGGCCGGTTCGATGGGCGGACTGGTGAAATACGTGACGGTAAAGCCCGATCTCAGCGGCTTCTCAGGCAGTGTGGGTGGAGACGTATCCAATACGAATCGCGGCGGCACCAGCTATTCCGAGCATGCGTCGCTCAATATTCCGCTGCTGAAGGACAAGGCTGCGCTGCGCGTATCGGCGGTGGACCAGCACGTCACTGGCGTGTATCAGGCAGTGGGAGAGACGCCAGCGGGTGGTGCCGATCGCACCCACACCAAGGGTGTGCGCGTGCAACTGGAAGTCGATCCGGTGGAGAAGCTCAGTATGAACGTGACCGTGATGGCGCAGAAGATCGCGGCGGATGGTTTATCGATGGGCGACTTCAATCTGCAGGGTCAAACCATTTCGGGAGGCCCGTACAAGCGCGCTCTCAATCATCGTGAACCTTTCACGCAGACTCTTCAGCTTTACTCGTTCCATGCCGGCTATGACTTCGACTGGGCTACGCTGGACTGGATCAGTTCGTACCAGAATTTCGTCAATCATAGCGTGCAGGATTATCCCGATTCGTTTCTCGGGCTGCTCAATCTGATCGGCCCTTTGTTCGGCGTCAATCAGCCGCTGAGTTCGCTGTATGTCGATTCCCAGTACACGGTGCACAAGTCTTCGCAGGAGATCCGCCTCACCTCGCGCAAGAACGAAACGTTCGATTGGCTGTTGGGTTTGTGGCTCAACCGCGAGGACGTGTGGGAGCAATACGCGTTGCAGGGCGATAACCTGCCGCCACCGGGCACCACTGGGTTGATCGGGCAAACCGTGCATGCACGATTCTCCGAATACGCAGGCTATGGGGATCTCACCTGGCACATCGATCCAAGTCTGGATCTCACCGTCGGCGCGCGTGCCAGCGGCAACAGCCAGCAGCTTTCGAACTTCGAGGATGGGCCATTCGCCGGCAGCCCGGGAGGTTTTCGCGAACATGCCAACAACCAGGACATCACCAAGATGATTACCTTGACCTGGCGGCCTACACAAAAAGACAGCTTGTACTTGCGCGCTTCCACCGGCTATCGCCCGGGAGGCCTGCAGGCGCCATTGCAAAGCACGTTATTGGTGCCGAACCCCAGTGCTACCAATACCTTCGGTTCGGATAATCTGGAAAGTTACGAGCTGGGCTACAAGAGCAGTCATTTGGACGGCCATTTGACTACCGGGATCGATGGCTACGACATCGAATGGCATCACATGCAGCTTTACACCTATACCTTAGGCAATACGATCATCCAGAATGCGGGCGATGCGCGCATCAAAGGCATAGAGATGCAGGCTAATTATTCGGACGGTCCATGGCAGGTCGGCGTGTCCGGCGCCTACACCGATGCGTTTACCAATAATGGCGCGCCTCAGTTGGGAATCCAGCCGAATGCCCCCTTGCCGTATTCGGCTCGTTGGACGGGCACGTTGAACGGCAAGTACAAGTTCATGGTGGCCGGGACGGGCGCCTACGTCGGCGCCGCGGTTCGCGCTTCCAGCCACCGCAATGCGGGTTTCGACGGCGATGCCAGCGACCCGAACTTCAAATTGCCAGGTTTCATGTTCCTGGACCTCAACCTGGGCGTGAACCTGCGTGGCGGAGCCAATATCGATTTCTACGTCCGCAATGTGCTCAACCGGCAAGTTCCGATTGGTACGTTGAACGACGAAGCGGTGAATTTCCTCGCTACGGTGGGCGGACCGATGCTGGTGCAGATGTCGACGCCACGGACGGTAGGGGTGGCATTCAACGTGCCGTTCTGATGCGAATGCCGGAGTTGCCCTCGGATCAGGGCACCTCCGGCTACGGAACGTGCTTTGTCTTCAGCTATCTGGCAGGATCGACCACGATGCGGCCGAGCTTGCCGATTTCATGGCCCTTTTTGTCGAGCCCGACCAAGTCCACTTGGCTACCGGTGGGGCAGTCATTGGGGATGGTTGCTTCGAGCTTGTTGTTGCTTACGGCCTGAACCATGGTGGTTTGGTGGTAGTTGCTGTTGCTCAGTCGGAAATCGATCTCGCGGATGGTGTTGATGTCTTCACCTGTAAGCGTGATCTTCCCACCTGGCTTAGCGTGACTTGGATTAACCGTAGCGTTGGTTGCCATAGTTTTCTCCTCGAGATGGACGCTGGGCGGAAGCGCCAAGCACGCGAGCAAATACCATGGCGTTTATAAAACATGCGTCAACAGCTGGTGACGCATGAGTTTTGCGCAGGAATTGATTTCAAAAGTGCGAGCTAATGCCCTTTTCCGCTGATCTGTTGAGGCGGCTTGATCGCATAAAGCAAGGCGGGCAGGAAGATGAACGTTGCCAGCAACACCGCCACCAGGCTGACCAGCAGCATGCGACCCATGCTGGCCATGCCCAAGTCATGCGACAACGCCAGTGAGCCGAACGCGGTGCCGGTGGTGAGTGCGGAGAACAGCACCGCGCGAGCGGAGGCGGAGCTCACAAAGCGGCGCATGCCTGCGCGCCAGTTCATCACGAAGTACACATTGAACGACACACCCACACCCAACAGCAGCGGTAGGGCGATGATGTTGGCGTAATTGATCGCCATGCCCAATGCCCGTGCGAGCAGCGCCGTGAGCAGCGCGGACATGGCCAGCGTGAGCAGCACGATGCTGGCGTCCTTCACGCGACGGATCACCAGCATCAAGACAACGGCAATGGCGATGATCGCCAAGGTCGCGGCCTGCTTGAACGCTTCCATGATGGTATCGGCCGAAGCAATGGTGGTCACGGCGGGGCCGCCTGCTTCGGGTGCGATGCGCTGCACAGCTTCCACGAACTTGCGCAGGCCGGCCGTGTCCTGTTCGTTCACGGTGGGCGATACCTGGATGCGCACCTGGCCGTTTGGGCTCACCCAGTCACGCTTGATCGTCTCCGGTAGCGATTGAAGCGTGACGCTCTGGGCGTTCAAGGCATCGCGCAAGCTGTCCAGTTGCTTGGGCAGGAAGCGGCTCACCGCTGCATTCATCGCCATCAGCCGGTCGTCCGGCGCCTTGGCGAGCTTTTGCAGCGCAGCCTCGATGCTGTGCAGCGGCGAATCGGCCGTCATTTCCGGCTTGGCGTCGTTGATGGCGTCCAGCGTGTCGCTGATGGCCGAGCGCAAGGCCTGCGGTGTCACCTGCGGCGCCGAAGGGTCGACATCCAGCGACGGCAACATCAACACTTGCGCCTGGTTGAGCTGATCGAGCGATGCCTGTTGATCGGCCGGCACGAAGGTGGCTGCGGAAATGACGCTGGACACTTCCGGTAGCTTTGACAACTTGTCCGACAGCGTGCGGGCGTCGTCCAGCTTGGGCACCATGATGTTGATATTGAACGGATTGGTGACCGGATTGTCAGCCAGGCTGCGCAGCGTGCGCATCGGTTCGGAATTGGGGTCCTGCGTGTTGAGCGGATTGGCGTCGAACGGCATGCGCACACCCGCCACCACTCCGGCTATGCCGAGCAGCGCGAACACGATCAGTACCGGTTTGTAGTGGCAATGCAGGACCGAATCCAGCTTCGGGCCGAACGGCAGCGACAATTCCTTGCTCTGGCGCGTGGGCTTCATCAGGATCAGCAAGGCGGGCAGCAGCGTAAGCGTGCACACCAGCGCGATACCCATGCCCACGCCAGCGATGGTGCCCAGTTCCGCCACGCCGACGAAGCTGGTCGGTGAGAACGCGAGGAACCCGCATGCGGTGGCAGCCGCGGCCACGGCGATCTGGCTGCCGGATACGCGTGCGCCTTCGGCCAGAGCGGTGTTGATGTCGTCATGCAGCATGCGTTGCTCGCGCAGGCGCACCGCGAACTGGATGCAAAAATCCACCGCGAGCCCCACGAACAGTACCGCGAACGCCACCGAGATCACGTTCAAGGTGCCCACGGCCAGCGCGGCGAAGCCGGTGGTCAAGGCAAAGCCGACCAGCAGCGTAAGCAGGATCGGAATGATGCGGCGGAACGAATGCATCGCCAGGTATAGCCACAACGCGAGCAGGAACAGGCTGACCAAGGTGCTGGCGACGATGCCCTTGGTAAGTGCGCCGAATTGCACGTCGGCCAGGGCGACGGAACCAGTGTAGTCGACACGCACGCGGCCGGCTTTCACGTCCGGTAGGTCGGCGGCTACGCGTTCCAGGGCTTGCGTTGCGGCGAGGCCGGGCTGCAGCGAGCCGTCTTCGAGTACCGGATGGGTCAGCACGAAACGCACGTTCTGTGGCTGCTGCGTCACGTCCGAACCGAGCAGACTCTGCCAAGAAAGTGGTGTGGGGTGGCCGTCGGCTGCGTTGTTCAGTACCTGGGTCAGCTGGTCCAGGGCCGGCTTATATGGCGAAAGATCGGCATGCTGGATGCGCACGCCCGCCGCCATCAACGACACGCCGTTCAACAGGCCGCGCGCCGAAGGATCGGCGGCGAGCGGGCCCAGCAGCGGTTGTGCGTTCATCAGCGAGCTGAGCATTTTGCCCAGGTCGTTCGGATCCAGCAGCAACAGGCCTTCCTGGCGGAAGAACGGATCGGCATCGGGCCGATTCACGTCGATGAAGTGTTTTTTGTCCGCCGCCAGCGCCTTGGCCAGCGCCGCGGCGGTTTCGTCGGATTCTTCCGGCGTTACACCGCGCACCACGACGGCCAACACATTGTTGAACTGGGGAAACTCGCGGTCGAAGGCCGTCGCGTGTTGGCGCCATGGCAGCGTGCTGGCGAACAGGTTGTCGGTGTTGGTGTCGACGCTCAAGCGTTCGGCCGCGACCCAGATGCCCAGCCCGGCGAGAGCGAAGAAAGCAAGCACCACGGCCAAAGCGTAGCGTCGGCAGAATTGAACCAATCGGACGATGAACTCGGTCACGGGCTCAGCCGCTCCTCAAGTCTGTATGAAAAACGTTAAGGATAGTGCATAACGCGCAGCTTTCCCTTAGGCGTAGCTAACTCCCCCTTTGTTTGAGGGCAAAGGGCGCGCGGGGCAAGCCGGTTTGCCTTGTAGGCTGGGATGTAATCCCAGCCTCCGGGGAGGGGGCTGCACGGGAAAACAGCTGGGACTGCCATCCCTAGCTCAGGCGTTAGCCAAGTTCAATGCCACGGCTTCGGGAAAACGCGCCCGGATGGCCCGGCCGATACCCGCTAAATCCAGCCCGGCCTCACTCAAGACCTCTTCGCGGCTGCCGTGCTCAAGGTAGGCGTCCGGCAGGCCCAGATGCAGGATCGGCAGGGTTATGCCCTGTGCCGCCAGGCATTCGGCGACGCCCGAGCCGGCACCACCGGCCGTGGCATTGTCTTCAACGGTTACAAAGGCGTCGTGGCTGCGCGCCAACTCCAGCAGCAGCGCCACATCCAGCGGTTTCACGAAGCGCATGTTGACCAGGGTGGCGTCGATTTCCTCGGCGATCCCGCTGGCGGCGGCAAGCATGGCGCCGAAGCTGAGGATCGCCAGCCGACGACCGCGGCGGCGCATTTCCGCCTTGCCGATGGGCAGCGCATCCAGCGCCTTGCGCACCACCGCGCCCGGGCCACCCCCGCGCGGGTAGCGGATCGCCGCCGGGCCGGCATGGCGAAAGCCGGTGGTGAGCATGGCGCGGCATTCGTCCTCATCAGCGGGCGCCATGATCAGCATGTTCGGCAGGCAGCGCAGGAAGCTCAGGTCGAAGCTGCCCGCGTGGGTGGCGCCGTCAGGCCCCACCACGCCCGCGCGGTCGATGGCGAAGGTCACGTCCAGGTTTTGCAGCGCCACGTCGTGGATGGCCTGGTCGTAAGCACGCTGCAGGAAGGTGGAATAGATCGCCACCACCGGCTTGGCGCCTTCGCAGGCCATGCCGGCGGCGAGCGTTACCGCGTGCTGTTCGGCGATCGCGACGTCGATGTAGCGATCCGGATAGGCCTGGGAAAATCGCACCAGCCCGGAGCCTTCGCGCATGGCGGGGGTGATGCCGAACAGGCGCTCGTCCGCCGCAGCCATGTCACACAGCCAGTCGCTGAAGACGTCGCTGTAGGTGGGTTTGCCGGGACCGGCTTTCTTCACCACGCCGGCGATCGGGTCGAACGGGCTCACCGCGTGGTATTCGATCTGGGCCTGTTCCGCCGGAGCGTAGCCCTTGCCCTTGGTAGTGATCACATGCAAGAGCTGCGGACCCTTGGCGTCTTTGAGCGTGCGCAGCACCTCCAGCAGCTTGGGGACGTCGTGCCCATCGATCGGGCCGGTATAGCGAAAGCCCAGTTCCTCGAACATCGTGCTGGGCACGGCTACGCTGTCGTCGCGCTTTTCCAGGCGTTTGGCGAGGCCGCCCACGTTCTCACTGATCGACATGCCGTTATCGTTGAGCACCACCAGCAAGTTCGCGCTGAGGTCGCCGGCATGGTCAAGCGCCTCGAACGCCATGCCGGCTGTCATGGCGCCATCCCCGATCACGGCCACGAACTTGTGCGTTTCGCCCTTTTGCTGCGCGGCGATCGCCATTCCGAGGGCTGCCGAAATCGACGTGGAGGAATGGCCCACGCCGAAGGTGTCGTACTCGCTTTCGGCGCGGTGGGGGAACGGTGCCAGGCCGCCCTTTTTCTTGATGGTGGTGATGCGGTCGCGGCGGCCGGTGAGGATCTTGTGCGGGTAGCACTGGTGGCCAACGTCCCAGATCAGCCGGTCGTGCGGAGTGTCGAAGACATGATGCAGCGCCACTGTCAGCTCCACCACGCCCAGGCCGGCGCCAAAATGGCCGCCGGAGCTGGCCACTGCTTCGATCAGGTAGCGCCGCAGCTCGTCTGCGACGGCCGGGAGCTGGTCATCGGGGAGGCAGCGCAGGTCGGCGGGCGAGTTGATCGCGGCAAGGTGCGGGTAACGGGACAGATCAATCATGGGCGTATTGTGCCCCGTTTTTCTCCCTCTCCCCTTTTGGGAAGAGGGGATTGGCGCGCGCTACATCAGCGCTTCGCGCCGATGCCGCGGTAGATGGCTCACCAGGAACTCCATCTGGTCCGCCAGGATATTGCGGTTGGAGAGGATCAGGTGCTCCACCCAGCTCGGCCGGTACGGCACGGCCAGCAGCGGCATGTTCGCTTCTTGCGGGGTGCGGTTGCCTTTCTTCAGATTGCAGGCCAGGCAGGCGCTGACCACGTTTTCCCATTCGTCGCGGCCGCGCTTGGAGATCGGCAGCACGTGATCGCGGGTCAGCTCGCTGCGGATGAAGCGCACGCCGCAATACAGGCACAGGTAGCGGTCGCGGCTGAATAGCGCGATGTTGGTGAGCGCGGGAGCGGGGTCGATAGCGTGGTCGCGGCAATGCCCCCGGCTGGCGACGATGGGATGCAGTTCGATCCGGCTCTGTACGCCCAGATCACGGTTGTGGCCACCGTGTACGGTGAGGCAGGGGTCACCGAGAGTCCACGCCACGGCGTCGCGGACATAAAGGCACACTGCGTCCTGCCAGCTGATCCAGTCCAGAATCCGGCCCGCGGCATCCAGTGACAGCACCCGGGTCGAGTTCAGGTCGGCCCTATGTGGCACTTCCATAAGCATGCGTTTCGTCCTTCACTTATAGCGAAAGAGCGTCGTCATCTATGCAATGGCGCTCGGTTTTTCCGCAGCATAGACCAAATTGATTGCAAATCGCATGCAATCCCCGGCGGGGACTGGCGAAATGCCCGCCATATGGCTAACTCGCCCCGGAAATCCCACGCTGATATAGTGGCTGTTCATCTGTAGACCCGACGCCGGGCTTGGGAGGGGGAGCCGTGGGTGGCGACCCCGGCTCGGTGGGGCAGAGGTAAGTAACGTGGCTGAAGTACTTTTCTACGAGCGCCCAGTGCCGCTCAACCGCACCGTACACAAGGATCTGCGCATCAAGGGGCTGCAAAACCTCAAGTTCGCGCACAGCGTGCACTCCGTGCCGTTGACTTGCGCGGAATTCCCCGTCACCGCTCGCGACATCCCGATCCTGTTCGCAGGTCCCGACGAAGTCGCCGCCGGCCCGATGGCCCTGCTGGGCCTGCGCCAGAACGAGAACCTGTTCCTCGACGGCGAGGGCCAGTGGGCGACGGGCGTGTACATTCCGGCCTTCGTGCGCCGCTATCCGTTCGTGCTGGCCGAGAAGCCGCCGGGTGCGGAAGGCGATGACTTCACCGTGTTCCTCGACGAAGCCTATGAAGGCTTCAACAACACCGAAGGCGAGCGCCTGTTCGCGGAAGACGGCACCGAGACCGACATCCTGAAGAACGCCGTGAGCTTCCTCGGCGAATTCCAGCAGCATGTCGCGCGCACCAAGCAATTCATGGAAGACCTGCGCAAGCACGACCTGCTCGAGCCGCGCAATATTCGCCTGGAGCGCAGCGGCAATGTGATCAACCTCAATGGCCTGTACGTGATCAGCGAGGAAAAGCTGCGCAAGCTGGATGCGGAAACCACCCATCGTTTCCTCACCGATGGCACGCTGGGCTGGATCTACGCTCACCTCCTGTCGCTGATGAACATCGATCGCGTGGGCCAGCGTCTGGCGCAGCGCGAGGAAGCCGAAGGCGTCAACGCCACCAAGAACTGATCGGCTGCGTGGTAGTGATCATGAAAAAAGCCACCCCTGCGGGTGGCTTTTTTTTGTCCGCCCCCATCGCAGTAGAATCGCCGCATCGAAGCAAGGAGCATGGCCATGAACTATCACGGCAGTTGCCATTGTGGGCGCATTGCCTTCGAGGTTGAAGGCGAGCTGACGCAGGCTATGGAGTGCAATTGCTCGCACTGCAGCCGCAAGGGATTTTTGTTGTGGTTCGTGCCGCGCGAACAGTTCAAGCTGCTTACGGCTGAAGCGGACATGTCGGTCTACACCTTCAACAAGCATGTCATTCAGCACCACTTCTGCCCGACCTGCGGATGCGCGCCGCTGTGCCTGGGCATCGCGCCGGATGGCAAGGCGATGGCCGCCGTCAACGTGCGTTGTCTGGAAGAAGTGGACCTTGCGAACTTGAAACGCGTGCCGTTCGACGGGCGCAGTTATTGATCACGGCTGTTTTGCAGTGATCGTTTGCGGATGCATGGCGGCTACCTCGGCAGCCGCGATGTTATTCGTGTAGTGGTTGCCGAAATGCGTCCGCACGTAATTGATCACGTCCGCGATCTGGGCGTCGGTGAGCGTCGCATCTTCGAAGAAATTCCCCGGGTCCGAATGCCGCATCACGAACGAGGGCATATCGTGCCGGCCGAACAGGATCACCGCCGCCATGTATTGCGGCGATGCGAGTTTCGGATTGCCCGTCAGCGCGGGGTAGGTTCCCGCACCCGTGGCGCCCTTGGCGTCCGGCATATGGCAGCCCTGGCAAATGGCGTGGAAGACGGCTTCCCCCTTTGCGTTCGCCAGCGAAGCGTAGGTATACAGCGGCTTGTCGGCAGACTGAGCGACGGCGGCACCCGTGCACGCAAGAAACAATGCAAGCATGGAAAGCAGTTGCTTCATGCGGCGCCTCCCGCAACAACGCGCTGATGAATACGGGTGATGAGGTCCAGCGCCGAAGTCACGGCGCCCTCCTGCCAGGCCGGCAGATAGGAGGCGTGCTCGCCGGCCAAGGCGATGCGCCCATCGATCTGGCACAGGTTTTCGTAGTGCTTGGCGCGCAATTCGTCGCTCCAGGTCGCGAAGCAGCCCAGGGTGAAAGGTGCGCGATGCCAGGCCACGGCGATGCCGTTTTCGAATTCCTGCCGGTACTGTGAATGGATCTGGCTGCCGTATTCCACCACTCGGCGGACGCGCTCGTCGGGGTTCATCGCAGTGAACTGGTAAGCGTCCAGGCCATAGAGATAAGCGCCCAGCAACACGCCCTTGCCAGGGCGGTTCAAATCGCAGCTCGGGTAGGCGATGGTGTTGATGGGCAGATCCGTCAGCGTAATGCCACCGTAGATGCCTTCGTCTTCTTCCCAGAAGCGGCGCTTGAATTGCAGGCCGACTTTCACCGAAGCGGCATAAGGCACCGCCCCGATCGCGTCCGCCATCGCCGTGCTCACGTTCATGGGAATCTGGGCGAGGATGGAAAGCGGGATCGTGCAGATGCACCAGTCGGCGTGTGCCGTGTGTACGGCTCCAGGATGGCGCGCATCTTCGTAACTCACCGTAACGCCGCCTTCATCCTGCTGAATCGCAGTGACCTTGGCGTTGTAGCGAATCAATCCTTCCAACTGTCGCCCGAAGGCTTCGCCGATACGGCCCATGCCGCCGACGGGTTGGAGCAGGGTGGTCTGGAATTCGTAGCCCTCGCCGTCGTTAAGGCCCGACCACAGGTGCGAGCGGAGCACGTCATGCAGTTGCATGGGTTGCGAATCCGTCGGTTTGGCGGACAGCCCGCCACCGGGCTCTTTGTCGTAGCCGCGCCGATTGCTGGCGCGTGCGCCGGCGACGTACGCGTAATTCTTGTCGAGCGCACCCCATCGGCGCAGCGAATCGAGCAGCAGCGCCTGGTCTTCCTTGGTGACTTGCGTATCAAGCTTGCCTTGCTGCGTCGTTTTGGAGAGTAGTTCCGCCACATGGCCGCGGTAGTCGGCATTGATGGCGCGGAAGCGCTGCGGTTTGCCGCCAAACGCCTTGGCGCTGTGCAGATAAGCGTTGTGGTTGATTTGTACGAAGGGTTCGAGCGGGATGCGAAGTTTTTTGCAGTAATCCAGCAGGCCGCGATGGTGATAGGGAATGCGCCATGGGCCAGGATTGAGGTAGAGGCCGCGATCGAACCGACAGTGCTGGGTAAAACCACCAAGTTCCGTGTAGGTGTCGCCGCCGCGTAGGGTCCAGTTCCGGCCGCCCGGGCGATGGTTGTACTCCAGCACCTGCACTTTGTAGCCGGCTTGGCGCAATTCGTATGCCGCCACCATGCCGGCCAGGCCCGCGCCAAGGATCAGCACGGTTGTGCCGCGCGGCGCGCCCTGCAGCACAGGCGTGCCTTGGTAGGGCGATTCGGCCGCGTGGCCTAGCCGGTTCATCGCCGCATACATGGCGGCGCCACCCGCGCTAAGCCCGATCAGACGCAACAGATCGCGACGCGTCATCGAAAGCCGGGAGTCTTCCCCTTGCATGGCCCGCCCCTAGTCATCGAACTGTCAGCAGAGCGTATTCGGTGATGACCTGACAGTGACATAAGGCATATTCCTACATGATGGCCTTAAGTTTCCTGGTTGGCGTGCCGAAGCGATGGCGCCCCCGCGCTCAATGCGCCGGCTTGGCCATCCGTAGCAGATCAAGCTTGTACCCCGCTGCTTCATACAGCGCCCGCGCCCGCTCGTTGCCGGGAAATACCGCCAGCGTCACTAACTGGCAGTGGTGTTCGCGTGCCCAGTCTTCCGCATGCCCGATCAGCGCCTTGCCTACGCCCTGGCCTTCGTGGCGAGGTACGACGGCCAGGTCGGAGATATGGCAATTGGTCCGGCCGGTGAAGTAGTCCTGGGTTTTCTGCAGATGGATGAAGCCCACGCGTTCGCCATCGTCGTTTTCGGCGACGAACACGTAACTGTTGGAGGGCTGGTCATCCAGGTGGCGGCTGAGGTCCTTGCGGATGCCTTCGATGCATTCGTGCCGCTTGCGCCAGGCGGGCAGGGCGAAATCGACGAAACGGGGGATCAGGCCGAGGATGAAGTCATCGTCATCCTCGGCCAGACGAATAAGAAAAGTGCTGTCGCTCATGCGTCGGCCGGTCGATAAGAACGGGTAAGCGCGGTTCTACACCCAACCGGGGCGCCGGTGGAAGACCCTGATGGCATGCGGAGCAGCTTTGTCAGCCCAGTCCGCTCCCCCTGAAGGGGAGCGGACGTCTCGTCATGCTCAATCGGGGATGACGGGCAGCGAGATATAACTGGCTTGCTCGGTCGAGTGATAGACCCGCTGCGTCGCCTTCTGATAATCCGCCGGCTGGGCAAAGAAAATATTCGGCACGAAAGTCTGCGGATTGCGGTCGTACAGCGGGAACCAGCTCGATTGCACTTGCACCATCACGCGATGGCCGGGCAGGAACACATGGTTCGCAGTCGGCAGGTCGAAGCGATAGCTGAGCGGTTGGTTGGCGGCGAGCGGCTTGGGCTTGTCGTAGCCTTCACGGTAGCGGCCGCGGAAGATATCCATCGACACGGCCAGCTGATAGCCGCCCATTTCCGGCTGTTCGGCCACTTGATCGGGGTAGACGTCGATCAGTTTCACCACCCAGTCGCTGTCGGTGCCGCTGGTGGATGCCGCCAGATGCACTACCGGGGTGCCGGCAATGGTCAGCGACTGGGTCAGCACGTCGGAGACATAGGTGAGCACGTCCGTGCGACCGGAGGCTTCGCGCTGGTCGTCAACCAGCCATTGCGGCCAGGTGAGACCGTTGTCGTAGCCGACCGGCTGGATCGGGCGCGCGCGGAAGGGAACGGGATGGGCAGGGTCGGAGACGTATTCGTCGTACGCATTGCCGGCGCCCGGCGCGCTGAAGCCGAGCTTGTGGTCCGCCTGCAGGTAGAGCGGGCGGCTCTTCGCGTTGCAAGCCTCCTCGCAGGCAAGCGGCCAGTGTCCTAGGCGTTGCCACTGGTTGCTGCCCGTCTGATAAGCGGTGACCGGAGCGATATCGGCCTTCGGTGCCCCATCTTTGAGGTACTGAGCCAGATAGGGGCGCAGGATGTGTTCGCGGAAATACTTGGCCGTATCGCTGCCGAAACGGATCTCGCCGAGCGAGCTGCCTTCGTCGATTTCCTGCCCGTGATGCCACGGGCCCATCACCAGCTTCACCATGTCGCCATGCTTGTCTTTCGGCTTGATGGCGCGATAGACGGCGATGGCGCCGTAGATGTCCTCCTGGTCCCACAAGCTGTGCACCAGCATGGTGGGCACTTTCAGCGGTTGCGCGGCGAGCACTTTGTCCACCGCCTGGTCGCTCCAGAACGCATCGTAGGCCGGGTGCGCCGTCAGCTTGTTCCAAAAACCCAACTGCTGCATGCCGTATTGCTTGCCCATCTCGCCGGCGGACACGTAATGCATGAACAGATCGTAGTCGTCGTGGAAGCTGCTCCACCATTTGTAGTAGTTGTCGCGGCTGCCCGACTGCTCGTAGATGTAGGCCATGTTCTGCTGGCGGAACGCGCCATGATGAAACCAGTCGTCGCCCATCCAGCCGTCCACCATCGGATTCATCGGCACCGCCACCTTCAGTGCCGGATGCGGATTCACCAGCGACATCAACGGTTCGAAGCCATCATAGGAAATGCCGATGGTGCCCACCTTGCCGTTGGATTCGGGCACGTTCTTCACCAGCCAGTCGATGGTGTCGTAGGTATCGGTGGCGTCATCGACCGGGGTGGGATTGAGCGGGCCGTGGATCGGCCGGTTCATCACGTAATCGCCTTCGGAACCGTACTTGCCGCGGATGTCCTGGATCACGCGGATGTAGCCGTCTTCCACGATCACGTCGGTGGCGTTGTCGTAGCCTTGCAGCATCGGGCCAAGGTGGCCGCTCATGACGTGATGGGTAAGCGCCCTGGCGTCGTAAGGCGTGCGCGTGAGCACCATGCCGGCATGCTGCGCACCTTTGGGAATGAGGATCACCGTATTGAGCTTGACGCCGTCGCGCATCGGGATCTTCACGTCGCGCTCGACATAGTCGAAGCTTTCGCTGGCGGGCTTGAATTGGGCCGGCGTTTCGCTGGGATAGTTGGGGTATTGCTGTTTCGGCGTGTCGTCCATGGCGAATGCGGCGCTACTCAGGCTGAGCAGCAGGGCGAGCAGGGCGGATTGGCCTCCGCGTACAGCGATCTTCATGGTGACTCCCCTTTGGATGAGCCGGGGTAGCCTAGCGTTATTCGAGCAGCTGCGTGTCATCAAAAATGAAAACGCCCGGAGGTCCGGGCGTTTTGCGTATCGCTTCGCAGCGTTATGCGATTGCCGGTAGCGTATCGATGCCGGCCTCGATGGCCGCTTTGTGCATGTACGTGCGCGGCAGGATACGTGCGAAATAGAACGCCGCCGTATCCCGTTTCGCCTGCTTGAAGGCCGGTTGCTGTGAACTATGCTCCAGCGCTGCCACCGTGCGAGCCCAGAAATAGGCAAGCGTGATGTAGCCGCTGTAGTAGAGATAGTCGTTGGCCGCCGCACCCAGTTCTTCCGGATTGGACTGGACCCGCTGCGCCAGCTTCAGCGTCAGCTCGCCCCATTCCTTCGCCAGCGCGCCGAGCGGGCCGACGTAAGGCTGCAAGGTCTGATCCGCCGCATGCTGTTTGCAGAATGCACCGATCTCGCCAAGGAAATGCTGCAAGCCAACACCCTTCAGCTGCAGGATTTTGCGCCCGAGCAGGTCCGCGGCCTGGATGCCGGTGGTGCCTTCGTACAACGTAATGATGCGTGCATCGCGTACGAACTGCTCCACGCCGTTCTCCACGATGAAGCCGTGTCCGCCGTAGACCTGCAATGCCTCCTTGGTGCATTCCTGCGCCAGCTCGGTGACCACGCCCTTGGCGATGGGAATCAGGAAGGCGAGCAGCTCGCTGGCTTTGTGTTGCTGTGTTTCGTCCGTGCCGCGCGCTTCGATGTCGGTCTGCAGGGCGGCATACAACAGCAGCATGCGCGAGCCTTCGACGAAGGCCCGCTGGGTCAGCAACATGCGTCGCACGTCCGGCTGCACCAGCAGGTTGTCGGCCGGCTTGTCTGGGTACTTCGCGCCGGAAAGAGCGCGCGATTGCAGGCGTTCGCGAGCATAGTTGAGGCTGTTCTGCCATGCGCGCTCGGACAGCGCGAGTCCCTGCACGCCCACCGCCAGGCGCGCGGCATTCATCATGGTGAACATGGCCGCGAGGCCCTTGTGCGGCTGGCCGATCAGGACGCCTTCGGCTTCGTCGAAATTCATCACGCAGGTAGCCGAACCGCGTATGCCCATCTTGTGTTCGATGGCGCCGGCGTACACGTTGTTGCGTTCGCCCGGCGAGCCGTCCGCGTTCAGCTTGAACTTCGACACGATGAACATGGAGATGCCGCGGCTGCCGGCCGGAGCATCGGGGAGACGCGCAAGCACCAGGTGGACGATGTTTTCGGCCAGGTCATGGTCGCCTGCGCTGATGAAGATCTTGGTGCCGGTAAGCTTGTAGCTGCCATTGGCGCCGGGCTCGGCGCGCGTTTTCAGCAGGCCCAGGTCGGAACCGGCCTGGGGTTCGGTGAGGCACATAGTGCCGGTCCAGCGGCCGGCCACGATCGGCTTGAGATAGCTGTGCTTCTGCTCATCGGTGCCATGCAGTTCGAGCGCGTGGCAGGCGCCTTCGGACAGCAGCGGATACAGGCTCCACGACAGGTTGCCGGACTGGAACAGCTCGGTGGTGGCGGTACCCAGCACCGAGGGCAATGCCTGGCCGCCGAATGCCTCGGCCATGGTGAGCCCGGCCCAGCCGCCTTCGGCGAACTGCTTGAAGGCTTCCTTGAAACCCTTGGGCGTCGTGACGGTGCGGCTGGCCTTGTCGTAGTGGCAGCCTTCCTCGTCGCCCGGGCCATTGGTCGGCGCCAACACTTGCTCGCTCAGGCGGCCGGCCTCTTCCAATACCGCGTCGAGCAGGTCGCGCGTGTGGCCTTCGCCGCCTTGCAGACGAGTGAGTGCGGATTCCGCGCCCAGCACGTCGAAAAGTGCGAAGCGCTGATCATCGAGCGGGGCCTTGTAGTGCGTCATGGCTGCATCCTTCGTAAAGACTTGTGTCGTCAGCGGAAAGTGTTGGGCACGCCGGGAACCGGCGACAGGAAAGAGTTGCTGTTGAACGGGAAATCGCGCGGATTCTTGTTGTCCGGGTGGTCTTCCAAGTTGGGCACGCAGTGCACCGAACCGGTCAGCACATAAGGCAGGGAGCCGGCGCTGCCCTTGCCGGCCACCGCCTGCAAGGCCTGGCTCATGGCCGGCGTCGGCAGCACTTCCACCTGCACCACGTCTCCGGCGAAGGAGGGGATCGTCAGGTCGAACTTTGCATGCACACGCGCCGGGATGCCCTGGGCCACCTGCAAGCTGCCCTCGATCGACTGGTAATCCATGCCGGTGTAGCTGTTGTTCTGGATGCGCACGGAAAGCTGCCAGGCGCCATCGGGCAGTGCGCGCATCTGCTGGATGGTGATGGTGGGCGGGAACACGCTCTGCCGTTGCGGTCCGCAGGCCGTCAGCAGGGTTGCCAGCAGCAGGAGAGCCAGTCCGTGGAGCAGTCGTTTCATGGAAGCACCTCAAACGATTGTTTGAATATAGCAGGGATTGGAAGGGGCGGGTGGGGCTCCGCGACACGCGAAGCGTTTGAAACAGAAAGGCTTATACCGAAAGAAGGTGGCCCAATGCATGGCCGCTCAGCTCATGTGCGATGTACTGCTTGCAGGGAAAGGGAGGCTTGCGTTGTCCTTGCGGTTCCCAACGCCATACGGAGCAGGCATCATTAGCGATTGCGTTTACTCTCATTCCACACGGTCATCCATGTCCCGTCGCATCGTTTCTCGCCGCTCCCCCATCCACGGCAATGGCGTATTTGCCGTCGCCCCCATCCAGAAGGGTGAGGAAATCATCGAGTACAAAGGCACCCTGATGACCCATGAGGACGCCGACGAGATGTACGGCGACGGTGGCGAAACAGGGCATACCTTCCTGTTCACGCTCAACGACGATTACATCCTCGACGCCAACCGCAAGGGCAACGTCGCGCGCTGGATCAACCATAGCTGCGCCCCCAACTGCGTGGCCTTCGTGATAGAAAACGAAAGCGGCAACCCGCGCAAGGACAAGGTGATCATCGAGGCCAAGCGCAACATCAAGGCGGGCGAAGAACTCACCTACGACTACGGCATCGTGCTGGAAGTGCCGCATACGGCACGCCTGAAGAAAAAGTGGATCTGCCTGTGCGGTTCGCCCAAGTGCACGGGCACGCTGCTCAAGCCCAAGCGCGCAAAGCAGGGCTAACAGGACCACCTTGCGCGACGCCCCTCCGTAGCGGCGTAGGCTGGGATGACAATCCCAGCATTGCCACCTGTCCGAAAGCTGGGATTGTCATCCCAGCCTACGCCGCCGATCGCCAGACGGGCTTTTACGGCATTTGTATCCCACGCGATGGGCCGCGGCGTGCTACTTGTGCGCCCGTGAGGTCTTGCGCCTATACTCCGCCAAGCATCGGCACGGGGGCCGATGTGCGGACAGGGAAAGCTAGCCATGGAAACAAATCCGTATGCCGCGCCGGGCGCGGTGGTCGATGACTCACGCGTATTCAAAGGCAATGATCTGGAGGCTCGCAAAGCGAGCCGGGGGCAACGCCTAGGTGCCGTCTTGCTCGATGGCCTGGGTTTCTGCATCTGCCTGCTGCCTTTCTTCATTGAGGGTTACACCGGCTACCTAGCCAGGGCTCATGGCCACCCCACGAAAGCTTCAACCTCCAGCATCTACGCTGCGACGGGTGGCGTGCTGGCGCTGGGGCTGCTGATCTTCAACCTGGTGCTCTTGCATCGCAGCGGCCAGACCGTTGGCAAACGAATGCTAGGTATCAAAATCGTGCGTACCGACGGCAATCCTGCGACCCTGCTGCGCATCATCTTCTTGCGTTGGTTTCCGATCGGTGTGCTGGGGCGAATTCCGCTGGTAGGGCCCCTGGTCGCGCTTGCCAATGTGCTCGTAATCTTCGGCAGCGAGAGGCGCTGTATCCATGATTACATCGCCGACACCATCGTCATCGTCGACTGATGCTGGACACGGTACGCGAGATCGAAACGCCTGAAGGCGTTAGCCTGCGTCTGCGAGCGGCCGGAGCGTTTGGTCGTGCGCAAGCCTGGCTGCTGGATACCTTGCTGCGCGCCGTGGTGTTCTTCGTGGGGCTGGGCATCTTTTCGATGCTTGGCCGTGGCGGCGTGGGCTTGGGCTTGTTGCTGCTGTTTGCACTCACGTGGGTCTACAACGTGGTATGCGAGGTATGGTTTCATGGCCAGACCATCGGCAAGCGCGTCTTGGGTTTGCGCGTGGTCAATGCCGACGCTACGCCGATCACCTTGCTCCCATCGGTGGTGCGCAATCTGCTGCGCGTGGTCGATGCGTTGCCCGGGATCTATGGCGTTGGCCTGGTGGTGAGCATCATTGATCCTTCCGCGCGCCGCGTCGGCGACATCGTGGCAGGTACGCTGGTGATTCACGCCGATGAACTCCCTGCCGGCAGCAAGGTGCCGGTGGCCGCCCCGCAACCGCTGCCCTTGCCGCTGGATGCGGACGAACAGGCCGCGCTGATCGAATTCGCCGAACGTTCCCCCCAGCTTACGCCGCAGCGGCAGGAAGAGCTGGCCAACATTCTCCATCCGCTGACGGGGCGCGAAGGCAGTGCGGCGATCGCGCAGATTTCCGCCTACGCCAATGGATTGCTGGGAAGAACATGAAGCAGGAGCAGTTCGTCGCCTTGCACGCCGAAGAATGGGACAAGTTGGGCACCTGGCTCGCGCAGCTCGACCGTCAGCCCAAGCTAGCCATGGGCGGTGAACATGCGTTGGATTTCCCCGTGGCGTATCGGCGCGTGTGCCATCACCTGTCCTTGGCGCGAGCGCGTGGCTATAGCCGCGAAGTGACCGATCGCCTGCAACAGATCGTGCAGATGGGGCACCGTCAGCTTTACCGCCCGCCGGCGCCGCGCTGGCATAAATTGGCGATGTTCCTGGTCGCAGACTTCCCTCGGCTGGTGCGGCAGCAGTGGCGCTACATGCTGGTGGCGCTGTTCTTGCTGTACGCGCCGGCGGTGGTGGCCTATGTGCTGATCCTGTGGAAGCCCGCGCTGGCGCATTCGCTGTTCACGACGCGACAACTGGCTGACTTCGACAAGATGTACGACCCCGCCAACAGTCACATCGGGCGCAGCAGCGGCACCGATTTGCAGATGTTCGGTTACTACATCATGAACAACGTCAGTATCGCGTTTCGCACCTTCGCATCGGGCTTGCTGTTTGGTGTGGGAGCCATCTACGTGCTGGCGGCGAACGGCGTCGTTATCGGTGGCGTGGCGGGCCATCTGAATGCCATCGGCTATGGCGGGCCGTTCTGGCGCTTCGTAGTCGGGCATTCGGGTTTCGAACTCACCGCCATCGTGATTGCCGGCGGTGCCGGTTTGCAATTCGGTTTGAGTTTGCTGGCGCCCGGTCGCCTGCCGCGCGAGCTGGCGTTGCGCCGCGCGGCGTGGATAGGCGCGCGCCTGGCCATGGGAGCGTTCGCGATGCTCATCGCCGCAGCCTTCATCGAAGCATATTGGTCTTCGATCGCCTCGCTACCGGATGTGGTTAAATTCGGCAGCGGAGCGTGCATCTGGTTGCTGGTATTGTGGTGGCTTATGCGCGGCGGAGCAGGGAGCAAGCATGCAGCTTGAGCGCATCGGTGTAGCGCTGCGTCCGCGTACGCCGCAGGAAGCGATGGATCTGGGCATGGCCATGTTGCGGGCGCACGCGCGCCCGGTATGGTCTGCCTGGCTACTGTTCACGCTGCCGATATTTCTGTTGTGCCAACTGCTGGCATGGTGGCTGGCCATGCCATGGCTGGGCTTGCTGCTGCCATGGTGGCTGCGTCCGTTGTTCGATCGCATTCCGCTGTTTGTGCTGTCGCGCGCGGTGTTCGAGCAAGCCCCAAGTTGGCGCGCAACGCTGAAGGGGCAGCGGGCGTGGCCTTGGCGGCGCACCCTGGCTGGCTTGACCTGGCTGCGCGTGGATACCAATCGCTCACTGCGCCTGCCGATGGAGCTGCTGGAGGGCGTCGGGCCGAAACAGCGACGGGCACGCTGGCGTGTACTGAGCCGGCCGTTGGTCGGCGTGGCCAGTGGCCTGACCTGGACCTCAATCGCCTTCGAACTGGTGATTTCGCTCAGCCTCGGCATTTTCGCGCTGTGGCTGGTGCCGAGCGAAGCATTGCCTGATTCCATGCGTAGCTTGAATCAGGCGCTGAGCCTGCCGGCGTTTCGGCATGCGCTGGTATGGATCGCCTCGGGCTTGATCTATGTATCGATGAGCATCGTCGAGCCGCTCTACGTGGCGGCCGGTTTCGCGCTGTATCTCAACCGCCGTACCCAACTGGAAGGATGGGACATCGATCTGGCGTTCCGGCGCTTGCGACAGCGCCTGGTGGAAGCTGGCATGGCCTTGGCGCTGTTTGTTTGCGTGATGTGCCTGCCGACCTTCGCACATGCGGCGGACCAGCCGGCCGGTGCCGATCGCACGCCGCCGCAAAGCATCGCGGAGGTTTTTCATCAGCCGGTCAACGACAAAGATGCGTTGTTCGCCAGCGCAGCTGCCAGCGTCTATCGCGATGCCCGTTTCGGTCAGTCGCGCAAAGTGCAGCACTGGGTAAGACGCACCCCGGCGACACCGCAAGCTGACGCATCCTCGCTCGGCGGGATGTTCGCCAACTTTGGCGCGGGTCTTTTGAATATGCTGCTATGGGGTCTGCTGGCGGTCATCGTGAGCGCATTGATCGTGTTCGCGCTGCGCCATTGGCGTTTCGTGAAACCGGCTCCGGTGGAGCGCAGCGAGGCGCCAAGGCCGCTACACAGCAGCGTGCAGGAGCTGCCGTTGCCGGAAGATCTTGCCGCCGCCGTGCGCGAGCTTTGGCGTGGCGGCGGCCGCCGCGAGGCCCTGGCTTTGCTCTATCGCGGTAGCGTGCAGCGCGCCGCCGCGGTGCTGCACATGCAGCCGCCGATTGATGCGACGGAATCCGATTGGCTGCGGTACGCGCGCAATATGGACGACTCGGCGCGACGCGAGCGGCTGATCGCCATCGTGCGCACCTGGCAATTTGCTGCCTACGCCGACCGCTATCCCGATGACGCCGGCATCGATGCCCTGTTATCGGGTTGGCCGGCGCAGCAGGCGGCGCGATGAAAATCGATTCGCGTCTTGCGGCTGCATTGATCGTGCTGGGCGTGATCGTGCTGGGTAGCGCCTTGTTCTTTGGCACGTACAAGCGTGAGTGGACGACGGAAACTACGGCTACTTCCGGTGAGGCGCGCTATAACCGTTTTTTCGCGCTCCAGCAGGTGCTGCAAAACATGGGGCAGCCTGCCAGCAGCAGTGTTTTGCTCGACCGGGTTCTGCCTTCGCTTGAACCTGGCGACACCGTGGTCATTGGCGATGACGTGGGCCGCATCAAGCCTGTGCAGGCGCAACGGCTTGCTGCCTGGGTGCGCACAGGCGGCCACCTGGTCTTCGCCCCAGCTTCCTATGGCAGTCGCGACGTACCGTTGCTTGAAGCGTTCGGATGGTTGGGCGATCAAAAAAAGCCCGGCCTGCTCTGCGCGACGCTCTCGACCGGCGTGACCGCGCAGGCCGATGCCGCAGAGCGATCGATGATCTTGTGCGGCACGGGTTTTCATCTGCAGGCGCAGGCGCGCGCCGAGCTGGTCATTGGCGATAACGTTGGCAAGGGACTGCTTTTTGCCCGTGTAAAGGAAGGCCGTGGCACGGTCAGCCTGCTGAGTAACCTGGGCGCGCTTTCGGGCCACGAATTGAAGCACCTTCCCGAACAGCTATTTGCCCAGCGCCTGCTGGCACCCAACTTTGGTCGCGGTCACTTTTATCTGCTGTACGAACTTGT
The DNA here is from genome assembly GCF_030160275.1 of Dyella flagellata. Taxonomy (GTDB): domain Bacteria; phylum Pseudomonadota; class Gammaproteobacteria; order Xanthomonadales; family Rhodanobacteraceae; genus Dyella_B; species Dyella_B flagellata. The sequence goes on from NZ_BSOA01000018.1 coordinate 189,011, forward strand.
AGGCGGCTCGTTCTGGGTGAATCTATTCGTGCGTGGCTGGCCGGCGTTGTTTGCCTCCCTGTTGCTCATACTTGGCTGGATGGCTGTGCGTAGCGAGCGCTTTGGCCCGCTGGCGCCGGCGCCTGACACGCATCGCCGTGCATTGCTGGAGCACATCCATGCGGTGGGCGAATTCCTGTTTCGCCGCGATGGCGGTCGCAGCCTGCATCGCCTGGCCTGCGAATCCATCCTGGCGCGCCTGCGCCGCAGCGATCCGGCCAGCGCCATGCTCGGCGATGAAGAGCTTTACGCATGGCTGGCGCAACGCAGCCGGCTCGAACCTGCACGTATCCGATACGCTTTTCGCTCGCCCGCGAACGCCACCGCGTTTCGCAGCAGCATGACCATCCTGGCGCGGCTAAGGAGCCACTTATGACGACAGAAACCCTAGCGCCCGCGGCGCCGATGACGGTCCAAATCATACATGCGCGGACCCAGGCATTGCGGCAGCAAGTGGCGCATGCCTTCATCGGCCAGGGCGAGGTATTCGACCAGGTGCTGATGGCGTTGCTTGCCGGCGGCCATGTACTGATCGAGGGCGTGCCCGGACTTGGCAAGACCTTGCTGGTGCGCGCATTGGCCGCGGCAATGAGCTGCAGCTTCGGACGCATCCAGTTCACACCCGACCTGATGCCCACCGACGTGACGGGACACGCGATCTACGATGTGAAGGCGGAGCGTTTCCAGATCCGCCGCGGCCCGGTGTTCGCCAATCTGCTGCTGGCCGATGAGATCAATCGAGCGCCGGCCAAGACGCAGGCGGCCTTGCTGGAAGCGATGCAGGAAGGGCAGGCCACCATCGAGGGACGCCGCTTTCCGCTACCGAAGCCGTTCATGGTGGTGGCTACGCAGAATCCGATCGAGCAGGAGGGGACCTATCCGCTGCCCGAAGCGCAGCTCGATCGATTCCTGATCAAGGTGCTGATCAACTATCCCTCGTTGGAGGACGAGAAGAGCATGGTGGAGAAGGTACTGAGCGGCAAGGTTGCCGCCGACCTCGATGTCTCGCGCGTGCAGCAGGTGATGACGCAGGAGGAACTGCTGGCGATGCAGCAAGGCGTGGCGCATATGCACATGGATCCCGCGGTTACGGACTACGCCGTGCGCATTGCGCGTGCCACGCGCGAGTGGCCGGCCGTGCTGGGAGGCGCGGGTCCACGTGGTGGCCTGGCCTTGGCGCGTCTGGCGCGCGCGCATGCCGCCATGGACGGCAGGGACTTCGTCACGCCGGATGACGTGCGTACGGTTGCGCTGCCGGCGTTGCGTCATCGCCTGATGCTGGCGCCCGAAGCCCTGGTCGAACGGCAACGTCCGGATGATGTGATCCGCGCATTGCTGCACAAGGTCGCCGCGCCACGGCAATGATGCGACCAGGACCACTGCTGCTGTGGCTGTTGTTCGGCTGGACGCTGGTAGGCGTGCTGGCGAGCATTGGCACGATCCCATTGACAGCCTGGCTGGCATGCGGCGCCGGCTTGGCGTGCATGATGCTCATTGATGCATGGCGCTTGCTACGCACGCCCTCGCCGGCATTGCAGCGCGAGCTTGCGCCGGTGGTGCCACTGGGCCTGGACATGTACGTGCGCTTGCGCCTGCAGTCCGCCAAGCAATCGCTGCGAATAGTCGACGTGCACGATTTGCATCCAGGTGGTTGGCCGGTACGGGGTTTGCCCCATCGATTCCCGTTGCCCATGCAGGCCGCGTACGCGTTCGAGTACACGCTGACCCCTGGCGAGCGCGGGCCTGCCGTCTTTGCAGGTTGCCATTTGCGGCTTCATTCGGCGTGGCGCTTGTGGTCGCAGCGCCGCACGCTCGATGTGGTGAACAGCGTGCGTGTGTATCCGAATTTCGCGCCGCTGGCCGAGTTGGCCGGTCTCAGTGTCGAGCTTGCCTCGCACGCCATCGGTGCGCGTTTGCAGCGACGGCGCGGCGAAGGCACCGAATTCCAGGAATTGCGCGACTACCGTGTCGGCGACAGCATGCGCAAGATCGATTGGAAAGCCACGGCGCGCATCGGTCATTTCATCTCGCGGGAATATCGCGAAGAACGCAACCAGCAGATCGTGCTGCTGCTCGACTGTGGTCGCCGCATGCTGGCACGGGATGGTGCCATCTCGCATTTCGATCACGTGCTGAACGCTTCGCTGTCATTGGCGTACATCACCATGCGCGAAGGCGATGCGGTGGGCTTGCTCGCTTGCACCGGGCGTACACAGCGCTGGCTGCCCCCGCAGCGGGATAGTGGCGGCATGGACCTACTGTTGGGCACAGGTTACGACTTGCAGGCGACTTCCGCGCCTACCGATTATCTTGCCGCGGCAAGGGCTCTGCAGGAACGGCAGCGGCGACGTGCATTGGTGATTCTTGTGACCAATGTGCGCGACGAAGACGACAGTGAACTTGCCATGGCGGTGACGATGCTGGCGCAACGTCATTTGGTGCTGGTGGCAAGTTTACGCGAGCAGGCGGTGGAGCGGGCCGCCAACGATGGCGGCGACAACCTGGAGGCTGCCATCCGCAGTGCGTCCGCCATGCATTATTTGGCGGGGCGCGAGCGCGTGCATGATGACCTAAACCGGCGCGGGGTGATGACGCTGGATGTGGAGTGTGCGCAGTTGTCGGGGGCATTGATCGAACGCTATCTGCGGCTCAAGCGGGAAAGCAGGCTTTAGGGGGCGCTGTCTATTCCTCGTGTCACACCCTGCGGTGACCGGTATGAAGATGCAGATCGGACGCTACCTACACGTAGTCGATCCGCAGCACCTCGATCATCATGTCCCCCGCCGGCCGCTGCCAGCTCACCTCATCACCCACCCGCGCGCCCAGCAATGCGGCCGCCAGCGGCGATACATAGCTGACCAGTCCATGTTCCGCATCGGCCTCGTCCTCGCCCACGATTTGCCAGCGCCGCTCACCCTCTCCGCTGTCCACCGTAACGGTCGCTCCGAACGCGACGCGATCGTGCGGCTGTTTGGACAGGTCGACTTTCACGGCGCTGGCGACACGCGCATGGAGATAGCGCAGTTCGCGTTCCAGTGCATTGAGTTCGTTGCGCTGGTCAAGCGCGTCCTGCTCGTTCGCCTTCAAGGCGTCGTGACGGGCAGTGGCTTTGTCCAGGCGTTCGCGCAGCAGGGTCAGGCCGCGTGAGGTCACGTAATTGGGGTGCGCGCTGATCGGCAGTTCGGGCAATGCTTCGGGAGTATCGCCATCATCGTCTTTTACGAAGGCTCGGCTCATGCGGCCCTCCTTTGGATGTTGAATAAAAACAGATGAAGCCGGGCGGTTGCGACGTCGCCCGGCTTTCTTCAGTGAATCGAGCGGCGGCGTCAGTCTTCGTCCAGTTTGGGCTTCCAGGCTTCGCTGAGCTGGCGCTGGATGGGTGGCGGCACCGGTTCGTAATGGCTGAGATCCAGGCTGTAGCGGCCACGGCCGCCGGTCATGGCCTTCAATTCGGTCGGGTAATCGGTGAGTTCGGCTAGCGGCGCTTGCGCCTTGATCACGATTTCGCCGCCATGCTTGGCGTCGGTACCCATGATGCGCGCACGCTTGCTGGCGAGGCCGCCGGTAACGTCGCCTACGTTGGGTTCGGGAATGGCTACCTCGACATCCACGATCGGTTCCAGCACCAGCGGCCGAGCCCTGCCGACCGCATCGAGAAACGCTTTCTTGCCGGCAGCGACGAAAGCCACTTCCTTCGAATCGACCGGATGATATTTGCCGTCGTAGACCGTCACGCGCAGATCCTGCAGCGGATAGCCGGCCACTGCCCCGTTTTCCATCGCTTGGCGCACGCCTTTCTCGATCGCAGGCAGGAACTGCCCAGGAATCACGCCGCCCTTGACCGCGTCGACGAACTCGAAGCCCGCCCCGCGGTCGAGCGGATCGACGCGCAGGAATACCTCGCCGAATTGTCCGGCGCCACCGGTTTGTTTTTTGTGACGGTGATGTCCTTCGGCCGAGGCAGAAATAGTTTCGCGATAGGCAATGCGTGGCGGATGCGTTACCACTTCCACGCCGTAGCGCTCTTTCATGCGCTCGAGCATGATCTTCAAATGCAGATCAGAAAGACCACGGATCACCGTTTCGTTCAGTTCCTTGTGGTGTTCCACCCGAAAGCAGGGGTCTTCTTCGGCCAGCCGCGAGAGCGCCTGCGAGAGCTTCTGCTCGTGGCCCTTGTGCTTGGGTTCGAGCGCCAGGGCGAACATCGGTTGCGGAAACTGCATAGGCTCCAGATGGATGCTGTCTTCATCGTGCGAATCGTGCAGCACGGCGTCGAAATGAAGGTCTTCCACCTTGGCCACGGCGGCTATGTCACCCGGAATGGCCTGCTCCATTTCCGCGTGTGTTCTGCCATTGAGGCGCAGCAGATGCCCCACTTTGAACGCCTTGCGGTTGTCGTCGATGAACACCTGGCTGTCGCGGCGGATCGTCCCCTGCCACACGCGGAAAATGCCGAGCTTGCCCACGAAAGGGTCGTTGACCACCTTGAACACGTCGGCGATCACGTGGGCTTGCGGATCGGGCTCCATCGCGAGCTGCATGTTCTGCGCGTTGCGAAAGGGCGGCGGATTGGCTTCGGCCGGATTGGGGAGCAGCCGCTCGACGATATCCAGCAATTCGTTCACGCCAACACCGGTGCGTGCACTGGCGAAGCAGATCGGCACCAGGTGGCCTTCGCGCAGGCACTGCTCGAAGGCATCGTGCAATTGCTGCGGTGTCAGCGCCTCCTCGCCGGCATCCAGATAGGCACCCATGGTGGCTTCGTTGATTTCCACTACCTGGTCGAGAATCTGTTGGTGGGCTTCGGCCAGCGAGGAAAAATCGGCGGCGCCGTCCTGGTGGAAAAAGCAGTCCAGCACCTTGCTGCCGTTCTCAGCGGGCAAGTTCACAGGCAGGCACTCGCTGCCGAATTCTTCACGCAAGGCATTGACCAGTCCTGGGAGGTCAGCGCCCTCGGCATCGATCTTGTTGATAACCAGCAGGCGGGCGAGGTTGCGCTCGCGGGCGCGCTCCATCATCCGCCGCGTGCCGTGTTCAATGCCGTTGGCCGCGTTTACCACTACAGCCACCGTCTCCACTGCGGCGAAAGCGGACAGCGTGCCGCCGCGGAAATCCGGGTAACCGGCGGTGTCGATCAGATTGATGTGGCAGGTGTTGCGGTCGATCCCGGCGATGCAGCTGTCGATGGAATGGCCGCGTGCCCTTTCCTGTGGATCGGTATCGGACTGCGTGCTGCCGCGCTCCACCGATCCGACGGTCTGGATGATGCCTCCGGCTTGCAGCAAGGCTTCGAACAAAGTGGTCTTGCCCACGCCGGCATGACCGGCGAGTGCGAGGTTGCGGATATGTTCCGTGTGATAGGACACGATGCGACCCTCCTCTGCTTGAGCCGCCATGGCGGCTGATAGTGGCGGGCCGTCATGGTCGTCCTTGGCGTGTGGACGCAGGGCGGTCATGGCGGGGGGGGACGGCAGCGGCGCCTGCCGGGCTGCTGCCGTCGGGCTAGCGTTCTCCCATTGGCGGAGATGGTCAAGTTGCAGTGCGAAGACAGCTTCGCGACAAGCTGCCCGCAACCGTTAACGTCGCGTGATCACGGATGGAACTCTGCCGCCGGGACAGGGTCCGTGTGAGACATCCCGTACCCAGCACCAGCCAATGCGACCACAAGACGTGGTCGGCAAAGACAGCCGAGGACGCTTTATCGAACGCCCTGACCAGGTCGAGCACCATCGCTGGTTTCCGCCGCCGGAAGACGACCGGCACCGTGGACTGGCGCAGCTCGATGGCCCCACTCGCGCCATGCTGCACGAATTGCGCTGGCGCAAACCGCCTCGTGATCATCGCCGCCTGTGGATGGCGCTGACGGTCGCGCTGCTCCTGCATGTCTTGTTCCTGTTGGTGATGTGGTACGAGATGAAGCCAGGCCTGCGCGTGCCGCAAGCGGTGCAGGTGCGACTTGAGGAAGGGATCCAGGTGCGCTTCATCACGCGTGGGGCGGCGAAGCCGCAAGCCGCTCCCCCTCCCGTGCCTGCACCACCTCCTCGTCCCATACGCGAGCCGGTATCGAAAAATGCGATGACGGTGCGCATGCCGGAGTCGCCCGCACCGGCGCCTCAACCTGCGCCGGCGATGTCGACGCCACGTCCGGTATTGTTCGATCGCACCGGGCAGGTCGTGCTGCCGGGCAGTGCGTCCAGCGCTGCTGCCGTGCCCCCGGGGGATTACGTGCAGCGGGCGCCGCAGGGGGATACGCAAATCATGCAACATCGCGCCGGGGCCTCCTACCAGTCGGCGCCGAATGCCTTCAAAAAGTATTTTCCGCCGCCGCACGAGTCGTTCTTGGCCGGCGTGATGCGCAAGTTGAACGGCCACGAAAGCAATACGAAGGATGTCGACTTGCCTGGGGGCATCCACCTGAAGTGCCCGAAGGTGTTGGGTATCCCCACTCCCAATTGCGTCATCCCACCACCACCACCACCCTCAACCGATGGCGATGAGCGCTTGAGCATGGCGTCTGCACCGCTGGCGAAGGGGGCGCCAGTGGCGAAGCCGGACCTGGCCGTTTGCATTGCCGACTATCGTGCCGGCAAGCCGCTGCCTTATGGTTGTCCGGTGGATACACCAGCGCGGGCAGTGGATGCCGAGAAGAAGAAATAGGGGAGGCACTTGTAGGCCGGGCTGAGCACGCGCTCAAGAATTTCCTTACGTCCCATTACACTGGCGCCCATGTCGCCACTGCCCTCCGACAATCCCAACCCGACCAAGGTCGTCATGATCAAGTCGCCGCACGACGCGGCGACCTGGGCGATCGTTTATCGGCGGCGCACGCGCGACAAGCCGCGCGAATGGCTGCTGAAGCTGGCCGGCGCCGTTGGCGCGCTGTTGGTGCATTTGATGGTGTTGTTCGGGTCGATGTTCGGCTCGCCCTACGCGCTGCCACCGCCACCGCCGGAGCCCAAAGGCAACGCATTGCTGGTGCGTTTGATCCCGAACAAGCCGCAACCGCCGCCTCCGCCACCGGTGCGTGGTGTGCCGCCCAAGGAGCATGGCCCGACGCATCGCGGCAATACCTCGCAGGTGGCCCGCGTAACCCATGAAACCTCCACCGCTGCACCTGTTGCCGCGGTGACGCAACCGCCTGCACCGGCGCCGAAACAGCCACCGGTGGTGGCGCAAGCCAAGTTGCCGGCCGCCGAAAAAGCACAGCAGCAGCCAGCAGCGCCGTTGCCGCCGATCACGTTGCCGAAGCCTTCACCGCCTCAGATCCAGCAACCCACGCCGACGGGTTTGCCGCCGCCCCCGTTGTCCCTGCAGGCTGTACAAGTGCCACAACCGGTGCCGCCGCAATTCCAGCCGGAACCCGTGCGCAAGCCGCAACCCGAAGGCACGCAGCCGATGCCGCCGCTGCCTTCGATCGCGCTCCCAACGCAGCCGGCGCAATCGGCGCAGACCATCACGGCGCCACAAATGGCCGTGGAAAAACCTTCGCCGGCGGCGCCGTCGATACCTAGCGTGGTGGCGGTGCAACCGGGCCCCGCCACGGCCGCGCCACCCTCGCCGTCGTTGCAGCCGATACCCATGCCGGCGCAAGTGGCGCCGACGGTCAATCTGCAGGCGTCAGCGACGCCGTTGGCAGTACCCAATGTGTCACGCACTTCGCCGCAAGAGCTAGGTCCCGTAGTGCATCCGCAGGAGCAACCGGAACTTGCACCGGCTCCGGTGACGCCGGCCGTCGCGCCGGCTCCGACCGTTACGCCTTCGGCTCCGGCCTTGAATATCGAAGCGCCCAAGCTGGCGGTGCCGGAAGTATCGTTGCGTCCACAGTTGAGCCCGGCCCCTTCGATCACGCCGACGCCGGCGCAAAACGCAGCAAAGCCATCTGCCGCGCCAAGCCAGGAGCAGGAAACCGCGGCCAGTCCAGCATCTGCTTCCAGCCCATCGCCATCGAATGCGCCCGCGAATGAAGGCAACGCGAGCGCCAGCACCGCACCCAACGCTACGCCGCAAGGCAGCGAAACCGGCAATCCAGGTCAGCCCAATGGCGTGGCGCAAGCGCCGAACGAAAGCAACGGGACTCAGGGCACGCAGCCATCTCCGTCCATCGGCACGGGCAACAACACAGCGGGCGAGCAGGGCGGAGGCACGCCTGGCACGCCAAACGGCACCTATATCCAGCTCAAGCCACGTGGCGACACCGAGATCATGTCGCACAACGTGCACTTGCCAGGTTACCGACCTACGCGCTTCGACCAGTACTGGACGCCCGAAGGCGAAAGCTCCGTGGACACCGCTTTGCGCCACGCGGTAGAGAAGACGACGGTGCGGCACACCTTCAACCTGCCAAAAGGCGTACGCGTCGAATGCACGGTCATGCCGTTGCTGCCGTCGTCATTGTTCGGTTGCCACAATCCCGATCCGCCGGCGCAGCCGTTGGAAAAGAAAATCTACGACCGGCTGAACCTGCCTACTGAAAACGCTTCGATCCCCAAGTCGGAAGCGGCGAAATCGGCGAGCGCGCCAACACCCACTGCACCGGTGGTCTTGGACAACAGCGCAGAATGCGCGGCAGCGCGCGTCAGCGGTGGACCGATGCCGCCGAATTGTCCGCCGAGCACGTCATTGCCGATGAAGCCTTTGCCATCGATCAAGCCGGTGGGTACGCCAACATCTACGTCGGGTTCATGGGTGCCGGCCAGCGATCAGTTCCATTGAATGATGGGAGCGCGTAGGCTGGGATGACAATCCCAGCTTTGCCATGCGTTGGGTGCCACGATGCTGGGATTTTCATCCCAGCCTACGCGGCTTTCGGACGAAAGCCGCATTACAGCAGCCGCAGCAATTCCTTCATCAACGGCAGCCTACGCACCCGCACCGCACTCACGCGGAACACTGCGTTGGCAAGCGCAGGTGCCGCGGTTGGCATGGCCAGGAAACTCGCGCCGGCCGGATCGCCTTCACCGGGTACGGTGATCACTTCGACCGTGCGCGGCAGCTGCGCCATGCTGGCGAGCGGATAGTCCTTCCAGTTGCTTTGCTGGACCTTGCCGTCCTTGACCGTGATGGCGAGATTGAGCGCGCTGGAAAGCGCATCCAGCGTGGCGCCAGCCACCTGGCCTTCCAGGCCGGTCGGGTTGATTACCCGGCCCACGTCCACCGCGCAGACGGCGCGTTCGATGGTGAGCTTTTCGCCTTGCATCGACACTTCGATCGCATGGGCCACGTAAGCGCCATCCATGTACCAGCAGGCGAGCCCCAGGCCGTTCACCGAATGCAGCCAGTCCTTCCAGTTGATGCGGTCCGTGGCGAGCTTCAGCACGTTGACCAGCCTCGCCGTATCGACCGCGCCGCCGCCTTGCTGGGGAATCAGCCGGGGTTCGCCGATCAGGCGCAGGTTGGTTACCAGCGGATCTTCCTTCAGCGCGTGCGCGATTTCGTCGACAAAACTGCCAACCGCGAAAGCGTTGGTGATATGCGGCATGCCGCGATGCGGACCGCGCGGCAACGATGAAGAAAGTCCCAGCCAGTCGCTGCGGTAATTCGGCACGAAGCCCGCGGGAAACTGGTTGACGCTGACTTCGGAACTCCACAGATGATCGACCGGCACGCCGCGACCGGCCAATGCCGAGGCGCTGGCCACGCGCTGGTTCCATGCGAGCACATGGCGCTTGGCGTCGATGATCGTGCTGAACTTGTGCACGCAACCGGAGCGATAGTAGTCGTGCGTGAGGTCTTCGTCGCGCGTCCAGAACAGGCGCAGCGGCTTGTCCACTTCCTTGGCCAGCAGCACCGCCTCGGCGACGTAATCGTGATCGAGGCGCCTGCCGTAACCGCCACCGATACGCGGTACCCGAATGTCGATCTGGTCCGGTGCCAGGCCGGTAAGGCGCTGCACTACGGTCCAGGCCTGTTGCGGCGACTGCGTGGGTACGTAGAGCGTGGCGCTGGTCTTATCCAGGCGTACCAGGCAGTTCATCGGCTCACTGGTGGCATGCGCCAGCCAGGGTTGGTAGTAGAGGGCTTCGACGCGGCGCGCGGCTTTGCGTATTGCCTTGTCGACATCGCCATCGTCGCGCACGCGGGTAGTCGGCGCGGCATCGCTGTTGAGCAAAGCGGTGGCTTGTTGTTCCAGCGCAGCGCTGTTTTCGCCGCTGCTCGCGCCGGGCTTCCACTCGAGTTTCAGCGCGCGCCGCCCTTGCAGGGCGACCCAGGTGTTCTCGGCGATCACCGCCACCGCGGGTGCGATGACCGTTTCGCCTGGCGGTAGCCGGGGATCGGGCTTGAGCTCGATCACCTTCACCACGCCCTTGATGGCGAGCGCCGCGCTGCTGTCGAGCCCGGTGAGCCTGCCATCTGGCCACGGGCAATGCGCGAGCACGGCGACGAGGGTATCGCCGAAGTGCTGATCGAGCGCATACGCCGTTTGCCCTGTGACGATCGCACGGGCGTGGGCATCGCCGGCGGGCTTGCCGATCAAGTTGTAGCGATCCGGTGTCTTCAGTTGCACCGCGCCGGGCGGCAAGGCGATCTTCGCTGCCGCCGCAGCAAGCTGTCCGTAGCTCAGACGGCGCCCATCCGGCGCTATCACCGAACCTCGTTCCGTGTGCAACTGCTCGGGCGGAACGCCCAATTGCGGCACGGCGGCGCGAATCAGCAGCCAGCGCGCCAATGCGCCGACCGAACGCAGATCGCGCCACGCGCGGGGCATCGAATTGCCGGTGCCACCTGCCTGCTGGCCATACAGCCAGTGTGGCTTGCCGTTGTCATCGGCAACACCCAGGCCGAGCGGCAGGACGCGCACGTGCTGCCAGTCGGCATCCATTTCGTCGGCGATGATGCGCGCCAGCGCGGTGGCGACCCCGGTGCCGGTTTCCGGGTCGCGCGAACCGATCAGCACCGTGCCGTCCGCATCGACGCGCACGTATACGCCGAGGTCGAAGAGCGCATCGCCCAGCATGTCCGGGGGCGTAGGTGCGGTGGCTGCGTGGGCGCTGCGGATGCCGACGATCAAGGCACCCGACGCGCCGGCTAGCACCTGCAGGAAGCGGCGGCGCGAAAGCTTCAGCGTGCCACTCATGCCTTGGCTCCCTGCTTCATCGTTGCGGCTGCGCGTTTGATCGCCTTGCGTACGCGTGTCTGGCAGCCGCAGCGGCAGAGGTTGGGCAGGGCGTCGATATCGTTGTCGCTCGGCTCCTTGATGCGATTGAGCAGGTCCGCCGAGGCAATCAGCCAGCCTGGTGTGCAGTAGCCGCAGCCGATCGCGTCTTCATCGATGAACGCCTGCTGCAACGGATGCAGGTCACCCTTGCCATTCGCGAGGCCTTCCACCGTGGTGACCTGCTTGCCGGCCAGCTTGCTCATCGGCGTGGTGATGGCGGAGGTCGCCTTGCCATTCACCAGCACCAGGTCGGCGCCACCGTCGCCATGCTCGCCACCGTACTTGGTGCCGTCGAGCCTTAGCACGTCGCGCAGGTACCACAGCAAGGGCATCGCCGGATCGCCGGTGTGGCGAAAATGCTCGCCGTTGATCTCAAGGTCGATGCCGGGGCGGACGGGCGTCGGAACGATCTCCGTCGGCTTGGTGGGCAGCGCGGCGTGGTCTTGCGCCATCAGGTGGTGTCTCCGTTTATCCAGCGGCGCATTGTGGCATTGCCGCAGCGAATTAGGAGCGCACGGTGCTGAACAAATGTCGCCAGATCAGGTAGACCGGGATGCCGGCCACCATGATCGCAAGGCCGATGCCCGTGTTCACCAAGCTTGTACGCAGGCTTTGCACCACCACCAACGCGATCGTGGCGATGAAGATCAGTGGTGGCAGCGGATAGCCGGGCACGCTGAACCTCACTTCGGCGGCCTCCTCGCCGGTTTCCCTGCGGCGATACCAGAACAGCGTGCCCACCCCCACCGCGCAGGCCAGCCAGTCGCCGAAAGTGGCGTAGTCCAGCAACTGGCCGTAACTGCCGGACAAGACCAGCACGATCGACCAGCCAACCAGCAGCAGCAGCGCCAGGTTGGGTGTGTGATGACGCGGGTGCAAGCGTCCCACGCTGGCGAAGAACAGGCCATCGGCGCCCATCACCTGCAAGACGCGGGCTCCGGCTACCAGGGTGATGTTGCAAAAGCCGAAGGTGGAAATGGCGATGCCCACGGCGATCAGCTTGGCGCCGGCCGGGCCGAACACCTTGTTCATGACGTCAGCGGCAGGTGTACTGCTGAGCGCCAGGCCGGCATGCCCGAGTACTGCCAGGTACGCCACGTTGACCAGCGCATATGCGCTCACCACGCCGAGCATGCCCAGCACCAGTGCGCGGGGCAGGGTGCGCTGCGGTTCGCGCACTTCGCCGGCCAGATTGTTGAGGTAGGTGAAGCCGGAATAGGCGAACAGCACCGGCAGCGCAGCGCTCATGAAGCCGACGTCGCTATGCGCCGGGTCCGCGGCCAGCCAGGGTGCGCCGGTGCCGACCCCGGCCAGAAACAGCCCGCACACCACCAGCACCGCCACCGCCAGCAGCTTCAGCAGGGTGAACAGGTTCTGCATCTGTACGCCGAATTTGAGGCCGAACAGGTTGATCAGCGCCACCAGCGCCAGCGCGCCCACCGCCAGCGGCGTTGCCATGCCGGCCGGCAGTCCGAACACCGTCGCGGCATAGCTGGCGAAGATGGTGGCCACCGCCGCGCTCGAACCGGAATAGATCACCAGCAGCATGGTCCAGCCAAACAGGAAGCCGGCCAGCGGGCCAAAGGCCTCGCGCAGGTACACGTAGCTGCCGCCGGCACGCGGGCGGCGCGCGCCCAATTCGGCATAGCACATCGCCCCGAGCAAGGTGAGCACCCCCGCGCCTACCCACATCAGCAGCAGGGCCAGGCCCGATTCGGTGCGTTTCGCGGCAATGCCGGGATTGAGAAAGATACCGCCGCCGATGATGCCGCCGACCACGACCAACGCTGCGTCCCGCAGGCGAAGGCTGCGCTGATAGCCAGTAGTCGGTGACGTCATGGGAAAAGCCCCTGGGTTGGAAACGCAGAGCATGGCGTGGGTAGGCTGGGATGACAATCCCAGCACCACAGATATGGCATGCGTGGCAATGCCGGGATTGCCATTCCAGACTACGTAGCGTTTGGCGCGTGCCTGCCGGGCAGGTCGAGTTCACCCTGGATCACCGTCACGCATTGACCGCCGACCGTGATGGCTGCGGTGTCCCGATCGTGCCTGACGGTGACGTATCCGTCGCGGCCGATCTCGCGCCCCTGATTTGCGACATAGCTTGCGTCGTAGCGGATGTCCCCGCGTGCGACCAGAAAAGCCATGATTGCGGCGTTGGCGCTGCCGGTCACCGGATCTTCCGGTATGCCGTCGGCTGGGCAAAAGGCTCGTACGGCCATCTGCGCGGCACTGCCATGTTCCTGACCGAATACCGCGACGCCGATCGCCTTCTGCTGTTCACACAAGTGGCTGATCGCATGCAGATCAGGTTGCAGGGCGCGTACGCGCGATGCTTCCCTGAGATCGCCTATCCACCAGCGCGGACCGTTGTCGATCAAGCCCAGGTGCATAGGTTCCGGGCTCATGCCGACCGCGTCAGCGATCGCATGGAGCAGCTCGGTGCTCATGTCCATTTGCTTGGCGGTTGGCGCTTGCACATGGATGATGCGTTCCGCGCCCTGGCCTTCGACCTCCACCGGCAGCAGTCCCGCGGCGCACTCTTGAATCAATTGTGTTTTGCCGTCAGCGACGAGTCCCGCTTCGATAGCGGCATAAGCGCTGCCTACACTGGGGTGGCCGGCAAACGGCAATTCCTGCCGTGGTGTGAAGATGCGCACACGATAGTCGGCTTCCGCTGTCGTCGGCGGCAGCAGGAAGGCGGTTTCGGAGAGGTTGGTCCAGCGCGCGAAAGCTTGCAGCGTGGTTTCGTCCAGTCCCGCGCCATCGATGACTACTGCCAGCGGATTGCCTCGCATGGGCTGGCGCGAAAAGACGTCGATTTGCATGAAGCGGCGTTTGCGGGACATGAGCGTGTGAGATGGCGAAACGGACGCATCATCATAGCTGCATGCCGACTTTCTTTGACTGCAGACGGCAGGTCGTTCCCTCCCCTGGCGACAGGGGAGGGAATCGCCTTACATCTTAGAAGCCAGCACGCAGGAAGGCATCCAGGTTCGCTACGTCCAGCGTTCCAATGCCTGCGCCAGGCGTGTAGTGCGGAGCGCCGTTGTAGAACCAGTTGTCGCCGGCATTGACGCTGTTGAACGGCGAGAAGAAGTTGTAGCCGAAGAAGTTTTGCAATGCATACACCTGTGGGTTCCACAGGCCAACGCGATGGCCCGTGCTTTGCCGCAGCAGTGCGGTAATGCCGTTGAGCTGCGGCGCGACGAAGCTCGTGCCGCCTTCGCCGCTGTTCAAGCCGCCGTCATTGGTGGAGACGAAGACGTAGCCGGTTTCCGGGTCCGCATTGAGCGAGATATCCGGTACGTTGCGGCCAGCGAAATGACCGGGCATTTGCAGCAAGGTGGTCGGGCCGGCGCTGGGGTCGTTGTAGACCAGCGACTGGTTCGGCTCGCTGCGGCGAATGCCGAAGGTGAATGCCTGGTAGAACGGCCGGTGCCAGTACACGCTTACGCCACCGCCGCCGCCGGTGGAGAACACGTTGATCGGATGCACGTACTGGGCGAAATAGTTCTGCAGGTAATCCCAGCCCCACACGCTTTCCTGCGTAACCGACGCGGTCGGGCCGGTGCCGAACTGATAGCTGTAGGGCGTAGTGGTGCCGCCGGCTGCGGTGATGAAGGGATCGGAAGCCGGCGAATCTACCGTGAGTGGTGCGGTGTATTGGCCTGCGCCGGTGCCCGCGCCAAGGTCGCGCACGGTGTCATAGGCGCCCGAATCGCCTGAGGCAGCGAACAGCGATTGTCCCTGCACGGCCGCTTCCAGGAAGATCTTGTGGAACGCGCGCAGGTCACCTACGTCGGTAGTGTCAGTAATGCTGGCGCCGGGCGTGTTGAGCGCTGCGAAGTTGAAGATTTCCGGCAAGCCCCAGCTGGTGGAGATGCTGTCGGCGGTGTTGTCCGACACGGCACGCGCGAAGGCATCGACATAGCCCGCGGTAGTGTTGGGTGCGTCGTATACGATGACATTGGCGTAGGGCGCGATACCGCCGGACTGTTCCACGTCGATCGAGGTCTCGCCGCTGCCGCCGTCGATCGCGCCACCGCCATCCACATGCACTTGCGTGATGCGATCGGGCTTGGTGGCCAGGCCGATATCCGACCAGTAGGTGGTGGCGTCGCTGGGATAGAAGCTCGACAGCGTGACGATGCCCACGGTCGATCCTTCGCCGACCACGCCACGCTGATAAAGCGGATTGATGTCATAGAAGTTGGCAACGTCGCCAACCGTGTATTGCCCCGGAACGCCAGAGGCAGTGGGGTTGTCATTGGGCCCGCGGGAGCCTTTGTTGCTCAGCGCATTGGCCTTCGCATTCGGGGTGCCCAGCGATGTGAATGCCGGCGAGGCAACGTGATGCGGGCGATAGACTTTCTCGTTGCTCAAGCCCGTCGCCACGTCGACCACGTCGGCAATCGCCGATGGCAGCTGCGGTGCCGAGACCGGCTTGTGGAAGTTGTGGTCGTTTTCGCGCGAAACATAGTTATGGATCGAAGTCTGGAACAGCTGGCCGAACTGGCTCAGCGAGCCGCTGGTGCGGATCGCCAAATGGCTGGGCAGTACCTCGCTGTTCAATCCCTTGCTGCGCAGATAGGACTGCACGCGCGCAATCTCCGCGTCAGTGGCGCCATATCGCTGTGCGAACTGCTGGGTGGTGAGAAATTGCTGGTAGTGCGCGCTGCCGGGCGTTACCGTCTGGCGGATGTAATCCTCCAGCGCGGCCTCATGGTGCAGTTTTAAAAACAGCGTGACGTGTGCGGTCTGATCGGCCGAAGCCGTGCCAACGTCGACGGCAGGTTTGATATTCGCGGCCAGCGCGCCGGCACTCGCGCCGGCCAGCAACAAACCCAAAGACAAGGAAAGCGACTTGCGATGCAGCTTTGCACTCATGAATGCTCCCTCCGATTGAGCACGACGGCATGCGGGCATGCGAGACAAAGGCCAGAAGTGCGCGCCCTTGTTTCATGCGAACGATGTCGTAGCGCATGTGGCTGAAAATTCGTCTACCCAGCGACGTCGTCCGTCTCCCCTGACGACCAGCATCGAGCCGCTTCGACGAGCCTATCAGTGCTGAAGCGAAAGCTGGAAGTGCCTGAGCGGCATCAGCACAAAACCAAACGTCATGGGCGAGCAAAGGCTTGTTGCTTGCCTAAAGTGCATGCATTAAAACGCAAACGGATCGTCCAAGTAAAACCCTACCTGGGGAATGTTCTGATCCCGCCACCGCACTGCATGCGCGTATGGCTGAGCGTAGGCTGGGATGACAATCCCAGCTTTCCATGCGGCATCACGATGCTGGGATTGTCATCCCAGCCTACGCGCAATCCCCGACTTCACGACGCGTTTTTCGTCTGCGGGGCGGGAATGGGGCACAATAGGGCGGCTGTGCCCGGCCAGCGCAAAGCTGGCCGGGCCTCGTTCCCCAGTCGAAGCCATCGCCATGACCACCATCAAGCAAGACGATCTGATCCAGTCCGTCGCCGACGCCCTGCAGTACATCAGCTACTACCACCCCGTCGACTACATCACCAACCTCGCCAAGGCCTATGAGCGTGAAGAGTCGCCGGCCGCGAAAGACGCGATGGCGCAGATCCTGATCAATTCGCGCATGGCCGCCGAAGGCCACCGTCCGCTGTGCCAGGACACCGGCATCGTCACGGTATTCCTGGAAGTGGGCATGAATGTGCGCTGGGATGCCACGCTGAGCCTGGAGGACATGGTCAATGAAGGCGTGCGCCGCGCCTACAACCATCCGGACAACAAGCTGCGCGCGAGCGTCTTGGCCGATCCGGCCGGCAAGCGCGCCAATACCAAGGACAACACGCCGGCGGTGATCAACGTTTCCATCGTACCCGGCGATACGGTCGAGGTGATTGTGGCGGCCAAAGGCGGCGGCTCGGAGGCCAAGTCCAAGTTCGTCATGCTCAACCCGTCCGACTCCATCGTGGACTGGGTGCTCAAGACGGTGCCGACCATGGGGGCCGGCTGGTGCCCGCCGGGCATGCTGGGCATCGGCATCGGCGGCACCGCCGAGAAGGCCATGCTGTTGGCGAAAGAGGCCTTGATGGAGCCGATCGACATTCAGGACCTGATCGCCCGCGGCCCGCGCAACCGCGCCGAAGAGTTGCGTCTTGAGCTGTACGAGAAGGTGAATGCGCTGGGCATCGGCGCGCAGGGGCTGGGCGGGCTCACCACCGTGCTGGACGTGAAGGTCAAGGATTACCCCACCCACGCCGCCAATCTGCCGGTGGCGATGATTCCCAACTGCGCAGCCACCCGGCATGCGCACTTCACTCTGGATGGCTCCGGTCCGGTGATGCTCAATCCGCCCTCACTGGAAGACTGGCCCAAGTTGACCTACGACGCCTCCAAGGGGCGCCGCGTGAACCTCGACACGGTGACGCGCGAGGAAGTCGCTGGATGGAAGCCCGGCGAAGTGCTGCTGCTCAACGGCAAGCTGCTCACCGGCCGTGATGCGGCGCATAAGCGAATGGTCGACATGCTGAACAAGGGTGAGCAGCTGCCCGTCGACTTCCATGGCCGCTTTATCTATTACGTCGGCCCGGTCGACCCGGTACGCGACGAAGTGGTCGGCCCCGCCGGTCCCACCACCGCCACCCGCATGGACAAATTCACCGAGCAGGTGCTGGCGCAGACCGGCCTGCTAGGCATGGTCGGCAAGGCCGAGCGCGGCCCGACGGCAATCGAGGCGATCAAGCGGCACCAGTCGGTGTACCTGATGGCCGTGGGCGGCGCGGCCTACCTCGTTTCCAAGGCGATCAAGGCCAGCCGGGTCGTGGCCTTCGAGGATCTGGGCATGGAGGCGATCTACGAATTCGAGGTCAAGGACATGCCGGTGACCGTGGCGGTGGATTCGGCGGGGAGTTCCGTGCACAAGACCGGGCCGCGGGAGTGGCAGGCAAAGATCGGCAAGATCCCCGTGCTGGTCGAATAACCACTGATGCGAGCGCGTAGGCTGGGATGAAATCCCAGCTTTCCCGCGATTTCCAAAAGCTGGGATTGGCATCCCAGCCTACGGGCCAGCGCTATTGCGGGCATTTAGCCATCCAAACGCTATGCCGAATTTTCGGTTGCATTCCGGCTGACGCGGCGCAACACTGGCGGGATTGACTTTTCCCGCAACCCTAGACAGAGAAACCGTGAGCCCGAACGCCCCCGCGCCGCTTTCCGCCGGCGCACCCTGGATCGTGATGAAGTTTGGCGGCACCAGTGTCGCCACCCTGCCGCGCTGGCAGAACATCCGCGAACTCGTCTCCAGCCGCCGCGCCGAAGGCGCGCGCGTGCTGGTGGTCGTTTCCGCGCTGACCGGCATCACCGACGCACTCAAACAACTGTGCGCCCAGGAAGACAAAGGCAAACGTATCGAGGCCTACCAGGCGATCGCGCAGCGTCACTACGACCTGCTCGATCACATGCAGCTCGCCGCGCCCGAAACCTTGGCCGAGCGCCTGCGAGAGTTGGCCAGGCTGGCCGAGGAAGGTCCGGCGCTGCTGGGTGAACTGGCATGGTCTGCCTTGGTGCAGGCGCATGGCGAACTGATGTCCAGCGCGTTGGGCGCGGCGTTTCTCTCGCACGCCGGCTTGCCCACGCAATGGGTGGACGCACGCGAATGCCTTGCCGCTATCGCGTTGCCCAACCAGAACGAGCGCACCAAGCTGCTTTCGGCGATGGTCGAGGCCAAACCCGATCCGGCCTTGAACGCGCGCCTGGAGAAGCTCGGCGAAGTGTTCATCACGCAAGGCTTCATCGCGCGTGAATCGCAAAGCCGTACCGTGTTGCTCGGCCGTGGCGGCTCGGATACGTCGGCGTCCTACTTCGGTGCACTGTTGAAGGCGCAGAGGGTGGAAATCTGGACCGACGTGGCCGGCATGTTCACCGCCAATCCGCGCCAGGTGCCTGGTGCGCGTCTGTTGCAGAAGCTCGACTACGAAGAGGCGCAGGAAATCGCCTCCACCGGCGCCAAGGTGCTGCACCCACGTTGCTTGTCGCCGCTGCGCGAGCCGCGTGTGCCGATGCTGATCAAGGACACCAATCGCCCGGAGCTGGAAGGCACGGTGATCGGGCCGGAAGTGCGCGAGCACGCGCCCAGCGTGAAAGCGATCAGCGCGCGCAAGGGCATCACCCTGGTGTCGATGGAATCGGTGGGCATGTGGCAGCAGGTCGGCTTCCTGTCCGACGTGTTCGCGCACTTCAAGCAGCATGGCCTGTCGGTGGACCTGATCAGTTCAGCCGAAACCAACGTCACGGTGTCGCTGGATCCGACCGAGAATCTGCTCGACTCCGACGCGGTGGCGGCGTTGGCCAGTGATCTGGCCAAGGTCTGCCGGGTGAAGGTGATCGCGCCGTGCGCGGCGATCACCATGGTCGGCCGCGGCATGCGTTCGATGCTGCACACCCTGTCCAGCGTGCTGGCGGAATTCGGCCAGCTGCGCGTGCATCTGATATCGCAGTCGTCCAACAACCTCAACCTTACCTTCGTGGTGGATGAGAGCGTGGTCGACGAACTGGTACCGCGCCTGCATGAAATGCTGATCGCCGCAGGTGCGCTGCGTACCGATGACAGCGCCTTGTTCGGTCCTAGCTGGCAAAGCTTGTACGGCAGCGGTGAAACCGTCATGGCGGCGGATGCGTGGTGGCGCGCCGAGTGCCGTGACCAGCTGCTGGCGCTGGCTGCCGAGGCCACCCCGCGCTACGTGTACCACCTGCCGACCGTGCGCAGACAGGCGCGAGAATTGAAGACGCTCACGGCAGTGGATCGCATGCACTACGCGGTGAAGGCCAATACCCATCCGGCCATCCTGCGTGCCCTGGCCGAGGAAGGTTTTGGCTTCGAATGCGTGTCGCCCGGCGAATTGAAGGCGGTGATGGCAGTAGTGCCCGAAACCGCTCCGTTGCTGTTCACGCCCAACTTCGCGCCGCGCGAAGACTACGCGTGGGCCTTGACTACGCGCGCCGCAGTTTCGCTGGATTCGCTCTATCCGCTGGAGCACTGGGGCGAGGTCTTCCGTGGACGCGAAATCGTGCTGCGTGTCGATCTTGGCCGTGGCCTGGGCCATCACGAGAAAGTTCGCACTGGCGGCAGCGGCAGCAAGTTCGGCTTGCCGGTGGACCAGCTCGACGCCTTCCTGCGCCTGGCCGATACCCACGGCGTGGTCGTACGCGGCCTGCATGCGCACCTTGGCTCGGGCATCCTGGACGTCAAGCACTGGGGCGAGGTGTACAGCCAGCTGGCCAGCATTGCCGAGCGCATCGGCAGTGTGGCCTTCCTCGATATCGGTGGCGGCCTCGGCGTGCCTTCGCATCCGGGCGAGGCTAGGCTGGACATCGCTGCATTGGACGAAACCCTGCGCAAGGTCAAGGCGGCCTATCCCCATTACCAGCTGTGGATGGAGCCGGGCCGCTATCTGGTGGCCGATGCGGGCGCGTTGATTACCCGCGTCACCCAGCAGAAGGGCAAAGGTTCGTGGCGTTACCTCGGCGTGGACACCGGCATGAACAGCTTGATCCGTCCGGCGCTATACGACGCCTGGCACGAAATCGTCAACCTCACCCGCCTGGACGAAGCGGCCACCGCGCTCTACCAGGTGGTCGGTCCGATCTGTGAAAGCGGCGACGTGATCGGTTCCGACCGCCGCCTGCCGGAAGCGCGTGAGGGCGACGTGGTGCTGATCGCCCAGGCCGGCGCTTACGGCAAAGTGATGGCCTCGCCGTACAATCTGCGGGATGAGGCGGAAGAAGTCATTCTCGAGTGACGCTGCATGCTTTTCCCTCTCCCTGCGGGGAGAGGGCAGGGTGAGGGGGAGCCTCGCGAAGTGTTAGAAACAGATGTGGAGCTTTAAGTGACCCAACCGATCCAACCCCGCCTGACCCAGGTTTTCCGCTTCGTCCGCGCGAGCTATGCCGAGGGCGTGGCCGAGCTGGCGTATGCCTTCGACCAGGGCGAGGAATTGATCGAACGCGTGCGCTTTCCCGCGCCGCCAGCGCTGACGCCGGAGCGCAAGCATGCATTTGCTGCGGCGCTGAAATTGCTGCACCTGATAGCCGGCATCAGCTACTACAAGGCAGGCGTGCCGCCCAAGATCGAAGTGGCCGACGGTCCGCTCGATGATGCCACGGCCAACCTGCTCGATGACTTGTATCTGCACGGGCTGGCCGAATTCGCCTACCGCAACGGATTGGATTTGCGTGGACGCATCGCTTTCCCCCGTTCCGGCGAACCTCCAGGCAAGGTGGAAGCGGCCGCCCTGCACCTTCCCAAGCGCACCCTGGTACCCATCGGTGGCGGCAAGGATTCGGTTGTCGCGGTCGAAGCGATCAAGCAAGTCGGTGGCGAAGCCACTGCCGTCTGGGTGGGCAATTCGCCGCTGATCGCGGCCTGCGCCGAACGCACGGGCCTGCCCACGCTGAACATCCAGCGTGAACTCGCGCCGGGGTTGTTCGAGTTGAACCGGCTCGGGGCATGGAACGGCCATATCCCGGTGACGGCCGTCAATTCAGCCATCCTCGTGCTGGCGGCCGTGCTCTACGGCTACGACAGCATTGCGTTTGCCAACGAGCGTTCCGCGTCGGCCGCGACGCTGGAATACGAGGGCCAGCAGGTCAATCATCAGTGGAGCAAGGGCTACGCCTTCGAGCAACTGCTTGGTGACTGGCTGCATACGCATGTTGCGGCCGATCTTGATTATTGCTCGCTGCTGCGTCCGTTCTCCGAGCTCGCCATCACTCGCGCGTTCGCCAAGCACACACCGTATTTCGACGTCTTCTCCAGCTGCAACCGCAACTTCAAGATCCTTGGGCCGAAGCCGGCCGATCGCTGGTGCGGCCAGTGTCCGAAATGCCATTTTGTATTCCTGGCTTTGGCGCCGTTCCTGCCGAAGCCGCGTCTGCTCACCATTTTCGGCCGCAATCTGCTGGACGATGACTCGCAAGCCGCGGGCTTCGACGCTTTGCTTGAGTATCACGATCACAAACCGTTCGAATGCGTGGGCGAAGGCGCCGAGGCGCGTGCCGCCATGTACACGCTGAGCCAGCGGCCGGAGTGGCAGGAAGATGCGCTCGTCGCCCGTTTCCGCAGCGAAATCCTGCCGCAACTCGATGTTGCGCAGCTGACGCTGGAACCTTGGCTGCGGCCTTCCGGCGAGCATCGTGTACCGGATCGTTTGCAAGCGGCACTGTCGACGATCACCTGACATGCGTATTGCGGAACTGACCGGCAAGCGAGTGGCGATCTGGGGTTTCGGCCGCGAAGGGCGTGCCGCGATCCATGCGTTGCGCAAGCGTCTTCCTGAGCTGCCGCTGGCGCTGTATTGCAGCGAGTCCGAAGTCGCGCAAGCACAGACCTTCGAATCGTCGCTGCGTATCTATCCAAGTGAACCGGATGCCGTCGCCCTCAGTGCGTACGACGTCGTCATCAAGTCGCCAGGTATTTCGGCCTACAAGCCCGCCATTATCACGGCGCAAGCGCAAGGCACGCATTTCACCTCCGGCACCGCGCTGTGGTTTGCGGAGAATCCGCAAGCGCGCGTGGTGGCGGTGACCGGCACCAAGGGCAAGAGCACGACGACCGCGTTGATTGCGCATCTTGCCCGTGCGCAGGGAGTGCGCACGGCGCTGGCCGGCAATATCGGATTGCCTTTGCTCGAACTGCTCGACAGCCAAGCCGAACTGTGGGCGATCGAGTTGTCCAGCTTCCAGACCGGCGAGGCAGGTCCGCTGGAGCTGGGCGTGATTACCAGCCTGTACGAAGAGCACCTCGACTGGCATGGATCGCGCGACCGTTATGTGGCCGACAAGCTCAAACTGGTCGATCGGGCCAAACGGTTGCTGGTCAATGCTCAGCAACCATCGTTGCTGGAGCACACAGCAAGTCACCCGCACCAATTGCTGTTCGGGCAGGCGGATGGCTGGCATGTGGCGGAAGGTGTCATACGTCGCGGTACTGCGGATGTATTTCCGCTGGAGCGGATTTCTGTTCCGGGTGTGCACAATGCATTGAACGCCTGCGCCGCGCTGGCAGCATTGGCAGCCATGGACATCGACGCCATGGCGGCTGCCCAGGGCCTCTCGTCGTTTCAGCCGCTGCCACATCGTTTGCAGCCATTGGGTGAACGTGAGGGCCTGCATTGGATCAACGATTCCATCAGCACGACGCCGCAGGCGACGCTTGCGGCGCTGGAAAGCCTGCACGGCCGGGAAGTTACCGTCATCGTAGGTGGCCACGACCGCGGTCTGGACTGGACGGCTTTTGTTGATGCTGTGAAGTCACGCAAGGCGCTGCGCATCATAACCCAGGGTGCCAACGGGCAGCGTATTGCCGCAGCCCTGCGTGCCGCCAAATCGGACGTACCCCTGGGTGATGTCGACAAACTCTTCGATGCCATCGAGATGGCACGCACCATCACGCCTGAAGGGGGCACCGTATTGCTGTCGCCTGGTGCGCCAAGTTTTGACCAGTTCCATGACTACGCCGAACGCGGCAAGCGCTTTGCAGAGATGGCTGGCGTGGGTGGAAGCGGGATATCCGGCATCGCCGGCCTGGGGATTGCATAAGTCGCGCAGACAGGAATGTCATAACCGCTGATCTTTGGCAGTGCGCTTGATCACCCCTCCGCTTTGTCCGCCACGCACACGACGACGCGCAGTTGATGTGGTGATGTGTGAACCAGCTGGACATCGCCGCCATAAAGTTGCGCCTGGTTGCGCATGCGCCGCTCGCTTGCGTAAGTCACGCCGAGGCCGGTCAATAGGTCTTGATACGCGATTTTTGACAGCGTGATGGGCATGCCGACGCTGGCCAGGGTGGCCTCCGCCACGCGATGACCGTCGCGCGTGCGCACTGCCAGATGCAGACTAAGGACATTGCTGGGCGCGTGCTTCATCAGGTAGGCGACTGTCTCGCACTTCAGTCGATGGAGGGCTGGGTGCAGCTCCATCGACAAGTCCAGCGGGTCGCTATCGAAGCTCGGATCGAAGATCTTGCATTGCACGCCGATCTGGCTCAGTGCCTGGACGATCGGACGCTCCTCGCCGTCGAACAAATCCCGGCCATGCGGCGCCAGGCCGTTGGTGATGCGTAGGTGCTGCTGGTGTAGGGCTTCAAAATCCTGGTAGTACGCGTCGAGCCTGGCCGGCGGCAAGGCCGAGTGCGCCTCATGCATCATGCGGATAGCCCGCCCGTGCATGTCGTCGAACACACCGTCTAGCTCGGTGGCGTAATTGAGGCGAACGCGTTCAGTGGCGAACAGCTCGCGCCGTGCCAGCCCCCGGGCCGCCGCGGCGCTTTGCTCAGCCAGTCGCGCGTTGTGTTCAGCCAGGCGTATGCCATGTGCGAGCCCACGGGATACTGTGGTGCGAGCACCGAGTAGCAGTGAGCAAGTCGTCAACCCAGCGATCATGCATTGGGCGAGAATCGTCAGGGGATCGTCGCGACTAGGCATCAATACGATGACGCCCAGGTTGGCTGCTGCGCCGACCAGGACTGCGCATTGCCAGCCATGCCGCGATGCGGCCACGACCAGCGCGGCAACGATGCCGCACAATGCCAGCATATGCACGGCCCCGCCAACGTAATGCCCGGCAAAGGTAAGCAGTGTGATGACGAGGAGTAGCCCTGCTGTCGTGAGTCGCGGTATACCTTGCAGGGCGTTGGCGAGCGCGCCAAGCTGGAATGGGTTTGGCGGGGCAACGCGCCGAGTTTCTTCTACCAGCCATAGCACCACCGGGGTGACCGTCAGAACGGACAGGTAGTTGCCGATTATCCTCCTGACGCCATATAGCCACAGTGGGACAGGTTGCTCGCCAGGAGCAAGGTGCTTGAGCAAACTGTAACTAAGCCTGTTGTGCAAGCCGACAGTCAGCGAAACAAGCAACATGCAGAACAACAAAGAGCCCATGTTCTTGGATATAAGTTGCTCAAAATTTGGGAGTCGTTTCAGTGTCAAGTGGACGATGACGGCAGCGTATGTCATGGGTGGGACGCCGGTAGATAACATCGCTGGCCATCCGAATTGCTCCAGATTAGGATAGTTTTGATAACTGATGGGAATGGCTTCGCCCACGATCAACGCGGGCCAGTACCGGGTGGGAACGAACAATAGGCAGGTGAACCGCAGTGGCGCCATCGGTATCCAGTTGAGATAGCTGATATCCGACAGGCTGATTTCTCGCAGTGCGGCATAGATCAAGCCATAAGCCAGCGTCACCAGCGCACTGCGCGTGAAGAATAGTGTCCTGCTTTCCGTAGCCATGGCAAAATCCACATAATAATAATCAATTTATACATTTAAGTATAAATGGCATCGATGCGCGTAGGTTCGTCATGGTTTTATTTGTAGGGTTTTCCCCATAAATAGGTGGGTTTTTGCGTAATTGTTGCAAAAAATTATGCTGGCCATCGGTTGAGACTATTCAACTTGCCGCCCGAAATAATTATTTATACTTTATGCAGGCACTTGTTCTATCGAGGTGTGCATTAATATTATCAAGGAGTGCTTTATGCGCCTGTCATCAAAACTGACTTTGCCTACTTCTTCTGCTGCGCTACTGTTCCTGGTCGTTGGTGTCTTATCACCTCTTCACGCTGCACCTCCCTCTTCGGTCAATTCGGGGCACACTCCGCCATGCGACGGCAATCTGAGTCGGACCGATTCGCTGCGCGTATGCGTGAGCGAACTCGAAGGTGTGACCCGTTACCGGATCGAGGATGTCGCGACTGGTGCTTTTGCCGAGCTTACGGCGTCGAAGGAAGGGATGTATGTGCTGCAAAAGATAGGCCCTGATACCGTCCGAGTGCTGCTCGCCAACGCCCAGGCCCGTTCCTCTTCTCCCACGTCACCTAGCTCTGACATGGTAAGTAAGGTCTATGGGGATGCGAATTTGCTCATCGAGGAACGACGGGACGGGCAGCATTCGCCAAGGTGGGTGATCCATCTTCAAGCGCCTCAACCTGCGTCGTTTTTGAATACGTGTGAAGGGAGTGCTTGTACCGGAACAATAATTAATTAATCGGGGGCCACGCTGGATCGGCTTTCGCCGGTGGTGCGCATGGCGCATTGCTTACCTGTGCAAAGCTTGAACTCTCGCCGATTTAGTCTGCTCTTATAATGGAAAGCCGCACTCCAGAGAGTGCGGCTTTGTGTCTTTCCATGCCGATGGGCGCTTACCAGATCTTCACGCGCTGGTCGGGCGCCAGGTACAGCTTCTCGCCCGGCTTCACATCGAAAGCGTCATACCAGCCATCGATGTTGCGCACGGTCAGCGCGCGGAACGCCGCCGGCGCGTGCACGTCGGTGGCGAGGCGTTGGCGTTGCGCGGCATCGCGGATCTTGGAACGCCAGGCCTGACCGAACGCCAGGAAGAAGCGCTGGTCACCACTGAGGCCGTCGATCACCGGCGCCGGCTTGCCGGCTAGCGATTTGTGATAGGCGGCGTAGGCGGCGGTCAGGCCGGAGACGTCGGCGATGTTCTCGCCCAGCGTCTGCTGGCCGTTCACATGCAGGCCGGGCAGCGGTTCGTACTGGTCATACTGCTTGACCAGTTTCTGCGTCGCGGCCTGGAAGTGCGCGGCATCTTCGGGGGTCCACCAGTTTTCCATCCGGCCTTGCGCGTCGAAATCGGCACCGGTGTTGTCGAAGCTGTGGCTGATCTCGTGGCCGATGACGGCGCCGATCGAACCGTAATTGGCGGCGGCGTCGGCATTCGGGTCGAAGAACGGTGGCTGCAGGATCGCCGCAGGGAAGTTGAGAGCGTTCTGCAGCGGCAGGTTCACGGCGTTGACCGTCTGCGGCGTCATCCACCATTCGCCCTTGTCCACCGGCTGGCCGAGCTTGGCGAGCTGATGCTTGTATTCCAGTGCTTCGGCGCGTTCATGATTGCCGAGCGGATCGTCCGCACGAATTTCCAGCGTGCCGTAGTCACGCCAGGTATCCGGATAACCAACGCTTACGCGTAGCGTAGCGATCTTCTCTTTGGCCTTCGCACGCGTTGCGGGAGTCATCCAGGCGAGCGTGTTCAGACGCTCGTCGAAGGCCTCCACGATGTTCTTCACCAGCGCTTCCACCTTGGCCTTCGAGGCCGGCGGGAAGTAGTGCTTTACGTAGAGCTGGCCCACCGCGTCACCGAGGTCGGTGTTGGTGGCGTTGACTGCGCGCTTCCAGCGGTCCTGCTGCTTGGGTGTGCCTTGCAGCGTGGTGCCGTAGAAATTGAAGCTGAGATCCCCATACGCCTTGGGCAGCAGCGGTGCGGCCTGGTCCAGTGCGTGAAAGCGCAGCAGCTGTTTCCAGGTTTCGATCGGCTCGCTGACCACCAGCTTGGCGATGCCGATGGTGGCGGAAGGCTGCCACACGTCGATTTGCTTTTGGCTATCCAGGCCGGCCGCCTTGAAGAAGGCGGCCCAATTCAGGCCAGGCGCCTTCTGCTCGAAATCACTGGTGCTCCAGACATTTTGGGCCTTGTGCACGTCCTGGCTGTCGACCAGGCTTTCCTGTGCCTGAGCGATCTTGGTTTCTAGCGCGATGATGGCCTTGGCCTGAGCTTCGGCGTCCGGGGTGCCGGCGAGCTTCAGCAGCGAACTTGCGTAGGCCTGGTATTTCGCACGCGCTTGGACCATGTCTTTGTCTTGCGACAGGTAGTAGTCGCGACTGGGCATCGCGATGCCGCCCTGCAGCAGGTACGCCATATTGTGCGAAGAATCCTCCAGCCCCTGCGTCACGAACACACCGAACAGATGCTCGGTATGGAAGTTGGTGCTGTTGATCGGGTCGACATCCGCCCGCAGCTGACTGCCGAGTACGCCGGCCAGGTCGTCGCGGGTCTTGATGGCATCGATACGCTCGAACTCGGACTTCAGCGGAGCGAGGCCCAGCTTTTCGATGTTGGCCTCATTCATGTAGGCCGCGTAGTAGTCGGCGATCTTGCGTTCGTTGGAGCCGGCTGCCGGGTGAGCTTGCGCCGCGTTGCGGATCAACTGCGAGGTCTGCTTCTCGGCCAGCTGATACACCTCAAGGAAGGTACCGGTGCCGGAGCGATCGGCCGGGATCTGTGTGTTCTTCACCCAGATGCCGTTGGCGTAGTCGAAGAAGTTGTCACCCGGCTTGACGGCATGGTCGATGCCTTTGAGGTCGATGCCGACGTCCGTGCGGGCGGCTTTGGCCGTCGGCGCGTTATTCGCCGTGCCAGGTGCTGCAGCCAGGACCGTGCTGCTGGTCAGCACGGCGGCGGTGAGAACCCATCTGAATCGCTGCATGGCGATCACCTTTTATTGTGAGGAAGATTTCCCCACCTTAGCCGCCAGCCGGTGGCTTGTGAGCATGACTTTCGGGCTAGGTGCCGGTTCAATCTCTACCAGGCCAAGGATCAGCGGCCCAGGCATGTAGGCTGGGATGAAATCCCAGCTTTCTTTCATGGCATCCCGATGCTGGGATTGTCATCCCAGCCTACAGGGCGCAGGCGCTAGCGGCCCAGCAAGGCGATCTCCGACAAGGCCGCGGGCGCTTTGCTGACAAAGCGAATGCGGTAATACGCGTGTGCGCCCGGCTCGCGAACAGCGAACACCCGCGTTTGCTGCGGCCACGGGAAGCGCTCGTCTTGCCGTGTGTCCAGCGTCGTCCAGTGCTGGCCGTCATCGGAAGCCTCCAGCGTCCAGTCGGATGGCGCTGGTGCATGCCTGGCCGAGGTCAGGGTATACATCGCCACCGGGCGCGGCTGCGGGAAATGCCAGCTCACGATGGGATGCGTACCAGGCAGCTGCGCTTGGGTATCGCTGGTGTGATCGAACAGCTTACCCACATCAGGCATAGCCGGATCGCTGCCGGGCTTGCCCTGGCCTGGGCCAACGAGATCGTGCATTGGCGCGGGCTTGCCGGTGGTCGTAAGCGAAGGCGGCAGGTCCTGCTCTTCGCTGCCCCAGCTGGAGGGTTTCGGCCCCATCACGAAATCCAGCGTGGCACCCTGCGCAAGCAGCTCGTGGGGTAGGGTGAGTTTGCTCCATGGCTGCCCGTTCACACGCAGGCTCTGTATGTAGCGATTGGTATCGCTGACATCGGCCGCGTTGATGACGATGTGCTTGCCATTCTCCAGCGTAATGTCCATGTGCTGGAAATACGGCGCGCCGATCACGTATTCCGGCGTGCCCATGCGTAGCGGATAGAAGCCGGCGGCGCTGAACAGCCACCAGCCGGACATCTCGCCGTTGTCCTCGTCACCGAGATAACCCTGGCCGATCTCGCTGCCCAGGTACAGGCGCGCGAGTACGTCACGCACTTTGTCCTGCGCTTTCCATGGCTGGCCTGCGTAGTCATACATGTAAATGATGTGATGCGAAGGCTGGTTGCTATGACCGTACTGGCCCATGCGCACCGCTTGCGCCTCGCGCATCTCGTGGATCGGTTCGCCATAGCCGCCGACGTGGTAGATGCCCGGTGTGGCGAAGAACTGGTCCAGCTTCGCAGCGAGTTGGGCCCGGCCGCCGTACAGCGCTGCGAGACCGTTACCGTCCTGCGGGGCGTGGAAGGCCATGTTCCAGGCGTCTGTTTCGGTGTAGTCATCGCCCCAGCGCATGGGGTCGAAATGCTGCTTGGTATAGCGCCAGCGGCCTTGTGCATCGCGGCCAACGAAAAAGCCCAGCTCGGAATCGAACAAATTGACGTAACCCAGCGCACGGTCGTGGAAGTACGCGGCGTCTTCGGTATAGTGCGCCTGATAGGGATCTTGTGCAGCGCGGCGCTCGGCCAGCGCGCCGGCAAGATTGCCGATGGCGAAATCGTTGATGTAGCCATCCATCGACCAGGACAGGCCTTCCTTGATCGCGTCATCCGTGTAGCCATTGAAGATCGAGCGCTGTATGCCTTTGCGTCCGGTGCCGCCTAGCGGGCTTACCACCGTGGCATCCTTCAGTGCGGCCTGATAGAACGACTGCACGTCGAAGTTGTGCACGCCTTTGAGCCAAGCATCGGCAAAGGCGACATCGGCACTGGTGCCCACCATCAGGTCGGCATAGCCCGGCGATGACCAGCGCGAGATCCAGCCGCCATCGCGATATTCCTGCACGAAGCCGTCGATCATCGTGCCGGCCAGTTGCGGCATCAGCAGCGCATAGGCGGGCCAAGCGGTGCGATAGGTATCCCAGAAGCCGTTGTTGACGAAGACCTTGCCATCGACGATGCGGGCGCCGGTTTGCGTAGGCGTATTCTTGCCGACAGCGGGCGAGAATGGAGAGGCGTAGCGATAGATCGGATGGCTGGCGCTGCCGGTGTTTTCGTAGGCCGAATTGGGATACATCTGCAGGCGATAGAGGTTGGAATACAGCGTCACCCGTTCGCCGTGAGTGGCGCCTTGCACTTTCACGATGCCGAGCTGCTTGTCCCAGATCGCTTGGGCTCGATCGCGCACCTCGTCGAAGCTTTCCCGTGGCGCGATTTCCAGTTCCAGGTTGTGCTTGGCCTGTTCCAGGCTGAGCAGGGAAGTAGCTATCCGCACGTTCACGGTTTTGGTCTTGGACGTGTCGAAGCCTAGCCATGCGCTTACGTGATCGCGACCTTCGCCGGAGAGTCGCCCGCTTTCGGTGATAGGCTGGTCAACGATGGCATAGAAGAACAAGCGCGTAGCGCCGGTGGAGAGCGCGCTCTTCACGTCGGAATAGCCGCTGAAGCTGCGATGCGCGGGATCTAGCGTGATGCCGCCTTCATCCGTGCGGTTGTCGAATACGAGTTGCCCGCGCTTGCCGGGGAAGCTGAAACGAAGCATGGCGGCGTGATCGGTAGGTGTCATCTCGCCCACGACGCCGTTGTCGAACGTTACCTTGTAATAGTGCGCGTGGGCTGTCTCGTGGTCATGGCTGAAACTCAAGGCGCGTGCCGCGCGATTCGCGCTCGGCGCACCGCTGGCAACCGCCGCAGGCATGATCTGGAAGGTCTGGCGATCGCCCATCCACGGGCTGGGCTCGTGCGAGAGCGAGAAGGCCTCGATACGCGGCCGGTTGTTCGCATCGTTGCGCTGCTGGTACTGGTACATCCAGTCTGAACCGGCATCGGTCACCGGCACCCAGAAGTTGAAGCCGTGCGGCAAGGTGACGGCGGGGATATTGTTGCCGCGCGAGAACGTATGGCTGGAGTTGGTGCCGCGCAAGATATTTACGTAATCGCTAGGGCGCTTGTCCGCGGCCTCGTCAGCTGCGGGCCCAATACGCAGATCATCGAGAAAACCCTCGATGTCTCCGGCAGGGCCGTCGTGCGTCAACACGATGCGACGGATATGGCGTCCCGCGGCAGCCTTGCCCACATCGATGCTCAGCTTGTTCCATTGATTTACATACACGGTACGGCTCGCGCCCAGTGCGTGCGCGTTGGCGGGAATACGGTGCTGGTCTCGCGCTGGGCTTGCGGAAAGGCGCGTGCCGTCATCGAACACCAGGTCGATGGCCACGTAGTTGGAAGGATCGGCCAGATCGTTTGCCGCGATGCGCGGAAACAGCAGATAGGAAAGCTGCGTGTTCGCCTGCACCGGCAGGTCCACGTCAAACAGTGCGGTTTCCTGCTTGCCGCCGGCATGGGTCTGGTAATGAAGCGAATGAAGACCGGTGAACCCCACGCCGGGTTTGGCACTGTAAGCATCGTCCGCCGAGGGGCCACCATCGATCCGGACAGCCAGCGTTGATGTGGTCGGGCTTGCAACCGGCGCGGGTTCGCCTGTTTCGAACGAGGTGTAGAACGTACCCTTGCCGTCCGCGCTGGCGATGGTAGCGCAGCAGGCGAGCGCGAGGAAAAGCAGTGTCTGCCGATATGGGCGGGCGATAAAACCTGGCATCGGGTAGGTACCCCTGTGGAAAGTGCTTGCGGATCTGATAGACACGCCTGGAGCCGGATTTGATCGATCTAAATGAGGGCTGTCAAACCGCAACGCAGCATGCGAGGGCCGTCATCTAGCGGCCTGCAGCGGCAAGCGAACGGCTGCCTGCGCGATCGGGCAAGGTCGGTCGGCCGTCGATTTCCACCTTTTTCATTCGTCGCGTGAAAGAGCAAACTCTTACGTCTCCGTCACAAGGACCTACTGATGAGTCACACCGGACATGCCCCTCACGTCGCGATGCATCCCGAGCGCCGCTGGCTGGCGCTGATCGTGCTATGCCTGGGCGTGCTGATGATCGTGCTGGATACCACGATCGTTAACGTGGCTTTGCCTTCGATCAAGGTGGACCTGAAGTTCGGTGACACCGAGCTGGCCTGGGTAGTGAACGCCTATCTGCTGACCTATGGCGGGTTTCTCTTGTTGGGCGGTCGCCTGGGCGATCTGTATGGACATCGTCGCGTGTTCCTGATCGGTATCGCGGCCTTTACGCTGGCTTCGCTCGCCTGCGGGCTTTCCACCACCCAGATGGCGCTGGTGGTTGCGCGCGCCGTGCAAGGACTGGGCGGCGCGGTGGTCACCGCCGTGGCGCTCTCGCTGATCATGGACCTGTTCACCGACCCGCAGGATCGGGCAAAAGCGATGGGTGTCTATGGCTTCGTCTGCGCGGGAGGCGGTAGTCTCGGCGCGATGCTGGGCGGTGTGCTGACCAGCAGCCTGAGCTGGCATTGGGTGTTCCTGGTGAACCTGCCGATCGGCGTTGGCGTGGTCGTCGCATCGCTGCGTCTACTACCCGCTGCAGCGGGCACGGCCAGTTCGCGACATCTGGATGTATGGGGCGCCGTGACCGTGACTGTTGCGTTGATGCTGGCTGTATATGCCATCGTCAACGGCAACGAAGTAGGCTGGCTCTCGTCACGCACGCTGGGCCAGTTGGGCATCGCAACGGCTCTGTTGGTGGTCTTCTTCTGGTTGGAGGCGCGCGTGCACGCGCCACTGATGCCGCTACGTCTGTTCCGCCTGCGTAATCTGGTGGTCTCCAATGTCGTCGCAGTGGCATGGGCGGCGGCGATGTTCGCGTGGTTTTTCCTGTCGGCGCTGTACATGCAGCTGGTGCTCGGTTACGGACCGATGGAAGTGGGCCTGGCCTTCCTGCCAGCGAACCTGATCATGGCGATGTTCTCGCTGGGACTTTCCGCCAAGCTGGTGATGCGTTTCGGGATTCGCCGTCCGCTTGCGCTGGGTCTGGCTTTTGCCGCGTGCGGCCTGTTGCTGTTCGCGCACGCGCCGGATAATGGGCATTTCGTGCGTGACATTCTGCCCAGCATGATCTTGCTCGGCATCGGCGCGGGCGTGGCCTTCAATCCCCTGCTGCTGGCGGCGATGAGCGATGTAGGTCCATCGGAATCGGGACTCGCTTCGGGCGTGGTCAATACCGCCTTCATGATGGGCGGCTCCCTGGGCCTCGCCGCGTTGGCCAGTCTTGCTTCCTGGCGCACGCAAACCTTGTTGGCGGTCGGCAATGGGCAGGGGTTTGCGCTTAGCGGCGGCTATCAGTGGGCCTTCCTGGTCGGCGCCTGCTTTGCGGCGCTGGGTGCATTGCTCGGTGCGTTGTTGCTGCGCACGGCGCGTGTCCCGAGCGGAGAGCCGGCGGCCAGCACGCATTGACGGCGAGCGTAGCTTGTAGGCTGGGATGCCAATCCCAGCATCAGGATGCTGCGTGAAAAGCTGGGATTGGTATCCCAGCCTACCTGAGGACGGAATCGATATGACGGCTATGTACCGTGCAATTGGCGATACATGGACATAAACTGTTCGGGCTCATTAATCCGGCTTATAGGGAAAGCGCACAAATGGCCATGAATTTTCGTTACTGCACGCTTGCTGGTCTCGTTCTGATGGGCATGACGTCCGTCGCGATGGCGGCCTCGGATGACAATAAAACTGTGGCTAGCGCAGGTGTCCAGCAAGGTACCGGCTATTTCAGATTGGTTGAACCGACCTCGGTCAGTTGCCTCTACAGTGTTATCTACATTCCAAACCTCAGCACTGATGCCGGTCAACGAGCGATGTATGCCACGGTTCTGGCCGCAGAATCGAGCAGCCGGAAGATCGCGCACCTTTCATACGACGTAGATAGCATGGGTCGGTGCAACGCAAGCCTTGTTGAGATAGCGCCATAATCGGCACCAGCTCCGCGCCGTGGGGCTGTCGGGATGAGTCCTTAATTTTCGTCGGCTTTGAATCGTGGCCGCCCAGTGAACCTATGTTAGGCAGCCTTACGACTACGACTGATCATTACGTCATTGTGCTCGCGAAATAGGTACTACTTCTCGATCCGGT
Source organism: Dyella flagellata (assembly GCF_030160275.1). Lineage (GTDB taxonomy): Bacteria > Pseudomonadota > Gammaproteobacteria > Xanthomonadales > Rhodanobacteraceae > Dyella_B > Dyella_B flagellata. The sequence continues at coordinate 223,410 of NZ_BSOA01000018.1, forward strand.
AGTTGAGGCTCGCACGATTGAAGTCAGTGGCGTTTTGCGCCTCAAAATTCCAGCGCCGGCTCAGGCGATAACGCAGCGTGATCACCTGGCCGGGTTCGAACAAGCCGATGCCGTAACTGAGATAGAGGCGTGGCGACAGGTATTTGCCGACGGTGAAGGCGGAGCTGCCATTCAACGCTTCGCTGCTGCTTACGCCGATATCCTCGATCCCAAGCTTGCTGCCGACGCTCTTGGCAAGCAGGTTGCCGGTGGCTGAGCCGACTGCTTGCGCAGCCTTGTTTACCATGCTGCTCTCACCGCCACCGCTTACTTGCGAAAGAGGCTTGCCGGTGACCAGGTAGGCGAGCGCATCGGATTGATCCATCGCGGGGTTGGAGAAGACGGTGAGCACGGGCCGCTTCGCGGTGCCGGTGATTTGCAGTCCCACCTGCTGCCCTTCGCTGATAGTGGCATTGGGCTGTAGATCGCGGATGGCCTTGAGGTTGAGGCCGGGATTGTCGATCGGCGTGCTGGCGAACAGCAGCTGGCCTTGCTGGATCTGAAGATTCTGTCCGTAGGCCTTGTAGGTGCCGTTGACCGTGACCTGGCCTTGTCCGGTGGTAGCTCGATCAGGACGTTCGTTCACCGTGATCACGCCGCCAAGCCGACCGTCCAGACCCATGCCGGCCAGATGCGCGTGCTCGCCCAGATCAACTTTGATCGATGCGTTGATCGGTGTCGACCCGCTGCCGGCGGCGGGTTGGGGCTCATCCACTACCACGATGTCAGGCGAGGCCTTATTGGCGCCGCCGCCAGGCAGCTTGTCCAGATTCACATCGGCACTGTCCAGCCGTACGGTGCCGGTTGCGTTGATGCCTTGCGCATCGCGACGCACAAGCAGGTCCGGTGTCAGTGCGACTTTGGCAGCGGGAATGTCGATGACGCTGACATCATCACCCTTCAACGTGATAGCAGTAGGCGTTTGCGTATCCAGTGCCGCCGTGCCGTTGATGGCAAGCGTACCCTTGCCGGATTGCACGCTGCCGTCGATGTTCAGCACCCGCGCATTGGTCGTGCTGGCGGTGAGACGGCCGCCGCTAAGCTTCAAGCCTGCGTCGGGCACTTCGGCGGCAAAACCGTCGATGCCCGCCTGGCCGGTCATGGCAGGTGCGGAGAGCGTGCCGCCGAGTGTGAAATCGCCATCGATGCGGCCTTTCACATTGGCCAGGTCGTCCGTGAACAGGCTGACGAAGGCGAGATCGTCCAGATGCAGACTGACCTGACCGCCCAGGGCCTGCTGTGTGCCGGTGACCGTGACTTGTCCATCAAGACGCCCATTGCCGTTGATCGCAGCGTGTACGATTGCTTGCTGGTTGCCGGGAGCCAGCGTGGCGCTCAACGCGAGATCCTTGTACGACAGCAGCGGCTGGTCAGGATGCTCGTTGTAGGTGATGCGGCCTTGCGAAGAAGTGATGCTTGCATTGCCAGTCAGCGCACCCGTCGCCGTGCGCCTGATCTTGCCGTTGCCTTCCAGTGTGCCATCGGCGCTGATCGGCATGTCGGTGCTGCCGGCAGCGCTGGCGATCAAGGCCAGCGGCACGGCATGCAGGCGATAGCTGGCGTCGATGTTGCCGGCCTTGTCCATGTCGCCGCTGGCGCAAAGCAAAGGTTCGCCAGCGCTAAGGCATAGTTCTCCCAGGCTCGCAGCGCCACGGTTCCAGCCAAGCTTGGTTGCCTGTTGCAGTCGCCAGCGAGGCAGGCCTTGCACATCCAGCGTGAGCGAGGAGAGCATGCCGTTCCAGTTCTGGTCCTTCAACGTGCCATTGAGCGTAAGCGAGGTTGACAGCGGCGCGCCTTGCGCTTCGAGCACGAGCTGATGCTGGGTCGCAGTGCCTTGGCCGTTCAAATGGATCTGCTTGAACGCCAGGCCGCCGAGTTGGGCTCCCGCTGCGTTCAATTGCAGCTTGCCGCCGATGCTGCTGATGTCGGGGAGGTCGGCCTGCAGTTGGAGCTGCTGCGCACGCTGTTTGTTCCAGTCCAATGCATGGCCTTGCAATGAGCCGCTGACAGCCAGCTTGGGATACCTGCCGTGCAGATGGAATTGGCCATTAAGCGTGCCGGATGCCTGTGGCACCCAATCGTTCAAGGAAGCGATAGCCAGCGTTACATTGGCATCGTTGCTCTGACCTGGTCGTGCCTGCAGTTTCACGCTGCTGCTGCCGGATGCGAGATCCAGCGTCCCATCAACAACCTGGTTCGAAGACAAGTGCAGGTGGCCCACGCCGCGCAGCTGGCGCTGTCGCAGCCGTCCTTGCAGCTTGCGCAAGTCGAGTGTCCCTTCGGATTGGGCCTGCGCGAGCTTGCCTTGCGTGGCGAGGTCGGCGTCCAATGAACCTTGCCAACCGGCGAGCAGCTGGCCGGGATCGAACTTGTCGGCATGCGCCTGCAACTGCCAGGCGAGGTCGGGCTGCAAAACAAGCGTGCCTTGCGCTGTGAGGCTGCCTTGCGGCTGCAGCAGGCTCAGCATGTGCAACTGGATCTGCTGCGGTGTGCCGTCCAGATTGAGCGCGAGTTTCGCCAGCTTGCCGGGCGGGCCGATGGTGACGTCACCGTCGGCGTGATACGCGTTGGCGCTGCCTTTTGCCACGAGGCGTCCGTCAGTGGCGAGCACCTGGCCGATCAAGTCCGCCGGCAAGGTCACGTCCTTCCAGTCCGTGGCGAGATCCGCACTCAGTGGATGCGCGTCCAGCTGGACAGTACCGGTGGCTTGGACGATGCCCTTGACCTGCGGCGAAGCGATTTGCAACTGCTGCAGGGTCAGTTGTTTGAAATCCTTGTCGACGCTGGCCTGCATGGGTTGCAGCAGCACTCGATAGGCATTGAGATCGAGCTGGCCGGTAAGCGTGCCGCCTTGCCGATCGCCGCTACCTTGCAGATTGACGCCCAAGCGCGTGATCGAACTGCTACCGAGCAGTGGCGTGGGATCGAAGGGTGGCACGTCGAGTCTGCTGGTCCAGGCGTAGTGCTTGTCCTGATCCAGGTCAAGCTGCAACTGCGCCGCCATGGGCTGGCTCAGGCGAAGCTGTGATTGCGCTTGGCGGCCATCGCCTTGCGCGTCGAGCGTGCCGGCGTATTCGCGATCGCCTATTTTCCATGCGATATCGGCATGCGCCTTGCCGCGATAGCGGCGACCAGTACGGAGTTGTCCAGCAAGGTCGACATGCCCTGCCGGGGCACGCAAGGCCAGCTTGCTCACTTCGACGCCGCTGCTGGTCCAGTTGCCGGAAAGATCGAGCAGGTCGGCAGCAAACAGTGGCTTGCCACCCTGCTTGATCGTCACCGGACCGATATGCACGCGATCCAGCATCAGCGAGATGGGCGGCTTCAGCGAGAAGCTGCTGGAGGACGAAGTGTTTTCCTGCGTAGCCGGCAATGCGACGTCTACACGCTCCACACGAAGATCAAGCACGCGCAGACGCTTGTAGAGCAGGGCGGTGATATTCCAGTCCAGGCGAGTGCCTGTGATGAGAATGTCAGTGCCCTTGCCGTCGTCGTAGCGCAGCTGCGCTATGCCGATGGGGCCGATCAGGCGGCCCTCTGCTTGCTGAATCTGTAGTGCGCCATGCGTGAAGTCCTGCGCTTGCGATAGTGCAAAGCGCAAACCGGAGCTGGTGCACAGCAGCCAGCCCAGGCCGCCCGCTACAAGAACCACGAAGGAAGCAACCGCAACGCCTGCGATACGTAGCCAGCGGCGGCGCAGACGAGGTGCGGGTTGCGTTGCATTCATGCCATGGGCCTCACAGATCCGGTCCGATCACGAGGTGCAGTTCCACACCATGGTGTTGCGCATCGTTGATGGGCGTACCCACGTCGACACGAATCATGCCGACCGGCGAACGCCAGCGTACTCCGATACCCGTACCGATCTTGGGATGCACGCGGGTACCGTTGAAGGCATTGCCGGCATCGACGAAGGTGGCGATGCCCCAGCGCGGCGTGAAGTAATGTTCCAGCGTGGCGCTGCCGATCACCAGGCTGTTGCCGCCGATCACGCGGCCATAACTGTTTTGCGGGCCGATCGCCTGGTAGGTGTAGCCACGAATGGATTGATCGCCACCGGCGAAGAAGCGCAACTGGGGCGGCAGGGCCTCGAACTTGCTGGTCCACACGTGCCCAAGGTCTCCGCGCAGGATCAAGCGATTGTTGCGCCAGAATGCGCGTATCCATTTGCCGCTGGCGCTGACCTCGCTGAAACGAGCGGTGGAAAACAGGTCGCTGGCCGTGCTGCGAGCGTCGAAGCTCAGCGACCAGCCGCGACGCACGAAGTCCGGGTTGTCCGCCACCTTGCGGCTCAATGAGCCCTCCGCATAGATCAGGGTGCTGCTGCCATGCTCCACGCCCGGCGTGCTTTCCGGTTCATCGGGACGCTTGCCGACGTCGAACGTGCCGGTCAGCGCATGTACCCCCACGGTGCGCACCCATTCGTGCCAGAGTTCGCTTTCGTTGGCGACCAGTTCAAGCGTGCGCGACTGGGAAGTCACGGTGTTCGCGTCGCGGTAAGTGACGCCGAAATTGAGGCTGCGCTGGTTATCGCCCGGCAGCGGAATGGTGTACTGGCTGGTGAGCGTTTTCAGCCGCTGCGCCAGCACCGCGTCGTTCTTCCACTTGTGGCCGTAGCTGTTGACCCAGCGGTATTCCACCCCGCCGCGGACACCAACACCGGTATCCGTACCCACGAACAGGCCGCTGGTGTAGATCCTGCGCTTGGCCGGCGCCAACTGCACCTTGACGTCGACCACGCCATCTTTGGCCGTGCCGATCTCGGGTGTCACATTGACCATCGAGAAATAGTCGGCGGCATTCAAGGCCTGCTGCAAGCTGAGCAACTGGTTCTGGTCGAAGTAGTCGCCGGGCTTGAAGGGCACATAGCGCTCCAGGAAGTCCGGCTGGAACTGTGAGCCTTCGAAGCGCACCTCGCCGTAGCGGTAGCGGCGGCCCACATCCCAGGCCAGCTGGATGGCTGCGCTGTGCTCGCCGCGATTCACCTCGACGCGGTGCACGGTGAGCTTCGCATCGAGATAGCCGTTGGCGGTCAGGGCGTTGTTCACGGCATCGCGAGCGGAGTCGTAGGCGGCGTCATCCAGGCGCTGGTCCTTGAGTTTTTCGACGCCGCGGCGCGCGGCACGAATCGGCCGCAACGACGCGGCGAAAGGATCGAGCTGAAGATCGATTGACGTGACCTTCACCGGCTCGCCGGGAGCGACATGCAGAGTGACGCGCCAGTCTTTACCGGATCGCTCGATTTTGCCGGTGATGTGCGCGTCGTAGTAGCCATACGGCCGTAGCGCGTTGCCAGCTTCGGCATCAGCGCGGTCGTAGAGACGATGCACCTGCGCCTCGCTTACGTCGCGCGCCGCATATTGCGAGAGACCTAGGCCTGCGATGACGGCGGTTTTGAGCGGATCATCCACGCCATCCACGACCAGCTGCACCCCCGCGCGGCCGAGCGCGGGAACAAGCAGGAGCAGGAGCGGTAGCAGGCTCAGGTAGCGGCGGATCCGGCGCATCCGTCAGGGTTCCATCCTCGGCTGGGCAAAGCGTAGGCTGGGATGATAATCCCAGCATCGTGAAGCCGATTGAAGCCGGGATTTCTATCCCGGTGATCCATTAGCCTGCCTTGTCACCTGAACGGTGTGCAATCCAGGCGCCCACCAGCGCCGAGAAATACGGAATCGATTGCGCCGCCAGGATGAAGATCCACAACTGGCCTTCGGTGAAGTGCGCCGCGGTGCTCTTCGCCATGCCGATGACGCACAGCATGAGCGCGATGAACATCAGCATTTCCTCACGCACGGGCGTGAAGGCCGCGAAGTTGCTGCCGCCAAGGCGGCGGCTCTTGGCGGTGACCACGAACGAAGTCTTCTCGCGTGTCAGGCCATGCAGGATGCCGCGCGCGATGGCATGGCTCAAGCTCATGCTGGCCAGCGATGCCATGATGGTGTCGTACCAGCCGCAGGGCACCCGCGCGCGATACAGCACCACGCCGAAGATGGCCTTGGCAAAGAAGAAGCCGATCACCGGAATCAGGAACAGCTGCATCGGCAGGCTGAAGGTTTGCGGCAGGCCCACCATGCCCGCGGTCCAGAAGATCGCCATCAGCGTGAAGATCAGGTGCAACGCATCGGCGAACCAGCTGAACCAGCCGGTGAGGAAATGGAAGCGCTGGCCGCTCGAAAGCGGGCCTTTCTTGGTCATCCAGGTCCAGCGGCCTTTCAGGATCTGCATCGCGCCGAACGCCCAGCGGTAGCGCTGGCTCTTGTAGGCCTTGAAGTCGGCTGGCGTGAGGCCCTTGCCCATCAGTTCGTCGACGTAGACCAACTCGTAGCCGGCGTGCATCAGGCGCAAGCCGAGCTCGGCATCTTCGCAAATGGTCCATTCCGACCAGCCGCCGGTGCCTTCCAGCGCTGAGCGGCGCACCATGGTCATGGTGCCGTGCTGGATGATCGCGTTACGCTCGTTGCGGTGATGCATGCCGATGCGGAAGAAGCCGTCGTATTCCCATGCGGTCATGCGGCGGAAGCGATTGTGCTCGAAGTCGCGATGCGCTTGCGGGCATTGCACCACTGCCACTTTCGGGTCGTGGAAATAGCCGGTAAGCGTGCTCAGCCAGTCGTGGCGCACCACGTAGTCGGCATCGATCACCGCCACCACGTCGGCCTTCGGGTTGGTTTCCTTCAGGCCGAAGTTCAACGCGCCGGCCTTGAAGCCGGGCCACGGCTCCAGGTGGAAGAAGCGGAATTTCGGTCCCAGCTTCTCGCAGTATTCCTGCACCGGCTTCCAGATCGCCGGATCCTTGGTGTTGTTGTCGATCACCAGCACTTCGAAGTTTTCATACTCGAGGGTGGCGAGCGAATCGAGCGTAATCATCACCATCTCCGGCGGCTCGTTGTAGCAAGCCAGGTGGATGGAGACGAAGGGCTGCCTTTGCTGATCGTCGGGCGGCAACGGGGCGGCGTGACGAACCCATTGACGCCGCCACAACACCTCCGTGAACTCGAAGCCGTTGATCAGCAGGATGCCTAAGATCGCTACCTGCGCGGGGAACAGCAGCACCAGCATGCTCCAGTCCACCCAGCTCAGATAGAAATTGAACGGCAGGGTCACCGACCACACGATCAGGCCGCAGGCAAGCTGGACCAGCACGTCGAAGAACAATCGACCCATCAGCTTGAAGCGGCTGAAGCGGATGCCGAACCAGACCATCGGCAGCAGCGCCAGCAAGCTTGCGGCGAGCGCCTTCCACGGCCAGCCGGTGTCTTCCGTCACCGGGCCGGTGAAGGGGAACTTCAGCTGGCGGTCGGCATTGAACACGCCCCAGTAGGCGCCGGTACGGCCTTCGCCCAGGCCTTCCTTCCAGGGTTGATCGAAGGCTTCGAATAGGTAGTAGTCGACATCATGGCGCTTGGCCCAGATCAGCCACTGGCGATCGAAGATGGCTTCGTCGGAGATGGACGGATAGGCGCGTTCGCGATGATCGCCGTTGGATGGCCAGCCTATTTCGCCCACGACCACATGCTTGTTGGGGAATCGTTGCTTGATGGCCAGGTAAGCGTCTTCGGCCTGCCTGACGGCGCCCTGGTCTTCGCCCCGGATCTGCTGGGGCGACACGGCAACGCCGTTCCAGAAGGGGAACAGGTGGATGGTGATGTAATCTACGTGATCGGCCAGTTCCGGGTACTTCAGCCAGATGTAGTCCGGCTCGGCGATCGAGACCGGCTGGCGGATATGCGCACGTGCCCGGTCGAGATACGTGATCATTTTGTCGAGGGGCAAGTCGTTGCGGAACAGCGCCTCATTGCCGACCAGCACGCGCTCGATGGTGTCCGGGTAGCGCCGTGACAGGGCGATCAGCGCGTCCAGCTCGTTCTCGTTGTTCTCCAGGCGGGTGTCGATCGCCGTACCCGCCATGACCTTCAGGCCTTCTTTCTGGGCCAGGCGGAACACCTGCGGATTGATCAGCGTGGAATAGGTGCGGATGCGGCCGGTGTACTGACGCAGCAGCTTCAGGTCGCTGTCGATCTCATCGTCGCTGGGGAAGCTTTGGTTGAACGGATTCTGGTAGCGCTGGAACAGCGATACGGAAAAGCCGTTGATCTGCCCGTGCCAGTCTTCCGGACCATGCGGGCGGTTGCCCCACCACCACAAACCGATGTTCAACGCCGCAACCACGAGCGCCAGCAGGATGGCAGCGATGACCGATAAGGGGCCGGCTTTGGTTGGAGTAGGTCTGGCGCTCAAGAAAATCCCCGCGGTTCACCTCTCACGAGGTATACGAAACTCACGGAGCTTAACCAATTCACGGCAGCCGGCTCAATCAATGGCGGCCGGGGTGGTCAGCCCAAGGTCAGGGCTGTGCCGCTCAGGACTGGCTTGCCCCAGGGGGCAGGGGCAAGCCGGATGGCAGGAGCCAACCGGCTCATTTCAACAATGAGCGCAACATCCATGCGGTCTTTTCATGCGCCTTCAGGCGGCCGGTAGCCATGTCCATGCTGCCTTCGTCGCCGGCCGCCTCGGCCGCCCTGATCACCTCGCGTGCGGTCACGGCAGCGATCTCATGCCCGGCCACCAGCTGGTTCACCATGTCTTTCCAGTCCGGTACGCCGGGTTCTTCCTGGATGCTGGTGAGCTTGCCGAACTGGCTGTAGGAGCCTGGTGCGAACACGTCCAGTACGCGGATGCGCTCGGCCACTTCGTCGGCGGCCAGCCACAACTCGTTGTATTGGGTCTCGAACATGGTGTGCAGGCTGTTGAAGTGCGGGCCGGTCACGTTCCAGTGGAAGCTGTGGGTTTTCAGGTACAGCGAATAGGTATCGGCCAGCAGCTTCGACAGCTGCTTGGCGATGGTTTTCCGGTCCTGCTTGGCAATGCCGATGCTGGTGTCCATATGCTCTGTTCCCGTGTGTCGAATCTGGAACCGAGCTTAGCCAGGAGGGCAGTACGGGTGAAATGAATAATACGGATGCCGCCGATAGATACGGGCTATCATATGCGGCTCCATGAGCGATCCGAAGCCCGATACTCCCTCCGTTTCCCCGGAAGCCCGATTGCGCGCGCTGCGCAAGTCGCTGGACGCCGTTTCCAGCCGCGACTTCGGCCGGCTGCTGGGCCGCTGGCGCGGCCTGTCGCGTCGTCCGGATGCGAAGAAGCTGGAAGCGCTCGCCGCCGACATTGCCGCCTCCGCCGAGCGTAGGCAGCGGCGTGCGCAAAGCAAGCCGGAAATCCGCCTGGATGAGTCCCTGCCGATCACCGCGCGCGCCGACGAGATCGTCAAGCTGATCCGCGCACACCAGGTGGTGGTCATCGCGGGCGAGACCGGTTCGGGCAAAACCACGCAGCTGCCCAAGCTATGCCTGGCGGCAGGATGCGGCGAAGCCGGCATGATCGGCTGCACCCAGCCGCGCCGCCTGGCCGCACGTTCCGTGGCGCGGCGCGTGGCGGAAGAACTGGCTACGCAAGTCGGTGACAAGGTCGGCTTTCAGGTCCGCTTTACCGACCAGGTCTCCGAGCAGAGCCTGATCAAGTTCATGACCGATGGCATCCTGCTGGCCGAAACACAGAACGATCCCTGGCTGTCCGCCTACGACACCATCATCATCGACGAGGCGCACGAGCGCAGCCTCAACATCGACTTCCTGCTCGGCTATCTCAAGCGCCTGGCGGCCAGGCGACCGGAGCTGAAGATCATCGTCACCTCCGCCACCATCGACACCGCACGCTTCGCCGAGCATTTCGGCAATGCGCCGGTGATCTCGGTGGAAGGGCGCGCCTATCCGGTGGAAGTGCGCTGGCGTTCCGCGGAGGAGGTGGCTGCGCGGCGCAATCAGCGCAGCGCCGAGCTGCAGCAGGGCAGCGTGGAACATGTCGCCGCCGTACTGGACGAAATCAGCCACGACGACCCGCGCGGTGACGTGCTGGTGTTCATGCCCGGCGAACGCGAGATACGCGATGCGCATTTGCTGCTGTCGCGCAGGCAATACCGCGAAACGGAAATCCTGCCGCTGTATGCGCGCCTTTCCGCGCACGATCAGGACCGCGTGTTCAAGCCGGGTCCCAAGCGCCGTGTGGTGTTGGCCACCAACGTGGCGGAAACCTCGCTTACCGTGCCGCGCATTCGCTATGTGATTGATAGCGGTACGGCGCGAGTGAAACGCTACAGCCAGCGCAGCCAGCTCGAACGTCTGCACGTTGAGCCGGTTTCGCAGGCGGCTGCCGATCAGCGCAAAGGGCGTTGCGGCCGCGTTGGCCCCGGCATCTGTTATCGGCTTTACGACGAAGCCGATTACGCCTCGCGCGTAGCCTATACCGATCCGGAGTTGCTGCGTTCATCGCTCGCCAACGTGATCCTGCGCATGCTGTCGCTGCAGCTGGGCGAGGTGGAGGAATTTCCCTTCCTCGAAGCGCCCGATGCGCGGGTAGTGGCGGATGGTTATCGGCGCCTTGCCGAAATCGGCGCGATCGACGAGCGGCGCCAGCTCACCGGCATCGGCCGGACCCTGTCCCGCCTCCCGGTCGACGTGCAGCTCGCGCGCATGCTGGTGGAGGCACAGCAACTGGGCAGTCTGCGTGAACTGCTGGTGCTGGTAGCCTTCCTCAGCATCCAGGATCCGCGCGAGCGCCCCGCCGATGCGCGCCAGCAGGCGGATGCGGCGCATGCGGCGTTCGCCGATCCCAAGTCGGATTTCATCGGCGTGCTGAACCTGTGGCGCGAATACGACAGTGCACACGGGGAGCTGACGCAGTCGAAATTGCGCGACTGGTGTTCGCGGCATTTCCTGAGCTTCTTGCGCATGCGCGAGTGGCGCGAGCTGCATCGTCAATTGCTGCTGGTGGTGCAGGAGCTTGGTTGGAGCGTTGCTTCCCCTTCTCCCCTTCGAGGTGAGGGAGCAATCTCGCGTGATGTTGCTGGTACGAAAGCAAAGGCAGCCAGCAAAGCAACTACGAACAAGCATTCCGGCAAGCCAGCCGTGGAGGGGAAAGGGAGTGAAAGTGGCGGCGACGGCGAACATCGCTACGAAGCCATCCATCGCAGCCTTCTGGCAGGATTGCCCACCCAGGTCGGCAACAAAGATGAAAAAGGTATCTACCGCAGCACTCGGGAGCGCCGTTTCCAGGTGTTTCCCGGTTCTGCCTTGGCGAAGACACCGCCCAGCTGGGTCTTTGCGGCGCAAATCCTGGATATCAGCGGCCGTGTATGGGGCATGATGTGCGCACGCGTGGAGCCGCTGTGGATCGAGCAGCAGGCAGCGCACCTCCTGCGCAGCAGCTGTCGCGATGCGCACTGGTCGCGCAAGCGTGGCACCGTGGTGGCGTACGAGCAGGTGAGCTTGTTCGGGCTGGTGCTGGTCGAGCGCCGGCCGGTGACTTTTCAGAAACAAGATCCCGCGCTCGCCCATGAGCTTTTCCTGCGCGAGGCGCTTGCTCGTTGTGATATCGAGGTGCGAGCGGATTTTGTCCGCGCCAATCAGCGCGTGCTTGAAGATGCGCACGGCATCGAAGCGCGTCAGCGCCGTGAGGGGCTGATCCGTCACGAAGATGAACTGGTGGATTTCTTCCGCGGCAAACTGCCCGAAGAGATCGCAAGCAGCCGCGCATTGGATGCCTGGTATCGCAACGCGCGCCCCACCGAACAAGCAGCGCTGCGTTGGTCGATCGATGAAGTGATGGCCGGCGGCACGGGCTTGGATGCGAAGGCGTTTCCTGCGTCACTGGATATACCGCCGCAGCGTTACCGTCTGGAATATCGCTTCGTGCCCGGTGACGATGCCGATGGCGTCACGCTGCATCTGCCGCTGGCGATGCTCAATGCCTTGCCGGCCGCGCGCTGCGAATGGCTGGTTCCCGGTCTGCTGGGCGACAAGGTGGCCGAGTTGATCCGCGGTTTGCCCAAAGCATTGCGCCGCAACTTTGTGCCGGCGCCGGATTTCGCTCGTGCCTTCGTAGAAGCGGACGCGCCGCGTGACGAGCCGCTCGCCAAGGTGCTTGCCGCTTTCCTGCGCCGTACCACTGGCGTGGAGCTTGAGGCGGGCGAATTCGCCCAGATCGAGCTTGACGCGCATTTCATGATGCGCTTTCGCTTGCACGATGAGAACGGGCATACGCTGGCCACCGGGCGTGATCTGGCGCAAATGCGCCATCAATGGGAAGGGCGGGCACGTGAAGCGTTTTCGCGCAAGACAGATATCGAGCTTACGCGCGAAGACGTCACGAGCTGGGACTTTGAGGAGATCCCCGACCAGGTGCGCTCCGAGGGTGGTCTGCTGGCATATCCTGCGCTGGTCGATCTCGGCGCAGCTGTAGCATTGCGCGTGTTCGAGCGTCGCGACGAAGCAAGGGCTGCGCACGTCAAGGGTGTGGAGCGTTTGTTGCGCAATACACTTGCCAGTGAGGTCAAGCAGGCGCGCCGGCGTTTGCCGGTCTCCAATTCGATTTCCCTGAAGTACGCGGCGCTAGGCAGCGTGGAGGGCCTGCGCGAAGATCTGGTGGAAGGCGGTTTCAGCGATCTGCTTGCCGCGCAGGAGCTCAACGTGCGCAGCGCCGCCGCATTCGAAGTGTTGCATACGCACTTCGCTCGTGAGCTGTTTGCGGCGGCGGTGGAACGGCTAAAGCTGGCCGAGCCGATCGTCGAGGCGCAAGCCGATATGAGGCCCTGGCTGCAACCGCCGTTGATCGGTTTTGCCCGTGCCAGCTACGACGACCTGCGCGAACAGTTCGATGCCTTGCTCGGGCCAGGCTTCTTGCGCGAGCTGACGACCATGCGGCTGGCACATTTTCCGCGCTATTTGAAAGCGATGCGCCTGCGTGCCGAACGCCTGCGCCAGGACCCGACCAAGGACCAGCAGCGCATGCTGCAGGTCCTGCCTTATTGGCGTGAATACCTCAAGCACCGCGTAGCCGGCGATGCAGGCCTGGACGAATTGCGCTGGCTGATCGAGGAATGGCGAGTGTCGCTGTTTGCGCAGGAACTGAAGACGGCCGAGCCGGTGTCGGCAAAACGTTTGGCCAAAGCGCTCGAAGCCCTGCGCTCCACGTAGGCTGGGATGCCATCCCAGCCTACGTGCTTGCGCTATGCTCCTTCATGGTACGACGGACACCCAATACTATGGTTCACGCCACCACCACCCCAGGACACTTGGCGGCGTGGCAGTCACGGGCCGGCAGCTTGCCCCCCGTACTGTCCGACGCGTTGGAGGTGTGCGCGCAAAACGGCGTGAATGAACTCGAGTGCGGCGATGTGCTGGATCTGCTTGCCATGCTCGGTTGCGACACGCATACCCAGGCGGCAGCGCTGTGGTTCGAGATCGGACGCACGCACCCGTTGGTGTGGGAGCAGCGCGCAGCTTCCTTGCCGGAAGAATTGCAGCGGCTGGTTGCTGGTCAGGCCGCAGCGGAGCGGGTATGGACACTGCACGCGCAGCGGCCGCCGCAGGACGGCTCCGAAGGCTTGCGGCGCCTGCTGCTGGCGATCATTCGTGACGTGCGCGTGGTGTTCATTCTGCTGTCGCGGCAGCTGGCCCGCATGCGCGCCGCCGCTAGCCTGCCGGAAGCCGAACGGCAGGAACTGGCGCGGCTTACTCGCGACATCCACGCACCGCTCGCCAACCGGCTAGGCATCTGGCAGCTGAAGTGGGAGCTGGAAGATCTCGCCTTTCGCTATTTGCAGCCTGACACCTACAAACGCATCGCCAAGCTGTTGGACGAACGCCGCAGCGATCGCGAGCACTTCATCCGTGAGACGCTGGCCGAGCTGGGCGAAGCGCTGCGCGCGGCGGGCGTCACTGCCGATCTGGCAGGGCGTCCCAAGCATATCTACTCCATCTGGAAGAAGATGCAGCGCAAGGCCGCGGAGTTCTCCGATCTCTACGACATTCGCGCCGTGCGCGTGCTGGTGGGCAGCGTGGCCGATTGCTATGCCGCACTCGGCATCGTGCATGCCCTGTGGCCGCATCTGCCCGGCGAGTTCGACGACTATGTGGCGCGTCCGAAGAGTAACGGCTATCGCTCGCTGCACACCGCAGTGATCGGCCCGCATGGCAAAACGCTGGAAGTGCAGATCCGCACTCACGACATGCACCGCGCCAATGAGCTGGGCGTGGCGGCGCACTGGCGCTACAAGGAAGGCGGCAGCGGTGACGCGGATTTCGAGGCGAAGATCGCCTGGATGCGCAAGCTGCTCGAACAGCGCGGCGACGAAGGCGAACTGGCGGCCGAATTGCAGACCGAGCTGCACGAGGACCGCGTCTACGTGCTCACGCCCAGGGGTGAAGTGGTCGACTTGCCGCATGGCGCCACCGTGCTCGATTTCGCTTATCACGTGCATACCGAGGTAGGTCATCGCTGCCGCGGCGCCAAGGTCAACGGGCGCATCGTGCCGCTGACGCATCAGCCGCATAGCGGGGACCGGGTGGAAATTCTCACCACCAAGGTGGCGGAGCCGAGGCGTGACTGGCTTTCGCCGCATCATGGCTATCTGCATACCAGCCGCGCGCGCGACAAGGTGCGCGCCTGGTTCCGGCGCAGCGCGCACGAAGCCAACCTCGCAGCCGGCCGTGCGTTGCTGGAGCGTGAGCTGAAACGATTGGCGTTGCCGGAAGTGGACTCGTCCAAGCTGCCGGCGCTGTTCCACTTGCAGACCCAGGACGAATTGCTGGTCGCGCTTGCTCTCGGCGAGATCAGCCTGGGACAGGTGGCGCGGGTACTGCAGGAATCGCAGCAGCCGTCAGACTCGCTGTTATCCAGCGTGCCGCTGCCGGCGATGCGTCCCACCGTATTTGACCATAGCGCCATCACCATCGAGGGCGTGGGCAATCTGCTCACCGTGCTGGCCCAATGCTGCCAACCGCTGCCGGGCGACCCGGTGCGCGGCTTCATCACGCGCACCAAAGGCGTTTCGGTGCATCGCGCGAACTGCGCCAGCCTGGCACGACTGGCGCGGCGCGATCCGGAGCGGGTGATCGAGGTGAGCTGGGGGCAGGCGGGCGCGCAGGCCTATGAGGTCACCATTCAGCTCAACGGCTACGACCGCAAGGGTTTGCAGAAAGACGTAGTGGGTGTGATCAGCAACGCCAGCATCAACATCATCGCCTCCAACAGCCGCCTGTTCCCGCGTACCGGGGAAGTGGAAATGCGCTACACCTTGCGCGTACGGGATTTCGAGCAGCTCTCCGCCCTGCTGGATCGGCTGGCGGCATTGCCGAACGTGGTGGAGGCGCGCAGGGTAGGGGCGGGCTAGCGCGTTGGCTGCCCCTTAGGGGCGTCAGAGGCGGGACATCCTGAACGCAACTTTTCGCTCCCCGCGCGTGTCATCTACGCGATGTTAAGCTGAATACAACGACTAGCCAGTTCACGAGCCATGGGCGGAAACCGCAACCTGAACGATCCGGGCTATAACGGCAACGGCCGTACCGAACCGAAGCTGGGCAACCTGGACGACTTGCATCGGCCAGCGGCGCCCGCGCCCGACGATAAGCTGCCGAAGATCGAGGTGGAACCTGAGTACCGCCGCGACACCAGCAACAGTCCCTACAAGAGGCGCAACTGGTTCTTACCGTTGCTTATCGCTGTGCTGCTGGCCGCTATCGGGGGGCTATGGTTCAACCAGACCCGCTTGCGCAGCCTGGTGCCGCGCACCGATTTCGACGACGTTCTGCATCGCGCGCGGGTCGCTTTGCAGCAGGGGCATCTGGACGGTACCGACGGCACCAGCGCCCGTGAGCTGTTCGAGGCAGCCCGTGGGCTGGAGCCCGATAACGACGCTGCGCGGCAAGGTCTCAACGAGGTGGGTCGCGCGGAAATCTCACGCGCCGATACTGCCTTGCGCGCGGGCAACATTGCTGAAGCCACGCAAGCGCTGACCAACGCGCGCGAACTGCTCGGCGGCGGTAACGACGTGGACCGCCTTAGCCAGGAGATCGCCAAGGCACAGGTCTCATCCGGGCAGACCGATACCTTGATCGCGCAGGCGCAACAGGCGCTCAGCCAAAACCGGCTGGATGGCCCGGATGGCGCGGCCGCGCTTTATCAGCGCGTGCTGGCGGCCGAACCGGATAACGCTGTCGCGCGCCACGGCATGGACCAGGTCGGCTACGCGATGGCGGCGCAAGTCCAGAAAGCGCTGAGCGCCAACGATGTCGCGGCGGCTTCCAGCGGCATTGATCGCCTTGCGGCCATGATGCCCAATTACGCTCAGTTACCCAACTTGCGCGCATCGCTGTCGGCGCTGCAAACCCAAGCCAACAGCGCACTGACCGACGCCATCAACCAAGGCAACGATGCCTTGCGCGCAGGGCGTGTCTCCGGTGATGGCAACGACACCGCGCTGGCGCATTTCAAGGCGGCGCTGGCGATCGATCCGAACAACGCCCAGGCGAAAGCGGGGCTTGGACAGGTTGCCCAGGCGCTGGTGGTGCAGGCTGACGCCGCCATCGATGCGGGCGACGCCGATCACGCGCGGCAGTTGCTGGATGAAGCCGATACGCTCGCCCCGGGCTCGGCCGACCTGGTCGCCGCAAGGGCGCGGCTCGGACAGCCTCCCGTTCCCGCCGTCACGCCGCCCTCAGCCGCCAACCAGACAGCTTCAAGCACGAAGCCGCAGGAAGCCAAGCAGCAAGAAGACGATACGGCCCCTCCGCCGGCGGTTCATCTGACGGGCGACCAGCAAATCCAGATTGCCGACCTGGTGAACCGCGCCAGGCAGGCGACGGCTCGCGGCAACATCATGGCGCCGCCCGGTGATTGCGCCTACGACCTGTATCGCGGTGCGCTTGCCATAGATGGCAACAATCCGGACGCATTGGCGGGCCTGCAGGCGCTGCCCGGCGAAGTGCAGCAACAATTCAACCAGGCCCTGCGCAGCGGCAGCTTGAACAAGGCCGGTAACTTGCTCGATGCGCTCGATAACATTGAACCGGGCAACGCGGCCATCGGCATCTCGCGCCAGCGCCTGGCGTATGCATGGATCGATCAGGCCGAGCAGCAATTCGATAGCGGCGATCGCAACAACGCCACCGTTTCACTGGAGCAGGGGCGCCGGCTGTTACCCGACGATCCGCGTGTGCGTGAGCTCACTGCGCGCATGCAGAGCAGTCGATGACGGTATTGGTATTTGGTGGTAGCAGTCAGATCGGGCACTACCTGCTGCCCTTGCTTGCTGCCCGTGACGAGCCGGTGGTGGCAGTGAGCCGCGAGGCGCGCGCATCGATACCAGGTGTGACGTGGCTGAGCGGGCAGCTGCCGGATGCGGTCCCGGCGGTCGAACATGTCTCGGCCATTTTCAGCCTTGGTCCCTTGCAAGCATGTGCGAGATGGTTGAGCAAGGCGGCCGTGCTGCACGAGCCGCGGGTGGTCGCGATCAGTTCGATGAGCGCGGAAAGCAAGCGCGCATCGGAAGTGCCCGCCGAGCGGGCTCTCTCGCAACTGCTGCGCGATAGCGAGGTGGCCTTGGCCGAGGCCTGTGCGAAGCACGGCAGCGCATGGACGGTGTTGCGTCCCACGCTCGTCTACGGCGCAGGACTGGACAAGAGCCTTACTCCGATTGCCCGGCGCGCGATGCGCTTGCGCGTGTTTCCGTTGCCGATGGGCCATGGCATGCGTCAACCGGTGCATGCGCAAGACCTGGCTTGCGCAGCGCTTGCGGCGCTGGATACCTCGATCGCGGCGGGCAAGATCCTCGCCATCGGCGGCGGCGAACGCTTGACCGCGGGCGAGATGTTTGCGCGCGTGCGGCACAGTTTGCCGATTCAGACCCTGCCGCTGCCATTGCCGCCTTGGTTGTTGCGTGCGGCCCGGCGCGGGGTAGGAAAGCTGCGTGGACCGCTGAGCCGCCTGGAGGCGGATCTGATTGCCGACAACACCGAAATGACACGCTTGCTGGGCGTACAGCCGCGGCCGTTCAGGCCGGATGCGGAGTGCTGGAGGCGCAGGCCTGGGTAGGAATAGATCAGAGGCTCCGTAGGCCAACGGGGAAGGCAGCGGTCAGGTGAAAACCCCGGAAATGCCTCTCCCGCGCCATTTGCTGCGGGTGGCGTTCATCCGGCCGCCGGGTGCCGGGTCCTATGATCCTGAATCACTGCCGACCTGACTTCCTGCCCTGGATACCGCTCCGTTGGACTTTTTCAGCCGATTCCGCTCGATCGCAAGCGCATGCTGGCCCTGGCTGCGTATTCCCTTCTGGATCTCAACCGGCCTGTTGTTCGGGTTCCTGCTGCCGTATTCGCTGATTCTGAACAAGCGCGTGCAGGATCGCTTCAGCGACCTCGTTTTCGCGGTGCCCACGCGTATTTACTCGCAGCCGCTACGGCTGGCGCCCGACGTGCCGATGACGCCCGGCGCGCTGGAAGTGGAGCTGACATTCTCCGGCTATGTGGGGGACGGCCATGGTGATGTGCCGGGCAGCTGGGCGAAGAAGGGCGGCACTTATTTCATTTCCTCGCGCGGCTACGCCGGCCCCGACGGCGGTGAATTGCCCAAGCATATTCGCGTCGCGTTGGGCGAGGGCATGGTGCAGTCCGTCACCGATATTGGCGCCGGCAAGCCGCTGAAGGAAACGCACCTGGATCCTGCACGCATCGCCACGGTGTACGGCGCCAAGCAGGAAGACCGCAGCTACGTACAGCTCAGCGATGTCCCACAGTTGCTGGTAACCGGCCTGCAGGCGGTGGAAGACCGCGACTTCAAACACCACATCGGCGTCGACTTCACCGCCATCCTGCGCGCGGCCTTTGCCGATTTGCGCGCCGGCCATACCGTGCAGGGCGCTTCCACTCTCACGCAGCAGCTGGTGCGCAACCTGTTCCTCAATCGCGAACAGACCATGGGGCGCAAGTTGAACGAGGCGTTGATGTCGATCCTGCTGGAGATGCATTACAGCAAGGCGCGCATCCTGGAGGCGTACATCAACGAAGTGTTCCTCGGCCAGCAAGGCAGCCAAGCGGTACATGGCTTTGCCGCAGCGTCTGAGTTCTATTTCGGGCGTCGGCTGGATTACCTGCGGCCGCAGGAAGTCGCCTTGCTGGTCGGCCTTGTGAAAGGCCCCAGTCAGCTCGATCCGCGCCGCTACCCCGATCGCGCGATGGCCCGGCGCAACCTGGTGCTGGACACGTTCGCCAGTACTGGCCTGTTGACGGAAGGACAGGCGCGCGTTGCCAAGGCAACGCCGCTCGGCGTGATCGCGGACGGCCAGTTGCCGCATAACCGTTTCCCGGCCTTCATGGAGCTGGTACGCCAGCAGATCACCAACGACTTCGACGAAGACACGCTCAAGCAGGGCAATCTGTCGATCTTCACCACGCTCGACCCGGCCACCCAGCTTTATACCGAGCAGGCGGTCAGCACGGCGATCAAGAACCTGGGCAAGCGCGGCGATGACACGCAAGGGGCGGCCGTGGTGACCGACTCGAAAACCGGCAGCGTGCTCGCCGTGGTCGGCAGCAAGCTCGCCGACGAGCAGGGTTTCAACCGTGCCCTGGATGCGCACCGGCCGATCGGTTCGACCATCAAGCCGTTCGTGTATCTGGTCGCGCTGGCCAATCCCGAGCGCTGGAATCTAGCCACCCCACTGGACGACTCGCCGATCAGCATGAAGCAGCCCGACGGCAGCTGGTGGACGCCGCACAACGACGACAACCAGAGTCATGGCATGGTGCCGTTGGTGGATGCGCTGGCCAATTCGTGGAACCTCGCCACGATTCGTCTGGGCATGGCGGTGGGGCTGCCACGCGTCAAAGCGTTTCTCGACTCGTTCGGCCTGACTGACGTCCAGCCTGGCCCGTCGTTGCTGATCGGTGCAGTCGACTTGGCGCCGATCCAGGTCGCGCAGCTTTATCAATACATCGCATCGGATGGCCACGCGTTGCCGCTACTGGCGGTAAGCGGCGTGGTCGACGGCAATGGCCACACCATCAAGCGCTACGAAGTGGAAGCCGGCAAGGGCGAATACCAACCGGCCGTGCGCCTGGTCACCTGGGCGATGCAGCAGGTCGCCACCTACGGCACGGCGGCCTCGCTGGGCAAGTCGAACCTGGCCTACCTGCATACGGCCGGCAAGACCGGCACCAGCAACGACCTGCGCGACAGCTGGTTCGCCGGCTTCACCGGCGACCGCCTGGCGGTGTTCTGGATGGGCCGTGACGACAACAAGCCCAGTCACCTGTGGGGCTCCACCGGTGCTCTGCGCGCCTGGCAGGAATTGTTCCACAAGTTGCCCACCGTGCCGCTGTCTGCGGCACCGGGAGACGGCTTGGAAATGGCATGGGTCAATCCCGCCGACGGCCGGCGCAGCGACCCGGCCTGTTCCGGCGCCAAGCAGGTGCCGGTGATCGCCGGCAGCCTGTCGACGGATACGGACGGGTGTTTCTGGCAAAAGGTCGGTAATCTGTTCGGCTCCGGCCAGAGCGCTCAACAGCCCACCGCCGAGTCACCTACCACTACCACTGCTCAGTAACCATGTCGTACTGTTCCCTTCGCCGCCGCCAACCCCTTGTCCCCACTGTGCTAGCGGGTTTGCTGCTCGCTGCCTGTGCTCAGCCCGCGCCCGAGGCGCCCAGGCCGCCGCCGGGAAAATCCAACGCGGCGATGGTGGAGGAGATTCGCGCCGCCGGCGAGCGGGACAAATCGGTCATCAGCGTGCACCCGCTGGTTGATCCGGGCATCGTTGCATTGCAGGACGCCGCTCGCCAGGACGAGCGCAACGGCCAGTACCAGGCTGCCGCCGCGAAGCTCGACTTGGCCTTGAAGCGCAACCCGGAAGCTCCGGATGTGATGCAGGACCGCGCCGAGGTCGCCATTTACCTGGGCGATTTCCAACTGGCCGAAAAACTGGCGCATCAGTCATGGACGCTGGGCTCCAAGCAAGGCCCGCTATGCGCGCGCAATTGGCAGACTATCGTGGAGCTGCGTTTACAAGCCCATGACCAGGCCGGCGCGGCGTCGGCGAGCAAGTGGGTTGGGGAATGTCGCGAGGCGGGTATACAGCGGCTTTGATGCGATGCAATCCATCGAAGCCGAAGGCTTCGGGCGGTTAGGGATGCTCTGATCTATTCCACGTACCCGTCACACGCACACGGTGCGGTGGCAGTAATGTGGAATAGATAGGGCGTCCGCAGGTTTCTCCGGCCACGCGCCTGCGCGATACTGTCTGGATGACCGATCCCGACGACATCGGTGCCTTGCTCGGCGCCGACGGCCCGTTTGCCCGCGAAATGCCGAACTTCGCCCCGCGCCTTGCGCAGCAGGAGATGGCGCGCGCCGTACAGCATGCCATTGCCGAATGCGAAATCCTGGTAGCGGAAGCCGGCACCGGCACAGGCAAGACTTACGCCTACCTGGTGCCGGCAATGCTGTCGGGCGAGCGCGTGATTGTTTCCACCGGGACCAAGGCGCTGCAGGACCAGCTTTTTTTTCGCGATATCCCCAAGGTGCGTTCGGTGCTGGGAGCGCGTCTCAAAACCGCACTGTTGAAAGGGCGCGCCAATTACCTGTGCCTGTATCGCCTCGACCAGACGGTACGCGAAGGTTCCGCCCTGGAGCGCAGTCAGGCAGCCCAGCTGGCCGCCATTCGTGCGTGGTCCGCGCGGACACGACGTGGCGATCGCATGGAATTGGCGGAGGTGCCGGAGGATTCGCCGCTGTGGCTACGCGTCACCTCCACGCCGGAAAATTGCCTGGGCGTGGAATGTCCGTTCTACGAGGATTGCCACGTGATCACCGCGCGCCGTGAAGCGCAGGAAGCGGATCTGGTGGTGGTGAACCATCACTTGCTGTTCGCCGACCTGGCCTTGAAGCAGGAGGGCTTCGGCGAAATCCTGCCAGGCGCGCAGGCTTTCATTCTGGATGAGGCGCATCAGATTCCGGAGCTGGCCGGGCAGTTCTTTTCGCAAAGCGTCAGCGCGCGCCAGCTCACCGAGCTGGCCCAGGATGCCTTGGCCGAATGCCATGGCGTCACCGGCGCGATCGGCCTGGTGCTGGAACCGGTCGAAGCCTTGCAGGAAGCCGTGCGCAAGTTCCGGTTGACGATCGATTCGCTGCCCGCGCGTGGTCCCTTCCACGAATTGCTCAAGCGTGACGGCGTGTCCGCTGCGCTGCATGAAATGGGCGAAGTGCTGGCCGCACTGTCTGATGCGCTGGCGTCGCAGGCCGAGCGCTCGCGTGGCCTGATGAACGTGCACGAACGCGCGGTACATCTTAGCGAGCGCCTGGACCGCGTAGCGGAAGCCGGCTCCCGGCAGGACGTGCGCTGGTACGAGTTGTTACCGCGTGGTTTCGCCTTGCATGCCACGCCACTGGATCTTGCCGCGCCGTTGCGCGCGATGCGTGAGCACACGCACGCGGCATGGATTCACACGTCGGCCACCTTGTCGGTGGCAGGACAGTTCGATCATTTTGCGCGCCAGCTTGGCCTGGATGATCCCCAGACCTTGAGCCTGGAAAGTCCTTTCGACTACGCGCGACAGGCTTTGTGCTACCTGCCCGATGGCTTGCCAGATCCGGCGACACGCGATTACACCGATCGCGTGATCGATGCCACGCTGCCGGTGCTGCAGGCTTCCAACGGTCGCGCCTTTCTGTTGTTTACCTCGCATCGTGCCTTGCGCCGCGCCGCCGATCTGCTTGCCGACCGCGTGCCGTGGCCTTTGTTCGTGCAGGGCACGGCGCCACGGCATCAATTGCTGGAAGAGTTTCGCGCCAGCGGCCATGGCGTGTTGCTGGGCGCGGCCAGTTTCTGGGAAGGTGTGGATGTGGCCGGCGAAGCGCTATCGGTGGTGATGATCGACAAGCTGCCGTTCGCCACTCCAGACGACCCGGTGCTGCAGGCACGCCTGGAAGCGTTGGAGCAGGCCGGCATCAATCCCTTCATGGGCTGGCAGGTGCCGTCGGCGGTGATTGCGCTCAAGCAGGGCGTGGGCCGGCTGATACGCGACATTTACGATCGCGGCGTGCTGGTGCTGTGCGATCCGCGACTGACCACCAAGGGTTACGGCAAGCTGTTCCTCAACAGTTTGCCGGTGATGCCGCGCACGCGGGATATCGCCGAGGTGCGGCGGTTCTTCGAAGTCTAGGGATGCGTAGGCTGGGATGCCAATCCCAGCTTTCTATACGGCATTGCGATGCTGGGATTAGCATCCCAGCCTACGTCGTCCTGTCCTGCATACGTATTCAGGCGGACAGAAGCAGCAGGCATACGCAGAATCGACCACCACCAGAACATCATGCGGGGAGCATGATCACATGCACATGAACACAAGCAACGCGAGCGCGGCGCAGGGGGAAGAAGCGCGCACCACAGCCAGGGTGGTGTTGATTGCGGCTGCCGCGGCGATCGGCGGTTTCCTGTTCGGCTTCGACACGGCGGTCATCAACGGTGCGGTTGACGCGGTGCGTCAAGGATTTGGCCTGAGCGCAGGCCGGATCGGCATCGCGGTTTCCTGCGCACTGTTGGGTTCGGCGCTGGGCGCGTGGTACGCCGGAACGTTGGCCGACCGCCTGGGTCGTGTGCGCACCATGCAGGTGGCTGCATTGTTCCTGGTGGTGTGCGCGGTCGGCTCGGGGCTGGTGCGTGGCGTATGGGACCTGATGCTTTGGCGCGTGATCGGTGGCATCGGCGTGGGTGTCGCCTCGGTGATCGCGCCGGCTTATATCGCCGAAGTGTCGCCGGCGAACGTACGTGGACGTCTCGGTTCGATGCAGCAGCTGGCGATCGTGCTCGGCATCTTCGTGGCGTTGCTCAGTGATGCATGGCTGGCGAGCACGGCCGGTGGCGCTGCGCAGAAACTCTGGTTCGGCCTGGAGGCCTGGCGCTGGATGTTCCTGGTAGCCACGTTGCCGGCGCTGGTTTATGGCGTATTGGTGCTGGGCGTGCCCGAATCGCCGCGTTATCTGGTCGCGCGTGGGCGTCCGGCTGAAGCGCGTGTAGTGCTGGCGAAGGTGCTCGATCTGCACAGCGATCATGCGCTGGATGCCAAGATCAACGACATCGCGCACAGCCTGAAGGTGGAATATCGACCTACCCTGAAAGACTTGCGCGGTCCGCGTGGCGGGCTGCTGTCGATCGTGTGGGTGGGCATTCTGCTATCGGTCTTCCAGCAGTTCGTCGGCATCAACGTGATCTTCTACTACTCCTCGACGCTGTGGCACTCGGTGGGCTTCAGCGAAGCCGATTCGTTCTCGATCACGGTGTTCACCTCGATCGTCAACGTGTTGGTGACCCTGGTGGCGATCGCTCTGGTCGACAAGATTGGACGCAAGCCGCTGCTGTTGATTGGTTCGGCCGGCATGACCATCACGCTGGGCTTGATGGCATGGTGCTTCTCGCAAGCGACCGGCAGCGGCGCTTCGCTGAGCCTGCCAGCGCCGTGGGGCATGATCGCGCTGGTCGCTGCCAACCTGTATGTGGTGTGCTTCGGCCTGAGCTGGGGGCCGATGGTATGGGTGTTGCTGGGCGAGATGTTCCCGAACAGCATTCGTGCGATCGCGCTGGCCGTGGCGGCCGCGGCGCAGTGGGTGGCCAATTTTGTCATCACCAGTACTTTTCCCTGGCTGGCGCAGATCGGCCTCACGTTTGCGTACGGCTTGTACGCACTGTTCGCCTTCCTTTCGCTGTTGTTCGTGTTGCGCGCGGTGCGCGAAACACGTGGCATCGAGCTGGAAGATATGCACGCCTGAAACTTGCGCGCCGGCAGTGGTTTGGTTGGCGCGTTTCATATGTTTCAATCGATGATCTCGTCGTAGCGCGCCATGCCAGGCAAATTCCGATCCGCGCAATCATTTCCGCCTGATTGCTGAGCGGCACATCCGAATCATTCACGCGTACGTCACCGGCGCAAGTGCACATGTGCGCGTTGCCATGCATCTGAAAACGCATGCGCAAGGGGACACATTCTGTTTCGCTCATATCTGCGGAGGGTGATATGCGATACGTTGCGATGGTGTTTGCCGCGCTGATGTTGTTTGCCGTAAAGGTTGCTCCCGTTGCAGCACAGAGCCTTCCCGGCTCGCTGGTTTCGATTCCCACATCCGATGGGTATCAATTGCAGGCCTACGTGGCGGTGCCGCAAGGCAGCGGGCCGTTTCCGCTGGTGGTGATGCCTTCGAGCTGGGCGGAAAACGATGCGGAATATGTGGGTGAGGCCAATAATCTCGCCGGTGATGGTTTCATCGTGATCAGTTACAGCTCGCGGGGTTTTGGTATC
Organism: Dyella flagellata; assembly: GCF_030160275.1. Classification (GTDB taxonomy): domain Bacteria; phylum Pseudomonadota; class Gammaproteobacteria; order Xanthomonadales; family Rhodanobacteraceae; genus Dyella_B; species Dyella_B flagellata. Next base: position 248,630 of record NZ_BSOA01000018.1, read on the forward strand.
GGCTGCTCATTCGATCCGCAATGCGGTTATATCGATATCGCCGGTCCGCTCACCATTGGCGATGCCAGCACGGTGATCGACTGGGCACTGAAGAATACGCCTGCCGATGCGAACGAGATCGGCATTTCCGGCATTTCCTACGGTGGTGGCGCCAGCCTGCTTGCCGCCGAACACGATCCGCGCATCAAGGCGGTGGCGGCGCTGAGCAGCTGGGCGGATCTGGTCGCGTCGCTGGATGCCAACCAGACGCCGAGTTCGCAAGGGATAGGGCTGCTTTCCCTGGCCAGCTACATCGGCAAGCCGGGCGCGCTGATGCAGCAGTTGAATGCGAATGTGGGCAGCCTGAATTTCAGGGGCGCGGTCGACGTGATGCTGGGCGATGCCAATACGCCGGGGCGTTCGGCTATCAACGGAATCGACGAGATCAATGCCAATGCTCCGGCGGTACTGCTGGCCAATGCATTCGAGGACAGCCTGTTCGTGCCGGGCCAGCTGGTCGATTTCTATAACCGGCTTGCGGTGCCGAAGATGCTGCTGCTCTCCCATGGCGATCACACGACGGCCGAAATGAGCGGGGCGCGTGGCTTTCCGAATGAAATCTATGCCACGGTCAACGCCTGGTTCGAGCACTACTTGAAGGGTGAGCAGAACGGCATCGATACGCAGTTGCCGATCCAGCTCAAGTCGCAAACCGGTGTGTGGAGCAAGTTCGCGGATTGGAATGCTGTACAGCAGGGTGCTGTGGTCTACGCGTTGACCAAGCCTACGGGGCTGTTCGGCCTGTTTCCGACGGGCAGCCTGTCCACGGCTGGAGGAGGAAGTTGGCAATACGGCATCACCGGAGGCTATCTGACGGCAGCCACCACCGGCGTTGCCTTGGTAAGTGGCGCCCTAACGGGTTATCTGGACCTTCCTCCGCCGGTTGAACTGGCGCTGGTGAATCGATCGAACGCGGGGGTGTGGACCGGTCCGATACTGGGCCAAAACCAGAGCCTGATGGGTATGCCGTCGCTGCAGATCTCGGTCACGCCAACCACCAACCAGCTGAGCCTGATTGCGTACCTCTATAGCGTCGACCCGATCACCGGCATCGGCCAGTTGATTACATGGAAACCCTATACGTTGCTCAATGCGGCAGTCGGTACGCCGCAGGCGATCAACATGGATCTGGAGGCGACCAACTGGGAGATTCCCGCGGGCCATCAATTGGCCCTGGTCATCGACACCAGCGATATCCGCTATGCGGGCGCGACGCCCATAGGCAGCGCAGTGACCTTCAGCTCGTCGGAGGCAGTGCCTTCGACGTTGACGGTGTCGCTGCACTAACTACGCCGTCAACCGTTTCCCTCAGGGACGCGTAGGCTGGCATGATAATCCCAGCCTACGTGCTCCTGAAGCTACGGCTATACGTATGCACCTCGTCCACCAGCACCTTCACATGCTCGGGATCGACCTCGGGCGTAATGCCATGGCCGAGGTTGAAGATGTGTCCAGGATGATCGCCGTAGCTGTCGAGCACGCGCCGCACCTCGCGTCGGATCACTTCGGGACTGGCGCGCAGCACTGCCGGATCGAGGTTGCCTTGTAGCGCCACCTTGCCATTCACGGCCTGGCGGGCGTCGGCCAGATCGATGGTCCAGTCCACGCCCAGCGCGGCGCAACCGGTTTGCGCCATCTCGGCCAGATGTGCATGGGCACCCTTCGAAAACAGGATCACCGGAACATTGCGCGCCTTCGCATCGGCCTGAAGCCCATCGACGATTTGCGCCATGTAGCGCAATGAAAATTCGCGAAACGCGGCCGGACCAAGCATGCCGCCCCAGGTATCGAAGATCATCAGCGCCTGGGCGCCGGCGGCAGCCTGGGCGCTGAGATAGGCGACGACCGAGCGCGCCAGCGTATCGAGCAGCTTGTGCGCGAGCGAAGGCTCGTTCCAGCACATCGCTTTGGCGCGGGCAAAATCGCGCGAACCTTCGCCTTCCACCATGTAGCAGGCCAGCGTCCAGGGGCTGCCGGAGAAGCCGATCAGCGGCACGCGGCCAGCGAGCTCACGGCGAACCAGCCGTATGGCGTCCATCACATAGCGCAGTTCGGCTTCCATATCCGGCACGCCCAGCCGCTCCACGTCGGTGCGCGTACGCACCGGGTGTGCGAATTGCGGACCTTCACCTTGCGCGAAGGACAGGCCCAGGCCCATCGCATCCGGAATGGTGAGGATGTCGGAGAACAGGATGGCCGCATCCAGCGCATAGCGTTCGAGCGGCTGCAGCGTGACTTCGCAGGCCAGTTCAGGATTGGTGGCCAGCGCCATGAAACTGCCCGCCTTGGCGCGCGTGGCGCGATATTCGGGCAAATAGCGGCCGGCCTGGCGCATCACCCATACGGGCGTGGTGTCGACAGGCTCGCGGCGCAGGGCGCACAGCAGGCGATCGTTCTTCAGGGCAGTTGGCATCTTTAGGTTCTATCGGCGTCCGTAGGGGCCATCCACCCCTTGGGCAAAGACCACGCGGTAGCCGCGCTTGAGCTGGGCGTCGCGCACTTTTTCGAAGGCCGCTATCGCTTCATCGCGTTCCAGATACTGGTCGCGCTTGAGCGTGGCGCGGCCACCTTGAGTGCCGGACTCGCGGTAGAGCGTCCAGCCACCCAGCAGATCCTGTTCCAGCACGATCTGGACATAGCGCGGCGGCTCGGCCGAGGCAGGCATGGTTTGCAGATAAAGGCGCATGACGTCCTAAGAATGACGTTACGGCTACAAGGCCGCTAAGCCCGGCATTTTAGAGGGACCGGGGTTGGGTAGCGAGGGGACGCCGCTGCCTTCACGCATTGGCGCAGGCTTCACGCAACTGGGCCAGCACATCGGCTTCGTCGACCCCGGACACGATTTCCGCGCGCCCGATGCCGCGCCACAGAATCAGGCGTAATGTGCCGGCGGTGTTCTTCTTGTCCAGTCGCATAAAGGCCAGCAGTTGTTCCGGATCGAAGCCGGCCGGTACGCTGATCGGCAGGCCAATGGCCTTGAGCAAGCCCTCAAGGCGCAGCGTGTCGGCTTGCACACTCATGCCCAGCCGCTCGGACAGCCGTGCCGCCAACAGCATGCCCACGGCCACGCCTTCGCCGTGCAACAGGGTGGTGTAGTGGCCCGCCGTTTCCAGCGCATGGCCGAAGGTATGGCCCAGATTGAGCAGGGCGCGTTCGCCTTGTTCGGTTTCATCGCGCGCCACCACCCCGGCCTTGTAGCGCAGCTTGGTAGAGATGGCTTGTACCAGCGCGGTTTCATCGCGCGCGGCGAGTGCATCGGCGTGCTGCTCCAGCCAGGCGAAGAACCCGGCATCGCCGATCGCGGCGCCCTTGATCACTTCCGCCATGCCGGCGCGGTACTCGCGCGCGGGCAGGCTATCGAGCGTGCCTATATCGGCCACGACCGCCTGTGGCTGATGGAACGCGCCGACCAGGTTCTTGCCGGCGGGAAGATTGACGCCGGTCTTGCCGCCCACCGAGGAATCCACCATCGACAGCAGGGTGGTCGGCATCTGGATGAAATCTATGCCACGCATCCAGCAGGCGGCGGTGAAGCCGGCAAGATCGCCTACCACGCCGCCGCCGAGCGCAATGACACAGGCATCACGGGTGGCACCAAGCGTGGCCAGTGCTTCCAGTGCCAGTCCGACATTGGCAAAGCTCTTGTGCGCCTCGCCATCTTCGAGCAGGAACGAGGACCAGCGCAGGCCGTCGAGCCCATGCGCAACGCGTTCCAGATACAGCGGCGCGACAGTGCGGTTGCTGATCACCAGCGCATGCCTGCCGCGCAGCATGGCGCGCCAGCGCGCGTGATCATCCAGCAGGCCACGGCCGATCCAGACCGGATAGCTGCGCTCGCCGAGTGTGACGTGGATGGTTTCCTGGGGCGTGGTAATGCTTGTCATGCGATTTGTCTGTTCCAGTGCCGTTCGATCAGGGCAAGGCAGCGCTCGGAGGCCGTGGCGACGACTTCTTGATCGTCGCCCGGTGGAATGACCAGATCGGCGATTTCTGCATACAGCGCGGTGCGCGTGGCCGCCATCGCTTCCAGCTTGCGATGGCGATCGGCATCCGCCAGCAGCGGGCGTGACGTATCGAGCGCCAGCCGTTGCAGCTGCAGCGGTATCGTGGCCTGCAGCCATATCACGTAGCCACGTTCGGCCAGGGTGCGGCGGTTGGCCGGATCGAGCACCACACCCGCGCCGTTGGCGAGCAGCACACCGTGGCGACCGCTACACTCCTCCAGCAGGATGCGCTCGCGCTGGCGAAAGCCGGCTTCGCCTTCGATGTCGAAGATGGTGCCGACAGAGACACCGGTGCTGCGTTCGATTTCCTGGTCGAGATCGAGAAACGACAGCCCCAGGCGTGCCGCGAGCTGCCGGCCGATCGAGGTCTTGCCGGCGCCGGTGGGGCCGATCAGGAACAGGTTGCACGAAGGATTCATGGTTGGATAGTAGCAGGGCGAGGTATACGGCTGAGGTGTATGGATGTCCGAACGAATCTTGATCGCCGGCTGCGGTGACCTGGGCGAACGCGTGGCGCGCCGTTTGCTGGCGCAAGGCGATGAGGTGTACGCATTGCGCCGCCGTCCACCCGACGGAGACGACGGCATTCGCTGGCTGGCGGCGGACCTGGTTGTTCCCGCGACGCTCGCCACCTTGCCCGCAGGGATCACCCAACTGGTCTTCCCGCCGGCCCCTGACGCGCGCCAGCCGGAACTTTACCGGGCCGTTTTCCTTGATGGCCTGCGCAACATGCTCGATGCCCTGGACGCTACATCGTTGCAACGCGTGCTGTTCGTGTCTTCGAGCGCCGTCTATGGCGAACACGGCGACGATTGGGTCGATGAAATGACGCCGCCTGCGCCGCCGGGCTTCAATGGCGAGGTGTTGCTGGAGGCGGAACGGGCATTGTCGAAGCATCCGGTCGATTCGATCATCTTGCGCCTAGCCGGCCTTTACGGGCCAGGACGCTTGCAGCTGATCGAACGTCTGCGCAACGGACAGGCCATGGCGCCGCGCCAGCCACGGCACTGGGCCAATCGCATCCACGTCGAGGACGCCGCCGCGGCGATCGTGCACTTGCTTGGTTTGCGCATACATCAATCATTGTATGTGGGCGTCGACGATACGCCGCTGCCGCTGGACGTTCTTTACGATGAACTTGCCGTATTGGCTGGCGCGCCGCCCGTTCTCACCGGACCTGCACCTGCTGGCGTGGGCAGCAAGCGGCTCAGCAACGCGAGGCTGAAAGCCGGGGGCTTTTGTTTTCGCTGGCCGGATTCTCGCGCCGGATACGCGGCATTGCTGCAACACGCCACATCTGCGGCCAGGTAGCCGGGTCAAGATTGCTCAGAGATGGGAGCTGGCGTGCGTTTCGGCTGCTGGGGTACCTCGATGCCCTGCGAAGTAAGCTGTTCGCCGATGCCGTACTTGATGAGTTCCGCATCGCGGCTGATGCCGAGCTTGCGCATAGCGCTGATCTTCTGCGTACTCACCGTCTGCTTGCTGCGTTGCAGATGATGCGCGATTTCATTGATGGTGAGCCCGGATACGAATAGGCGCACTACTTCCAGTTCACGCGGGGAAAGATGGCGTCGGCGCGATGGCGACCTGCCTTGCAGGCCATGCCTCTGCACGATCGCCTCGATCCCGGGCGAAAGATAGCGTTTGCCGGCGAGTGCCGCATACACCGAGGTGGTTAGGTATTCGAGCGCATCGGCTTTGCTTATGATGCAGTTGACGTGCTGCGCCAGCAACGAACGGATCACATCGGCATGGCTCATCATGGTCAGGGCAATCAGGCCGACGTCCGGAAAACGTTGCCGGAGCAGCTCGAACAACATGATGCCATCGCCTTGGCTGCCGCCAGGCATGGCGTAGTCGGAGATGATGACGTCGACCGCATGTTTTTCCAGCGACTTCACCAGCGCCGCGGAGCTCATCGCGGAGTCCACGATCCGAATGCCCGACCGGCCTTGTAGCTCATGCAGGAGTCCCGCCAGCGTCAGCGGGTGGTCGTCAGCGATCACCACACGGATGGGGCAGCCGCCGGGCCAAGGCTTGTGTTGGGCAAATTTCGTGGACATAGGCTGCACGGCTCTTGAGTGTTTTCCGTAACGCCGCGGTTGTGCCATCGCGTAGTCGGCAGTGTGGCCAGGTGCGGAGCGTTAACTACCTGCACGGCCGCAAGGCCTTCACCAGGGATCGTGATCGAAAGATTATGGTGCGCGGAAAAGTTCAGGCAATAGTACTTTTCTTAAAATGCGTGAGACGCCTGCGAGCATGCGCAATTCTCTGCAACGTGGTAACGCTTTCAACTGTGACTGAGTCCCATCACGTGATGCCGGGTGTCGTATTCCACGCAGGTGTCGGCCAGCACGGGCAGCGTAGCCAGGGCGTGCCGGCTGAGTCGCTCGAAATGAGCGAGGAAGCGTTGCATGGCCTGCGCATCCATCGCCAATGGCGCGCGGCGCGCCAGCAATTCCTGCTCTGTCTTGCTGCGCCACTCGCGTATCACTTCCCAGTTTGGCGCCTGCAGCACGATCAGCGCGTCCAGCTTGCGCCACAGTGGCTGGTACGCGCGCAGCTGCTTGTTGACCCAATGCCGCCAGCGGCCGTCCGGGTCTTCGCTGCGTTCGAGTTCGTTCACCGGGTCTTCCAGCGCGCTTTCCAGTTGCGGCCTCAAGCCAAGGGCCCAGCCTTCCATCACCACCAGGCGTGGCGGTCGGGTCGTGCGCGGCCAGCGGGAAGGCGGCATGCGCGTGTCGCGGCCCTTGTCGAAGCGTGGCCAGGTCACCGGAAACTTTTCTGTCGCGTTCGGCAGGGCGGTCAGCACGGATAGCAGTAGCTCGATCTCGTGAGTACCGGGCACGCCACGTGTCTTCAACAGCGGGTGCACTTGCTGGGCGAGCGCTTCGCGTTCACTGCGCGAATAGTAGAAATCGTCGAGGGCGAGCACTTCCGTAGGCCAGCCGCGATGCTCGGCCTGGGTCTTGATCACCCGGGCCAGGCTGCTCTTGCCGCTACCTTGCAGGCCGGACAGGCCAAGCACGTATGGCCGCTGCATCCGCGCGATGCGGCCGGCGTAATGATCCAGCAAATGGCCGGCTAGGGCCTCGGTCTGCGTGCTAGCATCATCCTTCATTGCGTAATCATGACGTGCGCTGGCTACGATTCAAGACCTATGTTGAAATCCGAAATTCTTGACACCTTCAACACCCTGTTGGATCAGGCCGTGGCTAGTGGCGATCCTGAACCCACCGCCATGAACCTGTCCAGCGTCGATGCTGGCGGGCGCGTCAGCTCGCGCATCGTCCTGCTGAAAGGGGCGGACCAGCGCGGATTCCGGTTCTTCACCAACTACGAAAGCGACAAGGGCGAGCAGATGGAGGCGCATGCCCAAGTGGCCCTGTGTTTTCACTGGAAGCGCCTGCGCGAAGGCGTGCAGGTACGGGTCGAAGGCGTGGCGCGCAAGCTTACGGCGGAAGAATCCGATGCTTATTTTGCGAGCCGGCCGCGTGGCAGCCAGATCGGGGCATGGGCTTCGCTGCAATCGCAGACCCTGGCCACGCGCGATATGTTTGAGCAACGCGTGGAGCATTACGAGCAGCAGTTCGCCGGCCGCGACGTGACGCGTCCGCCGCACTGGGGCGGCTATCTGGTCGAGCCGGACATGGTTGAGTTCTGGTACGGCGCCGATTTCCGCCTGCATGAACGCGTGCGCTGGGATCGCCACGGCCAGACCTGGACCCACCGGCTGCTTTATCCATGATGAGGAGCGCGCCATGAGCCGAGCCACCCCCGCGGAACATGTCGCGCAGAACGGCTTCACGGTGCACACGCGCGGCCGCGGTTTCAGCGAAATCTCCGACAAAGTCGCCGAACTGGTGGCGGCCAGCGGTGTGCACACCGGCATCGTCAACGTTTTCACCACCCACACCAGTTGCTCGTTGCTGATCAGCGAAAACGCCGATCCTTCGGTGCGTGCCGACTTGGAACGATGGTTTGCTCGTGCGGTGCCCGATGGCGATGCGATCTTCCAGCATGATGCCGAGGGTCCCGACGACATGCCTTCCCATGTCAGGGCCATCCTGACCGGCGTAAGCCTCACGCTTCCCGTGCACGGCGGCAAGCCGCAGCTTGGCACCTGGCAGGGCATTTACCTGTGGGAACACCGATTGGATCCGCATCAGCGCAAGGTGACGGTGACGGTATTCGGACATTGATACTAATGACTGCAAACGACTCCTTTCCCAACCGCATCGTCTGTCTTACCGAAGAACCCACCGAAGTGCTGTACGCACTGGGCGAGGAACATCGCATCGTCGGCATTTCCGGTTTTACGGTACGCCCGCCGCGCGCGCGCAAGGAGAAGCCGAAGGTATCGGCCTTCACCAGCGCAAAGCTCGATGAAATCCTGGCGCTTGAGCCGGATCTGGTGATCGGTTTCTCCGACATGCAGGCGGATATCGCGCGCGACCTGATACGCGCAGGTGTCGAAGTCTGGATCAGCAATCACCGCAGCGTGGCAGGCATTCTTGCCTACATCCGCCGGCTCGGCGCGATGGTGGGCGCCAGCGAAAAAGCCGAGGACTATGCACGGCGCGCCGAGGCGCATCTTGCCGAGGTGCGCGCCGCTGCGGCGGCGTGGCCGAGGCGGCCAAAGGTCTATTTCGAGGAGTGGGACGAGCCGATCATTACCGGCATCCGCTGGGTGGCTGAGCTGATCGGCATTGCCGGCGGCGAAGACCTGTTTCCCGAGCTTGCCCGCGAATCGTTGGCGAAAAACCGTATTCTGGCCGATGGCGGCGAAGTGGTGCGCCGGGCGCCGGACATCATTCTCGGTTCATGGTGCGGTAAGCGTTTTCGCCCCGAGCGGGTGGCGCAGCGGCCGGGCTGGGAGGCGATTCCCGCCGTACGCGATGGCGATATGCACGAGATCAAATCGCCGATCATCCTGCAGCCGGGGCCGGCGGCATTGTTTGATGGACTGGATGCGATGCACGCCGTGTTTGCGCAGTGGGCTGCGCGTCGGGCGTAGGCTGGGATTGTCATCCCATCCCACCAGGCCTAGCGCGCCAAGCTTGCGCCGAAATCGAACAATGGCGCGGCGATCAGCCGTTGCGCCAGCAGCAGGATGATCATCACCAGCATGGGTGAGAAATCGAGGTTGCCAGCCACCAGCCTGCCGCGCAACGGGCGCAACAGTGGTTCCACGATGACGCTGGCCAGGCGGATCATCGGATGGTACGGATCGGGTGCGAACATGCTGAGCAGCGACCAGCCGAACAGCACTACGATGTAGAACATCAGCACGAAGCTGAGCAGGTCGGCCAGAGAGATCACCAGCAAGCCGGCCAGTGCGGGCACGAAGCCCGCCAAGGCTGAAAGCAGCAGCCTCTCCAGGACGAAAGTGAGCCACAAGATCAGCAGGGCGGCCAGATTGATGCGCCGCCAGTTCGGCAGTACCCGGCGGATCGGCGCCAGCACCAGGTTGGTATAGCGATAGACGAACTGGCTGAGCGGATTGTGGAAGTCCGCCCGGTTGGCCTCCGCCAGCAGGCGGACCAGGAACAGCGTGGCGATGGCGCCGAACGCCAGTTGGACCAGCATGGATAAAGCGTCAACGAAGTATGACATCGATCATTCCTTGTCCAGGGCAGCGGCAAGTTCGGCGCCGCGCCGGGTGGCGGCAGCCACGGCGCGGGCGACGATGCGCGGGAACTGGTCGGCGCTGAAGCTTTCCAGTGCGGCCTGGGTGGTGCCGTTGGGGGAGGTGACGCGCTGGCGCAGGGTGGCCGGTGCTTCATTGCTTTCCACCAGCATGCGGCCGGCGCCGAGGCAGGTCTGCGTGGCGAGCATACGGGCGGTTTCCCGTGGCATGCCCTGTGCCACGGCGGCCTCTTCCAGCGCCTCCACGAAGGCAAAGAAATAGGCCGGACCGGAACCGGAAAGGGCGGTGACGGTGTCCATCTGCGCTTCATCGTCGATCCAGCGCGTGATGCCCACTGCGTCAAGGATGTGCTGCGCCTGCTCCCGCTGCTGGGGAGTGACGCGCAGATTGGCGCACAAGCCGGTGGCGCCGGCGCCGATCAGGGCCGGTGTATTGGGCATGCAGCGCACGATCGGCAGCAAGCTGCCGAACCAGCGTTCCAATTGGTCGATGCGCACGCCGGCGGCAATCGAGATCAGCAGCGGGCGGTTGCGTTGCAGGGTATCGCGCAGTTCGTGGTGGATGGCGGGCATCACCTGGGGCTTTACCGCCAACACCAGCACGCCGGCGTCCGCCGCGGCCAAACGGTTGTCGTCGAAGGTGGCCACGCCGAAGTCGCGGCCCAGGCTTTCACGCGCCTGCGCCATGGGCTCGGCCACGCACAGCTTGGCGGCCGGCACGCCGGTCTTGAGCAGGCCGCCGATCAGGCTGCGCGCCATGTTGCCGCCGCCGATGAATGCGATGTGGGTCATGTTGGGTGGGGTGGTCCTTGGGTTCCAGCGCCATACCTTAACAGCAGCGCCGGTCCGGCTGAGTGAGCGGCTCACCCGCATTCCCTTGTGCCAGGCCGCTCCGGCTGGGGATGCTTGGCGCATGTCTTCACATCGCGCAGCCGCAGCTTGCGGCAGCGTGAATGTGTGTGCGCTCGCATTTGTCGAGGTGCATGGCGCTGCCGATACCGGAAAAGCTGGCTGCGCGCCCCGCGCCGCGAGTAGTATCGGCATCGTTGCAAAGGAGCGGGGGAATGGCGGGCGAGCATGCCCTGCCAGTGCATCTGTCCGGGTGACCTCCCGTCGTTCTGCTGCGGCTTGCGTATTCGTACAAGACGATCGGTTTTGGGGGACTACATCCGATGGATATCGCCGAACTGCTTGCCTTCTCGGTGAAGAACAAGGCTTCCGACTTGCATCTGTCGGCGGGCCTGCCGCCGATGATCCGTGTGGACGGCGACGTGCGCCGCATCAACATTCCCGCCCTGGACCACAAACAGGTGCATGCGCTGATCTACGACATCATGTCGGACAAGCAGCGCCGCGACTACGAAGAATTCTTCGAGACCGACTTTTCGTTCGAGATTCCCGGACTGGCGCGCTTCCGCGTCAACGCGTTCAACCAGAACCGCGGCGCCGGCTCGGTGTTCCGTACCATTCCCTCCGAGGTGCTGACCCTGGACGACCTGGGTTGCCCGAAGATATTCCGGGAGCTGATCGAGCAGCCGCAAGGCCTGATCCTGGTCACCGGGCCGACCGGCTCGGGCAAGTCGACCACGCTGGCGGCCATGGTCGACCATATCAACAAGAACGAATACGGCCATATCCTCACCGTCGAGGATCCGATCGAATTCGTGCACACCTCGCAGAAGTGCCTGGTCAATCAGCGCGAGGTGCATCGCGATACGCACGGCTTTAACGAAGCGCTGCGTTCGGCGCTGCGTGAAGACCCCGACTACATCCTGGTGGGTGAGTTGCGCGACCTGGAAACCATCCGCCTGGCGCTCACCGCCGCGGAAACCGGCCACTTGGTGTTCGGCACGCTGCATACCAGCTCCGCAGCCAAGACCATCGACCGCATCATCGACGTGTTCCCGGCCGGCGAGAAGCCGATGGTGCGCTCGATGCTGTCCGAATCGCTGCGCGCGGTGATTTCGCAGTCTCTGCTCAAAAAGGTGGGCGGCGGCCGTATCGCCTCGCACGAGATCATGGTGGGCATACCCGCCATCCGCAACCTGATCCGTGAGGACAAGGTGGCGCAGATGTATTCATCCATCCAGACCGGTCAGCAATACGGCATGCAGACCCTGGACCAGAACCTGCTCGACCTGGTGAAGCGCGGCTTGGTCACGCGCCAGCAGGCGATCGGATATGCGAAGAACAAGGAAGTGTTCAAGTGAAGGGGATACGCCCCGACGGGAGCACGCCATGAGCGAATTCGACTTTACCTCCTTCCTCAAGCTGATGGTCCACAAGAAGGCCTCGGACCTGTTCATCACCGCCGGCGTACCGCCGTCAATGAAGGTGCAGGGGCGGGTGGTGCCGATCACGCAAAGTCCGCTGTCCGCGCAGCAGGCACGCGACATGGTGGTCAACGTCATGACGCCGATGCAGCGCGAGGAGTTCGAAAAGACGCACGAATGCCAGTTCGCGATTTCCGCGCAGGGCGTGGGCCGCTTTCGTGTGTCGGCTTTCTACCAGCGCAACTGCGTGGGCATGGTGCTGCGCCGGATCGAATCGAAGATTCCCACTATTGAAGAACTGAGCCTGCCGCCGGTGATCAAGCAGCTGGCCATGACCAAGCGCGGCATCATTATCTTCGTGGGCGCGACCGGTACCGGTAAGTCCACCTCGCTGGCGTCGATGGTGGGCTACCGCAACCAGAATTCCACCGGTCACATCATCACCATCGAAGACCCGATCGAATACGTGCATAAGCATGAGGGCTGCATCATCACCCAGCGCGAGATCGGCATCGACACCGACAATTGGGAAAACGCGCTGAAAAACACCTTGCGCCAGGCGCCCGACGTGATCCTGATCGGCGAGGTGCGTACGCGCGAGACGATGGAGTTCGCGATCAATTTCGCCGAAACCGGTCACTTGTGCCTGTGTACCCTGCATGCCAACAACGCCAACCAGGCGATCGACCGCATCCTGCACTTTTTCCCGGAGGACCGCCGCCAGCAGCTGTTCATGGACTTGTCCCTGAACCTCAAGGGCATCGTGGCGCAGCAGCTTATTCCCACGCCGGACGGCAAGGCCCGTCGCGTGGCGATGGAAGTGATGCTGGGCACGCCACTGGTGCAGGATTACATCCGCCAAGGCGAAATCCACAAGCTCAAGGAAGTGATGAAGGAATCCACCAACCTCGGCATGATGACCTTCGACCAGAGCCTGGTACAGCTGTACCACGCCGGCGAGATCAGCTACGAGGATGCGCTGCGCCACGCCGACAGCGCCAACGAAGTGCGCTTGCGCATCAAGCTGGCGCAAGGTGGTGACGCGCATACCTTGTCGCAGGGATTGGAAGGGGTGGAGTTGGAGGAGGATCAGGCCGACAAGGGTGGCATGGGCGGGGGCTTCCTGAGACGCTGAGCGCCAAGCTCCGTTGGCGCGAACGTCATTCCCGCGTACGCGGGAAGCCACTTTGCTCTGATCTAAAGGCCTCGTAGCTGATGGGATGAAATCCCAGCAACTTGCGGCTGAACGAAGCTGGGATTGCCATCCCAGCCTACGTAAAAAAGGGGCGCATGGCCCCTTTTTTGTTATTTCAATTCCGTATGCGTGGTAATGACCAAACCCTGGTCTTCCATCCGCACGGCCGCACTGATCGCCTTGATGCGCGCCGCTTCAGACTTCATCGCTTCGAACTGTGCCTTGGTGCCGGCGAGCGCCGCTTTCTGGTCATTTTGCGCGTCGGCATCGTCCGGATTCATGGTGGCGTTTATCGCGGCGGTGGATTCGGCGCGCTGTTCCAGCAGGTTGATCCAGTTGGCGTACATGTCGCCATCCAGATGCGTGCGCATGAGTTCACCGGCATTGCCGCCGGGTTGCTGCATGACGTCCGCCAGCTTGCTGTCTTCGTTGGCGCCCAACGCGAGGCCGATGGACTTACCGCCCATGGCCGCCCACCCGGATTCGCCCAGGGCATTGGTGAGCTGCGCCGGTAGCGCGGCGGGCTTGCCATCGCCGCTGAGCTTGATGCCGTTGAGCATCGGACTGGTTACTTGCGCCATCGCCAGCAAGCCAGCCGGATTGTTGGTGCCGATCACGACGCGACCGGACAATTTGGGCATGCCGCCATTGGGGTTGGGGGTGTAGCTATCCAGCGCGACATGCAGGCCGAGCAGGTCGCCGATCGGCGGCACCGCGGCCTTCTGCATGCTGTCGCCCAGGCTGTTGAAGGTGTCGTTGAGATTGTCGAGCATCGGGCAGGTGAATGGCTTGTCCGCCACCGCTTGGGCCTGTGCGCTCCAGAAAGCGCGCAGTTGCGGCATCGGCAAGGCCAGGCTCAGCTCGAATGGCGCAGTCGGGTCGGTGCCAAGGCCAGGCAATTCCACCTTCATGCCGCTGAATGCGCTGACGATGTCACTGGCCAGCGATACGTCGAACCGCATGTCACGATGTTTTTCATCCAGTGTGGTGTAGCCCATGCTCATCGCCGGCATGCGCGATGCGATACGCGATGCCTCGCTCTGGCAGCTGGGGGCCACCTGCATGATGTTCGCTACTGGTTCGCCGGTCTTGGCCGATTCGTTTTCCGCGCGCATTTTCAACAGGGCCTGCGCCAGCGGATCCTGGCCGCCCACCAGCAGCGGCAGCAGGCGGGTCAGATCCACTTCGCCCACCGCCCACTTCGCATAGCCCTTGGACTTGGCCAACTTGGCCAGGCGATCGGTATCCTGCACGCTCTTGGCCGGGCGATCCAGGCCCAGTGCCTGACGCAGCAGCGGCTGTCCGGCATCCTGCGGCACCAGCGCAAGCACGGCCTGCTTGCCGGCTACCGCGATGATGAATTGCACGTGCGAAGCCGGTGCGATGTAACGCTGGTAGGTTTGCGTACCCAGCGTCACCACGTCGAACTTCTTGCCGTAGTCGCTCTGGATCTTGGCAACGAAGCCCTCGAACGCCTTCGCATCAGCCAGCTCCAGGCGCAGCACCGGCGACAGGCCCAGGCCATAGAACGCCATGTAGCCCTTAGGATCGACACCGGTCGCCTGGATCACTTGCGTGGCCGTCTTGCCGTCGAATTCGGCCGCCACCGTGCGCAGGTACTTGGCCATGTCCGGATCTTTCTCGGCGAGCTGATCGGCCTGTGTTTTCATCTGCGCGACCTGCGCAGGCAGCTCGGCATCGACCTGGGTGAGAATGGCCTTGCGTGTCTGGTCGTCCAGCACGTCCAGATTGGCCATCACATAGGGGGTGTCCGCCGGCGCGAAGGCCAGGGGGGCGTCCTTGTCTTTGTGCGAGCAGGCGGCCAGCAGCAGGCCGGAGAACGCCAGCGCCAGCACGCGCTTGGATCTACGCATAGTTCATCCCCAGGGGAGTCGTCATTTTCGGCGGCATTATGCCTGCTTTGGTGTGCGCGTTGGGGTGTGGTCCCCAACAGCCCCCTTTTGTGTTGTCGCACTGTTGCAGCATGTCGCAACCGTGTTGCATTGCCTGCGGCGCTTTCGGTCGCAAGCGACCGAGTCACTTCTCTTTGCTGGCCCAAAGAGAAGTAACCAAGAGAAATGGCCTAGAAGGCTCGTGGCATGGGAAGGGTAAAAGCCTGAACGTGTATGGCGAGACAGGTGCTTGTTCGCCCAGGGCTCTACGGCGCGGCTATACCGCAACACGTCCAGACGCTGAGGAAGTAAAGGGCGCGTAGGCTGGGATGCTAATCCCAGCTTTCCACAGGGTATCCCGATGCTGGGATTGTCATCCCAGCCTACGCGCTTGCGGCCTTGCTTTAAGCCCTCAGCGCTTCGACGCCTCGCGGTATAGCGGCGCCGTCTAAGCTTGGCCCGCCATCGATCGCCGCAAGGCGCAATCGTTCAGGCTTGTAACCTAACCCAGCGCCAAGAGCTCGTCAGGCCATTTCTTTGGGTTACTTTTCTTTGGGCCAGTGTATGGACCGGAGAGATGGTGGAC
>NZ_BSOA01000019.1 GCF_030160275.1 Dyella flagellata
TATTGGAAACCCTGCCGCTGACCGTCAACGGCAAGCTCGATCGCAAAGCGCTGCCCGCGCCGCAATTCGCATCGATCAGCCGACGCGCACCGCGCACTCCGCAGGAAGACATCCTTGCCAGTCTGTTTGCCGAGGTGCTCGGTGTGACGGACGTCGGTATCGACGATAATTTCTTCGATCTGGGCGGACATTCCCTGCTGGCGACGCGGCTGGTCAGCCGGATTCGCAATACGCTCGATGTCGAGCTGGCGATCCGCACTTTGTTCGAAAGCCCTACCGTGGCCGGATTGAGCGAGCAGTTGTGTGCCGGCGATGTGGCCCGGAGCAAATTGCAACCGATGCCGAGACCAGAGCGGATTCCGCTGTCCTTTGCACAGCAGCGCCTGTGGTTCCTGCACCAGTTCACCGGGCCGGATGCAACCTACAACATCCCGCTGGCATTGAGTCTCGACGGTGTGCTGGATATCCCGGCATTGCGGCTGGCTTTGAATGACGTACTGGCGCGCCACGAAAGTCTGCGTACGCTCTTTGCCAACAGCGATGACGGCGGCAGCCATCAGGTCATCCTGCCACCCACGCAGGCAAGCATCGAGCTGCAGCTTGTTCCAGTCGGAGAGGACGAGCTGGATGCCGCGCTGAGCGCGGCCGCCGCTTACGGATTCGACCTGGGACACGAGTTGCCGATACGCGCGTGGCTACATGTGCTCGCCCCCGAACGGTACGTGCTCCTGCTGCTCGTGCACCACATTGCCAGCGATGGCTGGTCATGGCGGCCGCTGGCGCGTGACCTTGCCGCCGCTTATGGCATGCGTCTGCAGAGCCAGGCGCCCGCATGGCCGCCGCTGCCGGTGCAATATGCCGACTACAGCTTGTGGCAACGCACGTCGCTTGGTGACGAGGCAGATCCGGACAGCCTGCTATCCAGGCAGATCGCCTACTGGAAGATGGCGCTAACCGATCTGCCGGAGCGCCTCAACCTTCCCGCCGATCGCCCGTATCCGGCGCAAGCCAGTTATCGCGGCGATCACGTGGTGTTGGAAATCGGTGCGCAGCAACACGCGCAATTGCTGAAACTTGCTCGTGACAACAAGGCGACATTGTTCATGGTGCTGCACACGGCCGTGGCGACGTTGTTGCAACGACTCGGTGCCGGCAACGATATTTCGATAGGCACGTCATTGGCCGGCCGTGTCGACGAAGCCTTGAACGACTTGGTGGGCTTCTTCGTCAATTTGCTGGTGTTACGCACCGATTGCTCCGGCAATCCGACATTCCGCGACCTGCTGGAACGGGTGCGCGCGACCGACCTGGCCGCCTACTCGCATCAGGATCTGCCGTTCGAGCGGCTGGTGGAAATCGTCAATCCCACGCGTTCGCAATCGCATCATCCGTTGTTCCAGGTAGCGATCATCTTCGGCAACAATGGCAATGCAGCCCTGGAATTGCCGGGACTGGCGGTGACCTCTCGCGTGCTTAGCAGCGGCACCTCCAAGTACGACCTGTCCTTCACCTTCGGCGAACAGTTCGATGAAGCCGGCATGCCGGCCGGCCTGGCCGTGGGCATCGGCTACGCCAGCGACCTGTTCGAGCGCTCGACGGTACAGGCATTGGCCACGCGCCTTGCCGCGGTCTTCGATGCGGCCATCGGCCATCCCGATCGCGCGATCGCCGAGATTGATCTGCTCGGCGACGGTGAAAGGAAGCTGCTGCTCGACTGGAACGCCACGCAGCATCCGCTCGCCGAGAACAATCTGGTGCAGCGCTTCGCGCAGCAGGCATTGGCTAGCCCGGATGAGATTGCGGCGACGGCCGGCGATCAATCGCTGACTTACGCCGAGCTGGACGCTCGCGCCAATCAGTTGGCGCATCACCTTACCGACCTGGGTGTCGGTCCGGACGTGATGGTGGGTCTGTGCGTCGAGCGTTCACTCGACATGCTGGTCGGCGTGCTGGGCATTCTCAAGGCAGGCGGTGCGTACGTGCCGCTGGACCCGCGCTATCCGGCCGAACGGCTGGCCTTCATGCTCAACGATACGATGGTCGCTGTGCTGGTGACGCAGTCGGCCCTGGTGGAACGCTTGCCTTCGCACTGGGCCTATGTAGTGCAGATCGATGCGGATGCGGAGGACATCGCTAGAAAGCCGCGCACCGCGCCCGGGATAGCCGCGCATGGCGGCAATCTCGCCTATGTGATGTATACCTCCGGCTCCACCGGGCTGCCCAAGGGCGTGGCCGTCACGCATCGCAACGTGCTGGAACTGGCGCTCGATCGGCGCTGGCAAGACGACGCCCAGCAATGCGTGCTGCTGCACTCGGCGCAGGCATTCGACGCCTCCACCTATGAAATCTGGGTGCCGCTGCTGAACGGGTACCGCGTCGTGATGGCGCCGCCCGGGGAGACGGATATCCATGAGCTGGCCAGGATCATCGCCAAGCAAGGCGTCACCTCGCTTTGGCTGAGCGCTGGATTGTTCCATGTCATGGCGGAGGAGCGCGCGGATTGCTTTGCCGGGGTGCGCCAGGTAATCGCCGGCGGCGACGTGCTGGCACCGGTCGCGATCCAGTCCCTGCTCGATCGTTTCCCGCGGCTGTGCATCGTCAATGGCTATGGCCCGACCGAGACGACCACCTTCGCCACCAACTATGCCATGCGCGCACCTTGCCGCCTCGGTGCCAACGTGCCGATCGGTTCGCCGTTGGATAACACGCAACTCTACGTGCTGGACGCCAGTTTGCGACTAGTGCCACCCGGTGTGGCTGGCGAGCTGTACATCGGCGGTGAAGGCCTGGCCCGCGGTTACCACAACCGCCCCGCGTTGAGCGCGGAGCGTTTCGTTGCCAACCCGCACGGTGCGCCAGGCGGCCGCATGTACCGCACCAGTGACATGGTGCGCTGGCGGACGGACGGCAACCTCGAGTTTATCGGGCGCGCCGACAATCAGGTAAAGATCCGCGGCTTCCGTGTCGAACTGGGTGAGATCGAGACCTGTCTGCTGAATTTCCCATCGGTGGCGCAAGCCGCCGTCGTCGTACGCGAGGATCAGCCTGGCAACAAACAATTGGTCGGTTACGTGGTTTCGACGCAAGACCAAAGCATCGACGCGGCTTCCTTGCGCCGCGCACTCGCTGAGCACCTGCCCGAATACATGTTGCCGGCTGCCTTGGTGACACTTGCTGCGCTCCCGCTGACCGCGCATGGCAAGCTGGATCGAAAGGCGTTGCCGGCCCCTGAATTTGCGTCCGCCAGCCAGCGCATGCCGCGTACGCCGCAGGAACAGGCGCTGGCCGATCTGTTTGCCGAAGTGCTGGGCCTGTCCTCGGTTGGCATCGACGACAGCTTCTTCGACTTAGGCGGCCATTCGCTGCTGGCCACGCGGCTGATCAGTCGTGTTCGCGCCGCGATGAAGATCGAGATACCGATCCGTACGCTGTTCGAAACACCCACGGTCGCCGCCTTGATTGATCAACTTGGTGCCGCCGCCACCGTCAGTGCTCCGTTGCTCCCGATGGCGCGGCCCGAACGTATTCCGCTGTCCTTCGCGCAGCAGCGCCTGTGGTTCCTGCATCAATTCGAGGGACCCAGTTCCACTTACAACATCCCACTGGCGGTACGCCTGGAAGGCCGGCTCGACCGGCACGCGCTGCAAGCCGCGTTTAACGACCTGGTGGTGCGTCATGAAAGTCTGCGCACGGTGTTCGGCGAGGACGGCCAGGGGGCGTGGCAGCGCATCCTCAGCGATCAGGATGCGCAGTTGCATTTACCCGTGATCGAGCTGGCGGAAGCCGGGCTCGCTGCAGCACTCAAACAGGCGGCCATGCATGGCTTTGATTTGCGTAACGAGCTACCGGTTCGCGCAAGTTTGTTCAAGCTCGGCCCGGCGACGCACGTGCTCCTGCTGCTGGTGCACCACATTGCCAGCGACGGATGGTCATGGGCGCCGCTGGTTCGCGACCTGGAACAGGCGTACGCCGCACGGCTTGCTGGACGGGCGCCAGACTGGACCCCACTGCCGGTGCAATATGCCGATTACACGCTATGGCAGCGCGAACGACTCGGCGACGAAGCCGATCCAGGCAGTCTGTTGGCTAAGCAGGTCGCGTACTGGAAGCTCACGCTCGAAGGCTTGCCGGAACAGCTCGCCCTGCCCTACGACCGCGCACGCCCGGCGCAAGCAAGCTTCCGCGGCGAGCATGTCGGTTTCGAGCTGGATGCGCCGGTACTGACCAAGCTGACCGAACTGGCCAATGCCCATCAGGCAACGCTGTTCATGGTGCTGCATGCCGCCGTGGCCGCCTTGCTGTGCAAGCTCGACGCGGGCACCGATATCCCGCTCGGCACGCCGATCGCCGGACGCACGGATGAAGCGCTCAGCGAGCTGGTCGGATTCTTCGTCAACACGCTGGTGCTACGCACCGATTGCTCGGGCCAGCCCAGCTTCCGGGAGTTGCTTGAGCGTGTGCGCAACCAGGATCTGGGTGCCTATACGCACCAGGACCTACCCTTCGAACGCCTGGTGGAGATGCTCAATCCGCGTCGCTCAGCCAGCCAGCACCCGTTATTCCAGGTTGCGGTGGTTTTGCAGAACAATGCGGATGCGCAATGGCAGTTCTCGGGCTTGAGCACGACCCCGCAAACCACCGGCTATGGCGTTGCCAAGTTCGATCTCACCTTCAGTTTCATCGAACGCGATGCCGCGCACGGTTCACCGCAGAAGCTGCTTGGCAGTGTTCAATACGCTACCGATCTGTTCGATGCCGCCACGGCTGAGCGCATGGTTCGCCAACTGGTTCGATTGCTGCAAAACGTAGCCGATCATGCCGACACGAAGCTCGCCGAACTC
This sequence comes from Dyella flagellata, assembly GCF_030160275.1. GTDB lineage: Bacteria > Pseudomonadota > Gammaproteobacteria > Xanthomonadales > Rhodanobacteraceae > Dyella_B > Dyella_B flagellata. Next base: position 4,842 of record NZ_BSOA01000019.1, read on the forward strand.
GATCTGCTGGAACACGCCGAACGGCAGCAGCTGCTGGTGGACTGGAATGCCACGGATCGCCCCCAGGCGGAAGGCACCTTGGCGCAACGTTTCGCCGAACAGGCCGCACGCACACCACTGGCCGTCGCGGCCACGGCCGGCGAGCAATGGCTGACCTATCGCCAGCTCGACGCGCGCGCCAATCAACTGGCCCACCAGCTGCAAGCCTGCGGCGTCGGTCCGGAAAACATGGTGGCCTTGTGCGTGGAACGTTCGCTGGACGTATTGATCGGCGTGCTGGGCATCCTCAAGGCCGGCGGCACCTATGTGCCGCTGGAACCGCGCTATCCCTCCGAGCGCCTGGCCTTCATGCTGGCCGATACCCAAGCTCGCGTGATCGTGACGCAATCGGCACTGGCCGAACGCTTGCCGCCGCATGAGGCGCATGTGCTGCAACTGGATGGCGATGCCGCGCGTATCGCCGCGCAGCCGAGCACGCCACCGGCCGTGCGTGCACAGGCCGACCAGCTGGCCTATGTGATGTACACCTCCGGCTCCACCGGCACGCCCAAGGGTATCGGTGTCACGCATCGCAATGTGCTGGAACTGGCGATGGATCGGCGTTGGCACGGTTCATCGCAACAGCGTGTGCTGATGCATTCGGCGCAAGCCTTCGATGCCTCCACCTACGAGATGTGGGTGCCGCTGCTGGCCGGCCAGCAGGTCATCATCGCGCCACCCGGCGAGGCCGATATCCG
>NZ_BSOA01000020.1 GCF_030160275.1 Dyella flagellata
CGGTGACGGGTACGTAGGAATAGATCAGAGGCTCCCTAACATCCTAGCGCACGCGTCGCCTCGGCGTCAGGGGCCTGGCGCCTGCGGATTCGGTGGTTTGATGTCGAGCAGCTCAATGTCGAATACCAGCGCCTGGTTCGGACCGATGCGCGGCAACGCGCCCTGTTCGCCGTAGGCCAGCGCAGGCGGGATGACGACCTTCCAGCGATCGCCCACGTGCATGCGTGGGATCACGTACTGCCAACCGCGGATCACCTTGTCCACGGTGAACGTAACCGGCTTGCCGTGCGCCCAGGTACTGTCGAATTCGGTGCCGTCGATCAGCATGCCGCGGTAGTTGACGGTGACCAGGTTGTCGGTGCCCGGGCTGGCCGTACCGTCGCCTTTCTTGATCACCGAATACTGGATGCCCGAGGGCAGCTGCACCACCCCAGGCAGGGTTGCATTATGCGTCAGATAGTCGGTGCTCTTCTTGGCGTTCTCGGCCGCGATGCGGTTGAATTCGGCCACGGCCTGCTCATGCATGCGCTCGCCCAGGCCGACCAGCTGGTTGTACATGTCTTGCTTGGAGACCACCGGCGGGCGTTTGGCGTAGGCGTCCTCGATGGCCTTTTGCAGCACGCCCATGTCGATCGGGAAATCGCCGTCGGAGAACTGCGTGCCGATGCGGTAGCCGATGGCATAGGACAGCTTGTGCTTGTCGAGCTTCACCGCCGGGGGATGCTGCTGCGGTGCCCCGGGTGCGTTCGTTCCCTGTGCTTGCACCGCGCCGGCGGCAAGCAGCAGTAGAACCGCAATCAGGCAACGCGCAGGGGTCATTATTTTCTCCAGGTTGCAAAACCGCCCAACGCCTCCGTGCGGCTGGCATCCTTGAGAGGCCGCCGTGGGCAAACAAAACCGATGGGTACGACTTGGAGACATGGGGCGGGCTCTAAGCATACGGCGAAAGCCGTCTTCGTAGGCAGTCCTGTAGCTGGATACGATGCTGCCGAATGTTCAGCGCTGCGGGGGAAGGCTCAACACCCCCAGGCAGATGAGACCAGGCGGCAAGCGGAGACACAGTGAGAAAGCCGCAAGCGGCAAAGGTTCCCGCTGCTAAAATCAGCGCTTTAACTTTCCAACGGAGTCCACCATGGCCTACCGCAACCTTGAGATCGGCAATCGTGGTGCCGTGCGCACCATCACCGTCAACCGCCCGGACAAGCTTAACGCGCTCAATCGCGATACCTTGAACGAGCTGACCCTGGCCTTCAACCAGGCGGCCCAGGACGATGCAGTACGGTCCATCGTGCTGGCCGGGGCGGGCGACAAGGCGTTCGTCGCCGGGGCGGACATCAGCGAGATGAACGGTTACACGCCGATGCAGGCACAGAGCTTTTCGCGCACCGGCCAGCGGCTGATGAGCGGCATCGAGCGGCTCGGCAAGCCGGTGATCGCGCGCATCCAGGGCTTTGCCCTGGGCGGCGGCATGGAACTGGCGATGTGCTGCCACCTGCGCATTGCCAGCGAGAAAGCCAAGTTCGGTCAGCCGGAGATCAACCTCGGCCTGATTCCCGGGTTCGGTGGCACCCAGCGCCTGTTGCGCCTGGCCGGCCGCGGCGCGGCGCTTGAGCTATGCCTTACCGGCAGCAACATCACGGCGCAGCGCGCTTACGAGTTGGGTGTCGTAAATCGCGTGGTGGCGCCCGAAGCCCTGGATGAAACGGTCAATGCCCTGGCCGACCAGCTGGCGGCAGCGGCCCCGCTGGCGGCGGCGAGCATTCTCGACACCGTGTTGCAGGGCGGCGAGACTTCGCTGGATCAAGGCCTGGAATTCGAGACCCAGGCGTTCGCATTGATGTTCGCCACGGAAGACATGAAGGAAGGGACCAGCGCGTTCCTGGGGAAGCGCAAGGCAACCTTCAATGGTCGGTAGGCTGGGATGACTATCCCAGCATCGAGGTGCCGCACGGAAAGCTGGGATGACTATCCCAGCCTACTCAATGACCGCGATATTTCTTCTCGCCGGCAGTGATGCGCAGGTCCAGGCGATTTTCCGGCGGCGCCAACGGACAGGTCGCGAACGGCGTGAAAGAACAAGGCGGGTTGTAGGCCTTGTTGAAATCCAGCACCACCTTGCCGTTTTGCGGTAGCGCTGCGTAGAGGAAACGCGCCGCACCATAGGTTTCATGCCCGGAGGTACGGTCGGCGAGCACAAAGAACAGTTCGCCGCCCGGTTCTTCCTGGTACGGCAGCAGCTCATAAGTGTGGCCGTCACGGGTAAACACGGCCTTGCCGGGCACCTTGACCGTATCGATGGTGCCGATCACCGAACCGATCTTCAGGTCATGCGGCGGATCGAACGGCACCCAATCGGCCACGATGTGCCAGGACGGATCGATCGGGAAATAGTCAATACCAAGGAAATGCTTGCGCGTGGCGGCTTGGACATCCTTCACGCGCAGCGCCTTGCGGCTTTCGCGATCAATCACGTAGAAACTCGCCGTGCCGAAGTCCACCTTGGTGGGCGCCGCATCGCCTTTGACATGCATGTCATCGATCAGCGCAGCCTCCCCAACCGGCTTACCGTCGATGGTAGCCCCGCTGCCGGCGGCGAGCTTGATGCTGGCCTGCCCGCTTTTGTCCAGCGTAATCACGCCCAGATGCGCGGGACCCGCCTGCAGGACGATGTCGTTGTCGGTCGCTGTACCCACCTTGTTCGCGCCTTGCTGCAGCCACTCCAGGCCGATAAGGCTGAGCCAGCCATCCGCCGCGGTCAGCCGTGCGACGCGTTCGGCGCGCCATTTTTCAATGCTTTGCTGGTACGCGTCGGGGGTTGCTGCTTGTTGGGGGGTATCGGCATGCACGAGGGCCACTCCAGTACTCAAGATCAATCCGACCAGGACGCTGCGCCACATGGGGTCTGCTCCGCTCGATGCAAGTACGTAGGCTGAGGTGATAATCCCAGCTTTCCATGCGGCGTCCAATGCTGGGATTTGATCCCAGCCTACACGAGATCAGAAGCTCTTCAACGCCCCCGCAGAAAAAGCTTATCCAATTCAGTCATGCCCAGCTGCACCCAGGTCGGACGGCCGTGGTTGCATTGGCCAGAACGTTCGGTAGCTTCCATCTCGCGCAACAGGGCATTCATTTCCGGAACGGTCAGGCGCCGGCCGGCGCGCACCGAACCGTGGCAGGCCATGCTGGATAACAACTCGTTTTCCAGCTCCTGCAGCTGGCGCGAACTGCCGTGCTGGGCCAGCTCGCCCAGTACGCTGCGGGTAAGTTCAGCCACGTCCGCACCTTCCAGCAAGGCAGGGATTCGCCGCACCACCACCGCGGAGGGGCCGCTGCGGGAAAGCTCCAGCCCCCAATCGGCGAGGGCGTCGCCGTGCTCTTCGGCGGCGGCGGCCTCCTTCGCGCTGACCGGCACCGACAACGGCACCAGCAACATTTGCGAACGAAGATTGCTGCACGCGCGGCCGGCTTTCAGTTTTTCGTAGGTGATGCGCTCGTGCGCGGCATGCATGTCGATCAGCACCAGGCCGTGAGCATTCTCGGCCAGGATGTAGATGGTCTTGAGCTGCGCGATAGCGTAGCCCAGCGGCGGCGCCTCGCTGTCATCGGCTGCGGGCAGAGGCTGTTGAACGATGCTCCGCTGCTCGGCCATCGGTTCACCCAGCAAAGTGGCGTATTCGACCAACGGTTCGTCACGAACGCCCAAGCGCAGCCGGCTTTGCGACGCGCTCGCCGGCCAGTTGCTCACCTGCCGGTTCACTTCCTGCACCACGGTCGATGCCACGCCCGCGGCGGCGGGCCACGCCGGCGCTTCCACTGCCGCCTGTTGCCCGGCGCGCGTTTCCGCGAGCGCTTCATGCAAAGTGCGGAACAGGAAATCGTGCACCAGGCGTTGCTCGCGAAAGCGCACTTCGCTCTTGGCCGGATGCACGTTCACATCCACGCCGACGGGATCCAGCTCCAGATAGAGCACGAAGGCCGGATGGCGACCATGGAACAGCACGTCGGCATAGGCCTGCCGCACCGCGTGCGCGACTATCCGATCGCGCACCAGGCGCCCGTTTACGTAGAAATACTGCGCATCGGCCTGCGGCCGCGAAGCCGTCGGCAATCCGACCCATCCTGACAGACGCATGCCTGCCGAAGCATGATCGATGCGCAGGCTCTGCTGCGGGAAGTTTTCGCCGAGCATTTCCGCCACGCGCAGCAACATGGCCGCCTCGTCACGCGCCGCCTTCCACACGCGCACCGATTTGCCATTGTGGCTCAGGCGAAACTCCACGCCGCCACGCGCCAGGGCAAGCGACTTGAGCAGATCGTCGATATGCGCGAATTCGGTGCGTTCCGCGCGCAGAAACTTTCTGCGCGCCGGCACGTTGTAGAACAGGTCGCGCAATTCCACGCTGGTGCCCTGCGGATGCTGCGCGGGCCTCACGTCCTGCATGCGGCCACTGTCGACTTCGATACGGAAGGCATTGTCCGCGCCACGCAGGCGCGAGGTCATCGCGAAGCGCCCCACCGAGGCCATCGACGCCAGCGCTTCGCCACGAAAACCCATGCTTGCCACGTGTTCGAGATCGTCGAAGCTGCCGATCTTGCTGGTGGCGTGCGAGGCGACGGCCAACGGCAGATCATCGGCCGCGATGCCGTCGCCGTCATCGCGCACGCGAATCAGGCGCGCGCCACCGAGCTCGATATCGACCTCCACGCGCCCTGCGCCGGCGTCAAGACTGTTTTCGACCAGTTCCTTCACCACCGAAGACGGCCGTTCGATGACCTCGCCAGCGGCGATCTGATTGATGAGTTCGGGAGGCAGAGGGCGGATACGGGACATGGGGCGCAAGCTTAGCAGCGCCGCGTCGCATCAACTATCCGGATATCGATGGTTGCAGTGCGCAGGGCTGGGATGGTCATCCCAGCCTACGTCAACTGTTGGGTATCACCAGCATCGTGCCGATGCGCACGCTGTTGCTGCTGATGCCGTTGACGTTCTTGAGTGAATCCACGCTCACGCCGTACTGCTTGGCAATGCTGCGCAAGGTTTCGCCATTGGCTACACGATGCATGTCACGCACGTCCGCATCGGCGGCTTCGCCGGTGCTGGCCACGGTGTCGGATTTGGCATCGTTAGGCAGCACCCCCTTGCGGCGCGCGGCCTCCATCGCAAACCAGGTGCCCTGCGGCGGATTGCTCAGGAAATAACCCTTCACCCCATCCATGATCGCGGTGGCAAGCTGCTGCTGGTGGGCAGGATCGCGCAGCCGGTGCTCCTCGGACGGATTGCTGATGAAGGCCGTTTCCACCAGGATCGATGGCACGTCCGGCGAACGCAGCACTACGAAGTTGGCGCGCTCCACGTAGCCGCGATGGGTGGGCCCAAGCGCCGAGAGCGCGTTCAGCACGTTCTGCGCTACCGTCTCGCTCGCCTGCACCGCCCAGCCCTGCTGCATATCGAGCAACACGGAGGCAAGGCTGTCGTTCTCGGCGGCCAACGATACGCCGCCGATCAGATCGGAACTGTTTTCACGATCGGCCAGCATCTGCGCTGCCACCGAGCTCTTGCCGCGCGGCGACAGCACCCACACGGACGAACCTTTTGCGTCGCTGCTGGTGTACGAGTCGGCGTGAACCGACACGAACAGGTCCGCCTGATTCTGGCGGGCGATCTCATAGCGCTGCTTCAGCGGGATGAAGTAGTCGCCATCACGCGTGAGGACTGCCTTCATGCCCGGCTGGCGGTTGATCAGCGCGGCAAGATTGCGCGCCACCGCGAGCGTGACGTTCTTCTCCAGCGTGCCGTCGGGGCCGTGGGCGCCCTGATCCTTGCCGCCGTGGCCAGCATCCACCGCCACCACGACCTGGCGCTGGCTGTTCAGCAACACCGCCGCCTGGCGGGTAGTGACACCCTTGCGGGAGGTCAGCTTGCTGCTCGCGTTGATCACCACCGGTGCGGGGGCGTCGGCCTGGTCGACCGGGGCCGCCTTGCTGGGCGCTACAGCGGTGTCTTCGCCGCTGCGATCCGGCGCCGAGGCTTTGGCCGGCGCAACCGGTTGCTTGCCGCTGCCAGGATAAAGATCCAGCACGAGCCGATAGCCGGCCTGACCGGACGGACCGAGCACGAAGGTCTTCGGCTGGCTGTTTGGCGCGACCGAAGCGGTCAGGCGCAGCGAATCCCCCTGCCCTGCACTGGTCAGGCTCTTGAACATGCCCTGCGCGGCAGGTGCAAGCCGGCCGCTGGCGCTACTGCTGGCCAGCTCGAGCACGATCCGGTCACCGTCCTGGCTGAGCTTGTATTTGGCGGGGCCGGAAAGATCGAACACCACGCGGGTGTAGTCATGGCCGGCCCAAACGCGGGCGTTCTTTACCTCGGCCGCTTGCAGGGCGAAACCGGGCGCCGCGGCAAGCATCGCGGTAGCAACCAGGCAACAAATGCGAGTGAGATAGCCCCTCATGGTGCCGCATTGAAGCTCACCAGATTCCTGAATGCAAGAGATTTTTCTTTAAATTTCCATGGGCTGCATGGCTTTTATCAGAATGCGCTGAAGCTTCCGCTACCGCCCAGCAGGCTGATCGAGGCAAAACGCCTCATCCCGCCGCTGCCGCGGCGGGTGAAATACACGATGCCCGCAGAGCCGGCGCCAGCACGGCAAGCTGCCCAGTCACCCACAGTGCCACCGCACCCAGCGGAAAATAGAACCAGGGCAGCCGCGGCAATTCGTAGTAATGCATCAGCAACGCGCTCAGGCCATAAGCCAGCGCCATGCCCAGCATCACGCCCAGGCTGGTGAGCAGGAAATTTTCCAGCATGAAGTAGCGCAGGATATCGGTGCGGGTGGCCCCGAGGGCCCGGCGTACACCGATGTGGCGTCGTCGCTGCTGCACCCAATAGCTGCTCAAGCCGACGATGCCCAGGCCGGTGATCAGCAGCAAGGTAACGCATAACCCGGCCAGCATCCTGGCCATGGCCAGGTCCTTGCCGAGCTGCTCCTTGCGCGCATCGGTCACTGGCCGTTGCGACATGATGGCTACGTGCGGATCAAGCCGATGCAAAGTATCCACAGCGGCATGCAGGACCTGTTGGCGCTGGCTGGGGTCGGCGGTGCGGAGCAGATAGTAGACGCCATCGTCGAGCCACAGGCGCATCGGCAAAACGATGCTGTAATCCTCCTCACCAGGGCCGTAGATCGCGTTCGGGCGTGGTAAGTGTTCGACGACGCCGACCACCGTCGTCGGAGGCTTGCCGCTGGTGAAATAGAACTGCTTGCCGAGCGGGTTTTGGCCGGGCCACACGCGCTTGGCCAGCGCCGTGGTAATCAGCGCTTCCGACGGCGCAAGCACGCTGCCCGGCTTGAAGACGTCGGCGTAGTCGACAAAGCCAAGCGGGTTCAGCCAGCGGCCGGCCACCAGGCGCAAGCCGAGGGTCTTGGCGAATTCCTCTCCACCGTAGACCGCCACCAGTACGCCGGATCGGCTTTCCGCATCCTTCTCGTTGAGTGCAATGTAGCCGGGGAAGAAGGCACTGTAGTCCAGCGGCACCTGGTTGCTCAGCGTTACGCCCTGCACGCCGGGGATCTGGCGCAAGGCGTCCGCCGTTTCGCGCGTGCGCCGCTTGGCTTCGTCGCTGTGAGGGGTAAGCAGAGTGTCGGCATTGATTTCAACCAGCCGATCCTCGTCGAAGCCGGCGGGCATGTGCAGCCGCTCCAAGTGCAAGGTCATCAGGAAGACGCTGTTGCTCACCACGCCACAGCTGAGGGCGATCACCAGCACCAGCAGAAAAAGCACCACCTTGTGCCGGAGCAGTGCGGAGAGTATCGGCTTGAGGTCCATGACTAAAGTTGCTCACTGGGTCTTGAGCTGCAGGGCCGGCGAGACCTGGCAGGCGCGCCATGCTGGCAATAAGCCGACCAGCAGGCTGCTGGCCAGCGCAATCACGATGCTGATGATCAGCATGCCGACGTCCATGTGCACCAGCGTGGCATAGTCGATGTCGCCATCTTGCTGCTGCCGCAACAGCCACAGCCCGCCGTAGGCCAGCACCAGTCCGATCAGGCCGCCCGCGACACCGATCATGCCGGCCTCCACCAGCAGCTGCGCAAACACAGCCCGCCGCGACGCCCCCATGGCCCGACGTACACCCACGTTACCGATGCCGCGCATGAATTTGGCCAGCATCAGTCCGGTGGCATTGATCAGGCAGACCAGCAGAAAACCGAAAGCCAGCCACACCTGCACGCGTGCATCGTCGGGAACGGCGTGGAAAGCCTCCAGCCATTGCGTCACGGAACGCAGACGTACGTTGGGTGGCCGCTGGAACCGGCCGATCGCTTTCTGATCCTCCGAGTAATGGATGAGAAAGTCGCGATAGGCCGCCACCTTGGCCGCGCTGTCCAATTGCACCCACATTTGCAGCCACGCACAGGGCGCGGTCTTCTTCTGCCGATTGTCTGGCGGAAAAGGAACTTTTTCGTCCCAGCAGCGCCGGCTGCCTGCGGGATGCAGATCGGCATCGATAGCCGAGGTCAACGGGATGTAGGCCTCGTAGACATCGCTCAATTCGATGGCCTGGTAGGAGCCGTAGATGCGCGGCAGGATCTGCCAATGATCCAGCACACCTACCACGCGAAACGGTACGCCCCTCAGCACGACGATATGGCCGACGCTGTTCGCGCCGCCGAACAGCATGTCGTTGAGCGTATCGGTGATGACAACCACGCGCGTACCGCGCTCATCATCGGCCTCGCTCCAGGCGGCACCGTAACGGAAGGGAGCGCCAAACATGGGGAAGAAGTCGGTAGTCGTGTAGAGCCCAAAGGAGTGGCTCGGCCGGACCTTGCCATCCGGCAGCTCCACACGGAAAGAACCGGTCGACATCACCGCCTGGCGATCCGCGCGGTGCGCATGCAACAGGTTCATGGCATCGATCCAGCTCAACTGGATATAGGGCTCTTCGGCGCCGGCATGCAGGTTGGTCTTGCTCCGATCGGCGTATTGGCGCGGGTCCAGCTGTGGCCGAAAAAGCTTGCCGCTACGCCCAGGATAGGGATCCCGTGCCAGCACGTGATAAACGGTAAGTGCAGTCATGCTGGCACCGATACCGATGGCGATGGTCAGCACCATCAACAGCGTCAGCGCTATGTCGCGACTAAGACTCCGTATGGCCAACACAGCGTAATAACCGAGCACGAGTTCCCTCCCCCACTCCAATCGTTCCTGATCAAATGCGCGATCATCGCCAGCTTGTCTTCTTATAAAGTTCACATGATCCGTCTAAAGAATGTGAAGCCATCGACGAAACTTGCGTCAAACTTTCTGCGAATACGGCGTGCGCCTACGCGCGCGTCTTAGGACGCTCAAGCAATCCGAGCTAACACGTGTTCGCCACGCACCGTTTTTGGCTGCAAGCGCGCGTGCCGCCCGCTGCCGTGATAGCTCAAATGCACCTCCACATCCGGCGTGGGCAACGCACCTAGTCCGCGCTCGGGCCACTCCACCAGCACGACCGCTGCGAGATCAGCCAGCGCATCCAGGCCCAGCCATTCCAGCTCCCCCGGATCGGCGATGCGATAAAGATCCAGATGCCAGGCCGGTCGGCCGTCCTTGCCGTGATAGCCCTCGACCAGGCTGTAGGTAGGGCTTTTGATGCGCTCGCCAACGCCCATGGCGGACAACAAGGCGCGCGCGAAGCTGGTCTTGCCAGCGCCCAGATCGCCGCGCAGGTAAACCACCAGACCACTGTCCAGGGCGCCGGCGAGCTTCGTACCCAGCACACGCGTGGCGTCTTCGTCGGGAAGCTCCCAGTGTTGTTCAGTCATGTCCGAATCCATTGCCCAACGCTCGCAGAGGATCCAGCAGATCGCTGGCCAGCAAGCCACGCTCACCTTTGCGCGCCGCCACGTCCCCCGCGCGCGCATGAAGGCCGACACCGATGCGGGCAGCATCCCAGGCTGAGCAGCCTTGGGCCATCAAGGCGGCAATCACGCCCGTCAACAGGTCACCCATGCCACCGCTCGCCATACCTGGATTACCCCATGTACAGACGTCTAGACGTCCATCCGGATTCGCGACGAGGCTACCCGATCCTTTCAATACGACCACCGCACCGTAGCGTCGTGCCAGTTCGCGCGCCGCGGCGAATCGATCAGCCTGCACTTCGGCATTGGTTTTGCCGAGCAAGCGCGCCGCTTCACCAGGATGCGGTGTCAGTACGGCAGGTAGGGTGAAACAGCGCTGCTCGCGGGCGAGCAGGTTCAGGCCATCGGCATCCAGCACCAGCGGCATGCCGCTATCCAGTGCGGTCAGCCACAACGCATGCCCCCATGCGCCCTGTCCCAGACCCGGCCCCACCGCAAGCACGGTGGCGCGCGCGAGCATGGTTTCCAGCTCCTGCGGGCCATGCACACCGTGCGCCATCAATTCCGGGCGCGCGCTGTTCAAGGCGGTGAGGTTTTCGCTGCGGGTGGCAATGCTTACGAGCCCCGCCCCGCAACGCAACGCCGCTTCACCACACAGGCGAATGGCGCCTGCCGTGCCGTGATCGCCGCCAATCGCCAGCACGTGCCCGCCATCGCCTTTGTGCGCATCGCGTGCGCGCGGCCCAAGATGCATGGCTTCGAGCAATGTGGCGTCCACAGGCACTCCCTGCCACAAGAGCTGCGGCAAGCCGAGCGTGTCGATCTCAAGCGAGCCGACCTGGGTTGCGGCCTGCCCGGTATACATGCCGCGCTTGGCGGCAATGAAACTCATCGTCACTTGCGCGCGGATTGCCGCACCGGCGCAATGACCGGTATCGGCGTTCAAACCGGATGGAATATCCACTGCCAGCACAGGTATGCCCGAGGCGTTGATGCGTTCGATCAAGGTGCTGGCAGCGGCCTCCGGAGCACGATTCAGGCCTGTGCCATAGAGCGCATCCACGTACACGTCGGCCTGCGGCAGCGACGCATCCTGATGCCAGCGATGCGTGATGCCGCCGCTGCGCTGCCATGCATCGCGCGCGAGCCCGGCATCGCCTCGCCCAGCGTCGTTCAATTCCACCACCTCGACACCGAGGCCGGCATCCTGTGCGAGGCCTGCGATCAGATAACCATCCCCGCCGTTATTGCCCGGGCCGCAGAACACGGCGATTTGTCGCGCATGTGGCCAATGCCGGCGCAGGCATGCGAAGGCCGCCGTGGCGGCCCGGTTCATCAGCTCGAAACCGCTGACGCCCAGTTCGTCGATGGCGCGCCGGTCGAGGGCGCGCACCTGCTCGACGGTGTAGAGATCGCGAAGGTGCCGGTCTGCGTGCATCGGCGGATTATAGAGAGCGCTACTACACTATGCGCATGCCCATGGATGTTTCCCCGAATTACGCCGCTCTCGCCCGCGATATCAAGCGCTGGGCGCGCGAACTCGGCTTCGCCGAAGCCGGCATCAGCGGCGTGACGTTGGAACAGGACGAACAGCACCTCGAACGCTGGCTGGAAGACGGCTATCACGGGGAGATGGATTACATGGCACGCCATGGGAGCAAGCGCAGCCGGCCAGATGAACTCGAACCAGGCACGCAGCGCGTGATCTCCGTACGCATGGATTACCTGCCACCGGGAACCCAGCACGCATGGGATGTGCTGCAGGACGCCGAGGCCGGCTACGTGGCACGCTACGCGCTCGGCCGGGACTACCACAAACTGATGCGCAACCGGCTGCAGAAGCTGGCCGATCGCATCCGCGAGGCGATCGGCGATTTTGGCTATCGCGCCTACGTCGACTCCGCACCGGTGCTGGAAAAAGCGCTCGCACGCAATGCCGGCCTCGGCTGGATCGGCAAGCATACGGTGCTGATCAATCGCCAAGCCGGCTCGTATTTCTTTCTCGGCGAGCTTTACACCAACCTGCCGCTACCCGTTGACGAAGTGGCGACGGCGCATTGCGGCACCTGCCGCAAGTGCATCGATATCTGCCCAACCCAGGCGATCGTCGGACCCTACCGCCTGGATGCACGCCGCTGCATTTCCTACCTCACGATCGAACTGAAAGGTTCGATCCCCGAAGACCTGCGCGCGCCGATGGGCAACCGTATCTTCGGTTGCGACGACTGTCAGCTGATTTGCCCATGGAACAAGTTCGCGCAAGATGCGACCGAACCGGATTTCGCGCCGCGGCACAGCCTTGATGGCGCCAAGCTGGTGGAACTGTTCGGCTGGAGCGAGGAGGAATTTCTACGGCGCACGGAAGGCATGGCGATCCGTCGCGCAGGCTACGAAGGATGGTTGCGCAATATTGCGGTTGCGCTTGGGAATGCGCCATCGTCAGAACAGGTGCGTGCGGCGCTGCTGGCGCGCGCCGAACACCCTTCGGCGGTTGTGCGCGAACACGTGGCCTGGGCGTTGGCGCGGCATGACTAAGGCCGCATAGCTGTCATTCCCGCGCACGCGGGGAAGGCATATGGACGTGCCTGGCTTTGAGGAACGAGGAAAGCGGGAATCCATCTTTAAAGATGCATCAGAGCAAAAGCAAAATGGCTTCCCGCTTTCGCGGGAATGACGGCTGCACTGGCGTTACGCTGCCGCCATCTGTTTCGGAATCGAACGATTCGTATGGCTGATGCGGTTGTCCTTGTCCACGTACACCAGGGTCGGCTGGAACTTTTCCACTTCCGCCTCGTTCAGATGCACGAAGGCCGCGATGATCACCAGGTCGCCCGGCTGAGCACGGTGCGCGGCGCTGCCGTTCACCGAGATGATGCCCGAACCCTCTTCGGCGCGCAGCGCGTAGGTAACGAAGCGCTTGCCGTTGTTGATGTTCCAGGCGTGGATCTGCTCGTATTCGCGGATGCCCGAGGCATCGAGCAGCAGACCGTCGATGGCGATCGAACCCTCATAGTGCAGTTCCGCGTGGGTCACGGTGGCACGGTGGATCTTCGCCTTCAGCATGTTCAGTTGCATGACTTCATTCCAGCAGGGACTGCCTGCATAGCCTTCTATTATCCTGCCGCTGCAGGCATCGCCGCAACGGCACCCGAGCCCAACATGGGGTAACGCCCATGATTGTTCAATAGCGCAAAAATGTTTCAGTCAAACAACAGGTTATCGATCAGCCGGGTGGCACCCAGGCGGGCCGCGATCAGCGCCACCAAGCCTTCCCGCTCGCCATCGGCCGGCTCGGACAGGTCCTCGGCGCGCCGGATGGCGGCGTAATCGGGGGCGAAGCCGGCTCGTTCCAGCTTCGAAGCCGCCGCCTGCTCCACCACCTTGCGGGCGTGCCCCTTGGCGATCAGCTCGCGCATCTGCTGCAGGGTTTCGTAGACCAGGGGTGCGCTTGCGCGGTCATCCACCGACAGGTACTGGTTGCGCGAGCTGAGCGCCAGCCCGTCTTCCGCCCGCTGGGTGGGTCCGCCCATCACCTTCACCGGCAAGGACAGGTCGCGCACCATGCGCTCGATCACTTTCAACTGCTGGAAATCCTTTTGGCCGAAGATCGCGATATCCGGCTGCACCAGGTTGAACAGCTTGCACACCACCGTGGCCACGCCGTCGAAATGGCCTGGACGGTGCGCACCCTCCAGGGTCTCGGTCAGTTCCGGCACACGCAAGCTGACGCTCTTGTCCGCGCCAAAGGGATACAGCACCGACACGTCCGGTGCGAACAACAGATCACAGCCAGATTCAGCCAGCCCCGCCTGGTCCTGCGCCAGCGTGCGCGGATAGCGCTCGAAATCCTCGTTCGGTCCGAACTGGGTGGGATTGACGAACACGCTTGCTACGACGCGATCCGTGCGCGCACGCGCCAGTTTGACCAGCGAATGATGTCCGGCGTGCAGGTTGCCCATGGTCGGCACGAAGCCAATCGTGTGCCCTTGGCCGCGCCAGCCGCGAATCGTGGCGCGCAAGCCTGCGGCATCTTGGAGGGTTTGCATGAATGAAGGGTGTCCGTTCTAGTTATAACCGTGTTCGGCCGCGGGAAATGTCCCGTTGCGCACCTCGGCGACAAAGGCGGCGACCGCCTCCTGCACCGAGCCACGGCCGGCAAGGAAATCCTTGCTGAACTTGGGGCGCTTGCCGGGCGTGATCCCCAGCATGTCGTAAATCACCAGCACTTGGCCATCGCAGTGGGGGCCCGCACCGATGCCGATGACAGGGATGTCGAGGGCCTTGGTCACACGCTCGCCCAGCGGCGTAGGCACGCCCTCCAGCACCAAAATATCCGCGCCGGCCTGCTGCACCGCCAGCGCTTCATTCACAACGCGCTCCGCCGCCTCTTGCTCGCGACCCTGCACCCTGTAACCGCCAAACTTGTGCACCGATTGTGGCGTAAGCCCCAAGTGCGCGCACACCGGAATGGCGCGCTCGGTCAGGGCGTGAATCGATTCAAGAACGTGCGCCGCGGCGCCTTCGATCTTCACCATCGCCGCGCCCGCCTCGCCGACCAGCCGGGCACCGGCTTCCAGCGCATAGTCGACGTTACGGTCGGCCATGAAAGGCATATCGGCAATCAGCAACGTGGCGGACAAGCCGCGCGCCACCATGCCGGTGTGATAAGCCATCTGGTCGAGCGTGACCGGCAGCGTGCTGCGCTGGCCTTGCACCACCATGCCCAAGGAATCGCCGACCAGGGCGATGTCTACACCGGCCCATTCCAATTGCGCGGCAAAGCTCGCGTCGTACGCGGTGAGCATGACGATCTTGCGCCCTTCCGCCTTCATCGCATGCAAGCTTGGAACCGTCACCGGCTTGCGAACGGGAGCGCTGGCATTTTCCACGTACACGGCCTTTCCTTCTATGTTGCGGTGAACAATTATCCGGCGCGCAACAGCCGTACTCAAGCCAAGGGCATGCGGCCTTGCGCATCAAGGCCAGCACCCAGCTCTCTGGCGGCTTGCCGGCGCTGGGATTGCCATCCCAGCCTACTCGACCGGGGTGCAGCCATGCGCATCCACACCCTGGAGAAGGTTCGACACCTTGCCCTGCCCCGGAATGAGCAGATCGGGGGCCACGTCGTTAAGCGGTAACAGCACGAAAGCGCGGTCAGCGATATGCGGATGGGGCAAGGTCAAGCGCTCGCTGTTCACTGTCCTGCCGGCCACGTACAGCAGGTCCAGGTCGAGTGTGCGCGGCCCCCAACGCTCGCCGTTGCGCTGACGGCCGGCGGCGCGCTCGATATTGAGCAAGGCATCGAGCAAATCGTGCGGCGGCAGCGCTGTTTCAATCAGCACCACCGCGTTGAGAAAATCCGGCTGATCGACTCCCCCCCACGGCGGGGTGCGGTAGAGGCGTGAGCGCGCCAACAATTCGGTTTGGGGCAACGTGGCCAGCGCTTCAGTGGCATCCAGCAGGTGTTGTCGCGAATCGCCCAGATTGCTGCCCAGCGCGACATAAGCGTGCATCAGCCAGCCCCGGATTTACCGGCGGCGGGCTTGCGTCGCCGTTTGCGCTTGCGCGTTGCACTTGGACGTGCCGGCTCGGCTTCGCCGGTGGCATTGGCCTGATGCAGGGGCAGTGCAGCGGCCAGGGTTTCATGCGGCAGCTGCTGCGCATGCGCCCACCATTGACCAAGTTCGCCGATCGCCGGCGATTCCGCTGCCCGTAGCAGCAGGAAATCGAACGCAGCGCGGAACCGCGGATGGGCCAGCAGGCGGAAGACCTTCTTGCGCTGGATCTGTTCGAAGCGTGGTTGCAGCGACCAGATTTCTTCCATCGTGATGGTGAAGCGACGTGGGATGGCCACGCGTTGGCATTGCTCGGCCACTACGTGTGCGGCAGCGCGAGCCCATGCCTCGTTGACGTCCTTGCCTTGGGTGCCCCAGGTGTGGGCCAGATCACGCACCTCGCCCCATAGCAGCACGGCGAACAGGAACGCCGGCGTGACCGACTTGCCCTCGGCAACGCGGGCATCGGTGTTTTCCAGCCCTTGCTCGATCAGCGAGCGCAACGCCTCGTCGCCGCGCTTGAGCGCGCGCGCCGTGGCCGGGAACATGAACTTGAGCAGCTTGCATTCCTCAAGCATGCGAAAGCTCTTTAGGCCATGGCCGGCCAGGAACATTTTCAGCGATTCGTCGAACAATCGCGCCGGCGCGACACCGCTGAGCAACGGTCCCAGTTCCGAGAACGGCGCGGAAGCGGAAGGATGGATGCGGAAATCCAGCTTGGCCGCCAAGCGAACGGCGCGCAACATGCGCACCGGGTCTTCGCGATAGCGCGTGGCCGGATCGCCGATCAGATGCAGCACGCAGTTGTCCAGATCCTTCATGCCGCCCACGTAGTCGCGCACGGAGAAGTCGCTGATGTCGTAGTACATCGCGTTGACGCGAAAGTCGCGACGCAACGCGTCTTCCTCGATCGTGCCCCACACGTTGTCACGCACGATGCGGCCATCAACGATGTGCCGATCGCCTTCCACGCCCACCTCTTCGCTGGCGCCACGAAACGTCGCCACCTCAATGATTTCGTTGCCGTAGACCACGTGGGCGAGGCGGAAGCGGCGGCCGATCAGGCGGCAGTTGCGAAACAGCCTCTTCACCTCGTCCGGCGTGGCATTGGTGGCCACGTCGAAATCCTTGGGATGACCGCCCAGCAGCAGGTCGCGGACGGCGCCGCCGACCAGATAGGCGTCATAGCCGGCTTCGTTCAGGCGATAGAGCACGCGCAAGGCAGCCTTGCTGATGTTCTTGCGGGAAATCGTGTGCTGCTCGCGCGGAATGATGGGCATGGCAAGCTTGGCGTCGTTCCTGGCTATGGGATTCAAGCGTTCGAAATCCTTGCGGGTTTCCAAATCCGGGGGTATGGCCGAGCACGCCTGGCGCGCATCGATACCATCCGGCACCGGCCGTAAGCATTGTCCCGCAAGCGTTCCCGCTGATGCGAGAGCACTGTCTCAGGGCGTTGCCGGACGAGACAATTCAGCTATACTAGCGCGCTTCGCGACAATCCGCTCCCATCGTCTAGTGGCCTAGGACACCGCCCTCTCAAGGCGGGAACACGAGTTCGAACCTCGTTGGGAGCGCCATCGTCCCTTCAGTATGATCGGCTTACCGGTCCCTAGCAGGCACAAGGCAGTATGACCTTCGTCGTCACCGACAACTGCATCAAGTGTAAATACACCGATTGCGTCGAAGTCTGTCCGGTCGACGCTTTCCACGAAGGCCCCAATTTCCTGGCAATCAATCCCGACGAGTGCATCGACTGCACCTTGTGCGAGCCGGAATGCCCGATCAACGCGATCTACCCGGAGGACGACGTTCCCGCCGGCCAGGAGCATTTCACCGCCCTGAACAAGGAACTTGCCATGGCATGGCCGGTGATCACGGTGCGTAAGGACGCCCTGCCGGATGCCAAGGAATGGGAGAACAAGCCGGACAAGATCAAGCTGCTCGAGCGCTGAGTGCCGCCGGATCCGTCCATGAAAAACGCCGCTCGATGAGCGGCGTTTTTTTGTCCGGCCGGCCAGGCTGAGCGTATCGCTCAACCCTTGCCACCCAGGCGTGACTTCAGGCTGTCGACCACCTTGGCCACGGCCGCCGCCTCGCCCTGAGCGCGCACTTCGCTCGAACCCTGGCCGCTGCTGTTCACGGTGACCACCACCGCGCGCGGCGCCACATTCGGGCCGCTCGCGCCGCCACTGCTGCCGTGGCCGAACATGCGGCCGAAGAAACCAGCCTTTTCCGCTGGCTGGTCGGACGCCAGCACCTTCAGGCTATAGCTGTGCGCGGCGTCGTCATGGCTCTGCAGCGTGCCGATTTCGCCATTGCTAAGCGCCTCGCCCACGCGGCGGTAGGTGTCGTCCACGCTATCGGCCAGGATGAAGCCATCGGTAATCGTGCTGGGAGTGTTGCCCACGCGCGCAGTGGCGCCATTGGCATTCGGGTGGTTGGCACCCTGCGGCGGAATCACCAGGGCGGCGCTGGCATTAGGCGTGTCCATGCCCGGCGGAATTTCCAGCGGAGCCTGCTGCTTGGCCGTCTGCCAGGCCTTTTCGGAACGGAAGATGCCGCAGCCCGAAAGGAGCAAGCCAGTCAAAACCAAGGCCGGCAGGGCGACGGCGAGGGAAGATTTCTTCATGTAGTGAATTCCGTTGGGTTCCGAAAAGTTAGTCAGTAGCCGAGCAGGTTAAGCGGCATCCGCCAAGGATGCCAGAGTCGCCAAGGCATTGCGTAGCTGCTCACGCGCCGCCCCCTGCTCCAGTTCCACCAGCGGCAGGCGTGGCATCGCCGTACCCAGCCCCAGTTCCGGCAGGCCGGCCTTCACCGCGATTGGATTGGGCGCGCAGTTGAGCGCCTGCACCAGCGGCTCCAGCACGGCATTGCAGCGCGCAGCGGCGGTGCGATCACCCGCCGTGGCCGCATCGCACAGCGCACGGAAAGCCTTGGGCGCCAGATTGGCCACCACGGAAACCACGCCTGCAGCACCGGCCAGCATGGCCTGCGCCCCGCTGCCGTCGTCGCCGGACAGATAGACGAAATCCGGCCGCGCGAGTTCCACGCTGCGCTGGATGCGCTCGGCATCGGCGCGCGCTTCCTTGATCCCGATGATGGCTGGGTGGTCGCGCAATACCTCGGTGGTTCCCGGCGCCAGATCGCAGGCCGTGCGGCTGGGCACGTTGTAGAGAATCACCGGCAGGCCACCGCGATCGGCCACCTCCAGGAAGTGACGGCGCAGACCTTCCTGCGTGGGCCGCACGTAGTACGGCGCCACCACCAGGGCGGCATCCGCACCAAGCGCGCGCGCGCGTTGCGTAAGAGCCACTGTTTTGGCGGTAGCCGCCTCGCCGGTGCCGGCGATGACCGGAATACGGCCGGCGACATGCTCGACCGCATAGGCCAGCAGGCGATCGTATTCATCGTGTTCGAGCATGTGGGCCTCGCCGGTGGAACCGGCAACGACCACCGCCTGGGTGCCGCCCGCGATCTGGAAATCGAGCAGACGGCCGAACGCCGCCAGGTCGAGCGCCCCATCCGAGCCGAATGGAGTGACCAGCGCGCAGACGCTTCCGTGAATCTTCATGGCGCGTTCCGCACAAAAAACTTAGGACATGGCATCTTACTTGCGGGCTCGCGGGACGGGCAAGTAAGCTGGCGTATCGTTCGTCGTCATCCCGCACGACGCGGGGGTCGCTTACCATCCATGTCCACCAACCCTTTTTCCGCGCGATCCAGCAACGACCACCAACTGCTGATCCAGACCCTGACCCCGGCCACGCGCACGCCGCTGCTTGCACTGGCCCGGCGCATCGCCGATGCCGGCTGCAATCTTTCCGATGCGCGTGTATCGACCATCGGCGCGGACACCTCGCTTACCCTGCTCGCCAGCGGCGCCTGGGATGCCGTGGCCAAGCTCGAAACCGCCTTGACCAAGTTGGCGCGCGAGGAAGAACTGCGTCTTACGCATTACCGCACCAACCCGCGCGAGCCTAGCGGCCACTTGCTGCCGTACCTGGTGGAAGTGGTGTCCTCCGATCGTCCCGGCATCCTGGTCAAGATCGTCGATTTCTTCAGCCGCCACGACATCAGCGTCGAGCAGCTCAGCTCGATGCGCTACCAGGCGATGCAGACCGGTGCGGCGATGTTCCAGGCGCAATTCACCATCGGGGTGCCGGACAAATTGCACATCGCCGCCTTGCGCGACGATTTCCTGGAATTCTGCGACGGCCTGAACCTGGATGCCATCATGGATCCGGTGAAGTTCTAGGAATGCGACGCCCGCTGTCTGTTCGCTTTGCAGATGCCGGGATTGTCATCCCGGCCTAGGGGCGCAATTCGGACCCCCGCCTTAGGCCCGGTGAAATTCTAGAATGCTCCGCCTTTTGCCATCTGACAAGGCTGTTTCCGTAACGTTTGCCGCGCTAGTCTCCGCCACAGCTAATGGCATTACCCAAGCTGGCTACCGGAGAGCCCATGCCCGAACTAGGCAAGAAAGTCCCCAAGCTGCAAGGCGTCACCGGCGACGGCAGTACGCTGAAACTCGATTCACTCAAAGGCCAATGGGTAGTGCTCTACTTCTACCCCAAGGACAGCACCCCCGGTTGCACCACTGAAGCCAAAGACTTCCGCGACCTCCATCCCAAGTTCAAGAAGCGCCATGCCGAAATCATCGGCGTCTCGCGCGACTCGGTGAAATCCCACGCCAACTTCACCAGCAAGCAGGAACTGCCGTTCCCGCTGGTGTCCGATGCGGACGAAGCCTGGTGCCAGGCCTTCGACGTGATCCACGAAAAAGTGCTGTACGGAAAGCGTCATATGGGCGTGGTACGCAGTACCTTTCTGATCGACCCCGACGGCAAGCTCGCCGCGGAATGGCGGGGCGTGAAAGTGCCCGGCCATGCCCAGGCGGTGCTCGACGCCATTCCTGCCCGGTGATTCTTACGTCCGTCCACATCGCCAGCGATTTACGTGACGCAACCTATCCCCCTCCTGCCTCGTGAGGTTACTTCCGCATGACCGGAAGCAAGCGCATTTACGCCCTCGACACCAACGTGCTACTGCATGACCCGACCTCGCTGTTCCGTTTCGAGGAGCACGACATCTTCATCCCGATGACGGTGCTGGAAGAGCTGGACGAAAAGAAGAAAGGCGCCTCGGAAGTTTCGCGCAACGGACGCCAGGTCAGCCGCTTCCTCAACGAATTGATCGTACGCGGCAACGGCCACGGCATCAGCAATGGCCTGGAACTGGAAAACCCCGAAGGCGTCTCGCTAAGGCGCGGCGGCGCGGTTGGCCGGCTGTATTTCCAGCAGCGCACCACCAATGGGCATGGCAAGGCCGATAACCTGATCCTTTCGGCTGTTATTGAGCTGAAGGAAGAAAATCCCGGTCGCGCGGTCATCCTGGTTACCAAGGACATCAACCTGCGCATCAAGGCCAAGATTTACGGCATCGATGCGGAGGATTACGAGAACGATCGCGCGCTGGACGATTTCGCCCTGCTCTACACCGGCTCGGCGCAACTGCCGGAAGACTTCTGGGATCGTCACCCGGAGGTGCAGTCGTGGAACGAACGCGGCCGTACTTTCTACAAAGTCGATCGTCACAAGGACGAAGATTGGCATCCCCAACAGTGCCTGTTCCTGCCCGGCGACAACAGCGTGGAGTTGCGCGTGCTGCACGTCGACGATGTGCGCGCGACGCTGGTGTTGCTCGATGATCACAGCCATACCAATCACAGCGTGTGGGGCATCGCCGCGCGTAACCGCGAGCAGAATTTCGCGCTCAACGTACTGATGGATCCGGATGTGGATTTCGTGACCCTGCTCGGCACCGCCGGCACCGGCAAGACCTTGCTGGCGCTGGCCGCAGGCCTGGCGCAGGTGATGGATCAGCAGCGCTACCGCGAAATCATCATGACGCGCGCCACGGTTTCGGTCGGCGAGGACATCGGCTTCCTGCCCGGCACCGAGGAAGAAAAGATGACGCCGTGGATGGGCGCGCTGACCGACAACCTCGAAGTGCTCGCCAACCCCGAAGAAGGCGGCAGCTGGGGGCGCCAGGCCACCAATGACCTGCTGGCCTCGCGCATCAAGATTCGTTCGCTCAACTTCATGCGCGGACGCACCTTCCTCTCGCGCTACCTGATCATCGACGAGGCGCAGAACCTCACGCCGAAGCAGATGAAAACCTTGATCACCCGCGCCGGCCCCGGCACCAAGATCGTATGCCTGGGCAATGTGGAGCAGATCGATACCCCCTACCTCACCGAGACCACCTCGGGCCTGACGTATGCGGTCGATCGCTTCAAGCATTG
The DNA here is from genome assembly GCF_030160275.1 of Dyella flagellata. Lineage (GTDB taxonomy): Bacteria > Pseudomonadota > Gammaproteobacteria > Xanthomonadales > Rhodanobacteraceae > Dyella_B > Dyella_B flagellata. The sequence continues at coordinate 21,708 of NZ_BSOA01000020.1, forward strand.
GGCGCATTCGGCGCATATCACTCTGCGCCGCGGCGAGCGTTCGCGTTTGGCGGATTTCGCCTCCGAAGCGTTGTAACCTCCATGGCCGTCATTCCCGCTCTCGCGGGAATGACGGCCAGACAAGATTACGCATCACGGAATTCTGATGAGGACCGCCCCTCCACCCATCGCCCTCACCATCGCCGGTTCCGATTCCGGCGGAGGCGCAGGTATCCAGGCCGATCTGAAAACCTTCCATGCACATGCCGTGCACGGCCTCTCGGTGATCGCCGCCATCACTTCGCAAAACACGCGCGGTGTCACTGCGGTGCATCCGGTGCCGACCACGCATATCCGCAGTCAGCTCACCGCAGTGTTCGATGACTTTGCCATTGCGGCCGTGAAAACCGGCATGCTGGGCAATGCGGCCACGGTACGGTTGGTGGCGCGGGAACTCAGGAAGCGAAAGCCGGCCTGGGTAGTGATCGATCCCGTGATGATCTCGACCAGCGGTTCGCGATTGCTGGACGAAGATGCGATCGAGGCGGTGATCAACGATCTGTTGCCACTTGCCGATGTGCTCACGCCGAACCTGCCCGAGGCTGAAGCGCTGCTAGGCCACTCGCTGCGCACGCCGAAACAACTTACGGATGCCGGGCACGCCTTGCGCTCGCTCGGCGCACACGCCGTGTTGCTGAAAGGCGGTCACGGACGCGGCAACGATGTGGTCGACCGTTATTTCGATGAACGGGGTCTGATGGAAATCCGCCATGCCCGCCTTCCCTGTGAAGGCCACGGTACCGGCTGCACCCTGGCTTCGGCCATCGCTGCTGGGCTGGCCAAGGGCGCCACACCACGCCAGGCGGTACGCCGGGCGGTTGCCTATGTGCAACGCGCGCTGAAAAACGGCTACCGGCCCGGTGTAGGCACGGCGTACACCCTTCGTCACTGAACAGCTAGGCTGGGATTATCATCCCAGCCTACGCGCTATTTATTTGCCGTAAAATTGGCCACCGGCCCCGGCCATCGCCGCTTTCACCATGGATTTCCTCAGCCCTCGCTTCATCGTTCTCTACTTGCTGCTGGCCTTCGTGCTGTGCGTGCTATTGGTGCATCTGCGTGGACGGGCACGGCTGCGCTTCGATCGCCAGTTGGTGGACCACTCGGCCGTGTTCGCGCCTTACAACCTGCTCATGTATGCCTTCTCGGCCGTGCCGGCGCGCCCGATCCTCGATCGCGGCGGCTTTCCGCAGCTCGATCTGCTAAAGGACCAATGGCAGACGATTCGCGACGAAGCCCTGCAGCTGTTCGACGAAGGCCATATCCGCGCCGCTGAAAGACACAACGACGCCAGCTTCAACAGCTTCTTCAAGCAGGGCTGGAAGCGCTTTTACCTGAAGTGGTACGGCGAGCCGCTGGCTTCGGCCGAAAGCTTGTGCCCGAAAACGGTAGCGCTGCTCAATGCCATTCCCAGCGTGAAAGCGGCGATGTTCGCCACCCTCGCGCCGCACAGCAAACTCAATCCGCACCGCGATCCCTTTGCCGGCTCGCTGCGCTACCACCTGGGGCTGATCACGCCGAACTCGCGCGATTGCCGCATCTTCGTCGACGGCGAAGAACACGCCTGGGGCGATGGCAAGGACGTGGTGTTCGACGAAACCTACGTGCACTGGGTGGAAAACAACACCGACCAGACGCGCGTCATCCTGTTCGCCGACGTCGAGCGCCCGCTGCGCACGCGCCTGATGAGCGCCATTAATCACCGGGTAGGTGCTTTCATGGGCAAGATCACCGCCTCGCCGAATACCGAGTCGCCGGAAGAAAAAGTCGGCTTCGTCAACCGCGTGTTTGCGCTCAACCAGCGTGGACGCGAGCGCAACCGCGCCTTCAAGAAGAAGTACCCGAAGCTGTTCCGCGCAGTGAAGTACGTGGGCATGCTGATCTTCATCTGGCTGGTATTCCTGGCGCCCTGGCCGTTCGTTCGCTGAGCTGTCACGTTTCTCAACGCTCACACGTCCTGGTTATAAGCCTTGACCGGAACCCACCATGGACGCCCACACCAGCCTGTTCCAGCAACACCGCCCGCGCCTGCTCGGGCTCGCCTACCGCATGCTTGGCACCCAAGCCGATGCCGAGGACGTATTGCACGACGCCTGGCTGCGCTGGCATGCGCAGGACAAGGCCGGCCTGGATGATGCCGAAGCCTGGCTGGTGACCGTCACCACCCGCCTCGCCCTGGACCGCCTGCGCCATGCCAAGGTGGAACGCGAGCACTACACCGGCCCCTGGCTGCCCGAGCCACTGGTGGAGCCCGAGGCGCAGCCTGATTCGCAAGCGGAACAGGCCCAAACGCTCACTCACTCCTTTCTGCTGATGCTCGAACGGCTGAGCCCGGAAGAGCGCGCGGCGTTCCTGCTGCGCGAAGTGTTCGATTACAGCCACGCCGAAGCCGCGACCATCCTTGGCATTACCGAGGAATCCTGCCGTCAGCGCGCGCATCGGGCCAAACAGCGGCTGCGCGAGGAGCGCGTTCGCTTCAGTGCCAACGCGCAGACCCAGCGGCGCCTGCTGGAGCGCTTCGCCTTGACCTTGCGGCAGCCCACCGAGGAAAACCTGCGCTCCCTGCTGGCCGAGGATGCGATGCAGGTCGCCGACGGCGGCGGTCTCGTCTCGGCCACCTTGCGGCCCCTGCTCGGCGGCGAACGGATCGCGCGCCTGTATCTGCAGATCCACAAGCACGAGCAAGGCCACGACATCCGACGCGACCTGCGTGTGGTGAACGGCGAACCGGCACTCCTGACCTGGGTGGATGGCCAGTTGGTCACCGTCATTTGGATCGAGTGCGACGGCGAGCGCATTACTGCCCTGCACGCATTGCGCAATCCGCAAAAATTGGCGCGACTGGCCGCTGTCACGAAATCGCCGACTGGGCCGTCCTTGCATTGAACGGCCAATTCTGGCCGCCTCATTCAAGGAGTTCCCCCATGTCCCGTTTCAACATCCAGAAGCATTTTCAGGCTGTGCAGCCGCTGTTCGCCCTGAGCAAGCACATCAAGGCCGGCACGCTGGAGCCGGCACTGATCGAGCTGGTGCTGATGCGCGTCTCCCAGATCAACGGCTGCGCCTACTGCCTGGATATGCATAGCAAGGACGCACGCGCCGCCGGCGAGACCGAGCAGCGCCTGTACGTGCTGGCCGGCTGGCGCGAAGCGCCGTTCTACAGCGAGCGCGAACGCGCAGCCTTCGCCTGGGCCGAGGCGCTCACCCGGCCGGTTCCCGGCAACCCGGTGCCGGATGCCCTCTATGAAGAGGTGCGCCGTCAGTTCAACGAAAAGGAGCTGGTCGAACTCACCCTGCTGGTGACGAACGTCAATACCTGGAACCGGATCAACCTGGCGGCACATACCGTGGCGGGCGACTACAAGCCCGGCATGTTCGGCTGAGTACGATGGGGCAGCCGGTCACGAAATGGCCGGCTGCCACGTCCTTGAATTGAACGGCCCTGCAAGGGCCTCACGCCGACGAGGATTCGACCATGCAACGTTTCTCCTACGATACCTATCCCGAAGCCATGAAGCCGCTGTTCGCCATGTGGAAGCATGTCGAACACTCGGGACTCGAAAAGAACCTGATGCACCTGGTGATGATGCGCGCCTCCCAGCTCAATGGCTGCACCTATTGCATGGACATGCACAGCAAGGAAGCACGCGCCGAAGGTGAAAGCGAACAGCGCCTATACCTGCTGCAGGCATGGCGCGAAGCGCCGGTCTACAGCGAACGCGAGCGTGCCGCGCTCGCCTGGTGCGAAGTGGTGACCCGGCTCGATCCTGCGCACGGCGTGCCGGATGACATCTACGAACAGGCGCGCGCCCAGTTCAGCGAAAAGGAACTGATGGACCTGAACCTGCTGGTGATCACCATCAATAGCTGGAATCGCATCGCGATACCTTCAAAGAAGGCGCCGGATTACCAGGTGCCAACGCGCAAGGTGGCGTGAATTGGGCAAGTTAGGCTGGGATGAAATCCCAGCAAAGCCCCCGGACTACCGCCGGGGGCAGCGGAGCGTTTGAGCTTCAGCCCTTCACGCGCTTGGCAATCGCCTCGCCAAAGCTCTGCGTCGAACCCTTGCCACCCAGATCCGGCGTGACGTGCTCGCGATCGTTCGCCATGGTTTCGCGGATCGCCACACGCAGCTTGGTACCTTTCTCCACCATGCCAAGGTGATCAAGCATGTCGGCCGCAGCCAGCAGCAGTGCGCACGGATTGGCGATGCCCTTGCCGGCGATGTCCGGCGCGGAACCATGCACCGCTTCGAAGATCGCCGCTTGCTCGCCGATGTTGTCGCCCGGGGCAAGCCCCAGACCGCCGACCAGGCCGGCACACAGGTCCGAAAGAATGTCGCCGAAAAGGTTGGTGGTGACGATCACGTCGAACTGCTCCGGACGCATCACCAGCTGCATGCAGGCGTTGTCCACGATCATCTCGTTGAACTCGATCTGCGGATAGTCCTTGGCGATTTCGCGCGCCACGTTGAGGAACAGGCCCGACGCGGTCTTGATGATGTTGGCCTTGTGCACCGCGGTGACTTTCTTGCGGCCTTTCTTCACTGCCATCTCGAACGCGTAGCGCACGATGCGCGCGCAGCCCTTGCGGGTGACGCGGATCATCGAGGTAGCCAGTTCGCCGTCTTCGGACAGGGTCTGGCCTTCGGAAAGATAGGCGCCCTCGGTGTTCTCGCGCACCGTGATGATGTCGATGTTCTCGAAGCGCGCCTTGGTGCCGGGGAAACTGATCGCCGGACGCACGTTGGCATACAGATCGAAATGGCGACGCAGCGTGACGTTGATCGAGGTGAAGCCACCTCCCACCGGCGTGGTCAGCGGTCCCTTCAACGCCACTTTGTGCTTGGTAATGACGTCGAGCGTGGCCTTGGGCAGCAGGTCGCCATGCTTTTCGAGCGCGATCATGCCCGCTTCGACGGTTTCATAGCTGAGGCCGCAATCGAGTGCGTCGAGCACGTGCAGCGTGGCGGCCATGATCTCCGGGCCGATGCCGTCGCCCGGGATCACCGCAATGGTCTTGCTCATGGGGAAAACTCCTTGGAATGAAGCGGAGAGGCCGGCGCGCGGGGGGATGCGCCTGGCTGAAAACCGCTCAATTATCCCCGATGCGCCTGTCGGCGAACAGCCTGAAATGGCCGGGAAGCGTTGCAAATGCTCGCATGCAGCGTTGCTTCCCATCGAACGATGGGCTTTTCGCCTTCGCCTGCTCTCCCCGGCGGGGAGAGGGAGTAGAAGCAGCTTATGTGTGCTCGCCGCAGCCTGCTGGCTGCCCTGCCGCCTCGCCCGCTTCCAGCTGGTCGAGAAAATCCACCGCCCGGCGCAAATGCGGAATCACGATCGAGCCGCCGACCACCAGGCCCACGCTGAACACTTCGAACAATTCGTCGCGACTGACGCCTGCCTCCTTGCATTGCGCGATGTGGTAGCTGATGCAATCGTCGCAACGCAGCACCATCGACGCGACCAGGCCGAGCATTTCCTTGGTTTTCAAATCCAGCGCGCCGGGCTTGTAGGTCTGCGTGTCCAGCGCGAAAAAGCGCCGGACGACCTGGTTGTCCTCAGCCAGGATGCGCTGGTTCATGCGCTGGCGGAACGCGGTGAATTCGGCGACGCGATCTTTTTCGTTGCTCATGCGGCCATTTCCAGCAACAAGGCGAGCTTGCCGCTGCGATCGGCGGCGACCAGGTCGTCGTAACCGCCAACATGCTGGTCGTTGATGAAGATCTGCGGCACGGTGCGGCGGCCTCCGCTGCGCTCGAGCATGCTGTCGCGCTGGGCCGGATCGATATCCACCCGCACCTCCTCCCATGCCAGCCCCTTGGCCTTGAGCAGGTTCTTGGCGGCCACACAGTAAGGGCATCGCTCGGTGGAATAGACTTCGATCTTGGGCATCGCAAAACTCCGGAATTACTTGCGCCCTAAATGGCGGTTACGGTGTTCGAAAGCAAGCTGCTGGACGCTGAACTGCCATACTGTCGAGCGGTCTCAATGATATTGTCGTTCATCTATGACCCTAAAGCATCGCCACCTCCCTAAACGCCTGCTGACCACGCTGCTCGCCGCCGGCGTGGCCTTCGCCGCTGGCGCTCAGGACAAGCCCGACGACATCCGCCTGCCCGACCTCGGCAGCTCGGCCAACGCCTTGATCTCGCCGCAGGAAGCCCAGGACTACGGCGCCATGATGCTGCAGCAGATGCGGGCACTGGACATGGTGTTGGACGATCCGCTGCTGGACGACTACATCAACAATCTCGGCTTCCGCCTGGTGGCGAACTCGGCCAAGCCCAAGGATCATTTCGCGTTCTTCATCGCCAAGGATCCGGTCATCAACGCCTTCTCGGCGCCTGGCGGCTACATCGGCATCAACTCCGGCCTGATCGCCATCACACGCAGCGAAGATGAGCTGGCCGCGGTGATGGCGCACGAAATCGGTCACATCACTCAAAACCATCTGCAACGCGCCTATGAATCGGCGAAGAAGGACACCCCGCTGATGGCCCTGGTCGCGCTGGGCGCGATCGCCGCCGGCGGCGCTGCCGGTGGCCAGGCCGCCGCGGCTGCCCTGCTCGGCGGCCAGGGCGTGTTGATGCAGAAGGAAATCAACTTCACCCGCAAGGATGAAGCCGAAGCCGACCGCACCGGCATCGAAACCCTGGCCAAGTCCGGCTACGACCCGAACGCGATGGCCGGCTTCTTCCAGCGCATGGAAGACGAAATGAGCGCCGACGCGGGTGGCGTCAACGTGCCATCGCTGCTGCTGGACCATCCGGTGACGGCCCAGCGCATCAGTGATGCCAAAGCGCGCGCCGGCTCGCTGATCGCGGCGCAGAAGTTGCAACCGCACGGCAGCCTGCTCGACAAGGAACGCTGGGACCAGCAGACGGCGCCGATCGCCTATGTGAAAGACGCCACCAAACTATTGGTACCGCATGCCAACGGCCAGGGCGTCAACACTTACCTGCTGATGCGTGAACGCGTGCGGGTGCTGTCCAACGACGCCTATCGCATGAGCAACTACTACAGCGGCCTGCTTGGCCGCCAGGACGGTCGCTACAACACGCCGGAAAATGTCTACGGCTACGCCTTGGCGCTGACCCGCAGCGGCCAGGGCGGCAAAGCCGTCGCGCAGTTGCAGCCCCTGCTGGACAAGCACCCGGACAACCTTGCCCTGCGGCTGGCGATGGCCGATGCACGCCTGCAATCCGGGGAGCGTGCCGCCGCGCTGGAGATTTACGCCGCGCTCAACACCGAGTCCCCGCGCAACAAGGCCGTTGGCCTGGCCTATGCCGGTGCGCTCACTCAGGGCGGCAGCCGGGAACAGGCCATCCAGGCCGCCGAGTTACTGCGCCCAATGCTGCAGGATACGGACGAGCCCAGCCTGTACACCGCCTACGCCCGCGCCAGCGAACGGGCCGGCCAGACGGTGCGGGCCGGCGAGGCCTATGCCCAGGCCAGCTACCTTTCCGGACGGCCTTTCGACGCCATGGAGCAGCTCAAGACCCTGCTCAAGCGTAACGACCTGGACTACTACGCCCGCGCCCGTATCCAGGCCCATATCGCCGACCTCACCCCGCTGGTGATGGAACTGCGCAAGCGCAGGGTATCGACCGAAGACAACCCCGATGGCGCCAGCCAGACCCAGCAGCAGTTGAACCCAGGCTGCCAAGGCCGGCTTTGCTTGAGCTGGGGCGCCAGTCCCAGCCGATGAAACAAAGCTGGCTGGAGGGGTCAAAATCGCGCTGCCTGCGCAGGGAACGCAGGTTTTTGTAAGCCGAATCACGCGCCAAGCGATTGTTTTCACGCATTGTCATTGCCGCGTAACATTTCACCGCTGCAATATTTGCGTCATAGGCCACCCCATTCGGACCTTAGCGTGCACAAACGCATCCTGATTGTTGAAGACGAAGCTTCCATCCGCGACATGGTCGCCTTCGCCCTGCGTAAAGCCGGGATGGATACCGCGCAGGCCGCCGATGCGCGCACGGCCCAGATGTCCATCGCCGAACAGGTGCCGGACCTGATCCTGCTCGACTGGATGCTGCCGGGCACCAGCGGCCTGGACCTGGCCCGCCGCCTGCGCAAGGAAGAGCTCAGCCGCGAGATCCCGATCATCATGCTGACCGCGCGCGGCGAGGAAATGGACCGCGTGAACGGGCTGGAAGCGGGCGTGGACGACTACGTCGTAAAGCCCTTCTCCACCCGTGAACTGATCGCCCGTATCAAGGCCGTGCTACGCCGCAGCCAGGGCGATGACGGCTCGGGCATGGTCGAGCTGGGCCGCCTGCGCATCGATGGCCCCGCGCACCGCGTGTTCGCGGGCGACGAACCGGTACCGATCGGCCCGACCGAATACCGCCTGCTGTACTTCTTCATGACCCACCCGGAACGCGTCTACTCGCGCGCCCAATTGCTCGACCACGTGTGGGGCGGCAGCGTGTATGTGGAAGAGCGCACGGTGGACGTGCATATCCGTCGCCTGCGCAAGACGCTCGAGCCGTGGAAGCTGGAAGACATGGTGCAGACGGTCAGGGGCGCGGGCTATCGCTTCTCCGCCAGCCCTTGAGGCAACCGCCGCTATGAAAACCCCGGTCGCAGGCGCCTGGAAAATCCCCCTCGCGCTAGCCGGGGGGCTGGTCGTGGGCGCGCTCGGCGGCTGGTTCGCAGGCGGACATGTCACGACCGGTGTGGCGCTAGTCGCTATAGCAGAGATTGTCTTGTTACTGACGCATTTGCGTCACATTGCTAAGCCCATCATGAGCTTACCGTCCACGTCCCCCGATGGTACCTCCGACCCCCGGCATGATCGATTCATGATGCGCTCCCGACGCCTAGCCGCCAACCTGCATGATCTACGCCGTGCCGCAGGCAGCCTGCCGGACGCGATCGTGCTGCTCGACCAGGACCAGCACGTGCGCTGGTTCAACCATGCTGCGGAAAGCTTGCTCGGCTTGCGCCGCCCACAGGACCGCGGCGTGGTGCTCAAGGAACGCCTGCACAATTCCGAACTGGCCGGCTGGCTGGAAGAGCCCTCGCCCGAACCGCTCAACGACGTGAGCGCACCAGGCGCACCCAGCCGCCACATCAACGTGACGTTGCTGCCGTTTGGCGCCCGCCAACGCCTGCTGCTGGCGCGCGACATCAGCCACATGTCGCGGCTGGAACAGATTCGTCGCGATTTCGTCGCCAACGTCTCGCATGAATTGCGCACCCCGCTGACCGTGATCCACGGCTATCTCGAACTGCTCGATCCGGAAGACGTGCCGCACCTCGCGCCGGTGCTGAACGAAATGCGCGCCCAATCCAAGCGCATGGGCCAGATCGTGGAAGACCTGCTCACCCTGTCGCGTCTGGAAACGCAGGATCACGTCAGCGAAGAGCGCGTACCGATGGCGCCGCTGCTGGCCACCCTGCGCAAGGAGGCCGAGGCGTTGAGCCAGGGCCGTCACAGCATCAGCGTGGAAAACGTGGCGAACATCGACCTGCTCGGCTCGCCGAAGGATCTGCACAGCGCACTGTCCAACCTGGTCAGCAACGCGGTTCGCTACACGCCCACCGGCGGACGCATCACCATCCGCTGGGAACGCAGCGCCGAAGGCGCGAACTATTCGGTCACCGACACCGGCTACGGCATCCCGGCCGATCACCTGTCCCGCCTTACCGAGCGCTTCTATCGCGTCTCCTCCAGCCGTTCGCGCGACAGCGGTGGCACCGGCCTGGGGCTGTCGATCGTCAAGCACGTGCTCGGCTTGCACCAGGCGCGCCTGGATATCCACAGCACGCCCGGCCAGGGCTCCACCTTTACCTGCTGCTTCGGCCGCGAGCGCCTGATGGCGCCGGAGACCCACGAGTCCCGCTCCTTGGAAAGCTGAGCGCGCAGGCTGGGACACCCATCTAGGGATGCTCTGATCTATTCCACGTACCCGTCACCGCACTGTATGCGCGCCTCGCAGCGACCCAGTGGCGAAGGCAGACTGGCCGTCTGTCTAGACGCTGGGTCGCTGCGAGGCGCGCATACAGTGCGGCCCCAACCTTTTGAATTTTAATGACGGGGTGACGTCCAGAAGGCCCGCAGGGCGTGCCCCGCGGCTTGAACAGACGGCCAGTCTGCCCTGTGCCGCGGGGCACGCCCTGCGGGCCTTCTGGACGTCATGCCGGGCACGTGGAATAGATCAGAGCATCCCTAGGCATCAACCGATTGCGCCGTATTACAAAACGTTGAACGGCTTCTTACAAACGCATAGGCGTGGCGGCGGTTCATGAGTAAGAATGTGCGGATGCCGCGCCGTCAAGCTACCCAACCTACCCAACCTACCGTTGCCGAAACGCACCAGCCCGAGCTGTACCTGAGCCGCGAGCTGGCCACCCTGGAGTTCAATTTCCGGGTCCTGGCGCAAGCGCGAGACACCAGTATCCCCCTGCTGGAACGCCTGCGCTACCTCAGCATCGTCGCCAACAACCTCGACGAATTCTTCGAGGTGCGCGTGGCGATGCTCAAGCACCATCACCAGTTCGGCTCGGCAGCACCAGGCCCCGACGGCATCCCTTCCGGCGAGTTGCTGGCGCGCATCCGCGAGCGTGTGCTCGACCTGGTCAGCGCTCAATACACCACCTGGCAGGACGAACTCGGCCCCGAGCTGGTCGCCGAAAACATCCATTTCCTCACCCGCAAGCAATGGACGCCGCGCCAGCGCCGCTGGCTGCACGGCTACTTCGAAAACGAAGTGCTGCCGGTGTTGTCGCCGCTGGGACTCGACCCCGCGCATCCGTTTCCGCGTATCCTCAACAAGACCTTGAACATCGCGGTGGTGCTGCAAGGCCGCGACGCGTTTGGCCACGAAGGCCATCTCGCGCTGGTGCGCGCACCGCGCTCGCTGCCGCGCATCATCCGCATTCCCAACGAGGTATGCGGCGCCGGCGATCACTTCGTGTTCCTCGCCGAATTGCTGCAAGCCTTCGTCGACATGATGTTCCCCGGCTTCAAGGTCGCCGGCTCCTACCAGTTCCGGGTCACCCGCAACAGCGAGCTGATCGTCGAAGAGGAAGAGGTCGACAACCTGGCACGCGCGCTGGCGGAAGAACTGCACGGCCGCGGTTATGCCCGTCCGGTGCGACTGGAGATCGGCGCCGACTGCCCACCTTCGATCGTGTCGATGCTGATCAGCAACTTCGAACTGGAAGAAACCGACGTCTACCGTTGCAACGGCCCGGTCAACATCATCCGCGCCGGCATGGTCTACGACGAACTCGACCGTCCCGCGCTGAAGTTCCCGCGCTTCACTTCCGCCCTGCCCATCGCGCTGGGTAACGGGCGCAAGATCTTCGACGTGCTGGGCCAGCGCGACATCTTGCTGCACCACCCGTACGAATCATTCAATGCCGTGGTCGATCTGTTGCGCGAAGCGGTGCAGGATCCGGACGTGCTGGCGATCAAGCAGACGCTGTACCGCGCCGGCAAGGACACCCCGCTGGTGGATCTGCTGGTGGAAGCGGCCCGCAACGGCAAGGATGTCACCGTGGTGATCGAATTGCGCGCTCGCTTCGACGAGGAAGCCAACATCCGGTTCGCTACGCGCCTGCAAGAAGCGGGCGTACAGGTGGTGTACGGCGTGGTGGGCTTCAAGACGCACGCCAAGATGATGCTGATCGTGCGCCGCGAGAACGGCCATCTGCGCCGCTACGTGCATCTGTCCACCGGCAACTATCACCAGACCAACAGCCGCCTGTACACCGACATCGGCCTGATGACGGCCAACCCGGAATTCGGCGAAGACCTGCACAAGATCTTCCAGCAGCTGTCTGGACTGGGCCCGGTCATTAACTTGAAGCGCCTGCTGCATTCGCCCTTCACGCTGTACAAGAGCGTGGTGGAGAAAATCGATCGCGAAACAACGCATGCGCGCAACGGCAAGCCGGCGCGGATCGTCGCCAAGCTCAATGCCATGAACGAGTCACACGTGATCGAGGCGCTCTACGCGGCGGCGCAGGCCGGCGTGGAGATCGACTTGATCGTCCGTGGCGCGTGTACGTTGCGCCCGGGCTTGCCCGGCATTTCCGAACGCATCCGCGTACGCTCGATCGTGGGCCGTTTCCTCGAACACAGCCGCGTGTACTGGTTCGCCAACGACGGTGAGCCGGAAATCTACTGTGCCAGCGCGGACTGGATGGAGCGCAACCTGATGCGTCGCATCGAGGTCGCCTTTCCCATCCTCGATCCGCAGCTCGCGGCGCGCGTTTACGATGAAACGCTGGCCAACTACCTTGCCGACAACACCCACGCATGGCTGCTGGATAGCCATGGGCAATATACGCGCGCCATGCCGGGCGAGGCCCCGCCTTATTCGGCGCAGGAAACTTTGCTCGCCAAGCTGTGCAATGCGACCACCACCGCGCCCGCTCGTGCGCAGTTGCCCACCACGCTGCGTGAAGAAGGCTAGGGATGCTGGGATGACAATCCCGGCATCGCGATGTGGCAAGCATGGCAGTGCTGGGATTGTCATCCCAGCCTACATGCTTGGCGGATACATGCGAGAATTGCGCGCAGCCCGAACAGGAGTCCCGCGTGAGCCTCGGTGACCAGATGCAGATCAAGGACGGCGAACTGATGGCCGCCGTCGACATAGGCTCAAACAGTTTCCACATGGTGGTGGCACGCATGGAGCACGGCGAGCCGCGGGTGATCGACCGCCTGCGTGAAACAGTGCGCATGGCCGCCGGCTTGCGTGCCGACGGCACGCTGGATGCCGAGCATCGCGCGCGCGCCCTCAATTGCTTGGCCCGCTTCGGCCAGCGCATCGCCGGCATTCCTACCGCCCGCGTGCGCGCGGTAGCCACCAACACGGTGCGCCGCCTCGCTTCGCCACAAGCTTTCCTCACCACGGCCGAAGCTGCGCTCGGCCACCCGGTGGAAGTGGTGTCCGGCCGCGAGGAAGGCCGCCTGATCTTCCTGGGCGTGGCACACGACTTGCCCACCTCGCGTGAGCCCCGCCTGGTGATCGACATCGGCGGCGGCAGTACCGAATTCATCATTGGCCGCGGCCTCGCCCCGCTGCACACGGAAAGCGTGCAGGTAGGCTGTATCGCCAGCACACAGCGCTTTTTCCCCGGCGGCAAGCTCACCCGCAAGCGCTGGCAGCGGGCACGCGGCGAAATCGGCGTATTGCTGCAGCAGTTCTCGGAGGAGTACCTGGAAGCGGGCTGGACCGATGCCGTTGGCTCTTCCGGCAGCGCCAAGGCGATCGGCGCCGTGGTGCAGGCCATGAAGCTTTCCGACCATGGCGTCACCCCCTCGTCGCTGGCCATGTTGCGCGATGCGGTGCTCGAACAAGGCCAGATCAGTACGCTTAAGCTGCCTGGTCTTTCGGAAGATCGCGCGCCGGTGTTTGCCGGCGCCGTGGTGATCTTCGAAGCGGCCTTCGCCGCGCTCGGCATTGAGCGCCTGCAAGTATGCGAAAGCTCGATGCGCGAAGGTCTGTTGTGGGACCTGCTCGGCCGCGCTGGCGGTACCGACCCGCGTACGTCCAGCATCGACGCGCTGGCCAACCGCTACGGTGTGGACCGCGCACAGGCGCGCCGCGTGGAATCCACCGCGCTGATGCTGTTCGACCAGGTCGCCACGACTTGGAAGCTGGACGGCGAGGAACGCGAGTGGCTGTCGTGGGCTGCACGCGTGCATGAAATCGGCCTGGCCATTGCGCACAGCCAGCACCACCAACACGGCGCCTACATCCTGCGCAACGCCGACTTGGCCGGCTTCTCCAAGCAGGAGCAGCAGCTGCTTGCCAACATCGTGCAGGCACATCGCCGCAAGCCGGATAAGACGGCCTTCTCCACCCTCCCGCAGCGCTATCGCCAGCTCGCCAAATACATCACCGCCCTGCTGCGCCTGGCGGTGCTGTTCCGTCGCGCGCGCCGCCCCGAATCGCTCCCCCCGTTACGTCTGGCGGCCACCGCCCAGCGCCTGGGGCTGCAGCTGCCCGCTCCATGGCTGGAGCAGCATCCGCTGACGCAGGCGGATCTGGAACAGGAAATTACGCCAATGGCGGAGCTGGGGCTGGTGCTCTCGATCGGAACGCAATGACGGAAGGGCAAGCGTTGCAACCGCGTAGGCCGGCATGACAATCCCAGCTTCAACACGCCGCAGGGAAAGCTGGGATTGCCATCCCAGCCTACTCCGTGCCCCCTGCCACGCGTATCATGCGCGGATACTTCAGCCGTACCGCCCCTAATCATGCCCAAGTACCTGCTGACCGCCCTGCTCCTGCTTGCCGCCCCGCTCGGCGTAGCGCAGACGTCCAAATCGCCTACCACGCCAGCTCAACCGGCATCGGCGGCCGCCAATCCGCAAGTGATCGTGCACACCTCGGCCGGCGACATCACGCTGGAGTTGTATGCGGACAAATCGCCCAAAAGCGTGGCGAACTTCCTGCGCTACGTGCACGAAGGTTTTTATGCCGGCACCGTGTTCCATCGCGTGATTCCCGGCTATCTCATTCAAGGCGGCCTGTACACCGCCGAGCTGCAACCGCGCCGGACCCATTCGCCGGTGCCCAGCGAAGCGGACAACGGCCTGTCCAACCTGCGCGGCACTGTTGCCGTTGCCCGCGGTGCCGACCCGAACTCGGGCACCTCGCAGTTCTTCGTCAACCTGGTGGATGACCGCCGCCTGGACTACGTCGGCAACCAGACCGGCCTCACCTGGGGCTACACGGTGTTCGGCAAAGTGATCAAGGGCCTGGACGTGGTGGACAAGATCGCCGCCCTGCCTACCCATGCACAGGGCCCCTTCGCCGCCGACGTACCCACGCCATTGGTAGTGATCCAAAGCGTGAACGTGATCGGCGAAGAAGCCCCCGTCGCGCCAGCCGCGCCCGCTTCCCCCGCGAAACCCGCGACCACGCCGCGCAAGTCGAAATGAGCACGCTGTTCATTTCCGACCTGCACCTGGACGACAGCCGCCCGCACATCACCCAGCTGTTCGAACACTATCTCGCCAGCGACGAAGTCCGTCGTGCCGATGCGCTGTATATCCTTGGCGACCTGGTCGAGGCTTGGGTGGGCGACGACGACGATGCGGAACTTCCACAGCGCATTGCCCACGCCACCAGCACACTGCGTGATGCCGGCGTGCCGGTGTACTTCATGGCTGGCAATCGCGACTTCCTGCTCGGCGAAGCATTCGCCGCGCGCGCCGGCTTAACCCTGATCGAGGACGGTGCCGTACACGACCTCTACGGCACGCCCACCCTGCTGATGCATGGCGACGTACTGTGCACCGACGACCTGGCCTACCAGGCATTCCGCCGCCAGGTGCGGACACCCGCATGGAAGACGCAGGTTCTGGCCATGCCGCTGGATGCGCGCCGTGCACTTGCGTCCAAGGCACGCGCGGAAAGTCGCGCGCATACCAGCACCACCCAGGAAACCATCATGGACGTCAACGCCGATACCGTGGCGCAAAGCATGCGCGACGCGGGCGTGACGCACCTGATTCACGGGCATACGCATCGCCCCGCCATCCATCGCTTTGAACTGAACGGCCTGCCGGCCGAACGCATCGTGCTGGGGGATTGGTACGAGCAGGGGTCGGTGCTGCGGGTAACGCCGGAAGCTCGCGAGTTGCGCGCGGTCCAATAACGTAGGCTGGGATGACAATCCCAGCACCCGGAAGCCGCATGGGAAGCTGGGATTGTCATCCCAGCCTACCAATCGCGCAAACAAAAACGGCCATCCGCTTTGGATGGCCGTTTGCTTCATATCGAAGAAAGCAGCTTACTTCTTCGCAAACAGATGCTCGACACCAGCGCGCTCTTCACGCAGTTCCTTGTCGGTGGCATCCATGCGTGCGCGCGAGAAATCGTTGATTTCCAGACCCTGCACGATCTCGTACTTGCCGCCCTTCACCGTCACCGGGTAACCGTAGATCACGCCCGGCTGGATGCCATAGGAACCATCGGACGGGATACCCATCGAGACCCAGTCGCCTTCCGCCGTGCCCAGCGCCCAACTGCGCATGTGGTCGATCGCGGCCGAAGCGGCCGAAGCGGCCGAGGAAGCACCGCGTGCCTTGATGATGGCCGCGCCGCGCTGCTGCACGGTGGGGATGAAGTCTTTCTCGTACCATGCCTGGTCGACCAGGCTGAGCGCCGGCTTGCCGTCCACGGTCGCATGATGCAGGTCCGGATACTGGGTGGAGCTGTGGTTGCCCCAGATGGTGACCTTCTTGATGTCGGTGGTGTGCTTGCCGGTCTTCTCGGCCAGCTGCGACAGCGCGCGGTTGTGATCCAGGCGCACCATCGCGGTGAAGCACTTCGGATCGAGGTCGGGAGCGTTCTGCTGGGCGATCAGCGAATTGGTGTTGGCTGGGTTGCCAACCACCAGCACGCGCACGTCGCGCTTGGCGTGATCATTCAGCGCCTTGCCCTGCGGCGCGAAGATGGCGCCATTGGCCTCCAGCAGGTCCTTGCGCTCCATGCCCGGACCACGCGGGCGAGCGCCGACCAGCAGCGCATAGTCCACGTCCTTGAAGGCTACGTTCACGTCATCGGTGGCGACAACGCCGGCCAGCAGCGGGAACGCGCAATCGTTGAGTTCCATCACCACGCCTTGCAGCGCTGGCAGCGCTGGCGTGATTTCGAGCAGATTGAGGATCACCGGCTGATCCGGGCCGAGCATGTCGCCGGCGGCGATACGGAACAGCAGGGCATAACCGATCTGGCCGGCGGCGCCGGTCACGGCAACACGAACGGGGGCTTTCATCGTGGCAACTCCTTCAGGTGCATAAAACGACAAAGCCCGCATCCTGACGATGCGGGCCGTAGAGAGATCAAGTCAACTCGGCGAAAAACTCGGCGATGCGTGCCAGTCCCGGTTCGAGCTGCGCCGTGGGGCAGGTATAGGAAATGCGCATGGCGCGCGGCTCGCCGAAAGCCGAGCCCGGCACGCAAGCCACGCCCTTGGCGCCCAACAGCGCGGCGCAGAAATCCACGTCGGTTTCGATGCGCGTGCCGTTGTGGCTCTTGCCGAACGCCACCGAGATATCCGGGAAGGCATAGAACGCCCCCTGCGGGCGCGGACACACCACACCAGGAATCTTCGCCAGCGCCGCCAGCACCACATCGCGCTTGGCCGCAAATTCCTTGCACTTGGCTAGTGGCACATCCTGCGGACCGCTGAAAGCGGCAACCGCCGCGGCGGTGATCACTTCCGGCACGCTGGTGATGTGGTTGGAGTTGAGCGTGGTGACCGCCTTGGCAACGTTTTCCGGCCCCGCGATCAGGCCGACGCGCCAGCCCGGCATGCCGTACGTCTTGGACACCGAATCGACAAAGATTAGCCGATCGCGCAGCTCCGGCCGCGCGAACACGAAATTGTGGTAGCCAATGCCATCGAACACCATCGAGTTGTAGATGTCGTCGGTGACGATCCAGGTTTCCGGATACTGCACCAGCACGTCGGCCAGCGCGGCGATTTCCTCGCGCGTGTAGACCATGCCGGTGGGGTTGGAAGGATTGTTGAACAGGAACACCTTCGGCTTGCGCGCCAGCGCGGTTTCCAACTGCTGCGGCGTGAGCTTGTAGTTCTGCTCGGGGCCGCAATGCAGCACATTGGCCTTTGCACCCACGATGTCGGCGATGTCGTGGTAGGTGGTCCAGTAAGGCGCGGCGAAACAGATTTCGTCGCCGTCGTTGAGCAGCGCCTCGGCCAGGTTGTACAGCACCTGCTTGGCGCCAATCCCGATCGACAGGTTCAGGCGTCCATAGCCGCTGAAACCCAAGGCCTCGATGTGCTTGAGGAAGGCATCCAGCAACGCATCCGAACCGCGGTTGCTGCCGTACTGGCCGCTGTCATGCGATAGCGCGTCGCGTGCCGCCGCGTAGACATGCTCGCCCGGCAGGAAGTTCGGCACGCCGATGGAGAAACTGATGATGTCGCGGCCGGCAGCTTTGAGCTGTTTAGCCGTTTCGGCAATCACCATGATCGCGCTGGGTTTGGCGCGACCGACGCGCTGGGCGAGCTGGGGCATGGCTTTCCTCTTGGGGGCGGGGCAGCAAACCCAGCGATTTTAGCATGTGGCGGTGCGTCACCCGGAGAGGGGCACCACCGGCCCGGAAAATTCCTATTGCTCCGAGGGCCTCGGCTGGCATGATGGCGCGGGGCCGCCGCAAGACCGGGCGGAGGGGTATCACTCGATCAACCACGGCTCAAGGGGATGTCCATGTTCCACATCATCTGGTCCATCATCGTCGGTTTCATCGTCGGCCTTATCGCACGCTGGATCGTGCCGGGAGCCGAGCACATGGGGTTCATCATGACCACCGCGGTGGGCATCGTGGGCTCGATCATCGGCGGCTTCATTGGCACGCTGTTCAAGAAGCCCGAACCCGGCCAGAAATTCCACACGGCCGGCTTTCTGATGTCGATCCTCGGCGCGATCATCCTGGTCTACCTGCTGCGCTTCATCCAGCACTGAGGCGGCACTTCCCTGCAGGCACAAAAAAGGCACGACGGCTTGCCCCGTCGTGCCTTTTTGCTGGGCGGCTGCGGCTCAGGCCGTCTTGGCCGCAAGCAGCTTTTCGGCCAAACCGCCCAGCATCGACAGATCGAACCCGCCGGCGCCGCCCGCAGGCACTTCGCCGTCCGGCGTGGCATGGTCCACCGCATGCGGCAACACTTGCGCCAGCTGCCCGATAAGCTGGCCAGGGTCCACGCCAAGCTTGCCGGCCGCATTGTTGACGACCGAATCCAGGCCGGTCTTCTGCAGCACCTGGTTGAGCTCGTCCCCGGAGATGGCCTGATTCGTCCCCGTGCCGATCCAGGACTGCACCGCATCGCCCAGACCATGCTGCTGCAGCTTATCGGCCAAGCCCTGCACGCCGCCGGCCTGTTGGATCAACTGTCCCGCCACCGAAACCAGCGAACCGGCACCCTCGCTCTGATTGCCACCTAACAAACTGCCCAAGCTGTCGAGTAATGACATGGCTGCTCTCCTTTGAGAAAAGAATCCAAAGCCTGGGGATTCTATGTCGACCTGGACTACACCGTGGTAACACTGGTGTGAAACCGCGTGATTCGCGCCTCCCCCGCAGGCGAGGAAGGCGTCAGTTGCGAACGAGCTGAAAATCAGCGCCCGGCTCAACCGCGCTGGTCAAGCACCTCGTTCCATTCCTTCACGCGCTCGGACTGCGCGGCCAGCAACGCATCCACGTCGCCTTCCACCGTGACCTTCTCGATCTTGTCGCCCTGCGCGATCGCATCCACCACCTTCTGGTCCTCGGCCCCGATCACCTCGCCAAACACGCTGTGCTTGCCGTCCAGCCAGGGGGTGGCGCCGTGGGTGATGAAGAACTGGCTGCCGTTGGTGCGCGGGCCGGCATTGGCCATGGACAGAACGCCCGGCTTGTCATGCCGCAGCGAAGCATGGAATTCATCTTCGAAGCGATAGCCCGGACCGCCGCGGCCACTGCCCTCCGGGCAGCCGCCCTGGATCATGAAATCGGCGATCACGCGATGGAACGACAGGCCATCGTAGTAGCCGCGACGCGCCAGGTTGACAAAGCTCGCCACCGTTACCGGCGTCTTGTCGTCGTGCAGGCGCAGATGAATCGGGCCGCGGTTGGTGGTGATCGTGACGTTGATGGCCATGGGTAATCCTTGTGGTATGGAACGAACAGGCGTCCGCAAAGGCAGGGCGCCGAGCCCGCAAGAATACCCCCAGAGCGGTCTTATGGGTGCGACCTCGGCTACAGGCCCAGCATGCTCGCTTGCAACGGACCGGCGCCTCGCTCCGTACCCGCCGGCACCGGCAGTCCGGTGGGCCATGCTTGCCCTTGGAAGAGGTGCGCCCACAGCCGGTCCAGCGCCGCATACCCATAAGGCAACAGGGGCAGATGCCGGTCACCGAAGCCCGGCAAGGCCAGGAAGGCATCGAAGTGCTGCGCATGCGGCAGCTTCCAGTACAGCGGCTGCCGGCCTTCGGCGTGTAACCAAGCTACGTAGGGCTCGGATGTGAACGCCGTGGGCAGCAAGCCGTCGTCGGCGCCATGCAGCACCCACAGGGGCAGATCCTTGCGCGGTAGCTTCACCGCTAGAGCTTGTACTGACGCGTGCAAGGCTCGCGCATCGGTATCGCTACCGGTCCACAGCTTGCGCAGGCAGGTGATGCCTGGAAGCTGGGGATCGGCGCCTTCATCCGTGTCGCCGAACAAACCGATGCCGTTACCGGGTGGAATGCCCGCCGCATCCGCCCACCAGCTCTGGCGCGTGGCTTCGTCGGCCACGCCAGGCTTGCTGTTGACGACGACCGCATAGTGATAGCCGCACGGCATGCTGTTCGCGTCACGTCGTAAATACGCCGATGCATACGCCGCGCCGATCACACGCCACAAATCCAGCGCTGTCGACGAGGCCGCGGTGGCCATCGCTTGATCGCTCCAGCCACTGCTACGTAGATGCTCGTAAGCTTCAGAGGCTTGCTGTTCAAGTGTGGACGCTTGCAAAAGGCCTTGCGCGTGCAGACTTGCGCAACGCGCTACCCACGCGGCATGTGGCGCGCCATGCGCATCACGCGCAAACGGCGTGGACGCAAAGCGCGCATCGATCAAGGCGCACGGCAACCACATCGCCGCTTCAGTGGCGTAGTCGTACAACGCCCGTCCATGATTCGGCGTATGCACGTTCGGCTCGATCGCCACCACGCCGGCAAGCAAATGGTGGTCATCCCGCCCGGCGGCCTGCAGCACTGCGCCGCCGCCATTAGAGAGACCGGTCGCGATGATCCTGGTGTTCTGCGGCGTAAACGGCGCCTTATCCGGAAACGCGCGATCGAGCATGGCCAGGCCAAACCGCGCTGCCTGCAATACGTGACGGCCCCAATCGGCCTCCGGATTGTCGCCCGAGTGCGCATGCTTGAAGGCGATGCCCTCGCCCTTCGCCGCGGCCGGCTCGAATTCCAGCATCGCCGTGCCGCGCTTGGCGCGCTCGCCGTTCAAGGCAACGCCGCTGTCGTCGGCATAATCGAAGTAGCCGGAGCCGGTGCCTTTGTCGGTGTACGCCACCGCGCAACCGCGCGGCAAACCCCAAGCGCCGGCCAGTGCAATCGCGCCGTAAATGCCACGCGAACCGGACGATGCCGTGACCACCAGGCAGCGATGCGCCTGGTCGAAGTGATCCGGTACCTGCACCAGCACGCGATGCGGCTGTCGCGCACCGGGAATCTTGGCGAAGGCCTGGTATTCGCGTCCCGGCACTTCGGGTACTACCCCATAGACGCTGCCATAGCCACCTAGTGGTCCAAGATCGGCGATCCCCTTCCAGCTCGTCTGGATCGCGCGCCGGCGCAATTCCTGCACAGTGGGTTGCGCCGGGTTCGCGAACGGTGCGAGCGGCCCCTTCAAACCTTCCAGTCCCAGGCCCGCGCTGAGCAGATCGTCATGCTCGCGATGCGTGGTGACGCTTACTTCCCCTTGCACGAAATCGTTCCCTTGCATCGCAGGCTCCGTCGCAAATACCTGCGTCGCGCAGGCGAAAAGGGCTACCGCAGCGATACCTGCCAGAGAAGTTCGGATCGTCATCCGCGCACCATAGCAAGCCGGTACGACCCGACCATCGTACGAAAGTACAACATCCTTGCTTTACATCTCGACGTAACCGTCCGCCGCAGCTATGGTCCGTGGCATGCCGCGACTCCTTATCGCCGACGACCATCCCTTGTTCCGCGCCGCGCTGCGCCAAGCCGCCAGCGAGCAGTTGGAACAATGCGACGTGCTTGAGGCCTGCGATCTGCAAAGTGCCCTGGACGCGCTGGCTAGCGATCCGGATATCGACCTGGTACTGCTGGACTTGCACATGCCCGGCAGCCAGGGGCTCTCGGGCCTCGCCGCCTTGCGCGGGCAATATCCGGCGGTGGCGGTACTGGTGGTCTCGGCGCACGATGAGCCTTCGGTAGTGCGGCGCGTGCTCGATCACGGCGCAGCCGGCTTCATACCCAAGAGCGCCAATCCCGGCGAAATCAGCGCAGCGGTTTCCACCGTATTCAATTGCGGCAGCTGGCTGCCGCCGGCACTCGCTCGCAGTGTCGCCGCCCTGCCCAGCAGCCCAGCCGACGCAGATCTCGCCGCCCGTCTGGCCCGCTTGACCGAGCAGCAATACCGCGTACTGGCGTTGCTGGCGGAGGGTTTGCTCAACAAGCAGATCGCCGATCGGCTGGGCATCCAGGAGCGCACGGTGAAAGCGCACGCCACGGCGATTTTTGAAAAGCTGGGAGTTCGCAATCGAACGCAGGCAGGCGTGTTACTGCATATGCTGGATCTAGGGATGCCCTGATCTATTGCGCATGCTCGTCGCACGTCTGGCTGCGCGTAGGCTGGGATGACAATCCCAGCATCGGAATGCCGCGTAGAAAGCCGGGATTATCATCCCAGCCTACGCGCTGACGAATCATCGGATACGAACACGCAACCAGTTCACGAACAGCCCCTGCTCCCGATCTCCTGCGCGATTGCCTTCACGCTCCTGGACCACCACAGCCCAGCGTACGTCAGCATGCTTGCTGATCTGTACTTCCTCGCCGTGCGGTAGCGGGAACCGGGTAGCCAGCACCATGACTTCGTCGAGTTCGGAAATCAGCACGGCCGGTTTGCTGACGGCGCCAGCATTCCACCCACTGACAAGTCGGATCTCGACGTCCTCTCCTGGCAACTGGTTGCGCTGCTCTATATTCCAGCTGTCGACCTTGTGCAGCAGATCACTCAGCCGTGGATCGTTCCAGTTCACATCACCGACTGAAACGCCTGAACGTGATTTGTCGTGTCCCATGCCGGCCCCTCGTACTGATCAAAGCAGACGCAACCCGGGCGATCCTTGCTGGCCATCTGACGGGCTTACCGGGACTCGGGAAATAGGGCCGCCGGCAAACCCTGTCGGAAACCACGGTAGCACTACCGCAACCCGCACGCACGCGGGATAAAAGCTCATGCAGCCATTATTTTGGCCGTGGGCAGCCAGCTTGCTTTGGCACGACCTAAGCAGGAAGCGGGGCTCAATCGGCAGATCGGATACAAATCCCGGCAGCAGGATGCCGCGCGGAAAGCTGAGATCGGCATTCGGCGGCATGGGCTTGAGCGTGGCGAGCCCCAACACAAATCTTTCTCGCATCGGGGTCCGCCCTGGTTCACCCAAAGGCTACGGCTTTCCACCGGAAGCCAAGGATTGCTGCCGGTACGCCCGCAGCACCTGCGCCGTCAGGGCCGGAGGCGAACAGCCCTGAAGATTGGTCAGCACGATGGCCGTAAGATGGCTCTTGGGCAGCGTGGTGATCCACACCGCCGCGCCACCGCCCGAGGATACGCTGGGTTCCCCCGTCCCTGGCAGCGGATAGGGCACGAACGCCAACCCAAAATCCCCCGCCGATTCGTCACGCAATTTGTACGGAGTGCTCATCAGCGCCAAGGTTTCCGGCCTGATGACCTTTCCGCCCCAGAGTGCGGACTCCCAGCGCACCATGGCGTCAATATTTCCATTAAGCCCTGCGGCAGGCGTCAGCCACTCGGGCACCGCCTTCGATCCGAAGACATGGATGCCCGACTTGGACATCACCGGCTCACCTTTTGCGTCAAGCTGCAGCTTCAATCGATCAGAGGTTGGTTCCACCGCAGTATAAAGCGAGGCTCGTCCGGGGATCACTTCCCAGGCATCGCCCCAGCGCATGCTGGCAATGCCCAGCGGTTTCAGCAGCCGGTCCTCGATAAATGTCTTATAAGGTTTACCAGTCACGCGCTCGATCACATCGGCGAGCAACATGAACTCGGTCTGGTTGTAGACCGTTTTCACGCCTGGCTCGCCTACCGGGCGGGTGACCAGCAGCTTCATTAAATCGGCTTGTGTGCCCGCCAATGGCGTGACATTTACATCATCGGGCGCATCGCCGTCGGGCAGTCCCGAGGTATGCGACAGACAATGGCGGATCGTTACTGCGCCCCAACTGGCGGGAAGCTCCGGCAGATAGTGGCGTATGGGTGTGTCCAGCGATAGCTTGCCCTCTTCAACCAGGCTCATGATCGCGACGGCAGTGAATTCCTTGGTGGTCGAAGCGAGCGTAAACAGCGTGTTGTGATTGACCGGCACTCCCAACTCGACGTTGGCCAACCCATAGCTGGACTCCTTGACCAGCTTGCCATCCTTGATGATGGCCACGGAGGCGCCGGGAATCTTCCGCGCCGCCATATATTGATTCACGACGCGATCGACTTCGTCGGGCCGTACCGTGGAAGCCACCGCGTTCGCGTGGAAAACCGCCATCGAAAGAGCAAACACGACAGCGAATGTGACCTTTGACATGGTTTAAATCCCTTTGCTGTTTGCCAAACGTGGAATCGTTTGGCCTTCCTTATGAAATAGGCGTTGACCATGCGGCACATGTGCCGGAAGCCGCCGTGCCTAAAGTCGTATGATGTGACCGACCGGCGAACAAGCGGCTCGCCAGGCAAATCCCGATCTACACGAACTCCCTACCCGCCATCACCTTTTGCAACACTTGCCGCATCGCCAGAGGTTTCAGCGGCTTGTACAGCAACGCCACACCTGCATCGTGCAGACGCTGGCGCAATTCGCCGTCGCGATCGGCGGTCAGGACGACGGCCGGCAGCTGCGGATGGTCGTGACGCAGCGCGAGCAGCACATCCCACCCGGTCTGGCCACGATCGAGGTGATAGTCCAATACGCACAGATCCGGCCGCCACGGTGCTGCCAAGGCATGTTCGGCCTGTGCGGCCGCATGCACCTCCCAACCCCAGCTCTGCAGCAAAGCAGCGAGTGCAGCCAGCGCCACAGGCTCGTTATCCAAGATCAGTACGCGCCCAGACGGCAGCGGGCGCAGCTCTGCCGCGGTAGGCGCGGTTGCGTGATACGCCGTGGCCGCACGCGGCACGTCCAGGTAGAACACGCTGCCGCGTCCAGGCCAGGAGCGCAGTCCCAGCGGATGATTCAGCAACGCCGCCACGCGCTGTGCGATCGATAAGCCCAGGCCCAGCCCCTGTCCGCCCGTCGCGCTACCGCGCCGAAAGGCCTCGAAGATCAGACTGTGTTCCTCCTCGGCGATCCCCGGCCCGGTGTCCCAGACTTCCAGCCGCAGGCCGCCAGCGAGCCGGCGCGCCCCCAGCAAAACGCGACCGCGCAGGCTGTAGCGCAAGGCGTTTGACAGAAAATTCTGGAGCACGCGCCGTAGCAGCAAGGGGTCGGAATGCACCCAGATGCGGCTGTCGACAACGCTGAGTTCAACGTCGCGATCGCGCGCCAAGGCGCGGAACTCCGCCGCCAACGGTTCCCACACCTCCGCCAATGGGAAATCACGTGGCTGCGGATGCAAACGCCCACCTTCCAGGCGGGCAATATCCAGCAAGCCGGCCAGCAAACCTTCCGTGGCCGCCAGCGAATCGTTCAGATGCCGCGCATGGGCCGCGTCGTAACCGCGCTCCGCCAGCGCATGCGCGAACAACTGCGCTGCATGCAGGGGCTGCATCAGGTCATGGCTCACCGCCGCCAGGAAGTGACTTTTCGCTTCATTTGCCTGCGCCAGTTCGCGGGTGCGCTCGGCCACACGCAATTCCAGCGTTTCATTGCTGAGCATCAATTCGTGCTCGGTTTCACGGAACGTCGTGACGTCAGTGAAAGTGGCCACGTAACCGCCACCCGGCATGGGATGACCGCGCAGCTCCACCACCGTGCCGTCCGGAAAGCAGCGCTCCGATAGCAATTCGGTGCCGGCGCGCATATGCGCGAGCCGCCGTCGCACGCGCGCCTCCACGTCGCCGGGGCCGATGATTCCCGCGGCGATATTACGGCGGATCAGATCCGCCACCGGCCGTCCCACTTGCAGCAGTTCCGGCGGATAGCCGAACAGCGTGGCGTAGCGGCTGTTCCATGCGACCAGCCGCAATTCCGAATCCACCACACAGATGCCCTGGCTCATGTTTTCCAGCGCGGCTTCCAGCACGCGCTGACTGAAATGCAGATCCTGCGCCGCCTCTCCAACGATGGCAGCCACCGTATCGACCTCGGCGGGCGCTTGGCGATGCACCGCTTCCAGCAACAAGCGCGCCGAAGCGGCGCCGATCACCGCGGCCAATTCGTGTTCCACCTCCGCCACGCGTGCATTGCCGGCCGCCCGCTGCATGCTCGTGCCAGCGAAAAGACGCTCCACCCGTTCGGCCGGCAGAAACCGTTCGGCCAGCGCGCGCAGTTCCATCACGGCGACATTGCTTACGCCAGGCTTCCAGCGCCGACGACCGTAACGCGTGTTCGCAATAGCCAGCATCGCTAGCGCATTCGCCAATAAACTCAGCACTACTGCGCGGCCGAGCCGACTCCAATCGTCCAGCCCGAGAAAACCATCCGGCGTCAGCCAGCGCAAACCCAATGGCCCTTGCAACAGCCAATCCGGCTGATGAGCAAGCCCGGCCGGCAACAATACATACAGCCACACCAGTGTGCCGATCGCCAAACCCCACATCACCGCTCGCGGCCCAAGTTGTGGGCGATACACCGCTGCCAGCAGCGCCGGCGCAAGCCCCGCCAAGGCTGAAAACGAGAGCGCCCCGATATCCGCCAGCGCGTCGTTGCGCGCCAGCAATCGACTGTATGCCCACGCCAGCAAGATCACCGCAAGAATGGCGGCACGGCGCTGATTCAGCACTTCACCGCGCAGATCGCCTTGTTCCTCTCGCCCCCAGCCACTACGCACACGCAACGGCGCGATGAAGTGGTTGACCACCATCAGGCTCAAGGCCAGCGTCGCCACTACCACCATGCTGGTGGCCGCACTGAGTCCTCCCAGAAACGCCACCAGCGCCAGCCCGTGCTGGTTGCGCGCCAGCGGCAAGGCCAACACGTAAAGATCGGACGGCACCCCGCTGGGCGCCAGCCACGCATCACCGAGCTTGGCCAGCGGCAGGATCGGCAACGCAATCAGCAGCATGTACAGTGGAAACAGCCAACGTGCCGTATTTACATGCGAACTGTCGCGGCACTCCACCACGCCGGCGTGGAACTGGTGCGGCAAAGTGAACATCGCCAACGCGCCGAGCAGAATCAGCGCGGGAAAACCGCTGCTGTCATGCGGCGGCGGCGCTCCGATGGCCGCGCCTGCCGGCAGCGGCGTAAACAACAAGCTGCCCAATGCCAGCATGGCGCCAAGCTTGAACAGCGACTCGAACGCCATTGCCAGCACCAATCCGCGATTGTGCGCCATCGCCGAAGCACGCCGTGTGCCGAACAACATCGCGAACAGCGCCATCAGCAACGCCACATACAAGGCACTGTCATGTACCGGGGCCGATTCCGCCAGCTCGCCACGGCGCAGCAACGTGTAGCTCATCGCTACGGCTTTCAATTGCAAGGCGATGTAGGGAACGATGCCCACCAGTACCACGCAGGTGACCAACGCCGCCAATCCCGCATGACGCCCAAGCCGCACCACGATCAGGTCCGCGATCGAACCGGCGTTGTATTCGCGTGCCAGTTGCACCAGTCTGCGCAGCACCGACACCGCGAACAGATACATCAGGATCGCACCCACGAACGTCGGCGGCAGCCACCATCCCGAACGGCTCGCCTGCGTGACGGTGCCGTAGAACGTCCAGGACGTGCAGTGGATCGCCAGCGATAGCGCATAGACGATCGACCAGCGTTTTTCGAACAGGTGCGGATGGCGTTCGCCGGTAAGCGCCACGCCGAACAGCAGGCCGAGCCAGATCAGTGCGGCGGTGGCGATCAGGCCGGCGCTCAACATGCAGCGGCCCAGCCGTCGCTCATTGCCGTACCGGCAACCCCAACGCTTTTACGGCGTTGACCACCCATCGCGGCTGCACCCCTTGCCGCGTGTCGTAGTTGCCGCCCGAATAACCCCACCAGTCCCAGCATGCCTGCGGATTCAACGGTGCGAAGCTCGCCCTCGTCTGAGGATACAGGATGACCACGCCGTAGACGTCGGCCCAGCGATTGAACCCAGCGTCCTTCACAAACGCCTGGCCCACCGCATCGACGTTCTGCTTGCAGCCGTGGAACGCCACCAGCAAGCCGCAACGCTTGCCTGCCCTGCAATCCGGCGGCACGTAGAGATAGCCAGTCGAAGCCAGCAAGGCATCTACCCCGCCCGGCTTGAGGGCATCCTGGTCGAAGCGCTGCAACTTTCCACTCGCGTCAGCGGCGGCCGTGCGCGGTGCCGGACCGAATAAATGGGTGAAGACCGCTCCCGCCGCGTCGAAACCGCAATGCCCAAGGTAAGGCGATACGGATTTGCCGCAGTCATCGCCGGTGGCGGCCAAGGGCAAGTTATGCGCAAAGGCACGCTGGCCGTCATCGTCCACCTGCAAACCCGACATCCCCGGTCCGTCGTGCAGTGCCGTGTAGAACTGCGCTCCGGCTTCCGCCACCACTGGCGCCACGACGGCATCCTGCGTTCCATGTAGCAGATACACGCGGCCATGCGCGAGGCCCTTCAAGGGGCCGATTTCTCCACTGGCCTCGCGTTGCCTTGCCGATTTCAACAGGGATGCGACGTCGGGCGCAGGCTGGCCTTTCATGCACGTGCCCAACGCGGTCTGCAGCTTGCCTTCGGCGCAGCCGTAAGGACCACCTGCCACCAAGGCCGCTTTCGGAAATAATTCCGGGTAGGCCATCTGCATTTGAGTTGCCATGTAGGCGCCGGACGATAGGCCAGCGACCGCGACACGCGAGGGGTCGAGGTTCAAGTGGGGTAGCGGCTGAGCGGCGTCATCGGCGTGCGAAATGCCGACTATCAGCCATAGGCCCACGCATAACATGCTCATCCAACGCATGGTTTTCATCCTCCAAGAGTAGGCTGTGTCGCTGAGATCAGAACGCGTACTTCGCCGACAGCGTCACCATCCGCGGTGGTCCATAGAATCCTGTCACGATGCCCAGTGCCGCAATGTTGTACCCGGTGGCGCGATACGACTTGTTGCCCAGGTTCGTGCCTTGCAGGCTGATCGACCACGGTTGATCGACCTGCCAGATCAGGCCGGCGTTAAGCAGACCATATGCTCCCTGCCTGATCAGCGGCGACAGCGTCGTCTCCGGCCACACGGAAGTCTGGTACTGGTAATTGAGCCGCGCGTTCAAGTCGCCATACGCACCCAACGAAAATCCGCGCTGCAACGTAAGGCCACCCGACCACCTAGGCGCATTGGTGAAGAACTGCGTGTTGGCGATATTCACGCCCTCGCTGAGAAACTCGGTGTACTTCGTATGCAGGTAGGCGAAATTGCCGCTGAGCGTCCATGCCTGCGACGGATACCAGGCAAATTCCTCTTCGAAGCCGTCGATGTGGCCCCGGCCGGCGTTGGTGAAGTCGCCGAAGAAGCCCTTGGTGCCGTTGGGCAGGATGTAGGACGTAAACACCGAGAGCTGGATGTTCGAGTAGACGTTATGGAACACTGCCGAATTCAGCATCAGGCTGTTGTCGAAGAAGCTCATCTTGCTGCCCAGTTCGAAGGACTGCACTTTCTCGTCCTGGATCGGCCGGCAGGACGACGGAATCGCCGCGCAGTTGGCGCGAATGTTGTAGCCACCGGAGTGGAAGCCTTCGCTATAGCTGCCGTAGAGCTTGACCTGTCCGTTTACGGAGTAGTCCAGCGACACCTTGGGCGATGCGTTGTGGGAAGTGTGCGCGCCGGTGAAATTGGCCAGCACGCCGATCGCCTGGGTGAAGCTGGCATCGGAATAGAGGAAGTTCTGGATGATGGCGGTCTTCTTCTCGTCGGTCACACGCGCACCGACGTCTAGGCTCCACGACGGGCTGATATCCCAGGTGAAGTCGCCGTAGGCGGCATAGCTGCGGGTACCCATGCTACCGCCGGTACTGCCGTATTCGGAGAAGCCCAGCAGGCTGTAGGGCGGCGAACCCAGGAACGCATTGTGGATCTCGCCTTGGGCCGATCCGCTGAAATAATACAGACCCATCACCCCGTGCACGGCACCGCCCGAATCGTAGTTCGCCTGCAGTTCCTCGCTGAACTGGTGGTCCTTGTAGATGGCGTTCACATCCGCCACCGCGACCGGCAAGGTATCGAAATCGATGTTGCTGTCGGTCTTGGAGCTGCGGTAGGCACTGATGGACTTAAGCGTCCAGTCCTGGCTCACGATCCAATTCAAGGTCAGCGCCGCGCCCTTCATCTTGGTCCAGTTGAGCTGCGGCATGCCGCTGCGCGTGTTGTAGTCGCTCGATAGCGGCTGGTACTGCGGGTAGAAGGAGTTGGCCTCCAGCATCTTCGCGCCACGCGGATTGGAATTGTCGTGCATGCCGTCGATTTCCAGCTGCGCGCTGAAGTTCTGCGTAGGGAAGAAACCCACAGTGGCACGCGCGGCATTGGTGTTCTTGTTGCCATTGCGGCTGCCGGTGAGGACATCGCTGCCGAAACCGTTGTTGTGCTCACTGGCCACGGCAACCCGTCCGCGCCACACGCCATCGGCCGTAGCGCCACCTATGGCTGCCTTCACGTCCTTCTCGCCATGCGTGCCAGCGGTGACTTCCACCGAACCCTCGGTCTTGGTCGGCAGCGGCTTGGAAACGTACTTGATCGCACCGCCGATGGTGTTCTTGCCATACAGCGTACCCTGCGGACCGCGCAGCACCTCGATGCGGTCCACGTCGAACACATCCAGCAACGTGCCTTGCGGACGCGCCATGTATACATCGTCAAGATAGATGCCGACGGCGGGATCGAAACCCCAGGTGGGATCGGCCTGACCCAGGCCGCGGATGTACGCGGTGAGCGTAGTGTTGGAACCTCGTGCGGCATAGATCTGCAGGTCCGGCACCTTGCCTTGCAGATCGCCCAGGCTTTGTACGTTCTGGTTGTAGAGCGACTGCGCGGTAAAGGCGCTTACGGCAATCGGCACGTCCTGCAATGTTTCTTCACGCTTGCGCGCGGTGACGGTGATCTGGTCGAGCTTCTTCGGACCGCTATCGCCCTGGTTCGCCTGAGCTGTCCCGGCCGTGGCGGTGGTGTCCGTGGCTTGCTGCGCAAACAGCGGCGCGGCGCAAACCAGACTCAAACCAATGGCCAGACTCAAATGGCTACGCTTCATGTCTCCCCTCGCAGTGACGTGCATCCGCCCACGGATGTCCATGCTGCGCAGCTTAGGCAAGGGATGGGTGGGCGGCACTTGTACCTTCGTACAGTGCCGTTGAACGCATCCGTGTCGGGATACTCCAGCATGCAACACGCTCGCTCCCTGCAAGGAAAGCGAGTGGACAGGTCGCGCCGAACAACAAGGACTAACGAATGGCTTTTCTGATCGTGCTGGCAGCATTGTGCTTGCTAATGCTGGCAGCCTACCGCGGCTACAGCGTGATCCTGTTTGCGCCGATCGCCGCGCTCGGCGCCGTGCTGCTGACCGACCCGGCGCTGGTGGCGCCCATGTTCACCGGCCTGTTCATGGACAAGATGGTGGGCTTTCTCAAGCTCTACTTTCCGGTGTTCATGCTCGGCGCGGTGTTCGGCAAGGTGATCGAGCTGTCCGGCTTTTCCAAAGCCATTGTCGCCTCCGCCATCGGCCTGGTTGGCCGCAGCCGCGCCATGCTGTCGATCGTGCTGGTGTGCGCCCTGCTTACCTACGGCGGCGTGTCATTGTTCGTGGTCGTGTTCGCGGTATACCCCTTCGCGGTGGAACTGTTTCGCGAGTCGAACATCCCCAAGCGACTGATCCCGGGTACGATCGCGCTCGGCGCTTTCACTTTCACCATGGATTCGCTGCCGGGCACGCCGCAGATCCAGAACATCATTCCCACTTCCTTCTTTGGCACCACGGCATGGGCGGCGCCATGGCTGGGCGCGTTGGGCGCGCTGTTCATTCTTGCCGTAGGCATGCTTTACCTGGAATCGCGCCGGCGCAAAGCCGCTGCTGCGGGCGAAGGCTACGGCGAAAACCTCATCAACGAACCGGCGCCGTTCGACGGCGGCAAACTGGCGCACCCGTTGATCGCTTTGCTGCCACTGGCGCTGGTGGGCGTTGCCAACCTGGCTTTTACGCACCTGATTCCTCGCTTGTATGGTCACACGCAATCGTTCCTGCCAGCCGTGATCGGCCATCCAGCTCCCGTCGTACAGGAAGTTTCCAAGCTCGCGGCCATCTGGGCAGTGGAGGGCGCGCTGTTGCTGGGTGTGCTGTGCGTGCTGGTGTTTGCCTGGCGCCCGGTCACCCGGTCTTTCGCCGAGGGCAGCAAGGCGGCGGTAAGCGGCGCACTGCTTGCGTCGATGAACACCGCTTCCGAGTACGGCTTCGGCGCGGTGATTGCCGCCCTGCCGGGCTTTCGTGTGGTGGCGGATGCGTTGCGCGCGGTGCCCAATCCATTGGTCAATGAAGCCGTATCGGTCACCTCGCTCGCCGGCATCACTGGCTCAGCGTCCGGCGGCATGGGCATCGCCCTGGCTGCGATGGCCGATACTTTCGTGCAGAACGCCCAGGCGGCAGGCATTCCGATGGATGTTTTGCATCGCGTGGCCGCCATGGCCTCGGGCGGGATGGATACGCTGCCGCACAACGGCGCCGTCATTACCTTGCTCGCGGTCACCGGGCTCACCCACCGGCAATCCTATCGGGACGTCTTTGCGGTGACGTTGATCAAGACATCGGCGGTGTTCGTAATCATTGCGGCGTTTTATCTGACCGGACTCGTGTGAGTTCCACCCGACGGCGCACGCACCCGCCTGCGCGCTTGCCAACGTCATGAACGCCATGCAAGCTTGCGCGCCTTTCAACCCGCGGAGCCGCCCATGTCCAAGCCCACGAACATCCTGCAGATCCTCCCCGCCACCGGCTGGGTCGCCGTCTACGACGAAAGCGGCGAGGAAAGCGCCGCCGCCCTGGTCTGTTTCGCCCTGGTGGAAACCCTCGACAACGGCAGCAAGACCCAAGCTGTGCGCCCGATGTGCGCCGATGGCAAGCAGATCGTCTTTGCCGATGAAGCCGCCAACTTCGTGCGCGTAGAGGAACTGGCGCAGTTCGAGGAAGACGAAGAGGAAGAAGAGGAAGACGCCGAGGCCTGACCCGTAGGCTTGGGATGCCCATCCCAAGCCACTTTGGTGGGTTGCCGATGCTGGGATTGCCATCCCGGCCTACGCGTTTTTGCCGCCCAGCCAGCCCCTTTCTCGCCGCAGAGAGGGGCTGCAACGCGCCAACGCAAGCAAGCTGTCACAAAACCCCGTATAATCCATAAGTTAACCCTGACCGCAACCCTTCGCGGCGGCCCTATGGCCTGCCCCAGCCCTGTACTCATGTCCATCGATAACCTGCGCAATATCGCCATCGTCGCCCACGTCGACCACGGCAAGACCACCCTCGTCGACCAGCTGCTGAAGCAGTCGGGCACCCTGTCCGAACGCACCGTGCTGGCCGAACGCGTGATGGACAGCAATGACCAGGAAAAGGAACGCGGCATCACCATCCTGGCCAAGAACACAGCCATCACCTGGCGCGAAAACCGCATCAATATCGTCGACACCCCAGGCCACGCCGACTTCGGTGGCGAGGTGGAGCGTGTGCTGTCGATGGTTGACACCGTGCTGATCCTGGTCGACGCGATGGACGGCCCGATGCCGCAGACCCGCTTCGTGACGCAGAAGGCGTTTGCGATGGGCTTCAAGCCGATCGTGGTCGTCAACAAGATCGACCGCCCCGGCTCGCGCCCCGACTGGGTGGTGGAACAGGTATGGGATCTGTTCGACCGCCTCGGCGCCACGCCCGAGCAGATGGACTTCCCCATCGTCTATGCCTCGGCACTGAACGGTTACGCCAGCCTCGACCCGGAAGCGCGCGAAGGCGACATGACCCCGCTGTACCAGGCCATCATGGACCACGCGCCGAAGCCGGAAGTGGACCCTACCGGCCCGTTCCAGATGCGCATCAGCCAGCTCGACTACAACAACTTCGTCGGCGTGATCGGCATCGGCCGCATCCAGCGCGGCACGCTGAAGAAGAACATGCCGGTGGCCGTGATCGACCGCGAAGGCAAGAAGCGCCAGGGTAAGGTGCTGCAAGTGCTCGGCTTCCTGGGCCTGGAGCGCATCGAGCAGGATACGGCCGAAGCGGGCGACATCGTCGCCATCTCCGGCATCCAGGAGCTGACCATTTCCGATACCGTGTGCGCGCTGGATACCCCCGAAGCGCTGCCGGCGCTCACCGTCGACGAACCGACGATCAGCATGACCTTCCAGGTGAACAACTCGCCGTTCGCCGGTAACAAGGACCTTTCGGGCGGCAAGTTCCTCACCAGCCGCCAGCTCAAGGACCGCCTGGAGCGCGAGCAGGTGCACAACGTGGCGCTGCGCGTCGAACAGGGTTCGGATGCCGACAAGTTCCTCGTCTCCGGCCGCGGCGAACTGCACCTGTCGGTGCTGATCGAGAACATGCGCCGCGAAGGCTATGAACTGGCCGTGTCGCGCCCGGAAGTGATCATCAAGGAGATGGACGGCCAGAAGATGGAGCCGATCGAACAGCTGGTGATCGACGTGGAAGAAAACCACCAGGGTCCGGTGATGGAGCGCCTGGGCATCCGCAAGGGTCAGCTGAAGAACATGGAACCGGACGGCAAGGGGCGCGTGCGCCTGGAATACATGATCCCGGCACGCGGCCTGATCGGCTTCCAGAACCAGTTCAAGACCCTGACGCAGGGTTCGGGCTTGTTGTTCCACGTGTTCGATCACTATGGTCCGAAGGAAGAAGGCCAGATCGCCAAGCGCCTGAACGGCGTAATGATCGCCAACGCCGCCGGCACCACTCCCGCCTATTCGCTTGGGCCGCTGCAGGACCGCGGCAAGCTGTTCGCGGCCGAAGGTGACTCCGTGTACGAAGGCCAGCTGGTGGGCATCCACGCCAAGGACAACGATCTCACCGTCAACGCCATCAAGCCCAAGCCGCTCACCAATATGCGCGCCTCGGGCAAGGATGACGCGATCCAGCTCACCCCGGCGACCAAGTTCTCGCTGGAACAGGCGCTGGACTTCATCGACGACGACGAGCTGGTGGAAGTCACGCCGAAGGAAATTCGTCTGCGCAAGAAGCATCTGACGGAAAACGATCGCAAGAAGGCTTCGCGCAGTGCAGGTTGATCGCCGCACGATCGCGTAAACAAAAAGGCCACCGTAAGGTGGCCTTTTTTTCTGCGGCCTATCCCAACACTCCAGCAAGCCACTCCTGGCCGAATGACGTTGCCACTAGTACCTCGCTTATCGTTCGCCATTGACACCTCGCCACCCACCCTGCAGCATCACCGCCGCACTTGCGATGGGGACGTCCGCCCTTTCCGCTCATGATCAACCCGTTTAAACGTCCAAATCGGCGCAAGATGTTGTCGTGCCTGCTGTTCGCCGCCTTGCCACTGGCCTCGCACGCTGATGACGCACCGCTGTTCATTCCCCAATGGCTCGGCACGCAATACACCTTCGTCGACCAGAACCAGTCGCGCGTGCATTCGCCCTACTCCGGGCCGCTCAGCCTGAAGGCGGACGGTTCCACCGCCCGTTCGCATACTTTTGGCGCCTATTTCGGCATCGCCCTGCCCTGGCACCTGCAGTACTACTGGGACGTGGAGATGTTCAAGGGCGAAGGGGTAAGCAATGCCACCGGGCTAGCCGGGCTCACCAACGGCGACATCATCCGCTCCGGCGTTGCCAGCCTGGGCAAGCGGCCCTACGTGGCACGCAACTACCTGCGCTGGGTGCTGCCGCTGGGCGATGAAACCGCCGAGGTAGAGCGCGGCCAGGACCAATTGCCCGGCCATGAGGCGACCAAGCATATCGAAGTAAAGATCGGCTTCATGGCGGTGAACGATGATTTCGACCGGAACCGCTACGCCAACGCCACGCGCACGCAGTTCATGAACTGGTCCTTGTGGAACAACACCGCCTGGGATTTTGCCGCCGACACACGCGGCTATACCGATGGCCTCGTGCTCGGCTGGGTCATGCCCGGCTGGTCTTTGCGCTACGGCATCTACCGCATGCCGGTGGAAGCGAACGGACAGGCGCTGGTGAAATCATTGGGCGTATCCAGCGGGCAGCAAATCGAATTGACCTTGCAGCCAAAACCCGATGGCTGGGCGCTGCGCTTCCTCGCCTATCGCAACAAGGGCAACATGGGCATCTACAGTCAGGCGATCGACCTCGCCCAGCTGAGCGGACAAGTGCCCGATATCCATGCGGATGACAAACCCGGCCGCCACAAATTCGGCTTCGGCATCAACGGTGAGCTGCCGGTAGCGGACAATGGCGATACCGGTTTCTTCATGCGCGCCGGATGGAACGACGGCCACACTGAGTCATTCAATTTTACCGAAGTGGATCGGCTACTGAGCGGCGGCTTCCAGCTATCGGGGGCGCATTGGCGCCGTTCGGATGATCGGCTTGGCGTGGGGCTTGCTGTCGAAGGGCTGTCGCACGTGCATACCCAATACCTGGAGATGGGAGGCAGCGGCTTTTTGCTGAACGACGGCGCCCTGCGTTACGGACCCGAGCAGATCGCCGAGCTATACTACAGTATCGCGGTGATCAATCACTTCACCATCAGCCCCGATCTGCAATTCATTCGCAATCCCGGCTACAACAGAGACCGCGGCCCCGCGCGCTTTGCAGGACTACGCGCACACATTCAATTTTAGCCCTGTTCAAGCAGCGCGCAGGCAATAGAATGCGCACAGCCGAATCACTGACGATCCGGCTTGGTAGCTAGGGAGATTTGGCAAGCATGGAGCAACGATCAAGGATCTGGCTGCGCGATATCGGCATCGTCACACTGATCTGGGCAGCGTTCAACTTACCGCTGCTGCTCGGCATCCGCGTCCTTCCCGGGGACGCCGTATCCGAGTTCTATCCGATGGTGTACTTCAACGTACACAGCATCCATCAAGGCCTTGCGCCCTGGTGGAACCCGTACATCTTCTCCGGGTATCCGCAGATCGCCGATCCCCAGGCACTGCTCTTTTCGCCCCTGTTCATGGCATGGATGCTGTTGCGCGCCGACCCCGGTAGCACCTGGTTCGTATGGGCAGCGCTACTGCATCTTCTGATGGGCGGCATCGCCATGCAGCTGCTGCTCTCCCGCTTCACCCATTCGCGAGGCCGCATCGGCCCCTTGATCGGCGCAGCCGTCTTCATGGCCGGTGGCGTGGCTGCGGGCCGCATGCAGCACGTACCGATCATCTGCGCGTATTCGTATGCACCGGTAATCCTGCTTGCGCTCAGGTATTTCGTCGATCGGCCGGGATACTTGCGCGGGCTGATGCTGGGGTTTTGCGCCGGCGCCATGCTCACGCAGCCGTC
The DNA here is from genome assembly GCF_030160275.1 of Dyella flagellata. GTDB lineage: Bacteria > Pseudomonadota > Gammaproteobacteria > Xanthomonadales > Rhodanobacteraceae > Dyella_B > Dyella_B flagellata. Next base: position 59,080 of record NZ_BSOA01000020.1, read on the forward strand.
CCAAGTGGCGCTGATGATGGCGCTGTTGATTGCCGTCTATGCCGCCGGCCTGTTCTGGGTAAATCGCGGCAGACTCCTTGCCGGTTCGCGTCGGCGCTGCATCACCGGCACCATGCTCGCCATTGTCGTTGCTGCCGCAATCGCACTCCCGCAGGCTGCGTTCACGTGGGCGTTCATGGTTGTTTCCAATCGTCCGAGCCAACCACTGGCACAGTCGCAAGCCCTGGACACATCCCTCGATACACGCGCCCTCTGGACGTATTTGTCGCCGAATGCGCTGCATAGCCTACGCGGTGCCTACGACGGACCCGCAGGCGATATCGAAAGCTTTCTGTACATCGGCGCAATACCCGCTTTGCTGATGTTCGGCCTCGGCAGTGCCTTGAAAATCCGCTCTGATCGCCGACACATCGGCTTCTTCGCTTTCGCTGCCCTGCTTGCCGCCTTGTATTCGTTCGGACCGAACACGCCTTTCTATGCATGGGCCTACCACTGGATTCCCGGCGTCGACAAATTCCGCCGTCCCGCCGACGCTGCCTTCATCATGAATCTGAGCGCAGCGGTGATCGTCGGCATTTCAGCCAGCTACGTCGACCTTGCTTCGCGTCGCACGATTCTGGCCATGGTCGCCGGCGCGATGGTGTGGCTGGCCGTATCGAGCGCCATGATGGCTGCACCGGGTCACACTTGGCAGGTGGCTACCATTGTTGCCGCCCTCATTGCAGCGATCGCCCTATGCTCCTTGACCAAGAGAAGCTCCGCGTCGCGCAGCGCATTCTGGCTCCTCCTCATCCTGGTCGCCGACTATCGTTGCTTCAATCTCAACGGCAAGTTCAATCAATGGCACGACAATGCCAAACACTTTCTTGCGGAGCCCGCGGCGAAGGCTCTGGCCGGTATGCTCAAGCAAAACGGACTGCCGCAACGCTTCGAAAGCGTCGACGGCGGCACGATCTGGAAGAACAACACGGTCTTGCTCGATCTTTCGGCAACCCAAGGTTACGGCCCACTGCAACTTGCCATCTACAACCGCTACATGGGCTACTACGCCAACAGCAGCGATCCTCGCCCGAATTCTCCGTACAACCCCGATCCATCCAGCAAGATCAACCAGCTGTTGGGCGTCCGGTATCTGGTAAAGCAGAACCAGGGCAGCAACGACACCCGTACCGAAAAGCGGGTATTCACCGGAAAGGACGTCAATATCTATGAGCTGGTCGCGACCTATCCCCGCATCCTGACACCCTCCTCGGCGAAGATTCTGGATGTTGCTCAAATGCCCCCGTCGCCGGCCTTTTCGGCCACCGACTTCCTGGCGGAAACATGGCTGCTGCCGCGCACGCAAACGGAAGCGGCGCAAGCACGCGAACTGGCTGCAAGCTGCACGGCGAGCGCGAACGTCCTCGACGCCAGCCAGACCAACATTTCCGTGGACCTGCATGTCACATCCACGGCACCAGCCTGGGTTGTGGTCAGCAATCTTGATGCTCCGGGCTGGAGAGCCCGCGCGAACGAGGCTGCTCTGCCGATCTTCCGCGCCAACGGCATGTTCCAGGCCATTTGCGTGCCTAAGGGCGATTCGCATGTGGTGATGACGTTCCACCCCTGGCTGATGGTGGTTGACGTCTTGCGCTCCTATTCGAACACCGAAGCGGACCAGCTATCCCTGCAGCCGACCGCTGCAGCGAATCGCCGTCGGCATCACCCTATGCATATCGAACACCAGCAGCTCATTGCGCCCGCGCCATAGCCAGGGTCCCGGGCAAAACAGGCGCTGCTGCGGCCCAATGCGCCAATAACGCCCCAGCAAATGGCCATTGACCCACACGTAGCCCTTGTCCCAATCGCTCATGTCGATGTAGCAGTCGCCCACTTTGTCGAGAGTGACCACGGCCTTGAAAAACAGGCCCGGACGCAGCCGCGAAGGTGAACTCGCGTCCATCGGCGGCAGGCCCGCGATATAAGTCTCGTCCAGCGGGAGGCTATGCGCTTGCCAGCCATGCAGTTCTTCGCCATCCAGCGTTACTGCGCCAACGATCCCTTTGAAGTCGTACATTGCCTGGCCGTAGCCGACATGGCCGAAGCTATCCACCAGGACGTCCACCGTCGTGCCGATGCCATTGGCCGGCGGCGGGATATCGACATAGTTCTTCACGTGCAAGCCGGGCTTGTTCACCCGCGACACGTAATCCAGATACTTGCCGTCGCTGAATACCGTACCGTAGTCGCGCAGGCCCTCCATGTTGAGCATGCCCCCACTCAGCAGCGTCTTGCGATAGACCACCATGCCCTGATCCTGCGCGAACAGCATTTCATTCGGATCGGGCTTCTGCACCAGCCGCGACGGGAGCGGAAGATTGTCCCAGATCGAGGCGAACGGGCGCGCGATGGTTTCGGCGAAGTGGGCAAGCGGCGGTGGCGGCGGCACCTCCGGGACGGTATGCGAGAGGTGCGCAGTGATGACTGTGCGAAAGGCACGGTAGTCCGGCGTGACCTCGCCGCGTTCGTTGATCGGTGCACCGTAGTCGTAGCTGGTGATCACCGGCTCGAAATTGGCGTAGTCGTCGCGTGCGTTGGCGCCTGCGGTAAAGCCAAAGTTAGTGCCGCCATGCACGACATACAGGTTGAAAGAGCGGCCTTCATCCATCAGCTTGCGCAAGGTCGGCAGATAGTTGCCGCGTTGCATGGCCAGGTCGCCCCAGTGCGTAAGCCAGCCGGGATAGCCCTCGCTCATCCACACCGGCGCTTCGCCGGCCATGGCCTGGGCGGCGGCGAAATCAGTATCACCATCCAGGCCCAGTGCGGCGCCCGGCACGTAAGTACCCGCTTTCTGCAACTGGCCCAGGCCGTCGGCAATAGAGAATGGGCCGTCGATACCGAGCGCCTTCCACATCGTCTGCAGGCGTTGCAGATAGGCAAGATCGTGTCCGAACGATGCGTATTCGTTCTCGATCTGCGTCATCAGGATGGGGCCGCCCTGGCTCGCCATCAGCGGCGCTATCTTTGGCCCGACGGCGTCCATGTAGCGCTGTACGGCCTGCATGTAGCGCGCATCGTCCTTGCTGCGCACGCGGATGGAAGGATCGCGCAGCAGATAGGGCGGCAAGCCGCCCAGATCCCATTCGGCGCACACATAGGGACCGGGGCGCAGATACACCCACATCCCATCCTGCTGGCACATCTTGATAAAGCGCACGAAATCGCGCCGCTCGGTGGTGAAATCGAACGCACCCGGTTCGCTTTCGTAGTAGTTCCACATCAGGCACAAGGCGATGGTATTGAGACCCATCGCCTTGGCCATGCGGATGCGGTGCTGCCAATATTCAGCCGGGATGCGCGCGGGGTGCATTTCGCCGCTGCGGATCTGGAACGGCGCGCCGTCGAGCAGGAATTGCTTGCGACCGAGTTCGAAGCGATGAGGCTTGCCGTCGGGTGATGGCTCGACGGAAGGCTTGCTGCTGGTCTCGGCTTCGGCCATCGACAGACTGGCCGCCAGCGGCGTCAGCAGGGCGAATCGAAGAAAATCGCGTCGTTGCATGCATCCCTCGTCCACGGAGTTACCGGTGTGCCGCGACGCCTGGCTCCCTCCCTGCAAGCAGGGGATGGAGCCGATGGCGCTATCGACAGAACGCCCGAGGTTACCTCAAGGCATCAATTCAAGGGTCAATACTTCAAACGGTGCCAGCGTGATCGTGCTTACATGGTCGGCATCCAGTTGCTTGGGCACATCCCTGCCACTCTTCCACACATCGCGCACGCTGAACTGGTGAGTCGCGCCTTGCGGCAATTCGAGCTGACGCTGCAGGTCGATCACTGCAGTCTGTGGCCGCGCGTCCGGGTTGCGCAAGGTAATGATGGCCTTGCCCGGCGACCATGCCGCCCAACCATACACGTCCAGCCGCCCGGGGTCACCGCCGATCCAGTGCGAATCCCGCAGCACGTCCGCATTGGCGCGCGACCACTTGGCTGCGTCGGCCAGTACATCCCAATCGTTGCTGCTCAGCAGCGACGGCGTGATGTACATCTCCTGCAACTGCGTGCCGGTGCCGAAGTACGAACGCACTTCGTTGGCGAAATCATGCCCGGGATCGGTGTTGAGCCGTTTGTTCATCTGCGCGTAGATGATGCCGTGGAGCATCAGCGAGTTGAGCGGATACAGCGGTCCCTGGATCACGATGTTCTCGTAAGTCTGCTGGTCACGATAGGTGATCCACTGCTCGCGCTCCGTACCCACGCCCGCATGCCAGTCGTCTTCGCCGCCACGCCAGATCGAATCGGCGTAGCGCAGCCAGAACGGCGAGGCCCAGGTGCCGGTGGTGAGGTTGATGAAGGTATCGGGCTTGTCGGCACGTATATCCTTGATCAACTCGATCGCCGCGGCAAAGTCGCTGTCGAAGCGGCTGCCGGGAAATACGCTGTCCGCATTGCCGGTGCCGTCGAACTTGAACTGGTTGATGCCGTCCTCGTTCAAGAGCTTCATCACCACGTCGTGGAAGCGCTGGTAGTACTTCGGTCCTGACAGCGCCAGGCCATCGTTGACAATCTCATAGCCAGCCGCCTTGCCATTCTTCACCCGTTCTTCCTTGGGCTTGCTGTAGCCACCCCAGGGCGACAGCCACATGCCGGGCGCTGCGCCGTATTTGGCGGCAGCCTGGCGCAACGGCACGAAGCCGTGCGGGAAATCCTTGCTGAAGCCCCAGCCGCCGGAACGGTCATCCCAGCCATCGTCGAACAGGAAGGAATCCAGTTTCACGCCCCGCTTCACGCTTAGCTCCTCGCCGAAGGCATGAATGCGATCCAATGCCTCAGCCTCGTTATAGGGCGTGAAGTAGCCGATGTCGTACCAGGAGTTGTAGTGCAGGAATGGCCGATAAGGATGGGCCCGCTCGCGCTCCACATAGGTGGCGAAATCGCGGCGAAGCTGGCCTTCGCGCACCACGCCTACTACGACTGAATAGCTTATCGATTGCCCTTTGCGCAGCGGCAGGCTGCGTGCCATCGACAAGCTCACGTGCTTGCCGCGCACCTCGCTGTCCGACAATGGATTTTCCAGCCCCACGTACATATTGCCGGCCACTACCGGCGAGCCCTTTACCACGCCATCCACTTCCGCATGGTCGATGCTGGACGGCAGCAGGGAAATGCTGGTCAATGGCTCGTCCTGCTTCAGCGCTGTGACGATCACCACCTCACGCAAATAAGGGGAGCCTTCGCGCTGGACGAGTTGCCATTGGATACGGAAGCGATGGTCCGCGTCACCGAACACCGCCCTCACCGCCTTTCCAGGCAGGCGATCCGCCAGCCGTGAGGCTTTGGAGTCGAGCGGCAGCGACTGCTCGGCCGGCGCTGACAGCAAACGCATGTCGCCGGCCTTGATCGTTTGCTTATTTGGCAAGACCAGCGCGAAGAGATCATCTACCTTCAGCACCTGACCATTGTCACGATCGGTGATCGTGATGCCGGACAGCTTCCCGTCGCCTACGATCCAATGGGCCTCGATGGCTGTATTGCCGAAACTTGCCTGCCCCCCGGCGGCGGCATAAGCAGGTGCGCCGGCGTTGAGAATGACGGCGTCGTTGGCATGCGCCTGCCCCATCCATGCGCACAACAGGCTTGCAGCAAGCGCTTTCTTGTAGTGTGTTCGATACATGCAAGGTCTCATTGATCCGAGGTTAGTGGGCAAATCCTCCCCCGCTCGCAGGGGAGGATTGAAGCGGCATCAGAATCGCTGCTGATAACGCATATATACAAACCTCCCCAGGTCATACGACGAGTTGAAGTCAAACGGCGTATCTCCGCTGGAGTAACCGCCATAGACGTTCGGGCTAACTCGATTGAAGATGTCGTTCGCACCCAGCGAGATGGTCGCATTCCACGGCGCATTCCAGTACACCTGCACGTCGTTGAAGGTCACCGACGGAATCTGTGTCTGCGGCATCACACCCACGCCCGGCGCGTAGTAGTTCGGCAGCGTACATGGAAACGCGGTAACGCCCAGCGAGGGATCGAACGCGCAGTTCGCCTTGTACGGCGAGAAATAGCGTGCCGTCCAGCTGGCGCCGAAGTCATGCCAGCTCCAATCCAAGCTCACATTACCCCGCAAACGCCACGCGCTATAGAAATTCTGCGTATTGCCGGCCATATAGACGATATTGGAACCTACTGTCGGCAGCATGTTGAACGCGGTGAGATAGGTGCCATTCATGCCAAGCTTGAAATTGCCGAAGCGAGTCTCCGGAAAACGGTAGTGGGCGGAGAAATCGTAGCCGCTCTCCTTCATCCAGCCGGCATTGGTTTCCAGGTTCAGCATATTGATGATCTGCCCAGTGGCTGCGTCGCGCTGAAACTGGCCACAGGCGGATGTAATGCTGTACTGGTAGCAATCGGCGATCAGCTGGTCGTTGCTGATACCGGTGATCAGGTTACGGATGTTGTACGTCCACCAGTCGACGGTGGCATCGAAGCCGGGCAACCATGACGGGCTGTAGACCAGTCCAAGATCGCCGTTGTACGAGGTTTCCGGCCGCAGCTTGGGATTGCCGCCGGTCCAGTTCGTGCTCGGCATATAGCCCGATCCGCTAGGCCCGGTGATGGGAGCGCCATTGTTGTCGGTCTGGCGGAAATTGGCTGGCACGCCTGGAATGCCGCCGTAGCCGCTAAGGCAGCGCTGCGCTACCAAGGTACTTTGTCCGTAAGCGGATGGACCGTACACGGCATCACAGGGGTCGGTGAAGGTGCCGGCAGGATAGCGTCCCTGGTACAGATCGTTCACCGTCGGCGCGCGGAAACCCGTGCCATAGCTGGCGCGCACCAGCACATCGTTGATCGGCTTCCAGGTCAGCTTGAACGAACTGTTGGTGGTGCTGCCGAAGTTGCTGTAATGCGAATAGCGAGTGGACACGTCCAGGCTGAGGCTTTGTGCACCGGGCAGGTCCTTCAGCAGAGGTGCGTTGATTTCCGCATAGGCCTCGTTGAGGTCATAGCCGCCTCGGTTGGGGCCGACGCCGCCGTCGGTGGAATAGCCGGCATAGGCAAACGAGTCGGGACTGTCGTAACCGGATTCATCCCGGTGCTGGACGCCGGTGGAGAAGGTCAGCTCGCCTCCCGGCAGCTCCAGCAGATCGCCACCGAAGTCCGCCGCCCAGGCGCGCTCCTCACTGCCGTAATGTTCAACGCTGTTAATACCGATGTAGTTGAGCATCTGCGGCGTAAGCGTCGCCAGCGGGTTGATCGGCACGCAACCGGCAACCACATTGTCCGGCGTACCGCACACCACCGTACCGTTCTGCAGAAAGGACGGCCCCAGCCCATTGGCTACGTTGATCAGGTTGAAGTAGCCCGTGCGTACATTCACACCACTGATCTTGCTGTCGTACATGTACACGTCCCAGTTGAACTCGTGCGAGCCAAGGCTGAACAAGCCGTCCACGCCGAAGCCGTAGCGATGGTTCTTGGGATTGTTGTAGCTGCGATAGCTGTCTTGGGTTATGCGCTGGGCGATCGATAGGTCCTTCACGCCGTAGACTGGATTGTAATAACTGTACTGGGAAAGCAGCGACGGAAAATTGCCGTTGGCGCCCATGCCCGAATAGAACAGCGGTGTATTGGATTTGGCGTACTCGTAGTCCGCGTTGTAGCCGTAGTTGAACTTGAAGGTGATGTTGTCGGTGATCTTGTAGTGCGTATCCAGGTACAGGTTCTTGGTTTTGTCCGCGGTCAGCACCATGTTGCGGCGGTCCGCGTCGGGGTTGTAAGTCTGGTCGTTTGGATTGACCACGTCGCCATCCGGTCCATGCGTAGCCAGCGTGAAAGGATGGTAATCGGCGGGATTCATCGGATCGCCGCCGGGATTGAGCACCAGTCGGCCGCCACCGGCAAACGAAGCTGGAGCATTGCGGATCTGTGGCTGAGAATCGTATGAGCTGAGCCCATAATAGGGGTGCTGCGAGGTATACGGATAAGCGGAGAAGGGCCGATCGTTCGCCCACACCGGGCTCTGGTTCTGATACGACAGGCTGAGCACGACACCGAACTTGTCGGTGCTCTTGCCCAGGGTGACGCTGCTTTGCGTCTGGCGCCCATCGCTGTGCGGCATGTATTCGCCGTTATACGTATCCAGCTGTATGCCGTTGAAGTTTTTCTTGGTGATGATGTTCACCACGCCGGCAATCGCATCGGAGCCATAGACCGCCGAGGCGCCGGTGGCAAGAATGTCGATGTGATCGACCACGGCGGTGGGAATCACGTTGATGTTGGTGTAACCGCCATGCGCCGCGCCGATGCGTTGTCCATCCACCAGTACCAGGGTACGCATCGCTCCCAAGCCACGCAGGTCGATGAACGCACCGCCCTGGTTCGGGCCAAGGTCACCCGGCGCCGAACGGCTAAGATCCGGCGGCGACATCGAGGAGACGTTCTGCAACAATTGACCTACGGTGGCGAAGCCCTGCTTCTGGATCTCCTGCGAGCTGATCGTCACCACCGGCTGCGCGTTTTCCACATCCACGCTGCGGATGTTGGAGCCGGTTACCGTCACCGCCTGCAGGCTGACCGGCTTCTTGGCGGTGGTTTGGTCGGCGTCACTGCTGGAGGCAGATGTGCTTTGTGCATTGGCATAGCCCATGAAAGGCAAGCCGGCCAGCACCATCGTGAGCTGCAGCGCCAGGTATTTCTTACGGCAAGCCGGGGCCGTTGTGCCGCGTGTCGCTTCGCGGCATCCCATGTTGTTTGCAAACATCAAAACTACCCTCCCGTGTTGTGATGCCGCATCGCGCGGAGTGAGACCGTGCGTGCGCGCGTATATGTCCGGGCGAAAGCTCCCCTTGCGCTCGGACTTGTTGTGGGTACTTCAGACTCCTGTTTGGATGGCGTTGCGTTTCATCAGTACCGGAACGGCTAAAGCCGATGCACGGTCACTTTGGGCAGCAGCGCTTCCACGCTGCTGCGCTCCGCAAAACCGGTTTCTTCGGATTCCGCATTGGCTACGCCGCAGGCCACGGCCAGTCGCAGCGCCTCATCGAGCGGCATATCCCGCTTGATCGCCACCGCCAAGCCGGCGAGAAAGCAATCACCGGAACCAACTGCATTGCGCAGGCGCGTCGGCGCGAGCTGCGCATGCCATATACCCGTTTCGTTCGCGGCGACGGCGCCCAGGTCGCCCATCGTCACCACCGGCATCGCAATGCCGCGCTCGCGCAGCACCTTCACCGCCATGTGCGCTGCTTCGATATTGATCACCGGATGGCCGACCAACTCACTGACTTCGTCACGGTTCGGCTTCACCAAAAACGGCTTCGCGCCTACGGCCTTTCGCAACACTTCGCCGCTGGCGTCGACCAGGCAGCGCTTGCCGAGACCATGCACGTACTCGGCCAAACCGGCATACAGCGCGTCGGCAAAACCGCGCGGCAAACTGCCGGAAAGAATCACCAGACTGCTGTTTTCGACACTGCGGCCGAACTCGCGCAGCAAATCGTCCTGCTCGACCTGACTGAGTTGCGGCCCCTGCCCCAGGATCTCGGTAATGCTGCCGCCCGATTCCTGCAGTGCCAGGCATTGGCGCAAGGGGCCGTTGATCTCTACTCCGCGAAGCTGCACGCCGCGCGCGCTCATCTGGCGGGCGATGAACTGCTCGTGCGCAGCATCCACCAGGCCGACCAAACGCACCGGTTCGCCCAGCGCGGCAATGGTCTGCGCCACGTGCACGCCTTTGCCGCCGGGATAGGTCTTTTCTTTGCGCACACGATGCACTTGGCCAGGCTTCAAGGCGTCGATCTGGATGAAGCGATCGATGGCAGTATTGAAGCCGGCGACGGTGATCATGCTGCGTCTCTGAGCAAAACCTGCGCTTCGTCCGCGGTAGCCTGCCGTGTGGTGCCGCCGATGCCACGCGTGGACAGGCTGCCGCACGCGCTGCCCCAGCGCATGCAGTCGATCCAGGGCACGTCACGCAGCCAGGCATGCAGGAAACCTGCGTCGAAGGAATCACCGGCGCCGGTCGTGTCGATGGCATGGATGGGATAAGCCGGCACGCTCAACCATTGCTCGTCATGCAGGCTGGTGCAGCCCTGGCGCCCGCGCTTGACCACGGTGCGGGTGCACCCGTTCTGCACGAAACGCAGGGCCGCATGCAGATCGCTGCAACCGGTGATGGCCAGCAATTCCTTTTCGTTGGGCAGGAAGATGTCGACCTCGTTCAAGGTCTCGAGCAGATCGCCGCCCCATTGCTGGGCAGGATCGAAGCCCGGGTCGAGTGACGTACTGAGCCCCGCCGACTTCGCGCGTGCAAACAGCTGACGGCAGCCCGTGCGCAAGCCTTTCTGCAGGTAATACGAAGAGACATGCAGATGGCTGGCGCTCTGCAGCCATGCATCGGCGATGTCTTCAGCCTGCAGCTCCGACATCGCCCCAGGAAAGGTCACCAGCGCTCGATCCTGCGGGGTGGACAAGGATGCCGTTACGCCCGTGCGCAATGCCGGATCGGGGCGCAGCGATGACACATCGATGCCTGCGTCACGCAGCGCGTTGAAACAGAACTCGCCCGACGCGTCCGCCCCCAGGCAGCCATGGAACGCCACCTGATTGCCAAGGCGCGCCAGGCCCATCGCGCAGATCATCGACGAGCTGCCCGGCGTCATCACGAAATCGTCGGCCAGCACCTCGTGGCCGGGCTCAGGAAAGGTGCGGCACCCTTTGAACACGAAGTCGACGTTGATTTCACCGACCAACAGTATGCGCGCAGGCGAGCTCATTACGCCGCACCATGCAGCGCAAAATCCTGGACCACGCGCGTCAGCACACCTTCGGAGGGAGTATCGGGCTTGCCGCCCAGCTCCAGGCAGCGGAAGAATGCCAACCATTGCGCGGCAACCACAGCTGCCAGCAAAGGCGGCAAATCCGGGTTGGACTCACTTGCCGACGTCTTGATGGCCACATCGCCGGCACAGAGCAGATCGGCAGGAATTTCGTGCCCCACCACCAGCTTGGCCATGCCGAGCCGCTTGCGCGACAGCTCACGCAGCAGATCGCATTCGTAATGGCGCACGGTGGGATCGGCCGACAACATTGCTACCACCAGCGTATGCGGATGCACGAAGGACATCGGCCCATGGCGCAGGCCGAGAAAGGTTTCCGCCAACGTGACCACCTTGCCGCCGGTCATCTCCAGCATCTTCAAGGCGCCTTCGCGCGCAGCACCGAAAGCGGCACCACTACCCAGATAGACCGCCGAACGCATATCGCGCCGGGCCAGCGCAGCGATAGCATCGGCATGGGTATCGAAGATGGCTTGTGCATTCACTGCAGCCTGCTCGATAGCGTCAGCAGACAATGCATCGCACAACAAGCCCAAGCCGCCCAGCAAAAGATTGGTGAAGCTGCTGGTCATCACCAGGCTGCGGTCATTGGTGCGCTCATCCAGCACGAGCGCGCTCACACGGGGCTCATCCCGGTACTGCGTAGCCAGCTTGCCTGCTGCATTGCAAGTAATCACCAGATGCCGCCATGCCGGCGCTTCGGTCAACAGGGTGTTGACTACCGCGGTGCTTTCCGGGCTATCGCCCGAACGCGCCAGCGACATCAATAAACCCGGCCCCGGCGGCAATACGCTGCGCCAATGTGTCAACAAGGTGCCTGCAGGGATCGCCTGCACCGGCAACCCCAAACCTGCTTGCAGCAGCGGCGCCAGACACTCGCCGATGTAGATCGAACTGCCCGAACCGGTCAGCACGATGTGCGCGGGGCGTGGATCGAGTGCTTTGGCCAGTAACGATTGGGGGGCTGCGCCGTGCGTCAGCCGAAAGCTGTCCCGCCAGGTGGCGGGCTGTTGCAGTATCTCGCGCAACGTATCGGCATACCCTTCCGCCCGTTGCACCTCGGCCGGCTTTGCCGTCAGCGCCGTAAGCGCATCGTTGTCTTTCGTTTTCCTTTGAAAATCTGCCATTTCCTGATTACCCATGTCTGTCATCCAGGCTAGCGAGCGCTGAAAACCATCAAGCTGGCGCACGTGATCCATTGATTGCGACCGCGCGCGGCCGGGTCATCCTCGCCGTCCTTTCTCCTGGTAAAGAAGCCGTTTTTCGCCATTCCGGCAAGCGTGGGAAGGGGGAAATGAGTCATCTCATGACATGAATTGTCCAGGGCGGCCCTACGATGTGGCCTCATCGTATTCGAAATGAAAGTGGACTTACAAGAGCTTTCGATAGCTTCCGATTGTTTTCCGACCTCTCATCCTAAGGACATGCACTGCGGGTAAAATCCCCCGCGCCGGAACCATGCAGCGCCACCTAATATCTCTATATATCCATGATGATGTTCGCCTGGCCTGAATTTAACAGCAGCGAGGCGTCCGCCCGGCATAGCTACACCTTGCCCTGGCCGTCACAGCCACCGGGATTCGCGCCCTGTGCCTTGTGTCTCGAACGATCAAGGCAACGTCCTCCACTGCTGATTGGCGCCGCCGTTGCAATCCCAAATCTCTTGGGGGTGCCGTTCGCCGCGATGTAGGCCGGATCATCCAGGCAGCGCTGAGATTGCTTTTCCTTGGCCTGAAAATCGACGAGATATCAAGCCCGGGCCACCAAGCCGCCCCTCCCGGCATTCGCCGGGAGAGGAGCTGCCTTTTCACAAATCACAGGGAACACCACAAATGCTCAGCAAGTGAGGACTCGCTTCATTGCGGCGCAAAAACCACTATTTGATCAGCCGTCGGCCAAACCGGTACGGGACCGTTTGTGCTGGCATCCCAATCCCTAATGGGAGCAGTCACCACATTGCTCAGTTGCGAGGAATCGAACGCGTTTGACGCAAAGCTCAGCGCCAGTCCGCTGTAGCGATTGACCAGACGATATTCCGGCGTGGATGGCACCACGCCACCTATCGCGGTGATTAGCTCGAAGCGCCACTGCTGGCGCGCCTGTTCGCTGGATGCGGTCGACGATGGCATCGGCGCGGCCAGACTGACCTTCGCACCCCAGGCGCGCCCTCCATTGCCTCCGTCAACCTGCAAGTAGCTCTTCCCTTGGGAGACGTAGAAGAACCCGTCGCCTACAGGGACGAACGTCCACTTGTTGCTGGCGGCACCGGAAACAGGCGCACCCTTCGAGTGCTCGACGATATAGGTATTGGTCGGACTCCTCGTACCATTCACGCCGATGTAGTAAGTCGGCAATGCGACCCCAGGATTGAAGCTGGTAGTGATCGACACATACTCCGCGTCGTAAGTACTGCAACCGACGTGGCAATAGAACGGGAAGGAACGCCCCAGATTGCTCGGCGACGTCAAGCTCCCGCCGTCCACGGTCCAGGTATACCAAACTCCGCTATTGGCAAAAGGCACGTTTCCCGCGTAGGTCCATTGCTGACCGGCCAGATCGTCGGATGCATAGAACACGATCCTGTTCGGGGTGACGGCTTGAATCAGGTACTTCTGCAAATAGACGTTCCACGCAACCGAGCCACCAATATTGCTGCTGCCATAGCCCGCCAGATCGTTGGGCGATTGCGCAGAAACCGGCCAAACCATGCTTTCATGGGCAACCGGATCGTTATCGGCCCCAACATTGCTCTCCATCGACGCAGCTACATCGCCTTGGCCGCAAGCCTGGGTGACTGGGTCGCATGTCCAGTCGATCCCAGGTGTTTGGCTCCAGCCTCCGCTGTAGTACTTCTGCCAGGATCCTGGCGCCATCTTCTGGCTGATCGGCGCGCGGGCCACATGGGTCCAGGTATGGCTGCCAAATCCGCCCCCATCGGGGGTCATGATGCGGCTGAAGTAGTAGATGTAGAAATAGCCGGACGCGGTATCGACGATCAGCCGAGGATCGCCATCACCGTAATAGTAGTAGTACTCGTTGTTGTCGCCGACGCCGTAAGGTGAGGTGAACAAGGGCTGTTGCAGCGACCACGTATTGCCTTTGTCGGTGGATATGGCATACGAAAGGGCATCGATGCGTGGGTTGTTCGGATAAATTTCATTGTGGACGATCCCGTACCAGTACCCGGTATCCGGATCGACCCAGATCCCGATCACATCGCAGAAATTGCCGTCTGCGTAGCCTCCCGGCCCAGGGCTGTCTCTCGTGCCCTGATAAAACTGCGTGTACACAGGATTTTGACTGGTACACAGGGTCTGGGTGTTGTATTGGGAGTTCGCCGTCGACAACTTCAGCGACGCTTGCGCATTGGCTCCGGTATAGAAGTCCCAGACATGGTCTGCAGGGGCCTGATCGTATTGACTGTAGGCGTTTTGAAGAAAGAACGTTCCGCTCGAATCGATGAACAGGGAGTTCGGCGTGTCATTGGAAGGCGATGAAGCCACCGCGCTTGCCGCCCTCGTAAAGTTCATGCTTGCCGACGTAGGCGTGTTTATGGTGGCCACGAATTCTTGCGTGCCAGCGCACCCCGACGCATCAATGTAGGTCGCCGTATAGACATTCGGCCCGATCGTCAGCGGAATATTGTCGATTTCGCGCGCGTTCGACGAAAAGCCATTGGGGCCACTCCAGATCCAGGTGCCGCCATGGGGCTGTGGGCCAAGATCGACGACTGCACCTGAGGATACGACCACACTTGAGATGTTCTGCCAGCCGTGGGCTTGCGTCCAGACGTACGGGGTAATCGGGGCGGTACAATTTTTGGTAGCCGCTATCTCGAAGGTTTGCGTGCTGCTGCAGCCGTTGGAGTCGGTGTACGTGGCGTAGTAGTAATTGGCCCCATTGCCCAGCGGAATATTGTCGATTTCCCTGGCCGAGGATGTATAACCGCTAGGACCTGTCCAGCTCCACGTCCCTCCCATGGGTTGCGGACCAAGATCGACAGCCGTACCCGCCGATACCACGATCATGGATAGGTTTTGCCACCCGCCCGCTGAGGTCCAGATATAGGGTGTGATGGGCTGAGCCGTACAACTTGGCGCGACGGCTTGGGGTACTGACACGGAGGTGCCCTTCGCGTCCACCCACCCGTTGCCGACAAGCAGTACGACGAGAAAAACCAGCAGCGTTCGCCAATAGAGCGACGCCATGACATGCCTGCAATGCGTCTTCATTTGCGTACTCCAGTTACGTTGATGAATCGACCGTGGCCGGATGCCGGAGCTGCAAATCGCTTCAACCGGCACCCTTGGCCCTGGTCGGCCAACGACCTCGGAACACAAGGTCAGAACTTCAGCGTGGCTCCCAACATCACGGTGCGGCCGTTGAGCAGCCACTCCCCTGGATACTCGGTAGAAGGTCCGTTTCTGAGTTTTTCGCTGTACACAATCGGGGTATTGAACAAATTCTTACAATCGGCAAATACCGTCAGGTTCGGGGTAAAGCCGTATTGCAGGTGCATATCCACCTGATTGCGCCCGTTGGCGACCTGCTCGGTGGTGTTGTAGCCCCATACATTGGGATCGAATACGTACCGGCCGCGGTGATTCAAGGTCATCATTCCGCTGAATCCGTATTTTTCGTAGAACAGCGTGGCGTTGAATATTTTTTTGCTCAAGCCAGGAAACTGCGTCCTGACGACGTTGTACTGGGGGGCAGCATCCGTTTGGCCGTCGGAAAAGGTTCCGTTGATTTCAAACCCGAACCCGGACCAGAACGACGGCAAGAAATCCAGCGACTGCTTGTAGTCGGCTTCCAGCCCGCGCACGAACCCGTTGCTGGCATTCACCGGATAGGTGACATGGAACGTGTAACCGCCGATGTTCTGGGTTGTCGAACCTTGCTGGATGAAACCGTGAATTTGCTTGTCATAGCCGGCCACGGAGAGCACCGAAGACGGCCGGAAATACCACTCCCACGACAAGTCGTAATTGATCGACGAGAACGGCTTGAGATTGGCATTGCCCTCGGCGATCTGGAAAGAATCGACGGAAATGGCAGGCACAGGAACCATGCTGTCGATGGTGGGGAGGGAAATCGTCTTGCTGGCGCCCAAACGCAGGACCATGTTGTCGGTCAGGTTGGCGGCTGCATTCAGGCTCGGCAGCAGTACATGGCTTGCACCACGCGTGTCTTGCCGGCTGATAGGCGGAAAGATGGCCCCCTCGCAACCGGCTGTTCCGATATGACAAGGCGGGAAAGTGATGTCGGCAATATTGTAAGAGTCGTAGAGAAACTCCTCGAAGGTGTTGACGTAGCGCAAGCCTATATTTCCCGAAATGGGAACTTTGCCGTCGAACTTGAAATTTGCCATGACATAGGCGTCACGGCCGCGCTCGATCATGTTCCAGTTGTTGCCGGGATTGCTGTAATAAACCGTCTGCGGGTTACTTCTGAAGTTGCTTAGCGAACCGCCAAAATATTGATTGAGCCAGAGGTTCGGGTTGATGAAAAACAGCCCGGACGGCCTTGCACCCGGCCCGCCGTAGCCGTTCAGGACACTCGTGGCCCAGGATGGATACTGCACGGCAGAAGCGAACGGATAGGTCGTCTGGCCCGGCTGAAAGGCGAACGTCCAGTAGTGGTAGTCATAGACCCTTGGGCGGTCATAAGCCTTGGCTCCGAACTTGACCGATTCGAGAATGCCGTCATCGAAGTAGCGAGTTACATCCAGTTGCAGCGATTTGATCGTGTCGTTGCCGGTTTCAGTCACATTCTTGAATTGCTGATCGGCCCACTGGGAAGGATCGGAAATGTTGAACGATGGATCCAAGATGTAACCCTGGATCGGCGCCCCGGGATAGATCTGGTAACCCCCATAGACCGGAGTGTTGGGGGTCGGGGTCTGGCCGCCAACCGAGGAGTTGATCAACAGCGGGCGCATCCATTCCAGCGTGTCGGAAGATTTGCTGTATTGCGCCGTTTCGCTGAATTCCCAATTCCCTACATTGGTGTCCACGTTCAACCTGAGATTCTTCATGGTTGCGCGGTCGTCGGAATACGTGTTGTAGAACGTGTAGGCAACGACGGGCACGGATAGTCGGTTGAACACTCCGTTCTGATCGACCGAATAATCGGCGCCAGGGCCGTTGTAGGACGGCGCGCCGAACGGTTCCAGCGGAACCACACCGTTGTCCGCCGTTACGTAGAAGCTGTCTCTATGCGCGTAGAAGCCGGTCAACGTCGCGGTGGTGGATTTGAGCGGCCTCCACTGCAGCGCGGTGTATACCGTCCTCGTATCGACTTTCGACTCCATGTTGCTGTAGCCGGTTTCGGAATACGCGTAGTAAGGGCCCTTGCCATTGATGGTGACTCCATAAAAAGGCGACGGGTCCGACGATTGATTCAAAAAGGCGCGCTTGTTCCAGTCAAAACCGATCGTTGCCCCGAACTTGCCGTCATCGAACACATCGCTGAAAAGCCCGGTGAGATCGGGGTAATAGCGAGTATCCGCTTCGCCCGGCGACCCTTGCCCCTTGGCGGTGATAACGGTGCGTTCCTTTCCGATGCCGAACGGCGTGATGGTTTCCATGTCAACATTGGCGCCGATGCCGCCTTCATCGAGATCGGCACGAGATGTCTTGTAAACCTTGAGCGTCGAAACAAAGTCCGGCGACACGAGGTTATAGTCAAACGTGCGCACGCCCAGATCGACGCTGGTCGCGGACAAGCCATTGAAGGTTGCCAAGGTGAAATCCGTAGGCAGACCACGCACGGTAACGTACTGCCCTTCGCCGTTGTTGTCGCGCGTAATTTCGACACTCGTTACATGCTGCAAGGAATCGGCGAGATTGGTGTCGGGAAACTTGCCGACGTCTTCGGCCGAGATCGTGTCGACGACCGCGGTTTCATAACGCTTGGCATCGATGGTTCGGTCGATGCTGCCGAGAATGCCCGTAACGGTCACCACGCTCAGTTCGGTGGGCTTGGCTTTGCCATCTGCCGTTTTTTTCTTGCCCGTGGCGGGCGCCTGGGATGTTTCGGGCTTGTTGTCCGTAGCCTGGCTCGTTTGCGCCAAGACGGCTTCGAACGGCATCCAAAGGCTTATGCCCAACGCGATCCACAATGCTGTACGCGGTAATGCGGAGCCCTTTCCGTAGAGACATGGAAGGACATCCTTTCGACCTGCACGAAAGTTCAGACCTGCTTGCATGACCTTACTCCCCTTCAGCCGGATCTATTGATTTATTGCGCTTAAGACTTGCCTGCTTGACCCTTCCTCCCCGTCAGCCGGCATGTCGCTTGGTGTGCCCTCATGTCCTCCGCTTCATGTGCCGCATTGGGAATGCGTCATCGTTTTTGTTCCGCCGCACGTCGGCGTACGCATCGCTTTCCAACCGGAAGCGATGTGAGAAAAAGCAGGCCAGGCTGCGGGACAGCCCTGCCCCGTCGGGCTCTGCCTTTGGCGGCGGCAACATCCCGTGCAATGCGTCCTTGCAAACCGCCAAAGCGGGAGTCCCCAGCCGTCACCACGGCGGGCCGACGCTCCTCGTCGGCGGCGCGAAACCGAAAGAAGATGCTTGCATTTGAAAATAAACATGCACTCGCCGCCCCCATCTTGGCGGAATAATCGTAAAATACGATAAATGAAACTTTCAAGTGCCTTCGAAAGGTTTCGCACACCCCTCCGAGCGGGGTACCGAACGCGGCCTCGCGTCAGGCGTTGCAACGGGGGAGAGGCAAAACCATCGGCTCGCAGGCGACCAGCCCCTCTGCGCGGGCCTCCTGCTGCTCGGGGAAATGCCGCCGTCACGGCGGGAAGCCGTTGTAAGGCCTGGGACAGAAGCCAAGAGCCAACCCGTAGACTCAGGCCTTGCAGCAGGCTCAGAGTGAGCCGGTTTCAAACGATGATGAAAGGCGGCCGCAGGATGGCCCCGGTCATTTCATGTTATTTGCTTTCGTTTTCTTTTGAATACTTGACTTTTTCTGGAAATCGCTAGAATGTGAAGCCGCTCATCGCCGCCAGGGCCTACCCGAAATGAATTCAACTTTGCCATATGCTTCAATAGCTTCCGAAAAATTCTCTCGGCTTGCTCTTTCCCACGGCAAACGTACCCGCCTGTGGCGCCTGATGTACGGCCACGGCCCGGGCAATGGCAGCCTGCTGGTGCTGCCGCTGGACCAGGGCCTGGAACACGGCCCCACCGATTTCTTTCCCAACCCGCCGGCGATCGATCCGGATTACCAGTTCCGCCTTGCGGTGGAGGGCAATTTCTCCGCCATCGCCCTGGGCGTGGGCCTGGCGGAAAAGTACATGGGCGAGTGGTGCGGGCGGATCCCGCTGATCCTCAAGCTCAACGGCAAGACCAACATCCCCAGCGACGCCGATGCCACCTCTCCGCTGTTTGCCTCAGTGGAAGATGCTGTGCGCCTGGGCGCGGATGCGGTCGGCTACACCATGTATGTAGGTTCGCCGCGCCAGCACGATGAGTTCCGCCAGTTCGAAAAAGTGCGCCAGGATTGCGAGCGCTTCGGCATGCCGCTGGTGCTGTGGTCCTACCCGCGTGGCGCCGCGATCGACGCGAAGGGCGGCAAGGGCAGCCTGTATGCGCAGGACTACGCCGCGCGCGTGGCGCTGGAACTGGGCGCGGACATCGTGAAGCTGCACGAGCCCGATGACAACAGAACCAACGTGCCCAAGCCCTACGACACGCTGCAGGAAGATGCTTCCACACGCACACAGCGGGTCGTGCGTTCGGCCGGCCGCACCATGGTGCTGTTCTCCGGCGGCGAAAAGAACGACGACGATGCTGCCGTGCTGCGCAAGGTGGAGTTCTATATGGCCTCCGGCGCCACTGGCGTGATGTTCGGCCGGAACATGTGGCTGCGTCCGCTGGACCAGGCGATCGCCCTGGTGCGGCAGGTTCACCAGATCATGGCGAAACATCCGCGCTGAGCACCCCTCCCTCCCCCGGCGCAACCGCGTAGGCTGGAATGCCAATGCCAGCCTACGACCGTCACCCAGCCCCATTCCCGACCAGCCATGTCAAACAGCCAGCGCAAACCAGCTTCATCCTGGTCGTTCCGCAGCCAAACCCGCGCCGGCTGCTTCTGCTGCGCCCCACCCCGCGGCGCCGGCACCATCCAGGCCGGCGGCAAGAATCCGCTGCAAACCGCACCCGATCACAGCAAGAGCGAGCTGCGCCTGAAGGATTTCAAGCCGCGCAGCATGCTGCGGGTGCCAAAAACCCGCATCGAGCAGCCACGCTTTCCGGTGATCGACGCGCACACGCATCTGACCTGGTCCAGCCAGGTACGCAACGGCGTATCGGTGGGTGAAGCCATTACCGTGTTCGCCAAACCGGAAGACCTGCTGCCGGTGATGGATCGCAAAGGCGTGCGTACCCTGGTCAATCTCACCGGCGGCGTCGGCAAGGGACTGGAGCAAAGCATCGCGCTGTTCGACCAGGCTGCACCGGGGCGTTTCATCACGCTCACGGAGCCCTCGTTCGAACATTTTCCGCAGGCGGATTACCCGCAGTTGCAGGCCGATGCGATCGAGCACGCCCAGCGCGTCGGTGCCCGCGGCTTGAAGCTGCTGAAAACGCTGGGACTGTATCTACGCGAGCAACTCGATAGCGGCCCGCTGGTGGCCGTCGACGATCGCCGCTTCGACCCGATGTGGGAGGCCTGTGCCGCGTACGACATGCCGGTGTTCCTGCATGTTTCAGACCCGGAAGCGTTTTTCCTGCCTACCGACGAATGCAACGAGCGCTACGAAGAACTGAGCAAGCATCCGGACTGGTCGTTCTACGGCCCCGAATTTCCCAGCAATGAGGAATTGCTCGCTGCCCGCGACCGCGTGATCGCGCGTCACCCCAAGACCACCTTTGCTCTGATGCACGTAGGTAATTGGGCCGAGAACCTACAGGCCGTAGCGGACTGCCTGGACCGCTTTCCCAACACCCTGGTGGACATCAGCGCGCGCATCGGCGAACTGGGGCGCCAGCCGCGTACCGCCCAGCGCTTTTTCGACCGATACCAGGACCGCATCCTGTTCGGCACCGACGCGGTGCCTTCCCCCTATGGCGACGACGTGCCACAGCAGCTGTTCTGCGACGAACTCTACGAAATCTACTACCGCTTCCTCGAAACCGACGATGAGTACTTCGACTACGCCCCCGCCGAGACCCCGCCGCAAGGCCGTTGGTCCATCTATGGACTGGCCCTCAAAGACAGCGTGCTGCGCAAGATATACCATGACAACGTTGCCCGACTTTTGAAGCTCCCGCCGTCATGAACGAATCTCGCGCCGCCGCCCCCACGCAACGCCTGCTGGTCGAGGAGCGCCGACGCCTGATCGTCGAATACATCGAAGCCAACGGCCGCGCCACCGTCGAGGAACTTGCCGCCCGCTTCGGCACCTCCACCGTCACCATCCGCAACGACCTGGAGTCCCTCGCCCGCGTCGGCGCCATTGCCCGCTCGCACGGCGGCGCGCTCCCCGCCACGCAAACCTTCACCAACGACGTGCCCTTGAACATCAAGGAAACGCGCTCGCATCCGCAAAAACAACGCATCGGCCTGGCGGCCGCCAAGCTGATCAAGGACGGCGACACCGTCATCCTCGACTCCGGCTCCACCACCGCGGAAATCGCGCGCCAGATCCGGCAGATCAAGTTCGACTCGCTGACCGTGGTCACCAACGCCCTCAACATCGCCCTGGAGCTTTCCGGCCTGCCCAACATCCGCGTGATGATGCTAGGCGGCCTGTTGCGCCCCACCGCCTATTCGCTGGTGGGGCCGGATGCGGAGCAGGCGCTGTCGCGCATCTCGGCCGACAAGCTGTTCCTGGGCGTGGACGGCATCGATCCCCTGGTGGGCGTCACCACGCCCGACCCGCTGGAAGCTTCACTCAATGCCTTGATGATCCGCGTCTCCCGCGAAACCGTCGCAGTGTTCGATGCCAGCAAGCTGGGCCAACGCAGCCTCTCCGTAATCACCCCGGTGCAGACCTTGAATACCGTGATTACCGACAACAGCGCACCGGAGGAGATGGTGGAGGCGCTGCGGGAGGCCGGGGTAAACGTGATGCTGGTGTAGGCTGGAATGTCATCCCAGTCTACGTCACCAAGCCCGTTCCAACGCCGCCACCTGACGCTCCAACCGCGGTCCCAGGTAACAATGCGAGCCGCATGGCAACAGCCCCACCTCGCCAAACTCCCGCAAATACCACGCTGGTGAGCGCAGCCGCAGCTCGTGCCGGTCGCCCTCCAGATCGTCGCGATTGGTGAACGCCTCCAGGAACGCGATCCCCTCCAGCATTTCGCCAATACCGACCAGGCCCGCCCGGATTTCCGCCGGCTTGAGGTAGTGCAGCACATCCGTACAAACAATCACGTCGAAACGCGTATCGAAACGCAGCTGTGCCAGCTGGCCAAAACGCGCCAGGCCGATGTTCCGGCTGCGCCCATAGCGGCGCACCACATATTCGCTGGCATCCAGCCCGCGATACGCCAGCCCAGGCCGCAAAGCCAGCAAAGGCGCGCGCCAGACTCCCTCCCCGCAACCCACGTCCAGGACATTGCGGATCGGACGGCCCAGGTAGTACTCCGCCTGCGCCACCACCATCGCCGCCTTGCGCTTCAACGCCGCCGTCGACCGCACGGCGTGCTGCGGGTCGCGATACCACTTGTCGAAATAGGCCTGGTCGTAAGTCTTGCGCATGCATGGGCTCCCTGGGAGGGCGCATGGTAACCGCGCTTTAACGAGCCTGGCGCAAATTCGTGAATCACAGCCGAATATTTCCTTTGGCCCGAGACTGGCCCGGTCAGCGCAAGCGGCTGCCGGGCGTTGAGAGCCTAAGTGCCACAGGGGGAGCCACCAACCATGTCCAAGCCATGCCTGAAATACCTGGCCCTGCTGTTGCTTGCGGTCGCGCCGCTGGGTGCGCTGCAGGCAGCCGGCAATCCGCCACTTAGCGCAGACGACATCTCCTGGCTGCGCCGCGCCAGCTTTGGCCTGGACAGTGCCACCGTCGAGCGTTACCAGGAATTGGGCCGCACGCGCTTCCTCGACGAACAACTCGCCGGTGGCGACGACCCGCTGCCGCCCGCCGTCGCGCCACTGATCAACAGCTTCGAGGTCTACAACACCTCGCCTGCGAAACTGGTCGCCGACTACCGCGACGAAGCCAAAAAAGCGAAAGACGTCGATGCGGCCGATGCCAACGCCAAGGAGATGGCCAAGAAAGATTTCCGGATGTACCGCCGCGATCTCTACAAGCAGAGCGCGGAGGTGGAGCTGCTGCGCGCGATCTACGGCCGCAACCAGCTGAAGGAGCAAATGGTGTGGTTCTGGCTCAACCACTTCAACATCTATGCACCCAAGGCCGCCGTCGGCCTGTTTGCCACCGACTACGAAGAAAACACCATTCGGCCGCACGCGCTGGGCAAGTTCAAGGACCTGGTGATGGCCACGCTGGAAAGCCCGGCCATGCAGCTGTACCTGGACAACGCGCGCAACGTACGCGGCAAAACCAACGAGAACTATGCGCGCGAGTTGATGGAACTGCACACGCTGGGCGTCAACTCCGGCTACACCCAGCAGGATGTGCAGCAGTTATCCTTGATCCTCACCGGCGCCGGCATCGTTCCGCAGCGCGGTCGTGACGTGATCGATGGTGTCGACAGCAGTTTCCTCAATCCGCGTCCCGGCGTGATACGCAACGGCTTGTTCGTGTTCCTGCCCGGCCGGCACGACTACTCCACCAAGCAATTCCTTGGGCACACCATCAAAGGCAGCGGCTTCGACGAGATCGAGCAGGCAGTGGATCTGATCGTGCACCAGCCGGCCTGCGCCCAGTTCATCTCACGCAAACTCGCGGCCTATTTCGTCGCCGACGATCCGCCGCCGGCGCTGGTGAATGCCATGGCGGAAACCTTTCAACGTACCGACGGCGATATCGCGGCTGTGTTGCGCACCATGTTCCTGTCCCCTTACGTCACCACCGGCTCCGGCAAGAAGTTCAAGGACCCCACCCAATTCGTGGTCTCCGCGATGCGCCTGAGCTATGACGGCAAGCCGATCAGCAACGCCGACCCGCTGGTGAACTGGCTGAACCAGCTGGCAGAGCCGATGTATGGCCACATCACGCCGGATGGTTTCGCCAGCGACAGCGCCAGCTGGTCCAGTTCCGGCCAGATGGCGAAGCGCTTCGACGTGGCGCGCGCCATCGGCAGCGGTCACAACCGCCTGTTTGCCAATGCCAATGCCGATGGCGAAGCGACCCGCGCCGATCCACCGGTACTGAACTCCCCACTGTTTCAACAGACACTGGCGTCCACACTATCCACAGCCACGCGCGACGCGCTCGCCAAAGCGAACTCCGCCGTGGAATGGAACACCTTCCTGCTGTCCTCACCCGAATTCAATTACCGCTGAGCCAACGAGGCAACCTCATGAACCGCCGTGAATTCCTGCTCGCCGCGGCCAGCGCCGCCGCACTTCCCGCGCTGTCTTTCTCCGGCCGCCTGTTCGCAGCACCCGCCAACTCGCCGCGCTTCCTGTTCGTGTTCCTGCGCGGCGGCTACGACTGCAACAACTTCCTGGTGCCGTATAGCAGCGACTTCTACTACGAATCGCGCCCGACCATCGCCATCGCCAAGCCTGACCGCAACAACCCGAACTCCGCGCTGCCGCTCGATGCAAACTGGGGCATGAACCCGGTGCTGCGCGATTCGATCTACCCGCTGTGGCAGAAGAAGCAGGTTGCCTTCATTCCGTTCGCCGGCACCGATGACCTGTCCCGCAGCCACTTCGAAACGCAGGACAACATCGAGCGTGGCGAGCCCATGAATGCCAGCGGCAATTACCGCTCCGGCTTCCTGGCGCGCTTGTCCAGCCAGCTCAGCGGCGTGCCGGCCATCGCCTTCACCAACAGCCTGCCGCTGAGCTTCCAGGGCGCGGGCAAGGACATTCCCAATATCTCGCTGCGCGGCAACACCAAGGCGAATTTCGACCAGCGCCAGTCGTCCATCCTGGCCGGCATGTACAAGAACACCCCGCTCGCCTCCGCCGCGGCCGATGGCCTGAGCCTGCGCACCACGGTATCGATGGATCTGCAAAACGAAATGGTCGCCGCCAGCCGCGGCGCCCCCAATGCATCCGGTTTCGCACAGGAAACCCAGCGCATTGCCACCCTGATGCGCGATCAATACCGCCTCGGCTTCGTTGACGTCGGCGGCTGGGATACGCACGTGAACCAGGGCAGCATCACCGGTGGCCTGGCCAACAACCTGCGCAACCTTGGCCAGGGCCTGGCAGCCTATGCCGCAGCGCTCGGCAACGAGTGGAACAATACCGTGGTCGTAGTAGTATCCGAATTCGGCCGCACGTTCCGCGAAAACGGCGATCGCGGCACCGATCACGGCCATGGCACCGTGCATTGGGTGCTGGGCGGCAAGGTCAACGGCGGCCGTATCGCCGGCGAGCAGGTGGCGGTGGCGCAGCAGAATCTGTTGCAGAACCGCGATTACCAGGTGCTCAACAATTATCGCGATGTGTACAGCGGATTGTTGGCCAGGATCTGGGGCCTACGTGGGAATCAATTGCAGGACATCTTCCCCCAGGCCAAGCCCCGCGATCTGCAACTGGTGTAGCCTTTTGTAGGCTGGGATGGCAATCCCAGCTTTCCCGCACACACGGATGCTGGGATTGCCATCCCAGCCTACGGCAACAAGGACATTCCCCGAGATCTGCCGCATGCGCCCTATCGCCCTAGCCACTCTATCGCTAAGCCTGCTACTCGCCCCCACTCTCACCCAGGCCGCCACCGGCCTCAGCCCCAACGACATCGCCTGGCTGCACCGCGACAGCTTCGGGCTGAACTCCGCCACCGTGGCGCAATATCGATCGCTCGGGCGCAACGCTCTATTGAACAAGCAGCTCAATGACCAGCTCGGCGATACCTTACCCGCGCCCATCGCCGCGCAAATCGAATCCTACGAAGCCTTCCACACCCCGCTCGATCAGCTGTTGGTTTCGCTACAACAAGAGCAGCAGCAGCTCCGCTACCTGCCTGACGGCCCGGAAAAACAAGCCGCCAACAAAGCCATCCAGGAACACGGCAATCAGGTCGGCCTGCAGGCGCAGCAAGCCGAGGTGTTGCACGCCATCTACGGCCCCAACCAGCTCAAGGAACAGGTGGCCTGGTTCTGGCTCAATCACTTCAGCATCTATGCCGCCAAGGGCCGCGTGCGCTGGGAACTAGCCGATTACGAAGACGCTGTCCGTACCCACTCCCTTGGCAAATTCCGCGACCTGGTGATGGCCACGCTGCAAAGTCCGGCCATGCTTGAGTTTCTCGACAACGCGCAGAACGCCAAAGGCCACGTCAACGAAAACTACGCCCGCGAGCTGATGGAGCTGCATACGCTGGGCGTCAACTCCGGCTACACCCAGCAGGACGTGCAGCAACTGGCTTTGATACTGACCGGTGTCGGCATCGCACCGGCGGATGGCAAGCCGGAAAACCTCAACCCGAAAATGGTGCCGCTGGTGGTACGCAACGGCATGTTCGAGTTCAACCCGCAGCGGCATGACTTCAGCGACAAGCGGCTATTGGGCAAAACCATCAAGGGCAGCGGCTACGCCGAAGTGCAGCAAGCCGTCGACCTGATCGTAAAGCAACCGGCCTGCGCCCAGTTCATTTCGCGCAAACTGGCGCAATACTTCATCGCCGACAATCCTTCGCCCGCACTGGTCGCCAAGATGGCGCATACCTTCCAGCGCAGCGATGGCGATATCGCTCAGGTGCTGCGCGTGATGTTCCAATCGCCCGAGCTGCTTTCCGGCGCCGGCAAGAAATTCAAAGATCCCGCGCAATTCGTTGTCTCATCCGTGCGCTTGGCCTACGACGGATCTCCCATCGTCAATGCACAACCGCTGGTGAGCTGGCTCAACCAACTGGATCAGCCGCTGTTCGGCCGAATCACCCCGGATGGCTGGCCACTCGACGGAGAAGCCTGGTCCAGCTCCGGCCAGATGGCCAAGCGCTTCGACATCGCCCATGCCATTGGCACCGGCAACAACCAGCTCTTCACGCCCGCCGGCAGCACCGCACGCATAGCGGGTTTTCCGATGCTCACCACGCGCCTGTATTACGACGCCATCGATCCGTATCTATCGCAGGCCACCCGCGATGCGCTGGCCAAGGCAACTTCGCAGCAGGAGTGGAACACCTTCCTGCTCTCCTCGCCCGACCTCAATTACCGCTAGCGATTACGCAGGCGGGGACAATCGCAGGCTGGGATGATAATCCCAGCTGCTTTTGGGCATCCCGATGCCGGGATTGTCATCCCAGCCTACAGGGCTACAGGGGTGAAACGTCATCCATGCGCCGATACTCCCCGTCCATCACCCTCTCCCAATTCACCCCACCATCAAACGAACTCTCCAGCACCAGCCGATAGACCCCGTCCACCGGCCACTCGTAGATGTGCCGCGTCTGCCCCCGCTGTGAGCTGCGCAGAAACACTAACCGCTTGCCATCCCAATGTCCCATTGCCGGTTGCGTAGGCGTAAACCCATAACTGTCGAACCAGTACAAGGCGTACTCGCCAGGCTCCTGCCCTGCCACGAACACAGCATGCGCCTGCAAGGCCGGCTTGCCATCGCGCTCCTCGCGGTAATCCAACAACAGAACCTTGCCGCCGAGATCGAAACACGCGCTCACCCGCCCAACCGCGGGACCACCTTGTCCCCATCGGGTTGTCGCAATCGTTTCATCGCCAACCCACTCCCCTGCTAGCGCGACCAGCACATTAGCTGCCAGAACGTCCATGCCGAATTACTCCTTTGCGTTACCAGCCACCAACAGATGCTTCGCAATCTGGCCATGCAGGTGACCCAATGCGCGCACGATATGCAGCGTGGTGAACAACATGACGATGCCGATCAGGGACGCGAAGATCGTACCCGGCCAACCTCCCCACCAAGACACCCAATCGCACAGCCAGGACGGCCCGTCGCAGGTGGAATAAGGAATCCCCATCGACTCCAGCACCACTTTGGCGATCGGCGCCAGCGCCAGCGCCAATGAAGTGGCAAGCAGGGTCACCGCAAGCGTGAAATACGCAATGCCAAGCGGCAGCATCAGGAACATATAGAACACCGTGCTCCAGGTGCGCGGATCCTTGAACATCACGCCAATGCGCTGCCAGAACGTCATGCCGCTGGTAGAAAACGCGGGCCGCCGCGGCATGCGCACGCCGAGCATACTTTCCACGATGCGTCCCTCCACCAGCGACAGCACTCGTACGGACCCCAGAAACAACAACGCAAAGGGAATGCCAACAATCAGCACCATCAGGCCGAATGACAACGAAATGCCCGTGGTCGCCCAAGTGAAATAGAAGATGCCTGTGGCCAATGACAACACCATATAAAACAGTGCACCGTAGGTGTGCGGGTCCGCTGCCACACCGAAGAACCGTCCTACCAGTGAAGCCTGCTTCGCTGGCCGTGGTGGCCGCAGCGCTCGCTGGATCTTGATTTCCTGATCGCGATAAATTTCCGCGACTTCTTCCGGTGCGCCGTAGCTGCTCACCACTTTCGCCAACATCTCCACCTCACTACGTCCCGGCTGTTCGGCCAGTTCGGCGCGCAGATGTTCCTCGGCGTCATACAACGCATCCTGGATCAAGGCCGGGTCCGCGCCACGCAGCGCGGCCCGCAGTTGCTCCAGGTATTGGGCTATCGTCCTTGGCATCTTGGGTGCATCCGCATTCATCGCCAGTCTCCTTGCAAAACCTTGTCGACGGAATCACGCGTGGCCCCCCACGCCGCGACCCACTCTCGCAGCACTTCACGTCCGAATTTGGTGATGCGGTAATAACGCCTGGGCGGTCCACTCACCGAGGGCTCCACCTCGCTGGCCAGCAGTCCGCTCCCTTCCAGATTGCGCAGCACCGGGTAAAGGGCGCTCTGCTTGCCCGCCAACACGCCTTCTTCCCCCAATTCCTCCAGGCGCTTGGCAATCTGATAGCCATACAACGGCTGCCGCGACTGCCCTAGCACGGCCAACAACACCAGCGAAACCGTGCCCGCCGACAGCTCTTTCTGAAACTTCTTGATTTGGGCCGCAATGTCGTCCACGGCTGCCCTGCCCTTCCGCTTATGCTGGAGAGAACAGTAGTATGAACTTCGTACTAGTACATGGGTATGAAGTCATGGCGACGAAGAGCCCGACCCTTGCTGACACCACCAGCGCTCGATACCGGCCGGCCTGAACACCGTGCCTGTGTTGATCAATAGCGACGGGCGCGCAGCAGCCAGCCGCTACGATTTGTACTTTGCCCGCACGGTATGCAGTCCTTCCTTTCCCAAGCAACTAATGGTTCTCACGGCAACGGATCGCATTGAGAACGGCAGCCAGGGCCGAGTGTGAACGTCGAATGGAAAGGCTATCACGCTCTTATCACTCGTACTAATTGTGCATCCTGGCATCTTTCGCCTACTTCCGTAGGGAGATACAGGAACTCGTTCCTCAATCTGAGTGCTATCGGCGACAAATTTTTTTCGCCGAGCGTTTCTCAGCACAAACTTCGCCGTGCAGGCCTATTTATGTCCTCGCCGAGAAATGCGACAGGGACTTTTCATTAGGTCTTTTTTCGCGCATCGCAGACAGTGTCACGCTTCTAAATTTTTTCCTGTACATGTCTGTTGAAAAGGGAGGAGCCATGAAATCCCTGCGCCCTTCGTTGTTTGTGACGGTACTTTGCTTTGCGGTCGCGAGCCTGAATTTCCACGCTGCGGCCGCGCAGACCACCTCACCCCCTCCGCAAGTTCGCATGAAGTGGCAGGATTTTGTCAGTGGTGTTGATGGCGCAAAGCGGCTTGCCAGCTTCCAGAGAGCTGTCGCTAAGATGAGATCGCTCGATAACAGCCCGCCAGGTTCAGCCGACTTCCGGCGGAGCTGGAAATATTGGGCGAATATTCACGGCTACCTTGGGCCTAACAGCTCGTTCGGGACGCTTGCCGAACGGAGCCAACAATTGACAAATGATGGCCTGGCGCAGTACCTGCCATATCTGGTCGGTACCACGGGCAAGCCAGGAATTGTAGACCAGACACCGCCAGATGCGATTGCGAAGGCCATCTGGGCAACGTGCCAGCATTCACCGCCGGGGACCGAGGTGAACTTCTTCGGTTGGCATCGCATGTATCTTTACTATTTGGAACGTGTGATGCGCTGGGCTGCGGGCGATCCCACATTAACTCTTCCATATTGGGATTACACCAATCCTGCCGAAACGGCGCTTCCGGCTGAGTTCCGGGACACTACCTCTCCACTCTACGATTGGCGTCGATCCCCAGCAGTGAACCAAGGGCTACTCGCGTTGAACCCGAACATAACCAATATCGACGGCCCTTTGACCACGGACACGACCTTTCTCCAGTATGAAAAGGACATTGAATCCGGTGTGCATGGCAACGTGCATTGCGCCATGGTGCACACCTGCCCGGTAGCGCTGATGGGATTGGTAGGCGTGGCAGCCAACGATCCAATCTTTTATATGCACCACACGAACATCGACCGCATGTGGGCCTGCTGGCAGTATCTTCACCCCAACGAGCAACCCGGCACGTGGGAAAACCAGAGCTTCACCTTCGTGGATGAAACCGGCGCCGAGGTGACTCGACCCGTCAAGGACTTTCTTGACACGAAAGCGCTAGGCTATGTTTACGACAACGATAGCCAATGCACGCGCGTATCAACGCCCACGGTGGCGGCAATGCAGATCTCACCACCATCCAACGTCGAACAAGCCTTCCCGAACATTTTGTTTTCGAGCACACCGTTCCCTCTAAACTCGACCATTACTTCCGTCAATGTGACGATCTACCCGAATACCCAGCTCTATCGCACGGAACTCGTGCTACGCGATGTGAGCTCACGCTTCGCACCAGGCGCACTTGTGGATGTATATGTCGCTGGAAAAGGTGGATCACCAAGAAGAATTTACGTTGCTACCATCAATTGGTTCGGCGTCTTCGATCATATGGCCAGCATGGGCCACATGGAACGTACCGGGCCAATAGCCCGCACATTCGAATACGATGTAACCCAGCAGCTGCAAACGCTTGGGTTTCCAAACACAAAAGATCTGACAATTCAATTCGAGGCGAGCTCAGGACTAGTACCTACTGGCAAGAGCCAGGCCGCATCAAGCGAACCGATCATAACGCCTCAGGCCACTCTTCGGCCCGATGCGGAATTGACCATCGGTGCTGTCGAACTTCGGCAGTAGTTGCTCCTTGACCGGGGCGGGATACGTTCTGGCCAGCGGCGATAACCTGCATGTCGCCCAGCGCTTGAGCAAAGCCGCTCCCTGAGATTCTGGGATAACCGCGGTGCTAGCGATTTACGCCCGCCGCACACGCTTCCAACGCCAGCTCCGCCGCTAGGACAACGGCGGAGGCGACATGTCAATCTCCCATAATTTGGCTACACTGGAATCCACGAGCGCAGCCCCGGGGGAACAGGCGGGCCGGGCCGTGTGACATATCGTTAGCAAACTGGGGACAAACATGAGAAAGGGACGTGCGCACGCCTTCGTGGCCGTGCTGTGTATGTTGATGCCTGTCTTTGCAGCAGCCGGCGACCAAGTGCCGGTAGGGGCCTTTGTGCATAGCGGCGGTTTTTCGATGCCGAGGCTGTCACCGGACGGAAAGTATCTGGCGGCAGCCCTTGAGCAGGGCGAAGACCATTCCGTGCTGATTTTTCCTCTGGATGACATGCGCCATCCAAAAACCAAGCGGTTACCCCGTCGTCAAGTTCCATACAATATCGCATGGACGGACTCCGGTCGCCTCGTAGTCGAACTGGCGAAATTCCTCGGCTCGCTCGATTTTCCGGAACGTATGGGTGAAATTATCGCCACCGACTTGGGCGACGAGCGGGCCCAGCCCATGTTCATCCGCGAACAGGGCCAGAGCGGTCGCGGCGGGAAGCAGTACATCGCCGACCACGGCTTTGCCACCATTGCGAGCCTCCCATCGAAAGCCAACGGTCACTTCTACATGCAGACGTACATGTCGGATGACGAAACCTATAGCAGGCTGTATGACGTCGATGCCAGCACCGGCGTTCGCCACCAGATCGGAGAGATCAACGTAGGCGACATGGATTTCACCATGGACCCGGATGGCAATGCGCGTTACGCACAAGGTTTGAACGTATCCAACAAGTATGTCGTCTATCGCATGCGTAACGGCCAATGGCAGCGCCTCGCCGACGACGAACACAACCCGCGCTTCGAGCCAATCGGCTTCTCGCAAGACAAACAGCATCTGTATGCACAAACTAGCGTCAAAGGCGGCCCGTTTTCGCTGGTGCAAACGGATGCGGACGGCACCCAATCGCAACTGCTGGCCAAGGACGACTTCGGCAGCATCGGCTATGTGCAGTGGACACCGCAAGACGAACCCATCGCCGCGGCTCCGTCCACCGGCATACCCACATCGACCGTTATCAACGGTGATAGACCGTTGGCCCAGATTTATCAGGTGTTGCTCAGCAAATTTCCAAACGAGTTTGTCAGTTTCTCCAGTTTCAGCGAAGACGGAACCAAACTTGTTTTCAAGGTCAGTAGCGATCGCGAGCCAGGCACGTACTACTTATTGGACTTGAAAGCCGGGAAAGTTGATAAGTTGTTCTCGGAAAACGCAAGTATCGATCCCGACAAGATGAGTTCGCGCGTGCCCATGCGTTTCACAGCCAGCGACGGCACGCCACTGGAAGCGATTCTTACGGTGCCCAAGGGTGCCAGCATGAACAACCTGCCCATGGTGCTGTTGCCGCACGGTGGCCCGTTCGGCATCAGCGACACCTGGTTTTTCGACACCGACGCGCAGTTTCTTGCAAGTCGTGGCTATCTTGTCCTGCAAATCAATTACCGCGGATCGGGTGGTCGCGGCCCTGGCTTCGTCGATGCCGGCTACGGTAATTGGGGAACGCGCATCCAGCAGGATCTGATCGACGGCGTGAAGTGGGCCGAAGCGAGACACTATGGCGACCCCAAGCGGGTATGCGTCTTTGGCGGCAGCTTTGGGGGCTATTCGGCAATGATGACGGTCATTCGCGCGCCCGGCCTGTTCAAATGCGCGATCGGCTATGCCGGCATCTACGATCTTGCCATGATGTTCACCAAGGGCGATATCAAGGAAGGCGAGTTCGGGAAAAATTACCTGGAGCAAGCCATCGGCAAGGACCCTGCCCAACTGGCGGCCAACTCACCCGACAAACTCGCCGACAAGATCGACGTGCCGGTGCTGTTGATTCACGGCGAGGCTGACGAACGCGCACCCTTTGCACAAGCCAAGGCGATGCGCGCCGCGTTGGATGCCGCGCACAAGCCCTACGAATGGCTGACAAAATCAGACGAAGGACATGGTTTTTACAAGGAAAAAGATCTCGTGGACATGTACAACCACGTGCAGAGCTTTCTCGAAAAGAATATCGGGCCTGGCGTGCGAACGAACTAGACTTGCTTCGCTACCATGTTCAGTGGCGAAGCCACGCGCCCGCAACGGAAAGCTATCGGTTGATTGCGTACAGACAAGAATGAGTTTTAATGGATCCGAAAGAGAAAGATCGCTGGTCAAAGGCCCGGGAGAAAGGCATGCTGTCCTATGTCCTTCTTACTGGCGTGGTCGCATACGGCCTGCCGATGTTCGTGGTGATGACCTTTCTTTTCCATCACTCAAGATTGTCTATTGCGCAGTCGGCAGCCGTATGGCTTTCTGCTGGCGCGCTCTATGGTGTAGTGACGTGGCTCGTGCAGGAACACCGCTACCGTAAAGCCACCCGGGACAACCAGATCTAGGCATGCTCTGATCTATTCCACGCGCCCGTCACCGCACCGCATGCGCGCCTCGCAGCGAGTAGGCTGGGATGCCAATCCCAGCTTTCCACACGGCATCCCGATGCTGGGATTGTCATCCCAGCCTACGCTCCGCCAGACGCGCATACAGTGCGGCCCCCAAGGAAACCACGGGGATTGAGCCCGTGGTGAAAAAAAATGCATTACGACCTTCACATGCCCCACGTACGCTCTTTCGGTTAATTTAAACCCACCCTCGCCCTGGATCATCCAACAGACCGATTCAGACGATCAGGAGTGAATCAAACAAGGAAGCTAAGTACCTCGGCAGCCACCCCACTGCCGCGATGCCATCGACATCGATCGCAAGCCGGCTACTGCGCAAGCGGTTGAACGGTTTGTCGCGCGCCAAACCCAGGAGTCCCCACATGAAAGCCAGTCAAAAACCCCTAGCCTTGGGGCAACAGGATCAAATTCGCCGTCGCCCGCTCAAGCTCATCACGGCCATAGCCCTGAGCGCCGTGGGCGCCATCGCTCTCAACGCTGCCCACGCACAGTCAACCAGCTCCAGCATTTTTGGCAGGGCGCCCGCTGACAGCACCATCACGGTGCACAGCGACAACGGCGCGACCCGGCACGGGAGCCCAAACAACAAAGGCCGCTACAGTTTCTCTTCGCTGATACCCGGAACCTACATCGTCTCGCTGGAAAGGAATGGCCAGACGCTCGCCAAGGTACAGGGTGTCCCGCTCTTTGCTAGCCGAGCATCCCAAGTGGATTTTGTTTGCGACAACGACCAGTGCACGGGAACGTTTGGTCGCTGATCGCGTGGGCCTGGGTGTCATGCCCTTGGGCATGACACCCGACATTTGGGCACCCGGCCACGGGCCATTTACAGCGAATCGGCAGTTTAGTTAAGCGCCCGATCTCGCTCTTACCCGCCATGGGAATCAGGGCCGGACGCACACCGAGGCTGGAAAGGGCGAAACGAGGCAGCGCCATCAAAACGCTGGCAAGGCGGCTTTTGATGCCTGGCAAACATCCGCTTTACCCCGCACAGGTCCCGCTTGCCACATGGACGACTCCCGTCGCTGCAGGTGCGGCTACACTGAGTCACCATGAACGTGTTATCTCGCCAATCGCCGGCTGGCATCCACACCGACTACGGAGTGGCGCTTCCTCCGAAGACCTTGTCCACGTTCTGGGCGCTATGGGCGGTATTCTGGTTGCTCATGATCAGCGTTGCCATCGAGGACGCGCTTCGTAATCCGCTCACCCGCTGGTGGGAACCGGTCCTGTGGGAGGGAAGTTCCACACTGGTCTTGACGGTGTGGATGTTGCTAGCCGTCCGGGTTCGCGGACGCTATGCGCCGTATCTGGAAAGGCCCTTGGTCTGGTTTGGTGGCTACCTGCGATGGTTGCCGTTGGTCGCCGTCACCTTCATTGCAGCCGTATACGCGATACGAATTGGCGTCTACGCCGCAATTGGCCGCACCTATGAGCACTCAAGCTGGAGCTTCGTCTTTGTGTACGAGAGCGCCAAATTGACGATATTTACGGGACTGTGGCTCGGGGTCCTGTTTGGTATCGATTCCTATGGGCAGTGGCAAGTCCAGCGGCACCGTTTATTGCAAACGCAGAAGGCGCTGGCCGAGGCACAGCTTGCGCAACTTCAGGGTCAACTTAGGCCGCATTTCCTGTTCAACGCACTCAACACCGTATCCGCCCTGATGCATACAGACGTGGCGCGAGCCGACCGTTTGGTTACCGCGCTCGGAGACCTGCTGCGCATCAGTCTGCGATCCGCTGAGAGCGAGATGACCACGCTTGCCGAAGAACTCCGCACGCTTGAGCTATACGCGGATATCATGCGCGAGCGGTTCCGGGATCGCGTGACGCTGAACTGGCAGACCGACCGGACGCTCCTGGATACCCCCGTTCCTGCACTATTGCTTCAGCCCTTGCTGGAGAATGTGTTTAAACACGGTGTCGAGCCTGCGGTGACGCCTGTACGCATCCACATCCGTGTCCAGCGCGAAAAGAGTTCGCTGGAAATCTGCATAAGCAACTCGGGTTCCAAGCTGGCACAGGAACGTGGCAATGGTGTGGGATTTCGCAACTGCCGGGAGCGGCTGAGCATCATCTACGGCAATGCGGCATCCCTGTTGGTCCGCAACGAGGGCGACGGCGTTGCCGCGCGTGTTTTGATACCACTCACTGGCACCCTACAATGATCCGCGCCGTGATCGCCGACGACGAGGCACCGGCCCGCGAGAAACTCGAACGCTGGATAGCCGAGCAAGCGGATATGGCTGTGGTCGGGTCGGCCGAGGATGGATTGTCAGCGGCGCAGTGCATCGAACTGCTTCGTCCGCAAGTGGCCTTTCTCGATGTCCAGATGCCGGCCTTGTCAGGACTCCAGGTGGCCGCGCAGCTTGAGCCATCCAGCGCACCGCTGATCGTCTTCGTAACTGCTTTTGACGAGCATGCGGTGAAGGCATTCGATCTCAATGCAATCGACTATTTGCTCAAGCCTTATGACCAGGAACGATTCGCGCGCACGGTGCAACGCGTTCGGGAACGGCTGCACGCCCATGAGTCCGGCGCTACAGCAGTAGCGATGGGGCGAGCACGGACACCTTCTTGCGAGCGCTTGCTCGTGCCGGATCGCGAGCGGCTACAACTGATCGACGCAGCATCCATCGAATGGCTCGAAGCCGACGATAACTATGTTCACGTGCACACCATTGCACGTACCTACCTTTTGCGCAGGACGCTGCAGGATCTGCTGTCCCAACTGGGCGATCAGCGCTTCGTGCGTATCCATAAGTCGACAGCGGTAAACCTCGGTTCTATCGGATCGCTCACACCCCTCTTCAAGGGCGACTACGAAATCCACCTGCACAATGGTCGCATTCTCCGACTCAGCCGGCGGTATCGTGAGGCCTTATTTGCCCGCATGGGCCTGTAAGGCAAATGCCGCGAACTGAAAATCCGCGTCGAGGTCATATCAAAGCGAGTCGTCATTACGGCGAGCTTTAATTACCGCTAACGCCCCTCTCGCCACGCCGCGTCTCCGTTCACCCCAAATCTGCTGTCGGCAGATCGCCGCTGGATCAAGCTCCTTGCAGAAGCGAAAGTGCATGGGGAGAAACGGAATGTTTGGCTACTACTTCGAGCTTGCTTTGCGCATGCTCCGGCGCAACAAGGCGCTCACCGCGCTGATGGTGCTGGCGATCGCGCTAGGCATTGGCACATCGATGACCACGCTTACCGTATTGCACGTACTGACGCGCGATCCGCTGCCTGGACGCAGTGGCACACTGTATTACCCGCAGATCGATCCGCGAGACAACAGCGGCGCCATGCCGGGCAAGGAGCCGCCGGAACAGCTTACCCTGATCGACGGTTTCAATCTGCTGCATGCCAAGCGGGCAGACCGCCAGGCATTGATGACCGGCGGCACGGTACCGGTGCAACCAGACTTCGCCGCCATCGATCCGTTCTACGTGGAAGCGCGCTATACCACGGCGGATTTCTTCCCGATGTTCGCGGCGTCGTTCCGTTACGGCCGTGGCTGGGATGCGGCCGACGACGAAGCGAAAGCGCGCGATGTGGTGATCAGCAGCGATCTTAACGCTCGACTGTTCGGCGGGGCCAACAGCGTGGGGCGCACCCTGCGCATGGCCGATAGTCTGTTTCGCGTGGTGGGCGTACTCGGCAACTGGGCGCCCAATCCGCATTTCTACGATCTCGACACCGGCTACTACGGCCATGCCGAGCAGGTGTTCATCCCGTTGCAGTCGGCGCTGGACCTGCATCTGCAGCACGAGGGTTCCAGCGACTGCTGGGGCAATGGAACCGGCGGCGTGGGACGCATCTATCCCTCGCCGAGTTGCGTGTGGCTGCAGTTCTGGGTGCGCTTGGACACGCCGGCCAAGGCAGCCGATTACCAGGAGTTCCTGATCCACTACTCAGCGCAGCAGCAGGCATTGGGTCGTTTCGTGAAGGCGCCGAACGTGCGCCTGCGCAACGTGATGCAATGGCTGGCCTACCAGCAAGTGGTGCCCGATGACGTACGCCTGCAGACCGGGCTGGCGTTCGGCTTTCTGCTGGTCTGCCTGGTCAATACGGTGGGCCTGATGCTGGCGAAATTCTTGCGTCGCGGCACCGAATTCAGCGTGCGGCGCGCGCTGGGGGCCTCGCGGCGAGCACTGTTTGCGCAGTTGCTGATCGAATCGGGCGTGGTGGGCCTGGCGGGCGGTGTGGGTGGATTGCTGCTGGCTCTGACTGGTTTGTGGATAGTGCGGCATCGTCCTTCCGACTATGCGTCGCTGGCGCATCTCGATCCCGCCATGCTAATGACAACCTTCCTGCTGGCCCTGGGAGCAAGCCTGCTCGCCGGCCTACTACCGGCCTGGCGTGCCTGCCAGGTGGCACCCGCGCTCCAGCTCAAGAGCCATTGAAGGTACGACGATGGAAGTGCGACCGATACTATCCACGCTGCGACGCCACAAAACCACCTCATGGCTACTGATCCTTGAGATCGCGCTGACCTGCGCGATCGTATGCAACGCGGTGTTCATGATCGGCCACCGGCTGCAACACATGCACATGACCAGCGGTATCGACGAGCACTCGCTGGTGCAGATCCAGCTGGCCGAGATCGCGCCCACGCCCGACATCTACGCGCGGGCGCGCGAAGACCTTGCCGTGTTACGGCAGGTACCAGGCGTGCAAGCCGTAGCGCTGACCAACCAATTGCCAATGGAAGGCCGCTCGGCAAATTCCAACCTCAAGCTCGATCCGGCGCAGCACGAGCGCACGCTCACCGCCACCAGCTACTTCGGCGAGGACCTTCCGCAAACCATGGGCGCGCGGCTGGTGGCCGGGCGCTATCTGGCCCCGGAAGAATTCATGAATGCAGACGTGGTGGTCAAGGGATTGGCCAACGGCGATACGAAGGGCTTGCCCGCGGTTACGGTGATCACGCAGGCGCTGGCCGATCGCTTGTGGCCGGGGCAGAACCCGCTGGGCAAGACGATCTACGTCACCGACCAGTTGGGTGTGCGGGTAGTCGGCGTGCTGGCTGACCTGGCGCGCGGCACCCCCTACGACGACGCGACTGCGCATTACTCGTTCATCCTGCCGATCTTCATGGGCGCGGGCAAGGATTGGAGCTACGTCATCCGCACCCGTCCGCAGGAACGGGAAATCGTGCTCAAGGCTGCGGTGGCGGCGCTGAAGAAGGCCGACCCGAAGCGAGTGGTGACCAAGCAGCAGACCTACGACGAGCTGCGCGAGAAATTTTTCGCCGACGACCGTGCCATGGCCGGCATCCTGGCCGGCGTGATCGCGGCGCTACTCACCGTGACCGCGCTGGGCATCGTTGGCCTGGCCAGCTTCTGGGTAGCGCAACGCCGTCGCACCATCGGCGTGCGCCGCGCGCTGGGCGCTACCCGTGGCGATATCCTTCGCTACTTCCAGACCGAAAACTTCCTGCTCGTGAGCTTGGGCATCGTGCTGGGCATGATGCTGGCTTACGGCATCAACGTGTTCCTGATGGCGCATTACGAACTACCGCGGTTACCTGGCCTCTATCTTCCGGCAGGCGCACTAGCGCTATGGGCCATCGGCCAACTCGCCGTGCTAGGCCCCGCGCTACGCGCTTCGCACGTGCCACCCGTGGTGGCGACGCGAAGCGCATGAAGCGAAACCTGACACCGTCAGGTGTCAGGTCGCTGAAGAAACTCTCGATAACCCGGTCTTACAATCCCTACTGATGGCGCTCCAACCTTGCGCTTCCATTCTGGGCATTCACCCGTGCCACCTTGTGGAGGTCTGTAAACGGCACAGACGCAAGGTCCTTTGGCACCTCAAGGACTTCATGCTTCTCACCTTTCGAGGGGACGTAATGCACCGTAAAATCAGCACCACGCAATTTTTCCGGGTCGAACATGGTGAGAATGGTTCCGTCCGTGTCATAGCTGACTGCGAGCTTCATGATCTGCCCCTTGTGTCGTTGGAGGGTAGTTTCTTGCCGCCTGCACTAACATCCGGCGGCTAATTGCTCCCAATTTGCAGGTTGTAAAAGGTGGAATTGGGGCCGTTATTCTTGACCGTGTAGCCAAACGAATACTGGCCATGATTGTTCAGGCTTACCGACTCTGATCCGGCATACAGCAAAGAAGCCCCGGTATTCAGTGGCTGGGGCTGAATAAACGTGTCCCCTTGCCAGCCGGAGTTATTCCACGTGGTGATCCAGCCCTGTGACTGGCCGTTTGCGATGAAAATGTTTCCAAGCGTGATGGATGACATGTCAAATACCTCCCTCTTGGCTACGCGGAAACCGCGTCCAATTCACGAACACGCCCATGATCCGCTGCGCTCGTTTTCGAGCGACAGTGCTGATGCTACGGTGAAGCCGACCTACGTTTTGCAACGCAAAATCTAAAGTCGAAGCTGTGACGCTAATTAGGAGGACGCACGAATTGCGTCAGCCACAAGGTGGCGATGCTAGCAGCCGCCACAAAAGCATGGCCGGTTCAAATAGAGCTAGCGACATACCCAAGTCGTTAAAGAATATCAATTTCGATGTAAATCATACGTCAATATGTGCTTAAGAGGTGTCTCTTACATATCTAAAAAAACGGAACCATGTTGATTTATAAAAAACATGAACCTGAACCCTAGACTGAGGCGTCCCCATGTTTTCCTTACGTGCACATGCACCCCAACGGCTGTCAGAAGAATCCTTTGCAAAAGGTTTTGAACCGTCCATGGAGCGGCCGTGCAAGTTCGTGAATGGCACCAACTTCAGCAACGAGCAAAGTAAGCATGTCCATTACCAGGTCACTGGTTCCACCGCGAATAGTCGCTCTTGAACAACAGAACAACAGCAAGGGCAATCATCGTCACGAACGTGGGTGCGAGTAACAAATCGGAATCGTATTGTGGCAACGCTACGGCAATAACGTTTTTGACGATAAAACTTGCTCCCGCCAGCAGGAGCAAAGCTCCAAGCCACTTTGGGAAGTATGCCGACCGGTAGAACAGATGTCCTTTGATAGCCATCGCGACGCCGTAGAACACCATGAAAATGGTTCCGCCATAGCCGTACAAAGTCAGCGCGGAATAAATGAACAGAGCGCTTTCGTCGGAGCTAAGCTGCCTTTGAACCGCCTGGTCGAGGACGGGGACCGAGGCCATGAAGTAAAAAAGTTCGCTGGTGGCGAATGTAGCGGTAGAAACCAGGCCAAAGAATGCCGCCAGCAGGGACAGCGCCTGGCTCACCGGACGCAAAAGCATATAGAAAATCAAGGTCAGCGTTACATCACACAAGGCCTCGATCAAGTAAACCAGGAAGCTGAGCCGAAAAAGTTGGGCTGAAGCGGCAACATTCCTGGCGGTTGCCATCGGATCGGAAGCGACCAGCAATTTGCCAGGAACGTAGACCTCAGCAAAGCCGCCAGCAAAAATCGAAATCGTAATCAGTACCCCAGCGATTGCGGCAAGACGGCGCGCCTGTTTCCCGTTCATTGGATCGCCCCCTTCCCCGCAGCACTTGTGGAAAATAGGATCAATTATGCCTGCTTGGGTTAAAAGTGAACATCTGCCTAGTTACTTTTGGCACATGGGTTGGTAAGCGCTTTTTCTGTCAAGGCCATGTGTGCAGACCTAAGCCATGGATACGCTATTGACTCCAGCAGAAATAGGCTTGAGGCACTCATCACTGCGGCGCCTCGGCCTTACCGTCCTCTTTCCACATAACCATCACCCGAAAGAATTTCCACTGGCCATTCTCTCGTCGCAGCACACGAAGCAGCTTGCCATGCATCGATGAAATCGGCTTGTCTTTTCCCTGCCGGAAGCCAGCATCAAAGTAGCCCCACTCGAACGCCCAGTCCCCGGCGACACGAACGTCACGGATATCCGGTTCATAGCTCACGATGGCCGATCCAGGCTCCGCGGCAATGGATTGGACATCGCTTGCATAGATCGCCGGCTTTCCCACATCGACCCGGGCATCCTGCAGGATTCGAACGGCGCCGTCCGCCCACTCTTGCTGGAGTGCCTTCGCGCTGTTCATGAGCGTAACGCGCACGTCCAACTTGTGCAGTTCATCGATCCCGGAAAGATCTGCATTGCCATTGGCGTCCGTGTTATCCATCGACGACGCCGTCGGCAACATCGCGTGCGTGAAGCTGTCGAGCAAATGCCCGGCAAGCATGCCAGCGACAAAGACAAGCGCAATTCCACCCATCCACTTCAGTTGCAATGCCATCATGATCCTCCGACACCTGTGAACAAGAACCAAGCTACCCGAACGAAAGGTACCTTAGAAACGTTGATACCTGCATCCATCAATGCCGGACTATCGCCCGCTCAATTTCGCGATAGGCCGCATCATCCATTTCGCTGCGGCGCCGTTCCAGTAGCTCTAGAAGACTGGACCGACGTGCTGGCCCTAGTGGGGAATAGCGATTGCTGTCAGCAACCCAGTCGCCCAAAACCGTTACGAACCAAAGAAGCTCGAGTTGCTCCCGTGGATGAATACTGAGAACCATAGCGATCTGATCCCAGTGATTCAGCTCACGGAGCCCCCCTCAATTGGCCCCTGGTGATTGATGTAGCCGCTTCCGACCTAAGCGTTGTCATCAGACGGTTCAAATCGAACGGGACCGCGCCACTTCTTACCAAAACGGTCAATTCCCCTTTTTATCCGCGTTGAAGGAGTTGACAGTATTCGCAAGAACTCTTCGTCTGAAAACTCTCCGCCCGCGCTGACAATTCCTCGCATGCACATTAGGCGAACAAGTCCCCTCGGGTACCAGCGGATACCGGTCCAGGTAAGCCTCCCGCAGATAGTGGATGAGAAAGCCGTCCTGATTGGTCGATTCGAGTCGTTTTCATCAGCGAAATCTTTTCGCGAGATGCAACGCTTAGCGGACTTTTCTTACGCACTAGCAGCCTTCAGCGTAGGCCATCACAACTTCAAATGTCCATAGAGAACGTATTCTTCCGTATGTTCTGGCACCCAATAGCGTCAAGCAACGACAACTCAAGGGCGGACCTTAGGACCGGTGTGTCAGCATAAAGCCACATGGAAATCAGCACTCCTTCCTACTTTCCTGTCGGCCTACGCCGATAGCAACGTCGCGCGCGACCACCTAAAGTTCGAAACGTCGGGCGCCCTTAGTCAGAACTCGACATCCCTACTCCTATGCCGCCTTTCCTGGTGATTGAGCGGATCGCTTCTGTCCTCAACAAGGGCAACGTGCCCAGTGAATTTTCAAGCCTACTCGACAAACCATCGATAATGACCTTGGAGAACTTAATGAGCCGTCGCAACGTGAAAGTCTTCCATTTAGTTGAAAGCATCGATAGAAAGCAAAACAGTATCGCCCGGGTTAAATTTGTGCCCAATGACATTATCCCGGCATTCGGAGCCTACATGCACTAAGGCATTGTCATTTTAATGCATCTTCGACAGGCAGTATTTATAGGTGGCAGTGTGGCATGAAGCCAATCCATCCCCGACGTAAGTTACGTTTTCGCCTCGTTCTAAGCTTTGCTCTATTTGGTTTTGGCCTGACGACGCTTTTTGCCATAGCGTCGTTTGATATTCGTTCTCGGGTGGAAGACCAATTGGTCTCGTCTTCGTTGCAACAGGATGTAAACCAGGCCGTAGAACACGCCATCGATCATCCGGACGAGCCAGCGCACTCGCAGCTAATGGAGGCGTGGATTAAGAGTAATCAAACCCTCTATAAGATGCCGATGGCATGGCAAAACTTGGAACCCGGCATTCACGACATTACCGAAATTGGGGATGACGGTAAATTACGACACTACAAACTGGCAGTTCAACGCAAGAAGAATGTCATAGGCTTCCTTCGCTACGATGTGTCGCGTGAGGACCTAGGCGATCAGCAATTGACCTTTGCGTTAATCGTTACCGTCGTTCTTTTTACATTGCTTTCGTTGGCGCTTGGAGTATGGCTATCGCGCAAGGTTCTAAAGCCATTGAGTCAATTGGCCGTACGCCTTAGCGATTCCCGTAAAAATGGCAAAAGCGAGCCACTGGCAACGCATTATTCAGATGATGAAGTTGGCGCATTGGCAATGGCTCTGGATGAGTATGCTGCGCAGCTCGGCGTCATGGCGGAACGCGAGCGCGAATTCAATTCGGATGTGAGCCACGAGTTACGTACACCTTTGGCCGTGATAGCCAGTACCACAGAACTGCTCCTTGACTCACCCGATATGACGGAAAAGATTCGGGAGCGGGTCAAGCGTATCGAAAGGGCGTCGCGTCAAGCCACTGAGTTGATTGAAGCACTCCTTCTTCTTGTGCGTGCTGAACGTCGAGGCCCGACTAGAGGCGAAATTTCTGAAGTCGCCAAAGTGGCGGCGGACGTCATCGAAAGTCAACGCCCCCAGTTGCGTGGCAAGCCAATTGAAGTCGAGTTGCGGATCACTGGT
Organism: Dyella flagellata; assembly: GCF_030160275.1. Lineage (GTDB taxonomy): Bacteria > Pseudomonadota > Gammaproteobacteria > Xanthomonadales > Rhodanobacteraceae > Dyella_B > Dyella_B flagellata. The sequence goes on from NZ_BSOA01000020.1 coordinate 103,262, forward strand.
AGAAAAGTGCTCACTGTCAACGCACCAGCGGTGGTCGTTTCGGTTGCATTGACCAATTTGATCGGCAACGCAATTAAGTACACCCTTGCAGGAACGGTTCAAATAGATGTGGGTGATAGGAGCGTAGAGGTAATCGACACGGGGCCGGGAATTAAACCTGAAGATGCTCAACGTCTATTTCAACGCGGCGTGCGGGGTGAAGGTGTTGGTGGTAGTGGAGCCGGCCTAGGTCTCGCCATCGTGCGTCGATTGTGTGATCTCTATGGCTGGACTGTGTCCATGCATCCACGTACTGACACCAATGGAGCGATCGCCAGGCTCATATTTGAGCGGGTCTCCGTGCCTCCACAGAACCTGATCGTGTAGCGACACACGCTGGCTTTGCACCATCTGGGGCTTGCCCAGGCTGGCTTCCCCGGAGCCATTTCGGGCATGTTGCGCCACGGCTTGACACCGGTGTCAATTCGGCCGCAGGCTGATATACAGTTCCAATGCCGGGGGGCATGCTGGGCGTGGCTATCGACCATACGGACCGACTGTCGGGGATATCGGCGACGCCGTTTCTGGCGGCCGATATTGGCGGCACGCACGGGCGTGTTGCGCTAATGCGCGCCTCGCACGAGGGGGACCGCGGGGTCGAAACGCTCGCCTATCGCGTATTCCCATGCGCGCAATTCCCTGCGCTGTCGGATCTGTTGCAAGCCTTTGTCGACGACCACGTGCAAACCCCGGTGAAGCGCTGCGTGCTCGCTTGCGCAGGCCAGATCATGGGCGAGGAGGTCGTGAACGATAATCTCGCCTGGCCCATCCAGCTGACGCAGTTGCGTCACGCGCTGGGCTTGGACGAGGTCGCCGTACTCAACGATTTCGAGGCGCTGGCCTACGCACTCAATGGCCCTCTCGCTGACGGCGGTCGCCACCTGTGCGGACCCGACTCGGGCTCCGCCGGCCCGACCTTGGTGATCGGACCAGGTACTGGCCTTGGCGCGGCGGTGTACGTTCCCGCCCCTGCCGGCGGCTTCGTGCTGCCGACGGAGGCCGGCCAGATGGATTTCGCGCCGAACTCGGTGCGCGAGCGCGAAATTCTCGCGCACCTCGCTCCGAACGGCGGCTATGTGGCGTTTGAACACCTCGTGTCGGGTCCCGGTCTGCTGACCATCTACGCGATCCTGTGCACGCTCAACGAGCAAACACCGAAGCTGGCAACACCCGAGGCCGTCAGCGCAGCAGCCGCTGCCTACAGCGACGTGCAAGCCGTGGAAGCCGTTGAAATTTTCTGTGCCTCGCTGGGAAGCTTTACCGGCAATCTCGCGATGGCCTTCATGGCCACAGGCGGTGTGTATCTGGCCGGCGGTTTTCTCTCTTCCCTCTTCGAGCAGCTCAAGCACAGCGCCTTTGAGGAAAGATTCCTGCACGGACGCAGCGCACGCGCGCTGCTGTCGCAAGTTCCGGTGTGGGTAACCGAGCACGGCCATCACGGCGTACAGGGTGCGGCCCAGTGGTACCTCAGGCATGGCGTGCCCGAAGCTAGGGCGTTGCGGCATGCCGTGGCAGGTGGCCTGAGCGCATGAGCCACATCGCTCTCTCCCGATTTTTCCATGGCCTGGCCATCGCGTGGCTGGCGGCTACGAGCGCTGTCGTTGCAGAGCCCGTCATGCCCCAGTGGTCGTTGCTGCCGCGGCCAGCAAACGCCAGCACCACAACGGGCGCGACCGAAATCGCCAATGGCGCAGTAGTCTCGGTGCAGGGCGTGGATCGTCAGCAAGTGCGCTCCATAGCAGAGCGGTTCGTGCAACATGTGTCCGATACGAACGACCTGCACCTGCGTGTGGCAACCACGAGCACTGCGCGTACTGCGATCACGTTCAACGTGAACCCCGCTGCCCCTGTCGCGGACGAGGCAGGTTATCGCATCACGGTGGACGACAGTGGCATCCTGGTCACGGCACGTACGCCGCGCGGCGCGTTCTACGGAGGCGTCACGCTATGGCAATTGCTGACACCACCCGGGTGGGTTCGTGGTGCGCCGATCGAGGTTGCCCATGGTGTCATCGACGATCATCCGCGCTTCGCGTGGCGCGCGTTGCTGCTTGATTCCGGGCGGCACTACCAGAGCGTGGCCGAGATCAAACAGCTGATCGACTGGATGTCGCTCAACAAGTTGAACGTGCTGCTCTGGCATCTGACCGAAGACCAAGGCTGGCGCCTGGAAATCCCCCAATATCCCCAGCTCACGAAGGTCGGCGCATGCCGCAAGGCGGCGGGCTTCGATAGCGAACTGACCGGCTCTGCCGGCCTACCCTATTGCGGCTTTTATACCGAGGCCCAGGCGCGCGACATCGTGCGTTATGCCGCTGAGCGCTATGTGGACGTGGTGCCGGAAATCGATCTGCCCGGCCATTCTCAAGCAGCCATCGCCGCCTATCCGTGGCTCGGCGTCACCGGCAAGCGTCCCGACGTATGGACCGACTGGGGCGTCAGCCCGTGGCTGCTCAAGCCCGATGAAAGGACCTTGCATTTCGTCGACGACGTACTCGATGAAGTGCTGCGTCTGTTCCCTTCACGCTACATTTCGATCGGCGGCGACGAGGCGGACAAGCAGCAGTGGAATGCCTCGCCGGAAGTGCAGGCGCAGATGCACAAGCTTGGCCTGGCGAGCATGGATCAGCTGCAGGGCTGGTTCACGCTTCAGGTCGCCAAGCATCTCATCGAGCACGGGCGCACCCCGGTGGGCTGGGATGACGAGCTGGTTGCCGGTGCGCAACTGCCGGCTTCGGAAGTGGTGATGTCGTGGCACGGCGACGACAACGAGCGCGTGGCGCTGACGGCCATCAAGCAAGGCCACGACGTGGTCATGACACCGCAGGAATCGCTGTACTTCGATCACTATCAGTCCGACCTGCCCGACGAATGGCCGGGACCACCACCCGCAGCGACGTTACGGCAAGCCTACGACACGATCGTCATCCCGAACGGTGCGAGTGCCGCCGAAGCTCGCCGCATCATCGGCGTGCAGGCCGGCCTGTGGACCGAGCAGATGCCCAGCTTTGCGCATGACCAGCATGCGGTGTTCCCGCGCGTCGCCGCGCTATCGGAGCTTGGCTGGTCACCTTCGAGCGCACACGACTGGAACGGCTTCCTGCAACGCATGCCGGCAGAACTGGCGCGTTATCGAGCACTCGGTATCGGCTATTCAGATACCGCATTCGCACCAAGCTTTCGCGCAACTGCAACAGCCGATCGCGCATTCCGGATCGAGCTATCCAACCAGGCGGGATTCGGGACGATCCGTTACACGACGGATGGCTCCAACCCGACCAAGCAATCTACCCCGTATGCCCAGCCGCTCATGCTAGCGGTCAACACGACCTTGCGCGCCGCGACCTTTGCACAGGATGGCTTCGAACTTGCCGCGCCGCGCACGCAGGTGCTGGATGAAACGACCCTGCTGAGCAGGGACAGCAGCGCACTGACGGCATGCTCCAAACAGCCGGCTTCGCGCTTGCAAGGCAGCAGGCCAGCGAAGGGGCCAAGGCCAGTCTATTCGGTGGACATCGGCAACGCGTGCTGGCTGTGGCCACAGGTGCAGTTGGATGGCATCAAGCATGTCGCCATGACGGTCGAGCGCATTACATGGCGCTTTGGCGATGAGGCCAAGGACGCTGTAGTGCGCCGTAGCGCCAGCCCGACCGGCGAGTTCGAGATCCATGTCGATTCCTGCACGGGACCACTGCTTGCCCGCTTGCCGCTAGAGAGCGCGGCGCAAGTAGAGGGGCCATCGCATCTTGATGCAAAGTTTGCCATGCCGGTGGGGGCCGGCGTTCGCGATCTGTGCGTCTTCGCTACCGGCGATCCACGCGATGGCCAGTGGGCGTTGGCGCGGATGACATTTTCGAAATAAGGGAAACGTGGGGCATTCGCTCCGCGTAGTGACCTTGGCTCACCAGGCCTCGGTCGGGAACAACCGAGAAATAGCATCACCTTCGGCGTGCGAATCCGCAGGCAGCGCCGGGCTACACGCGTTTTTTGCAATACCACGGAGCATCTGAAATTCGACAGGCAACACCAACGAGGTTAGAGCCCATGTCCACCGCACTTCGCCAACGTCCATTGTCATTTGCCATCACCTTGTCGCTGTTCGCCGTCGTGTCGACGTCGGCTGCCGCATCGACATCCGCCGATGCCCAGGCAGGCGGGCAAGCAACGCAGGCCACCGCGGCGCAAAGCGCGCCGACGTCGCCCGAAGCCAAGAAAGCCGACACAAAGAAAGCTGGCCCCAAGTCCGACGGCAACACCGAGGACAAGAATGCGATCACGTTGGCTACTGTGGCTGTCTCCGGTGTGCGTGCTTCGCAGATGCGCGCAATCGACCTCAAGCGCGAGGCTCCGAACATTCAGGACAGCATCACGGCGGAAAATATCGGCGCGCTGCCCGACACCACCATCACCGACTCGCTGCAGCGCGTCACTGGCGTACAGATCAACCGCGATGCCGGCGTAGGTACTTCGGTGGACGTGCGCGGCCTGCCCCAAGTCGGCACCATGTTGAACGGCGAAGTGTTCATCACTGCAGACCAGATCGACTCGCAGCAGCCCGACTTCACCATGTTGCCTTCCACGCTGTTCCACGGCGTGGACGTGGTCAAATCATCCACCGCCAACGAGACCGACGGCGGCATCAGCGGCGCCATCGACCTGCATACCCTGCGCCCCTGGGATCTCCCCAGCGGATTCACCTACAGCTATTCGGCTAATGGTGAGCGCGGTAGCAGTACCAGCCATTGGGGGCCTGAGGGCAACGGCCTGATTTCGTACAACGACAGTGGTCATTGGGGCCTGCTGGTTTCCGCCGATTTCTCCAACACCACGCGGATGAACTCGACCGAGGGCCTGGATCAGTACGGTGTAGTGTTCAATGGCGAGAATGCCGTCAGCGCGGGTGGCTACAACGGCTTCCTGACCCCGTGGAACGGCGCGCCGATCCCGTCGCAGATCGTTCAAAACGCTGATGGCAGCGTGGACGTCAATGGCGACGGCAAGTCCAATGGCGTCTTCATGGGCAGCCAGGACATCGGCCTCAATCACATCACCACCCAACGCAAGCGCAAGTCCGGCAATGCCTCGTTCCAGATGGATCTTGGCCACGGCTTGAGCTTGACCAGCGACTACTTCTACTCGCAACAGCGCGAATTCGATCGCAATTTCGGCATCCAGTTCAACTCCACCAACTGGCAGGGCGCGACCTACGTGCCGCTGCAATCGCGCGATACCGGCAGCCCCGCCCTCGGCTCCTATGGCACGCCACAGCCGGGCTGGGAAGGCTCACAGATCTTCACCACGCAGGTGTACGAGAAGTGGCCGGGCGACGTGGAGTCGTACTCGCAGATCATCCAGAAGAGTTCGGTAGCGAAGAACCTCAACCTCCAGCTGGATTACGACGACGGCGGACCTTTCACGGCAAGCGTGCGTGGCATCCATGACACGGCGTCACAGTCGAACGTCGAAACCGACATCAACATTTCCGATTCCGACGGCGCCCTATGGCCCAACGTGCTGATGCCTGGCGTGCCTGCCAACGCCGTGCCGCCGGGTACCTTCGTCTACCCAGCGCAATTGGGCGGCAACCGCGTGTTCAACGCCAATGGTGTTCCCCAAAACACGATTCCGATCATCGCGGACTTCGGTGGCCGCTATATCAAGGTCAGCATGCCAGCGTCGCTGGCGGCTGATTTCGCCAACCCCAACGGCTGGACCATGAAGACGCTGGAGTCCTCCGGCGACTACAACCGCAAGGTAGCGCTGAACGCATTGCGCTTCGACGGGCAATACGATTTCCAGGATGGCATCAAGCTCGAATTCGGCCTGCGCAACAGCAACCGCAGCGCCGACAACGTCGGCTGGACGCTGGAAACACCCGTCTACGCCGGCATCGGCGCAACCGATCCAAACGGATGCCTGGTGCGCTATGTCGGTGCCGACGTGGTGATGGATAGCGGCGCCTGCACGGCGGGCAACGCGCTGGGCTATTACCGCGCAGGACCGCTGTCTGCGATATCGATGCCCAATACCGCCGCGCCGCTGGCGGGCAATTTCAAACAGTACACCAACCTGCTTGGCTCGGGCATCAATTTCTGGGCGGTCGATCCCAACGCCTTGGTCAATCCCGTTTCGTACTGGAAGTCGCTCTACCCCAACACCGTCGAGGTGGGTGAGCCGGGAACGACCTGGGGCGTGGGGCTGAAGGAGCTATCGGGTTATCTGCAGGCCGATTTCAATGGCAACCTCGGCGACATGTCGTACAGCGGCAACGTCGGCGTGCGCATGATCCACACCAATCTGGACGTTAGCCAGCACCTGAGCGGCGCACCGGGTTCGTATGGCGACGAACCTGCCGACGCGGGCACCTCGGTCACCAAGCGCAGTTACAACGACGTGCTGCCGTCGCTCAATTTCTCGCTGGACCTGACCGACAGTCTGAAGTTCCGACTGGCCTATTCCAAGAACATGATGCCGCTGGATCTGAGCACCTGGGCGGGCGGTCTGCAGTTGAACTACTCGCTCGCAGAGACGCCGCAGGGGCCGATCTTCCGCGTCTCCAATGGCACATCGACCGGCAACCCGAACCTCAACCCGTGGCGCTCCACCAACTATGGCGCATCGCTGGAGTACTACATCAATCCCACCAGCATGCTCAGCCTCGCCCTGTTCCGCATCAACGTGGAAAGTTTCATCAAGAACGGTAGCGTCACCAACTGCACCCTGCCGGACGAAGACGGCGTGGTCCGCAATCATTGCATCGTGATTACCGAACCGGTGCAAGGCACCGGCAACAGCATCCAGGGTGCTGAGTTCGATTACCGCCAGGGCTTCACCTTCCTGCCGGGCATTTTGTCCAAGACGGGCATGGAAGTGAACGCCACCTATGCACCGAGCAACTCGGGCGAAAGAGACCTCTCCGGCCAAAAGATTCCCTTTCAGGACAACTCCACCAAGTCCGGCAACTTTATCCTGTGGTATCAGGACGGCCACTTCCAGGCTCGCCTCGCCTACAACTACCGTTCGCGGCGAGCGGTGATGGATAGCGTGGGCGGCATCACCGGCATGGAGATGTACGAAGCGCCGCAGAAGTACCTCGATGCGTCGATTTCCTACAAGTTCAACAAATATGCCGAGGTGTTCCTGGACGGTACCAATCTTACCAACGAGTACCAGCATTACTATCTGGTGTGGCCCGACCAGCCTGCGCACTCGACTTTTTCCGAGCGCATGTTCATGTTGGGCATCCGCGGCCAGTGGTAACCGGAGTAGAAAAGATCGCTTGTTAAACCTATGCCTGATGTCTCGCTCGTCATTCCGGCGAAGGCCGGAATGACGAGCGAGAAAGGCCAATCGCAACCCACCACCACAAGGCAAGCATGCTCGATTCCAGCGCGCCCCCGCCCGTTCGCGACAACGCCTTCCATCGTTCCATCGGCCTGTTCTCGGGAACGGCGATCAACATGACCCAGATGTGCGGCATTGGGCCGTTCATCACCATCCCCATCATGGTCGCCGCGATGGGCGGTCCACAGGCGGTCATTGGCTGGATCGCCGGCGCCATCCTGGCCATGGCCGATGGCCTGGTGTGGGCCGAACTCGGGGCGGCCATGCCAGGGTCCGGCGGCACCTATGTCTACCTGCGCGAAGCATTCCAATACCGCACCGGCAAGCTAATGCCGTTCCTGTTCATCTGGACAATGCTGCTGGCCATTCCTCTGCTGATGTCCACCGGCATCATCGGCATGGTGGAATACCTGGAATTCTTTTTCCCGAAACTTGGCTGGTGGCCGTTGCATCTGATCGGCCTTGCGGCGATTGCCATCGTCACCTGGCTGCTGTATCGCCGTATCGAATCGGTTCGCTCGATCACCATCGGGCTGTGGGTCATCATGCTGGTCTCCGTAGTCGGCGTGGCGTCGGCTGGCTTCTCGCACTTCCATCCGGGTTTCGCCTTTAGCTACCCAGCCGGCACTTTTAGCAGCCACTTCTTCGTAGGGCTTGGTGCCGGGCTGATCATCGGCATTTACGACTATCTCGGCTACAACACCACGGCTTACATCGGCGACGAGTTGCGCAACCCAGGCCGAACCATGCCCGGCTCCATCATCGTCTCGGTGATCGCAATGATGGTTGTCTACCTGTTGCTCAACATCAGCGTGCTCGGCGTGGCGCCTTGGCAAGACATCGCCCAATCCAAGTCGGTGGCTTCGCTGGTGGTGGAACGTAGTTGGGGGCACCCGGCCGCCGCGGTCATGACTGTCCTCATCATTGTGACGGCGTTCGCCTCGGTGTTCACCGGTCTGCTGGGCGGCTCGCGCGTGCCATTCCAGGCAGCGCAGGACAAGGTATTTTTATCGGTGTTCGCGCGCCTGCACGCCAAGCACGGCTTTCCGCATGTGGCGCTGCTCACGATGGGTGTGGTGACGGCCATCGGCACATTCTTTGACCTCACCGAAGTGATCAACATGCTGCTGGCCACAACCATCATCGTGCAGTCCATCGCGCAAATTGCCGCGCTGGTCGTGCTGCGCAAACGCCAGCCGAATCTAGCGCGCCCGTACAAGCAATGGCTTTACCCGGTGCCATGCGCGATTGCGCTAGCGGGGTGGGTCTACGTATACGTGTCTGCCTCCACGTTGTCGCTGATCCTGTCCGGCATCTGGATCGTCGCCGGCCTCGTGGTGTTCGCGGCCTGGGCCAAGATCAACCAGTCGTGGCCGTTCGCGCCTGTTGAAATACGCGAAATCTATGTTGGGGAACCGTGACGCCATGCAAACTCCAGTCAAGCATGCGCTTTGGATGATGGCCGCGATGCTGGCATCCGCCGCACACGCCCAAACAAGCTACGCCCCTACTCAGGTAAGCGCCGACGCCGGCTCCACCACTGCCATTGCGCATTGGCAAATTCAAGACAGCGCGAAGGCGCAACAAAGCGGCGCTGAAATCGCTTCTTTCGGCTACTCCACCGAGGGCTGGTACCCGGTGAGCGGCCGAGCGACCGTCATGGCCGGGCTGATGGAAAACGGCGCCTACAAGAACGACGTGTTCTACAGCGACAACCTGCGTGCGGTGCAGGTGCCGGACGCCAGCGGCAACCTGTTTGTGACGCCTTGGTGGTACCGCAGCGAATTCACGCTACCGAAGAACCGGGCGGGGAAGCATACACTGCTGCGCACCAACGGCATGATCGCGAGCGCCGACGTGTGGGTAAACGGGCATCGGGTCGCCGACCATGCCACTGTCGCTGGCGCCTATCCCGTGCACGAGCTCGACGTCACGAACTGGGTTCAAACCGGCGCCAACATCCTCGCCATGCAAGTGCACCCGGCCGATCCAAGAAAGAGCCTGTCGATAGGCTGGGTGGACTGGAACCCTACCCCGCCGGACAACAATATGGGCCCATGGCGCGGCGTCGACATCGTGCAGACCGGCCCTGTCGAACTGAGCTTTCCCCAGGTGCTCTCAGCACTTTCGCTGCCCGACCTCTCGCGCGCCTCGTTGACCGTAAAGGTGAGCGCAAAGAATCTGGACACGGTGGCGCATGACGCGACGATCAACGGTACCGTGGCCGGCGTTTCTTTGCAGCAGACCATCCACCTCGCGCCCGGACAAACTCAAGTCGTTTCGTTCTCGCCCAAGACTACGTCCGGCCTCGCGCTGGATCACCCGAAGATCTGGTGGCCGATCGGTATGGGCGAGCATCCGCTGTATCAAGTGGAGATCACCGCTGCGGTCGATGGCGCAACATCCGACCGGGCCACGGCGACGTTCGGCATACGCAGCGTCAGTTCGAGCCTGACCAAGCAGGGCTACCGCCAGTTCGTCATCAATGGGAAACCATTGCTGATTCGCGGCGCGGGCTGGGCACCGGACATGTTCCTGCGTAACAACCCCGCTCGCATGGAAGCCGAGTTCAACTACGTCGTCAACCTTGGCCTCAACACCATCCGCAGCGAAGGCAAGCTGGAGAACCAGCACTTCTACGATCTTGCCGACCGCAACGGCATTTTGGTACTGGCGGGCTGGGAATGCTGCGACAAATGGGAGTCGGCCGCCAAGACCGGCGGCGAACCTTGGAGTGCCGCCGACGAAAAGGTGGCGGAAAACTCCATGGCCAGCGAAGCACGCCTGCTTCGCAACCATCCATCGGTGATCGGCTTCCTGATCGGTAGCGACAATGCGCCACCGCCGCCCATCGCGAAGCTGTATGTCGATGCGCTACGCGCTGCGGATTGGTCCCTACCCGTCATCTCTGCGGCCAGCGACCAGGCGACCGCGGAAACCGGCTCTTCCGGCATGAAGATGGCCGGGCCGTACGACTGGATACCGCCAGCTTATTGGTACGCCGACAAGCTGGGTGGTGCATTCGGCTTTGACTCCGAGGTCAGCGCGGGCGCCGACATCCCGCGAGTGGAAGACCTGGTGCGCATGCTGTCACCGCAGGAGCAGGAGGCGCTGTGGAAATATCCGAATGCGCGGCAATACCACGCATCCGCGGACTGGTCGCCATTCGCCGTACTGACTCCCTTCGACAAGGCACTGGCCCATCGCTATGGCGCACCCGTGAGTCTTGCCGATTATGTCGCCAAGGCCCAGCTCGACAACTACGACAACGTGCGCGCTCAGTTCGAGGCTTTCAACGCACGCATGGATGCGGCCAAGCCCGCGACAGGCGTCATCTACTGGATGCTCAATAACGCCTGGCCTTCGTTGCACTGGCATCTCTACGACTACTTCATGAATCCCGCCGGGGCCTATTTCGGTGCCAAGAAAGCCAACGAGCTGGTGCACATCCAGTATTCGTACGACTCCAAGAGCATAGTGTTGGTTAACCACGCGCTTGACGACATCCATGGCGTACAAGCAAGCATTCGCGTACGCAATCTGGACGGCAGCGTGCGGTACGAGAAACACCTGCGGGGCATCGACCTAGCTGGAAACCACACCCGGTCGTTGGCAACACTGCCGACCATCGCCGGCCTGTCAGCTGCGTACTTCATCGAACTCGACCTCGCTTCCGCCGACGGTACGCCGATCAGCCGGAACGTCTACTGGCTGTCCACTCGACCGGATACGCTCGATTGGGCGCATTCGAACTGGTACCTTACCCCGGTGACGCAGTATGCCGACCTGACCGCGCTGCAGTCGTTGCCAACTGCGACGAGCGAGGTCCGTGCAACGACGCGGCGCGAGGGAAATGATGACGTCACCACGGTCACGCTGTCGGTGCCCGCATCGTCCAAAGCGGTGGCTCTGTTCCAGCACGTGTCGATCCGGCGTGGTGCGCATGGCGATCTTGCGCTACCGATAAGGTGGAATGACAATGACCTCACGCTTTGGCCCGGCGAATCGAAGAGCCTGACCGCGCGATACGAAGCTCGGGGAACGGCGGTACCGGTAGTTGAAGTGAGTGGGTGGAACAGTCCGGCCCAAAGCGTTCCGGCGGCCGTCACGCAGAAGGCAGATCCTTGAAGACACAAAGACTTCCATGTCACGCGTGACCATCAATGATGTCGCCCGTGCGTCGGGCACTTCGAAAAAGACTGTATCGCGTGTGCTCAACAACGAGCCGAACGTACGCGACATGGTGCGGGAACGCGTGCTTGCGGCAGTCGCCGAACTCAACTACCGGCCGCTCACCTCGGCGCGCAGCCTGGCGGCGAACCGCTCCTTCATGATCGGCCTGCTCTACGACAACCTGTCGCCTAGCTACATCATGGAAGTCCAGGCAGGCGTGCTGGAAGCGTGCGAGGCAAGGCAATACATCATGATGGTGCAGCCGCTGGTCTCGACAGCACCGGACTTCGTCGAGCGTGTTGAGGGCATCCTCTCGCGGCACCAGCCCGATGGACTGATCCTTACGCCGCCCATCACTGACCATCCGAAACTGCTCAATCACCTGCGCAAGAACGAGCTTCCGTTCGCCTCGATCGCCCCGCGCCAGCCCAAGGATTGCATCGGCGTGCGACTGCGCGAGCGCGAAGCCGCCGCGGCGATGGTGGAGCACCTTGTCTCGCTGGGGCATCGCCGTATCGCCCACATCCTGGGCGACCCCAAGCACGGCGCGGGCATCTGGCGCCTCGCCGGCTACCGCGACGGCCTTAAGCGCGCAGGCTTGAAAGAAAACCCCGCGTACATGGTGCAAGGGCGGTTTTCTTTCGAGTCCGGCGTCGCCGCAGCCCGTCAACTGCTCGCCCTGAAACAGCGACCAACCGCCATTTTCGCGGCCGACGACGACATGGCCGTCGGCGCGATCTGGGCCGCCGCGGAGGCTGGAGTATCGGTTCCCGCGGAGATGTCCATCTGCGGCTTCGACGACACCACCATCGCGACGCAAGTGTGGCCACCTCTGACCACTGTTCACCAGCCCGTGCGTGAAATGGGCAAGCGCGCAACGGAGGAGCTGTTGCTTCGCGTATTAGGCAAGGGAGAACCCAGCATGGTCGAAGTCGGCTACGAAATGCGCATGCGCGCCTCGACGGCAGCCGCACCCTGAGCCGGGTTATCTTGCAGCCCACGCCACCGATCAACAGGAGACTGCACGCATGCCTGCTACACCAGACGCCAGCAACCCGTCACGCAAGTTCCATTTCATATCCGGGCTGCCGCGCTCCGGCACTACCTTGCTGGCCGCCATCCTCAATCAGAATCCGCGCTTTCGCGCCGGCATGACCAGCCCGCTTGCCGACATCATGGGTGTGGTGATGGCCGAAGCAAGCAGCAAGAACGATTTTTCGTTCGATGTCTCCGACGAGCAGCGCGTCGCCCTGTTGCGCGGACTGGTCGAGAACTTCTACTCGGTTCAGACTGATGCCGGCGTGGTGTTCGATACCAGCCGCCTGTGGTGCAGCCGGATGCAGTTGCTCAACACGCTATTCCCTGGAGTAAAAGTCATTGCGTGCGTGCGCCAATTGGCATGGGTGCTGGACAGCATGGAGCGATTGGTGCAACGCCAACCGGTCAGCGTCAGCAAGGTGTTCCGCTTCGATACCAACACCACGGTGTACTCGCGCGTCGAGGCATTGACCGATCCACGAGGCATGGTGGGATTCGCCTACCAGGCTACCAAGGACGCGTTTTACGGCCAGTACGCGCAGAAACATCTGCTGATGCTGACCTATGAAAGCCTGGTTAGCGATCCCGTCGCGGCCATGCGCTCGGTGTATCGATTCCTGGACGAGCCCTGGTTCGAGCACGATTTCGACCATATCGAATACCACGCCGAAGAGTTTGATGCTCGCGTCGGCATGCCCGGCCTGCACTCCGTTCGGCCGAAAGTGGCATCGATCGAACGCCAGCCCGTCCTACCGCGCGAAATCTTTGGACGCTTCGCGAACGAAGCGTTCTGGATGGATCCCAAGAACAACGTCAACCACGTGCCCATCGTGTAGCCCATTCCGGATGGTTTTGATCGTCATTCCGACGTAGGCCGAGGAACAAATCCAGGCACTCCGGTCTCTACCACCGCGTTCAGCCGGATGCTGGTGGCGATACGCTCTTGCATCTCCTGCATGGCGTCTTGGGGCAGCGGAGAAATGTCGAAGTTCTCCTTGATGTGTGCCGGGTTGGTGGACGTGGTCAGCAATGCCGTACCGCGCTGCACGGCCCAAGCCAGCGCCACTTGCGCCGGCGTCTTGCCGACTTGCCATGCGATCGCCTTGATCACGGGGTCATCCACAATTTTTGGCTCCATGCCATGCCCCAAGGGCGCGAAGGCAAGTAACACAATGCCGTGTTGCTTGCAGAAATCGAACAGTTCCCATTCGGGCAGATAAGGGTGGCACTCGACCTGAACGATCGCGGGCTTGATACGCGCCACCGCAACAATCGCCTTTAGCTTCTCCAGCGTGATATCGGACAGCCCGATGGAGCGACATTTGCCCTCATCGACAAGACGCTCCATCGCTCGCCATGTCTCAACCAAGGTTACTTCCGTGTCGTAGATCAGCTCTCCACGCTCATTCGCCGGGAACAGCTCGTCACCAGGTTTGAACGCAAAAGGCGTATGCATCAAATAACAATCGAGATAGTCAAGCTGAAGACGCTGCAGGCTTGCTTCGAAGGCGGCCTTGACCCGATCAGGGCGGTGGTTGTTGTTCCATAGTTTGGTGGCCAGAAACAATGCTTCCCGCTTCACCACGCCCGCCCCCACGGCCTCCTTCACCGCATCACCCACCGCGCCCTCGGTTCGATAGAGTTCTGCGCTGTCGATGTGCCTGAATCCCACCTCCAATGCCGCCTTGACAGCTTGTTTGGCCGCGACAGGATCAGGGATCAGCGACCCAAACCCGAGAGCCGGAATGGCTCCGGATCCATGGACAAGGGGAATGGTTATATGACGAAGATCGCGAGGTGTACTCATGTTCGTGTTCTCTACTCGGTGATCTGGTCTGCACAGGAAAACCGGTTGCTATAGCCATTACGTCTCTTCAAACATCCAGATCGGTTGGGAATGGCATTCAACCGGTCGTTCACTTGGACTACGTGAATATTGAATTTTGTACAAACTCGAAAAATAATAAGCACCAGAATCACCTCAGGTCAAGTATTTTTATGCAAACCGGAACAAAAAAAGACAAGACTGCGAAAAGGCCACGCGGCCGGCCGCGCGCGTATGACCCGGAAACCGCGCTCAGGGCGGCTGCCGAAGCGTTCTGGAAGACGGGTTATTCAGGCACTTCCCTGGATGACATCTCCGCCGCGACCGGCATGAACCGGCCCAGCCTTAGTGCCGCTTTCGGCGACAAGCACGACATCTATGTCAAGGCGCTCAACGCTTACTGGGATCGTAAGCTTGCATCGATGCGTGCAGCGTTCGAGCTCGACGGTACCTTGGCCGAAACGCTGATGCGGGTTTATGACGCCGCGTTGTCCATCTATTTCTCAAGCAGCGATCAAGTGCTTGGATGTTTTGTGGTCGGCACGGCGATTACCGAGGCGCCTGTCGATCCGGAGATCCGCGGTATCGCCTCGAAAGGCTTTCATGCGCTCGATGCCGGGTTCGAGGCACGTTTCAAACTCGCGCGTGCCAGCGGGGAATTGAAGGGGGATGCCGATCCCAAAGCCCTCGCTCAATTCGCCTCCGCTACGATGCACAGCATGGCCATCCGGGCCCGTTCCGGCACCTCGCGCAATGAGCTGCGAAAGTTCGCGCAGAAAGCCGTGGCGATGATGTGCAGCGGCTCGTGACAGAGAGACTCCCAGACATCATCGCCGCACGTCTTGATGTGCTCTTCTGCGGAATCAAGCCCGGCATGACAGCGGCCGCAACGGGCATCACTTCACCGGGAGAAGTAATCGCTACTGGCGCGTGATCCATCTCGCAGGTTTCACGCCGATGGAAATATCGCCCTATTCCTCGATGCCCTAAGCGTAGGCTGGGATGGTAATCCCAGCTTTCCCTATGGCATTCCAATGCTGGGATTGCCATCCCAACCTACGCGCCAGATATAGGACACCGAACGTCCTATTTCCACTTTAGCTTGGATCCTCCCTACTCTTCTGCCCCATCCGCGGCCAGCCCCCATGACTTCAACGCCCACGCTCGCGCCCCCTTCCGACATCCCGACTCCGAATTCGATTAAAGACAACGCCGAGTGCATGGTCATCGAGCTGCGGCAATATACGCTGCACCCGGGCAAGCGGGACGCCTTGATCGAATTGTTCGAGTGCGAGTTTGTGGAATCCCAGGAGGCTTTGGGCATGCGCCTGCTCGGCCAGTTCCGTGACCTGGACGACCCGAACAAATTCGTGTGGCTGCGCGGATTCAAGGACATGCCCTCGCGCCAGGCAGGATTGACGAGTTTCTACACCGGTCCCGCTTGGATGGCGAACCGCAATGCCGCCAATGAGACGATGATTGATTCGGACAACGTCCTGCTGCTGAAGCCGGCCTGGACGGACTCGGGCTTGGCGCATCAACCGCTTCGCCGCGCCCCCGTCGGCAGGGGAGTCAATCCATCGGGCCTCGTCGACATGACCGTGTTCTCGCTGAAGGACGCCGCCGACCCGAGTTTGTTGAACTTTTGCCGTGAGGAAATGACCCGCGTTCTTGAGAACGCCGGCGCGCACGACGTTGCGTGGTACGTAACCGAGGACGCACCCAACAACTTTCCCCGGCTACCGGTTCGGACCGGCGAACACGTGTTGGTGGGGGTGGCCGTGTTTCATGACGTACAGAGCTATGACGCGTTTGTCATGTCGGGCACATGGTATCGATTGATCGCTCCAACCCTCAGCACCTGGTTGACGGGCAACACCCAATCCATGCGACTGACTCCCACACCACGCTCCAGCCTGCACGACTGACTAGCGGCTATCTCCTTCCCCGCGTTTCATTCATACTCGCTTGCACCCGCTTGACGAATATCCCCCCACTGCAAATGGATGGAAGGATAGGACATGAAGCTGTTGCCGAAAGCGCTGTTATTGGCGTCTGTTGTCGCTCCCGCTTGCTCGCTCGCTGCAGCCGCCATACCCGGGTCACCGGCAGACGCGCTTCCGTTACATGCGGCAGTTTCTCCCTTGCTCGGAAGCTGGTCGGTGGACATCTCGCGCCTGCCCATGCCACCGGCGCAACGCCCCAAGAGCGTCAGGTTTACCTTCAGCGATGCAGGTGCCGACAAGTGGACGGTACACGTCGATATCGTCTATGCGCCAGGCAATGAGGTCCATTCCGTTTCCACGTCCGCGCTCGATGGAACTGCCGCTGTCGTCCAGAACAGTCCCGAGGCCGATCGGGTGGCGTTGAAACAACCTTCACCCAATGTCCTGGTCATGGCGCTTGAGAAAGGCGACACCCTTGTTTCGACGCGAATCTATTCCGTCATGCCGGACGGTCGTAGCCTTGTCGAGACCGAGGTCTATCCCGGAGCCAAGGGTTTGCCCGTCATGAAGACGCACTACTTCACGCGCGCTCGCTAGATCATAGGGATGATCTCCCCGATGCTGTACCGGACAACAACATGTCCGGCCGTTTCCCACCGCGCCGGTTTCGGCTCGTCCCGACGCAGGTCCAAAGACTTGAAGTCGTGCCCATAACGCTGCACGCTCCGCGTTGAAATCCAGGGTCATGGACGGGAACGAGGATGAAGCAGCGGCATTTCGACCTGTTGGCGATAGCCGGCGTCTTTGTGGCCTACTCCATTACCATCCGGTTCGCTTTGCAAGCGGACGTACGCGGGAGTCTGCTTGGCGGTGTCGCCAACACGATTCCGGTAGTGATCTTCGGAGCAATGGTACGCCGCATTATCTTGCGCAGACTCATCGGCAAGCCCGCCGCCCTGCAGCTGTTGGCTCACCTTCCGCTTTGCGTCGCCTTTTCCGCCCTCTCTTATGGCTTGCTGATGGTTCTTCTAGGACTGCTGTTCGATGGCAGAGGATTTTCCGGCTTCCTGGTGAAACCCTTCTCTATCAGCGGAACGGCCTGGCAATCGCTGGAGAACGTGACGACTTATGCGCTTATCGCAGCCATGACCTACCTGCAGGCCCAATATCGACGCCATAACATGGTGCCCTCGGCGCCCGCGGAAGCAGCGCTGGTCCCGGAACAGCTCGCCCTGGCCGGAAACCTCGGGATGCGTGCGGCCCCGGACTACGCGGCCGTTCCGGTCACGCCTGCACTGGAGGAGCCCCCAAAGGAGCCCGACGACTCCCGCGCGAATGCCGACCTTTCTCGCTACTTCGTCCGGATCGGCGACGAACTTCGACCGATCGATCTGGATAGCGTGGTGAGCATCGGTGGCGCCGACGACTACGCCGAGGTCCGGACGCTTTCCGGCAAGCATCTCGTCCGCATGACGCTTGCGGAATTTACCAAATCGCTGGACCCGGCCAAATACGCCCGTGTGCATCGCTCATGGATCGTCAACGTCCACCGCATCGCCCGGGCGGAACCCGCCGGCGGCGGGCGCTTGCTCCTGCACATGGAAACCGGGCAGGTGATTTCGACCAGCCGCACGGGGGCCAGGCTGCTGCGCGACCGTGTCATTTGACCGTTCGCCGATCCGGAGTGCTCGTTCGCCGATTTTTCGACCGTTTTCCCTGGCCGCCCGGAATGATTCCCACTGCCTAGACACCACGCCCGACGACCGGTATCGGTCCGGGAAACTTGCGGGGAAAACCATCCAATGAACATATTCGCCTCCCTCATGCGGCCAGCGCCCAGGGCCCTGTTGCTTCTCACCCTCGTTGTACCCCTGCCCCTGTTTGCGCAGACGTATGCATGGACGGCGCCGGATGCGGCGGCTTCGCCAAAGGACGTATCGGACCTGGCCGCCCGGGTGCTGCGCGACTTCCCGGACGATCACAGCCTGGTAAATCTCGACGGCCGCTACCGGCTCGAACTGGCCGCCGGCCAGTACGAACAGGCGCTACGCAGCATGGCCACGCTGCGCGAGCGCTTGCGTAGCCAGGAGATCATTCCCACGCGCGCTGACTGGGTCACCGTGCCCTATGAGATCTACGCCCAAGCCCGGATAAACGAAGCGAGCGGCCATTTGGACGGCGCCCATGCCTATGACAAGGCATTTCGCGACCGCTTTGCCAAGCTGGACGACTGGCCCTCAGCGGAAGTCGCACGCACCTTCACTGAAACGGACCCAGCCGATCTTCGCGCCACTTTCCAGGCGGACCTGGAAACAGCAAAGGGGGCATCGCACCTCAATCAGGCCGATGCCGTTCGCCTGGTGAGCGACTATCTGGCTGCCACCGTTTTCAAGCAGGCGTCATCACTTGCACCGCCGCTCATCAAAGAGGACGACGCACGCCGATACATCACGCAGGAAAACATATTGATCAAGGAAGCCAACGGCGCCGGCGTCTGTGCCTACGTGATGCGCCCGAGAAAGGCAGGGCCGCTGCCAGCGCTGCTCGAATTCACCATCTATGCCTCGTCGCCCGAAGCGATCCGCGCCAGGGCTCGTTTGTCGGCGGCAAAAAATTATGTCAGCGTGCTCGGCTTTACACGCGGCAAAGTATGCAGCCCAGGTAAAGCTTCGGCCTACCTGACCGATGCGGACGACGCCAGCAGCCTGATCGACTGGATCAGCACCCAGCCGTGGAACGACGGTCGCGTGGGCATGTTCGGCGGCAGCTATAACGGCTTCACACAGTGGGCCGCTGCCAAACACATGCCAAAAGCATTGAAGGCGATCATGCCCAGTGCCCCGGTTGCCCCCGGCATCGATGTCCCGATGGAAGGCAACGTGTTCTGGAACTTCATTTATCCCTGGCCGTTTTTCACGCTCGACGGGAAATTCAACGACCAGACTACCTATGGCGATGCAAAACGCTGGCGACAACTGGACCAGTCCTGGTACGCGAGCGGCCGCGCCTACCGCGACCTGGACAAGATCGACGGGACGCCGAACCCCACCTTCGACGAATGGATCTCCCATCCGGCTTATGACAGCTATTGGCAAGGCATGATCCCGTATCGGACTCAATTCTCGCGCGTCACGATTCCCGTGCTGCTGGTGGCGGGCTACTACTACGGCGGCCCCGGTGCGGCGATCTACTACTTCCAGCAGTTGGAAAAGTATGCGCCCGCGTCGGAACACTATTTGCTGATCGGTCCCTATAACCACCTGCGCGCCCAGTATGGCGTCCTCGACGAGCAGGGCAACCTGATGGACGTTTTGGCCGGATTGCCCATCGACCCGGTGGCGCAGCTGGACCTTTATGAACTGCGCTACCAATGGTTTGACTATGTATTCAAGCATGCGCCCAAGCCCGTGCTGCTTGGAGACAAAGTCAACTATGAGGTGACCGGCGCGAACGTCTGGAAGCACGCACCATCCCTTTCCGCGATGGGCAATGCCAAGCTGCGCTTCTATCTAGGCCATGGTGCAGCAAAAGACCACGCCCTCACGCTCGATGAAAAGCTTCCTTCGGAAAAGAGCGCGGACATTCCCCTCACGGTAAACCTCGCCGACCGAAGCGACCTCAACCATCCGCCCATCGGAGGCGGCGTGGTGGACACTGCCGTGGACTCCAGCAACGGCTTGGTATTCGCCAGCCAACCGCTCGATAAGCCGACCGAACTGAGCGGCCTGTTTTCTGGCCAGCTCGATTTCACCACCAACAAGAAAGACTTCGACGTAGGTGTCGATCTGTACGAACTCACGCCCCAAGGCCGCTATGTGCAGCTCAGCCAGTACTGGAACCGCCTCAGCTATGCGGCAGACCGCACGCGGCGTCAGTTGCTGGTACCTGGCCGCGAGCAGCATCTCTTCGTTAACGGCAACCATCTGATGAGCCGCCAACTTCAGGCGGGCAGCCGCCTGGTCATGGTCTTGCGCGTCATCAAGGGTAGCGGTCAACAAATCAACTACGGCAGCGGCAAAGACGTCAGCGATGAAACCATCCAGGACGCCGGCGAACCGCTTTCGGTTCACTGGCTGACCAGCAGTTACATCGACGTACCCATGCGAAATCGCTGAACCAGCGCCCTGCGGGTATCCTGGATGAACTCGCACAATGTCTCGGGAGGACGATGGTATGAGCTTGCAAAGACGCCAATTGCTGCAAACCCTGTCATACGCGCTCGGGGCCAGCGTGATCCTGCCCCGCAATGAATCAGCCATGGCTGCGCCCAGTCCCCCGCAGCCGGCAAGTCACGCCACACCAGCGAAGGCAACTGCCAAACCAGTAGCAACCGTCTCGGGAACGGAAAAAGTGACCGGCATTGGAGGCTTGTTCTTCCGGGCCCATGATCCGGACGCCTTGGGACGCTGGTATCTGCAACACTTGGGGATCGCACTCACGCCAACAAGCAACGACGCCCCCGTTTGGCAACAAGAAGCCGGGCCGACTGTCTTCAGCCCCTTTCCCGAAAAGACCGGCTATTTCGGTGATCCTCAAAAGCTGTGGATGGTCAACTTTCGCGTGCGCAACCTCGACAAGATGATTGCGCAACTAAGAACGGCAGGCATTGAGGTCAAGCTTGACCCGCAGACTTATCCCAATGGGCGTTTCGCCCATCTGCACGACCCGGAAGGAAATCCCATCGAATTGTGGCAGCCTGCCTGATGCCATATGCGACTTAAGGTTCGTAGGCTGGGATGGCAATCCCAGCATCTGCACACTGCATGAAAAGCTGGGATTGTCATCCCAGCCTACGCGCTAAATATTGGACTTACAAAATCCGACGTGCGAATGTCGGTGGAATGTTGCAATCGATAGCCATGGGTGACGTTGAGATGGACGAACAAGTCGGGTATGCCAGCCCGGGCAACGACAAATCAGCCGCGCTTCGGGTGATGGCGCGAAGGTGCTTCACCGAGACTTTTTCGCACCTCTATGAGCCGGAGCCGTTTGCGCGATTCCTGGACGAGGTCTACGGCGATAGCGGATCCATGTCGAAAGACCTGCTCGATCCGGGCATGGAATGGCTCGTCGCCGAGATGCGCGGGGAGATCATAGGCTATGCCAAGCTTCGTCCACTTGCGGCTCCTGCGCCCAATCCGCGCAACGGTTCGTTAGAGCTGCAGCAGATTTATGTGCTACGTGAATGGCATGGGCGTGGGATTGCCGAACGCCTGATGCTCTGGGCGCTGGATCGTGCCCGCACGCTCGGTGCGCCAGAGATCTACCTCACCGTTTTTGATCACAACGAGCGGGCCAAACGCTTCTACGCACGGCACGGCTTCACCGAGGTTGGGCGCTGCACCTTTCAACTCGGCGACCGCATCGATGATGATCGCGTCTGGCGAAAGACGCTCTAAAGAATCGCGTCGTCATTCCGGCGAAACCCGTGGCGCCTCACAATAGCAAAGCTGTAATTTGTCCTTTTTACGCGTAGTGATTGACCAGGGCCGTCGATGCGTCGAGATAGAGCTGGCTGGTGCGAACCTCCGGGCTCAGCCGACGCAGCCCTTCGACCAATTGTTCACCCGCCTTCAGCAGCGCCTCGATCGGCATGGGATCCAGGCGTTCCAGCACAAACCACATCTGCGTGCTGTGTTCGGTGATGCGCGTCCGAATCCCCTGTCGCCAATTCCAACGCCGACAGGTGATGCCTCGCTCATCGCGCCAGATCACCTCGCCCTGCTCCGCGGTTTCAATCTTCGGCGCTCCCTCGGCGACTGTCTCGAAAGGTTCACTGCCCGATGCCCGAACCAGGCACGGAGAACCTTCGTACATCGCGGCATCCTCACCACCCACCGGCAGGGCGTAACGGACGCTGATGGCGTTGTAGAGATCCACGACAGCGTTGACCATTGGCAGCGACTGGTCACGCTGGGCTCGCTTGCGCAACGCCTCAGCCGAACACGGAGTGCGCTGCGGTTTGGCGCCGAAGGCGCGATAGGCATCACGCCACGCCGAGAGATGGGCTTCCGCCCAAGGCGCCGAGTCCAGCTCTCCGCAAGCGCTGCGCAGCAACTCACTACTACGCGCGTCACTGGAAGCGTTCCGCGCGTTTTCAGCGTAGATGCTCAGTGCCGTGAGGTCGGGGCGTAGCGCAAAGATGTCGGGGGCTATTGAGGGTACGAGTGGCATTTTGAGTTCGGGCCGAAGTTGGAATTGACCGGCAGACTGGACGCGTCCAAAATAAGCCAATGACCGACACAGTCAATATATTGACCGACGATACTCCAGCCCATGTTCCTGCACAAGCGGTGCAAGCGGCGATCGCGAGCCGCATTGCTTCACTGCGCAAACAGCGCGGACTGTCGTTCGATCAATTCGCCGCGATCTGCGGCGTAAGCAAGGGCATGCTGGTTCAGATCGAGCAGGGCAAGGCCAATCCAAGCATCGGCACGCTGTGCCGGATCGCTTCCGGACTGGGCGTGTCCGTGGCCGAACTGGTCGAGGTGGCCGAATCCGAAGATCGCCTGGTGCGCGTCGTTTCGCAGGCTGAGGCACCTACGTTATGGACGGGCCCTCACGGCGGCGCGGCTCGCTTATTGATCGGCTCGGACGGACCGGAGATGCTGGAACACTGGATGTGGGAGTTGCATCCCGGCGAGCGGTTTCAGGCGCATGCCCATCCAGCCGGTACGCAGGAGCTGTTTCACGTACTGGAGGGCGAGTTGCTGCTGGAACTCAGGGGCAGCCGCTTCAAAATCGGCAAGGGCAGCTCCGCGCACGCCCGCACCGATTGCGATCACGCCTACGCTTGTGCCGGCAAGAAGAAGCTCCGCTTCACCATGGTGGTCCTGGAACCTGGCCGCGATCGGCGCTTGACCTCAAAGACGGTTTAGCCGGCCATCGCTGCGTTTTTGGGCCGGAAGCAAGCGCTTCAATACATAGCGAAATGGCTTCATCCCTCCCCTTTCAACGCTGGCGCGCCAATTCCGCCAGCAAAAGCCGGATCGATGGCGACGCGGCGATAGCTGGCCGCGTAAAGGCCTGAACAACGCGAACGAGCGCGTGGTCCTTGGGGGTGCCGATACCCAAGTCGACCTTGCTTGAGCGTTCCAGCGCCAGCTGCGGGACAAAACCGACACCCAGCCCTGCCTCGATCATTTTCAACACCAGCTCATAGTCGTCGACGGCATGCACGATCCGCGGTACGAATCCTGCAGCGGCACAAGCGCGTTCCGCCAGCAGGCGATCGTCTGGTTGGCGCGACCCGACAATCCAGTCGTCCTGCGCAAACGCCGCCAAGTCGATGGAAGAACGCATGCGCGCCTTGGAACGCGGAAATGCCAGCAACACCGGCTCCCGAAACAGCTCTTGCGCGATCAAGACATCGTCTTTTGGTTTTGGAACAAGACTGTATGCAAACGTCACCGCCAGATGGCAGCGTCCCTCCCGCAGCGCAACGATGGCATCGTCGGGCTCCATCTCATGGAACACGATGTCGAGTTCGGGACATTGCGCTCGGACGCGAACGAGCGCGGGTAGCAAGTGGGCCGCCGCGAACGTTGCGAAACAGGCAATCACCCATTTGCCGGCCGGCCGCGTGCTTGCACCGCGCAGATCGAGTTCCGCTTTCTCCACGGCCCGCAAAATGGTCTCCGCATGCTCAGCCAGGCGGTCGCCGTCGGGTGTCAGGCGAACTCGCCGCCCAACCCGTTCCAGCAATCGCACCCCTGCCTCGCGCTCCAGTATGGCCAGATGCTGCGAGACTGCCGATGAAGTCAGCGCCAGGGATTCAGCCACGGCAGTCATCGTGCCGAGCCGGGCAAGTTCGCGAAACAGGCGTAGGCGGACCAGGTCAACCATAAAGTTTTACTTACCCATTTGATTAGCCCTATGAAGTAGAAGTTTGCAATAGCCTGGGTTAGTTTGCGAACACCGCTCCACCTCGGGCTCCATAATCGGGCAATGCAAACATGGCCAAGGTATCGCTGCTGGGCGTTCCGCATGACGCCAATTCCTCGTCCATGCGCGGCGCCGCCGAAGCACCACCGCTCATCCGCCAGGAGTTGTATAGCGATGCCTACAGCAGCTGGAGCGAAACGGGGATCGACTTGGGTGCACCCGGCAGACTCGTCGATCGCGGTGACGTGGCATTCGAGGCGGCGACCGATCCCTGGAAAAGCATCGAAGAACATGCCGATCGAATTTGCGGCTCCGGCGACCGCTTGATTTGCCTGGGTGGCGACCACGCCATCACGCATCCGATCATGCGCGCCGTGCGTCGGCATCACCCGCAGTTGACGATCCTGCACATCGATGCGCATGCCGATCTTTACGACTGTTACCAGGGCAATCCACGCTCCCACGCGTCTCCGTTCGCAAGAATCATGGAAGAGAGGCTGGCGGATCGCCTGATCCAGGTCGGCCTACGCACCGTCAATGATCATCACCGCGAGCAGTTCAAGCGGTTCGGCGTAGAGGTGATCGAGGCCGCCCAGTGTGGGGAATCTTTGCACATCCGGCTGGATACTCCCGTGTACATTTCGCTGGACATGGATGGGCTCGACCCCGCATATGCCCCTGGCGTATCGCACCGCGAACCCGGCGGCCTGTCGACCCGACAGGTGATCCGCCTGATTCAAAGCATCGATCAGCCCATCGTGGCCGCGGATATCGTCGAGTTCAATCCACGCAACGACATCGGCAACATGACCGCGACAGTTGTCGCGAAGCTGACGAAAGAAATTGCGGGCGTGATGTTGCGCTCCGCTCCAGTTTTCGTCACGAGCACGCCAGGCCGCCAAATGTGACCCACTGAAGGCCTCCACATCCAGGCAAGACCGTTCGCCTCGAATTTCTCAAAACGTAGACAGCGTCTTAGCTATCAGGCTGGATTAAGCTGGTATTTTCGTACCCGTTCCGCTTTTCCCTGCTCATGGCCGGTCGCTTGGCAGCAGAGGGGCGCTTTTTTGCTGCAGCAAGAGGCCTGTGAGGAGGTGATCGCGTGTCCAGCCTGGCCATCGGCAAAAACCAGAGACGTTCACCATCACTGCACACGGGTGATTTGAAGACACTTATGCAGCAATGTGATTGGTCGCGTTCCCCGCTCGGCCCGCCCGAAGCCTGGTCGCCAAGCCTCAAGACAACGGTCGGCATGATGCTTGCCGCCCAAGCTCAGATCGTGCTGTTTTGGGGGCCTGAATTCGTGGCTCTCTACAACGACGCCTACACGCCCACCATTGGCGACAAGCATCCGCGTGCGTTGGGACGCCCTGCCGTGGAAAGCTGGACCGAGCTTTGGGACGATCTGGGCCCGCTTCTGCGCGGCGTCCGCGAAACCGGCAAAACCTTTCACGCCAAAGATCGAGCTTTCTATATCGAGCGGCACGGCTACGGGGAAACGGTCTACTTCGATGTTTCGTATTCGGCGGTGCCCGAAGTGGACGGTACGGTAGGCGGCGTTCTGTGCATCGTTTCGGAAACGACTCAGCGAGTGCTTGGCACGCGCCGCCAAACAGCGCTGTTGGACCTGGAAGATCAACTAAGAACTGTCGGCGATGCCGAGGAGGCAAAGCAGATCGCCGCCAAGCTGTTGCAGCGCGAGCTGGCAGCTTCGAGCGTTCACTATTCGGACCTGGATAGTCCGGGCACGGAGCAGCACCTGGCCGGGCCAAGCCTCCTCGATCATTGCCGCACCACTGTTTTGGGCAACGCGCTCGGGGTAGAGACAAGCAGCGATACCTGTTTGCTCGATATTCCCGTCTTGCGAAACGGCCAAGTCGTGGGGCGATTTTCCATGGCCTGCGCTCCCTCGCGCTGCTGGACGGATGAGGAAGCTCAATTCGCCCGCTCAGTGGCCGAGCGCGCCTGGAGCGCCGCGGAACGCGTCAGGGCCGAAGCGCTCTTGCGCGAAAGTGAAGCGCGTCAACGGCGGGATGCCGAGCGCGTGCAATTGGCGCTTGCCGCAGGAGCGATTATCGGCACCTGGTATCTGGATCTGGCTACCTCACGGCTTCAATTGGATGAGTCGCTGGTGACCGCGCTCGGCCTGGACGAAGGCCCGAGACGGCAACACATTCACCTTTCGCAATTCGTTGCCTTGGTGCATCCCGACGACGCCGCCGGGATGCAGGCAACCATGCAGAAGGCGATCGAGCGCGGCGGCCTGTACATGCATCAACACCGGATCCGCCGCGCCGACGGCCGGTATTACTGGGTGGAAGCAAGCGGCAGAATCAACACGGAGGACGATGGCACGCCGCTGACCTTTCCAGGGGTGCTCATCGATATCGAGGAACGGCGCCAGACCGAGCAACGTATTGCGGCAAGTGAGGCGAAATATCGAACCCTTTTCGAGCAAATCGACGAAGGCTTCTGCGTCGTCGAACTGCTGGACGGCGAATATGGGCCGTTGAGCGATTACCGCCACCTGGAAGCCAACCCTGCTTTCTCGGCCAATACCGGCCTTCCCGACGTGATCGGCAAACGTCTGCGCGAGTTGTATCCGCAAGGCGTGGACGGCTGGATCGAAATCATCAGGCAAGTATTGCTTAGTGGCGAACCAGTACGCCTTGACCATGAACTTGCCGCGACAGGCCGCTACCTGGAGATTGCCGCCTTCCGGGCGGGACCGGTCGAGCGGCGCCGGGTGGCCATCCTGTTGAAGGACGTCACCGCGCGCAAACATGCAGAGGCCGAACTGCAACGCCTGAACCGGGAGTTGGAAGAACGGGTGGCGCAGGCGATCAACGAGCGGAAGGAAGCGCTTGCCCGCGTGCATGAAATGCAGAAGATGGAAACGATAGGACAACTGACCGGCGGCGTCGCGCACGATTTCAACAATCTGCTGACACCCATCGTGGGGGCGCTGGAAATGGTGGCGCGCCTGCAGGATGGCGATGAGCGCATCAAGCGGCTGACCACAGCCGGGCTCCAGGCTGCCGAGCGCGCGCGCACGTTGGTTCAACGACTGCTCGCTTTCGCGCGGCGTCAACACCTTCAGGCACGACCCACCCCTATCCGCAACCTGGTATGCGGTATGGAAGACTTGCTGACCCGTTCGCTCGGACCACAGATCCGCCTGGAAATCGACTGCGCCGCCAAACTTCCGCAGGCCATGACCGAC
Source organism: Dyella flagellata (assembly GCF_030160275.1). Classification (GTDB taxonomy): domain Bacteria; phylum Pseudomonadota; class Gammaproteobacteria; order Xanthomonadales; family Rhodanobacteraceae; genus Dyella_B; species Dyella_B flagellata. The sequence goes on from NZ_BSOA01000020.1 coordinate 130,734, forward strand.
CCTAACCAGCTCGAACTGGCGCTGTTGAATCTGGCTGTCAACGCTCGTGACGCCATGCCGAACGGTGGCGTATTGAAGATTGCCGTGACCGAACAAAGCGTCGAAGGGCATTCGAAGCTGGCTGCGGGCCGCTACGTTCGGATTGCGGTCTCCGATACCGGGCTCGGCATGGACGCCCAAACGATGCGGCGTGCGGTCGAACCGTTCTTCACCACGAAAACCACAGGCCAAGGTACCGGGCTTGGCTTGTCCATGGTGCATGGGTTTGCGGCGCAATTGGGCGGGGATTTTTCCCTGACCAGCGAACCGGGACATGGCACTACGGCCAGCTTGTGGCTACCCGCGTCCACGGAGCCGATGACTGACGAACCAGCACGCATCGCGGTTAAAGCCGAGCTGCGACGTGTGCCGGCGACACCCGTACTGCTGGTCGATGATGAGGAACTAGTTCGACTCGGCACCGCCGAGATGCTGTCGGATGCGGGCTACGTAGTGCAGCAAGTCGCTTCCGGCCACGAAGCCTTGGCCATGTTGGCCAAGGACATCGAAGTGAAAGTCCTTATCACCGATTACGCCATGCCGGGCATGACCGGTGTCGAGCTGGCCCATCGTGTCAACCAACTTCGCCCCACGCTACCTGTTCTGATGATCACCGGCTTCGCTGCCATGGATGGGCAAGCGATTGGCGAACTGCCGCGGCTATCCAAGCCGTTTCGGCAAATCGAGCTGGTGGACACTGTTGCGAGCCTGCTCGAACAGACGGGGCGCGGCTAGACGCACGGAGCAAATCGGGCGGATTGCTCCTGGTCCCTTGTATTCCGGGCCGTGCGGCATTACTTGGCTGTCATCCATGGGAAGACACGAACATGACAGCGAAAACTGAAACTGCCATCCTGGCCGGCGGATGCTTCTGGGGCATGCAGGACCTGCTGCGGCGCTACCCAGGGGTGTTGTCCACGCGCGTGGGCTACTCGGGTGGCGATGTGGTCAACGCCACCTACCGTAACCACGGTACGCATGCCGAAGCGATCGAGATCGTGTTCGACCCGGACCGGATCAGCTATCGCCAGATCCTGGAATTCTTCTTCCAGATCCACGACCCGACCACTCCGAACCGCCAAGGCAACGACAGGGGTACGAGCTATCGCTCGGCCATCTTCTACCGCGGCGAAAAGCAGAAGCAGGTGGCCGAAGATACCGTGGCCGACGTCGAGGCATCGGGTCTGTGGCCCGGCAAAGTTGTTACCGAGATAGCTCCTGCCGGTCCATTCTGGGAAGCCGAGCCGGAACATCAGGATTACCTTGAACGTTATCCTGAGGGTTATACCTGCCATTTCATCCGGCCGGATTGGAAACTGCCCGCGCGCGCTTGACGAAAGAAACGGCATTTCGTCTGGCGCCTTCGAGCGCCCATGGCTTATGCATAGTTGCGAGCACCATTGAGTCGCAGCCGCAACAAGTTGTAACAATTCCAAGGCTAGCTGAAACATCCGACAAATATCTAATTTTTAGACTGCGGGCAGCGCAAGCAGAATGAGCTTCAAGGATGAACGGAGAGCGGACAGGAAAGTCCACCTGCACGACAGGCATCGCAATCGTCGGAGGCGGCGCGGCAGGCGCGGCGATATTCGGAGCGCTGCTCGCGCAAGAAGCCTTCGATCACGTGCTTTGGATAACGGGAAGGCAGGACGACCTCGGTCGAGGCGTTGCTTATGGTGCCGCTAGAGATCATCACCTGTTGAATGTGCGCGCCAAGGACATGGGCCTTTATATTGACGCCGATGAAGACTTCGCGCGATACGGCGCCCGCCATCGTCCAGGATCGCAGCCCACTGATTTTCTGCCACGCCGTATGTTCGGCGACTACATCCAATCGCAATTGAGCAAGCGACTGCGCAATGCGGAGCAGCAGGGCCGCTGCTTTACGATTGCGTATTCCATCGCAACCAGGCTTAGCGCCAAGGGCTCAGGCTACGAAATCATGCTCGACGATGGCCAGATCGTGATGGCCGACCGAGTCGTTCTCGCGCTGGGTTCACTGCCACCTCGCCCGCTGCGAGCCGTGTCCGAAGACGCAATTGCGAGTGCTGCGTATGTGCTCGACCCATGGAGTTTGACTCGACGTCCGCTTCAGCCGCGCAGGCTCATCGTGATCGGCACAGGCCTTACCGCCATCGATACAATCCTATCGGCCTCCATGCGATGGCCGGATGTCGAGCTGATTGCGCTCTCCCGCCACGGATTGTTGCCGTCCGCCCATCCTCCGCTTCCCGTCGAGCCTTATCCCCATCAGGCCGACCTCAACGCCAAGCTTATGGCGTGCGCAGGTCCGGCTTCCATCCTCGCCGAGATTCGCCGCTTGTTGCGAGAGAATCCGGCGATCGACTGGCGCAGTATCATCGACGGCATGCGCCCGATCAACGCCAGGCTCTGGCAAGCCCTCTCACTGCGCCAACGCAGGCAATTCCTGCGGCACATCCGATGGCTGTGGGACTCGTCACGGCATCGATTTCCACCCGGAATCGGAGCAATCATCCAGCAATTGCGCGATGAAGGGCGCTTGCACGTCTACGCTGCCCGTGTGTTGAAAGTGGATGGCACGGGGCCTCTGAACGTAAGCATTCGCCATCGTGCCAACCAGGCGGTGACAACGCTGCAATCGGATGTCGTGGTACAAGCAACCGGGCTGGACACCGCCGTTTCTTTCGCCGGACATCGCTTGCTCGGCGGCCTCATCCAAGATGGCTTGGCCGTTGCCGATCCGCTTCAACTTGGCCTATTGGCTCGGGCCGACGGCCACTTGATCAATACTGCCGGCGGCATCCAGCCTGGCTTGTACGCCATCGGCTCCCTGCTGCAAGGTAATTTGTGGGAATGCGTAGCCATGCCCGAGATTCACAAGGCAGCCCATGCCTTGGCCATGCAGCTAAATACTCACCGTCCGATGCGGTCAATGGCGATCGCCTCGAACTAGAGATGCCAACCCAGCAAACCAGGACACGCAAAAAAACCGCCAGGATTGGCATCCCAGCCGACGCGACCGCCCACGCTCGCTTGAACAAGGCGCTATTTGGCTCGGCGCCTTCGGGCGCATTAGCTGCGGCGCATTCCTGCAATTTCCGCAACACTGTTTTTCGAGCCGCGTCTATTTGCTTGGCGTCGTCATCGGCCTACGCTTGCCTCCTATACGAAGCTGACAGCACTCGCTTCGTGTGTTTTCCAATGAACATAGCGGAGCAAGAAGATGGCAAACGGATACTGGATCATTACCTTCCGCTCGGTCACGAACCAGGCTGGCCTCGACCAATACGCAGCAACTGCCGGGCCGGTGATCAAGGCGCTGGGCGGCAGGGTATTGATTGCCGGCCAGCCGGCTTTCGCTTACGAAGCCGGGATGGCACAGCGCGTCGCCGTGGTCGAATTCAGCAGCCTTGCGGCCGCCGATGCCGCCTATAGAAGCCCGGAGTACCAGGCCACCGTGCAGCACCTGGTCGGCGCCGCCGAGCGAGATGTTCGCATCATCGAAGGGCTGTAGCGAGCAAGCTGGGATACCCATCCCAGCGACGCGAGTGTGTGAAAAGCAGCTGGGATTATCATCCCAGCCTACGCCACGCGCAGAATCCTACGGCAAGGATTGTTCAGCCAGTTCCAGGAACAGACTTTGCAGTTCTCCGCCAAGCTCCTGACCTGCATAAGTCAAACGGAATACATCATCGGCATCTGCGAGTTCCTGGGTGCCGTCGATGACACCAAGCACGTTGGCTACGGCATCAATCGTCACATGGCGGGTAAGCTCAAGCAGGACTTCCCGCTGGTCGGCGCTCAACTCGCTGAAAAGCGTCAAGACTCGCCGCCAATACGGCTCGGATGCCTGCTTTACTTCAGTATTGAGCAGCAGGCTGCGGTATAAGGCGTAGTTCTTGTCGACAACCTCGGCACCGAGCTTCGATACAAATTCCTGTGGTGTCATTGCAAAACCCCTGTTTTTTGGCCGATTTCCCCAAACTGATCGCCAGGTCGCCTACGCCGGGCAGACGCTTTGCACACAACCCGACGCGCTTAGCGCCGTGTCGCCAACACGCCATCCAGTGCCAACTGTGCCTTGAATCCCGCCTTCTCCAGGCGCTTGGCTACTTCGCGTGGAACGTCACGATCACTGGTGAGCTTATTCGGGCTGCCGGTGTAGTGGAACAGGCGCCCGCCACGGCGAAGCACGCGTGCAAGCTGGTCGTAGAAGGCCTGCGAGTAAAGCTCACCGGCAATGCCGAAGCGTGGCGGGTCGTGCAGTACGGCGTCTACCGAGCCTTGTTCGACCTGCGGGATCGCTTGCAGCACGTCGGCATGGGTCAGCTCCAGGCGGCCACCGCTGGCGGGATCGTCCGGATCCGGTGACCAGGGGTTGAGCTGTCGCAACCATAGTACGTCGGGGTTCTTTTCGAACGAGTGGATACGCGCCACGCCGGCCTCAAGGCAACAGGCAGCGAAGTAGCCCAGCCCACCGCAAGTATCCAGTAGCGCCTTACCGCGAGGCTCGACCAAGGCCACCTTGCGGCGTGCATCGTCAATCGGAGATTCCTTCGACGTGGGCAGCATCTTGATGCCGTCGATTTCGAAGGTGGGCGCTCCCCATTCGGTCGGCACCAGCTTGATCAACGAGCCGGAAAAACGCGACACCGGCGCGAATTCGTCGCCATCCCAGTAGTAAATCGTGCGGTCTTTCAGTTTGGCTGGATAGGGATAACTCTGCCCTCGCCACTGCCAGGCATCCGTATGCAGCAATGCATCACCATGGGAACGGCCAAGATCCAGGGAGCCTTTCCATTGGGCTGCATCAGCGCCGTGCGCAGCCAGCAAGGTTTCGGCGATAGGGCGCGTAAGCAAGGGACCGGAGTAATGGGACACGAACAGCTGCTTCCTTCCTGGGCGGGAGAATGTCAATTTTAGGCAAAGCCGCCCAGGTTGACGAAACCCGGCCATCCATCGGACCCGGCCTGCGCTTACCTTTGTCGCCCTGGCGAGTCACACTGCGCCGGTTGAACATCTCTCCCACCCATGAGGAAGTGTCATGAATGTAAAAGCCGGATCCATGGTCAGCCTGCAGCGCCCGGACGGTCAGCGGCTCGAGGGTTACCTGGCCACGCCGGAACAGCCCGATGGCGCGCCTGCGGTGGTGGTCATCCAGGAATGGTGGGGCCTGAACGAGCAGATCCGGAGCGTGGCCGACCGGCTGGCGCAATCGGGCTACCTCGCCCTGGTGCCCGACTTGTACCGTGGCGAGATCACCCTGGAGCAAGAAGAAGCCCAACACCTGATGGAAGGGCTGAATTTCGGTGATGCGGCCTCGCAGGACATAGGCGCCGCCGTGGCCTACCTCAAGCAACGCACCGGGAAGGTTGCCGTGATGGGCTTTTGCATGGGCGGCGCGCTCGCCCTGCTCGCCCTCGGCCAGCATGCCGATCTGTCTGCCGGGGTGGTGTGGTACGGACTACCGCCGCTGGAGTACATCGATGCCTCGCGCATCAAGGTGCCTGTGCTTGGGCACTGGGGCACGCAAGATGCGTTCTTCCCGATCAAGTCGGTGGACGCTTTGGAGGCGAAGTTTGCCCAAAGCGGCGTGTCTGCCCAGTTCCACCGCTATCTCGCGCACCACGCCTTTGCCAATGAAACCGCGGTCGGACATGGCCGTATTCCCGGCACGCAATTCGATCCTGAGTGGGCTCAGCTGGCCTGGGACAGGACGTTTACCTTCCTGGGGCGTACGCTCTGGTCTTGATAGGCGGCCGCATGAAGCGTCCGCCTTGCGGGCGGACACTTCATGGCGCAGGCAATTGCCTGACAGCCCGGCGTTGCCACACATAAATAGGCAGCCCCGCCAGCAACAGCACAACGCCCCACAGCATGGTCTCCGTGCCGGTACCGATAAGCGCCCACACGCTGAAAGCGAGCGCACCAATCGCAATCCATCGCCGCAAAAGACTGCTGGCGGAATCGATTCGCCACCATGCCAGCACGGTGATCAGATAAGGCAACAGCGTTGCCGCAGTGGACAGCAGGATGGTGAAAGTAAACAGCGCAACCAGCGTGCGGCTGTAGTTGGAAACGATCAGGGCGCTTGCGAGCACGCTGCTGGTCAGCAGTCCGAACCAGGGCGTGCCGCGCTTGTCCAGGCGGGCGAAGGCTTTGGGAAACAGGCCATCCAGCGCGGGAGCGAGCGTGGTCTGCGCCTGCAGCAAGACCCAGCCGTTGAGCGCACCGAAGCAGGAAATGGTGGCAATCACGCCAATGCCGATACCCGCCGCATTACCCCACACGCGTCGTGCTGCCTCGGCCATCGGCGCCGCCGATGCGTGCAGCACGTCCGCCGGGAGCATGCCCACCACCACGGTGCAAGCCAGCATGGTGGCGACTCCTGCGATGGTCATGCCGATCACCGTGGCGCGCGGCACCGTGCGTTGTGGATCCCGCACGACACCGGTCGGCACAGTGGCCGTCTCCAGGCCAAGGAACGCCCAAAGCGTGAGCGCAGCAACGGACGAGGCCACGCTCACCAGTGGATGACCGCTGGGATTGAAAGGGTGAAAGGCGCTTGCGTGCACCCAGGCCAATCCCAACACGCCAAATACCAGCAACGGCACCAGTTTCAGCGAAGTGGTGACGATCGCCGTATAGCCCGCTTCACGCACGCCGGACAGGCTGATGGAAGTGCAGACCCATAGCGCGCCCAACGCGCACAATGCACCACGCAGCGGTGTAGCAGTCGCCGCCGGCCAAACCGAGCCAAGGCTGCCGGCAAAGGCCACCGCGATCGCCGCATTCGCCGACCACACGCAGACCCAATAGCTCCAGGCCGCGAGAAAACCGACCTGATCGCCGAAAGCGCGACGCGCATAGGCGTACGCGCCGCCATGATTGGGAACGATCTGTGCCAGCCGCGCGTACACCAGCGCCAGCATCAGCGCACCGCCCAGGCTGATACCCCAGCCAAGCAGGCTTGCGGCACCGTAAGGCGCCAACGCTGCCGGCAACACGAATACGCCCGATCCGATGATGTTGCCGATGACCAGCGCTATCAGCATCCACAGCCCGAGTGACCGCCGCGCGGTACTCATGCTTGGGCGAGCGTATCGCGATAGGCACGGCGCACCATTTCATGAAAATGGTGCACGGCATTTTCGCGCAGCGGGTTCAAGCGTCCGGCTTCGTAAGAGCCTGACGCCAGTCCGCGCTGCACGTCTTCGCAAATGGTGACGTCCTCGTCCTGCACTTCATCGCTGAATTGGATGTCTTTGGCGCGTCGCGCCTGCGCTTGCGGACGGCTATCCGGCGCGTAGTAGAAGTCGAACTCCACCCTGCAGCGGCCCACCCCCGCCGGCAGCACGCGATTGGTCTGCAAGCGGCCGGGCAGGATGTTGAGCATGGCATTGGGATACAGGAAGTAGTACAGCGCTTCGCCGCTGCCGTAGAGATCGTCGCCGCTTTCGAGCGGACTATATTGGAAGGAATACCATTGCGCCGTCTCGGTGATGTAGCTGCGGTAGTCGAGCAGGCTGTTCAACCCGGGATGGATGCAAGGCACGTGATAGCCTTCCAGATAATTGTCGACGTACACCTTCCAATTGCAGGCGACGTCGTAGCTGACACGGTGATGGAACTCGTAGTCGTCCAACGCGCGCTGCGGGCCAAGGCGCGCATCGATGCCGGCAACGAATGATTCGAATGGCGGGGCTTCGCCAATGGCGACGAACACCAGGCCCTGCCACACGTGCACCCGAACTTCAGGCAGGCGAATGTCGGCTGGATTGAAATCCGGCGTGCGGCCCATTTCCGGCGCGCCGCGCAGCACGCCATCCAGGCCGTAGGTCCAGCCGTGGTAACGGCAGCGCAGGTTTTGCGCGCCCCGTCCGTTGCAATTGGCGATCGGCCCGGCGCGATGCCGGCATACATTGTGAAAAGCGCGAATGCCGGTCTCATTGCTGCGCACCAGCAGCAACGGCAGCCCCGCAATCTCGGTAACCACGTGGTCTCCCACGCCGGACAGTTGCGACTGGTGGCACACCAGTTGCCAGCTCCGCGCAAAGATCGCCGCAGCATCCAGGGCCGGGATGCGCGGGTCGGTATAGAAGCGGGCCGGCAGGGTCAGGGCGTGATCGAGCTGTTGTGCAGCAAGTGAATCGGGGGAAAGCAACTCGACCATGGCCATACTCAAGGAGCCGCGATGGCCGAGTATTTATCGGACCGCAGTGCAGCATCAATGTGGCGGGGTGGCCCGCAACACCCCCGCTGGCCGCCGTCCCCCGTCAGGCCGATGACGCACGTGGGCATCGCACTGCTACTTGTGCCCTGAAACGTCAGATTCCCGAAACAGAGGCACCCGCTGGGCCTGCAAAAGACCGTAGTAGCGCGGCCGGGAGGCGCGGATTTACAGCGCGAAGGCATCGGGAGCGACGTTTTATCCGCCCCCGGGCCTGGCTATCGCCCCCGGGCAACGATGCGTTTAACGAAGCTGGCTCAGCCACGGCATCAATCCGTGATGTACCGCACACTCCAACTGCAAACATGGCGTGACGCGTGCTTCCTTAGGGGGTAACCAGCGAGTAACCCGAAGGGATCTCGCCAGTACGGCAGGGGGAAGCAGGGGATGGAACAGATCGTTGAATGTCTTATAGTCGGCGGCCCCCAGCATGGCCTGGTACGCCTGCAGCTGTGGGACCCGCGATATTCGGCGCCACCGGTAGTGGCATCCAATGACGGCAAAGTGTGCATCGCCGCCGCACGCCTCCCGTCTGGCCAATGCAGCAATCGCTTCCTGGTACTGCATCCGCAAGCGACTGGCCAGCAGATCCTTGCCATGGTGGCCAGGCTGAGGGTGGCAACCATGGCGGTCCCAGCCTGAGTCTGACTGGCCAATACGCACACTTCCGCGCTTCACATTACCGACCCTACGATGTAGCCATGCTCTTGGCACTCGACCAGACAGGGCCTTTGGATGGAGCGAGGAAATAACCACGCAGAGCTGCAAATTCGCGCCGGCTTCGTACTTCTTCTGATTGCCTGCGCCCTGACGATTTTTGCGACGATCAGCAGCGCCCGGGCTCATTCATGGGTTGCTCACACCCTACGCGTGCGGGAAACCCTGATCCAGCTCTACAGTGACGTCTGCGCCGCGGAAACCGGTCAACGCGGCTTCCTGTTGACACGTGACCCACGCTACCTGGAGCCATACACCCGGGCACGCTCGGACATCACGAAGACAGAAGCGCTGCTTGCCTCCTTGGTCTCCGACAATCCGCAGCAAACAGCCCTGTTCGACAAGTTCCGCCCGCTTGCCGCCCGGAAGCTGGGTGAGTTGCAGCAGACTGTACAACTGGCTGCGCAGGGCCATGACGCCGCCGCGATCCAGCTGGTCAAGACGAACATGGGCCGCGAATGGATGGACGACATCCAGGCGCTGACGAAGGAGATGGATCGAAACGAATACGCCTTGCTCGATCAGCGGTTCAATGCGGCGCGTCGTACCAGCTCGCTACTTTTGGCCGCCGCGCTCGCGTCTGTATTGCTGGCCTGCCTGCTTGCCTATCGTGTGCATCGCGAAGGAAAGGCTCGCCAGCATGCCATCGAGGAAAAAAACCAGGCACTGGAGGAGCAGATTCAACAGCGCCAAACCGCCGAAATGCGGCTGCGCCAGGTTCAGAAGATGGAGGCCCTGGGCCAACTCACTGGCGGCATCGCCCATGACTTCAACAATATGCTGGCGATCATCGTTGGCAATCTGGAGATGTCGCTGCGTCAGATCGGCAAATCGGACGAGGCCTTGAAGGACGTCGTCTCGCGGGCACTGAGTGCCGCGACGCGCGGTTCCGATCTGACCAAGCGCCTGCTTGCGTTCTCGCGCATGCAGCCATTGCGGCCCAAATCCATCGATGTCAACGACTGCGCGCGCGGCATGCTGCTGATTTTGCAGCGCGCGCTGGGCGAAGACATCATCATCGAAACCAAGTTTGCTACCGGGCTATGGCGCGCCTTCATCGATCGCCCGCAATTGGAAAGCGCCATGCTCAATCTCGCCGTGAACAGCCGCGATGCGATGCAAGGCGGTGGCCGACTGAGCATCGAAACCTCCAATGCCCATCTCGACCAGAGCTTTGCCGATACGAATGTCGAAGTGGTGCCTGGGCAATATGTGCTGGTGGCCGTCACCGACACCGGCAGCGGCATGTCGCCCGAAGTGATGCGGCGCGCGTTCGACCCGTTCTTTACCACCAAGGAACCCGGGCAAGGCACCGGCCTGGGCCTGAGCCAGGTGCATGGCTTCATCAAGCAATCGCACGGCCACATCCAGATCTACTCCGAGCCCGGCGTGGGCACCACGGTAAAAATGTACCTGCCACGCGCATCGGCCCAGCAGGACGCGGAAGTATTCACCGAAGCCATGGTTTTCGCCGCCCACGCCTCCAAGAAAGTGCTGGTGGTCGAAGACGACGACGAGGTACGCCAATTCGTGGTCTCCTGCCTCAACGAGCTGGGCTACTCGACCATTTCGGCGGAGAGCGCGAATATGGCCCAGCAGAAGCTGGCTACCCATCCTGACGTCGCCCTCTTGCTAACGGACGTCGTCATGCCGGGCAAGAACGGCAAGGCACTGGTCGATACCGTGCGGCCGTTCTATCCCAAGCTGCGGGTGCTCTATATGACCGGCTATCCGCGCGAAGCGATCATGCACAACGGCATGCTCGATACCAATGTACGGCTTATCACCAAGCCTTTCTCGATACAGGAGCTTGCGCAGGAATTGAGATCTGCATTTGCCGAGGAAGTGGTGTAAAACTTGCGATGATGATTCCTGCTCATGGCCAAATGCGGCGTGGCCAGCTAACGCAATTTTTTCAAAGCCGTTTTCACTGCGATTCATCCAGCTGTCCGACAGCTGAAACCTGCCCGATTCCGTTCAGGATGCAGTTGCCCCCACTCTCCTAGCGTCTGTTCGCCGCGTCATCGAACGCGACATTGCCCAATGGAGGTCACCTATATGCGCAAGTCCATTCTCGTCGCCGCCATCGCCGCCGCCACCGTGCTGAGCGTCCCCGCCTTCGCCCAAGTCCACGTGGGTGGCGCTGCGGGTGCAGGCGTCGGGGCGGGCGTCAACGCCAGTGGGGCCCTGCACGGCGCAACACAGACGGCGACCGGCGCAACCACTGCAGCCGGTGAGACGGTCGAGCACACCGCGCACAGAGCCAAGCACACTGCACACAAAGCTACCCATTCCGCCGCAACAGCCGCTGACGAAACTACAACCACTGCCAAGAAGACCGCAGTAGGCGCAACGGACGCTACTAACGCCAATGTGCAAACCGGCGCTTCGGTAAACGGAAGTGCGGGTGCCGGTTCGGGGGGCGCCAATACGGGCGCCAGTGCGGATGCTTCCGCCGGCAAACATTGACAGCTTGCCGTAAGCTCCCGCCACACGAATGATGTCGTGCGGCAACGCCGGATCTTTCCGATCCGGCGTTTTTACGGATTGAAGCCCTGCTCTGCATGACGGGCTACTATTTCTGTACTGATGCTTTCTTTTCGCAAAAAAATTAGTAGCGCTCCTTCCTGGACGTGCTGCCGCATACAGGCCTCGGACCAGGTATATCTTGCCTGGCAGCAAACGAAATGAGTCGCCTACCGCGCGGATTTAAGGCCTCCATTACAAGCGCACCCAACACTTCGCTTGCACGCTTTCACGAGTCCTACACGTTCAGGCCTACGGACGTCTAAGCGAGCTGAAATTTTCCTGACGAAAAGATCTCTTGCATCACGGTACCGTGCAAGTTTCCGTGTATTTTCGTTATAGCCACTTTCCTCCGGACGTCTTAGCATGGCGTTCCCAAGTGTGCTTTTTTGATTGCCTCCGCACTGGGAATGTGCGGCAAGCGGGTTCGTTTTATCGACAACCCGCGGAAGGGCTCTGGGTCCACCAGCTTTTCACTGACAGGGCTTGCATGAACACCGAAACAGGGGCAATTCTCGAACGTCGTCAGGTCATCGCCGCATTGCGCAGTTTCCGCCGCGGCGATTTCAATGTGCGCCTGCCCGAGGACCTGCAAGGTTCCGATGGCGAACTGGCGCAACTGTTCAACGAAGTCGTGGATCTCAACCAGCAGATGACGGCGGAACTCGAGCGCCTCTCCCAGGTGGTCGGCAAGGAAGGCAAGATCACCCAGCGCGGACGGGTCAAGGCCGCTACCGGCGGGTGGGAAAACGCCATCCTCGCGGTGAACGAGTTGATCGAGGACATGGTGCAGCCCACCACAGAAGTGGCCCGCGTCATCGGTGCGGTGGCCAAAGGCGATCTGTCGCAATCGATGACGGTGGAAATCGACGGGCGCCCGCTGCGCGGTGAATTCCTGCGCATCGGCAAGGTGGTCAACACCATGGTGGAGCAGCTTGCCTCCTTCGCCTCGGAAGTGACGCGCGTGGCGCGCGAAGTGGGTACCGAAGGCAAGCTCGGCGGCCAGGCACGCGTGGTGGGCGTAGCCGGCACCTGGAAGGACCTCACCGACAACGTCAACGCCATGGCCACCAATCTTACCGGCCAGGTACGCAACATCGCGGAGGTGACGACGGCGGTGGCCTCGGGCGATCTTTCCAAGAAGATCACCGTGGAAGTGAAAGGCGAAATCCTGGAGCTGAAAAACACCATCAACACCATGGTGGACCAGCTCAACTCCTTCGCCTCGGAAGTGACGCGCGTGGCGCGCGAAGTGGGTACCGAAGGCAAGCTCGGTGGCCAGGCTCGCGTGGAAGGCGTGGCCGGCACCTGGAAGGACCTCACCGACAACGTCAACCTGATGGCCGACAACCTCACCGGCCAGGTGCGCAACATCGCCGAAGTCACCACCGCGGTGGCCTCCGGCGACCTGTCCAAGAAGATCACGGTGGACGTCAAGGGTGAAATCCTTGAACTGAAGAACACCATCAACGTGATGGTGGACCAGCTCAACGGCTTCGCCTCCGAGGTGACGCGCGTGGCTCGCGAGGTGGGTACCGAAGGCAAGCTCGGCGGCCAGGCGCAAGTGCTTGGTGTGGCGGGCACCTGGAAAGACCTGACCGACAACGTCAACCTGATGGCCGACAACCTCACCGGCCAGGTGCGCAACATCGCCGAAGTCACCACCGCAGTGGCCTCCGGCGATCTTTCCAAGAAGATCACCGTAGACGTCAAGGGCGAGATCCTGGAGCTGAAGAACACCATCAACGTGATGGTGGACCAGCTCAACGGCTTCGCCTCCGAGGTGACGCGCGTGGCGCGCGAGGTGGGTACCGAAGGCAAGCTCGGCGGCCAGGCGCAGGTGCCCGGTGTGGCGGGCACCTGGAAAGACCTGACCGACAACGTCAACCTGATGGCCGACAACCTTACCGGCCAGGTGCGCAATATCGCCGAGGTGACCACCGCCGTGGCGCGAGGCGATCTTTCCAAGAAGATCACCGTGGACGTGAAAGGTGAAATTCTTGAATTGAAGAACACCATCAACACCATGGTGGACCAGCTCAACTCCTTCGCCTCGGAGGTGACGCGCGTGGCGCGCGAAGTAGGTTCCGAAGGCAAGCTGGGCGGTCAGGCGCGCGTGGAAGGTGTCGGCGGCACCTGGAAAGACCTGACCGACAACGTCAACCTGATGGCCGGCAACCTCACCGGTCAGGTGCGCAATATCGCCGAGGTCACCACCGCCGTGGCGCGCGGCGACCTGTCCAAGAAGATCACCGTGGACGTGAAGGGAGAAATCCTTGAGCTGAAGATCACCATCAACACGATGGTGGACCAGCTCAACTCCTTCGCCTCGGAAGTCAGCCGCGTGGCGCGCGAAGTAGGCTCGGAAGGCAAGCTGGGCGGCCAGGCCCAAGTGATCGGCGTGGGCGGCACCTGGAAAGACCTGACCCAGAACGTCAACGCCATGGCCGCCAATCTCACCGGCCAGGTGCGCAATATCGCCGAGGTGACTACCGCGGTGGCGCTGGGCGACCTGTCCAAGAAAATCACCGTGGACGTGAAGGGCGAAATCCTGGAGCTGAAGAACACCATCAACACGATGGTGGACCAGCTCAACTCCTTCGCCTCGGAAGTGACGCGCGTGGCGCGCGAAGTGGGTACCGAAGGCAAGCTCGGCGGCCAGGCGCAAGTGCGCGGTATTGCCGGTACCTGGAAGGACCTGACCGACAACGTCAACCTGATGGCCGACAACCTCACCGGCCAGGTGCGCAACATCGCGGAAGTCACCACGGCCGTGGCGCGTGGCGATCTGTCCAAGAAAATCACCGTGGACGTGAAAGGCGAAATCCTGGAGCTGAAAAACACCATCAACACCATGGTGGATCAGCTCAACTCCTTCGCCTCGGAAGTGACGCGCGTGGCACGCGAGGTAGGCACCGAGGGCAAACTCGGTGGCCAGGCCCAGGTACCCGGCGTCGGTGGCACCTGGAAGGACCTGACCGACAACGTGAACCTGATGGCGACCAACCTCACCAACCAGGTGCGCGGCATTGCCGAAGTGGTGACCGCGGTGGCGCAAGGCAACCTCAAGCGCAAACTGACGGTGGACGCCAAGGGCGAAATCGCCTCGCTCGCCGAAACCTTCAACGGCATGATCGAAACCCTGGCCACCTTCGCCGACCAAGTCACCAACATGGCGCGCGAAGTGGGTATCGAAGGCAAACTCGGCGGCCAGGCGCGCGTGCCCGGCGCAGCAGGCCTGTGGCGTGACCTTACCGATAACGTGAACCAGCTGGCCGCCAACCTGACCAACCAGGTCCGTTCGATCGCCGACGTGGCCACCGCCGTAACCAAGGGCGACCTGTCGCGTTCGATCGCGGTGGAAGCTTCCGGCGAAATGGCCTCGCTGAAGGACAACATCAACGAGATGATCCGCAACCTCAAGGACCAGACCTTGAAGAACGCGGAACAGGACTGGCTGAAAACCAATCTCGCCCGCTTCTCCCGCATGCTGCAAGGCGAGCGCGACCTGGCTACGGTTTCCAACCTGATCATGTCGGAACTCGCACCGCTGGTGAACGCGCAGTATGGCGTGTTCTACGTAGCGCGCCGCGAAGAAAACGAAACCGTGCTGGACCTGGTCGCCAGCTACGGCGCGGGAAACCGCGATAGCTTAAGGCCCACCTTCAAGCTGCGCGAAGGCCTGATCGGACAGTGCGCGGTCGACAAGCGGGCGATCCTGCTGTCGGATGTGCCGGGGGACTTCATTCGCATCCACTCCGGCTTGGGTCAGGCCGCGCCGTCCAGCATCGCCGTGCTGCCCGCGCTGTTCGAGAACGACGTAAAAGCCGTGATCGAGCTGGCCTCCTTCAGCCGCTTCAACGAAACGCACCAGAGCTTTCTCGACCAGCTGATGGAATCGATCGGCATCGTGCTCAACACGATCGCCGCTACCATGCGCACCGAAGGCCTGTTGAAGCAATCGCAGCTGCTCACGCAAGAGCTGCAGGCGCGGCAAACCGAGCTGACCACCAAACAGGAAGAGCTGCATACCACCAACGAGGAGCTGCAGGAAAAGGCACAGCTTCTGGAAAACGAAAAGAAGCAGGTGGAGGCCAAGAACTTCGAAATCGAGCTCGCCCGCCGCGCGGTGGAAGAAAAGGCGGAGCAGCTTTCGCTCACTTCGAAATACAAGTCCGAGTTCCTGGCCAACATGAGTCACGAGCTGCGCACGCCGCTGAACTCGCTGCTCATCCTTTCGCGCCTGCTGGCCGACAACCCGCAGGGCAACCTCAACGAAAAGCAGATCGAGTTCGCGCGCACCATCCACTCGGCGGGCTCGGACCTGCTCAGCCTGATCAACGACATCCTGGACCTGTCCAAGATCGAATCCGGCACGGTGTCGATCGAAGTCGGCGACATGTCGATGAACAGCCTGAAACAGCATATGGAGCGCACCTTCCGTCAGCTGGCGGCCGACAAGAACCTGGATTTCCAGGTGGATTTCAGCCCCGAGCTGCCGGCCTCCATCCGCACTGACGAAAAGCGCCTGCAGCAGATCATGCTCAATCTGCTGTCGAACGCCTTCAAGTTCACCTCGCAGGGCAGCGTCACGCTGGCCGTCAATCGCGCGCAGGAAGGCTGGAGCACCAACCATCCGGTGCTGCGCGATGTGGATTGCACCATCGAGATTGCCGTCACCGACACCGGCATCGGCATTCCCAAGGACAAGCAGAAGCTGATCTTCGAAGCGTTCCAGCAGGCCGACGGCACCACCAGCCGCAAATACGGCGGCACCGGCCTGGGATTGTCGATCAGCCGGGAAATCGCCCGCCTGCTGGGTGGCGAACTGCAAGTGCGCTCCACGCCCGGCCAAGGCTCCACCTTCACCCTGTTCGTCCCGCTGGAGCTGCCTTCGCACGCGGCCTCTTCCTCCAACATCGGCAATGCACGCTATGACAACAGCGGCGCCAGTGTGCCCAACGCGCTGCCGGCACCGATGGAGGTAACCGACGATCGCGATACGATCGACGATTCTCCGTTCGTGCTGATCATCGAGGACGATCCCACCTTCGCTTCGATCCTGCTCGACATCGCGCGCGACACCGGACTCAAGGGCATAGTCTCGACCGCCGGTGCCGGCACGCTGGCACTGGCGCGCAAGCTGCGCCCCAGCGCAATCACCCTGGACCTTGGCCTCTCGGACATCGATGGTTTCGTGCTGCTGGATTTGCTCAAGCACGATCCTCACACCATGCACGTGCCGATCCATATCATTTCCGGCGCCGACAACCTGCAGTCGGATCAATCGCTGAGCGAGTACCCGGTGACGGAAAAACCCGCCACGCTTGAGCACCTGACCACGGTGTTCAACGATCTTGCCAGGTATATACGCCACACGCCGATATCGCCCTCGCCCCTTACTGCCGATGGCGCCAGCCTTCCGGTGACGGGCCTACGCGCTGTCCCCGAGCTGGCGGGGGCAAAAATCCTGATCGTCGATGACGATATCCGCAATATCTATTCGCTCACCAGCGTGCTGGAGAACTATGATGTGCAGGTGTTGCATGCCGAGCGTGGGCGGGACGGCATTCTCATTCTCGAACAAACGCCGGGCATCGACCTTGCGCTGATCGACATCATGATGCCCGAGATGGACGGCTACGAAACCATGCAGCAGATTCGTGCGCTGCCCAAGCTGGCTCGCGTACCGCTGATTGCGGTCACCGCCAAGGCGATGAAGGGCGACCGGCAAAAATGCCTGGACGCCGGGGCTTCCGACTACATCGCCAAGCCGGTCGACATCGAGTTGCTGCTCGCGCTGCTGCGCGTCTGGATAATACGGTCGCGCGAACGCGCATCGACGCCTCCCCGCACGTTGAACCTGGTGCTGGAGAATAGTCCATGAATTTCTCTCCTTCGTCGTCTACCTCCGTGACCTCCAGCGAGGTACCGCTATCGAACACCCCCCGTGCGCGGGTTCTGCTAGTGGACGATGACGAGCGCAACCTGCATGCAATCAAGACCGTACTGGAAGACATTGCGGAGGTGGTGCTCGCCGGTTCGGGCGAGGAAGCGCTGCGACAATTGTTGAAGGGGGATTTCGCAGTCATCCTGCTGGATGTCTATATGCCGGGCATGGACGGATACGAAACCGCGCAGCTGATTCGCGCGCGCGAACAGACCAAGCGCATTCCGATCATTTTCCTCTCCGCCGTCAACAAAGAAGTGGAGCATTTGCTGCATGGCTATGCGATGGGCGCGGTGGATTATGTGTTCAAGCCGGTCGAACCCGTCGTGCTGCAATCGAAGGTGGCGGTGTTCGTCGACTTGTTCATGATGCGGCGAGAAGTGCAAGTGAAAGCCCTGCAGGAGCAGGAACTGGAATCGCAATTGCTGCATGCACGCAAGATGGATGCGCTCGGCCAGATCACCGGCGGTATAGCGCATGATTTCAACAATCTTCTTGCGGCGGTACTGGGCGGGCTGGAAATGCTGGAGATGCGCGTACCAATGGCGCCCGAGCATGGCAAGCTTTTCGCCATCACGCGCCGCGCCGCCGAACAGGGCGCAGCCCTGGTTACACGCCTGCTGGCCTTTGCGCGCAAGCAGAAGCTGCAACCGGCCAGTATCGATATCGCGACGCTTTCCACCGCCGTCACGCAACTGCTGGAACACACGCTCGGCGGCCTGGTAACGCTTGAGTGGGAACGGCAAGAACATCTCTGGCATCCCTACGCCGACGCAGGGCAGTTGGAACTGGCCGTGGTAAACCTGGCAATCAATGCCCGCGATGCCATGCCCGAAGGCGGCACGATACGCATAAGCGGCAGAAATGCGCATGGCGGCCATAACGGCCTGGCCGACGGCGATTATGTGGTGCTGGCCATATCCGACACGGGCATAGGCATCTCACCGAATGATCTCGAACGAGTGGTCGAACCGTTCTTTACCACCAAGGCGCAGGGGAAAGGCACCGGCCTGGGTCTCAGCATGGTTTACGGTTTCGCGCGCCAATCCGGCGGCATGGTGCAGATCGAAAGCCGCCTTGGCCAGGGCACCACGGTGGAGATCTGGCTGCCGCGTGCAGTGGAGTTACCGCAAACCGCCGCGGAAAAACCACGAGCACTGTCAAAACCGGCGCACGCCCAGGTGGGTGGCATGCAGCATATCCTGTTGGTCGATGATCACGACGGAGTGCGCCTGACCACCACCACCTTGCTCGAAGAGCTCGGCTATCGCGTGACCGCCCTGCCCGACGGTGTGCAGGCTGCCGAACTGCCGGAGGAGGAGCTGGAGGCCGTGGACGTATTGATCAGTGACTACGCCATGCCGCTGATGTCCGGGTCCGAGGTCATCCGCAAGCTGCGCGCCAGGAAAAACTCGCTGCCGGCCATCATCATCACCGGTCATGCGGATGCCATCTCGAATATTCCCGACAGCGTGCGAGTGCTCAACAAGCCTTTTACGCTGACCCAGCTGCATGAGGCGATTATAGCGGTGGAGGCTACGCAACCGGCATGAGCGCAGAGCCATCGCAGCTCCCAAAATCGGCTTCTCAGGCTCTGTCCCACAGGAATTCGCTCAGCTTGCGCAACTCATCGAACTGGCTGGCCAGCTCGAAGCTCAGCAGGAAGATGCAAACGTAAAAGGCTCCCTGGTACTTGACCGACCACTCCAGTACCGGAGCGGCAATACGCTGCCGAATCACGGCATGATTGAGCAGCAGGCAGATCACGACGCCTAGAGCAACGCCAGCCAATATATCCGTCGGATAATGCATGCCCAGGTACACGCGCGGGAAGCAGATGAAGGCGATGGTGTAGATAAACGCAACGATGCCCAACCTTCGAGAGGCCAGGTAAACGCCGGTTGCCACCGCGCACCACATCATCGCGTGGTCGCTGGGAAAGGAACTCCACGAACGCATGATGGGAGCCTTGCAGGTGGAGACCTCCGCAGGGAAGTGCATGGCCAAGGCAGGATCGGCAAAGGGGCGCACCCGGAACGGCAGATAATGGGCGAGTAGCCTGCCTATGATTAACGAAAGCATGGTCGCCGCAGCCGTGCAGACGACGATTTCCCGATCGCGGCGCGCATCGGGTCCGTTCCGGAACCAGATCCACCACAGCAAACAGATCAAGCCAAGACCGCGTGTGAAATAGAACTTTTCGATGGCCATCGCCATGTAGTCGAAAAGAGTCGAACGAAACGCGAAGTGGTTGATAAACCGGAGAACGGAAAGATCAAAGGGATTCATTGTGGGCGCAAACTGCTGCAGGGCGGTGACAGCTCTCTGATGTACCCATTGCGCTGTGGTCCAAATGTGAAAAACAGTTTGCTGTAACGGTCGGCTGCAAACCGCATTCGGCCACGGTTTTGCGTTCACGGCCGCGCTCGGCCGCTTTCACGCCTGCACCACGACAAGACAATGAATGCTCAGGCGTCGCCGGTAGGAACGATGGCGACCGTCTCAACCATCAGGATGATCGCCCGCTCGGGCGCCCAGGTGCGATGAAGCGGCCATCGAGTACGAAGAAAAGCGCGTAGGCTGGGATGATAATCCCAGCTTTTCCACACGGCATCCCGATGCCGGGATTGTCATCCCAGCCTACGCTCCATGGATGTTCGGCGCCTCCCAGCACCATTCCGCTGGCCGGAAACATCGTCGGCGAACCGTCTTCTCTCACCGACAGCTTCGTCTGGCGAATGCCGTGCGGATCGGCGCAAATGAAAATGGATGGGATATTTGAGGCAAAGCAGAGGGCGTGGCGACCGGATTTCCTCACATCGGGTCTTTGTCGTAGCGGGTGATGCCTGCCGGCAATTGCACCCACGGATGCCG
The DNA here is from genome assembly GCF_030160275.1 of Dyella flagellata. Classification (GTDB taxonomy): domain Bacteria; phylum Pseudomonadota; class Gammaproteobacteria; order Xanthomonadales; family Rhodanobacteraceae; genus Dyella_B; species Dyella_B flagellata. The sequence continues at coordinate 151,052 of NZ_BSOA01000020.1, forward strand.
GCGGCATTCGTAGACGGAATCCTGCGGTGCTGGAAAGCTGGGGTCGGCAAAGGCCCCCACTGCCACCATTACATAGTTGTCATTGCCTACTTCGGTATGAAACACGTTACTGCCGCAGATGGGGCAGAACCGAAAACAAAACTTCGCGCCCTGGTCGCCGGTGCGAACGAACTCGGCGGCCGCACCGCTAACCGTATAGGGCATGGCGAAAGCTGCAAGCGCAGCGAACATGCTGCCTGTTCGTTGCTGGCAGGCCAGGCAGTGGCAAACGCCCGTGCCAAGGATTTCCCCCTGGACTTCTATCCTTAGCTGCCCGCAATAGCAGGAGGCTGTTCTGCTTGACATGACGATGCTCCATGGAGGTTTTGGCAATGCCCAGGACCATCGTGGATGGTACGACGCCGATGGGAAGCATTTCAGCAGTGACCTCTGGCATTGGCTCCTCCTGGACGTTGCCCGCAAGCTGGCACACGCTTTTCTGCTGCGGAGCATGTGAGTGAATGCCTGGCACCGTTCCCTGGTGGCCCTGTTGCTGAGTCTTGCCGCTGCCGGCGCGATCGCGCAACGCACACCGCAGAAGCAGTCATTCGACCTGCACGTGCCGTGGATACCGCAGCCGGTGCAGGTGGATGGCAAGACATCGCTAGTTTATGAGCTACGCGTGACCAACTACGCGCAGGAACCACTGAAGCTGACGCAACTCACCGTACTGGATGCACAAGATCATGTGCTGGCCGAATGGGGGAAAACCGCACTCGACCAGATACTCGGCCGGCCCGACCACCCCGCCGATCACGACAATGCCCTGCTACCGCCCGGCATCTCTGCCATCGCCTTCCTGTCGACTCCCATAGACAGCAGCACGGCAGCTAAAGGCGGCATCAAGCATCGCATCTTGTACGCGACGAGTTCAGGACAGACTTTTCATGTCGAAGGCGGGACCTTCGCGATCGATCCACCCAAGCCATTGCAGTTGGGGCCACCGTTGCGTGGCGGTCCCTGGGTAGCCATCTACGATGCCCGTTGGGAACGTGGCCATCGCCGCGTGCTCTACGCGACCAACGGAACCGTGCACATTCCCGGGCGATTTGCGATCGACTGGATCCTGGTCGGCGACCATGGCGGCTATGCACGTGGCGATGGTGCTACGCCTGCGCAGTGGTTTGGTTACGGCGCCCAGGTGTTGGCCGTTGCTGACGCCGTGGTGGCGTCCACCGGCGAGGGCATTCCTGAAGCCCGCACGCTCGCCGAGGGTGCCGCGCACAAGGTCTCGCTGGAAAATGCGGCAGGCAACTACGTGGCACTGGCACTGGGTGATGGGCGCTACGCGTTTTACGAACATCTCAAGCCGGCCAGCATCACAGTAAAAGCCGGTGACCACGTGCGTCGCGGGCAAGTCATCGGGCAATTGGGCTTTACCGGCGAATCCACCGGCCCCCACCTGCATTTTCATGTCAGCGACGCCAATGCACCGCTCAGCGCGGAGGGCTTGCCCTATGCTCTGGAGCGTTTCCGTGTCCGGGGCACGTACACCTCCATCGAAGCCTTCGATCAGGGAAAGCCGTGGCTGCCCTCGACCAAGACCGAGGCTGATGTCCGCAGGGGTGAATTTCCAGCGCCGTTGATGGTCGTCGATTTCGGCGGTGACGGGTACGTGGAATAGATCAAAGCATCCCTAGCTCCCATGCGGCATGGCTTCGATCCTCACGCCGGCGCGCGTAAAGTATCCTGCCCTTCCGTGATTGTCCCCACCGTTCACCGTTCTGCACAGGAGTTTCCATTCATGGCGGCTTCGCCCTACTCGCCATTGCTCGGCCGACTTGGCATCCGGCTACCCATCGTCCAGGCGCCGATGGCCGGCGTGTCATCGCCCGCCATGGCGGCAGCCGTAAGCAACTGCGGCGGTCTCGGCTCGCTCGGTGTAGGCGCCATGACTGCACCGCAAGCACGGCAAGCGATTCATCAGTTCCGCGAGCTGAGCCAGGGGCCGCTCAACGTGAACGTGTTCGTGCATCGGCCCGCCCAGGCCCATCCGCAAAAGGAAAGCGCATGGCTGCAGCGTCTGGACTCGCAGTTTGGACGTGCCAACGCGCAACCGCCCGCAAACCTGCGCGAGGTCTATACATCCTTTCTTGTCGACGACGACATGCTGGCCATGCTGGTGGAAGAAAAGCCGCAAGTCGTGAGCTTTCACTTCGGCGTACCGCGACCGGACCAGCTCGCGGCGCTGCATGAAGCCGGCATTGTACTGCTGGGTTCGGCCACGAATACACAAGAGGCCAAAGCGCTCGAAACCGCAGGTGTCGATGCCATCGTCGCGCAGGGCTATGAAGCAGGTGGACATCGTGGCGTGTTCGAACCGGATGATGAAGACAGTCGCCTGGGGACATTCGCCCTCACGCGCTTGCTGGTACGCACGCTAGGCATTCCCGTGATCGCGGCGGGCGGCATCATGGATGGTGCCGGCATTGCCGCGGTCATGAAATTAGGCGCGGTAGCCGCGCAATTGGGCACGGCTTTTATCGCCACGGATGAATCGCTGGCGGACCAGGCTTTTCGCGAGCGGTTGTTCAGCGATGCTGCGCATCACACCGTCATGACGCGCGTCATTTCCGGACGACCCGCGCGCAGTCTGGCGAATGACTTCACCCATTGGGGCGCCACCGTGCCCGACAATGCAGTGCCTGACTATCCGATTACTTACGATGCTGGAAAAGCGTTGAATGCGGCGGGCAAGGCTGCGGGCTTGACCGGTTATGGAGCGCAATGGGCTGGACAAGGGGCGCCGTTGGCGCGAGCGTTACCTACGCACGCGTTGATGCGGGAATTGGAGCACGAACTGGAGTTGGCGCTGCATTGAGCGAGTAGGCTGGGATGGCAATCCCAGCATTGCCATACATGCAGCATCGCGAAGCTGGGATTGTCATCCCAGCCTACACGGCATCCCCAAACCTGTAGCAAACTTCCGGCTGCCGCCATCCACGCACAAACCAAGAGGCACGCCGTATGGACCGCATCGACGCCATGAAAGTCTTCGTTACGGCGCTGGATGAAGGCAGCCTTGCCGGTGCAAGCCGAAAGACCGGGCGTTCCGCGGCGGCAGTCAGCCGCGCAATCGCTTTCCTGGAAGCACACGTAGGTGTGCCGCTGCTGCATCGGACTACCCGCTCCATCAAGCTCAGCGAAGCCGGCGAACGCTATGCCATGGCTTGCCGGAAAGTGCTTGCAGATCTGGAAGAAGCGGATCGCCAGGCGGCAGGGGAAAAATCCGTGCCCCGCGGCACGCTTACGATTACCGCCACCGTCTATGCGGGCGTGGAACTGCTGCGTCCGATCGTGGATGCGTTCATGGAGCAATACCCGACCGTCAGTGTGCGGATGTATCTGCTGGAACGGCCGGTCAACCTGATCGACGAAGGCATGGACCTGGCCTTGCGCATCACGCATCTTCCCGATTCGACCCTGGTCGCGCATCGTGTCGGCGAGGTGCGCAGGGTAATCGTGGCCTCACCCCGCTACCTGGCCACGCATCCTCGCATCGATGAACCAGGGGATCTATCCAAGCATCCGGTTATCGCCCTGCAACATAGCGGAGTGGAGTCGTGGACTTTTCCACCGCTTGAAGGCTCGTCAGTCCCACGAGTCGTGCCCGTCGCGCCGCGCCTGATCGTGAACAACGTACGGGCGACGATCGCCTCGACCGTCGAAGGCCATGGCGTTACGCGCCTGCTGTCCTATCACGTAGCCGAAGAAATCAAGCAGGGGCTGCTGCGCATCGTACTTGCGGATGCGGAGCAGGCGCCGATTCCGGTGCATGTCGTAGCACCGTATGGACGTCTTTCCGTACCGAAAGTGCGCGCTTTCGTCGACTTCGCCCTGCCCCGCCTACGCACGCAATTCGCAAGCCTGGCCAGGGATGTGGAAACCAAGCCGCAGGCACCGATTCCACCGCGCCGCGGAAGAATGTCTGCCGGATAGCAGGGATTCGCTAATCCACGCGATGAGCCTAGATTGAAGGCGTCGGCGCTCCACAACTGATTGGTAGCGCGCTGGCTTCCCTTTCTTCAGAGGTCATCAGCATGAACAGCTCACGCAAAGTCGCCGTCGTTACCGGCGCATCCCAAGGTATTGGCGCAGGCCTGGTCAAGGCATTTCGCGATCGCGACTATCGCGTCGTGGCCAACTCGCGCTCCATCAAGCCGTCCGGCGATCCTGACGTGCTGGCTGTTGCCGGCGACATTTCCGATCGCGCCGTGGCAGAGCGCATTGTGAAGGAAGCGATGGCTCGCTTTGGCCGCATCGATACGCTGGTCAACAACGCCGGCATCTTCATTGCCAAGCCGTTTACTGCCTACACCGCCGAGGATTACGCCAACATATTGGGGATCAACGTCAATGGCTTCTTCCATATCACGCAGCTGGCCATCGCCGAGATGGAGAAGCAGCGCAGCGGCCACATCGTCAACGTCACCACGACGCTGGCCGAATATGCCATCGACGGTGTGCCCTCGGTACTGGCTTCGCTGACCAAGGGTGGCCTCAATGCAGCGACCAAGTCGCTCGCCATCGAGTACGCCAAGCGCGGTGTTCGCGTCAACGCAGTAGCGCCGGGCGTGATCAAGACTCCGATGCATGCGCCCGAAACCCATGCCGCACTGGCCTCGTTGCATCCGGTCGGCCGCCTGGGAGAGGTCAGCGACGTCACGGACGCCGTGCTGTTCCTGGAATCTGCGGGTTTCGTCACCGGCGAGATCCTGCACGTCGACGGTGGCCAGAGCGCTGGTCACTAATAACCGACATGGGGCGGGCGCGATGCCCGCCTAATGCCAAAGAGCTTGTAGGCTGGGATGGCAATCCCAGCATTAGGACGCAACCTAGCAAGCTGGGATTAGCATCCCAGCCTACGAACTGGGGCTGGGGCGGATTGCCGGTGCCCGAGTACCGAAAGCAGCGGCAGGCTAAGCAGAACTAACCACGTGATCGCGCCCGCGCCCTCTATCGGCGATCGTCAAGCACCTATACCTATTGCTCACATGCGCATGTGATTTTCTTCATTATTGAAGGATGTCTTACCGCATCGTCAATCGACAGCAACAAAATCGTCATACGCAACTTCTAGTTTGAACGAGTCCCCCAACGCTCTTCCGTGACGCATGTTCCGCATGCGTCCAGGGCGAGTTTTTCCCAATCGAGGCTCGTTTCATGCAACGTTCAAGTTTAACTAAGGCAATCCTAAGCTGTATGGCAATCGTTGGTCTTGGTGCCTGGTGTGCACCCGGTTACGCGGGGGATCAAAGTACGCCTTCCGCTGCAGCGCATGGACCGTCCAACACCAATGCCCCTGCAGCCACGGACAGCGACGACGAACAGCCCGAGAACAGGAAAAAGCCGAAGGATCTGCAGGGTGTGCATGTGGTAGCGCCGCGCACTACCGAGGAAATGGCCCGCTTTACCCAGCAAAACGCGCCCAACCTGATCAATATCCGCACCGGCGACGAGATCCGATCGTTGCCCGACGTCAACACCGCTGAAGCAGTTCGCCGTATTCCCGGCGTGTCGATGGAGACCGACGAAGGCGAAGGCCGTTACGTCAATATTCGTGGTTTTGACGCGGACTTAAACGGCATCAGCTATGCCGGCGTGCGCCTGCTGCCCACCAATAATGCATCGCCGTTCGGCGGCTATCGCGCCGTGGCATTGGATTCCATCCCGACCGGCTTCATTGGCGCGGTCAACGTAACCAAGTCGAACCTGCCCAGCCAGGATGCCGAAGCGCTAGGCGGCACGATCGAAGTATTGCCCAAGACGGCACCGGAAGAGCAAGGCTCGTTCCTCGAAGGCGACGTGGGCGGCGGCTATGAACCGTTGCGCGGCACCGGCGTAAGCAACTTCTCTCTTACCGGTGGCGGCCGTTACGGCCCCTTCTCGATCTCGCTGACCGCTTCCAGTCACGTCGACTCGCGCGGCATCGATGACGTGGAGCCAGCCTATTTCAACGACAGCGCGCATCCCTACCAGGCAGTCAACGACATCGAACAGCGCGACTACGAACTGCATCGCCGCCGCCATGGCTATGCCGTCGACATGAGCTATCAACCCGACGATGACAACCAGTGGTACTTCCGTGCTTTCGAAGCCGGCTACACGGAAAAATACAAGCGCCAGTATTTCGACGTCATCCCCGACGGCAACACCACGGTGTCGTCGAACGGCATGCTGCAGGATACGCTGACCTTCCCCAACGCCATCACCAAGTCGCTGCGCGACGAACAGGAAACTTCGCGCGAGCATTTCTACATGCTTGGCGGCCAGAACGAATTCAAAGGTAGCGAAACCACCATCGACTATCACATCGCCTACGTCGAGGGCACTTACAAGAAGCCCTATGACTACAACTCCACCTTCACCTACAACTCGCCGGCCGGATCGCAAGGCCAGGTCACTTATGGCCCCACCGGCCCGGGCAATGTTCCCTTGTATACCATCTCCGGCGCACCAGGCTACCTGGACCCGGCGAACTACACGCTGACATCCATCAACAACAGCACAGCGTACAACTTCGATCGTGAGATGACTTACGCCATTAACTCCAAGACGGACGTCAATTGGGGCAGTCTCAGCGATGAATCGATCAACTTCGGCCTGAGCGTACGCCAGCGTCACAAGCAAACCAATTCGCAACCGTATGCCGTGGCAAGCACACCGATTTCCTTGAGCAGCGTATCGAGTGGCACGCCGGAGACCTACTACGACGGCAATTACCAGAACGGTCAAGACATCATTCCGGGCGCGCTGCAGCACATTTTTGGCTACGGCAGCATCGGGGCCGCCCAGATACTGAGCGCTGAGCAGCAATTCTCCGACGTACACGAAGATGTCTATGCCGGCTACGGCGAGTACATGGGAACCTACGGCAACCTGGGTATCCTGGCTGGCTTTCGCTACGAGCAGACCAATAACCGCACCAACGCGTTCTCCGCCGGCGTCGACGCCAATGGCAATAACTTCGCCAATCCGATCACCAACCGGCATCGTTATCACAACATCTTCCCCAGCGTGCAGTTCCGCTACGACCTGGGCGACGACATGCTGCTGCGCCTGGCTTATTCCTCCACCATCGCCCGCCCCGGCTTCAACCAGAACAGCCCGGCGCTGTCCGTGGATCTGGGCTCGGGCATCGTGACCACCGGCAACCCGTCGCTCAAGCCCGCCACGGCAAACAGCGTGGACTTCAGCTTCGAGAAATACCTGCCCGGTGGCGGCATCGCGTCCATCGGGGTGTTCGACAAGGAAATCTCCAACTACATCGTTGCCGCACAAACCACCGCGTCGTTCGATACCAGCGTGCTGCCCGGCAATCCCCAACCGCTGCGCGTCTATACCTACCAGAATGCCGGTTCGTCCTTTGCGCGCGGCCTGGAACTGAACTGGAACCAGCAGTTCCGCGGCCTGCCGGACTGGCTGCAGGGCCTGGGCGCCGGCGCCAACTACACCTGGGTGGATTCGCGCTTTGAGATTCGTCCAGGCGAGTATTCCTTGCTGCCGTCAACCTCGAAGAACACCTGGAACGCTTCGCTGTTCTATAAGCGCGGCGGGCTTTCGGTGAACCTGGCTGCCTATTCGGTCTCGGCCGACCTGTTTGCCATCGGCACCGATCGCACCAGCGACGTGTTCAACGCGAAGCGTACGTCGATGGACTTCGGCGCGAGCTATGAATTTCCGCAGAACTGGTCGATCTATTTCGATGTGAAGAACCTGCTGAACACGCCGCATGCGTTCTATCAGGGTACACCGAACCGTCCGATCCAGCGCGAGTTCTACGACTTGACTTATCTGGCGGGGATTCGGTTCCAGTTCTGAACGGGCCAAGGATAAAAAAAGCCGGGTCACCATCTAGCCCCTCCCCTACCGTTCATGGGGGAGGGGCCAACAAACACGTCACCCGGATGACCTTGTCATGAATTTGCAAGCTTGTTCAGGCTTGCTTAGCCGTTACCGCACGACATTTGCAGCGCACGCCATGAAAATCCTGCTGGTTGAAGATGATATGGATACGCGATCGTATGTGTCCTCGGGACTGCAGGCGCGCGGGCATTGCGTTGACGAGAGCGGCAATGGCAGCGATGGCCTTTCGCGCGCAAGCGCGCAAGAATACGACGTGATCATTCTCGATCGCATGCTGCCCGCGGTCGATGGCATGAACGTATTGCGAACCCTGCGTAACAGCGGCACCCATGCGCGGGTCTTGATGCTCACGGCGCTGGGCGACGTGGATGCCCGCATCGAGGGCATGGAGGCCGGTGCCGACGATTATCTCGGTAAGCCGTTTGCGCTGAGCGAACTGATCGCGCGGCTCAACGCCATCTGCCGCCGCAGCGCTTATACGAGCGCGGCCACTACGCTGCGAGTGGGCGATCTGGAACTCGACCTGATTACCCAGCGCGTTTTCCGCGCCGGGCGCCAGATCCATTTGCAACCGCGTGAATGGGATTTGCTCAAGTACTTCGCCTTGAATGCAGACGAAGTGATTACCCGCACCATGCTGCTGGAGCACGTATGGGGCTTCCAGTCGTCGTTCCAGAGCAATCTGGTCGATACGCATATCTGCCGGCTACGCGGCAAGATCGAGCGCGATTTCTTCGGGCCGCGCCTGCTGCGCACGGTACGGGGCGAAGGCTACATGCTGTGCGGAAAACAAGATCACTGATGACTGCCCCTGCGAGTTCCGGCCTTGGCGCACGCTTGCTCAAGAGCGCCGCATTCCGTCTGGCGGCACTGCAGGCTTTCTTGTTCGCGCTGGCAGCCTTGGCGTTGTTCCTGGTGTCCTGGCTGGCTGCGCGCAACTACATCGAAAACCAGTTGCGCCAAGACATCTCCGACGAGACCAGCGAAGTAGTCGCCCAGCCGGCCAATCTACGCGCCAATTCGGTGCGCAGAGCGTTGGCCAGAGCGCCACGCAATCCCTACGACTACAGCTTGTTCGAACGCGACCACACGCTGATCGCTGGCGATGTGCTGCACGAGCCGGCAATTGGCTGGAGCACGGTGGAACAACGCGAAGAGCATGTGGGAGGCGACGAATATGTTCGCCACATGCTGGTATTGGGCACCGTCCTGGAGGATGGCCGCGTGCTGGCGGTGGGCCGCGACCTGGCGAGTGTCGAGCAGTTGGATGCCCTGCTGAAACAGACATTCACCTGGGCCAGCCTCGCCGTGGTCCTGCTAGCGCTGGCAGGTGGTATGGTCACCTCGCTCAGCTATTTGCGGCGCGTGGAAGTGATCGCCACTGCCGCCTCCCGCATTGCAGCAGGCGACCTTGGGGCGCGCGTAGCGATAACCCGGCGTGGCGACGAGTTCGATCGCCTTGCTGTGTCGCTGAACAGCATGCTGGAACGCATCCAGACCCTGGTCGAAGGGCTGCGCCAGGTGTCGAGCGATATCGCACATGACTTGCGCACCCCGCTCACCCATCTGCGCCAGCGGCTGGAGGCCGCGATGCAGGAAGCCACCAGCGTCGAAAGCTATGACAAGGCTTGCGAGCGCGCCCTCACGGACGTCGACAGCGTGCTGGAGACCTTCGGCGCCCTGCTTCGCATTGCCAAAGTCGAGAGTCGCCAGCGGCGGGCCGGCTTTGCCGGCGTGGCGCTTTCCCCCTTGCTGGAGCGCCTGGCGGAAGACTATCGCCCCCTGGTGGAGGACGTCGGGCGTATGCTCCACGCCGATATCGCCCAAGGGGTCCACGTGCATGGCGACGCCTTGCTGCTTACGCAAATGTTCGTCAACCTGATCGAGAACGCCTTGCGCCATACCCCGCCCGGCACGCCGGTCCGCCTGAAGCTTGAAGCTTTAGATAAGGTTTGCCGGGTCATCATTGAAGATGCCGGTCCGGGCATCCCCGCACACGAACGCAGCCGCGTCTTGAAGCGTTTCGTGCGCCTGGATGCTTCACGCACCACCCCCGGCAACGGTCTGGGCCTGGCCCTGGTCGCAGCGGTAGCCGATCTGCACGAGATCAGGCTGACGCTCGCCGATGCCGGCCCCGGTTTGCGCGTGCAGTTGGATTTCACTTACCCCCAAAACTTCACCAAGGGAGTCTCCCCATGAACAAGAACATCGTGCAGGCATTTGCCCTGGCAGGCCTGCTTTGCACGCCGCTATGGGCTGCGGCGCAAAGCTCCAATGCCTACAAGCTCACGCATCAATATGCGCTCGGCGGTACGGGTAGCTGGGACTACCTGAGCCTGGACGAGGCTGGGCATCGCCTGTTCATTGCGCGCGACGACCGGGTGATGGTGGCCGATCCGGCCAGCGGCAAGCTGCTCAAGGAAATTCCAGGCATGCAGCACGTGCACGGCGTGGCATTGGTACCCAGCCTGCATCGCGCCTATGCCAGCAACGGCCATGGCAACAACGTCAGCGTGATCGATCTGGATACCCTCAAGGTCACCGGCCATATCGCCATCAGCGGCAAGGACCCGGATGCCATCATCTACGATGCGGCTACCTCGCACGTCCTGACCATGAACGGCGACAGCAACAACATCAGCGTGATCGATCCGGCCAGCGGCAAGGAGCTGAGCACGATCGCACTGGATGGCAACCCGGAATTCGCCGTCAGTGACGGCCAGGGCAATGTCTACAACAACATCGAAGACAAGGCCGAGCTGGCGCATATCGACATCAAGGCGGGCAAGGTGTTGCACACCTGGTCGCTGGCACCGTGCGAAGGGCCGACCGGTTTGGCGCTGGACGCAGCGAACAAGCGGCTGTTTTCCGCCTGTGCCAATGGCTGGCTAATTGTCACCGACGCGACGGACGGCCATCAGGTCGCCAAGCTGCCGATCGGCAAGCGGCCCGATGCCGCGGCCTACGACCCTCAGACGCATGACGTCTTCGCTTCCAGCCGTGATGGCGTGCTCAACGTGTATCACCAGGATTCGGCGGATCAGTACTCCAAGGTGGTGGATGTGCCGACCATGAAGAGCGCGCGCACCATGGCGCTGGATACGGCGTCGAACCAGGTCTACCTGGTGGGTGCGAAGGTAGCGGAGAAAGGCAAGCCGGTAAGTGGGTTTACCTTGCTGGTGGTAGGGAAGCCCTAAGCACAGACCCATGCCTCACCCCCCTGCCCGCACCTGATTAGCGTCGAGTCTCAGCTGGGTTTCGCAAATCCTGCTCGGTCCTGGAGCAGGA
>NZ_BSOA01000021.1 GCF_030160275.1 Dyella flagellata
CCGGACGGCCAGCTCGATTTCCTCGGCCGCGTCGATCACCAGATCAAGCTGCGTGGCTTCCGTGTCGAGCTGGGCGAGATCGAGAGCGCGCTGCTGCATCAAGCCGGCGTGGCCCAAGCGGCCGTGCTATTGCGCGAGGACCAGCCCGGCCACCCGCACCTGGTGGGCTATGTCGCACCGCTCGCCGGCCATGACCTGGAGGCGGCGATCCTGCGCCGCAGCCTGTCCGAGCACCTGCCCGACTACATGGTGCCGGCCGCCCTGGTGGTGCTCGCGGCCTTGCCACTGACCACCAACGGCAAGCTCGATCGCCAGGCGCTGCCCGCCCCGACGTTCACCGCCGCGCATCAACGCCTGCCACGTACGCCCCAAGAGGACATCCTCGCCGGCCTGTTTGCCGACGTGCTGGGCTTGCCCAGCGTCGGCATCGACGACAGCTTCTTCGACCTGGGCGGTGACAGCATCAGTGTGATCCAGCTGATCAGCCGCGCACGCAAGCTCGGGTTGGTGCTTTCCCCCAAGGACGTGTTCAAGCATCAGCACGTCGCGGGATTGGCAACCATCATCCGCTTGCCCGAGGCCACGGCGCAAGCGGACGACATCGCGGTAGGCGAGCTGTTTGCGACACCCATCATGCATTATTTCCTCGCGCACTATGGCGTACCGGCTGTCTTTACCCAGAGTTTGCTGCTGCAGGCGCCGGCCGAACTGGTGCTCGCCGATCTCACGATGGCATGCCAGGCATTGCTGGACCATCACGACATTCTGCGTCTGCACGCGCCGCAACAAGGCGACGCTGCAGCATGGCAACTCGAGGTGGCACCGACGGGTACGGTTCGCGCAGATGCCTGCATCGAACGCATCGATGCGAGCAGCATGGATGCATCCGTCTTCAGCCAGCGCATCACCGAAGCAAGCCGCGCGGCCGAGCAGCGTTTGTCACCGGCGCAAGGCATCATGTGGCAGGTTGTCTGGTTCGATACCGGTCGCCAAGCTCCCGGACGCTTACTGCTGATCTTTCATCATCTGGTCGTGGATGGCGTGGCGTGGCGCATCCTGCTGCCCGATCTGATCAGCGCATGGCAGGCCGCGCGTGCAGGCCGCACCCCACAGCTTGATGCAAAGAGCACGTCGTTCCGGCAATGGGCGCAGCGCCTGCATCAGGAAGCGGCCAACCCGCGGCGCATCGATGAATTGCCGTTGTGGCTGCATATTCTGCAACAGCATGATCCATTGCTGTCGCAACGCCCCTTACTTGCGCAGGACACCGCAAGCACCGCTCGCGATATCACGCTGCGCTGGCGCCACCCGCGGCTGACTGAATTGCTGACGCGGGTGCCGGCGATCTTCCAGGCGCGCATCAACGATGTGCTGCTCACGGCCTTGACTGTGGCGGTCCTGGCATGGCGCCGTCAACGCGGCATGGACGAAGCGAACGGTCTGCGCCTCGATCTGGAAGGCCATGGCCGCGAGGACCTGTTTGACGATTGCGATCTGTCGCGCACCGTCGGCTGGTTCACCAGCGTGTTTCCGGTCTGGCTTCCCGGCATGGATATTGCGCAGGCGCTTGCCGGTGGGCCTGAGCTTGGACGTGCGCTAAAGGCCGTCAAGGAACAATTACGCAAGCTGCCTGACAATGGCATCGGCTTTGGCTTGCTACGCCATCTCAACGCGGAGACGGCCGCCACGCTGGAAGGCTTTGCGCCGGCGCAACTGAGTTTCAACTATCTCGGCCGCTTTCCCGTTACGCGCGACCAGGATTGGACGCCGCTCGCGGATAGCGAGGGACTCGGCGGCAGCATGGACGAGTCGTTGCCGCTCACGCACGCCATCGCGTTGAATGCTTGCGTACTTGATCACCCGGAAGGCCCGGAGCTGGTGGCGACATGGTCGTGGGCCGGCGCCTTGTTCGACGAAGGGGATCTGCGCTGGCTTGCCGAAGGCTGGTTTGATGCGCTGCACGCGCTTGCCGTACACGCTGAGCGCCCGGATGCGGGCGGCTTGACGCCGTCGGACATGCCGCTGGTCGAGCTGGACCAGGCCGGAATCGAGAGTCTTGAAGCCGAATTTCTATCGAGCATGGATCTGCCGGATCACGGCGATCCCGACGAATATTGACGAGGGACGAAGTCGATGTCGAAGATTGCTGAAGTCCTGCCGCTGTCGCCTCTGCAACAGGGTTTTCTGTTTCATGCGCTGTATGACGACCAGGCGACCGATGACTATTGCGTGCAATCGGTATTCGATTTGAACGGAGTGCTGGATGCGCAGATGCTGCGTGACGCGCTGCTCGCGCTGATGCAGCGGCACGCCAATTTGCGCGCAGGCTTCATGCAGCAGGGGCAGGCGCAGCCCATGCAGGTGATTCCGCGCGATGCCGCTGTGCCGTGGCAGATAATCGACCTTTCCGAACAGGACGAGCCGACGCGACAGCGAAAATTGCAGGCGACACTGGATCGCGATTATCGCCGCCGCTTCGATCCGGCCCGTCCCCCACTGCTGCGCTTCACGCTGATTCGTCTCGCCGGCGAGCGGCATCAGCTCGTCTTTACCTACCACCATATTTTGCTCGACGGCTGGTCCATGACCGTCCTGCTGGACGAGTTGTTCACCTTGCTCAAACATCGCGGCGACGTCTCGGTACTGAAACCGGTCACGCCATACCGTGAGTATCTGGCATGGATAAAACGGCAAGACGTCGAGGCCGCGCGCATGGCGTGGCGTGCTTACCTCGACGGAGTGGAAGAACCATGTCGTCTCGTTGCGCATTTACCGAACAATGCACCGCCCACGCAGACATTTATCGTGAAGTTGCCGCAGGCGTTGACCGCCGCGCTCACCCAGCAAGCACGCCAGCATCGCTTGACGCTGAATACGTTGTTGCAGATGGCATGGGGTGTGTTGATCGGCAAACTCGGCGGACGCGACGACGTTGTGTTCGGCATTACCGTATCGCATCGCCCGCCCGAATTGGCCGGCGTGGAAAGCATGGTCGGCATGATGATCAACACCGTGCCGATGCGCATGCGCCTGCGGCCGGAACAGACACTGCTGGAACTGCTGCAGCACGTGCAGGGTCAGCAGGCCGGCCTGATCGAGTATCAGCACCTGAGCCTTACCGAGATCCAGCGCAGCGTGGGTCTGGGTGAGCTGTTCGACACGCATGTCGTATTCGAAAACATGCCGCTTGGTCAATTGTCCGATGACGACGGCGCATCGGTCGCTGGCTTGCGTATCACTGACCTGGGCGGCGCCGGCGGCGATCGCACGCACTATCCGCTGGGCTTGTGCGCGATTCCGCGCGCCTCCGGGCTGGAATTGCGCCTGGGCTATCGTACGGACCTGTTCGAACGCGCGCAGGTGGAAGTGATCGGCCAGCGCCTGCAGGGCTTGCTGGAAGCGTTCACCGCCGATCTGCAGCAACGCGTGGGACAGCTCGGCATCCTGCAGGCGCACGAACGCCAATGCGTGTTGCATGATTGGAACGACACCCAGCATCCCCTACCCGAAACCACCCTGCCCGCCTTGTTCGAGGCGCGCGTGCGGGAATGCCCGCACGCCATCGCGCTGCACTGGCAGGCATCGTCGCTCAGCTACACCCAACTCAATGCGCGCGCCAATCAACTGGCCCATCGCCTGATCCGGCAAGGCATCGGCCCCGAACAGCTCGTAGCCATCGCGCTGCCCCGCTCGCTGGAACTGATCGTGGCGCTGCTGGCCGTGCTCAAGACCGGCGCCGCCTATGTGCCGCTGGATCCGGAGTATCCGCCCGAGCGCCTGGCGATGATGATCGAGGATGCCGAACCGGCGCTGGCGCTCACCATGCAAGAGCAGGCGCACTGCTTGCCGGCAGCGTTGCCCGCGTATTGCCTGGACGATCCGACGCTGCTCGCCGAGTTGGCGCAACAGCGCCAGAGCGATCCCACCCAAGCTGAGCGCGTCAGCGCCCTGCACAGCCACCATCCGGCCTACATCATCTACACCTCCGGCTCGACCGGCCGTCCCAAGGGTGTGGTGATACCGCATCGCGCCTTGACCAATTATCTGCGCTGGGATTGCCATAGCTATTACGGCGCTGCCACCGGCGGTTCGCCCACGGTGTTCTCGATCAGCTTCGATGCCGGCATCACCACACTGTTCGGCGCGCTGGTGGCCGGCCAGGCGCTGACCGTGCTGCCGGCCGGCGAAGAAATCGAACAGCTGGGCAATGGCCCGGGCGACAGCGCGCCCTACACTTTGTTGAAAGTGACACCTTCGCATCTGCGCCTGATCAATCAGCAGTTGCAGATGCACGCGGTGGCCAGTCCTACAGCCATCCTGATGACCGGCGGCGAAGCGATGGTGCCGGCCGACATCGCGTTCTGGCAGCAACGCTATCCGCAGGTGCGGCTGGTCAATCACTTCGGCCCCACCGAGGCGACGGTGGGCTGCGCCACCTTCGAGATCACCGAGGATGTCAGCCAGTGGCCGCGCATCCCGATTGGCCGCCCGATTTGGAATGCGTGCCTGTATGTCCTGGATGCCAGCCTGCAGCCGGTGCCGCCTGGCGTGGCGGGTGAGCTGTATATCGCCGGTGATGGCTTGGCGCGCGGTTATCACCGGCGTGCCGGGCTGACCGCGGAGCGTTTTGTCGCCAGCCCGTTCGGTGCGCCGGGCCGTCGCATGTACCGCACCGGGGACCTGGTGTGCTGGCGTCCGGAGGGGGTGATCGATTACCTGGGCCGTATCGATCATCAGGTGAAGATTCGCGGCTTTCGCATCGAATTGGGCGAAGTGGAGGCCGTGCTGCGGCACGTGGCGCAGGTGGAACACGCGCTGGTGTTGGCGCGCGAGGACCATCCCGGTCAGAAGCAGCTGGTCGGCTATGTAGTGGCTTCGGCCGAGCGTGTACCGGACCCGGCCGAGCTGCGCCGCGGCATGGCCGGGCATCTGCCCGACTACATGGTGCCGGCCGCCATCGTGGTGCTGGATGCCTGGCCGCTGACACCCAACGGCAAGCTTGATCGCAAGGCCCTGCCTGCGCCGGGGTTCACCGCCGCGCAACGGCGGGCACCGCGCACGCCGCAGGAAGCCACGTTGGCGGAGCTGTTTGCGCAGGTGCTGCATCTGGATGCGGTGGGCATCGACGACAGCTTCTTTGATCTGGGTGGCGACAGCATCAGCTCAATGCAGCTGGTCAGTCGTGCGCGCCAGGCTGGTTTGCATATCAAACCCAAGGATGTCTTCGTCCATCAAAGTACGGCGGCGCTGGCCGCGCTGATCGAACCGGCGGTCACCGCGACGCCTGTCCATGCGGATGATTCTGAAGGTGTGCTGGCACCTACTCCCATCATGCGTTGGTTGCTTGATCGAGGCCTGCTGGCCAATCAGTATCAACCGGCAGTCAAGCGGTTAGTGAATGTACCGGCAAACTTGACGCAGGAACAACTGACGCGCGCTTTGCAGGTAGTGCTCGATCAGCATGCCGCGCTGCGTTTACGCTTGCACGCAAACGGCGATGACTGGCGACTGGACATACCAGCGGCAGGCAGTGTCGACGCTGCCGCCTGCCTGCAACGCGTAACGCTTGCCCGTACCGATGCAGATCAGCGCCGCAGGCGGATGCTTGAAGCAAGCAAGCTGGCCGCATCGCGGCTGCGTCCCGAACAGGGCGTGATGCTCGATGCGGTATGGTTCGATGCCGGCGAAGGGCAGCAGGGGCAGCTGCTGTTGACGTTGCATCGCCTGGTGGTGGATGGCGTTTCCTGGCGCATCCTCATTCCGGACCTGATCGCGGCCTGGGAGGCGATCGCTGCGGGACGAAGCCCCGCATGCGATACAGGCGGCACTTCGCTACGGCATTGGAGTCAGCAGCTGGCGGATGAAGCGGTGACACCGCAGCGCGTGGCCGAGCTGCCGTTCTGGAAAAACGTACTTGCCGCGGCGCGCGTTCCCAATGCCGGTTCGGATACTCCCGTGCATGAGACGCGCCGGGTCAGCAGCATGCGCCTGACGCTCCCGTCAGCCATGGCGGCGGAACTGCTGACGCGTGTACCCATGGCGTTCAATGCGCACATCAACGAGGTGTTTCTCACGGCGCTAGCCTTGGCCATGGCCGGATGGCAACAACAGCGCGGCTTGCAGCCGCATGCGCTGGGCCTGGATATCGAAGGCCATGGACGCGAAGAATTTGCCGGCGCGGACCTGTCGCGCACCGTAGGCTGGTTTACGACCCGCTTTCCGCTGTGCCTGGACCTGGGCGCGCTCGATGCAGCGAACATTCTGGCCGGGGGCACGCCGGTGGCCGCCGCATTCAAGCGCATCAAGCAGCAGTTGCGCGCGGTACCGGATCGCGGCCTTGGCTATGGGCTGTTGCGCTACTTGAACAAGGACAGTGCGCGCGAACTGGCTGGTTCCGACGCCATGCCGGTCGGCTTCGCTTATCTGGGCCGTATCACCGCGGCTACATCGGCACAGGCCGGTCCCGCACTGGATGACGATGCGATAGCTCTCACCCGCGCCGGCGCGGATGAGATGGATCTGTTCATGGCGCATGAGCTGGAGTTGCATGCGGCCATTTTCGATCGCCCCGACGGGCCGGAACTCAACGCCATCTGGCAATGGTGCGAACCCCGCTTTTCGCAGAGCGAGGTGCAAAGCCTCGCAAATCTGTGGTTTGCAAGCTTGGAGCTACTGGTCGCCGAAGCCCGGCAGCCGCGGGCCGGTGCCCTGATCCCCTCGGACCTGCCGCTGGTCGCCGTCACTCAAGCGCAAATCGATCGCCTGCAGGCCCGCTATCGGCAACTGACGGACATCCTGCCGCTGTCGCCGATGCAGCAGGCATTTCTCTTCCGTGCGCTCTACGACGAACGTGAGTTAGGCACCTACACCACCCAGCGCACATTCGAGTTGAACGGTGCGCTCGATCCCGACTCGCTTCGCAGCGCGGCAGACCGGCTGCTCGAACGTCATGCGCATTTGCGCGCGGGTTTCGTGCACGAGGAGCTGGATCAGCCAGTCCAGGTGATTTCGCGCGACGCGGCCCTGCCCTGGAAATTCGTCGATCTTTCCGCGCTGGAAGCGGGTCGGCGTGAAGCCGAGCTGCAGACCTTGCTGGATGCCGAGCACGAACAGCGTTTTGATCCTGCCGCGCCGCCGCTGATGCGTTTCACCTTGGTGCGCCTGGCGGAGCAGCAGCATTTGTTGGCCCATACGGCGCATCACGTGCTGATCGATGGCTGGAGCTGGCTGATTCTGTTGAACGATCTGTTGGAACTGTATCGCCACGGCGATGCGGCGCGCTTGCCTGCCGTGACGCCCTATCGCGATTACCTGGCCTGGATCCAGCGACAGGATCGCGCCGCCGCACGCCTGGCATGGCAGGACTATCTGGAGGGCGTGGAAGAAGCCACACGCGTTGCGCCGCATGCCAGCGCCATCGGTGCCGAGCAAGAATCGTACGTTCTCAGTTTGCCCGCGCCGCTCACTTGCGCGGTACAGCAGCAGGCGCGCCGATGGGGCGTGACGCTCAATACCGTAGTGCAGATGATGTGGGGCCTGGGCCTGGGCGCGCTGACCGGCCGCAACGATGTGCTGTTCGGCACGATCGTGGCCGAGCGGCCGCCGGAGTTGCCGGGCGCCGAGCAGATGGCGGGCTTGATGATCAACGCCGTGCCACTGCGTCTACGCTGGTCACCGGCCCAGAGCCTCGGCGAACTGGCTGCGCGTTTGCAGGAGCAGCAGGTTCGACTGCTCGAACACAATCATATTGGCCTGATCGAGATTCAGCGGATCGCCGGCTTGGGCGAGCTGTTCGACACGCATATCGTGTTTGAAAATTATCCGTTCGATCCAGAAATACTGTCGACACGCCCGGAAGATCTGCGCGCCACCTTCGGCGAGGGTCAGGGCGGCACGCGTTCGCACTATCCCTTGGGGCTATGGGCAAGTCCCGGCAAACAGTTGACGCTACAGCTGGGTTATCGCCCCGATCTATTCGACCGCCCCGCTATCGAACGCTTCGCGCAACGCCTTTTGCATCTGTTCGAAAGCTTCACCCAGCATGCCAACAAACCGCTGGGCCAGATCGATCTGCTTAGTGCAGAGGAACGCCGCACGATACTCGATAAATGGAATCCACCCGCTCCGGTGGTAGCCGCATCGACACTGCCACAATGCTTCGAGCGACAAGCGGCACTGACGCCCGAATCGATTGCACTGGTCTGCGAACAGACGCAGCTGAACTACGCCCAGCTCAATGCGCGGGCCAACCAACTGGCCCATTACCTGATCCAATGCGGCATCGGCAGCGAACAGATCGTGGCCATCGCCCTGCCACGCTCGCCCGAGCTGGTGATTGCCTTGCTCGCCGTGCTCAAGGCCGGCGCGGCCTATCT
>NZ_BSOA01000022.1 GCF_030160275.1 Dyella flagellata
CGTGACCGATCGTGCCCACGTTCACGTGCGGCTTGGTGCGTTCGAATTTACCCTTTGCCATGAGCGCAAAATCCCGATGGAGTCTGAGTGATAAGGAAATCTAAACGAGCTATCAGGCGATACCGCTTGTAGCCACATAGGTGGTGCTCATGACTGGAATCGAACCAGCGACCTCTTCCTTACCAAGGAAGTGCTCTACCGACTGAGCTACATGAGCAAATCTTTCGACCATCCTCCATGACGGCGAAGAGTAGACCGGCATCCTGCCGGACCCTTAAAAACCTGACGAGATCAATGGAGCGGGAGACGGGAATCGAACCCGCACCATCAGCTTGGAAGGCTGAGGTTCTACCATTGAACTACTCCCGCTCGGTGCGGAACTCGTCTCTGGACCGCATCAGCGAATTCAACCGCTTTTGCTACCAGCCTTCCAGCCTGACACAGTTACCCGTGAAGTTGACTGGTGGAGGGAGGTGGATTCGAACCACCGAAGGCGTAAGCCAGCAGATTTACAGTCTGCCCCCGTTGGCCGCTTGGGTATCCCTCCAACAAAGAACGGCTATTGTGTGGATCGAGGCCGGATGTGTCAACACCTGAACCAGGGGAAGCGGCCGATTTTCCAAGATTTTTTCGAGCAAAGCGCCATCTTGCTTCAGTCGTTTCCCGCGCCGCGCGTATCCACGTACTGCGCCATGCCCTTGGAAAGCTCAAGCAGATGTCGCGCCTGCTCCTGCAACTGACGTTCGTTCTCGTCGCGCGGCGTCCATGGCGGCACCGGCGTAGGCTTGCCCTCGGCCTTGTCCAGCGCCACGAACACCATCACGCAACTGGTCGCCAGGCGCTCCTCGCCCGTGCGCAGATCGCGTGCCAAAACGTCCACTGCCATCTGCATGCTGGAGGTGCCGGTATGAATCAGCTTGGCCCGCACGCTGACCATGTCGCCGATCAGGATCGGCTTGACGAACTGGATGCCGCTTACCGCTACCGTCACGCAGTACGCCCCGCTCCAGCCCACGGCGCAGGCATAACCGGCCTGGTCGATCCATTTCATCACCATGCCGCCGTGCACCTTGCCACCAAAGTTCACATCGGTGGGTTGGGCAAGAAAACGCAGGGTGACTTCGTGCTGCTGGCCGGACATGGACACTCCAACGGGTACGCCAATCGCAAGACGACATTATGCCTGCTTGTTGCGCCGCGTCGTCAGCCGAAGGCTCATGGGCGTGGTGATCACACCGCTGGGAGATGGCCGTTCCGGCCCTTCTGCATGAAAGCCTAGTCGTACATAAACCGGTACGGCACAGCGCGTTGCGTTAAGCGTAAATCGCCGCGTACCAGCGCGCCGAACAGCGTCATTCAAAGTGCGCTGCCACAGCCGCCGCGCAATGCCCCGCCCCTGATAGCGAGTACCGACGTAAAGATGCAAAAGATGGCTGTCGTCACGCATCGCCGCAACGCCCACCAATACCTCGCCCAAATAGGCCAGGTGGAAACGCTGGCCTTCGATGATCTTCTGACGCAGCGAGCCGGCAGAAAGACGCAGTAGCAATTCGCGGCCAATTTTTGGCGATTGCTCGGGCAAAACCCAGCGTCGCACGACGCGACGACTCAGTACGCCGATGGCGCAAGCATCATCTGCTTGGGCGAGTCGTATCCTCAATGCATCATGGGACATGAGCATCCACTCCATACGGGCAAATCTATGCTCGCATGGAAAAAGCCCCGCTTGCGCGGGGCCGGCTCAAACTCAGACATTGAACAGGAAGTGCAGCACATCGCCATCCTTGACGATGTAGTCCTTGCCTTCCTTGCGCAGCTTGCCCGCGGCGGCGGCGCCGGCTTCGCCCTTGTACTGGATGAAGTCGTCATAGCCCACCGTTTCGGCACGAATGAAGCCGCGCTCGAAATCAGTGTGGATCACGCCAGCCGCCTGCGGTGCGGTGAAACCGCGCTTGATGGTCCAGGCGCGCACTTCTTTCACGCCAGCGGTGAAATAGGTTTGCAGGTTGAGCAGCTTGTAGCCGGCGCGGATCACGCGATTGAGGCCGGGCTCTTCGAGTCCCAGGTCCTTGAGAAATTCGTCGCGGTCGGCGTCTTCGAGCTGCGAAAGCTCTTCTTCGATGGCGGCGCACACCGGCACCACCTCGGCGCCTTCGGCTACTGCACGCTGGCGCACGGCGTCCAGGTGCGGGTTGTTTTCAAAACCGTCCTCGCGCACGTTGGCGATGTACATCAGCGGCTTCAGGGTGAGCAGAAACAGGTCGCGCACCAGCGCCTTTTCCTCGTCATCCAGGCCCAGGCTGCGCGCGGTCCGGCCCTCATTAAGACCGGCGGCGAGTTTTTGCAGCACGGGCTTCTTGGCCAAGGCTTCCTTGTCATTGGCCTTGGCGGCGCGCTCGGCACGGTTCAGCGCCTTATCGACGGAATCGAGGTCGGCCAGTGCCAGCTCGGTATCGATGGTGTCGATGTCGGCAATGGGATCGACCTTGCCCGCCACGTGCACGATGTCGGTGTGCTCGAAGCAGCGCACCACATGCGCGATGGCATCCACCTCGCGGATATGCGCCAGGAATTTGTTGCCCAGGCCCTCGCCCTTGGAGGCGCCCGCGACCAGGCCCGCGATGTCGACGAACTCCACCGCGGTGGGGATCACCTTCTGCGGATTGACGATGTCCGACAACGCCTGCAGGCGCGTATCGGGCACCGGCACCACGCCCACGTTCGGCTCGATCGTGCAGAACGGGAAGTTGGCTGCGGCAATGCCCGCCTTGGTCAATGCGTTGAACAAGGTGGATTTGCCGACGTTAGGCAGGCCGACGATGCCGCATTTGATGCCCATGGTTTCTTGATCCGGGGTTGAAAGTGAAAAACGAAATAGTTAAGTGGCGATCGGCAACTCAACGCTTTGCCGGTGTGTGCAGCCGCTGCATGGCCTTGTCGAACTGCCCATCGACCGCCAGCGGCAGCACATCCAGTGCGCCGGCAATGCCCTCCAGCATCGCATCCTCGTCCTTGGCCGAAGGCCGGCCCAGCACCCACGGCGTAACCTGGTCCTTGTGGCCGGGATGACCGATGCCAAGGCGCAGGCGATGGAATTTGCCGTGGCCCAGATGGGCCATGATGTCGCGCAAGCCGTTCTGGCCGCCGTGGCCGCCATCGAACTTCAGGCGCACGGCGCCGGCGGGAAGATCCAGGTCGTCATGAGCGACCAGGCACTGCTCCGGCTCGATCTTGTAGTAGCGCAACGCGGAAGCGACAGCGATGCCGCTCTTGTTCATGAAGGTGGCCGGCTTCAACAGCCATACCGGCTCGCCGCCGATGCGCAGCTTGCAGGTCTCGCCATGCAGCTTGCCGTCGAAGCCGAAGCGCTCGCCCTGCCCTGCTGCCAGGGCGTCAACAAACCAGAACCCGGCGTTGTGCCGGGTTCTGAGGTATTCGGTACCGGGGTTACCCAGTCCGACGATGAGTCGTAGGCCTGCCATCGATCAGCTTGGAGTTGGCCGCAAGTGTGGCCCCTCAGCCCAATCCTCTCCCCGGAAGGGAGAGGGAGTAGGAGGCCAAACGGCTTACTTCTTGGGTTCCTTGGAAGCTTCGGCGGCCGGCTGGCCTTCGGCACCCTCGGCCGGCGCCGCGTCGACTTCTTCCTGCACGGTCACAGCCGTAACCACGGCCACGTCGTGATCGGCACCCAGATGCAGCGCCGGGATTTCCACGTTCGCCGGCAGCTTCAGCTGCGACAGGTGGATGATGTCGCCAGGCTTGAGGTCGGCCAGGTCCAGTTCGATGAACTCCGGCAGATCCTTCGGCAGGCAGGAGACTTCCACTTCGTTGAGGTTGTGCGAGATCACCACGCCAGCGGTCTTGCCGGCCGGGGACTTTTCCTGGTTGAGGAAGTGGACCGGCACGTTCACGCGGATCGCTTCGTTCTCGTTGATACGCAGGAAGTCCATGTGCAGCATCTGCTGCTTGAACGGATGCTTCTGCCAGTCGCGCACCAGCACCTTCTGCACCTTGCCGTCGACGTTCAGGTCCAGCACCGAGGAGAAGAACCACTCGTGCTTGGCGGCGAGCAGGATGGTGTTGTGCTCGATCTGGATGCTCTCGGCGGGCTGACCCGCACCGTAAACCACTGCGGGCACGAAGGACGCACGACGCAGGCGGCGGCTCGCACCTTTCCCCTCGTCTTTGCGCACTTGCGCCACGATTTCATGAGTCTTGGCCATGTTGGTATTGCCTTAGGTTTTTGAAAGCCGCCTCGCGGCGACCAAACTGACTCCCCCGCGACCAGGAGAGCCGGAACGCCCGCGGATGCGGGCGGAAAAGCGCATAAGTATACCGAAAAATACGCGAGGCCGCCCAGCGCGTAGGCTGGGATGGCAATCCCGGCATTGGGAGGCTGCGCGGTGAGCTGGGATTGTCATCCCAGCCTACGCCCCGCGGAGCCTCGCTCAGTCGATGTAGAGCGAACTCACCGACTCGCCAAAGGCGATGCGCCGGATCGTCTCCGCCAGCAGTTCCGCCACCGAAAGCTGGCGGATCTTGGCGCAGTTCCTGGCATCCTCGCGCAACGGCAAGGTGTTGGTGACCACCAGCTGGTCGAGCTGGGAGCCCTCCAGATTGCGGATTGCCGCGCCCGACAGCACCGGATGCACGCAGTAGGCGACTACCTTGCGGGCGCCGCGCTCCTTCAGGGCCGCAGCCGCCGCACACAGGGTGCCGGCGGTGTCGACGATGTCGTCCACCATCACGCAGGTCTTGCCTTCCACGTCGCCGATGATGTTCATCACCGTGGCCACGTTGGCCTTGGGGCGGCGTTTGTCGATGATGGCCAGATCGGCATCGTCCAGGCGCTTGGCGATGGCGCGTGCGCGCACCACGCCGCCCACGTCCGGGCTGACCACGATCAGGTCGTCCATGCTGTAGCTGCGCCAGATGTCGGCCAGCAGGATGGGCGAGGCGTAGACGTTGTCCACCGGCACGTCGAAGAAGCCCTGGATCTGGTCGGCATGCAGGTCGACGGTCAGCACGCGGTCCACGCCAGCGGTGCCGATCAGGCGAGCCACCAGCTTGGCGGTGATCGGCACGCGCGCAGAACGCGGGCGGCGATCCTGGCGGGCGTAGCCGAAATACGGCATCACCGCGGTAACGCTGGCCGCGGAGGCGCGCTTGAGCGCATCGACCAGGGTCAGCAGCTCGAACAGGTTCTCCGCGCTGGGTGCGCCGGTAGGCTGCACCACGAACACTTCCTGGCGGCGGACGTTCTCTTCGATCTCGATCTGCACTTCGCCGTCGCTGAACTTGCCGACCAGGGCCTTGCCCAGCGGGATCCCCAGGCGATGGGCGATATCCTCGGCCAGGGCACGGTGCGCATTGCCGGTAAACAGCATCGGGGTGGGCGTATCCACGATTGTTTTCCTCAGAACCTGGCTTATGGAGTCAGCTTGGGTGGTCAGGCGCGCTCCCGCCCCTTCCGACCCGCCCCTCCGGTACGTGCCCGAATGGAGCTTGAAAATCTTCGGGCACGCAAGTGCCCGATGCCATGCAGCCCATTCCCGGACTGCGCAAACGGAAGCCGAACGGCTCCCGCTGCGAAATGGCTGGGGCGGTAGGATTCGAACCTACGCATGCGGGAATCAAAATCCCGTGCCTTAACCAGCTTGGCGACGCCCCAGTATTGGTTGGGAATCTGCTATCCGGACCTGCGCTAAGGGCTCGCCGGGGAGCAAAGAAGGAAAATTGTGGCGGGAGGCGCAATGCGTGTCAATTCAATTTGTTGACCGCGCACCTTCTCAGGCCGAAAGCGAGCGCGACATGAATACGCGCAACTCCTGCGGAAACCCATTTTCGCGGTCGCGCTCGAGTGCATAGGCGTAGGCGGGATCGTTCTTGTCGACCACCACGAAGCCATGCCTGGTGTAGAACGGTGCGTTCCACGGCACGTCGGGCAGCGTCCCCAGGTCCATGCGGCGATAACCCTTCTCCTGCGCCCAGGCGCAGGCATGCTCAAGCAACGCCGAGCCGATGCCGCGCCGATGAAACTCCGGCAGCACGTCGATCTCGGCAAGGCTCACCACATCGCTGTGCAATTCCACGTCGAGCCATACGAAACCCACTACATCGCCGCTTGCTTCATCGAGGGCCACCCACACGAAGCCGCGCCGAATTTCTTCGGCGAGCAGGTCCTTCGGGATGGAGAGGCGGGAATAGAACCGCCACGCCGGATGATCGCGAAACAATTGCACCGCTGTGCGCTCGATGTCGCAAATGACGTCTACATGGGCGGCCGTGGCGCGCTGGATGCGGAATGACATCAGTTCAAATCCTTAAGGTGAAAACTCACTGCAGGCTCCACGATTCGATCGCCAGGCGCACCTTATACGGCGGCTTTTCGGCAAACACCTTCGCCGGCAGCGGTGGCTGGTGCGTCATGTCCCAGGCGGGATAACTCACCGTCCAGCCGTCCTGCTGCAGCACCGAAGGCAAGCGATCGTCGCCAAAACTCAGGTCGGCCTGCATACCTTGCGCCCGCAAGCCGAGTACCCAGGCACGCAGTTCGTCGAGCGGAACCTCCCAGTGCAACGCACGGCGCATCAGGCTTTCTGCATCCGGCCCGCGTTGCGGACCGCCTTCCGCGCCATCCAGCTCGGCGCCATCGGGGTTGCCGGTCAGACGATAGCTCTTGCCTGTAATCGGCGTGCGAAAAACGAACTCGTAGTGATCGCCGTCCTGGGTCCAGGTGAAACCGCCACTGCCTGCATCCTGGCCGTTGGACACACCCAGCTTGCCTTGCAAGACCCAGTGATTGGCGCTCGCCAGCTGCTGTTCGCGCGCATCCTGCTGCGCCAATGCAGCTGCATCGCCCTTGTTGCGCACCAGTTGTTGGGGCGCGCACGCTGCCAGCAGCAGCGGCGCGAGCGCTGCAAAAACACGTAGAGATGACTTCATGGCTCCAGCCGCTTCAAGGTTTGTTGCAGGGCGAGGTTGTGCGGATCTTCTCGGCGCACCTCATCGAACACTTGCTGCGCCTGCTCCCGATGCCCCTGCTTCCACAGTACTTCGCCGAGGTGAACACCGACATCGGCGTCCTTGCCGCTCTGCCACGCGTTGCGCAGCACCTCGGCGGCCTGATCCAGGTGGCCGAGCCGATACTGCAGCCAGCCCCACGAATCGGCGATCGAAGGATCGTTCGGCTTTGCCGCGCGCGCCGCGGCGATCAGTTGCTCGGCTTCCGACAGATCGCGCCCCGCGTCGGCGAGCGTAAAGCCCAACGCATTGCTGGCGTCGACGTCGCCCGGTTTGATCGTCAGCAGGCGGCGAAAATCCGCCACGGCCGGATCGATCTTGCCGATCTCCGCGTACGCCAGCCCGCGCCCATACAGCAAATCCGGATCATCGGGCACTACCTGCAGCGCATGGCTGAAGGAATCGATCGCCTCCGGGTAGCGCTTCTCGCGCAGATAGAGGTCGGCATCCACTTCATAGGCGCGACGCAGCTGCGCGGGCTGATCCAGATAGTCCGTCTGCATCTCCGCCAATTGCTGGTGCGCCTCCGCGCTGCGCCCGAGGTCCTGCAACAGGATCGCGCTGCGCAGGTCGGCGTCGAAGGCATGGTCGTCCTCGTCCGATACCTGGTCGTACCACTTCAGCGCCTCGTCCTTGTGGCCAAGCACCTCGGCAAGCTGGCCGAGCAGGTAGACACTGGTGTTGCGCACCTCGTCCGGGGCCTGCGAGAGCTGCGCATAAACCTGCTGCAGCGTCTTGTTGTCCTTGGCGTTGGCGGCCAAGGCGGCGCGCAGCGCATAGGTCTGCGCGTTCTGCGGACCTTTTTCGAGCAGATGGCTCGCCTGGGTGTACTGGCCGCTCTGACCCAGGAGGGACGCATAGGTCAGCCGCAGACCGATGTTGTTCGGGTCCTTCACCTGCGCCTGGCGCAGCAGATTGAGCCCCCCGCTGCGGTCGCCGTTGTTCAGCTTGAGCTGGGCGGCCCAGGCATACGTCTCAGCCGTGCCGAAACGCTTCAGAGCGCCATCGGCGATCTGCTGGGCGTAGACATGGCGGTTCAATTGCTCGCCCAGCTCGCTCATCGCCAGCCACGCCTTGGGGTCGGCCGGGAGATGGTCGGGCGTAGCGAGGGATTCCAGCAGGCGTCCGGCCAGCGCCGGATCGCGACTGCCGATCAGGACGCGGCCGAACATGCGCCACGCATCCTTGTCGCCGCTGCCGATCAGCAAGCCCAGCTGGCGGCTGGCTTCCTCGGCCTGCCCTTGCTCCATGGCCAGCTGGGCCCGAGCCTGTGCCAGCTGCGCGGTGCTCGCACCCAGCTTCTGCCAACGGTCGATGGCTTGCCGGGCGCCCTCCGGATCATGGATGGCGATGGCCAGGGCGGCGGCCTTGCCGGCCACCTCCGGATCGCTGGAGATCAGCATCGCCTTGGCATAGGACTGTGAGGCGGCCTTGAGATCCGAGCTCGACAACGCCAATTCACCAGCCAGCAACTGGGCCAGCAGGTCGTGGTCCGGGTCTGGCGTAGCCACTACCATTCGCGTCAGCGGCTGCGGTGACGCCATCGACGGGCCGCCTGCCCGATGGGGTGCCACCGCGCATCCGGCCAGCCCAAGCACGACCAACCCACCAGCTACAAAGCGCCGCACTTGCTTGAACTCGACCGTCCCGCTCAGCACACTATTCCTCCAACCAATTCGCCATTTTGGCGTACTTAGTTTACGCCGGCCAACGCCCGTCGCTCTCACTCGCATTACGCCATGAAGCTGATCGCCCTCGGGCTCAACCATCTCACCGCGCCGGTCAACCTGCGCGAGCAGGTGGCATTCGACGAAAGCGCGGCCAGCGAAGCGCTGCGCGAGCTTGCGCGCGAACCCGGCGTTGACGAAGCGCTGATCCTCTCCACCTGCAACCGTACCGAACTTTACGTCAGCGTAACGGCAGGCGCGGAGAACGTTCCACAAGAATGGCTCAGCCGCCACCACCGTCTGACTCCCGGCAAGCTTGACGAGTTCCTGTATCGCCATGATGACGAAGCTGCCGTGAGGCACATGTTTCGGGTCGCCACCGGCCTCGATTCGATGGTGCTGGGCGAACCGCAGATTCTCGGCCAGGTGAAGGATGCCTATCAGCAGGCGCGTGAGGCCCATGTGCTGAAGGCGCCCATGGATCGCCTGCTGCAGCACACCTTCGCCGTGGCCAAGCGCGTGCGTACCGATACGCGCATCGGCGCGCACACCGTATCGGTGGCTTTCACGGCCGTGCGGCTGGCCGAACGTGTGTTCACCGACTTGCGCCAGGCCTGCGTGCTGCTGATCGGTGCCGGCGACACCATCGAGCTGGCGGTGCGCCACTTGGCCGAAAAACAGGTGCGCCGACTGATCGTGGCCAATCGCACGCTGGAAAACGCGCAGGAACTGGCGGGTCGCCACGGCGGCTATGCGATTGCCCTGAGCGATCTGTCGCAGCATCTGGCCGAGGCGGATATCGTGATCGCCTCCACCGCCGCACGGCAGCCGGTGTTGACCCGCGCGGTGGTGGAAAAGGCGATTGCCGCACGCCGCCGCAAACCGATGTTCATGGTGGACATTGCCGTACCGCGCGATATCGAACCGGCGGTCGGCGAACTGCCGGACGTCTATCTCTACGGCATTGATGATCTGCGCCAGGTCATCGATGACAACCGCCGCTCGCGCGAAAACGCGGCGCGTGAGGCGGATGCGATCATCGACCTGCAGGTGGAGCGCTACATGGCCTGGCGCCGTGCGCTGACCATCCGCAATCCCGCCGTAGACCTGCGCGCACATGCCGAAACCTATCGCGACCAGGTGCTGGACAAGGCGCGCGCGATGTTAGCGCGCGGGAAGTCGCCTGACGAAGCCCTGGCCTTCCTGGCCAATACCCTGACCAACAAATTGCTGCACCATCCCAGTGCGCGGCTGCGCGAAGCCACACTCAGCGGCGATTACGATCTGCTGCATGCCGCCGGGCGGCTGTACGGCCTGGGCGAAGACGAAAAGCTGGAAGCGAACGACGAATAGCGAGTGCGGCTGGCTGCCGCGCTATGCATCGTTTCGCACGCCTTTCCTCCCCAGCCTTAGATCCTTCATGACACCTTCCATCCGCAGCAAACTCGAAGCCACCGTCGAGCGCCACGAAGAACTCGCCCTGCTGCTCGGCCAGGCCGAGGTGCTGGCCGACAACACGCGTTTCCGCGAACTGTCGCGCGAATACGCGCAGCTCCAGCCGGTCGCCGACGCCATGCGCGAGCTGACGAACACCGAACGCGAGCTCGCCGATGCGCGCGCCATGCTGGACGATCCGGAGCTGCGCGACATGGCCGCCGAGGATATTCCGCAGCTGGAAGCCCGCCTGGCCGAACTCGACAGCAATCTGCAATGCCTGTTGATCCCCAAGGATCCGCGCGACGAAGCCAACCTGTACCTTGAAGTGCGCGCCGGTTCCGGTGGTGACGAAGCCGCCATCTTCGCCGGCGACCTGTTCCGCATGTATACCCGCTATGCCGAGCGCCAGCGCTGGCAAGTGGAGGTCCTCAGCGAGCATCCCGGCGAGCATGGTGGCTACAAGGAAATCATCGCCCGCCTGGAAGGCAAGGGCGCCTACTCCCGGCTGAAATTCGAGTCGGGCGTGCATTGCGTGAAGCGCGTGCCGGTCACCGAGTCGCAGGGGCGCGTGCACACCTCCACCGCCACCGTGGCGGTGCTGCCGGAGCTGGACGAGATCGAGGACATCCAGATCTCGCCAGGCGACCTGAAGGTCGACACCTTTCGCGCCTCCGGCGCCGGCGGCCAGCACGTCAACAAGACAGATTCGGCGATCCGCATCACGCATCTGCCCAGCGGCATCGTGGTGGAATGCCAGGATGAGCGCAGTCAGCACAAGAACCGCGCCCGCGCCATGAGCCTGCTCAAGGCGCGCCTGCTGGACGAGGCACAGTCCAAGCAGACGGCCGAGCAGGCGCAGTCGCGGCGCCTGCAGGTGGGCACCGGCGATCGCAGCCAGCGCATCCGCACCTATCGCTACAAGGACAACCTGATTACCGACCACCGCATCGGCCTGGACCTGCACAACCTGCCGGATGTCATGCAAGGCCAGCTGGACGAGCTGTTCGGCACGCTCGCGCGGGAACACCAGGCAGACGAGCTGAAATCGCTCGCCGGACATTGACCGCCGCGGTTCGCGCTAATCTAAAGCCGTATTACAGGGGCAGTCTTTCCAGCTCGTCATGCCGGCGCTGATGGCAGGCCTACCCCCTTTTGTTCG
Organism: Dyella flagellata; assembly: GCF_030160275.1. Lineage (GTDB taxonomy): Bacteria > Pseudomonadota > Gammaproteobacteria > Xanthomonadales > Rhodanobacteraceae > Dyella_B > Dyella_B flagellata. The sequence continues at coordinate 11,287 of NZ_BSOA01000022.1, forward strand.
TTTTGCCCTGCTGCCAGCCGATGACCAACGCGCCACTCACCGATATCAGCTCCACCCTGCAAAAGCTCACCGGGCTGCTGCAGCGCGACGCCAATGAGGAAGCAGCCAACTTCGCGGGCGAGGCACGCAGGCAATTTCCGGTATCGGCCGAGCTGATTCGCCTGCACGGCGTAGCCCTGCTGCGCCTGGGCCGGCGTCGCGAGGCGCAGACGGCGATGAATCGCGCCGCGGAACTGGCGCCGAACGACATCGAACTGCAGTGCAACCTGGCCTCCCTGTCCATGGCCGACGGCAAAGTCGGCGCCGCCATCGAGCGCCTGCAAAAGGCACAGACCAGGGCATCCGGGCATCCGGCACTACTGCAAGCGCTGGGCGCGGCCTATATGTCGAACGGGCAACATGCGCAAGGACGCGATGCCTTTGCGCAAGCCTTGCAGGCCATGCCGCAGCATCCCTCCTTGCGCCTCAACCTGGCTGCCGCGGAAATGGAACTGGGGCGTTTGGCGGAAGCCGAAAGCTTGGTGCGCCAAGTATTGCAGCAGGTACCGAACGCGGAAGTCGCCCACGCGATGCTAGGTCACTTGCTGCACCTGCAACGCCGCCCACGAGAGGCCGCCGCTTCGCTGCTGCAAGCCGGCAAGCTGGCGCCCGACAAAGTGCAGCACATGCTCCAGGCCGCGCTGATGTTCGATGAAGCCGGCGATCTCATTAACGCCCACGACGCTTTTACCGAAGCGCTGGCGCGCGCGCCCGATTCAGTGCCGGTGATGGGGCAATTGCTGTTCGTGCGCCGCCGGCTGTGCCGCTGGCAGGACATCGATGCACTCAGCGAACGGGTGATCCGCGCGGTCTCAGAAGACGCGCCGGGCGTGCATCCATTCGCGTTTCTTGCCGAAGAGGCCGACGCCGGCATGCAACTGCGTTGCGCGAAAACCTATGCGTCGATCATAGAAAGCCAGGCGGCGGCGTTTCGCCAGCAACTCAAGCTGCGCCACCAGTTGCCCATGCCCGATACACCAGTCCGCCTCGGCATGCTGGTGGAGGGTCTGAACGAAACAGCGTTCGGCCAGCACATCGTCGCCGTTATCGAGGCATTGGCCGAAAGCGATCTGGACGTTCATCTGTTCGCCATGATGCCGGACGACGGCAGTTCCGTGCGGCAGCGCCTCTCGGCAGCGGCAACGCTGCATGACGTTTCCGCGCTGAATCGCGCCGAGATTGCACAGCGCATTCATGGCATGGCCATCGAAGTGTTGTTCGACGTCAACGGTTATCGCAGCCGTGGCAACGCCGAACTGATGGCGTTGTGCCCCGCACCCGTTCAGGTCAACTGGCTGGGCTACAACGGCAGTTCTGGCGCACCGTGGATGGATTACCTGCTTACCGATGCCATCGTGCTGCCGCAGGAGCTGCGTGAACATGTCAGCGAAAAGGTCATCCGCCTCCAGCGCTGCCATCAACCGAACAATCCGCGGCGAGTGCGGTCGGAAGTGCCATCGCGTGCCGCTTGTGGCCTGCCGGAGCAAGCCATCGTATTCGCCTGCTTCAATGAAACGCAGGCCATCAACCCGGCGGTGTTCGCGCGCTGCATGCTGATCCTGCAGCAAGTGTCCGATAGCGTATTGTGGCTACTCACAGGGCCGGCCAATACCGACGAACGCCTGCGCCAGGCGGCAGCCGCACTCGATGTTGCACCCGAGCGCCTGATCTTCATGCCGCGCCTGCCCTATCCGGAGCTTCTGGCACGCTACGCGCACGTGGATCTGTACCTGGATACGCTACCCATCAACTCGCGCGCCCCTGCTGCGGATGCGTTATGGGCCGGATGCCCGGTGCTCACTCGTACCGGCAAGACCATGGCTTCGCGCACCGTAACGAGCCTGCTGCACCATTTGGGCCTGCCCGAACTGATCACGAGCGACAACGACTCTTTCATCGGCATGGCCACCGCGCTGGGCAACGATCCGGCAGCGTTGGCGACATTGCGCAAGCACATTACGCAGCAACGCGAGCGCAGTCCGTTGTTCGACGTGCGCGGCTTCGCGGCGGACTTCCGGCGTGCGGTGCTGACGATCAGCGCGCGCTACCGCATTGGGCGGCCACCGGCGCATATCGACCTGTAGGCTGGGATGCCAATCCCCGCCTACGATCTAGAAAACCAGGAACCCCGCGCGCACTTCGCCGGCATAGTCGCTGCGAGTCACTTCGGCGACCTTCGCGGCGGGAGGTCCTTCCCAAAGCCATTGCTCCAGTTCGCGCAAAGCTTCCGTGCTGCCGCTCGCGACCACCTCCACCCCACCATCGGAAAGATTGCGCGCGTGGCCATGCAAGCCCAGCCGCATCGCTTCGTTGCGCGTACTCGCGCGGAAGAACACGCCCTGGACCTTGCCACTGACAATGAAGCGAACGCCGCTCATGTTGTCACTCTCCGATCACCGCACTCAATTGAGCTGAAGAGACCTCTCCCACGAAGCGCTTGGCGACCTTGCCATTGGGTGCGATCACCCAAGTAGTGGGTATGAGCCGTGGCCGGTCGAAATCCCCGAGCGGCTGTTCCATCCTGATCTGCGCCACCGGATAACTGAGTGGATGCTTTTCCAGAAAGGCCCGGATCTGTGCCGGATCGGTGTCGTCATAGGCGATGCCGATAGCACTGATGTCCGGATGCGCGCTTACGAATTGGGAGAGGCCCGGCAACTCCTCGATGCACGCCTCACACCAGGTGGCCCAGACATTCACGATCACCCAACTCCCGCGTTGGCTAGTCAGGTCATAGGGATGCCCATCCAACGTGGTCACCTTCAACGATGGCCGTGTCGGCATGCCGGTCAAGTGCGACACCATGAAAGCAACCGCTATCAGCAAGAGCAATGGGGCAAATCGCTTCATATCCGGTCCCTCAAACCCTGTGCCATCGGATAGCTCACCTGGTGCGTATGTGCAAAACGCAGTGCCTCAGGCAAGTCATCAATGTCATCCTCCTATCGCTGCGCTAAGCAAAGCGGGCGTGACCGGCCCCATGAAATGCTTGGCCACCTTACCGTCCGGCCCTATCAACCAGGTGGTCGGCAAGCCGAGCGGTTCGTCGAAATCCTTCAGCGGCTTGTCCATCGTGACCTGGGCCACCGGAAAGCTCACCGGATGCTTGACCAGGAAGGCACGGATGTCGGAAGCATCCGTGTCGTCGTAAGCGATGCCGATGGCGCGCACATTCGGGTGCGTCTTTACGAACTGAGAAATCCCCGGCATTTCCTTGATGCACGGCACGCACCAGGTCGCCCAGAAATTCACGATCACCCAATGCCCCCGCTCGGCAGCCAGGTCGTACGGCTTGCCGTCCAAGGTCGTCACTTTGAGCGAAGGCTGTGCAGGCATGGCGGCGTGCACAGGCGCGGCCAGCAAACCTGCAGCCAGCAACAGAGACGATGCGAACAACTTCATGTTTCCGATTCCTGCTTGTGGGTGACCTGGCGAGGAGGCGCCGTAGGAGGCGAGACAGGATAAACCCTGTCCAGGCGGGTGCCGAGCGCGGCGTCCAGCGAGTGCGCCAGCCGGGCAAGCAGGGACAGCAGCTCCTGCGGCAGCTTGATGCCCGAGGCGGCGACATGTTCGGCCGGATTCAACGGCAGGCGATAACCGCTGTGCCGATAGACCTGCAGCAGGTCGGTGCTATCCAGGCTGCGCACCAGCGACCACCCGCCCGTCTCGCCGCGATGAATCAAACCGGCACGACGCAGATCGTCGAAATAGGTCGCGATCGCCTCGCTGCGCAGACAAGGTTCCGCTTCACGAATGACGACCGGATCCACGCATCGCCCGGCACGTTGTGCGTCCGCGAAATGGCGCAGCACCACTAGCAGGCCGAGGAATTCCGAACCTTCGGGCATCGCATCACAGGGCTTTTGGTATTCGAACGCGGACATCGACGCCGATACCGACGCGCACAGGATCACGATCACCCACGACAGATAGATCCACAACAGCAGCAACGGGATGATCGCCAGCGCACCATAGATCTGCTGATAGTTTTGGGCGCTGCGGACGTAGTTGGTGAAGCCCCAGCGTGCGAGTTCGAACAGCAGGGCACCTAGCAGCGCGCCGATCGCCGTGTGCTTCCGGTTTACGCGCCGATTGGGCACGGTGGTATACAGCAGCCACAGCGTGAGAAAAGTCACCACGAACGGCATCGCTTTCAGCAGCTCCTGCCCGATACCGAGCTGTTCGCCGGCATTGCGCAGCATCGGCACCGCGGCCACATAGGACGTCACCGCAATACCGCCGACCACCAGGATCGGTCCAAGCGTAAGCGCGGCCCAGTACAGCAACAGGCGCGGCCCCCACGGGCGGTGCTGGCGTACCTTCCAGATGCGGTTGAGGCGGTCTTCGATGCTGATCATCATCGACACCGCGCTGAACAGCATCACCAGGACACTGATGCCGGTGAGCTTGCTGGCGTTGGAGGCAAAGTCCAGCAGCGCCTTCTGCACCGTCTCGCCCGCCGCCGGCACGAAATTGCTGAAGACGAAATTGATCAGGGTATCGCGCGCTTCCTCGAACATCGGAAACGCGGCGAACATGGCCAACACCGCCACGGTAAGCGGCACCAGCGAGACCAGCGTGGTATACGACAGCGCGCCGGCCGTTTCGAAACACTTGTCGTCCAGAAAGCGCTTCCACAGGAAGCGCCCGAAGGTCATCGTGCGATCGCGGTCGAAACGCATGTTCATCTGGTTTATCAACATCCCTGATCTCACCCGTACACTACCCCATCCCGTCCGAACCACCCAAACCGAATGAGCGACATCCTGGTCCTGTACTACAGCCGCACCGGCCACACCGCCCAGCTCGCACGCCTGATCGCCCGTGGCGTGGAGGAAATCCCCGGCCTGCGCGCCCGCCTGCGCCAGGTGCCGCCGGTGGCTCCGGTCACCCAGGTAGCGCAGCCGCCGGAACCGGAGGAAGGCGCGCCATACGTCACCCGGCAGGACCTGCACGACTGCATAGGCCTGGCCATGGGCAGCCCGACACGCTTCGGCAACATGGCCGCCCCCCTGAAACATTTCCTGGACAGTACCGGGGCCGAGTGGGCCAGCGGCACGCTGGTCGGCAAGCCGGCCGCCGTGTTCACGGCAACGAGCACCATGCACGGCGGCCAGGAATCCACCTTGCTGAGCATGGCGCTGCCCCTGCTCCACCACGGCATGCTCCTGCTGGGCATTCCGTACACGGAACCGGCCCTCAGCCACACCCTAAGCGGGGGCACACCCTACGGTGCCAGCCATGTGGCAGGCCCCAAGGGCGAGAACGGCATCAGCGAGCACGAGCGCGAACTTGCACGCGCGCTGGGCCGGCGCCTGGCGGATACCGCGCGTAAGCTGGCGGCCAACGCATGAGCCTCACCTACCGCATCGGCATAACGGCGTGGGTCGCGCTGATCCTGCTGCAATGCGCTTGGTATGCGTGGCTGTTTCCGCCACAGCACTTGCCGATGTGGCTGGTGCTGTCCGTGACGGTCATTCCGCTGCTGCTACCGTTCCTGGCGATTGGCAACGTAAGGCGCGCCCTGCTATGGGCAGGCATGTTGAGCCTGTTCTATTTCTGCCATGGCGTTGCCGAAAGCTGGAGTTCGGCCCAGGAGCGCGTGCCGGCTTTGCTGGAAGTGTTGCTTGCCTTGGCGCTGATTGCCGCGCTTGGCGCGGGCGTAAGACGCCGGCGAAGGGCGTAGGCTGGGATGACAATCCCAGCATCGTGATGCCAGTGGAAAGCTGGGATTGCCATCCCAGCCTACATGCAAACTTGCCGAGGTAACCAGCATGGGATTCCTGCAAGACGCCCCGCAACTCGCCCACCCGTATCGCGACGATCGCTTGCTGATCGCCCTGCTCGATCGCGTGCTGCCGCAAGAACGGCGTGCCGCACTCGCTGCCGATCTCGACGCTTTGGGCGATTACGCCCTGATGGCGTTCGAGCGCAGCCGCCACAGCACGCGGCGCAAACCGGTGCTCACGCAATGGGATGCCTGGGGCCGCCGCGTCGATCATGTCGAACTGACCACGGCATGGCTTGAAGGCCCCGGACTGACCACCCGCCACGGCATTCTCGCCTCAGGACACCAGGCTCACGAATTCGCGCGGCTAGAAGAATTCGCACGCGCTTACGTCTACCACGTCGCCAGCGAGTTCTACACCTGCCCCTTGGCGATGACCGATGGCGCCGCCACCGCCCTGAAAGCCTCCGGCAACCGGGCTTTGATCGACCGCGCCCTGCCGCATTTCCTCAGTCGCGAAGCCGGCCAGTTCTGGTTGTCCGGACAATGGATGACGGAGAACCCGGGCGGCTCCGATGTAGGCAACACCGAAACCGTGGCCAGGCAGGATGCCCAAGGCCATTGGCGTCTGTATGGCCGCAAATGGTTCAGCTCCGCCGTGGTGGGCGAAGCTGCTCTGGCGCTCGCACGACCGGGGGATGCAGGTGGTGGCGCCGCATCGCTCGCGCTGTTCTACGTGGAAACGATGAACGGTAGCGAGCGCAAGCCGGAGCTGGTCATCGATCGCCTGAAAGACAAGCTCGGCACGCACGAACTGCCCACCGCGGAAATCCACCTCGAAGGCTTGCCTGCCTGGCCCGTGGGCGAACTTGCCAACGGCGTGCGGCAGATCGCGCCAATGCTCAATATCACACGTACCTGGAACGCGATCGGGGCGGTCGCCAGCATGGCGCGCGCAGTCAGCCTTGCGCGCGACTATGCCCGACGCCGCCATGCGTTTGGCCGTCCATTGCTTGAACACCCCTTGCACGCGCAGACGCTCGCCGATATGCAGGCCGAATTCGAAGGCGCCTTTGCGCTGGTTTTCGAAGTGGCCCATCTGCTGGGGCGCGTGGAGCAAGGCGCCGCATCCCCGGATGAAGCCGCCTCGCTGCGCCTGCTCACGCCGCTGGTGAAACTGTGGACGGGCAAGATGGCGGTCCGCCTGTGTTCGGAAGCGCTCGAATGCTTTGGCGGCGCCGGCTACATCGAAGATACCGGCCTGCCGCCTTTGCTGCGCGATGCGCAGGTGTATCCCATCTGGGAGGGCACCACCAACGTGCTGTCGCTGGACAGCCTGCGCGCGCTGGGTAGCCATGATGGCTTTGCCGCCTTGCGCAAGCTCATCGGCCACTGGTTAAAGCCCGCCCACAACACTCCCGCTTCGTTTACCGTGCACGCGGCCCTGGATGCCACTGCCATGCACCTGGATGAAAGAAAGCTCGACCGCCCCACCCTGGAAGCCGGAGCGCGCGGTGTCGCCTTCACGCTGGCGCGCTGCGCAGCGGCGGCATTGCTGGCGCGCCAGGATGCCTGGTCGACCCCACGCGGCGACAAACGACCGTCGGCGGCGCTGCGCCGCTTCCTGGGCCACGGCCTGCTGCGCTTGTCCGACATCGACGGGGAGGATACGCGCCTGCTGCTGGAATGATGGGCCGCGCCAGACCGGTTAGAATGCCCGCTCCCCTCCCGACGCCAGCTTCGATCATGCAGCATCTGACCATCGTCACCACCGGCGGCACCATCGACAAGATCTACTTCGACGACAAGTCGGACTACAAGATCGGCGCGCCGCAAATCGGCGACATCCTCAGCCAGCTCGGCGTGGCGTTCCAGTTCGACGTGATTCCGATCCTGCGCAAGGACAGCCTGCACATTACCCAGGAAGATCGCGCACTGATCCGCTCCACCATCGAAGCGCAACCTGGCCGCCACGTGCTGGTGACGCACGGCACCGACACCATGGTGGAGACCGCGCAGGAACTAGCCGCCATCAAGGGCAAGGTGATCGTGCTTACCGGCGCACTGAACCCCGCGCGCTTCCAGGGCTCGGACGCGGTGTTCAACATCGGCTGTGCGGTAGCCGCGGTGCAGACGCTGCCCGAAGGCGTTTACATCGCCATGAATGGCCGCGTGTGGGACCCGGCAAAAGTGCGCAAGAATCGCGAGGCGAACCGGTTCGAAGAAGTGAGCAGGTAACCCTGCCCGGCTTCAAAGCATGCCGGTTTCCAGCTTCGCCACTTCCGACATCATCGAGTGATTCCACGGCGGATCGAACACCAGGTCGACATCCGCCTCCTTGATGGTCGGGACCAGTTCGAGCTTGGTGCGCGCGTCATCGACCAGCACATCGCCCATGCCGCAGCCCGGTGCGGTGAGCGTCATCTTCACGTACACCTTGCGCTCGTCCTGGGCGATAGTCTCCAGGCTCACGTCGTAGACCAGGCCGAGTTCGACCACATTGATCGGAATCTCCGGATCGAACACGGTGCGCAACTGCTGCCAGACCAGCTGTTCCACATCGGAGTCGGTGGCGTTGTCGGGCAGCTCAAGCGGCGGCGGCGGCTCCTTGCCCAACGCATCGGCATCGTTGCCGGCGATGCGGAACAGGTTGCCTTCCACATACACGGTAAAGCTGCCGCCAAGCGCCTGCGTGATGTAGCCCACCTGGCCGGCCGGCAACACCACGTTCTCGCCCTGGGGCACCATCACTGCCTTGCAATCCCGTTCCAGGGTGAAGGGCTCGCTGCTAAGACTGAAACCGCTCATGCCATCTCTTGGAAATCATTAAGGAAAGCCGACCGGCGGCGATCCGGTCCTCTATTATGCCGGCCGCTGCTAGGCCCTGTCCTCAAGATCAGGCTTAACCTACCAATCTCAAGGCCATAGCCGGTCCTAACTCACGTTAAGATGCCCGCTTTGCCTCGCCGCAGGACAGCACGTGATCATGTTCCCCGCCATCCCTGGTAACCAGCCATGACCCTGCGCCAGATCGTGGGCGAATGCTTCGCGTTGTTCTGCTCGCTGATGCTGGGCTTGGCGGCCGGTGCCGTCTGGCTGCTGCCTACCGTGTTCCTACACCGGCCGTTGCCCTGGCTGGCCGTACTGGCCGGCTGGCTGCTCGGTGTCGCGATCAGGCAGTGGGTGCACGGCAAGAAATGGAATGCCGCGCTGCTGGCGGCGCTGGCCACGGTGGTGGCAAGCGTGTACTGCCGCGTGCTGATCACCACCGTCAACATTTCCGCCATGACCGATTACGGTCTGCTCGACGCGGCCCGCACGGCGGGCCTGCCGATGCTGCTGGACTTCATGCGCCTGGCAACCAGCAAGCTTGATATCGCCTGGGCTGCCGTTGGCGTTGTGGTTGCGGTAGTGACGGCAATGCGTTCGCCTGCCGCCACCGCACGCAAACCAGGTTAACGCATAGGCTGGGATTGTCATCCCAGCCTACATGTACCGGCGCCTTAGCCGTCCAGCGTTTTCAACTCGGCCACCAGCTGGCCAGCTGCCGCCTGGCCGTCACCGTAGAGCATTCGCGCGTTGTCCGCGTAGAACAGCGCGTTCTCGATGCCGGCAAAACCGGTGCCCTTGCCGCGCTTCACCACGATCACCTGCTTGGCGTCGGCCACATCGAGAATCGGCATGCCGTAGATCGGCGAAGACGGATCGGTTTTCGCTACTGGATTGACCACGTCGTTGGCGCCGATCACCAGCGCGACATCGGTAACGGGAAATTCCGGATTGATGTCTTCCATATCCACGATGAGGTCGTACGGCACGCCGGCCTCGGCGAGCAGCACGTTCATATGGCCGGGCATGCGGCCGGCCACGGGATGAATGGCGAATTTCACTTTCACCCCGCGCGCGATCAGCACTTGCGCGAATTCCCACACTTTGTGCTGGGCCTGCGCCACCGCCATGCCATAACCGGGCACGATCACCACGCGCTCGGCATAAGCCATCATCACCGCGGCATCGGCGGCTTCAATCGGCTTCTGGCTGCCGCTGATGGCCTGCGCAGCACCGCCCGCCGCAGCACCGAAGTTACCGAACAGCACGTTGCCAATCGAGCGGTTCATCGCCTTCGCCATCAGTTGCGTCAGTAGCGTACCGGCCGCACCCACCACCATGCCGGCGATGATCATCGCCTCGTTCTGCAACACAAAGCCCTCGAACGCCACCGCCAGGCCGGTAAAGGCGTTGTAGAGCGAAATCACCACCGGCATGTCGGCGCCGCCGATCGGCAGCGTCATCAGCAGGCCGAATAGCAGCGCCAACACAAAGAACGCGCAAACCAGGGCAATGGTGATGTGCCCGCTGCCCAGCGCCACACCCATCAGCAGCGCTGCCGCCAACACCAGCAGATTCACCACTTGCTGTCCGGGAAAAACGAAACGCCGGTCCAGCCAGCCCTGCAATTTGGCGAAGGCGATCAACGAACCGGAAAAACTCACCGAACCGATCAATGCTCCGAGTACGCCCAAGGCCAGCGCCACCGGGCTAAGCGGCGCAACGGCTGCCGCGCCGTGCAGTTGCGACCAGCTTTCCGGCATCAACGGGAAGGTGTTCGGCGCAGGTGCGCCTGCCACCAGATCCCGCGCGTGACTGACCAGCTCGGAGGCGCCAATCGCCGCCGCCGCGCCGCCGCCCATGCCGTTGTACAGCGCCACCATCTGCGGCATGGCGGTCATCGCCACCCGCCGGCCCGACCACCATGCCGCCGCCACCCCGACCAGCACGGCAGCGATGATCAAGCCGCGGTTCTGCATGTCCGGCAGCAGCAAAGTGGCCACCACCGCCAGCAGCATGCCGAAGCCGGCCCAGACGATGCCCCCGCGCGCCGTGCGCGGGGAACTCATGCGTTTCAAGCCGAGGATGAACAGGAGAGCTGCGATGAAATAACAGGCGTCGATCAGCGTCTGCGGCCAGGCCATCACTTGGCCTCCCTGCTGCGCTGCCCCGGCTTGCTGGACTTGAACATCTCCAGCATGCGTTCGGTGACCACGTAACCGCCGGCCGCATTGCCGGCACCCAGGAGTACGCCGATGAAGCCAATCGCAAGTTCAAACGCTGTGTGCGCATGACCTAGCGCTATCATGGCTCCCACGAGCACAATGCCGTGTATGAAGTTGGAGCCGGACATCAGCGGCGTGTGCAGGATCACCGGCACCCGCGCGATGATCTCGTAGCCCGTGAACGCAGCCAGCATGAAGATATAAAGCGCCAGGAACCCATCCAGCATGTGCTTCCCCCGCCAATTGGTCATATTCGCCGCATCATACGGTGAGCGGGTCACCGCGATCCATGGCAATACGCCGCGCCGCCGGGTCAGTTGGGAAGCCTTGGGGCCTGCTGACGGCTGCCACGAGGCGGGCGGGCGCTTAGGGGAGCCGCCAAAGTCAACCTGCGCGGGCTCCGTGCGTTGATGGCGAGAGTCGAACAGATGGAGCCCCAGAATGCTCGCCCGGACGATTCGGAGAACGGCGCCATGAACAGCGTCTCGGCCGTTTTCGAGGCGGAACTTCTTGCGCAGGACGGTCAGGCTGCGCCAACCAGCCTGGACGCGTTCCTGGCGAGCATGGAGCGGCGCGCGTTCAGGATGGCCGAGCTGCACCTGGGCAATCGCGAGGATGCGCTGGATGCCGTGCAGGACGCCATGCTGCGCTTGGTCAAGCATTACCGCAGCAAACCCGCACAAGAATGGACACCGCTGTTCTGGGGCATCCTGCGCCGACGCATCGTGGATCTGCAGCGCCGGCGCAAGGTGCGTTCCATCGTGGTCGGCTGGCTGGGCGGCGGCCATGACGACGACGGCGACGAGCTACCGATTTGGGAGCCGGCCGACAACGGTCCGGACCCGCTGGAAAAACTCCATGGCGAACAGTCCTATGCGGACCTTGCCGCAGCCGTGAAGCGGCTTCCGCAGCGACAGCGCGAAGCCTTCATGCTGCGCGTGCTCGAAGGGCTGGATGTGGCCGAAACCGCCATGGCGATGGGCTGCTCGGAGGGCAGCGTGAAAACCCACCTCTCGCGCGCCATGCAACACCTGCGCGAGCAATTGGAGGAGTGGCGATGAACTCGTCCGACAAACAATTCGAAAAGCGCGTCCGCGCGCTCTACCAGGAGGCGAGCCAAAGCATCGACCCGGTCACCGCCGGACGTTTGCGCGCTGCACGCCGTACCGCCCTCGAAGCTGCTACCGCGTCGCCGCATCATCGCGCACGTGTGCTGGTGCCGGTGGGTGCGCTGGCCGCCGTGGCGCTGGCTGCGCTTATGATCTGGCAGCCCTCGCCCCGACCACATGCTGAAGGCGAGCCCACGGCCATGACCGAGCAGCAGGAGAATGAATACTTGCCGCCCGGCGCCGACAAAGCCGATCCTGGTCTTTACCAAAACCTCGATTTCTATAGCTGGCTCGCTGCCAATGACAGCAGCCAGGCCAATCGCTGATCCATGCTGCTACGAAGAATGCGCCTGCCAACCCTGCTGGTTTTTGTACTCGGTCTTTCGATCGCGGCGCCGTCGTATGCGCAGGGCACCCACCCCTGGGACAGTTTGAGCCCGCAGCAGCAATACCTGCTTGCACCGCTGCACTCGCAGTGGGACACGATGCCGCCGGCGCGGCAGGATCACATGGTCCAGCGGACGCAGGAATGGATGAAACTGCCGCCGGAACGCCAGCAGGAAATCCGCGAGCGCATCCAGCGCTGGCAGCAGATGACGCCCGAGCAGCGCGAAAAGGCGCGCCAGAACCAGCATCTGTACGACACCTTGCCGGCTGACAAACAGCAGCAACTGCACGAGGCCTTCAAGCGCTTCCAGCAGCTGCCACCCGATCAGCGTGAAGCGCTGCGCCGCCGATGGCAGGAACAGTCGCCCGAAGAGCATCGACAGTGGCTGAACCACATGGGGCCGGGTTCGACCTTGCCTGCCGGACACGCCTTCGGCATGCCTCGCGGCCGGCATTGATCCGCGCGTCGTAGGCTGGGATGGCAATCCCAGCATCGCGTGGCTGCGTGCATGGCAATGCTGGGATTGGGGATTGGCATCCCAGCCTACGCACCATCAGGCGTTGAATAGCACCTCGCCGTTGCGCGTCACGCAGCTTTTCGCTACCAGCTCGTCTTCGAAATCCGGCTGCAAGGCGCCGTCGCGTACCAGCAACTCGGCAAAGTTGTAGATATTGCGCGCGTACATTTCCGAAGCATGCAACGGCGCGCCGGCCGCGAGATTGAGCGGGCCGAGAATGGTCACGCCACCGTGCTCGATCCGTTCGCCAGGACGCGTAAGTTCGCAGTTGCCGCCGCTTTCGGCGGCAAGATCGACAATCAAGGCGCCGGGTTTCATGCCTTCGATCATGGTCGTCGTGAGAATCTTTGGCGCTGCACGCCCTGGAACGGCCGCCGTGCTGACCACCACGTCGAAGACCTTCAGGTGCTCTGCCAGAGCCTGCTGCTGCGCAGCGCGCTCTTCTGCCGTGAGTTCACGCGCGTAGCCACCGCTACCCGCCGCGCTCACACCCAACTCCAGGAACTTCGCGCCCAGCGACTCGACCTGTTCGCGCGTTTCCGGGCGCACATCGTAGCCCTCGATTTGCGCACCGAGGCGCCGCGCCGTTGCAATGGCCTGCAAGCCGGCCACGCCAGCGCCGATCACCAACACGCGCGAGGGCCGGATGGTGCCTGCGGCCGTGGTCAGCATGGGAAAGAATTTCGGCGCGTGCTCGGCGGCGATCAGCATGGCGCGATACCCTGCCACTGCGGCTTGCGAACTCAGCACGTCCATGGCCTGCGCGCGCGTGGTACGCGGCAACAGCTCCAGTGCGAACGCGGTTAGCTTCTTCTGCGAGAGCGTCGAAACGCGTGATGTCGCACCGTGTGGACGCAACTGCCCTACGACGACGACGCCCTCGCGCAGACCAGCCAGTGCCGTGTCATCGGGCGGCAACACGCAAGCCAGCAGATCGGCCTGCGCCATAACCTCGGCGCCGGTGCCGAAGGCGACGTCCGCATAGCTGGCATCCGGAAAGCCCGCCGACTTTCCCGCATCGTGTTCCAGCAGCACGCGCAGTCCCTTGCCAAGCAGTTTCTTTGCCACTTCCGGCGTAATCGCCACACGGCGTTCGCCGGCAGCGGTTTCGCGCAATGCGGACACGGTGAACGACATCGGCCATCTCCTGCGGATGAGTCTTCCCATCCTAGCCTATGCGCGGGTTAGACTGAGCAGCCAGATCCTGGCCCGTGAGGAATCCCAAGGTGTCCGAGCCGTTCGACGGTACTACCCTGTTGGACCTTGCCCGCAGCGCGCGCGACCTGGCTTATGCGCCCTACTCCCGGTTCCAGGTGGGCGCCGCCTTGCAGACCACCGATGGCAGCGTGTTTGCTGGCTGCAATGTGGAAAACGCCGCCTACGGCTTGTGCAATTGCGCCGAACGCACCGCGCTGTTCAGCGCCATCGCAGCCGGCTACAAACCGGGTGATTTCATCGCCATCGCGGTCATTGCCGATACGCCGGAGCCGGTGACGCCCTGTGGCTCCTGCCGCCAAGTGCTGGCCGAATTGTGCCTTGGCGACATGCCGGTGCTGCTGGCCAACACGGCCGGCGCCCGACGGCAGACGACGGTGGGGAGCCTGCTGCCCGAAGGATTCAGGCTGGCTCCTTCAGCTTGAGCCCGCGGCATCCAGCAGTTGCTGCAACGCTGCGTCGAATGCCTGTGGATCATCCACGAACAAGGCATGCCGCGTGTTCGGCAAGACGAGGAAGCGTGCGCCGCGAATAGCTGCCGCCATTTGTTTCTGCGCCTCAAGCAAGGGCGAACTTCCTGCGGCGATCACCAGCGTAGGGCGGTCGATCTTGGACAATGCCGGCCGGCGATCGGCACCAAAGATATCCGATACCAGCATGGCGGCCCCCACTGCGGGCGGCGTGCGTTGCGCCTGCGCAATCACTGCATCGATGTCGGGCGGCGGATGCCGAAAGATGGAACGCACCATGCCCGCGCTGTAATCGGCCGGCTGAGCCGCATAGCGCGACAGGCCGGCAAGAATGGCCTTGGTGAACTCCTTGCGCAGATCCACTTCGTTCGTGCCCGCGGAAACCGGCGAATCCACGAATACCACGCCGGCCAGCGAGTCCGTACCGAACTGCTGCACGTAGGCGGCGACATCCTGGGCACCTTGTGACCAGCCCACCAGCACAATGCGATGGATACCCAGCGAGGCCAGCAATTCGTGCAGATCCTGGGCGCGCCGCTCTGGCGTATTGCCGGTCAGCATGATCGATGACGCCCCCTGCGATCGCGAGTCCACCGCGATCACGCGACGCTGCGCGGAAAACCGCTGCAATTGCTCGTGCCACAGGGTTGCGCTGAGCGTCCAGCCGGGGATCAGCACCAGGGCCGGCGCCGCATGATCCTGCCCGGCCTGCCAATAGTGGATGTGGGCACCGTCATCGGTGGAAAAATCCCCTTCGCCGATCGCAGCTTGCCCAGCGTGCGATACAGACCCGAAAGCGATCAGCAGGCTTGCGGCCAAACCTAGCAGCAGCTTCATACGGTGCGCTCCTTGGAGGTACGCGGATTCTATGTTCCGCGCCGATCCCAAGTCTGCGTGACTGAAAGGCATCGTGACTGGACGCAGACGGTTGTACGATAAGCCTTTTCCCAGACCCCCTCCCCATGCTCGACGCGCTTTCCCTGCTGCAGCAACGCCATTCCGCGCCCTCCCGCCAGCTCGGCGAGCCGGCGCCCGACGCGGCCACCCTGCGCACCGTGCTGGAAGCTGCCATTCGCGTTCCCGATCACGGCAAGCTCGTCCCCTTCCGGCTGATCGCCTTACGCGGCGACGCCAAGCTGAAGTTCGGTGCGTTGCTGGCCGAACGCGCGATTCGGCGCGATCCGGACTTGCCCGAATCCAAGCGCGAAAAAGAACGCCTGCGTTATACCTTCGCGCCGCTAGTGATGGTGGTGATCGCGCGCATCGACCACGACAACGGCATTCCGGAAATCGAGCAGAAGCTCTGCGCCGGCAATGTGGCCTACAACATCCTGCAAGGAGCGTATGCGCTCGGCTTCGGCGCCCAGTGGCTGACCGGCTGGGCCGCCTACGATCCGGAAGTGGCCCAACTGCTCGGCCTGGCGCACAACGAATGCGTGATCGGCTTCGTGCACGTCGGCACGCCGCAAACCGAGATTCCCGATCGCGATCGCCCTGCGCTCGACGACCTCCTTACCGAGTGGAAGGGCTAAGCACGTGCGATCCAACCTGCCTACCGCACACCTGATCGACGGCAGCCTGTACGTGTTCCGCGCCTGGCATTCGATGCCGGACGAGTTTCACGATGTCGACGGTCATCCGGTCAACGCGGTGCACGGTTACACGCGCTTTCTGTGCGAACTGCTGGAGCGGGAAAAGCCCTCCCACCTGGCCGTCGCCTTCGACGCCTCGCTCACCACGTCCTTCCGCAATGCCATCTATCCGGCGTACAAGGCGAACCGCGAGCTGCCGCCTCCCGATCTGGAAAGGCAATTCGTATTGTGCCGCGCCGTAACCGAGGCGCTCGGCATTCGCATGATGATCGACCACAGCTTCGAAGCGGATGACCTGATCGGCAGCACGCTATGGAGCCTGCGCGCGCACGGTTTCCGCAGCGTGATCGTCTCGGCCGACAAGGATTTCGGCCAGTTGCTTGGCGAGCATGACGAGCAATGGGATTTCGCGCGCAACCTGCGTTGGGGGCCGGCCGGCGTGTTCGAGCGGCTGGGCGTGCATCCTGCGCAGGTAGCGGATTACCTTGCCTTATGTGGCGACGCCGTGGACAACATCCCCGGCGTGCCGGGCATTGGTGCGAAGACAGCTGCTGCACTGCTCGCGCATTTCGGCAGCCTGGACGCGTTGCTCGACCGCGTGGACGAAGTGCCCTTCCTGCGCTTGCGAGGCGCGGCCAGTTGCGCGGCGAAACTGCGCGAGCACGCCGATGCCGCCAGGCTTTATCGTCGGCTCACGCGCATCGCCCTGGATGCCCCGATCGAAGGCGGCGCCGAACTACTGGTACGGCAGCGCGGCATGGACACGCTCGAAGCTTTATGCGAACAGCTTCGTTTTGGCCCCCTGACACGTAACCGCCTGCGCGCGCTTACCAGCGCCTGATCTTTCCATGTCGCATCAATAAGGGCGACCGAGTGGATCATTGGTGTAGGCGATGTGCATCCATTCGGGGTTGTTCTTGGCGATGTCCTGAATTTCCTGCGTCGACATACCGCGATCGCGCATGGCCTGGAGCTGTTCGCCGCCGACGCTGATCATCTGTGAGCGCGCGCCTGCGTCCTCGATCCCTGCGCCTTCCAGGAATTTGTCTTCCGCTTCGTGATATTCGCGTTCGTTGGCGTAATGCTCGGCTACACCGATGCCCAACGACGCAACCACGGCGATACCCAAGCCGATGGGACCGGCCATGCCACCCAGGGCATCGGCACCGCCGAATACGCTTAAACCGACTCCCGCAGCGCCCACCAGCGACAAGACCTCCGTGGGCATATCGTGCTTCTCGTAGCCTTCCTGAGCGGAATTGGCGAAATACAAAACGTTGAGGATGCCGATGAATTTTTCGGTGGCCTGCCCCGCCAGGTTCGCGCCCAGCGCCCATTTGCCCACGCCGCCGCTACGGTCGACCATGCCGACCGCGGTGCCGAAGGCCGCCGTATCCTGGACGGCGCCCACCGAGACCGCCAGCTCGGCAAGCTGGTTCTTGGTGCTGGGATCGTCCGCGGTCGTGCCGCTCTGATTGAGCAGCGCACCGCCGGATATGGCCAGCGCGGCGGCGCGGAACAACACGCCTGCAGGACCGCTGCTGAAGCTCATCTCCTTCATTTCGCTCAGCTCGTTGCGCGTCGCGGCCACCGCATTGATGCCCTTGCCCTGCGAGGCGTCCGCCAGCGACTCCGTCTTGAGCGCTTCAATTTCCTCCTGCAGCTTTTTGGTGCCCTCCTCGATATCGGACTGGGGCAGTCCCATGAACCCGGCAACCTCCTTGAGATTGGCCAGCGCGCCGTTGACCTTGGCTACGCTGGCCGGATCATTGGGATTGAGGCCGGCAAGCGCGGGCAGCAAGTTGCGTGAGAGATAGGCCGGCCCGATGCTGGTGACAAACTCCTTGTTCTTATGCGAAACCTCGATCATGAGCTTGGCGGCTTCGCCGGCATCCTTGCCGTCGAAAATGCTTGGGTCTTGCGAGGCGGCAAACGCGATCGCCTGACGCGTAGTGTCGTCGTCGGTCAGCTTGCCCAAGCCGTCCCGCGTCGGGGCAAAAGCCTTGAGATTGTCCGGCACGTCCAGCAGCTCGCCGAGGTCATTGCTGAATGCGCGTGAATCGCTCACCAGCTTGTCCTTGATCGAGCCGAGCTGATCCTGCCAATCCTTGCCCTTGGAGGCCATATACGAGTTGATGGCCTGCTGTTCCTGCTGCGGACTCAGGCCCGGACCGAGATCCTTGATCAGCTCATTGAGTTCCTGCGTTTGCTTGGCATACGCCTGCACGTCTTGCGCCAGCGTTTGCTTTTGCAGATTGTGCGTCCCCATCGTTGCTGCAGACAGGATGCTCCTGGCGGCATCCGATTTGCCTGCGGCCTGCATTTGGCTTGCCACGTCGATGGCCAGCTGCGCATTGCCGCCCTCGCTGATGGCGTCGGTAAATGTGCGCTGGGCGAACGTAGGATTGTCCTGCTGCTGGCTGGCGATCGTGCTCGCAATCTGCTGCTTCAGCGTTTGGCTTTGCGGATCGTCACCCAAAGCACCGTAGATGATGGAAAGATTCTTGTACGTGTCTTTGTCAGTCGCGGCGATAGTGGCAACGTTGCCTGGCGACAATTGCGCCGCCAGATCATTGGCATCCGAAGGAGTCCACCAGGCCTGGATAACTTGCCGGGCGAGATCCGGCGGCACTTTCTGCACCAGGTCGGCGAGATCCTTGGCACAGTCTACGGTCGGCTTGCCGGTTGCTTCCTTGGCGGCATCCTGGATCCAGCCTTGCACGCGAGGGTCGGCAATGACGTGATCGATAACGTCTTGAGATTGTCCGTGCAGGTTATTGCTTAGCGCGGCCAGCTTGTCGCTGGCACTCCACGGGCCGGAGAACGAGGGAATCAGCGCATTGGTTTGCTGCTGCAGCTGATAGGCGCCGACCGAGGCGCTGATGGCCGACTGCGCCGCCGAATCCCCCTGGTGCCGAGCTGCGATGGCGTCGCCAGCGCTTTTGATGATCTGGTCGGTGGGCGTCTGGAACTCGGCAGGCACGCCGCTATTGCGACTGGCAATCTGGCCACCGATTTCATCTTGGATCGCCGCGTCCATCGCTTTTTTGGCCTGATCCACGGCAGCGGAGTCCGAGGTGGAAATGTCCTGCCGGATCGCGCCATTGTGTGGCGCGTTGCGAACGTCGTCGTCGCGTTGCTTGACGGCCGCATCGTAAGCAGCGATCGCGGCATCGGTCTTCTGCGAGGGCGTTTGTGGCGCTGGCGGCTGATCGTTATGCGCCGGCGCCACCGCATTGGACGGCAAGCTGAGCACCGTGATGTGCGAGAGATCGCTGTTTACGTCGATGTGGTTGGTCCGCGCCAGCTCTTCCGGGGTGACGCTGTAAGCGGCGGCGACACTTTGTACCGTGTCGTGCGGCTGCACTGTGTATTGCGGGGCCGGGGCCGGAGGCGCAACGTAGGGCGTGACGGAGACGGAGCCGGAATCTGCGGGACGCATCGCGGACCTCTAATCCTGGGGGCAATCACCGACATTTGAGATTCTTCGCCATCGCGCCGCAATTAGGGCTTTCCCTAGATGAATGCCTTCCTACCCCGTGCATGAGCTTCCATAATGGGGGACAAGGCTTTATGGCGAAAACGATTCTCATGAACGACATCCAACGCAAACCCGAAGACGCTGACGCTCCCTCCGAAATGCTCTACCAGGGGCGTTGGTTGCGCCTGCGCCGACGTGGCCGGTGGGAATACGCCGAACGCAACAACCCCGGCGGCGCCGTGATCATCCTTGCCGTAACGCCGGAAGACAAAGTGCTGTTCGTGGAGCAATACCGCGTAGCCGTGCAAAAATTCACCATCGAAATGCCGGCCGGCCTGGTCGGCGACCTGGCCGATCAGCAGCACGAAAGCTCGCTCGTGGCCGCGCAACGCGAACTGGAAGAAGAAACCGGCTATCGCTGCAGCCGCGTCAGCTTTGTGCACGAAGGCCCGTCATCGTCCGGCATGAGCAATGAAATGATCGCTTTCGTGCGCGCGCACGATCTGGTGAAAGTGAGCGACGGCGGCGGCGACACCACCGAAAACATCATCGTGCACGAAGTGCCGCGGAGCGAAGCCGGCGCATGGCTGCTAGCTCGTGCGAAAGATGGCTATTCGATCGACCCGAAACTGTTCGCGGGATTGTGGTTCATCGAGCACGCCGAGTCCTTCAGCTAAAGCTCTTGTAGGCTGGGATGAAAATCCCAGCTTTCCGACAGACTCGCAGATGCTGGGATTGACATCCCAGCCTACCCTCTAGCGTTGCCAACCTGCTGGGTCGCATAGGCCTCCTCGTAGTACCCGGACAAACGCAGCGTTTGCAGATTTCTCTTCAGCACGAGCGCCCAGCACTTCAGATCCTGCACCGCCACGACGCTTTCCAGCAACAGCAGGCCGCCATCGTCAGCTTCATCTACGAAATCAGGGGTAGGTTGGGAGGCGGACGAGCGTACGCCGCCCATGAAGCTGGTGACCTCGGAGGCCTGGATCACCGAATCGATCACCTGGAGCATTTGCAGGCCTGCCTGCTCCATCACGATGATGCCCTGGCGAATGCGATCCACGCTGTCGGCGATGATCGTATCGATCTGCTTGCACGTGGCCGAGCCTCGCTGTGCGTTCTTCAGCGCCTGACTGGCCAGCAGGGAAAAATGATGCGTTTCCTGGCAATCCAGCGTGTCCGGCGGAACCAGTTTCGAAGTGGTGTGGCCCACCTCGTCGATCAGCCGCACCACGTCATGCGACAACTCGCTGAAGACTCTTGCGTTGTCGATCAGCTCATAGCCGATGCTTCTTCCCCGGCTGGCGAGCGGCCCGACGGGCTTGTCGCCCCGGATGCAGGTGTATTTTGCGGCCGCGCAAGGGCGCTCATGTAGAGCAGTTGCATGGGTTTGAAACGCGGCATTCCTGAAGCGATGGCCAGGCTCGCCTCCTTCCTCGGCCGCCCGCGTTCGCTTGAGCGACACTTTCCATTTCCTGGCCAGCTTGAAACATTTGGCGTTGCGCATTTGAGGGTCCCCCAAAATGCATGTCGATGATCAGGCTCGTTCGAGCACCGACTGAGAAACAGGGGAAGTCAAACGGCCTCGCTCCATCACCCAGTACTGCATCGTCCCGTTTGAGGGTCCGGTCCGCTCGATGGGGCCGCCCTCTTTCATCTCCACGCGATGCCGTTTCCGCTCCTTGCGACATCGCCGCTATATTCATTAGCGAAATACGTGTTTATATATGTTTTAGTCCAAAGCGAGCCCGAACGCAAGGGGGGTGAAAGCGGCCTAAGGGCCCTGCATCGCAACGGGCGGCCGGACCCTACAGGGCCGACGCAAGCTCGTATTCACGGCAGGAAGGCGGCAATCGCCTAAGCGGTGACCCTTAGGGCGCGCGCGCGCCAAAACCCCAGCGCCGCACCCACCACGGCGAGCCCAAACCAGGCCGCAGCGGTCGAGTTGCCA
This sequence comes from Dyella flagellata, assembly GCF_030160275.1. Classification (GTDB taxonomy): domain Bacteria; phylum Pseudomonadota; class Gammaproteobacteria; order Xanthomonadales; family Rhodanobacteraceae; genus Dyella_B; species Dyella_B flagellata. Next base: position 32,831 of record NZ_BSOA01000022.1, read on the forward strand.
TTGCCGAGCCACAGCACCGCATCAACCGCTCCGATCACCAGGATGGCGATGGCCGGTGCCAGGATGGCGTCGACGCGCCGGTAGTGCCAGCGCAACAGCAAGGCTGCGCCCAAGCCGGCCAGCAGCACAGCCAGCACCCGGCGTGGCCAGGGATACTCGGGCTGCAACGGCGTATCGGGAAAAATCACCGAGAGCGGCACATCCCCCGGTTGCACGGCGAAACCGACGCCGTCGGTCGCATCAGCCGCGGGCAGCAGCCTGTTGCCTTCGACCCGCGCCACGACCGTGACGATCTGCGCCGGCACGGCTTCCCATGTCACCCGCAGATCGCCGACTTGCGGGTGCGACGGCACGGGGCTGGTCACCAAGCCATCCTGATAGAGACTGAAGCTCGCGGCCAGATTGCTGGGCAGTCGGCGCAGATCGGGCTTGACCGGTTCACTGCCGGACAGCGCATGCACTAGGGCCGGAGTGAGCACGAAATCGTTCAAGCGCACCAGGCCCGCGTCGAACTGGGCCCCATCCAGCGGAAATTTGGCGGGATTGACGTGCCCTTGCGGATGCTCGAATGCTTCCGAATCGACGGGACGATCCTGCCAATCCAATTCATAGCTAGGCGTATCGCCGTAGCGAAGCTCGCGCCACTGGAACATCTGAACATGGCGTATCAGCGTCGGCTGCTCGGATTGCTGGTTGAACTGCGGATCGAGCGGTGCCTCGACCACCTGCAAGGGGCCGACCACACGCACCATGTAACCCTGCAGGCTCACATCCGGACGGCCGCCGCCACCCAGATCCAGCACGTCGCCACCGTGCCGTTTCATCTGCGCGCTGTAATCGAGCTGGCCCCTTTCGACCACTGCCCCTACCCCCGCGCCCAGCAGCAGCAGCACCGCGCCCAAGGCAGGCAGCAACAATTCACGGATCGAGAGTGGCTTTGGCTCGCCGCTCATCAAACCTCCGGCTAAGGGCTGTTGGCGTTTTTAAACGATGCCACGCAGTTCGGGCTGTTCGTCAGCCGTACCATAGCGCCCGCGGTCGTCGCGTGTCACGCGCGCTACCGCACAAGCGTGATCATGCGTGAAAAACAGCCGCACATTGCGTGCCAGCTTGTCTTCCAGGAAGGCGCGTTTTTCGTCGATCAACGCCTCCGGAAAACGGTCGTAGCCCATGGTGATGGGCAGATGCACCCAGGACCGCCCTGGAATCAGGTCCGCGCAAAAAACCACGCCGGCCACTTCCGACAACATCAGGCCAGGCGTATGGCCGTCGGAAAAGTGAAAGCGCACGGCCCGTCCCAGCGTCTGCGAATACTCGCCCGCCACCAGTTCCAGTCGCCCGCTGTCCTGAAGCAGCTGATGCAACTCGGGAATGAAGGAAGCGCGATCGCGCGGATGCGGCTTCAACGCACGCTGCCAATGATGGGCACCGACCAGGAAACGCGCGTTCGGAAACAACAACCGTGCCGGTTTGCCCTGTTCCCATGCCGCCAGCAAGCCGCCGGCGTGGTCGAAGTGCAGATGCGAAAGCACCACTACATCGATGTCTTCATGCGACAAACCGACGGTCGCCAGCGAATCGAGCAGCACGTGGTGCTCTTCCACCACACCGTAGCGCTCGCGCAATGCCGGCTCGAAGAAAGCGCCGATGCCGGTTTCGAACAGCACGTGGCGACCTTCCAGATCCTTGGCCAGCAGGCAACGGCACGCCAGCGGGATGCGGTTGGCCTCGTCGGGTTCGATCCAGCGCGACCACATGGCCTTGGGCGCATTGCCGAACATCGCGCCGCCGTCGAGTTGTTGGGTATTGCCGTCAAGGGAATACAGTTGCATGAAGATTTTCCGGAACACCTAATCGCATTTCGCTGCTCGTCCCTGCACTGCGGCCTGCTTGCGTAGGCTGGGATGACAATCCCAGCTCATGCATGGCAATGCTGGGATTCCATCCCAGCCTACGCTCAAATTTGGGCGCTACTGCACCTTGCCCAGACCATCATCCCTGCGCGGGTCGCTCGCCGCATCCAGCTTGTTGCTGCGCCGATCCCAGATCACCACGTTCATGAAGCCCCACGGGTCGCGTTGCCTGAACGTGTAGCCCATTTGCGTCAATTTGCTCTGCGTCGCCGCATCGAACGCACCTGGCTCGACGGTCACGACGTCAGGCATGAACTGGTGATGGAAGCGCTTCTTTGCCACCGCCTGATGCGCGTCGCCGCCATCGATGATCGCAAGCATGCCTTCCAGCACCTGCGTGATGATAGTGGAGCCACCTGGCGAGCCGATCACCGCCGTGCGATCCGGGCCGATCACGATGCTGGGCGTCATCGACGACAGCATGCGCTTGCCGGCCTCCGGCGCGTTCGCCTTGCTGCCCAGCAGGCCGTAGACGTTCGGCTTGTTCGGCACCAGCGCGAAATCGTCCATTTCGTCATTGAGCAGCACGCCGGTGTCCTTGGCCACGAACGTGGAGCCCATGGTGTAATTCACGGTGCACGTCATGGCGACCATGTTGCCGTCGGCATCGATGATCGAGAAATGCGTGGTATGCATGCCCGGATCCTGGCCGCTGGACGGCGCCAGCATCGACGAAGGCGTAGCTTTGTCCGGCAGGATGGTCTGACGCAGGCCGTCGGCGTAATACGGCGACAACAGCATGTTCAGCGGCATCTTCACGAAATCCGGATCGCCCAGATAATCGTTGTGATCGCGGAACGCGCGGCGCATCGCTTCGATCACCAGATGCACGCGGTGCGCTTCATCCAGTTTGTCCAGATTGAAGCCGGACAGGATGTTGAGAATCTCGGCAATCGCCACACCACCGGAGGACGGCGGCGGCGCGGTGATGATCTGGTAGCCGCGATAGTCGACGGTAATGGGCGTGCGCTCTTTCGCGCGGTAGGAAGCCAGGTCTTTCAGCGTCCAGTTGCCGCCGGCTGCGCGTACCGCATCGACCAGCTTCTGCGCGGTTTCGCCGCTGTAGAAACCGGCATCGCCATACTTCGCCAGCAGCTCCAGCGTGTGCGCCTGGCCCGGATCGCGCCAGATTTCGCCGGCTGCCGGCACCTTGCCGCCCGGCAGGAACTTCTCTGCCGAAGCCGGCCAGCGGCCAAGGTCCTGCTGCTCTTCCTTGATCGAATGCAGCAGGCGGTCATCCGGCTTGAACCCGTCACGAGCCGTGCGAATGGCTGGCGCCAGCGAGACGGTGAACGGCAACTTGCCGTAGTGCTTGGCCAGCCACGCCAGGCCGGCTGGCTCGCCGGGGATGCCTGCCGACAACGGCCCCTTCAACGCGGTATCGCGGTTGGGGCTGCCGTCGGGATTGAGATAGTCCTTCGGATTGACCGCGGCCGGCGCCGTTTCGCGCGCATCGATGAACACGGTGCGCTTGCTGGAAGCCACGTACATGGTGGCCATGAAGCCGCCGCCGATGCCGGAGCTTTCCGGCTCGACCACCGACAGCGTGGAAGCCACCGCGACCGCCGCGTCGAAAGCGTTGCCGCCCTTGGCCAGCACTTCGAAGCCCGCTTCCGTGGCCAGCGTGTTGGCGCTGGCAATGCCGGCATGGCCGGGGCGCTGCGCCAGCTGTACTGCTCGGGTGGACGGGGCGGGCTGATCCGCGGCGAATGCGCCGCTTGTGCCCAATAGAAAGCCACACAGCAGCACGCGCCAGCGCAATGCAAGCCTCATCCCTTGGTCTCCATCAGATGTTGGTATTTACCTTCGAGTTGCTCGCGCGATTCGGTATGCGCGGGATCGATGATGATGCATTCCACCGGACATACGACCACGCATTGCGGCTCATCGTGATGGCCGACACACTCCGTGCACAACGCGGGATCGATGACGTAGTAGTCCTCGCCGAGCGAGATCGCCTTGTTCGGGCAGACGGGTTCGCAGACGTCGCAGTTGACGCAGGTATCGAGGATCTTGAGGGACATGCCTGCCTAGTTTACATGGGCCGGCCGAAAGTTTTGCGTTAGCGGCGTAGGCTGGGATGCCAATCCCAGCTTTCCGGTGCGCTCCCGATGCTGGGATTGGCATCCCAGCCTACGCCGCCTCGATCTTGCCGGATTACATCTGCACGTAGCGGATCGTCGCATTCGTCGGCTTCAGCACGTCTTCCACGCGCTGCTGGTCGGCCTTGTCGCCGATCACGACCACGATCACGCCCTTGAACGAACCGGCCTTGGCATCCTTGAAGGCGGTGGTGACCACGTCGGCCGTCTTGCCCGAATCCGGGCCGCCGACCGCCAGCAGGTTACCCGGCAGCACGCCGCGCGCCACGATGTCCTGGATGTTGCTGAGCTGACGATCGCGGGCATCCTTGGCTTCTTCGGTGTCGCCGGCCGGCACCAGGTAGGCGTACGGCTGCGGTGCAGTCATGCCCTGCATGTTCTTCTGCATGATCTGGCCAAGGTAGGCGCCCCAGGCCTTGCTGTCGTTCGGATCGGTGGGCTTGGTCACCTGTTGCTGCTGCTGCGCCTGCTGCTGGCCGTCATTTTGCTGGTTGTTGCAGGCGGACAGGGCGATGCAGCCGGTCAACGCAAGGGCGGTGGCGATCAGAGTGAGTTTACGCATAGTTGTCCCCTTCGGTTTCGGGTTGCTTTTGTTGCCAGCGCTGCCGCATGGCTTGTTGAACCGCCGGATGCACGAAACCGGTAATGTCGCCGCCGAGGCGACCGATCTCGCGCACCAGCGAGGAAGAAATGAAGCTGTACTGCTCGGCCGGCGTCAAGAATAGCGTCTCCGCCTGCGGAATGAGATGGCGGTTCATGCTCGCCAGCTGGAATTCGTACTCGAAATCCGACACGGCGCGCAGTCCGCGAATGATCACGCCGGCGCCGAGTTCGCTCACGAGCTGGGCCAGCAGGCAATCGAAGCCGCGCACTTCCACGTTGGGCAGGTCCGCCAGTGCCAGGCGCGCCAGCGTGATGCGCTCCTGTACCGAGAAGCCCGGCCCCTTGCCCTTGTTGGGGCTTTCGGCCACGGCCACCACGATACGTTCGAACAGCGGCGCTGCGCGCGCGACGAGATCCGCGTGGCCGTTGGTGATCGGGTCGAAAGTGCCCGGATAGACGGCGAGGCGTTTATTGACCGGCGGCTGGTTCACTTAAGGAAGGCTTGCGGGCAAGGAAGGCATTAGCTTAACGGATCGTTTTGCGAGCGGCGATAGAGCGCATAACGCACCTCACCGGCGTGCCCCTCCCGATGCAGCACCCAGCTCGGCGGCAGCGCAAGCGGCTGGTCGCGCGGCGACTCCACGTAAACCTGCGCCCCCTCGGCAAGCCAGCCGCCCTGCTCCATCAGCCGTGCCAGCGGCGTCCAAAGCTGCGCGGCAAACGGCGGATCGAGAAAGGCCAGCCCATACGCCCGTGGTGTGCCCCGCAGAAACTGCGTGGCGTCCATCAGCGCCACCTCTGCAGTATCCGCCCTCAGCCGGGCGAGGTTGCCACGCAGGGCCTCCGCCAAGGCACGCTCCGGCTCGACGAACTGGACTGCTGCGGCTCCGCGCGACAGCGCCTCGATGCCGAGCGCACCCGTGCCGGCGCACAGATCGAGTGCGCGGACGCCAGTAATCGTCGGCGCCAGCCAGTTGAACAGGGTTTCGCGCACGCGCTCCGGCGTGGGCCTGAGCCCGGGCAGATCGGGCACGTTCAGGCGCGAGTTGCGCAAGTTGCCGCCGATGATGCGGATTCGACCGGGCATGGCCTTCATGCGGCGGCGGCCTCAGCGGACAGTACGGATGGGGGTGTTAGCATGTGCGGCATTGTCTTTGAATTGCTCCCCACATGCTCAAGTTCTGGAAAAAGAAACCCGCCGACCAGGGCGCCGGGGAAAACGAGGAAGTGGCTACGCCGGCAGCTGCTGAAGCTGCGCAGGCGCCTGTGCCTGAGGCACCGCCCGTGGCGGAAAGCCCCTCCCCCATCGAGCCCGCGGCCGAGGCGTCATCCGCCAAGCGAGGCTGGCGCGAGCGCCTGTCGGGCAGCAGCTTTGCGCGTGGGCTGTCTTCCTTGTTCGCCCGCCATCCCAAGCTGGACGACAGCCTGCTGGATGAACTGGAAACCACGCTGATCACCGCCGACGTCGGCATCGAAGCCAGCACCTCGCTGGTGGAAAACCTGCGCAAGCGCATGCATAAGCGCGAGTTCGCCGACGCCGACGCCCTGCTGCAGGCGCTGCGGCAGGAACTGACAGCCTTGCTCAAACCGGTGCAGAAACCGCTGGACGTCAACGGCTACAAGCCGTTCGTCGTGCTCACCGTCGGCATCAATGGCGTGGGCAAGACCACCACCATCGGCAAGCTGGCCCGCCGCTGGCGCGACGACCAACACCAGGTGCTGCTGGCCGCCGGCGACACCTTCCGCGCTGCCGCGGTCGAGCAGTTGAAGACCTGGGGCGAACGCAACCAGGTGCCGGTGATCTCGCAAGGCCAGGATGCGGATGCCGCCAGCGTGATCTTCGATGCACTGCAGGCCGCACGCTCGCGCAATGCCGACGTGCTGATCGCCGACACCGCCGGCCGCCTGCATACCCAAGGCGGCCTGATGGACGAACTGGGCAAGATCGCGCGCGTACTCAAGAAGCTCGACCCGGAAGCACCCCACGAAGTGTTGATGGTGATCGACGGCACCACCGGACAGAACGCGATCAGCCAGGTGCGCCAGTTCCGCCAGATCGTCGGCGTTACCGGCCTGGTGGTGACCAAGCTCGATGGCACTGCCAAGGGCGGCGTGGTGTTCGCGCTGGCGCGCGAGTTCGGCCTGCCGATCCGCTTTGTCGGCCTGGGCGAAACCGCGACGGACCTGCGGGTATTCGATGCAGAAGCTTATGTCGACGGTTTGCTTCCCGCCGATTTCGCGCGAGCCTGATGACGATCCCGCGTCCACTGCGACTATTGCTGATTGCCCTGGCCAGCATCATTGGCTGCGTCGTGCTGGTTGTGGTGGTGGAGCTGTACCTGCTGCTGCAACCCGATCGCTTCACCGCGATGCTGAAGCAGCAGGCGCACGAAGCGGGCTTGCAGCTCACGCTGTCCAGCCCGGCCAGCCCGACGCTGTTTCCACGCCCAGCCCTGCAACTTGAAGGCATCACGCTCACCGCCAGCAACGCGGGCGCCAACGCCATGCCCATCCTGCTGGCGGCCAACGGCCAGCTGGCACTGCCATGGAACACGGTCTTCGGGCACGAGGTGGTGATCTCGCGGATGCAGATCAACTCGCCGCGAGTGGATCTGAATGCGCTGCAAGCATGGCTGATGAATCTGCCACCGCAGTCGGCCACGGTGCCGCAACAGATTCCCCGCATCGCCACCGGCGTGCGCATCCGCAATGGCAGCGTGGTGCAGAACAACAGCGAATGGCTCAGCAATGTATCGCTCGATACCGGACGCCTTGCGCCGGGCCAGGCGTTCTGGGTCAGCCTGTCCGCCAAGGAAACCGATGGCACCCCGCTGAATTGGCAATTCTCCAGCGTGCCCAGCATTGTCGATGGCGCGCTGAAGCTGGACGCCATCGACATCCACGTTTCCGATACCAGCGCTACCACCTTGCACCTGGCCGGCCGTGCGCGCTGGATGGGTTCGACCGATGCATCCATGCAATTGCAGGGCAAATTCCATCTGGCCGGCGAAGGCGACTACGATGCCGCCATCGTGCTTGCGCCTGCCGCGCAGAACAAACCTTTGCTGTTGCACCTGAAGCTGCTCGGCGCCGACAACCACATCGATCTGGAACTGCCACCGCTCTTGCTTGCGCAGTGGTGGAACCAGCTTGCCAGTCCGCAAGGCCCCAAGTTGTCCACGCCTCCAGGCAACGGCCAGATCGACATGGCCAAGCTCGATCTAGGCAAGGTCCATATCGAAGGGCTGAGTGTGCAAACCGGCGACGCGATGCCTGCAGCGGCGGCAAGCACCGCGCCAGCTGCCACAACTCCTGTAGCACCACCGCAGTGAGTTCCTTCGCCTCCGCCCTGCTCGCCTGGTTCGATCACCACGGCCGCCACGACCTGCCCTGGCAGCATCCGCGCGATGCCTATCGCGTATGGCTGTCCGAAATCATGCTGCAGCAAACGCAGGTGGTCACGGTCATCCCCTACTTTCAGCGCTTCGTGCAGCAGCTGCCCACGCTGCACGACCTGGCCGCTGCGGATGAAGATACGGTGCTCGCGCTATGGTCGGGCCTTGGCTACTACCGTCGTGCGCGCTTTCTGCATCGCGCCGCGCAAGCGTGCGTGGAACAACATGCCGGCGAACTGCCGCGTGATTTTGATGCGCTGGCGGCACTACCCGGCATCGGCCGTTCCACGGCGGGTGCGATCCTGGCCCAGGCCTATGGGCTCAGGTTTCCCATACTCGATGGCAATGTGAAACGCGTGCTTACGCGTTATCACGGCATCGTTGGGCACCCAAGCGAGCGTGAAGTGGAGAAGCAACTCTGGCAGCGCGCAGAGGCCCACACGCCAGCAGAACGCACTGCCGACTACACGCAGGCAATCATGGACCTGGGTGCGACCATCTGTGTGCGCACGCGTCCGTTATGTGCGATGTGTCCGATGCAGACCGACTGTGTCGCACACCGCGACAATCTCACCGCGCAGCTGCCGACACCCAAGCCAGGCAAGACCATCCCCACCCGCAGTACGACCATGCTGATCCTGCGTGACAGCGATGGCCGCGTGCTGCTGCAGCGGCGCGGCCCACAAGGCGTGTGGTCGGGCCTATGGAGCCTGCCGGAAGCCGACGGCACCGACGACGCCTGGCGCGAAGCACAGCGGCATGCACGCATCGACGACGCACAATCGCTGACGCCCTTCGTGCACGTTTTCAGCCACTATCGCCTGCAAATCCAGCCTCTGTTGTTCGACGGTGCGACAACCGTTAGTGCCATCGCCGATAATGCCGACCTACGCTGGTACGCCACCACCGAGCTGCCCAAGCTGGGCCTACCTGCCCCGGTACGCTCGCTGTTGATGGCACTGCCGGAACCTACCGCGTCGTAAAGAGTTGCATTGGGGAGCCGCTGGTTGCGTTGAGCATTTCTTATGGATGAATGTCAAAGCAACGCGGACGTCCTGCACCCCATCCCTGCAGCCTCCGCCCCATCCAGCCCAGAATGAGAGCTGACGCCAATGGATCTGAATAAAGCTCAAGCAGTTTCCTTGACGCAGATGCTCGGTGAGGATGGTGAGGAGACAGAGCTATTTAACCAGGCCGCAGAGGAAGCCCGTAGCTATCTGGAGTCCTTCCATTGGTGCGACGGTGTAAGGGATGAGTACTTCTGTTACGGCATAGGCGGATTGGTCGAGATATTCCTGTTTAAGGTGTCCCGGCGGCTTGAGCAGGAGAAAGCAGTCGAAGAATGGCTTTGGGTGATTGTTGGTGACTTGCCATCTGCATACTTGGTGACAGACGACGATAAGAATCCTCACGATGCATTGTTGACTTACTGCAGTTTGATGAAGGATTGGGTAATCGCCGTTCAAGCCGGCAGTGATCTCAGTCAAGTCTATCCAGTGGACGCCGCACCCACTGAAGAAAATGCTTCGAGGCTTTCGATGAGGATAGATTTCCTCGTCGACGAAGTACTGCCGTTGCTGGCATCAGAGTAGTTTGACTAATCGCGGCAGCATTTCCCCCAGTAAGCTGACTACATCCACTTTGGCATGCCAAGCAACTTGTTTTACCATTGATGCCGGTGGCCATGGAGTGCGACTCACCATGCTTCACGCGTATATAAGACAACTGGCACGGACCTTGGCGCGATTGAGGGATGACTGGCTCAATCCAGAGTGGTTCAAGCCAAGAAATCTCGTTCAAGAATTGATGCGGCCAGGTACCAGAGCCTCACTTATGAGAGTGCTAGCCCTTATTGTTTTCGGCCTTATGTGCATGAGTGTCGCAGCAGCGCCCTTTGCCGCTTCCATTGATGTCGAGGCATTTCTTGGCATGCTGGACATAGAGATTTACGTCATCGCCGCCCTCATGGCGTTGCCACTCGCCAGGGTTCTTTCCATCTGGATAAAACCAAAGACCATCGCCTCCATAAAGCACGAATTGATGATTTTTTGGATGTGCTTTGATCGCACCTATGAGATCCCGAAAGACATGCGGGTTTTAAATGGCGATTCTTTGAACGGTGCACTGGATTAGCTGACGCGTCTGCCTGACGCCGCGGTTGAAAACTGCAGCATGGAGTCTTTCGCCAACCACCGAGCGGCCTTTGCGGCAAGACCCTTTCCTGGACACCAGCGTCTTGTCGATCCAAGACGCCGTGCCCATCCGAACCCGCCCAGCCATCGGCCTGCCTCCCCAAGTACGGCGCGACAACCGCCCATGCCTTCGCCGATAATGTCGACCTACGCTGGTACGCCACCACCGAGCTGCCCAAGCTGGGCCTGCCTGCCCCGGTACGCTCGCTGCTGATGGCGCTGCCAGAACCCACCGCGTTGTAAACAAACGAACAGAGATAGTCCGATGAGCCGTACCGTTCACTGCGCCAAGCTCGACATCGACGCCGAAGGCCTGGATTTCGCCCCCTGGCCGGGCCCGTTGGGGCAACGCATTTTCGCGGAGATTTCCAAGCCCGCCTGGCAGCAGTGGCTGGCCCACCAGACCATGCTCATCAACGAATACCGTCTCAACCCGCTGGATCCCAAGTCACGCCAGTTCCTGGGCGGGGAAATGGAGAAATTCCTGTTCGGGGGCGAGGCGAAGAAGCCCGAGGGCTACAAGCCGCCGGAAGCCGAGTCTTGACGTAACCCGCCATATCCAATTTAGCAAGCGACTGCCATGCCACGCATGGCAGCCTCCTGGCTTGGTAGTCCAAGCGCATCCCAGCTTGAGACGATAGCGAATCCCACACGCTTTAAGTCCGCGCGATGAAAATCGTCGAGGCCAGGTTGAGCCTGCGAGATATTGCTGGCCGCAACCAGCAACGCCTTATTGCACGGTCAGGCAATGCCGTAGGCTTCCGCAACTCGATCCAGTAAGGTGTCGACCGTGGTATTGATGGTCAATTGCTTTGGATCGAGATTGGGTTCGGCGCGTGCTGCGTCAATGAACCTTCGCATGTCCTCTAAAATCTTTCCTTGAATCGAGATGCTTGTATCTGGCGTTAACAGTTGAGATAGACGCAGCACGTCGTTGATGTGCTTACGGACGTTGGCAGAGTCCACCTTCTCGCCACTGTTCCTGCGCTGCGTCAATTCCATCCAGGCCGCAGCTTTTAAAGCAATGATGCGATCTTCCTTCACCAGCGGCAGTCCATCGATCACAACTCGGCCATCCATGATGAACTTGTAGTAATCATCATCCAAAAGGATGGCCGATAGGCTCGTGATGTCATCTTCGAACGGAATCGGCGTAAGAGTGCCATCGGCGATCGGATGCATCAGATCAGGCTTCCGCGCAAAAAGCTCGATCATCGCGGGGTATTTCAGATCGGTTGGCTTTTGAAAGCGATAAAAATGGCGCCTCTCGGTCGTGCTTGTTTCGCGCACCTGATACCCGCCCGCTTTGACAAATGCCCAAAATTTCTCGCCGAACGCTGGCGTTAAAACCTCGACGTGGAGAACCACGTCGAGGTCCTTAGTAGCGCGGAACTCTAGTCCTGCCTGCTCCATGACCACGGTCGACGCCGTGCCCCCGATCAAGACAAACTCCTGCGTATGTTCAGAGAATTGAGCCTTGAACAGATCGAGCCCTCTCACCATGGCAATTGCTCCTTGAGTTCGTTGATCGCAGCTTGGACTCGCTCATCGTGATGCTCGCCTAAGCTGAGGATTAGCGAAAGTGGGTCCACCGTTTTTCCTTCGCCTTGCAAAGTAGGCGAGTAATTCCACACCTGGATTACATAGGCGTCATCCGATCCAGCGGGCACCCGTTCGTTCTTAGGCGGCTGTAACTGCTTCCAATCGGCCCGCGTCATGGCATAGATCGGCATGCGTGGCTCTGCCAGCAACGTGTGCTCTGCTAGCGCGCTCAAACCAGCAAGTCGGACTCTGTTGTTAGCCTGCGGTGTGCTGAGCATCCACTCCATTCGATGGATCGGCGTGCGGAGCAGTGGCTTTGCACGCCGCCAGACCTCGGCATGCAAGCCTTTCAACGCGACGTATTGAAAGCGCCCCGTCATGTGCGCGTCCAGCAAGCCCGCTCCAACCAACTCTCGCACGGCACGGGTTACCGTCATCGGCGTATAGCCTAAGTCGATACCAACCTGTACAGCCTGCCACTCCTTCAGTCGCATCGGGTCCAGCAACAACCGAATAAGCATCGCCTGAGCTGCGGGCGCAATCGTGATCGGGTCAGTGGCGACAACCTGCCGTGCCCGCGTGCGCTCATCCAAAACCACACCTATTTCCGGCAGGTAAACCTGATTGCCAGGCACAATGAACGGGACGCGCTGCTTAATGAGTCGCTGACGTTGATAACTCGCCAAAGCGCTCGCCACATAAACCGCTCTACGTTGAGCAACCGCTTCCACTGCATCCAAGCGATTCCTGATCTCTCGGGCTGGAGCCACGATGCCGCGCTTGTCCAGAGCGAGCACAATGTCCCGCCCTGCTACCTCGATCTCGCCGAAATCGAAGGCGTCCTGCAAGTAGTAGGGGAGTTTCTTTTGTCCCTGCCACTGACGCACGTCGCTAGTCGGAAGCCCCAAGGCTTGGAGATAGGTTTGGACACGATTAGTGAGGGCATTCATGGCGCGTAGTTCAATAACATCGTAAATGCACGATAACATTAGTGATGTTATCGTGCAAATGTTATGTTATCGATGACCAATCCACCTCAAACCCCTTCAAGCCATTGATTTGGTGGTCTTTATCAAATTGCGACGACCAGGTCACGCCTGGCCATCGCATAGCGCTGAACCTGAGATCCCGGCAATCGGACAGAGCTGACCGCGCACGCGCAAGGGAAGGGACATCAAACAAATGACCGTGAGCCTCCCTCCCCCACCCCAGACAACCTCTTGCGATGGCTGCTTGCTCTGGGGCAAGGCGCTGACGTCTTGAAGATGCTTGAAGTCCCTCACTATCCGAGCCTTGAAGCACAAGCTCGTTTCTTTGAGAACAAATCGATCTTCATGCCGACTTTGGCAACGAAACGGGTGCGACCCAAACTCTAAGGGACTCCACGCCATCGATCTCACTTGGCTCCAAACGGGGAAATGGAGAAATTCCTGTTCGGGGGCGAGGCGAAGAAGCCCGAGGGCTACAAGCCACCGGAGGCTTAAGTCTTGACGTAATCGCCCACATCCGATTTAATGAGCGGCTCCCATGCAACGCATGGCAGTTTTGTGGCCGGGTAGCTCAGTTGGTAGAGCAGGGGATTGAAAATCCCCGTGTCGGCGGTTCGATTCCGTCCCCGGCCACCATTAAATCCAGCTGTTGCGTAAGAATGGGCCGAAAGGCCCTTTTCTGTTTTGGCGACAGCGCACCGTATGGTGCCCATTTGCCAAAAAGTTGATACGGCCGCCATCTGTTCATCCACCAACGGTTGAAGAGGATAGGCCCTTCTCAGATACTGCGAATAACACAACCGCCACGCCTATGCAGCAGACCAACGCTGTACGCGCAAATAGGCGGTTTTTTTTAACGCTTGCAGGGAGCAGAGCGGTGGTGGTCTTTCGACCCGTAGCGGACTAAACGTACGACGCGTGCAACAACCATCCAAATCTCAAGGGGAAATATGAAAGCGTTATTTGTCGGGCTGATGCTCTGTCTTTGTTGTTTGTCGGCACTGGCTGACACGATTACGGATGTTAAAACGGTCAACTCATTCCAACGGGGGCAAACTACGGCTGCAGAGGTGAAAGCTGTGCTTGGTAAGCCACTTCATGAGGACCACAATTCGGACGGTCGATACGTGTATGTTTACAACTACGACTTGCCAAACGTGAAAAATCCGCAATCCGCGGATAAGAAGGGGCTGATGGCACTTTTGTTCGGCACGGACGGCGTTTTCCTGGGACTTCGTGTCTATCAAACAACGCAATAGTGAGCAAAAAACACGAAGTCATATTGTTCTACTTTCGAACTCACGAGTAGGGCGCTCTTATGCCTTCTACAATACGCGCACTCGCGCTAGCCATTACCGGGGTAATTCTCCTTGCGCGTCAGGCGATAGTATTCAGTCAAGCCACCACGAGTTGTTCAAGGTGCGGAGAAGATTCAGCGCCGGATGCAGCACAGCAATGGAGCCGCCATTTCGCCATCCAGGTCAATAGTCACCGATTTCTCCAGGGCGACAAATCGGCAAAAGGACTCATCCATCTTTTCACCGATATTCCTCAGCTATGTGCCCGTTCTCGCCCAACCAGTGAAACGGGCACTGTCGGCCGACTGTTCGCTCAAGTGGATCGCTATGGTTGGGTCGCGGTAGCATCTGGCCCGTTGCGGCAGCGGCCGCTTACCTCAAACGCAGGGCATAGCGTGGAACCGTGTTCGATACTCGCTTCTTGGGAAAGCGCCTTTCCCGGCTCATTGCCGGCCGGTTATCTCTGTCGACACACCGTTTCAAGTCGGTGGCTTCGCATTCACAGCCTTCCGGGGTCGAAGCGATATGCTGAAACGGAGCGTGAGTATCAGGAGATACTTCATCGCAATTATGCGGCGGCAAGAATGCTTCTAGGTGAGCATGAAGCATGCTTCTTGGTCGTGATGCGATTTGGCGAGGATGGAGCATGGAATGAATCGGAAGCCGATGTCGCCCTTCCCAAAATAATGACCCACTTCATGCAGGCCGGAGACGAGGATGACGAAATTCATTTCTTTGGTACTCCGCTCACCTGGGGAGAGGCAAAGCATGATTCGCTCTTACGCGCAGTGGCCGATGACCGAACTGGCCGAGTGATGATTTTTAACCCGGCCCGCCGTGCGGCGTTCGCTCCCTACGACGGCGGAGCTGATCTTTTTTTCCCCACCGAGTTCGACGTGTCAGTGGCACGTAACAAATTCGGCGCTTGGCTGTCTCCTCACCCAGATGGGCTATAGGCGCTATGCCCAGCTATTCGCCCAAGTGGGCCGCTGCGACGGATTGGGGGACACTGTCCCCCGGCTCCCGCCCCAGCGTCAAAGGATGACGCATCTAGACGAGTTATTCGGCGGAGGGAGTATCACGTCGCCACCGATGGAGGTGAAATCGGCTAACCGCTGTTCGGCGAGGTTGGTGGCGGCCACCTTGAAAATGACGGCGCCCTCAGCAAGGGTTGCGGTAATCTCCAATTCGCCGGCCAGGCTCGACGTGTCTTTTACCCACACGACTCCGGTGAAACCCGTCTTCTCGCGCAGGCGGGCGATCAGTGTTCCGCCGTCAGCGGCGCCATATTTCAGCCCCGTAAAATTCCTCTTGGACTCCTTGGAGTCATCTTCCCAACGGAGCGAAAGCATCCCCACGAGGTACATTGCCGTCGCGCCTTGAGCGACCTTTCCGTATTCAGCGATGTCCGCGTCTGTGACTGCCGGGAAAGCCAACGACGCTAGGTGTAACCCCGCCAGCCCTCCCTTGACGACGCATGTGACCGTAACGCAGCTTGAGACTGCTGGATAGAGGATCCCCAACTTGTCGACCCCGTACCATTCCTGGTCCGCAGTCTTGATCCCGTTCGAGTTGAGCTTCTTCATGATGCTCTCCTTTCAGAAATGGCGCGCGATCCCGAAATCCCTGGGGAGCCGGCATCAACAGATTGACTGAACGCCTGGGGCAAAAGCCGAGGCATTATTTCATCAACTCGGCAAACGGGGCAATCGAATCCATGAAGGCGATTGAGGACACTTTTCCGCAGATTCGACCCTGACAGTTGCATCAGCGCCCATGCTTTTGCTCGTCATACCGGCGAAGACCGAGGCGCTTTTCAATAGCGAAAGCCGGTCAATCCATGGCAAGTACGAAGCTTGGATTCCGGCCTTCGCCAGAATGACGACTCGCTCTGAAACGGTATCACCCTAGTGCTTATCTACGCGGGAATGACTGCCAAAAATCGCGGGAATGCCACAGGTTCTCGCCCCTTTGATCTCCTGTTACTTACGGCACTACCGACTTTTTCGACCGCCGATGCAACCTGCTGATGCTACTGAGAGTCATGAGCTGAACTAAAGAGGTGATCAGTGCGTGCCATTCTCCGCCGAATAATTCGTATTCTCGCAGGCGTAGCCTTAACCCTGGTTTTGGTCTGGGGCGGACTGGTCCTGACGTTTCGCTTCCATTTCCACCCCTCTGCGCCGAGCGCTGATTATCCGAAGCCAACGTCTCCTCTCGAAGCACAGCGGCAAGATCTCAACTATTTCACCAAGGTGATAGCACTTGATCGCGCTTTTTCGCCGGCTGCACGGAAAGCTACCGAAGCGCGCCTCGCCGATCTGATATCCCTACCGGATGCGCTGCCATCGCCCAAGCTGCACGTAGCGCTAATGCAATTGATGGCGCTAGCCGACAATGGCCATTCTCGCGTGGCGGCGATATCCGATGAGGGCACGCGAATGGTTCCGCTGCGGGTGACACGCTTCGCGGAAGGCTACTACGTAACTCGGGCGGCTCCGGCTTATCGCGACATGCTTGGCGGTCGCGTGGACAGCATCGACGGGCACATGATCGATCAGATATTGCCGCAACTGGACACACTCAGGGGCGGCGTAGTTGGCTTCCGGCGCGAGAATGATGCGGCTTTCCTCGTTGTGCAGGATTTGCTGTACGGCCTGGGTATCGCCACAAACCCCGATGCTTCGACCTGGACCGTCACACTGCCCGACGGTCGAACCGTGACCCACCGACTGGCTGCTTATGCCAAGCGCAAGGGCGATAGCATGCCTTCCAGCGAGCGCTGGTTGTCGCCCGAGCCGAACAAGGATAGCGACGAGCCAGACTGGAGCGCTTACCACCCGCAGTCCGCGATGTTGCCGGAAACGTGGCGAGACTTCGACAATCCCTATCGTTTGTTTTCCGCCGAAGGGAGTTGTGCGAAGGTCGTGCGATTGCAGAGCATCGGGGATGCCGATGGTCAAAAAATTGCGCCATTTCTCGTCGCAACAGAGGCAGCTCTCCGTGCTACCCCACCTTGCGCCGTGATTCTCGATCTGCGTGGCGACGGTGGTGGCGACTACACCAATACTTGGCACTTCAGCCATGCATTGCCGAACTTGCTCGCACCGCGCGGCCGCATCTTCGTGCTCACCGATTCGCTGACCTTTTCTGCTGCTATCACCACGGCCGCGTTCGTCAAAGACGCTGGAGGCGATCGGGTCACTATCGTCGGCGAACCGGTCGGCGATCGCTTGTCCTTTTTCTCCGAGGGCGGCAGAGCCTGTCTACCCAACCTGAAAGTGTGTGCTTTCTACCAAACCGCGAAGCACGACTACGCGCACCCCTGCTATAGCTGGCGGGAATGCTTTTGGCTCAACTGGTTTTATCCGGTCAGGGTCAAGACGCTGCAGCCGGACTACATCGTGCCGCTCAGGTTTGAAGATTGGAACGCGGGCCGCGATGCGGCCTATGAGACAGCGCTTCGGCTAGCCGGACAAGCGCCGCTCTCGTTGAGTAAGCACTAGCGCGTAGGCTGGGATGATAATCCCAGCATCCGGGATGCCGCGCGGAAAGCTGGGATTATCATCCCAGCCTACGCATTGAAGTACGCCCCCTTTGACCACCGTATGGCAAAAGGCATTTGACAGCCAAGCCATTCATGGCCAATTATCGGCCGGGGAAAAGTCCGACTTTTTCAACGACCCATCGGGGTATGGGTCCATTACCGCTGGACATATCTTGCCCAGCGCACAGGGAGCGCGGTAACGCGAACAGCCGATGCAGGGAAGCACAAACCGGTATTGCTTTATCAACAAGCATGGCGCCAGCCGACGGCCAGTGAACAAGGCCGTATACGACTTGCGCAATCGTCCGATTTGTCACGAGTAATACAGGAGTTTCCATGCGCAACATCGTGTCTTTCAGCAGTCTCTCGCGTTCCGGTTCGCTTTCCACGTGCAGCGGGGTCATCGCCATTGCACTGGGTGTCGCTTGCTTCCTGCCTGCTTCGGCTGCGCACGCACAGGCAACCTCGTCCACCATTTTCGGCCAAGCCCCCGCGGGGGAAGTGGTCACGGCGACCAGTTCCCTGGGGCTGCACCGGCATGAAACCGTCAACAAAAAGGGACGCTACAAAATCAACTCATTGCCCATGGGCGACTATACCGTGACCTTGGAGAAAGGCGGACAACTCGTCGATACACGCCCTAATATCGGGCTGATTGCAGGCCGCGGCGCAGAAGTCGACTTCGCCTGCCCCAACGACCACTGCGAAGCATCAGAAAATAACTAAGCAGACGTGGTCTGCAAACGTTGATGCCAGACCAGCGTCGTCGCTGCGCGCACCTGCCTACGACGACGCTGCCGGGAGAAGCACGTAGGCTGGGATGACAATCCCAGCTTTCCTAGCGGCATCCCGAAGCTGGGATTGTCATCCCAGCCTACGCGAAAGCCGGACATTTGCCTCTTATTGCACGACCAGCCCAATCGAATCCCACTGTGATGTCGCCACAGCGCTGCCTTGCAGTGTCTGACCAACGTACAAGCGCGAAACTTTCCAGTGCGACAGATCGGTGTCGAGGCTTACATCATACGGATTGGTAGACGATGCCCTCGATTTTACATGCCCTGACTGGATGAGATTTCGCAGCTCGTTATATAGGTCGATCGTGAAGAAGGCGCGGCCATTGCCAGGAACAAGAGCAGGAACCCCAAAATTACGAACGTCAGTATCCTCACAAAATTGCCTTGGATAAGCGTCGGTCTCATATCCTGGACACCACGATCTGTAATGATTCAGTGTCTGTCGGGAGTCTCTCACATCGATTTGAATGAAGAGCCTTTGGTTGTGTACCGCATTATTCAACTCCAATGACGCGATATATGCGACATAGTTGACATGGGGTGTAGCGCAGCGATCGGTCACCGACTCATAGACCAAGTTGATGCCCGCGCTCAACTTTATCGAAGACGCGGCATTCAAGCTGATCGACTGGATGATTCCAGGGGGATAGCCTGGATAATTTGCACTATCCGTTGGCTCAAGGAACAGATCATATTCAGTGCCGCAGGCTGGTAACTTGGCTCCGTTCTGCGCCAGCTGGTAGCCCCCGGTGCTGGGTATAAAACCTACGCGGCCATAAGAGTTGGAGATATCCCATGCTGCGCCGGGCGGCGCAGTTTTCGATCCGACAAGGTCCTTGGGAATATTCCACTGTGCGATGTGCCAAGTCGCGGGCGGTGCAGACCAGTCGCCGGCCTCCGATGTAAAGCGATGATTGTAGGTACTGGGCGCGATCCAAATGGATGCGCCGGGTCGCCTAACCAGATCCGCCGCGGCAACGGAGGCGGGGATCAGGAGCACAACGAAGATCGCAAGCAGTTTCACTAGCCCACCCTCCAACAGCGCAGAGGTTATACGCCCCCAAATTACCTAAGGGTCACAAATGTGTTAGCGCGACTAGCGGCCTCACTTTTTAGGTCGACCTGGCGGGGTAGCGCGACTAACCAGGTCAATTTCCGTGCTCTTTCGACCGTCCTCTGCTGGATGCGCAAACCTCGGGAAGCCCCCAGATGCGCCTCGAAGCGGCAAATAGCTAGCCTCGCCTGCACTCCCCCAAGAGCGAGGACGACGGCCATGGTTTCTGCCATCAGTGCAAACGCTCCCATGATTTTTCATCAACGCCCCGAACCGCCGGATAGCGAGTCGCCGCTCGATATCGCGGTGGACAAATACAATAGCGACCTCAAAGCGGGCGATCCCTGCGTGCTGTGGAACGATGCGCAGGCGATTCGTGCCGCCGTGAAGCAGGAAATCGGCGATGACATTGCTTCGTTGCCGCAGCGGCACAAGACGGAGCTGCAGCCGACCATCGACCAGTTGGTCGACACCTATGGCCAGTCCATCATGAGCGTTCATGACATGGATCCGGCGGTGACGAAGGAAGTGATCCAATCGGGCATCGACGATTACAAGAAGCAGGCCACCACCTGGACACCGGAAGATCGCAGCAAGGTCGATGCCTACATCAAGGATGCCATGACTCGCAACGGCGGCGACATTGAGAAGTCGTTCGAAGACCTGCGCAACATGCGCTGGACGCCCGCCTACTTTTACGACTCCAATCTCGCCATTGCCGCCGACTATCTGCGTGCGCGCTGGGAAACGCAAAAGTACAACAACATCACCGCCCAGGTTGAAGTCAGCACCTATCTGGACCAGAAGAAGCAGGGCCAGACCCCGCAGAATGGTCCCGGCCCGGTATCGCAGTATTCCAAGCTGCAAGAGGAATACATGTACAAGGGCATCAATGATCAGTGGAATACTTTGAATTGGTTCGAACAGATGTTCGCCGATAGCCCGGACCAGACGGAGGCCGATCTCGCCATGGCCGCCTTCGAAAACGACGCCAGCTGACCGATGATCGGGTGTCCCGAACAGCTTTGGGGCACCCAATCGCTGCTCGCGCTTGTCTGGCAGCATGCGTGCTGAACCGCCCATGCTGCCAAGCATGAACGTTCTCCATCGCGCTAATCTTTTCTTCACTACCGATTGATTGCTTGAGACCAAAACTCCAGCTCATCACTGGTAGCGGGGATACGTCCGTGAAGAAGATTGTTTCGTTGACCCTAGCTTTGGCACTGGGTTGTGCTGGCGCAGCCATGGCACAAGATGAGCCGCATGCGTTGACGCAGCAGCAAATCGTCACGCAGCTGAACCAGCAGGGTTATACGGACGTGCACGATGTGGATTTCAGGAATGGCGTGTGGACAGCACGCGCGCACAGTGGCGATGGTTCACACGTAAAGCTACGCGTGGACCCGATTACCGGCGAGGCTTATCCGAACAAGCAGGTTTCACGACTTAACGAAACGGACGTCCGCGCCATGCTCTCCTCGGAAGGCTATACGCACGTGCATGATGTCGATTACGACGACGGTGTCTGGACCGCCAAAGCCAGGAATGACGCAGGCGTAAAGGTCCGGGTACAGATCGACGCGGAATCGGGCCGTATTATCGGCCAGAACTGATAGCCGAGCGCGTAGTGCGATTGGCCAGTTGATTACAGCGACGTCGTGAGATTGGTCACCCAATCCGGCAATACGCCGATGATCACCGCTTCGAGGTGACGATCGGTACCGGTGATGATCAACAGGCCGACCAGCACGATCAACACGCCTAGCACTCGCCTGCCCCTGCTGCCCGCTTCCATCAGCCTGCCGCGCCAACGCGCGAGCAGGCTTTGCGCGAACAACGCCAGGATCAGCAGAACGGTGGCGATGCCAAACGCAAACGCCGCCATCACCAGGGCAACCTGTCCCAGATTTTTGCCTTGTGCGGCAAGCAGGGTCGCGGCGCCTAGCGTAGGTCCCACGCAAGGGCTCCACACCAGCCCGAGCAGCACGCCGATTCCCGCTTGCCCTGCCAGGCCGAAGCGTTCGAGCCGCGCCTGGCGCTCGCCCGCCCAGTTGGCCAGCGGCCCGGCCGCGTGCTCGAACGATGCCTGCAACCGCGGAACGACCAGCACGATGCCGACAACCAGCAGCAGTACTGCGCTCCATAAACGTATCGTCTCCGGGTTCAAGCCGGCAGAAGCGCCGATCGTCGCAAGAATGAAACCGGTAAGCGTAAACGACGCCACCAGCCCCAGCGCCAACGCAAGCGGCCCCCAGCGATGACGCTGCGCCGCGCTGCCAAGCACGATGGGCACCAGCGGCAGCACGCAGGGCGACAGAATGGTCAGCGCGCCGGCTGCGTAGGCGACGAGGGGGCTAAGACTGCCGCTCATGAATAGGCTCCGGGACAGACGTAATACGCGGCCTTGCACAGGGACATGTTCAACTCCTTAGGAAGCATCTATCTGGCTTTCGCTGAACAAGCCCGGCGGGTTACCTGTAACCGGATGCGTTTCGCAACGAATAGAGCTGTGCCACCCGCAACAAGAAGGATCTGCCCATGTCCGTGCTTCGCAAGCTCTTCATCGCCCTGGTGCTTGGCCTGATATCCATCCCGCCACTGCTGGCCCAGCCCATTCAACCCTTCACCACGGCGGCGCTGAAGGCCGCGCAGGCGGCCGGCAGACCGGTGCTGGTGGATGCCTACGCGAGCTGGTGCCCCATTTGTCGCAAACAGGCTCCCACCATTGACGCCCTGGCCAAAGACCCGGCCTTTGACAAGCTACTGATCCTGCGCCTGGACTACGACAACCAGAGCGCGGAAAAGCGTGAGCTTGGCATCGTCCAGCAAAGCACGCTGATCAGCTTCGACGGCAACAAGGAAACCGGGCGGCTGGTCGGCGTCACCGATCCCGGCGAAATCAGGAAATTGGCGCAGTCGGCCCTGCATTGAGCGGATGGCTTTATGCTCGGCCGACTCACCAGGAGGGCCGAGCATGCTCAAGTGCTGCAGCGCAGCCACAGCTTTGACGCTGATGCTCTCGGCGTGTGCATCAACGCCATCCGCTAGCAGCTATGCGTGGATGGATTATGCGTGTAGCGATGGACAGCGGGTGCAGGCCACTTACCCGGACTCAAACACCGCCGTGATCAAGCTCACCGGCGTAAACCACACGCTGCACATCGCTATCTCCGGCAGTGGCGCCCGCTATACCGGCGACGGCTGGCAGTGGTGGACCAAGGGCATGCACGACGGCATACTGGCGCCGCTGGCGCCGGGCGAAAGCATCGCGAGCGCGCCTGGCGTCGCTTGCCATGCCGGCTGATCGGGGGCGTAGGCTGGGATGACAATCCCAGCATCTGGAGGCCGCCATGGTGCTGGGATTGCCATCCCAGCCTACAAATTCCTAACGAATGGCACACATTAGTAACGAAGCCATCACGCTTCGCCATCGTAATGACTCATAGGAATAATGTTGGCGTCATCCACGTAGGCGATGCTTTCACCATCGGATTGAGAGCATATCCCGATGGTTTCGCAGTACGTTTTCCCCTCCAGCCGTGGCTTGTTCCGCATCGCCAAGCACGGCCACCGCTGGCGTTCACTGGTCGAGGCACAGGAAGTAGCCCGGCATGATTCCCCCGAGGCGGCGCTGGATGCGCTGCGTGAGGCATGGCCGCAGGCGCGCTTGCCGCAGGCACTGAGCGAATGGCGCTATGTCGCCGAAGCCGCCAGCCTGCCTTACGCACGGCTGGCGCGCGCCACCAATGGCATCCGGGTTGTTGGCATCGATCCTTCGCAGCCGCGCGTGCGCCGCTCGCGACGCGTTTGGGGTCGGCCAAGCCGTGACGTGACTGATCACGGATGATCGGTCACTCCTTGGCGTTGATGACTTCCAGAAAATCACGCCCGTAGCGCTTGAGCTTGGCCTCGCCCACGCCGCTGATCGCAGCGAGTTCGTGCTCGTCCTCCGGCATGGCACGCAGCATCGCCAGCAAGGTTGCGTCATGGAAGATCACATAAGCCGGCACGCCATGCTGCCGCGCCAGCTTCGAACGCAAGGCGCGCAACGCCTCCCACATCGGCTGTTCATACGCTTCGATGCCCAGGCTTGCGCCAGTAACGAGCTGACTGTCGCGACGGCGCGACGCACGCCGCGCGGGTCGCGTTTCCTCGCGCATGGGAACGGACTGATTACCAACCAGCACATCGCGACTGGCCGCGGTAAGACGCAAGGTGCCAAAGCCTTCTGCGTCGGTGGTCAGTAAACCCGCGGCAAGCAATTGGCGAAACACCGAGCGCCACTGTTTTTCATCCATGTCGGCGCCGATGCCGAACGTGCTCAGCCGCTCATGCCCAAGCTGGTTCATGCGTTCGCTGTCGATACCGCGCAAGACGTCGATCACATGGCCGGCTCCGAAGCGTTGGCCGCTGCGATACACCGCCGACAGCGCTTTCTGCGCAGGAACGGTGGCATCCCAGGTGGTGGGCGGACTCAGGCAGTTGTCGCAGTTGCCGCAAGGGCCAGGGTAAGTTTCGCCGAACGCGGCCAGCAGCAGTTCGCGGCGACACTGCATGGCTTCGGCGTAGCCAAGCAGCGAATCGAGCTTGGATCGTTCGATGCGCTTGCGTTCGTCGCCCGATTCGGACTGCGCGATCATCTGGCTCATGGTGACCACGTCGGACAGGCCGTAGATCATCCACGCTTCCGCGGGTAAGCCATCGCGCCCGGCACGACCGGTTTCCTGGTAGTAGCCTTCCATGCTGCGCGGCAGGTCCAGGTGCGCGACGAAACGCACATCCGGCTTGTCGATCCCCATGCCAAAGGCCACCGTCGCCACCATCACGACGCCGTCTTCGCGCAGGAAACGTTGCTGGTTCGCCATGCGCGTCGGCGCATCGAGCCCGGCGTGATACGGCAGCGCCTCGATACCCGCTTCGGCAAGCCATGCAGCGGTGTCGTCCACTTTGCGGCGACTTAAGCAATACACGATGCCGGCATCGCCGCGATGGCCATCGAGAAAGCTCAACAATTGACTGCGCGGGTTGTGTCGCTGTGTGACGGCGTAACGAATGTTCGGCCGATCGAAGCTGGACATGAACTGGCGCGCATCCTGCAGCACCAGGCGCTCGACGATTTCCTCGCGCGTGCGCGGATCGGCGGTGGCCGTGAGCGCGATGCGCGGCACTTGCGGATAACGCCGGTGCAGGACGGTGAGTTCGCGGTACTCGGGGCGGAAGTCGTGCCCCCATTGCGATACGCAATGCGCTTCGTCGATCGCGAACAGCGCCACCTCGGTGCGATCGAGCAGCTCAAGGAAACGCGTGGTAAGCAGCCGCTCGGGCGCCACGTACAACAGATCCAGCTCACTCGCCGACAGCCTGCGCTCCACCTCACGCTGCTCTTGCGCGTCCAGGCTGGAATTCAAATAGGCCGCTGCCACGCCTGCTTCGCGCAAGGCGTCCACCTGGTCGTGCATCAGCGCGATCAGCGGCGACACCACGATGCCCGTGCCTTGGCGCAACAGCGCGGGAATCTGGTAGCACAGCGATTTGCCGCCACCGGTCGGCATCAGCACCAGCGCATCGCCGCCTTCACCGACGTGCTCGACGATGGCTTGCTGATGGCCGCGAAACTGGGCGTAGCCGAAGACGCTTTGGAGGACTTCTAGGGGCGTGGCGGGCATGCTTCTGGTTTTTTCCTCTCCCTGGCGGGAAAGGGCTGATGGGGGCAGGTGGTCAAGCTTATTTGCTTCGCGGGCAGCATTCGAGCCATGCAACGCGTAAGTCTTTGCCTTGCATTGCAGCCCTCCCTAGGGCGCTAGCGGAGCCAGGGATCAGGGCAATCCCCACAATTGCCGATCCACATCCGCGTCTAGCCCAAAGCGCGACAGCGGCACGCGGCCGTTCTTCACCTCCACGCCCTCAGCCCGCAGCAAACGGCACTGCTCGCGAAAGCCGCGGCTGCCCGGCGGCATGGCGATCTGGCCGCTGGAGCGCAGCACACGGAACCACGGCAAGGTCATGCCATCGGGCACCTCGCCGAGCAGTCGCCCGACCAAGCGCGCACGCCCCGGCAGCCCGGCCCGCGCTGCGATAGCGCCATAGCTGGCGACGCGTCCGGGCGGAATCGCGGCGATGGCTTCGAAAACCCGCAAGTGTTCCTCTTTCATGACAGCGTGCACCTTCACCAACGTCGTGGCAGAGTATCGGCGGTCCGCCTCCGATTCGGAAAGCCGTATGCACCATTTCGAAGCCGTGCGTTCACTGGTTGGCAGCCAGTATCTGTTGAGGCGAAACGATCCTTATGTGATCAGCTTCGATCTCACCCTGCCCCACGGCCGCCACCAAGGCATTTATCTGGCCGAGCTGGAGGACGAAAGCGGGCGCCGCTACCTGCGCATTTCCACGCCGATCGGCCCGCTCTCCGGCTCCGATCCCAGGCGCTGCCTGCGCTTCAACTGGGAGCAGCGCGTGGGTTACCTCGCCGTGGCCGACCTCGATGGCTCGCCTTATTTGCATTTGTGCGAAAACCGCCCCTACGAACTGGTCACGCAGCAGGAACTGTATCGGCTGATTCAGGAACTGGGCAGCCTGGGCGATCAGCTGGAGCAGGCGATCGTCGAGGGTGGCGACGCCTTTTGAACGTCCGCTATGCGTAGGCTGGGATGACAATCCCAGCACCGGCATGTCGCATGGAAAGCTGGGATTGTCATCCCAGCCTACGCGCTCAGAGAAACTGCCGCGCGAGATAAACAAGCCCGTAGGCAATCAGCGCCGTCACCGGCAGGGTGAGTATCCACGCCCATACCATGCGCTCCACCACCGACCAGCGGATCGCGTTGAAGCGCTTGGCCGAACCCACGCCCATGATCGAAGACGACACCACGTGGGTGGTGGAGACCGGCAGGCCGAGCGCCGAGGCGCCCAGGATCACCAGCGCGGAGCTGCCCTCGGCCGCAAAACCGTTGATGGGGTGCAGTTTCACCATTTTGTGGCCGAGCGTCTTGATGATGCGCCAGCCGCCGCCGGCAGTACCGCCGGCCATGGTCAGCGCGCACAGCGCTGCCACCCAGTGCGGTACGGCAAAGCCGCCCGCGGTGGATGCGTGGATACGCAGGAACGACAGCCACTCAGGCAGGTGATCGAAGCGGCCGGCAGCAGTGCCGCTGGCCAGGGCCAGCGCGATGATGCCCATGCTCTTCTGCGCATCGTTCATGCCATGGGCCAGGCCCATCGCACTGGCCGACAGGATCTGCACCTTGCCGAACAGGCTGTTCACGAACGGGGTGCGGCCCAGATGCCGCAGGAAACCCCTGCGCGAAGCGAACCAGGCCAGCAACGCGTAAAGGATGCCCATCAACGCAAAGCCGAGGACAAAGCCCATGACCGGCGACACCACCATCGGCATCACCACCTTCGGCAACACGCCCTTGCCTTCCCACCAGTGCGTGCCGCCCTGTGCCCAGATCACGGCCTTGAAGTTGCCACCCGCCTCGGCGATCGCCGCGCCGATCAACGCCCCCACCAGCGCATGACTGGAGCTGGACGGCAGTCCCAGCCACCAGGTGAGCAGGTTCCAAACGATCGCCGCCAGCAGTGCGCAGATCAAAAGCTCCGGCCCGGCGTTCACCACCCCGGTATTGACGATGCCGGCCGCAATCGTGGCCGCCACCGCGGTGCCCCACATGGCGCCGACCATGTTGGTGGCTGCCGCCAGCAGCACCGCCTGGCCCGGTGAAAGCACCTTGGTGGCGACGACGGTGGCGATCGAGTTGGCGGTATCGTGAAAGCCGTTGATGTAAGTGAAGATGAGCGCGATCAGTACGACGGCGAAGACCAGGCCAATACTCATGCGCGCGCTCCATGGAGTGCGCGCCATGCATGAAATAAAGCGTGCAAGGGGTACTCCTCAGGAGTTCTTCAACACGATGGAATAGACGATGTTGCCCACGTCGCGGCAGCGATCGATGGCCTTCTCGATCAGCTCGAACAGATCCTTGGCCAGCATCGCGCGCATGGCGTCGTTGCTTTCCAGGTACAGCGTGCGATACGGCGCGAGCAGCATGCGGTCGCCTTCCGATTCCAGCGTCTGCATGCGGTCCTGCAGCTTCTTCACCGGGTCGATGCGCAGGCCACGGCGCAATTCACCGATCAGCTCCACCACCACGTCGGTGGAACGGGTCAGCACCAGGGTGCGCTGGCTGAAATCCACGTCTTGCAGGCGGCTGCTGACGATCGCATAGCGCTCGGCGAACTTTTCCACGCTTTTGGGAATTTTGTAGAGCGCGCTGTTGAGCGCTTCGATGTCTTCGCGATCCAACGCGGTAACGAAGGTGTTCACCAGCTCTTCGCTGATTTGCGTGGCCAGCGCCTTCTCGCGCTTGCGGGCGGCGGCGAACGCGGCCATGACCGGCGTATGGTCCGGCAGGCTGACCAGTTCATGCAGCGCCTTGGCGCTTTCGCGGGCGGCTTCGGCGCTCTGCTCCAGCAGGCCGTAGAACTTGTCGCCTTTACCGAAAATCGTCTGAAGTGAAAACATGGGCAATCTGGCCAGGCAAGGGCAAATATTTCGCGAATATTACAGGACCACCCTGCCGCACCGCACCACCCGGGCTGGCCGACCCTCTCCCGAGCCTCGGCGGCGTGCCTTACACTGAGTGACATGCCCGCCCCTGATGCCCTGTCGCGATGCTGACCACAATCGCGCTCGTCCTCCTCCTCGCCCTTTGCAACGGTTTCTTTGCGCTGTCGGAGATGGCGCTGGTGGCCTCGCGCAAAAGCCGGCTCAAGCAGATGGCCCGTACGAGCCGCCGTGCCCGAGTCGCCTTGCGCCATGCCGAGGCGCCGGAGCATTTTCTGTCCACCGTGCAGGTGGGCATCACCCTGGTGATGCTGGTCACCGGTGCCGAGGCCGGCGATGCCTTTGGCACGCAGATCGGCAACATGCTGCACGATGGCAGCCTGGCCTGGCTGGCGCCCTATACCCGCATCGTCGGGATCGTGCTCGGCTTCGTGGTGATCTCCTTTATCCAGATCGTCGTGGGCGAACTGGTACCCAAGCGCTTGGCGCTGTCCGCGCCGGAGAAGGTATCGAGCATCGTCGCCGTGCCGATGCTGGTGCTGTCGCGCGCCACCGCACCCTTCGTGTGGCTGCTCAACCGCGCCAGCAGCATTCTGTTGAAGCTGTTGCGCGTGAAAGACCGCGGCGACAGTGCTGCCACCGAAGAAGAGATCCGGCTGCTGGTCGCCGAAAGCACCGAACAAGGCGTGCTCGACGCCGACGAACAAGCGATGGTCAACCGCGTGCTGCGCCTGGGCGACCGTACGGTGGACAGCGTAATGACGCCGCGCATGCGCATCGCCTGGCTCGACGTGAACGCGCCACTGGATGAAAACCTGCAGGTACTGCGGCAAACCTCCTATTCACGCTACCCGGTCTATCGCGGCGACGAAAGCGACATTGTTGGCGTGATGGAGGTGAAGAGCCTGCTCAGCGGCATCAGCATGGGCAAGCTGGAGCTGTTTCGTACCCTCGCCAAGCCGTTGTACGTGCCCGGCACGGCCCGTGCGCTCGATTTGCTGGAGGAGTTCCGCGACGCCGAAACGCCGATGGCGCTGGTCGTGGACGAATACGGCGACATCGAGGGCGTAGTCACGCTCAACGATCTGCTCGCGGCCGTGGTCGGCGCCAGCCAACTGGGTCATGGCAGCGGCGAGGAACACTCACCCATCGTGCAACGCGAAGACGGCAGCTGGCTGATCGACGGCGCGCTCTCCACCGATGACCTGCGCGAACTGCTGCACCTGGACCAATTGCCGGGCGAAGACGAACACGATTTCCGCACCGTGGCCGGGATGGTGATGGCGGCGCTGGGGCATATTCCGCAGACCGGCGAGGTGTTCGCCTGGCGCGGCATTCGTTTCGAAGTCGTGGACCTGGATGGCGCGCGCATCGACAAGCTGCTGGTGACGCCGGCGCCACCGATCGAGTTGGCGGACGACGAGCAGTAGGAACGTAGGCTGGGATGACAATCCCAGCTTCGGGATGCTGCATGGAAAGCTGGGATTGTCATCCCAGCCTACTCACTACCCTTTTCTGGCCAGCCCGGCCATCCGCTGCGCGTCCGCCAATATCCCATGCAGCATGCGCAGCTCGCGCTCATCCATCTGCGCGCGCAAGAACAGCTTGCGTAGCCGCAGCATGATCATGGTCGACGCGCGTCCCTTGTGGAAATCGATGTCGTCCAGGGTCTGCGCCAGATGCTCGAAGAAGCGTTCCATCTGCGCCGCATCCGCTGGCGGTTCGTCATGCAGTGGCGGCGGCGCGGGCAGCTTCTCCCCCAGCGCCGCCAGGCGTAGTTCGTAGGCCATCACCTGCACCGCCTGCGCGAGGTTGAGCGAACTGAAATCGTCCACGCTGGGAATACGCACCATCGCGTGGCAGCGCGCCAGTTCTTCGTTCTCCAGACCGGTTCGCTCATTGCCGAACACCAGCGCCACCTGCCCGCCCCGCTCCGCGGCGGCCAGCGCCTGCGCGGCCGCTTCGCGTGGCGTGAGTTCCGGCAGGTTCACCCCGCGCCGCCGTGCGGACAGCCCCAAGGCGAAGCTGGTCCCGGCCAACGCTTCCACCAGCCCGGCATGCACGCCGGCTCCTTCCAGCACGTCATCGGCCCCCGCCGCCATGGCCGATGCCTCCCGGTCCGGAAATCGGTGCGGCGAGACCAGGTCCATGCGGGTAAAGCCCATCGTGCGCATCGCCCGCGCCGCGCTGCCGATGTTGCCCGGGTGGGAGGTACGCACCAGGACGAAGCGGCAGCGGCTGGGAAGATCGGGAATGACGCTCATGCGGGGAAGACCGGGTATTTCGGGGTGGCAAGGATAGTGGAGGAGAGGGTCTACAGGGGGGTGGCATCCGCTTGCCGCCTGCTGGTCGCTCGCCCGCACCCTCTCGCTCTGCTACGATAGTCGGTCGCCAACCCGCTCTTTTGCCAAGCCACAGCCATGACCAGACCCGCCGTCAACGTCGCGGTACGTGCCGCGCGCTCCGCCGGTAACGTGATCCTGCGTTACATGAACCGCATCGACGGCCTCCATGTCGTTGAAAAGCAGCGCATGGACTTCGCGTCCGAGGTCGACCGGCTGGCCGAGGCGGAAATCGTCAAGGAACTGCGCCGCGCCTATCCCGGCCATGCCATCCTCGCCGAGGAAAGCGGCGCGGTGGGCAAGAGCCAGCAGGTGTGGGTGATCGACCCGCTGGATGGCACGCACAACTATCTGCGTGGCATCCCTCATTTCAGCGTCTCCATTGCGTTGCTGGACAAGGGCGAGCCGGTCTATGCGGTGGTGTTCGATCCGCTGCGCGACGAACTGTTCACCGCCAGCAAAGGAGACGGCGCCTATCTCAATGACCGCCGCATTCGCGTCGGCAAGCGCGAAAACCTGGCCGGCGCGATGATCGCCACCGGTTTCCCCTACCGCGAGCGCGCGCATCTGGACTCGCAGCTGGCGATGACGCGTTCCCTGCTGAGCCAAGCCGAAGACATTCGTCGCTCCGGCTCTGCCGCCCTGGACCTGGCCTATACCGCCGCCAGCCGCTACGACGGGTTCTTTGAAATCGGCCTGAAGCCGTGGGACATGGCGGCCGGTGCGCTGCTGGTCCGCGAAGCGGGTGGCCAGTACTGCGATTTTGCCGGACGCGATGGCATTCCGGAGAGCGGCAACATCATCGCAGGCAATCACCACGTGGTGAAGGCGATGGTGGAAGCGATCGGCGCGCAAGCGACGCCGTCGTTGTTGAGAGCCTGATCGGTCCCTCAACCTACTCGGGCACGTGGCACACTGCTTCGACGTTGTGCCCATCCGGATCGAGCACGAAAGCTCCGTAATAATGCTCGTGATAATGCGGGCGAATGCCAGGCGCGCCATTGTCAGTACCGCCCGCCGCAAGGGCTGCCCGATGGAACGCATCGACCATGGCACGGCTGCTTACGCGAAATGCCACATGTATCGGCGGATGATTGGGCGCCCCCTTGCTGATCCAGAAATCGGGTTTGAGCGGTTCGCCAAACCCCGCCACGTCGACATGGCCGGTGACCTCAGCGGGAAACTCCATCAACAGCGCGTAGCCGATCGCCGATAGCGCCTGGGTGTAGAACGCCTTGCTCTTTTCGAAATCGCTAACGGATATGCCGGTATGGTCAATCATGGCTTGCTCCTTGATGAAGTACCTGCTTGAACGATTCGGGCGGTCAGCCCAATTCCTGGTGCTGCGGCAAATCGTCGGTAATGGTGTACCACGCTGCCTTGGAGCCTACATAGATGTGCGCAGTCGGCCGTATCGAGGGCTCATCGACCAGCGTGCCCAGCGTGACATGCACGTACTGCCCATCGCGGACCACCGAATACAGCAACGACCCGCATCGCCTGCAATGTGTGTCATGCCCCTGCTCGTCGCCGAACATCGACAAGGCTTCCTGGCCTTTCACCACGTTGAGCTTGTCCCGCTCGATTCCGGCAAATGGCTTGAACGCCGACCCGGTAGCCTTCCGGCATTGTGAGCAATGGCAGTTCAACGCGTAGAGGAAACGATCCTCGACGCGATAACGGACATCGCCGCACAAACACTCGCCCGTAAGCATTCGAACCGGGCTCGTTTCCGAAACATCCGCGCTCATCTCCTTGACTCCTCTGCCGCTGTTCGCCGTGGCAAGTTCAAGGCGGTGGCTGAGTTGCCTCGCGCAAGAACGTCCGCAGAAAAGGTACGGTAACTCGCCGCTGCGCCGCCAGTGACGCCTGATCGAGGCGATCGAGCAGATCCAGCAGCGCACCCAGATCGCGCGCATAACGCGCGAACAGCCAATCGAGCACTACATCGTCCAGCTCGATGCCACGCAGCGCGGCTTGTTGCTTGAGCACTTCGCGGCGTTCGCCATCGTCCAGGGGTTTCAAGGCGAACTGCGTGCAAGCACCCAAGCGGGAGCGCAGATCCGGCAGCGTGAGCGGAAGCTGTGTCGGGGTAGCCTGTGCGGTGAAGATGAGCGACGTGCCTTCGGCGCGGGCGCGATTGTAGAGATCGAACAACGCATGCTCGGCTTCGCGCTCCCCTGCCAGCGCGTCCAGATCGTCGAGCGCTATGAACTGGCTGCCCGCGACGCCGCGAATCGCCATGAAGTGCTCGCGCAGATTCCGCAACGGCAAATACTGCACCGTTCGCCCGGCTTCATGCGCGGCCTGGCAGGCGGCCATGAGCAGGTGACTCTTGCCGCTGCCGGTTGCTCCGCTCAAGTACAACCAGGGCGCGCCGGGCTGCGCGGCAAGCCCCTGCACGGCGGCCAACGCCGCAGCGTTGGCACCGGCGTAAAAGTGTTCAAAGCGCTGGCGGCGAGGCCAGCGCAATCCCAAGGGAAGTTGCACAGTCATGGCTTGTCGCGATGATCGGCGACCGGCACTGCCGGGACAGCGTCGCGGCCTTGTTCCACGACCACCTCGACTTCGGCAAGGGCGCTGTCAGGCTCGCCTTTTTCAGTGTACAGATCGCTATGTCGATAGCGCTCCGCGAGGTAGCGCAGCAACACCAGTATCACCGACGCCGCCGGCAAGGCGAGCAGCACACCAAGAAAGCCGAACAGGTAGCCACCGGCCAGCACGGCAAAGATCACCGCGACGGGATGCAGGCCGATCTTCTCGCCCACCAACCGCGGCACCAACACGTAGCCCTCAAGCAACTGCCCGATCACGAACACGCCCACCACCATCAGCAGGTGCGTCCAGTCGCCATGCTGCACCAGCGAGGCGATGATGGCCGCGACAAAGCCGGTGATGAAGCCCAGATACGGCACAAAACTGAGCAAGCCCGCCACCATGCCGATCAGCGGGCCCACTGAAATTCCCACCAGGGTCAAGGCCACGCCGTAGTAGATCGCCAGCCCCAGCATCACCAGCAATTGCCCGCGCACGAAGGCGCCGAGCACGACATCCGATTCGCGCGCCAAGTGCGCAACGGTGGGCTCGACGGAGCGCGGCAGCATACGGTCGATCCACGCCACGAGGCGGTCCCAATCGCGCAGCAAGTAGAACCACACCACCGGAATCAACACCAGGTTGGTCAGCCACGCGACTACGCCGACGCCGGAGCGGGAAATGGTGCCCAGCACGGTGCCGATGGAACCAAGGTGCTGCTTGAACTGGTCGACCAGGCGATCGGTGTCGAACGCCTGGGGATCCAGATGCAGCTTGGCCTGCAACCACGGCAGGGCTCGATCCTTGGCCCATTCCACGTAATGCGGAAAGTTCTGCACCAGGTTCTCGACCTGCCGTGCGATCAGCGGCACCAGCAACAGCAAGGCCGCCGCGATCACCAGGATCAGCACCACGAACACGATGCCCACCGCCAGGGAGCGCCCCATGCCGAGCCGCTCCAGCCGATCGGCCAGCGGATCGCTGAGGTAGGCCAGCATGGCAGCCACCGCGAACGGCATCAGCACCGGCGCGAGGAGCCACACCAGCAAGCCGATGGTGATGATGATGGCTAGCATCTGCCAGCGGCGGGACGTCTCTTGGCTTATGGACACGCTTTAGCTCGTCAGGGAGGCGAACACCGGTCAAGTGTGGCTGATGTGGAGAGCTGTTCAAAGCCTTGCAGTCTTACTTGAAGCTCCCCTCTCACCCCAACCCGCTCCCCGGAGGAGACAGGGTGTTGGCATGCCGGACCTGCCAGGCGCGCCGCGACCAGTACAGCAGGTAATGCAGGCCACTGGCCACGCACAGCACCGCCACCAGCCAGGTGAGCGACGATGAGCGCAGCACTGGCCAGTACGAAAGCGCCAGCAACACCGCCAGCAAATAGATGATCTGCGCCAGCGTGCAGGCCTTCGACAACAGACTGGGCCTGGGCTCGATCGGGCCGATCAGCACGCGCCAGCCCAACGCCCCCAGGGCGATGACCAGGTCGCGCCCGCATACGATCGCCGCCAGCCACAGCGGCACCTGCTGCCGCCACGCCAGGATCACGAAGCAGGCGACCAGCAGCAGTTTGTCCGCGATCGCATCGAGCATGCCGCCAAGCCGGCTTTGCCAGCCGTAGTGCCGCGCCAGAAATCCATCCAGCCCGTCCGATGCGCCAGCCACTGCTACCAAGAGCAGCGCGCGCGACCACTGTTCATACCAAAGCAGCCAGCAGATCGGCGCCACCAGCAGCACGCGCAGCATGGAGATGGCATTGGGCAGATGCCGCCAGGGCGATTGCGACGCTAGTGGCATCGCAGCGACCGCTGCTCAATGGAGCCAGCGCAGGCTGGCATCCGCGCCATCGTGCGAGCTGCCTTCCATGACCCGGCCGCCTGCCGCCAGATTGGTCACCAGGCTGGCCAGCGGCATGCCCGCCTTCACCGACAACAGCACGCCGTCATCCTGGGCACCCTCGGTGTAGACGCTACGCACCGAAGGATCGGCACGCAGGGTGGCAAGCAGGTTGGCGTAATCCATGGCCGAATGCAGTCCCGATACCCACAGCTTGCCGCTCACGTCCCCAGTGGCGATTACGTTGAGCGCCTGGCCCAACCGGTCGGCAGCACTCTTGCCGGCATCGGCGAATAAACCGTTCTGGTCGTTGCCCTGTGCGCTCCAATGCTGCGGCTGGCCGCCGCTGACCAGGGTCCAGTCGGCACCGTCCGCATGCAGGTCGCCGATCAGCACCAGGCCGGTGTGATACAGCCGGCTGGTCCCGGACAGGGCGGCGGGGTCGGCACTGCTCAGCTTGTCCAGGTCCGGCAGCTGCGACGGATCGGCGTAGCTGACCTGATAGCCTCGCTTGTTGATCTCGACGGTGAGCGCAGCCAGGTCGTCCTTGCCAAGCAGGTGACCATCGCCGGCCTTCACGACCAACAGCAGTGGCGGCTTGACGCCAGCCGCGGTGGCACCGAGCTGGGTAACCAGGCGTTGCACCGCTCCCTGGTCGAAGCTGACATTCAGCGTAAAAGTCGGCGGGTTGCCGCCATCGGCCTGGTATTGGAACTGCTTCACAATACCCGCGGCATTCTGCATGGCTTCGGCATAGCCGGCCTTGCTGCTCAGGTCCTGGCCCCCCGAGACGCGCACCAGCACCTGCCCGAGCGCCGACTGAAACGCCTGGCTACGCTGCGCCGCGCTGGTGTCCGGAACCGGCACCACGACGCTATAGGGCGAATTGGTCTGCGCTGGCGTCACCGGGGCAAACCCCAGGACGAGACCAAACAGCAGCAGGGCTATCGGCAAACGTGGCAGGCGCATGGCAGGGGGCCGTGTTCAGGGTCGGGGATCGGGCAAAAGTCTGCCCAATCCTGCTCCTAACGTCTATCATTGGACGTTTCTTCTTTCGTCAGGTTGGCCATGTCCGACGCCCTTACCTACCGCGCTGCAGGCGTGGATATCGATGCCGGCAATGCCGTGGTCGAACGCATCAAGCCGCTGGTGAAGCGCACTTTTCGTCCCGAAGTGATGGGCGGGCTGGGCGGTTTCGGCGGCCTGTTCAATCTGGGCACGCGCTACAAGGAGCCGGTGCTGGTTTCGGGCACCGATGGCGTGGGCACCAAGCTCAAGCTGGCGCAGCAGCTGAACCGGCATGACACCATCGGCATCGACCTGGTCGGCATGTGCGTGAACGATGTGCTGGTGCAGGGCGCGGAGCCTTTGTTCTTCCTGGACTATTTCGCCACCGGCAAGCTGGACGTGGAAACCACGGTGGCCGTGGTCGGCGGCATCGCCAAGGGCTGCGAACTGGCCGGCTGCGCATTGATCGGCGGTGAGACCGCCGAGATGCCCGACATGTATCCGCCGGGCGAGTACGACCTGGCCGGCTTCACTGTCGGCGCGGTGGAAAAAGCTGCACTGCTGAGCGGCGACGGCATCGTTGCCGGCGACGTGATCCTCGGCGTGGCATCATCCGGCCCGCATTCCAATGGCTACTCGCTGATCCGCAAGATCGTGGATCGCGCAGGCAACCCGCTGGAACTGGATCTTGGCGGCGTAAAGCTGGCCGACGCCCTGATGGCGCCGACGACGATTTACGTGAAGGCGATGCTCGCACTCCTGCAAGCAGCCCCCGTGCATGGGATGGCCCACATCACCGGCGGTGGCTTGAAGGAAAACATCATTCGCGTGGTACCGGATGGCCTCGGGCTGCATATCGATGCTTCCGCCATCGTGCTGCCGCCGGTGTTCGACTGGTTGATGCGCGAGGGCAAGGTGGCGC
Source organism: Dyella flagellata (assembly GCF_030160275.1). GTDB lineage: Bacteria > Pseudomonadota > Gammaproteobacteria > Xanthomonadales > Rhodanobacteraceae > Dyella_B > Dyella_B flagellata. The sequence continues at coordinate 69,472 of NZ_BSOA01000022.1, forward strand.
GCGAAGAGATGTGGCGCACGTTCAATTGCGGCGTGGGCTTCACCGTGTTGCTGCCGCGCGATGCGGTTAACGCCGCATCGGACCTGCTCGCCAAGCATGGCCTCAAGAGCTGGGTGATCGGCGAGGTGGTGCAGGCGCAAGGCGACGAGCGCGTACACATCGGCTGATAGCTTCAATCTATTCGTTGTTTTCAGCCTCATGCCCGCGCAAGCGGGCCTGAGCAATACCTCCCAATTCGCCATCCGACATGCCTACCCCTCTGCGCATCGCAGTCCTCGCCTCCGGCCGCGGCAGCAACTTCGCTGCATTGCTGGCTGCGCGCGAACGTGGGGAGCTGCCGGTGGAATTCGTGCTGGTAGCCACCGACAAGGCGGCGGCACCGGTGCTGCAGCTCGCACAAATGGCGGGTATTCCAACCATGGTGCTGGATCCGCGCGACTACGCCGATCGGCGCGCTTACGATTTCGCGCTGTTCGATCGTATCGGCGCCAGCAAGCCCGATTTGCTCGTGCTCGCCGGCTTCATGCGCATCATCGACGGTGAAGCCTTGAAGCCTTGGGTTGGACGGATGATCAACATCCACCCTTCCCTGTTGCCCAAGTATCGCGGCCTGCACACGCACCGACGCGCACTGAAAGCCGGTGACCTCCAACATGGCGCCAGCGTCCATTACGTAACGGCCGAACTCGACGGCGGCCCGGTGATCGCGCAAGCCAGCATGCCGGTCGAAGCCGGCGATGATGAGAGCACACTGGCCGAGCGACTGCTGCCGCTGGAGCATCAACTGCTGCCCGCGGTCGTCGCATTGATTGCCGCCGGGCGGCTGGCACTGGGCGAGAATGGCATCGTTTTCGACCAGCAAGCGCTTGACCAGCCATTGCGGTGGCAGGACGGCCAGTTGTTGCGCTGATTGCCATCGGGCGTTCAGGATTCGCGCGTACACTCCCGAGTCATGCGCACCCACAATCTCACTCGCTCCCTCATTGCCGGCCTTGCGCTGGCCGTCTCCACTGCCGCATTCGCCGCCCAGCCAACGCCGTTCACCGCCACCTACAAGGTTTCACGCCAGGGCGAAGCGATGGGCGAAGCGACCATTACGCTCAAATCGCTCGGCAACGGCGAATACGAATACAGCAACCAGATTCACGGCACCTCCGGCCTGGCGGCGATGCTGGGTGCCAATTCCAGCGACATCACGCGCTTTCGCTGGAACAACAATGCGCCGGAGACCGAAACGTATACGTCCAAAGTCGTCGCGTTGAAGACCAGGCAGCGCACGATGCAGGTGGATTGGCATAGCAATCAGGTACGCGTCGAAGACAACAAAGGTGCGGACAGCTACACCGCCGCGCCAGGCCTGGTCGATCGCAATACGATGTCATACGCGCTGGGCTTGGCTCTGCACGACGGCAGCCAAAGCGTGACGTTGCCGGTGGGTGTGAAGCAACGCGTAGAGCAGCAGCAGTACAAGGTGCAGGGCAAGGAAACCATCAACGTCCCCGCCGGCAGCTTTCAGGCCGAACGGGTGACACGCGCCGATTCGGACAAGCATTTCGACGCCTGGTACGTGCCCAAGCAGTATCCGATGCCGGTGAAGATGGCGCAGAGCGACGGGGGGAATTTGACCTTGGAGCTGGTGCGCTTCAGCTCGCCATAAACTCCCGGAGTGCGTAGGCTGGGATGGCAATCCCAGCATCCAGAAGGCCGCGAGGGAAGCTGGGATTGTCATCCCAGCCTACGGCTTAGCCTGAGGCCGTCATGTGGTTATGCCGCCAGATGGGTGCTTAGGTCGGCAAACGGCGAATACGCGCGCCCAACGTACTGAGCTTCTCTTCGATGTTCTCGTAACCGCGGTCGATGTGATACACCCGATCGACCGTGGTATCGCCTTGCGCCACCAGCCCAGCCAGCACCAGGCAGGCCGACGCACGCAGGTCGGTCGCCATGATCGGCGCGCCGCTCATCCGGTCGACGCCGCGGATGATCGCGGTATTGCCTTCCAGGCGAATGTCCGCGCCCAGGCGCTGCAATTCATGCGCGTGCATGAAGCGGTTTTCGAACACGGTTTCCGTGATGATGCCGACGCCATCGGCCACGCAGTTGAGCGCGGTGAACTGCGCCTGCATGTCGGTGGGAAAAGCCGGATACGGCGCCGTGGTGATGTTCACCGCTTTCGGACGGCGGCCCTGCATGTCCAGCTCGATCCAGTCCGGGCCGGTTGAAATATGCGCGCCAGCCTCTTCCAGCTTCGCCAGCACCGCGTCCAGCGTGTTGGCGCGCGCGTTGCGGGCGCGGACCTTGCCGCCGGTCATCGCCGCACCGACCAGGAAGGTGCCGGTTTCGATGCGATCGGGCAGCACTTCGTAGTGACCGCCATGCAGGCGTTCCACGCCATGGATCACCAGGGTGGAGGTGCCGGCGCCCTCGATCTGCGCGCCGAGCGCATTGAGGCAATGGGCCAGATCCACTACTTCCGGTTCCTGCGCCGCGTTCTCGATGACGCTGGTGCCGGAAGCCAGCACGGCAGCCATCATCACGTTCTCGGTGCCGGTCACCGTGACCATGTCCATCACGATGCGCGCGCCCTTCAGGCGCTTGGCGCGAGCCTTGATGTAGCCGTTCTCGACGTCGATCTCCGCGCCCAGCGCCTGCAGGCCGCGAATGTGCTGATCCACCGGACGCGAACCGATCTGGCAACCTCCGGGCAGCGAGACTTCGGCCTGGCCGAAGCGAGCCACCAGCGGCCCCAGCACCAGGATCGAGGCGCGCATGGTCTTCACCAGCTCGTACGGCGCGAAATAGCGGTCGGCGGAGCGCGGGTCCACCTGGATCTTCATGCGGTCGTCCAGCACCAGCTGCACGCCCATCTGGCCGAGCAGTTCCATGGTGGTGGTGACGTCATGCAGGTGCGGGACGTTGCTGATCGTGACCGGTTCGTCGGCCAGCAGACACGACGCGAGGATGGGCAGTACGGCGTTCTTGGCGCCGGAAATGCCCACTTCGCCGCGTAGCGGCTCGCCGCCGCTGATCAGAATTTTTGCCATGGGGGAATCCTTGAAATAAGTGACGCCGGAGGCGATGGCGTCAACGGCGCGCAGCGGCTTCATCGGGCGTCAGGGTCTTGAGCGCGAGGGCGTGGATGGCGCCCCCCATGAGGTCGCCGAGGGTGGCGTACACAAGCCGATGCCGCGCCAAGGGCAGCTTGCCCTGGAACTGCTCGGCCACCACTTCGGCCTCGAAGTGCACCCCGTCGTCGCCCTGCACGCTTGCCTTTGCGCCGGGCAGGCCCGTTTCAATCATTGCCTGGATGCTGGCTGCGTCCATCGGTTTCCCAAGTACTTACGATGCTGAACGCCGGCTGCCGAGGGGTACCGGGCAGACCATGGGCGACAGGCATCAAGATAGAATGCGAATATGCCATGTTAATGGAAATCCGCTGTCGCAGAAACGACACAGTGTGTCGCCGCCCTGTCCAGCCCCCTGCCGAGGACGCATGAACTCACCCATCGCCAAGCCCAAGTCCACCCGAATGGATGCCGCCGCCATCGTACGCAGCGCGCGCACGGTCATCGCCACCGAAGCGGCCGCCATCCGGGCGCTGGAGCCGCGCGTCGACCAGACTTTTGTCGACGCCTGCCGGCTGATCCTGGGCTGCAAGGGGCGCGTGGTGGTTACCGGCATGGGCAAATCCGGGCACGTGGGGCGCAAGATCGCCGCCACCCTGGCCTCCACCGGCACGCCGGCGTTTTTTGTGCATCCGGGCGAGGCCAGCCACGGCGACCTGGGGATGATCCTGCCGCAAGACGTGGTGCTGGCCCTGTCCAATTCAGGCGAAACGGACGAAATCCTGTTCATCCTGCCGGTGATCAAGCGCCAGGGGATTCCGCTGATCGCCATCACCGGCAATCCGGACTCCTCCCTGGCCGGCCAGGCCGACGTGCACCTGGATGCCGGCATCTCGGCCGAAGCCTGCCCGCTCGGCCTGGCCCCTACCGCCAGCACTACCGCCGCGCTGGTGATGGGCGATGCGCTCGCCATCGCGCTGCTGGAAGCGCGCGGATTCACTTCCGAGGACTTCGCGCGTTCCCATCCGGCGGGCAGCCTGGGACGTCGCCTGTTACTGCACATCAGCGATGTGATGCACACCGGTCCGGGCGTCCCGATGGTTGCTCCGGATGCCTCGCTCACCGAAGCCCTGATGGAAATGACCCGCAAGCATCTGGGCATGACCGCCGTGGTCGACCACGAACAGCGTTTGCTGGGCGTGTTCACCGACGGCGACTTGCGTCGCGCGCTGGACGACGATGGCGTGGACCTGCGCAATGCGCATGTCAGCGACCTGATGACGCGCGGGCCGAAGGTAATCGGTGCCGACAAGCTGGCGATCGAGGCGGCGCAACTGATGGAGAAGTACCAGATTCACGCCCTGCTGGTGGTCGACGATGCGCAACGCGTGGTCGGCGCCCTCAACATCCACGATCTGCTGCGCGCACGCGTGGTCTAAAAAAGTTTCGGATTGCCGCATGGACTATCTCTCCAACCTGCCTGCCGACGTGCTCGCCCGCGCGGCCAAGATTCGCCTGGCCGCGTTTGACGTGGATGGCACGCTCACCGACGGCCGCCTGTGGTACAGCGAAAGCGGCCATGAAACCAAGGTATTCCACGTGCACGACGGCCTCGGCCTGAAACGCCTGCAGGTACATGGCATCCAGGTAGCGATCGTCAGCGCGCGCATCAGCCACCCGGTCGCCCTGCGTGCGGAAGAACTCAACATCGCGCACGTGTACCAGGGCCAGTCCGACAAGCGCGAATGCCTGCGCCAGATGCTGGAAGCCCTGGAACTTACGCCCGAACAAGCCGCCTTCGTCGGCGACGACCTGCCCGATCTGCCGGCCATGAACCTTGCCGGCCTCGCCATAGCCGTCGCGAACGCGCACCCATGGGTGGCGCAGCGCGCGCATTGGCAGACGCGCCTGGGCGGCGGCATGGGCGCCGTGCGCGAGGTGTGCGACCTGCTGCTGCACGCGCAAGGCAAGAGCACGGCAGAACAGGAGCACTGGCGGTGAAACTGCGCCAATACCTGCGCGATAACCGCATTACCGTTACGATCGTGCTGCTCGCGATCGCCGCACCGGCCAGCTGGCTGCTGCGCAGCTGGGTGGTGGGCGCGCCGCCGAGCAACGAATTCATCGGCCCGCCGATTGCCGATTACGTGCTCTACAACTCCACCGTATGGAGCTACGACGTCGACGGCTTGCCCAGCTTCAGCATGACCGCGCCGCGCATGGATCGCCGCGGTGGCGACGAGTCGCTCTACATCAATGCGCCCGTGTTCGAGCTCACCTCGAAGAAACCCGGCGTGCCGAACTGGCATGGCAACGCACCGTACGGCTGGGTCAACCGGGGCGGCACGGAAATGCGGCTGGACGGCGCGGTGTATATGTATCGCCCTGCCTATGCGCAGGGTCCCATGGCAACATTATGCACCTCGAATGTCAGGGGCTGGCCGAAGGAGAACCGCATGGAAACCGCGGACCCGGCCACCATGACGCAAGGACCTAGCGTAATGAACGGCGTCGGCCTGCGTGCCAGCCTCAACGATAACCATCTGGAGTTGCTCCATGACGTGCACGGCATCCTGTATCCGCGCCAGAACACCACAGCTAAGCCTGCTGACTGCCGGGCTATTGCTGCTACTGCAACCGGCAATGGCAAAGCAGGATGACCGCAACCAGCCGATCCACGTGGTGCACGCGGACAGTTTCGACGGCTACAACCAGCCCAACAGCATCAGCACCTTCACCGGCAAGGTGCTGATCACGCAAGGCACGTTGAAGCTGACCGGCGAGGTCGCAAAAATCTATACCGCGAAGGAAGACACCTCGGTCGATCACCTCGACGTGACCGGCACGCCGCAAAAGCGTCCGCACATCGAGCAGATCGACGACAACGGCAACCTGATGACCGGCGACGCCGACCAGCTCCATTACGACAACGTCAACGGCATCGCCGTCCTCACGGGCAATGCCAGCGTGCACCAGCAGAACAAGGGCGAGGCCCATGGCGCCAAGCTCACCTACAACACGCAGACCAGCTACATGGTGGGCGAGAGCGGCAGCACCGGCCAGGTCATCATGACCTTCCTGCCCAAGCAGAAGCCGCTGCCGCCACCGAAGCATGGCGCCGCACCGGCCAATCCGCCCGCGCCCGCCAAGCCGGCGGCGTCGTCCAGTACCCCTTAAGGAACAACCGCTACATGCTTTCCGCAGAAGGCCTGCAAAAAAGTTTTCGTGCGCGCCAAGTAGTGCGCGACTTCGCGTTCTCGATCCGCCAGGGCGAGGTGGTGGGCCTGCTTGGCCCCAACGGCGCCGGCAAAACCACCTGCTTCTACATGATCGTGGGCTTGATCGAAGCGGATGCCGGAGCGATCAAGCTCGACAAGCAGGACATCACCGGCCTGCCCATGCATTCGCGCGCCAAGCTCGGCATCGGCTACCTGCCGCAGGAGGCTTCGGTGTTCCGCCGCCTCAGCGTGGCGGACAACATCATGGCCGTGCTGGAACTACGCGAAGGTCTGGATCAACGCAAGCGCGACAGCGAGCTGGAAAGCCTGCTGGACGAGTTGAAAATCGCCCACATCGCCGGCCAGAAAGGCATCAGCCTGTCAGGCGGCGAACGCCGCCGCGTGGAAATCGCACGCGCGCTCGCCGCGCAACCGCGCTACATGCTGCTGGACGAACCGTTCGCCGGCGTCGACCCGATCTCGGTGGGTGAAATCCAGCGCATCGTGCGTCACCTGAAGGAACGCGGCATCGGCGTGCTGATCACCGATCACAACGTACGCGAGACCTTGGGCATTTGCGATCGCGCTTACATCATGAACGAGGGCGAGGTGCTTTCGCGTGGCACGCCCGCGCACATCCTGGCGGATGAGCGGGTGCGCGAAGTGTACCTGGGACGCGAATTCCGCTTGTAAAGGCTCGGTACATCAGGCTGCCCGCAAGCCATCCAGACAGTATGCGGGCGGCGGCGTGCGCAAAAAGTGCAGGGCAAGCTGCGCACCCAAAAACAAGCTAAATACTCCAAGTTCGGCCGGCGCTCAAGCCCAATCTGCGCGACTTCACATCCGTACATGCTGCCCCCATATCCCCGCCACGACAACTATGGCCGGCTTCCCGTCGAAGGGTTAGGATGAAGCCAGCTAAACCCTTCTGGCAGGCATGAAACCAGGGCTTCAGTTCCGTCTCAATCAACAGCTGGCTCTCACGCCGCAATTGCAACAGGCCATCCGGCTGCTGCAGTTGTCGCAACTGGAGCTGGCCGCCGAACTGCGCCAGCTGGCCGAGAGCAATCCACTGCTCGAATTCGAGGAGGACGCTTCGGGGGAACAGGACGAGGCCCAGGCCGACGGCGAATACGACACCGAGTTCGAATCGCTGGGCTCCGTGGGCAGCGACGCGGCATCCGGCGCCAGCGACACCAACGACGAAGCCCCGGAGTGGACGGAACCGGAGATCAGCTCCGACGAACCGATCGACTTTTCCAGCAGCAACGGCAGCGGCAACGGCTCGGGCAATCGCGACGATGAAGGCATGGAGCCGCAGAGCGCTACGGCTGAGTCGCTGCAGGAACACCTGCTGTGGCAGCTCAATCTCACGCCGATGGATCCACGCGCCAAGGCGATCGCCACCGTGCTGATCGACGCGCTGAATACTGATGGCTACCTCGCCGAAGGCGTCGACGCGGTACTCGCCGCGCTGCCGCCTCACTTGAAGGCTACGGCCGAAGAAGTCGAAGCCGTGCGCCGCCGCTTGCAGCAGTTCGATCCGGCCGGCGTAGCCAGCATCGATCTTCCCGACTGCCTGCGCGCACAGCTCGAACAGTTCGATCCGAGCACCCCCTACCGTGAGCTCGCCTTGCGCATCGTCCAGCACGAACTGGAGCTGCTGGCGCGCAACGACATGGCCAAGCTGGCTCGCCGACTGCACGCCACCGAAGAGGAAACCGCCGGCGCGGCGATCCTCATCCGCAGCCTGGATCCACGTCCGGGCGCGGCGATGGATACCACGCCGGTGGAATACGTGGCGCCCGACGTGTATGCGCGCAAGGAAGGTACGCGCTGGCGCGTGCTCATGAATCCGGACAGCCAGCCCAAGCTCAGCCTGAACCATCACTACTGCGGCCTGATTGCCCAGGCACGCGGCGAGGATGCCAGCTGGATGCGCGGCCAGCTGCAGGAAGCACGCTGGCTGATTAAAAGTTTGGAGTCACGTGCCGAAACACTCCTGAAGGTCGCCGAAGCGATCGTGCGAAGGCAAAGCGCTTTCCTGGACTACGGTCCGGAAGCGATGCAGCCGCTGGTGCTGCGCGAAGTGGCCGAGGAGGTGGGTATGCATGAATCGACAATTTCACGTGTTACCACACGCAAATACATCCACACGCCGCGTGGCACCTACGAGCTGAAGTATTTCTTTTCCAGCGGCGTGTCCACCGAAGACGGCGGTAGCGCGTCTGCCACGGCCATCCAGGCCATGCTGCGCAAGCTGGTCGACCACGAAGATCCGCGCAAGCCGCTCTCCGATCAGGCGCTCGCCGAGGAGTTGCACAACAAGGGTATCCAGGTCGCGCGCCGTACGGTCGCGAAATACCGGGAAATCCTGCGTATCCCCAGCTCCAGCGAGCGACAGCGTAGCAGCTGAAATTCCCACCCCGGCACCACCTAAGGGAACTTGCAGCCTGGCGGAACAATCCCATATGCAGAGTAAGGTCTAGCTTCACGGTGCAACGATCGACTTCAGGTTTTGAAGTTTTCGATCCGCGCGCCGATCAACGCCGCCATTGGCGGCCAGCTCTAAGAAGGAGGCGTACCATGCAATTCCAACTGAGTGGCCAAAAGATCGAAGTCACCCCGGCCTTGCGCAACCATGCTCAAGCCAAGCTCGATCGATTGACCCGCCTCGACGAACGCATCGTTGGTCTGAACGTCGTGCTCTCGGTCGACAAGCTGCAGCACTGCGCCGAGGGCACCCTCAAGGTTCCGGGCAAATCGCTGCACGCCGAGGCCACCGGGAAGGACATGTACGCATCCATCGACGTCCTGTTCGACAAGCTGGTCGAACAGCTGCGCCGCTACCGCGAAAAGCTGTGTGACAAACATCCGCAGGAAGTGCGCGAAGCCCGGCAGTACGGTTGATTGACTTGTCCCCACCCTCCCCTCCGGGGGACCTGATTAGCGTCGAGTCTCAGCTGGTGATTTAGACAGGGGAGATCCTGGCGGCGCTCTCTGTGGAGGCGCCGCCATGCCTATGAATCGAGTGCAGTTTCAGCCTGGGTTGTCTTTAT
>NZ_BSOA01000023.1 GCF_030160275.1 Dyella flagellata
CGTGACCGATCGTGCCCACGTTCACGTGCGGCTTGGTGCGTTCGAATTTACCCTTTGCCATGGTTCAGACCTCTGAAAAAGAACTGTGATGTTTAGCGAAAAAAACCTTCTCAGGCTTTTTTCATGACTTGTTCGGCGATGTTGTTCGGCGCCGGTTCGTAGTGATCAAATTCCATCGTGAAAGTGGCGCGACCTTGCGTCTGCGAGCGCAGCGCCGTCGCGTAGCCGAACATTTCACCCAGCGGGACCATCGCATTGATGACCTTGCCCGACGGGGTATCGTCCGACCCCTGCAGCACGCCGCGACGACGGCTGATGTCTCCCATGACGTCACCGAGGTAGTCCTCCGGCGTCACGACCTCGACCTTCATGATCGGCTCAAGCAGGATCGGCTTCGACTGCTTTGCGCCTTCCTTGAAGAGCTCCCTGAACGCGCCATAGGCGGCGATCTTGAACGCCATTTCCGACGAGTCGACGTCGTGGTACGAACCGAACACCAGCTTGGCCTTCACGCCCACGACCGGGAAGCCGGCCAGGTGACCGCTGGAAATCGACTCGCGCAGGCCCTTCTCGACCGACGGAATGTATTCCTTCGGCACCACGCCGCCGGTGATGTCGTTGACGAACAAAAAGTCGTCTTCCACGTCCGGGTTCTTGTGGTCCTCTTCGGTCATCGCGGAGAACTCGATCACCACGTGGCCATACTGACCCTTACCACCGGACTGCTTGGCGTGCTTGAAGTCCGCCTTGTACGAGCCCTGGATCGTCTCCCGATAGGCCACCTGCGGCTTGCCGACGTTCGCCTCGACATTGAATTCGCGACGCATGCGGTCGACGATGATGTCCAGGTGCAGCTCGCCCATACCGGAAATGATGGTCTGGCCGGATTCTTCGTCCGTACGCACGCGGAACGACGGATCCTCCGCCGCCAGACGACTGAGTGCGACACCCATCTTTTCCTGGTCGGACTTGGTTTTCGGCTCCACCGCCATCGAGATCACCGGCTCCGGGAACGTCATGCGCTCCAGGGTGATGACGTGGTCCTGCGCGCACAGCGTGTCACCAGTGGTGACGTCCTTCAGACCCACCGCCGCGGCGATGTCGCCCGCGCGCACTTCCTTGATTTCCTGGCGCTCGTTGGCGTGCATCTGCAGGATGCGGCCAATGCGCTCCTTCTTGCCCTTGACCGAGTTGTACACCTGGTCACCAGCATTGAGCGTACCGGAATAGACGCGGAAGAAGGTCAGCGAACCCACGAACGGATCGGTCATGATCTTGAACGCGAGTGACGAAAACGGCGCGTTGTCGTCGGCCGCGCGACTGGCTTCTTTCTCGCTCTCGTCGATGCCCTTCACCGGCGGACGATCGGCCGGCGACGGCAGCAACTGGATTACGGCGTCCAGCATGGCCTGCACGCCCTTGTTCTTGAACGCGCTGCCGCAGAACACCGGAATCAGCTTGTTGGCGAGCGTACCGGCGCGCAGGCCTGCGATGACTTCCGCCTCGGAGAGGTCACCCTCTTCCAGGTACTTGTTCATCAGCTCTTCGGACGTTTCGGCCGCCGACTCCACCATGAAGTTGCGCGCCTCTTCGGCGTCGCCCTTCAGGTTGGCGGGAATGTCCTGGTATTCGAACTTCATGCCCTGGGACTCCATGTCCCACACGATCGCCTTCATCTTGAGCAGGTCGATCACGCCTTCGAAGTTGTCTTCCGCGCCGATCGGCAGCTGCATCGGTACCGGATGGGCACCCAGGCGCGACTTCAGCTGGTCCACGACCTTGCCGAAGTTCGCACCGGTGCGATCCATCTTGTTGACGAAAGCGAGGCGCGGCACGCTGTACTTGTTCGCCTGGCGCCACACCGTTTCGGACTGCGGCTGCACACCACCCACCGCGCACAGCACGAACACCGCACCATCGAGCACTCGCAACGACCGCTCCACCTCGATGGTGAAGTCCACGTGCCCTGGCGTGTCGATGATGTTGAAGCGGTGCTCGGGCAAGGACCGGTCCATGCCCTTCCAAAACGCCGTCGTTGCCGCCGACGTAATGGTGATGCCGCGCTCCTGCTCCTGCTCCATCCAGTCCATCGTCGCGGCACCGTCATGCACCTCGCCAATCTTGTGACTGACGCCGGTGTAGAACAGGATGCGCTCCGTGGTGGTGGTCTTGCCGGCATCAATGTGCGCCATGATGCCGAAGTTGCGGTAGCGCTCGATGGGAGTGGTGCGTGCCACGGTACTAACCTCGAATGCGTACTAGCTTGCTTACCAGCGGTAGTGCGAGAAAGCCTTGTTGGCCTCAGCCATGCGATGCGTTTCTTCGCGCTTCTTGATGGCGCCGCCACGGTTTTCCGAAGCTTCCAGCAATTCCGCGGCCAGCTTGCGCGGCATGGACGTCTCACCGCGCTTGCGTGCGGCCTCGATCGCCCAGCGCATGGCCAGCGCCATACGACGGCCCGGACGCACTTCGACCGGCACCTGGTAGGTGGCGCCACCGACACGGCGGGACTTCACCTCGACCGCCGGCGCGATGTTGCCGAGAGCCTTCTCGACCAGCTGCACCGCTTCGGCGTGCTTTTCGCCGATGTGGTCGAGCGCGCCATACACGATGGACTCCGCCACAGACTTCTTGCCGCTCTTCATCACCATGTTGATGAAACGGGCGATCAGCTGGCTGCCGTGCTTGGGATCGGGCAGCACCAGACGGGCGGGATGGGAACCTTTACGCGACATGTTTGTTGTCCGTTATCTTCTGCGGGCGTCCGGCCCACGGGTGAGCGGCCGTCCCGGCCGCACTCTTCAATAAATTACGCCTTCTTCGGGCGCTTGGCGCCGTACTTCGAGCGACTCTGGCGGCGCTTGGTCACGCCGGCGCAGTCGAGGCTGCCGCGCACGGTGTGGTAGCGCACACCCGGCAGGTCCTTCACGCGGCCGCCGCGAATGAGCACCACCGAGTGCTCCTGCAGGTTGTGGCCTTCGCCACCGATGTAGCTGATGACCTCGTAACCGTTGGTCAGGCGCACCTTGGCAACCTTTCGCAGGGCCGAGTTCGGCTTTTTGGGGGTAGTGGTGTACACGCGCGTGCAGACGCCGCGACGCTGCGGGCTGCTTTGCAGGGCCGGCGAAGCGCTCTTGTAGCTCTTCGGGCTGCGGGATTTGCGCACCAGCTGATTGACTGTCGTCATGCGAAGCTATTCCTGGGAAACATAAAGGCAGACCGACAAGACCGGTCTGCCAAGAAGCGGGAATTTAACATGGGCGCCTTGCCTCAAGCAAGGAAACACCCGCCGTCCTAGACTCGAACACGAGGCGCAGTCCCTGCGCCTCATTTCGTATGTCGGCAAGCAAGCCGTTATTGGGCTTACTCGATACCTGCATCAGTGCCTACCGGCGCCTCCGCGAAGGAGACCTGGGAAGAACCGGAAAGAGTTTCCAGTTCCGAGGCGGTCAAACCGCCCTGGCGATGACGCTGAGCGTGATACGCCAGACCCGTACCAGCCGGAATCAGACGGCCGACAATAACATTTTCCTTCAGGCCACGCAAGGTATCGCGCGTGCCACGAACCGCCGCCTCGGTAAGAACGCGGGTGGTTTCCTGGAACGAAGCCGCCGAGATGAACGACTCGGTCGCCAGCGATGCCTTGGTGATACCCAGCAGCACCGACTGGAATTCGGCCCGACGTTCGTTGCGGGCTTCCGCACGGTCGTTCTCGGCGGAGATGCGCACGCGCTCCACCTGCTCGCCGCGCAGGTAATGGCTTTCGCCCGGCTCGGTGATCTCGACCTTGCGCAACATCTGGCGAATGATCGTTTCGATGTGCTTGTCGTTGATCTTCACACCTTGCAGGCGGTACACGTCCTGGATTTCCTTGACCAGGTACGCAGCCAGCTGCTCGACGCCCAGCAGGCGCAGGATGTCGTGCGGATTAGGCTCGCCGTCCACCACGGTTTCGCCCTTCTCCACGTGCTCGCCTTCGAACACGATGACCTGGCGCCACTTCGGAATCAGCTCTTCGTGCTCGTTGCCCTCGCTGTCCTTGATGATCAGGCGCTGCTTGCCCTTGGTGTCCTTGCCGAAGCTGACCACGCCCGAACGCTCGGCGAGGATCGCCGGCTCCTTCGGCTTGCGGGCTTCGAACAGGTCGGCCACGCGCGGCAGACCTCCGGTGATGTCGCGGGTCTTCGAGGTTTCCTGCGGAATACGCGCGACCACGTCACCCACGCCCACTTCGGCGCCGTTCTGGATCGACACGATCGCGCCGGCCGGCAGGAAGTACTGCGCCGGCACATCAGTACCCGGCAGCTTGAGCTCGCGGCCCTTGCTGTCTTCCAGGCGCACGATCGGGCGCAGATCCTTGGCCGCGGTACCGCGACGCTTCGGATCGGTCACCACGGCCGACTCCAGGCCGGTCAGTTCGTCGGTCTGGCTCTGCACGGTGACGCCATCGATGAAGTCGATGAAGCGCACCACGCCCGCCACTTCCGACACGATCGGATGGGTATGCGGATCCCAGTTGGCGATGGTCTGGCCAGCCTTGACCGGCGCACCATCCTTGACCGAAATGGTGGCGCCGTAGGGAACCTTGTAGCGCTCGCGCTCGCGGCCGTTGGCGTCGATCACCGACACTTCGCCCGAACGCGACACGGCCACCAGGTGACCCTGGCCGTGCTGCACGGTCTTGAGGTTGTTGAACTTCACCGCGCCAGTGGTCTTCACCGACACGTTGTCCACCGCAGCCGCACGCGACGCCGCACCACCAATGTGGAACGTACGCATGGTCAGCTGGGTACCCGGTTCACCGATCGACTGCGCAGCCACCACGCCCACGGCTTCACCCATGTTCACCAGGTGACCGCGAGCAAGGTCGCGGCCGTAGCACAGCGCGCAAACGCCATGGCTGGCCTGGCAGGTGATCGACGAGCGCACCTGGATGGACTGCACGCCGGCCTTGTCGAGCTTCTCGACCAGGGCTTCGTCCAGCAGCGTGTTGCGGGTGACGATCGGCTCGTCGCCCTCGCCCGGGCCGTAGACGTCCTCGGCCACCACGCGGCCGAGCACGCGCTCGCGCAAGGGCTCGACCACGTCGCCGCCTTCCACGATCGGCTGCATCATCAGGCCTTCTTCGGTACCGCAATCGGTCGAAGTAATGACCACGTCCTGCGCCACGTCGACCAGTCGACGGGTGAGGTAACCGGAGTTCGCCGTCTTCAACGCCGTATCGGCCAGACCCTTACGGGCACCGTGCGTCGAGTTGAAGTACTGCAGCACGTTCAGGCCTTCGCGGAAGTTCGCCTTGATCGGCGTCTCGATGATCGAGCCGTCCGGACGCGCCATCAGGCCGCGCATACCGGCCAGCTGTCGAATCTGCGCCACCGAACCACGCGCGCCGGAGTCGGCCATGATGTACAGCGAGTTCATCGACTTCTGCGCGACCGTCTTGCCCTCGGCATCGGCGACCTTCTCGGTACCGATACCGTCGATCATCGCCTTGGCGACCTGTTCGTTGGTGCGCGACCAGATGTCGACCACCTTGTTGTAGCGCTCGCCGGCGGTAACCAGGCCCGACTGGTACTGTTCCTGGATTTCGACCACTTCCTTCTCGGCCTCTTCCAGGATGCCCTTCTTCTCGGCCGGGATGATCATGTCGTCGATGCCGATGGAGATGCCGGCGCGCGTCGCGAAACGGAAGCCGGTGTACATCAGCTGGTCGGCGAAGATCACCGTGTCCTTCAGACCCAGGCGGCGATAGCAGGCATTGATCAGGCGCGAGATGTTCTTCTTGGTCAGCTCGGTGTTGGCCAGCTCGAACGGCAGGCCTTCGGGCATGATCTCGGCCAGCAGCGCGCGGCCCACGGTGGTTTCCATCAGCGAGATGCTGCTGGTGCGCTCACCGTTGTCGTGCACGTGCACCAGCTTCATGCGTACCTTGATCCGCGCATGCAACTGGATGGCACGGTTGTCGTAGGCGCGACGCACTTCGCTGATGCTGGAGAACACCATGCCGGTGCCCTTCGCGTTCACCAGTTCGCGCGTCATGTAGTACAGGCCCAGCACCACGTCCTGCGTCGGCACGATGATCGGCTCGCCGTTGGCAGGCGACAGGATGTTGTTGGACGACATCATCAGCGCGCGTGCTTCCAGCTGCGCCTCGATCGACAGCGGCACGTGCACGGCCATCTGGTCGCCGTCGAAGTCGGCGTTGAACGCGGTACACACCAGCGGATGCAGCTGGATGGCCTTGCCTTCGATCAGCTTCGGCTCGAACGCCTGGATGCCCAAACGGTGCAGCGTCGGCGCGCGGTTCAGCAGCACCGGATGTTCGCGGATCACCTCTTCGAGGATATCCCACACCATCGGCTCTTCGCGCTCGACCAGCTTCTTGGCCGCCTTGATGGTGGTAGCTTCGCCGCGTGCCTGCAGCTTGGCGAAGATGAAGGGCTTGAACAGCTCCAGCGCCATCTTCTTCGGCAGGCCGCACTGATGCAGGCGCAAGGTCGGACCGACCACGATCACCGAACGGCCGGAGTAGTCCACGCGCTTGCCGAGCAGGTTCTGGCGGAAGCGGCCCTGCTTGCCCTTGATCATGTCGGCGAGCGACTTCAGCGCGCGCTTGTTGGTGCCGGTGATGGCGCGGCCGCGACGGCCGTTGTCCATCAGCGCATCCACCGATTCCTGCAGCATGCGCTTTTCGTTGCGCACGATGATGTCGGGCGCATTGAGCTCGAGCAGGCGCTTGAGGCGGTTGTTGCGGTTGATGACGCGGCGATACAGGTCGTTGAGGTCGGAGGTCGCAAAACGGCCACCATCCAGCGGCACCAGCGGACGCAGGTCCGGCGGCAGCACCGGCAGCACGGTCATGACCATCCATTCCGGACGGTTGCCGGATTCGAGGAAGGCCTCGATCAGCTTTACGCGCTTGGTGAGGCGCTTGAGCTTGGTCTCGGAGTTGGTGGACGAGATCTCTTCCTTCAGGCGAATCACTTCACCCGGCAGATCGAGCGACTTCAGCAACTCAAAGACTGCCTCGGCACCCATGCGGGCGTCGAACTCGTCACCGTGCTCTTCCACCGCTTCCAGGTACTGGTCTTCGCTCAGCAGCTGGCCGCGCTCGAGCGCGGTCAAACCCGGATCGATCACCACGAAGGCTTCGAAGTACAGGATGCGCTCGATGTCGCGCAGGGTCATGTCCAGCATCAGGCCGATGCGCGAAGGCAGCGACTTGAGGAACCAAATGTGCGCAACCGGACTGGCCAGCTCGATATGGCCCATGCGCTCGCGACGCACCTTGGCCAGGGTCACTTCCGTGCCGCACTTTTCGCACACCACACCACGGTGCTTCATGCGCTTGTACTTGCCGCACAGGCACTCGTAATCCTTCACGGGACCGAAGATGGCGGCGCAGAACAGGCCGTCACGCTCCGGTTTAAAGGTGCGATAGTTGATCGTTTCCGGCTTTTTCACTTCACCGTACGACCAGGAACGGATCAGCTCCGGGGACGCCAGCGCGATCTTGATCGAATCGAACTCCGGCGTAGCGCGCTGCTGATTGAACAGATTGAGCAAATCTTTCATTGCATAAGCTCCTGTAACCCGCGGGTTACTTGATCTCTTCCAGGTCGATGTCGATGCAGAGCGAGCGGATTTCCTTCACCAGCACGTTGAAGGACTCCGGCATGCCCGCCGCCATCTCGTGGTTGCCGTCGACGATGTTCTTGTACATCTGGTTGCGGCCCTGTACGTCGTCGGACTTCACCGTGAGCATTTCCTGCAGGGTGTAAGCCGCGCCGTAGGCTTCCAACGCCCAGACTTCCATTTCGCCGAAACGCTGACCGCCGAACTGCGCCTTGCCGCCCAGCGGCTGCTGGGTGACGAGCGAGTACGGACCAGTCGAACGCGCGTGCATCTTGTCGTCGACCAAGTGGTTGAGTTTGAGGTAGTGCATGTAGCCGACAGTGACCGGGCGATCGAACGCCTCGCCGGTGCGTCCGTCGTACAGCGTGGTCTGGCCCGACTCGGGCAGCTCCGCCAGTCTCAGCATCGCCTTCAGTTCGGCTTCCTCGGCACCGTCGAACACCGGGGTGGCCATCGGCACGCCTTCCTGCAGGTTGTTCGCCAGCGTGAGGATTTCCTCATCGGTCAGCGACTTCAGGTCGACATGCTGCACGGCGCCGGCGACATGGTGGTTGTAGATCTGGTCGAGGAACTCGCGGATCTTCGCCACCTTTTCCTGCGCTTCGAGCATCTGCTGGATCTTCTTGCCCAGGCCCTTGGCGGCCCAGCCAAGATGCACTTCCAGAATCTGGCCGATGTTCATACGCGAAGGCACGCCCAGCGGGTTCAGGCAGATGTCGATCGAGGTACCGTCGGCCATGTAAGGCATGTCTTCGACCGGCACCACGTTGGACACCACGCCCTTGTTACCGTGGCGACCGGCCATTTTGTCACCCGGCTGGATGCGGCGCTTCACGGCCAGGAACACCTTGACCATCTTCAGCACGCCAGGAGCGAGGTCGTCGCCCTGGGTGATCTTGGCCTGTTTTTCCTTGAAGCGCTTGTCGAACTCTTCCTTGTGGCGCTTGACCTGCTCGGACGCGCGCTCGAGGAACTCGACCGTGGCTTCGTCCTTGGGATTGACCTTGAACCAGTCGTCCTTCTTCAGGCCGTCCAGGTACTCGTTGGTGATCTCGGCACCGCGCTTGAGACCGGCCGGACCGCTGTTGGCGACCTTGCCGACGAGCTGGGCGCGCATACGGTTGTAGATCGCGCCTTCGAGGATACGGAATTGGTCGTCGAAGTCCTTGCGGATGCGCTTGATTTCCATCTCTTCGATCTGGCGGGCGCGCTTGTCCTTCTCGATCCCGTCGCGCGTGAACACCTGCACGTCGATGACCGTGCCGTCCATGCCCGGCGGCACGCGCAGCGAGCTGTCCTTCACATCGGACGCCTTCTCGCCGAAGATCGCGCGCAACAGCTTTTCTTCCGGCGTGAGCTGGCTTTCGCCCTTGGGCGTGACCTTGCCGACCATGATGTCGCCGGCCTTCACTTCCGCACCGATGTACACGATGCCGGACTCGTCCAGGCGCGCCAGCGCCTGTTCGCCCACGTTCGGGATGTCGGCGGTGATTTCTTCGGCACCCAGCTTGGTGTCACGCGCGATGCAGGACAGCTCCTCGATGTGGATCGAGGTGTAGCGGTCTTCCTGCACGACGCGCTCGGACAGCAGGATCGAGTCTTCGAAGTTGTAGCCGTTCCACGGCATGAAGGCGATCAGCATGTTCTGGCCGAGCGCGAGCTCGCCCAGATCGGTCGACGAACCGTCGGCCAGCGTGTCGCCCTTCGCCACCATGTCGCCCACGTTCACCAGCGGACGCTGGTTGAGGTTGGTGTTCTGGTTGGAACGGGTGTACTTGGTCAGCGTGTAGATATCGACGCCGGCGTCGTTCTCGCCGACTTCGCTTTCGTTCACGCGCACCACGATACGCGCTGCGTCGACCTGGTCGATCACGCCGCCGCGCTTGGCGGTGACGATGACGCCCGAGTCACGCGCCACGGCGCGCTCGATGCCGGTACCCACCAGCGGGGTCTGCGAACGCAGGGTCGGCACGGCCTGACGCTGCATGTTCGCGCCCATCAGCGCGCGGTTCGCGTCGTCGTGCTCCAGGAACGGCACCAGCGCCGCCGCGACCGACACGGTCTGCATCGGCGAGACGTCCATATAGTTGATCTCGGCCGACGGACGCAGCTCCGACTCGCCGCGGAAACGGCAGGACACGAAGTCTTCGACGAAGCGTCCGTCCTTGAGCGGCGAGTTCGCCTGCGCGATCACATGATCGCCCTCTTCGATCGCCGATAGGTATTCCACCTGGTTGGTGACCTTGCCGTCCACGACCTTGCGGTACGGCGTCTCGAGGAAGCCGTACTGGTTGGTGCGCGCGTACACGGCGAGCGAGTTGATCAGACCGATGTTCGGACCTTCCGGCGTTTCGATGGTGCAGACGCGGCCGTAATGGGTCGGATGCACGTCGCGTACCTCGAAGCCGGCGCGCTCACGCGTCAGGCCGCCCGGGCCCAGTGCGGACACGCGACGCTTGTGCGTCACTTCCGACAGCGGGTTGTTCTGGTCCATGAACTGCGAGAGCTGCGAGGAGCCGAAGAATTCCTTCACCGCCGCCGCAACGGGCTTGGCGTTGATCAGATCCTGCGGGGTGAGGCTTTCGGCTTCGGCCAGCGACAGGCGCTCGCGCACCGCGCGCTCCACGCGCACCAGGCCGATGCGGAAAGTGTTTTCCGCCATTTCACCCACCGAACGCACGCGGCGGTTGCCGAGATGGTCGATGTCGTCCACCGTGCCGTGACCGTTCTTGATGTCGATCAGCACCTTCAGCACATCGAGGATGTCGGAGCGCTCGCCCTGCGAGGCCACCAGCGCCTGCGCCTCTTCGCTCTTCAGTTCGCCGAAGTACTTCTGGTCGAACAGCACGCCGGGGCCGAGGATCTCCTTGCGGCCGACGCGACGGTTGAACTTCATGCGGCCCACCGCCGACAAGTCGTAGCGGTCGAAGGTGAAGAACAGATTGAAGAACAGGTTCTGCGCCGCTTCCTTGGTCGGCGGCTCGCCCGGACGCATCATGCGATAGATTTCCACCAGCGCTTCGAGCTGCGTCTTGGTGTTGTCGATGCGCAAGGTATGCGAGATGTAGGCGCCGCGATCGAGGTCGTTCACGTACAGCGTGGGCAGCGTTTCGATGCCGGCCTTGCGGAAGTTTTCCAACTGCTCGGCGGTGATCTCGTCGTTCGCCGAAGCCAGCAGTTCGCCGGTCTTCGAATCGACGATGTCTACGCCCAGGATGCGGCCGACCGGGTAATCGTCCGGCACTTCCAACGCGGTGATGTTCTCGGCCGCAAGCTGGCGCACGTGGCGCGCGGTAATACGCTTGCCGGCTTCCACCAGCACCTTGTCGCCGATCATCAGGTCGAAGCTCAGCGTTTCGCCGCGCAGGCGCTCGGCGACCAGTTCCAGCGTGGTGCCGCCCTTCTTGCCAAGGTGGAACACGTTGTGCTCGAAGAAGATGCCGAGCATCTCTTCATTGCTATAGCCGAGCGCACGCAGCAGCACCGTCACCGGCAGCTTGCGGCGACGGTCGATACGGGTGAACAGCGCGTCCTTCGGGTCGAATTCGAAATCCAGCCACGAGCCGCGGTAGGGAATCACGCGCGCGGAGAACAGCAACTTGCCGGAGCTGTGCGTCTTGCCGCGGTCGTGGTCGAAGAACACGCCCGGCGAACGATGCAGCTGCGACACGATCACGCGCTCGGTGCCGTTGATGATGAAGGTGCCGGTGTCGGTCATGAGCGGGATTTCGCCCATGTAGACTTCCTGCTCCTTCACGTATTTGACGGCCTTCTTCGAAGCCGGGCTGTCCTTGTCGTAGATCACCAGACGCACGGTCACGCGCAGCGGCGCGCCGAAGGTCATGCCGCGGTTGCGGCATTCGCGTTCATCGAACGGCGGCTCACCGAGGCGGTAATCGACGTATTCAAGGGCCGCGTTGCCCGAATAGCTGACGATCGGAAACACGGACTTCAACGCGGCGTGCAGACCTTTGTCTTCGCGCTGCTTGGGAGCAACTTCCTCCTGCAGGAATTCACGGTAGGAATCGGTCTGGATGGTCAGCAGGTTGGGTACGCCCAATACGGGCGGACGCTTGCCGAAATCCTTGCGGATACGCTTCTTCTCGGTAAACGAGTAGGTCATGGTCGGTGACGCCTCGGTTCGCTGTGGCGCCGGTGGTGCACACACCGGCTAAATTGGGAAAACTTGGATCTGGGGGATCGTGAATAGAGGCTCTTGCTCACCAAAAACCCTATTCGCGAGGCCCTACATCCAAAGCATCCGTGCTTGGTTTATCAAAAAAAGCTCCTGCCTTTTTTGAGGGATCAGCCCCTGGTTGCAATGCAGCCAGCGGCTGAAGCGGGCAAAGCCCGGGGGCTTACGCCCCCAGGCTTGGCATGCGCTGGATCGAACTGACGGCGCGCAAGAGCGCCAATTACTTCAGTTCGACCTTGGCGCCGGCGGCTTCGAGGTCCTTCTTGAACTTCTCGGCGTCTTCCTTCGACACGGCTTCCTTCAGGACGCCACCCGACTCGGTCAGGTCCTTGGCTTCCTTCAGGCCCAGGCCGGTGATCGCGCGGACGGCCTTGATCACGTCGACCTTCTTCTCGCCGGCGTTGATCAGCACGACGTCGAATTCGGTCTTCTCTTCAGCGACCGGCGCTGCGGCACCACCACCACCAGCCATGACGACCGGAGCTGCGGCGGACACGCCAAACTTCTCTTCGATGGCCTTCACCAGCTCCATCACTTCCATCAGCGACTTGGCGGCTACGGCTTCAACGATCTGTTCGTTGGTAAGGGACATTGTTTTATTACCTCTGGAAATGGGTCAGTTGGATCGCGACGAACTTAGGCAGACGCGGCTTCGGCCGGGGCGGCTTCGCCACCACCCTGCTTGTCGGCCACGGCCTTGACGGCGCGCGCGAACATCGCAGCGGGTTCGGCCAGCACACGGGCCAGCATGGCGAGGGCCTCTTCGCGGGTCGGCAGCGAGGCCAGCACTTCGACGTGCGTAGCCGGCAGCAGCTTGCCTTCCACCGAGACGACTTTCGCCTTCAGCTTGTCGTTGCCCTTGGCGAATTCCTTGATCAGACGACCGGCAGCGCCGGGCTCTTCCATCGAGAATGCGTACAGCAGCGGACCGGTCAGAGCGTCTTTGACGACCTCGAACTCGGTGCTCACCACGGCGCGCGAAGCAAGCGTGTTCTTGACAACTTTCAAGAAAACGCCGGTTTCACGAGCCTTCTTGCGCATCGCGGTCATTTGTTCGACCGTGGTGCCCGCATACTCGGCAGCGACCAAGGAGTGAGCCTTCGCGGCCACGGCGGCCAGTTCGGCGACTACTTCTTGCTTCTGAGAGAGATTCAGAGCCATGTTTCACTCCTCTAATGAACTCCGCTTACGGCTCCTGCCGCTGGCGGTCCTGAGCGACGCCGTCCGTGACGTCGGGGACTTGAAGTCCCGGGTGGTGGCCTTTCCAGATGAAACTTCGATTCCAGAAGGGGCAACACCATCTACGCAGGCCAGGTTTGCGTAACCCGATTAAGCGCTCCCAAGCAACGATGACGGCGATTCCCTTGCCTGATCGAGCTCCTTGCCCGTCGTCACCATGCGCGGATCGCGCCTGCGGTCTTTGACGGCGGCCCCGGCACGTGGCCAGGGCTACCCTCAAATGACGCCTGCGCGGGACTGAAGCTCCCGCGCAGGACTTGATTTCTTACTTGGCCGAGGCCGCGCTCAAGGTCGAGGTATCGACCGGCACGCCCACGCCCATCGTGCTGGACAGCGCGACCTTCTGCAGGTACTGGCCCTTGGCAGTGGCCGGCTTGGCCTTCATCAGGTCGGCGATCAGCGCGTTCAGGTTGTCGGCCAGCTGGCCGGCTTCGAAGCTGGCCTTGCCGATGGTGGCGTGGATGATGCCCGCCTTGTCGTTGCGGAACTTCACCTGGCCGGCCTTGGCGTTCTTCACGGCCGTGACGACGTCGGCGGTGACCGAGCCGTCCTTCGGGTTCGGCATCAGGCCGCGCGGACCGAGCAACTGGCCCAGCTTACCGACCACGCGCATCGCGTCCGGCGTGGCGATCACGCGACCGAAGTCGAGGTCGCCTGCCTGCATGCGCTCGGCCAGGTCGTCCATGCCGACGGCGTCGGCACCAGCCGCCTTGGCGGCTTCGGCCTTCTCACCGGCCGGGCAGAACACGGCAACCTTGATGGTCTTGCCGGTGCCGTGCGGCAGCAGCGAAGAGCCGCGCACACCCTGGTCGGACTTCTTGGCGTCGATGCCGAGGCGCACGGCCACGTCCACCGACTCCACGAACTTCGCCTTGGCGTTGTTCTTGATGATGTTGAGGGCTTCGTCCAGGCCATAGACCTTGCCCGGCTGCACCGCGGCCTGGGCCGCCTTCATACGCTTCGTGAGCTTTGCCATGTCTTAACCCTCCACCACCAGGCCCATGCTGCGTGCGCTACCGGCGATGGTGCGCACTGCGGCGTCCAGATCAGCAGCCGTGAGATCCGGCTCCTTCTGCTTCGCAACGTCTTCCAGCTGCTTGCGGGTGATCTTGCCGACCTTGTCGGTGTTCGGCTTGGACGAACCCTTGGCGACGCCGGTGACCTTCTTGATCAGCACGGTGGCGGGCGGGGTCTTGGTGATAAAGGTGAAGGTACGGTCCGAGTAGGCCGTGATGATGACCGGGATCGGCATGCCCGGCTCCATCTTCTGCGTGGCGGCGTTGAACGCCTTGCAGAATTCCATGATGTTCAGGCCGCGCTGACCGAGGGCCGGGCCCACGGGCGGCGACGGGTTGGCCTGACCGGCCTTGACCTGCAGCTTGATATAACCGACGACTTTCTTTGCCATTTGGTGGTTTCCTCGCGAGTTCCAGCGCCTTGCGGCTCCTCGCTGCGCACAATCCGTGGTGAGAGGGAAGCTCGCGGTCCTGCGAACTCCAGAAATACGGACACGCCGAGTCGAAAGACTCCGGCGTGAACCGAATAGTTTAGAGATGTTGAGGGGCTAAAGCAAGCCCCATGCCGGATGACAGGATCAGGCCTTCTCGACCTGCCCGAATTCCAGCTCGACCGGCGTGGACCGTCCGAAGATCAGCACGGCTACGCGCAAGCGGCTCTTTTCGTAGTTGACTTCCTCGACCACGCCGTTGAAGTCGTTGAACGGGCCATCGATCACGCGAACCATTTCGCCCGGCTCGAACAGAACCTTGGGCTTGGGCTTGTCCACGCCCTCGCGGACGCGGCTCAGAATGGTGTCCGCCTCGCTGTCGCGAATCGGCATGGGACGGTCGGCCGTACCGCCGATGAAGCCCATCACCTTGGGCGTCTCTTTCACCAGGTGCCAGCATTCGTCGTCGATACGCGGCGCCTTGCCCTCGGTATCGGTTTCGATCTGCACCAGCACGTAGCCGGGGAAAAACTTGCGCTCGCTGCGGCGCTTCTGGCCGCTGCGCATTTCCACGACTTCCTCGGTAGGCACCAGCACCTCGCCGAACTTCTCTTCCATGCCGGCGCGATGAATGCGCTCGATCAGCGACTTCTTGACCTGGTTCTCAAAGCCCGAATAAGCATGGACGACATACCAACGCTTGCTCATCGCACGCTCCTCAGGAACCCAGCTTCAACAGATGGTCCAACACCACCCACTTCAAAAGGAAATCGATCGCGCCCAGCAACAGCGACAGGACGATCACGACCAGAATGATAACGCCGGTAGTCTTGATGGTCTCGTCCCGCGTGGGCCAGACCACCTTGCGCATTTCGAACTGCGATTCAGCCAGAAAGTGCCGTGCACGACGCCCCGGCGCCGTAAACGCGGCAATCGCCAGCGCAATGATCACGGCAGCAAGGATGGTGATCAAACGCAGCGGCGACGCAGCACCTGTGTTGCCGAGATAGGTATAACCGACGATACCGGCAGCCAGCACCAGCACGGCCAGCACCAGCTTGCCGATATCGGCACCACTGGTGCCTTTGGACTGTTCAGCCTTGGTATTCATAGGTCTCTGTTTATGCGCTCCTCCATGGGCGCAAAGATTAAACCGGCATCCATGCCGGACTCCTCAATACATGGCACGCCAGGAGGGACTCGAACCCCCAACCTGCGGTTTTGGAGACCGCTGCTCTGCCAATTGAGCTACTGGCGTATGGAAACTTTTGGGACCCGGGATCCGGGGCCCGGGACTTGGCAAGCGGACAGCTTAACGCCTCCGCTCTTCCAAGTCCCGGGTCCCGGCCCCCGAGTCCCGCCGATATTACTTGGTGATCTTGGCGACGACGCCGGCGCCCACCGTGCGGCCGCCTTCGCGGATCGCGAAACGCAGGCCTTCGGTCATCGCGATCGGCGAGATTAGCGTCACCGAGATCTTCACGTTGTCGCCCGGCATCACCATCTCCGTGCCCTCCGGCAACTT
>NZ_BSOA01000024.1 GCF_030160275.1 Dyella flagellata
TCGGGCTCGCTGAGCGCGAACGCGCCGGCCACCGCGTCGCCGGAGATCAGGCGCGGCACCCAACGCGCGGCGAGCTCGGGGCTGCCGCGGGTCGCGATCAGCTCGCCGACCATGTTGGTGAGCGCGCACAGGACCGCGACCGAGGCGTCGCCGCGGGCGAGCTCCTGCATCGCGAGCGAGTACGCGATCGCGCCGGCGTTAGCGCCGCCGAACGCCGCGGGGACGGTGATGCCGAGCAGGCCGAGCGCACCGAGCTCGCGCAATTCCGCGGACGGGAATTCGCCATTCGCGTCGCGTGCGGCGGCTTCCGGCGCGAGCACGCGATCGGCGAATTCGCGCGCCGTGCGCTGGATCAACTGCTGATTTTCGGTCGGCGTGAAGTCCATATGTTTATGGTGGCGTGGCGCGCAATTGATCTTGCAATACGTACTTCTGGATCTTGCCGGTCGCGGTGAGCGGCATCTCGCCAACGACATGTACGCGATCGGGCCAGTACTGCACCGACATCCCGGCCGCGCGCAGGTGATCGCGGACCTCGGTGAGCGACGGCGCGTGATCGCGCGCGACGATCACCGCGCATACCCGCTCGCCGACCTGTGGATCCGGATCGGCGACGAGCGCGACCATCGCGACCTGCGGGTGCGAGGCAAGCGCGGACTCGACCTCGAGCACCGGTACCTTGTAGCCATTGCGCACGATCACGTCCTTGATCCGGCCGACGATGCGGATGCCGCCGCGACCGTCGTCGCGCACGAGATCGCCGGTGTCGAACCAGCCGTCGGCGTCGACCACCGCCGCGTACAGCTCGGGGCGTTGGAAGTAGCCGAGGCACTGGTTCGCGCCGCGCACGCGGAGGCGGCCGCTGCCGTCGGCGGCGCGGTCGGCGATCTGGACCTCCATCCACGCGCACGGCCGACCATCGCTGTGCGCCGGCCAGTCCGGCGGATCGTCGGGCGCGGTGAACGTCGCGCCACCGATCTCGGTCATCCCCCACAGCGCCTGGACTCGGACGCCGAGCACGTCGCGCACCGCGCCGATCAGGTGCGGTGGCACGGCGGCCGAGCCGGTGACGATCACGCGCAGGCTCGCGAGCGAGCACGGCTTGCGCCGGTACGCGTCGACGAGGCCGCTCACGTAGTTGGGGATCGCGTAGATGAAGCTGAGGTGGTGGCGCTCGATCAAGCTGAGACCGCGATCAGGATCGCCGAGGTCGGCGAACACCGCGGTCGCGCCGGCGTGGAGCGGGACGAGGAAGTTGTAGAGAAAGCCGATCATGCCGGTCATACCCGAAGGCGAGTGGACGACGTCGGCGGCGGTGATCTCGGCGCTCTCGCTGACCGCGCGCACGATCGCGTACAGCGTGTTGTACGCGTGGACGACGCCCTTGGGCTCGCCGGTGGTGCCGGAGGTGTACATGACGAGGAAGACATCGTCGGCGGCGGGGGCATGGCAATCGAGATCGGCGGCGGGGAGCGGCGGCGCGGCGACGAGCCAGGCGGCGAAGTCGAGCTCGCCGGGGTGGGCGCCGTCGAGGTCGATGAAGATGCGATGGCGAAGCGCGGGCAAGCTCGGCGCGAGCTCGCGGAGCAAGTCGCGGTGCGAAAACCGCATCCAAGTCGCGGGGCCGACGTACACCACGGCCTCGGTGCGCGCGAGGATGAACTCGACCTCGCGCCGGCGGTAATCGGCCGGGATCGGCGCGACCACGGCGCCGATCCGCGCGCACGCAAGCGCGGTGGCGGTGAACTGCCACCACGTCGGCAGCTGCAGCGCGACGATGTCCTCGCGGCCGACGCCGAGCGCGATCAGGGCGGCGGCGATGTGATCGACCTCGCGCGCGAGCTCGCTGTAGGTGATCGCGATCTCGTCCTTGGCGAACGCGCGCGCGGCGATCACGGCCGGCTGATCGGGCGTGCGCGCGGCGGCGGCGCGTAGATCGTCGACGAAGGTGGTGTCGCGCCACCAGCTGTGGGCGCGGTAGCGGGCGCCGTGGTGGTGGGCGGGCGCGTTGAAGAAGCGGGCGGTCATGTCGGGGCGACTCCTGCGTCGCGCTCGCGGATCAGCTGATCGCAGTGCGCGGTGACTTGTTCGAGCGTGTTGAACATCTCGCCGATATCGAGCTGCACGCCGAGGTCGTCGGCGATCCGGTTGGCGACCTTGACCGCGCTGAGCGAGCTGCCGCCGAGGCTGATGAAGTCGTCGCTAGGCTCGACGGTGTCGACGTTGAGGATCTGCATCCAGTACTTGGCGATGGTGTCCTGCGTGGTCATGGCGCGATGCTCCGGGTGCGAGTGTCGATGAGGGTGCGGATCCTCGCGCCGAGCGCGCTGGCGTGCGGCGGCGCGATCATCGACAGATGATCTCCGCCGGCGACTTCGACGTGTAAGGCGCCGCGGTCGCGCCACGCGTGATCGAGATGGGAGGTCGGGCTGCCCGGGAGCGCGTCGGCGGGCGAGAAGAAGTCGATCGCGCCGCCCCACGCCGGCGCGGTGTACGCGCGCAGGGCGCGGATGTTGTTCTCCCACACCGCGACGTGGCGGCGGCCGTGCGCGAGGCTGGTGAACGGCAGGGCGACGCCGGCGGCGTGCGCGGTATCGAGCGTGATCTGGAGTTGCTCGTCGAGCGGACGGCCGCGCAAGGCGTCGGCGGCGAGCCAGCGCCGGGTCTCGAGGTGGAACACGAGCAGGTCGGCGGGATCGGGCTGGGCGGCGGGGAGCGCGCCGGGGCCGGGCGAGTC
>NZ_BSOA01000025.1 GCF_030160275.1 Dyella flagellata
TATATCGCCGGCGACGGCCTGGCCCGCGGCTACCTCCGTCGTCCCGCGCTCAGCGCCGAACGTTTCGTCGCCAATCCGTTCGGCTTGCCTGGCCGCCGCATGTACCGCAGCGGCGACCTGGTGCGCTGGTTGCCGACGGGCCAGCTCGATTTCCTCGGCCGGGTCGATCACCAGATCAAGCTGCGCGGCTTCCGCGTCGAGCTGGGCGAGATCGAGAGCGCGCTGCTGCACCAAGCCGGCGTGGCCCAAGCGGCTGTGCTGTTGCGCGAGGACCAACCCGGCCACCCGCACCTGGTGGGTTATGTCGCACCGCTTGCCGGCCATGACCTGGAGGCGGCGATCCTGCGCCGCAGCCTGTCCGAGCACCTGCCCGACTACATGGTGCCGGCCGCCCTGGTGGTGCTCGCGGCCTTGCCACTGACCACCAACGGCAAGCTCGATCGCCAGGCGCTGCCCGCCCCGACGTTCACCGCCGCGCATCAACGCCTGCCACGCACGCCCCAAGAGGACATCCTCGCCGGCCTGTTTGCCGACGTGCTGGGCTTGCCCAGCGTCGG
>NZ_BSOA01000026.1 GCF_030160275.1 Dyella flagellata
TACGTGGTGGTGGTCACCGCATTGGCATCACCGCTTACCGCACTCAGCGCGGCGATCGCCGTAGCGACTTGGGCGGCCGTCGCGCCGGTGGGGTTGAGGGAGGTACCGCTGTTGCTGCCGGTGGTGATGAGGGTGAGCTGGCCGGCGTAGGTGGTGGTGCTGACCTTTTCGCCGAAGGCGTCGTAGGTGTACGCGATGACGTTGCCCAGCGCATTGCGCGTCGTACCGCTCGGCTGGCCCTGGATGGTGTAAAGCACCTTGCCGTCGGCGTCGTAGTAAGTCCACGTGCTGTTGCCCAGCGCATCCGTGGCTTCGACCTGCTGGCCGAGGGTGTTGTAAACGTACGAGGTCGTGGCAGTGGCGGCGTCGGTCGCCGTCAGCGTGTCGCCGAACGCATCGTAGGTCGCACTGGTGGTGCGCGCACTGCCCTGCCCGCTGACTGGCGTGACCGTGGTGCTGAGCACCTGGCCGACGCTGTTATAGGTGTACGTGGTGACGGTGCCATCCACGGCGGTGCGGCTGGTGACCTGGCCGTCACCGTTGGTGGTGACCGTGCTTTGTTCGTTGGTGGTGTTGCTGCCGAGCAAGGCCACCAACGCGGTGACGCTCTCGCTACCGGTCAGCGCACCGAGTTGCGCACTGGTCAATGCGGTGGCGTAGCGCGTGGTCGTCGTGGTGTTGGTGGTTTCGTCGTAGGCGGTCGTGGTGAGGTAACCGTCCGCGTCGATCGTCGCCACGACACGCCCGGCCCCGTCGTTGTAGGTACGGGTCGTTTGATCCTGCGCACTGGCGGTGAGATCCGCCTGCACCGCGGCCAGCGTGGGCGTGCTACCCAGGCTGCTGAGCTGCGTGCTGGTCAATGCGGTGGCATAGGCTGTCTGCCGCACCACTTCACCCGCGGCGTTGTACGTGGTGACCGTGACGTAGCCTTGCGCATCAATCGTCGCGGAGGCCCGACCGTCGGCATCGTAAACCGTCAGCGCGGTGCGATTGCTGGCGCTGGCGGTGAGATCGGCCTGCAAGGCCGCGAAGGTCGGGTGACTGCCCAGCGCCGTGCGTTGGGCCGCGGTCAGCGCTGTCGCGTACTGCGTGGTGGCGAGCACATGGCTGGCACCGTCGTACTGCAGGGTCGTGACATTGTTGGCCGGGTCGATCGTCGCCACCACTTGGCCTGCAGCGTTATAAAGCGTGGTGGTGGTGCGGTCGTTAGAGGTGCTCGCCGGTACCGGCAGGCTGGTCGGATAGCTGCTGGTGAGCGCGCCACCGCTGGTCCAGGTCGATGTCACGACCGGGGTGGCGTACTGCGTCGTTTGGATCCGCTGCCCAGCGGCATCGTAGGTGTAGGCCGTAACATGGCCATCGCCATCGATGGTGCCGCTCACCCGGCCATCGGCATCGTAGAAGGTATAGCTGACGTTACCGGCCGCATCGATCGCGGCGATGGCTTGGCCCGCGGCGTTGTACAGGTAACTGGTCACCCGGCTGGTCTGGCCGCTGGCCGACGACGTGCTGCTGAGCAGTTGACCTGCGCTGTTGCGTACCTGGGTGGTGGTCAGGCCATTGGCCTGGGTGATGGCGATCGTGTTGGCGCTGTCGGTATACACGTAGCTGGTGACGTTGCCGAGCGGATCGGTCTTGCTGAGCATCCGCCCCAGGCCGTCGTAGGCATAGGTGGTGGTCTGCAGGGTGCTGCGGTTGGCGCCGGTTTCGGTGCTGGTATGCAGCAAGTGTCCTTGCGCGTCGTATGTCGTGGTGGTGATCACCGTGCCGTGAGTGACCACGCCATTGCCACTGCTATCGACGGTGTCGTACTGGGTTTGCGTGGCGAGCTGACCGCGCACGTCGTAGACGTAGTCGGTGCGCGTGTTTTGGCTGAGCGTGCTTTGTACGGCGGTGCTCTGTACCCAGGCTTGCAGTTGGGCCAGCGTGGGCGGGTTGCTGGGGCTGTTGCCGCTCGTGCTGTAGGTCGCGCCCAGGTAGTGGCGCGTGGTGGTCAGTTCGCTGAGGCCGTTGACCGTGGTGTAGTCGTGCTCGGTGACGGCACTCAGCGCATCGACGGTATAGGCCAGCTGGTGGGTGGCGGTGTAGACGTAATACGTCGTCTCGGCACCGCTCGGCGCCACATACCCGCTCTGCCCCACCTGCCCTTGCGCCGGCACGGTGTAGGTGGTCTTGCTGGTGACCTGGTCAGCAGCGTTATACGCGTAGCTGACGGTATTGCCGGCCCCGTCTTCCACGCTCAACAGGTTGCCGTTGGCGTCGTAGCTATAAGTCGTGACGGCACCGTTCGGGTCGGTGCTCGTCAGCAGGTTGCCGTTGGCGTCGTAGGTGTAGGTGGTGGTCGGCGACGCGCCGTTCACCGTCGGCGCGATGACGCTGGTGAGCTGGCCCTGGGCGTTGGTCTGATACGTCGTGACGTGGCCCAGACCATCGGTGACGGTGGTGCTGTTGGTGGCATAGCTCAGGGTGATCGTCTGCGCCGCCGCACCGCTGCCGGTGGTGACGGTCTGCACCCGATTGCTGGCATCGTAGGTGTAGCTGACGGTGGTGCCGTCACTTTGCGTGACCGAGGCAACCAGGTCGGTGGTGCCCTGATAGGTATAGGTGGTGCTATAGCTGGCGGTGGTGGTGTCGGTGTCCGAGCCCAGCGTGGTGGTGACCGTGCTGAGGCGACCCTGGGTGTCGTAGCCATACGTGACGGCCTGGCGCGTCACGGCCGTGGTCTGGCCGGGCGGGATCTCCTGGATCGACAGGCTGATCAGCTGATTCGTGGTGTTGTAGCCGAACAGCACCGTGTCGCCGTCGCCGGCGGTGATCTGACTGAGCAAACCGTTGCTGTAGCTGAAGCTGTAACTCGCACCACTCGACGTATCAGTCAGCGCGGTGAGCTGGCCGGTAGCGTTGTAGGTTTCCTGGGTCTGCGCGGCGGCGGCGGTCCAGGTCCAGGTGGACGAGGTGGCGTTCCAGCTCAGCGTATCGACCGCGCCGCTTTGGGCGGTGCTGACGTAGACGCCCAGGGTGGCGTTATAGGTGTAGACGACGCTGGCATCGTCATCGCCGGTGCGGGTGATCGTGCTGCCGGCGGTATTGAGCGTGCCGGTGAGGCCGTTCACGTGGCGGCTGAAACCGTAGCTCCAACCGTTGCTGCTCAACTGGCCCAGGCTGTTGTAGGTGCGCAGCACGTTGAGCGGCAGGCCGTCGAACAACACGCCTTCGTCGGCGCTTTGCAGGACCAGGTTGCCGGTGGTGGTGTTGACGTAGCTGCTGTTGCCGGCCTGGCCCAGCGAGGGTGCGCCTCCTTGCGATTGGCCCAGTTGCGTCAGCGAGGTATTGCCAAGGCCCAGGCCATTGCCCGCGATCACTGCGACCATCGTGTTGCTCCCAAAGTCATCCAGCGGCCGCCACCGCGGCGACCATCATCGGGAGTACTAATCTGGGATTTAGCGGGAAAGTTTAGAGCGGGAAACCATGACTTATGGCATAGGTGCACGCAAGTTTCGCGACAGGTAGCGACTCCCCGATGCAGCTTGTGGGATGGCCATCCCAGCATCGGTTGTGCGGCAGGCATGGCAAGCTGGGATTGCCATCCCAGCCTACTTACGTCGGGGCGACTGACCATCCCCGCGTCGAGGATCGACCACAGATGGATGGTCCCGACTAGAAGAACCGCTGCACGCAGCCCCGCACTGCCAACGGGGGAGCAATGGTCAGGAGTGCTTTTGTTGAGGCAAATCAGCCCATTTGGGCTGATTTGGGCTGATTTGGGCTGATTTGGGCTGATTTGGGCTGATTTGGGCTGATTTGGGCTGATTTGGGCTGATTTGGGCTGATTTGGGCTGATTTGGGCTAATATCACCTCGCCTTCCCTATAAGCCCTGCTTTATGAATGACAGTCCTGATGCTCTGTTGAATGCGCTTCAGAAGCTGATCGCCAGGGGGGAAGCGGCGACCTCCAGTGCGCTTGCGGCCGAAGCCGGCATGAGCTGGACCACCGCAAAACGCCATCTGGATCAACTTGTCCTTTCGGGGCTGATCGTACGCGAGGGCAAGGCCAGAGCGACTCGTTATCGGCTCGCCGCCCCAGCGCAGGCGCAGCAGGTCGCATTGGGGGAGCCGGGCGTCAGTTTTGACTGGTCCGATGCCAGCCGCGCTTTGTGGGAAAAGTTGAATCGACCGCTTCCTATTCGCGAGATCGTTACCTACCGGCGCGACTTCGTAGATCGTTACATCCCTAACGAGTCATCGCTGCTGCCCAGAGCTGTCGCGATAGCGCTCGCCAACGAGGGGCGCATGCATGAGCAACAGCCGGCCGGCACCTATGCACGCAAGGTTTTGGAACCCCTGTTGATCGATCTTTCATGGTCATCGTCGCGACTGGAAGGAAATCGCTATTCGCTGCTCGAAACCAGGGAACTGTTCCAGAGCGGCGCCACCGACGGTGACCGCGACGCCGTAATGCTGCTCAATCACAAAGCCGCCATCGAGTTTCTTGTGGATGCCGTGCCGCAATATGGGCTCTCCAGTGCATTGTTGCGCAACCTGCATGCCACGCTGATGAGGGATCTGCTCGCCGATACCGAAGCGCTGGGCACGGTCCGCCGCAAACTGGTCAATATCTCGGATACGACGTACGTGCCGAGCCAGGTTCCTTCGGTACTGGAAGAAATGCTGGAACTCATCATCAACAAGGCGCAACTGATCAAGAATCCGGTGGAGTCGGCCTTCTTTCTATGGGTGAATCTCGCCTACCTTCAGCCTTTCGAGGATGGTAACAAGCGCACGAGCCGATTAGCCGCCAATGTGCCGCTGATGCTGTACAACTGCGCGCCTTTGTCCTTTCTGGACGTGAATATGCTGGATTACGCGCAAGCCATGATCGGCGTCTATGAATTTACGGATACCTCGTTAGCAGCTGATCTGTTTGCCTGGGCGTACCGGCGTTCAATCCAAAAATATGCGGTGGTACTGGAGGCAACCAATCGACCCGATCCCGTGCGCCTGCGCTTTCGGGAGCATCTCAATGAAGCGATCCGACGCATCGTCATTGATCGGGTTGCTGCGGCCGGCGCGATGGCATTATTGCAGCTCACGCCGGAAGAGCTAGCGCAATTTCAGCCACTACTTCGTTCTGAACTGCAGCTGCTCGATGTCCATAACTGTGCGCGCTACCGATTGAGCTTGTCGGCCACCCAGGCGTGGGTCGCTGCCGGACGGCCGCATTAGTAGCAATAAAGCCATCACTTTTGCAGTTGAAGCCTAAATTTTTCCTGCTGGCGAAGGTGCGCGCGCCAAGGCCCATACATCCACCCGCGCGATCCCAGCGTGCTTGAGGATGCGCGTGCATTCGGACAGCGTAGCACCCGTCGTGAAAACATCATCGAGCACGGCGACGTGATCAGGCAGCCTTGCCGAAGCGAGCAACGCAAATGCTTCGCGCAAATTGCGGCGACGCTCGACGGCATCCAGCCCCGTCTGCGCATCGGTATGTCGCACCCGTCGCAATACATCGTGTCGGCAAGCAATACCAAGCGCACGCGCAAGAGGCTTGGCCAATTCAAAAGCTTGGTTGTAGCCGCGCTCGCGTAGCCGGCGCCGATGTAGCGGCACCGGAACGATCAACTGCGGTAGATCCAATGTATGCACTTGCCGCTGCCACATCGTCGCAAGCACCCGGCCCGCGGCCAGATCGCCATTGAACTTGAAGCGCGTCTCCAGTCGATCCAGTGGCCACGCATAGCGGAACGGCGCCCAAGCCGCGTCCCACGGTGGCGGCTTGCGTTGGCAACGTCCACATAAAGGTGCAGAGATCGGCAATGGCAACGCACAGCGTTGGCAGCAATGCGTGTTGCGCGGCATTTCGGCTGCGCAGTCGGCGCACAGATCCATGCCAACGGCGCCGGCATCGCCACACAACAGGCAACGCCATGGCAGCAGCCATTGATGCAGAACTGAAAGCCAGCGGATCGGCGCGTCCATGCGCATGCGTTTCGGTCAGTTGTTTGGCCGGAACATCGCCGCGTCGAGGATCGACCACAGGTGGATGATCCAGCCCAGCCAGAAGACCCACAGCACGCCGGCCAGCACGAACATCAGCACGGCCTTCAGGAAGCGCCCCTGCACCAGCTGGCCCAGTCCTGGAATGAACAGGCTGCAGATGGCGGCAAGCACATTTCCGGCACTGCCCTGACCCGCTGCACTCATGGCGATTCCTTCGATGGATGGTTCGCGCATGGTAGAGGCAGGGCCGGCGTCGCGTAAATTCTTGAGAATCCGCAGCCGCCAACTTTCATTAAGGGTGCTTTCCATCTCCCCGGGGCCTGCTTGGGCCCGGTCGCTATCGCGTTCACAAACTCGTTGATAGATGGCCTTTACACATAGATGACTTGTGCAAAAATGAGAGCCATCCAGACTGTCCCCAGTCGCACTGAGCGACCTTGCGGAGACGACCCATGAAGATCCGAAACATTTTGTTTGTACTGGCCGGCACGAGCCTGGCCGGCGTTGGCTTTGTCCAAGCCGCCCCGGCCGCGCACGAGATGGCGATGGCCACACAGGACGCCCCCGCCCCTGCGCCGAAGCTGCAGGCAGCCATGCGGCAGCTATGGCATGGGCACGTGGTGGCCACGCGTGACTATGGCTTGGCCGTGCACGCCCACAACAGCGCCAAGGCCAAGGCTGCGGCCGATGCGGTAGTTGCCAATGCCAAGCAGATCGCGGCTGCGGTAGGTAGCTTCTATGGCAAGACCGCTGGCGATCAGACGCTGCAATTGCTCGCTGGTCACTGGGGTGGCGTCAAGGCGCTCACCGACGCCAGCGCTGCCGGTGATACCGCTGGCGAGCAGAAGGCCATGGCCGATCTCAACACCAATGTCACCGCCATCGCCAAGTTCTTCTCCAGCGCCAACCCCAACCTGCCTGAGAGCGCGCTGCAAAACCTGTTCGCCATCCACGTGGCTCACCATGCCGCGCAGATCAAGCAGATCATGAGCGGCGACAGCAAGGGCGAGCAGGCTACCTGGACCGAGATGCAGGCGCACATGAACACGATTGCCGATGCCTTCGCCGGCGGTATCGCCAAGCAATTCCCAGACAAGGCCCACTGAACGATGTCGGCGCTCAGGCAGCTCGGAACCACGCAGCAGCGCCTATTGCGGCAACTGCTGATGGCGAACGAGGGCGGCACAGTGGAGTCGCTGTGCGAGCAACTGCGTATCAGCCATAACGCTGTACGTCAGCACCTGAGCGCCTTGATCGCGCGCCAATACGTGGAGCGCACGCAATCCAGGCCAAGCGGAGGACGGCCTACGGCGTGCTACCGGCTTACCGAGTCGGGGCACGCCCTGTTTCCACGCAATTACGGCACCATCGCTGTCGCGTTGTTGGCCCAGATGCATGAGCAGCTGGGCGACTCCGCCACAGAAAGCATGTTGCGCGAACTTGGCCACCGCCTGGGCAGCCAGGAAGTTGCTCCGCCGCCTGGCACGCCCACCAAGGAAATAGTGGATGGCCTCGCGCAGAAGCTCGACGCACTCGGTTACGAGGCCACTGCCG
Organism: Dyella flagellata; assembly: GCF_030160275.1. Lineage (GTDB taxonomy): Bacteria > Pseudomonadota > Gammaproteobacteria > Xanthomonadales > Rhodanobacteraceae > Dyella_B > Dyella_B flagellata. The sequence continues at coordinate 7,552 of NZ_BSOA01000026.1, forward strand.
CGCGACACGGCGAGGAGTGGCAGATCGAGGCGTTCAATTGCGTGTTCCATGCCCTGGCCAAGCAATATCCGCAGGTATGCAAGTTCGACCTGGCGTACATGGAGGCGGCCGGCGGCCGGCGCATCCACCATATGGAATGCATCGTGCGCGGTGGGCATGTGTGCCGCTTTCGGTTAGGTGCACTGCGGCGGGAAAAAGGGGGCGACGAAGAGGAATGAGGGCGGCTGCGGTCGCGTCTTGCCCGGCGCCCGGCCAGGGCACCCCTCCCGTCAACCATTCGGCCACGCATTGAGTTGACAGCCTCCGGGGCGGCTCCCACACTGTGCGCCGATTTCCGGGAGCGCCTCCATGACCGCAGCTGTTGTCCGCCACGACTGGTCCCGCGACGAAGTCGTCGCCCTGTTTGCCCTGCCCTTCAACGACCTGTTGTACCGCGCGCACAGCGTGCATCGCGCCCATCACGATGCTAACGCCGTGCAGGTATCCACCTTGCTGTCGATCAAGACCGGCGGCTGCCCGGAAGACTGCGGCTACTGCCCGCAGGCCGCGCGCTACCACACCGGCGTGAAGGCGGAGAAGCTGATGCCGGTGGATGCCGTGGTCGAAAGGGCCAAGGCCGCCAAGGCTGCCGGCGCCAGCCGCTTCTGCATGGGTGCCGCCTGGCGCAGCCCCAAGGACCGCGACGTGGCTGAAGTGGCGCAGATCGTTTCGGCGGTGAAGGCCTTGGGCCTGGAAACCTGCGCCACCTTGGGGATGCTCACCGAACCCCAGGCGCAAACCCTCAAGCAGGCCGGCCTGGACTACTACAACCATAATCTGGATACCGCGCCGGAGTTCTACGGCGAGATCATCCACACGCGCCAGTACCAGGATCGCCTGGATACGCTGGAACACGTGCGCCAGGTGGGCCTGAAGACCTGCTGCGGCGGCATTGTCGGCATGGGCGAGACGCGCGAGCAGCGCGCTGGCTTGCTGCAGACCTTGGCCAATCTGCCCGAGCATCCGCAATCGGTGCCGGTCAACCAGCTGGTGCAGGTAGCCGGCACACCGCTGCACGGCACTGAGGCGCTTGATCCGTTCGAGTTCGTGCGCACGATCGCCGTGGCCCGCATCCTGATGCCTGCATCCATGGTGCGCCTCTCCGCTGGCCGCCAGCAGATGGACGACGCCGTGCAGGCGCTGTGCTTCTTCGCCGGCGCCAATTCGATCTTCTACGGCGAAAAACTGCTGACCACCGGCAATCCCGACGTGGAGCACGACCGCGCCCTGTTCCGCCGCCTCGATCTGCATGCGCTGGAAGTGACGGAAGATACCGACACGGTGCACGCCGACATAACCATGGAAGAAAGCTGCGGACAGGGCTGTGGCTGCGCGGCCTGACCTGCTCCAACGTTTAGCCGTCCAAACGGACGGACGTGCACAGACGCAGCTGTACCGTCGCCTGCGCACAGTTACGCGCGCCGAAGGACCTTTCGTGGAAAGCAACGGGAAGCGCTTGCTGGTCTTTTGCAGCAACGACTACCTGGGCCTGGCGCAGGATCCACGGCTGATCGCCGCCTGGAAGCAGGCAGCCGATAGCAGCGGCGTCGGCAGCGGCTCTGCACACCTCATCTGCGGTCATCGGCGCGAACACGCCGAACTGGAAGAAGTGCTGGCCGAGTGGACGGGCCGCGAACGCGCGTTGCTGTTCTCCACCGGCTATATGGCCAACCTCGGTGTAATGCAGGCGTTGCTGCAGCGTGGCGAGCTGTGTGTACAGGACAAACTTAACCACGCTTGTTTGCTCGATGGCGCGCAGCTGGCCGGCGCGGTGTTGAAACGCTACCCACATACCGACGTCGAATCCGCCGAACGTCAATTGCGTAGCCACGATGAAACTTGCGCCCTGCTCGCCACCGATGGCGTATTCAGCATGGATGGCGACATCGCTCCGCTGCGCGAACTCGCTGCGCTGTGCGCGCGTGAAAACGCAACGTTGATGGTGGACGACGCGCACGGCCTGGGCGTGCTCGGGGACGACGGCGCCGGCAGTGTCATGGAAGCAGGCTTGAGCGAACGAGAAGTCCCCGTGCTGATGGCAACGCTCGGCAAAGCATTGGGATGCAGCGGCGCATTCGTTGCTGGCCCAACCGCCTTGATCGAGGGACTGATTCAATTCGCGCGCACCTATATCTACACCACCGCCATGCCGCCGGCGCTTGCAGCAGCAACACGTTGTGCTGTCACCCTGGCACGCACGGAAAACTGGCGCCGCGAAAAGCTGCAAGTCCTGATCCGGCGCTTTCGCCATGGCGCGGAGCAATTGGGTCTTCCACTGATGCCCTCGCGCACGGCGATCCAGCCGCTGCTGCTTGGCGATGCGCAAGCGGCACTGGACGCCTCGCGCATCCTGGAAGCGCAAGGCTTGCTGGCGGTCGCCATCCGCCCGCCGACCGTGCCGCAAGGGCAGGCGCGCCTACGCATCACGCTGTCGGCGGCCCATGAAGAAGCGCACATCGATCGCCTGCTGGACGCCCTCGCGTCGCTGCGGCTGGCGGGCGCCCCGGTATAATCGCGTTTCGCGCACCACGTTGCCCCTCATGTCGATCCTGAATATCTCCGCCTACCGTTTCGTCAGCCTGGACGATCTGCCAGCGCTGCGCGAGCGCATGCTCGCGCAATGCCATGCGTTGGCCTTGAAGGGCACGATCCTGTTGGCGCCGGAAGGCATCAATCTGTTTCTTGCCGGCCCGCGCGAAGCGGTCGATGCGTTCTTGGCCTGGCTGAAGGACGACCCACGCTTTGCCGGTATTCAAGGCAAGGAATCGATTTCCGAACACGTGCCGTTCCAGCGTATGCGAGTGCGCCTGAAGAAAGAGATCATCACGCTGCGCCATCCAACGATTCGCCCCGAAGGCGGCCGCGCGCCTGCTGTGGATGCAGCCACGCTCAAGCGCTGGTTGGATCAGGGGCATGATGACGAAGGAAACGAGTTGGTTTTGCTGGATACGCGCAATGCCTACGAAACCGACATGGGCATGTTTCCGCAAGCCGTCGACTACCGCATTGCGAGTTTTACCGAACTGCCTGTGGCTGTGGCCAACGATCCTTCCCGCTACGCCGGCAAGACGGTAGTGTCTTACTGCACGGGCGGTATCCGCTGCGAAAAATTCGCGCTGTACATGCAGGACATCGGCATGCAACGCGTGTTTCAACTGGAAGGCGGCATCCTGAAGTATTTCGAGGAAGCCGGTGGCGCGCACTGGCAGGGCGACTGCTTCGTGTTTGATGATCGCATCGCGGTGGACAAGGCGCTCAATCCGGCAGCCTCCACCTCATCCCCTTCAACTGCATCTTCTCTCCCGGTGGGAGAGGAAGAAATCCGTGCATGAGCCTGTACATCGAAACCCAAGGCAGCGGTCCCATTCCGCTGGTCATGTTGCACGGCTGGGCCATGCACGGCGGCATTTTCAATCCGCTGGTCGATACCTTGCGCGAATACTGCACGATGTATCTGGTGGACCTGCCCGGCCATGGCTTTTCGCGCGATTGCGGTCTGCCGCTGGAGCCGAAGGCCTGCGCACAGGCCATCGCCGAAGCCACACCATCGGCCATATGGCTGGGCTGGTCGCTCGGCGGGGTGATCGCGCTGCAGGGCGCCCTGGACTTTCCACAGCAGGTGCGCGGCCTCGCCATGTTGTGCGCAACACCTCGCTTTGTGAGCGGTAACGACTGGCCGCAGGGACGCGATCCTGCACTGGTCCGCCAGCTCGCCACCGACCTGGAAACCGACTATCACGCCACCATCGAACGTTTCCTCGCGCTGGAGGTGATGGGCAGCCCCGACCCGCGCGCCGAGCTGCGCAAGCTACGCGCCGAGGTCTTTGCACGCGGCGAGCCCAATCTGCGCGTGCTGCAGGAAGGTATTGGCATACTGGATGAAACCGACTTGCGCACTTATCTGCCGAGCCTGAAGGCGGGCAACAGCTGGTGGAATGCCGGGCGTCTCGATCGGCTGGTGCATCCTTCGGCGATGGAACGCTCCGCGCAAATCAGCCAGGGCGAATTCCACGTCACGGCGCATGCGGGTCACGCACCATTTCTAAGCCATGCGCAGGCTATCGCACAAAACCTGCTGCCCTGGCTGGAGGCGAACGCATGAGCGACTTCCAGGTCGATGCGCAGCGGGTGCGCGCCAATTTCAGTCACGCAGCCGGCAGCTACGAACAGCATGACGCGCTTCAGCGCGAAGTGCAGCAGCTGTTGTTGGAACGCCTGGATTTCTATCTTGAGCAACCTCAGCGCGTCATCGACGTGGGCGCCGGTACGGGTCGCGGTACTGCGCTACTGAAAAAGCGCTACGGCAAGGCGCAGGTCATCGCCATCGATGCTGCCTTGCCGATGCTGCGCACGGCCAAGTCGCACGTCAGCTGGCTCAAGCCGTATGCGCGCGTGTGCGGCGACGCCACGGCGCTGCCGCTGCCCGACCATAGCGTGGATATCCTGCATTCCAACCTGTGTTTCCAATGGATCGACGACCTGCCGGCCCTGTTTGGCGAATGCGTGCGTGTACTGAAGCCGGGCGGCATGCTGCTGTTCTCAACCTTCGGCCCAGACACACTACGTGAGCTACGCGCGGCCTGGGCGATGGTGGACCAGCATTCGCACGTCAGCCGCTTCCTGGACATGCACGACGTGGGCGATGCGATGATCAGCGCCGGCCTGCGCGATCCGGTGCTGGACGTGGATCGCTATACGCTGACCTATAGCGAACCGAAAGCGCTGTTGCGCGAACTCAAGGGCCTAGGCGCCACTCACGCGGACCGCGGCCGCGAGCGTGGTCTCACCGGCAAGCGCCATTTCCAGGCCATGCTGGCAGCCTACGAGACCATGCGCTTGAATGGCCGCATTCCCGCCACTTGGGAAGTGGTGACGGCGCATGCCTGGGGTCCCGCGCCGGGGCAGTCGCGCCGCGCCAAGGGCGGCGGCGAGATCGCGAGCTTCTCGGTGGACAATCTGCGCGGTTCGCGCCGGCGTTGATTGACGTAGGCTGGGATGCCAATCCCAGCTTCGGGAAATGCTGGGATTGGCATCCCAGCCTACGATTATTTCGGTGGCGGCGCCGGCGGCGCATTCTCGCCCTGCCGCTGCTTGGGCAGGTAGGTCACGCTCACATTGCCGGTTCCGGTGAAATATGCGGTCTGCGTGTTGTAGGTGAGCTTGTCCGCATGCGCGTCGCCCATGCCCTGCTCCGTAACCACGGCGTCCGGTTGCAGCACCGCGATACCGTGCACATTGTCGTAGTCGAGTGTGGGCGCCTCGCCGGTCATCAGATGATCGTTGTCGTCCAACTGCTGGATATGCGCCGGATGGCCCTTCACCACGATGCGACTGACCTGGCTGTCGGCACCCAGATAGACCTGCGCGACGTCGCCCTTGGCCTTCATGCTGCCCTGGGTAATAACCACGTTGCCGGTCAGCGTGGTGATCGTATTGGGTTCCTGGGAGCCGTCGACGGTGGCCTGCGAGGTCGTCATCGGCTGGTTGCGGTCACCGGTCTTGGCATGCGCCGCCAGCGGCAGGAGCAACAGGATGGCGGCGCACAGCGGGAGCGTTGGGACAGCATGGAGCGGCTTCATGTGCGGCATCTCTGTGATCGCGATGGCCATCATTCTATTGAGTTTTTCGTCGCAGCTGACGGCCTTGTGATGCCGGGATTGGCATCCCGGCCGACGGCTCAGCGCTTGCTCGCGCAGGCTTTATGCCGGAAGCACTCCACCAGGTGATCGTTGACCATCCCGGTGGCCTGCATGAAGGCATAGCAGATGGTGCTGCCCACGAAGCGAAAGCCGCGCCTTTTCAAGGCCTTGCTCATGCGGTCCGAGGCTGGCGTGGTGGCCGGTACATCACTGCGGCTGTGCCAGGTGTTGCGCACCGGCTTGCCGTCCACGAAAGACCACAGGTAAGTATCCAGGCTGCCGTGCTCGCGGACCAGCTCCAGCGCCGCTTTGGCGTTGTCGCGCACGGAGCTGATCTTGAGCCGATTGCGGATCAGGCCCGGATCCAGCAGCAGCTTTTCCAGCTCGCGATCCTTCATGGCCGCAACGCGCGCCATGTCGAAGTCATGGAATGCGCGGCGGTAGTGATCCCGCTTGTGCAGCACGGTGCGCCACGACAGGCCGGCCTGCGCCCCTTCCAGGCACAGGAATTCGAACAGCAGCTGGTCATCGTGCAGCGGCACGCCCCATTCGCTATCGTGGTAAGCCTGCATCAATTCACCGTCGGCTGCCCAGCTACAGCGTATGCGCGTGGTCGGCACGGGGTCCCCGTTCACATCCATAGAAAATGTGGAGCATAACGTAGGGACACTGTGTCTGTAGGCTGGGATGACAATCCCAGCATCGGAACGCTGCATTGAAAGCTGGGATGGTCATCCCAGCCTACGCGCTCAATGGGAAATTTCGAGACTACAGTGTGCCGCCCCAGTACTTCTGCAACTAAGGTGTCTTACGCGCGCCTTCTTGCCCGCCACCGCCGCACCCAGCAAGCCTTCCAGGTAGCCACCGTAAAAGCGGCAGCCCGAGCCGCCCTCCGACTCGCACAAGGGGCAATCCAGGACATGGACATGCACGCCGTGTTGCTCGATCTGGGCGATCTGCCGCAAGGCCGGCACGGCCACGCGCTTGATCGCCTCACCCAGGCTCAAGCACGAATCCTGGGCGTAATCGCGCCGGTATATCCACAAGCCGGCACGCCGGCCGGCCAGGAATAACGAAGGGTCCCGCGCAGGACTCGCCACCTTGCTTTTCAGCGCCACCAGCCAGGGATAGATCCGCGGAAAATCCTGCGCCAGCCTGGGCAGGATCTGCTCGACTTGTGCAATATCCGGTGCGCCCGCCGGCGGCTCGACAACAAGCCTGGGCTCCGTCGCAAAGACCGGCGAGGCAACTTTGAGCGCGGTCACCGATATGGCCGTGGCCTCCTTGCATAAGGCCGCCTCGAAACTCAGCACGCGATGGTGCGTCCCCAGCATTTCCTCCAACGCGAAACGCTGCTCGGAAGGACCACGCACGACCATCGACAGCCACGCACCGTGTCCGTCCTGGGTAAGGCGTTGACGCAGCAATGCATAGCGGTTGGCGTTGATGACTTGCCCAAGCTCCATTACCAGGCCCTCTCTCCGATCGGAGAGAACCTGTATTTCCAGCTCGATCATAGGCCCCCCTGTTGCTCGATGCTGGCTAACGCGAAACAGGGCGTCAGGATGAGCGATTTTCGGGTTCCCGGTCGTGATTGGCATCAAAAAATCCCCGCGCGTAAGGAAGACTTGCGCCGCATGGGGCGGCAAGTAACGCAGGTGACTTTTTCAACGAGCCATTCCACGGCGCGTCTGTTTTGGGTGAAGCGAGCGTGGTGATCCGTAAAATGTGACGCAGTGCGAATATCCGGGTTGACGCACTTATCTGTTACGTCCCCATTACCACGGCAATGTGTCGAGATCGACATTTCCACCGGTCAGCACCAGGCCCACCCGGCGACCGGCAAAAAGTTCGCGCTGCTTGAGGATGGCGGCGAACACCGTGGCGCTGGATACTTCCACCACCAGTTTGAGGTGCTGCCAAAGCAGCTTCATCGCGGCAATGGTTTCTTCATCGCTGACCGTGATGACATTTACACGGTGCTCACGCAGGGCTTCAAGATTCGATTCACCGATCAGCGCACGCAAGCCGTCGCAAACCGTGTCCGGCACAAAGTGGTCGACGCGCGCGCCGCGCGCAAGCGACTCGGCCGCATCCGCGGCACCCGACGGCTCCGCCCCATACATTTGGATCGCCAGGGCCAAGCCATGCGCTGCTATGGCACAGCCAGACGATAACCCACCACCGCCAATCGGCGTGATGATCGCGTCCAGTCCGCCGCTCTGCCGCCATAGTTCCAGCACCGTCGTGCCCTGTCCGGCCATCACTCGCGTATCCGCATAGGGATGCACCATGACCGCGCCGGTGGCCTGCTGGATTTGGGCGGCCTTGGCCTCGCGTGCGGCGATGGTGGGAGCACAACGATGCACAATCCCACCGGCTTGCTCGATCGCCTCCAGCTTGGCACGAACAGCGCCTTCGGGCACCACGACGTGCGCGGCAATGCCACGCGTAGCGGCCGCCATGGCGAGCGCATTGCCATGATTGCCGGACGAGTGGGTGACGACACCGCGCTTCGCCTCTTCATCCGTCAGCGACCAGACGGCGTTGCAGGCGCCACGAAATTTGAACGCACCGCCGCGTTGCAGGTTTTCGCATTTAAAAAGCAGCTGGGCGTTCACCATCCCGTCCAGCATTGCGCTACTCAGTACCGGCGTCACCACTGAGTGTGGTGCGATACGCGCCGCTGCGTTTTGGATGTCTTCAAAAGCCGGCAGGGGGACGCTCATGCGCGCTCGATCTCCACACCACAACGGAACACGCGCTCGGCGCCCGGCTCCAGTCGGATGGTGTCCGCGCAATCGGTGCGATTGAACGCGTTCGACATGCTCTCCATCGGCTCCAGCGCCACCGAGCGTCGCACGTCGCGACTGACCGTGTCGGCCGTAAATACCAGCACCACGCCATGCTCCTGCCACATGCTGAGGCGCAGGCCACTGGCCGGATCGCGCAAGCGCGTGCGCACGCGGCCGTCCGCATCGTGCACGAGACCGGCAAAGGCATGATCGATTTTCACCGCGCCAATCGGCCTGGGCTGGCGGAAATCCAGCTCCTTCGGCGCCTGCTCCAGCGGCTGGAAAGCGTCCTGGCCTGGCAAGGGAATCAGTTCGGGCGAAGTACGCACCAGGCGGGTGGCCGGAATCTGCAGCTCCCAGCTATCCAGCTCGCTGCCATCGAAGCGGAAATACGGATGCCAGCCGAAGAAACAAGGTGCTGCCTCGTTACCGACGTTGCGCATGCTCACCGCCAGCGAGAGTCCGCTTGCATCGAGCGTATAGGTGACCGCCAGATCGATCGCGAACGGATAGCCGGGGAAAGCGCCCGGACGGATCACCGACGTGCCGAGGGTAAGCTGCGCGCGGTCGCCGTCGGCGTTTGCGCTGACAAGTTCGAAATCCAGGCTGCGCACGAAGCCGTGCCGGATGCCGCGCTGCGCTTCCACGCCGGGCTGCATGTCATGGGTTTTACCGTCGAAGGTATAGCGGGCATCGGCGATGCGATTGGCAAACGGCGCCATGATCGCGGAACGGGAACTCGGGCAACGCACCAGTTCCTCGGCATCGCGATAGCCGTCGACCAGCGTATGGGTGACATCGCCGACCACCTGCTCCAGGGACACCAGGTTGGCACCGCGGCGTGCCACGCGGGCGCAGCGCCCACGCTGGCCATCACGCAACACGAACATGTCGTGGGAGCCCCACTGGGTTTCATCGATTCCGAATCCGCTCATCCGCTTGTCCTGCCAACCAAAGGACCTCATGTTAGCCTGACAGCTCCCCGCTCTTCATCGACCCCCATGACTCTCGTCCGCGAAACCTCCCCGATCCGTCTGCGCGATTACCGTCCCCCGGCATGGTCGGTGGAGGCCATCGAACTGGAGATCGATCTGGGCATCGATAGCACTGAAGTTTCGTCGCGGCTCACCCTGCGCAGCGATGCGTCGCAGCCGACGCCGCTGCGGCTGGATGGCGAAGGCCTGGAGCTGCTGGCAATTGCCCTGGATGGCCGCAAGCTCGAAGCGCAGGACTACCATTACGGACAATCCGTGCTTGAAATCCATGGTGCCCGCGACGGCAGCGTGCTGGAAACGCGCGTGCGCGTGCAACCAGCCGCCAATACAACCCTTGAAGGCTTGTACCTGTCCGGTTCGCGCGAGCATGGGTTTCTGTTGACGCAGTGTGAAGCCGAAGGCTTTCGCCATATCAGCTTCTTCCCGGACCGGCCGGATGTGCTGGCCCGCTACACGGTGACTTTGCGCGCCGATCGCGAACGCTTCCCGGTCCTGCTGGCCGGAGGCAATCCCGCCGGCAGCGGCGACCTGCCCGATGGCCGCCATTGGGCGCGCTTCGTCGATCCGCATCCCAAGCCCAGTTACCTGTTCGCACTGGTCGCAGGACGCCTTCAGAACATTCAACGCAACTACCTCACGGCCGATGGCCGCCAGGTGCAGCTGGTGATCTGGTCCGAAGCCAACGTGATCGACAGCTGCCACTACGCGCTCGACGCGTTGGAACGCTCGATGCGCTGGGACGAGCGCAGCTATGGCCGCAGCTTCGACCTGGATGTGTTCCATGTCGTGGCCACGCACGATTTCAACATGGGCGCGATGGAGAACAAGGGGCTCAACATCTTCAACGCGAAATACCTGCTGGCCGATCCGGATACCAGCACGGACGACGAATACCGCGCAGTGGAAGCGGTGGTGGCGCATGAGTATTTCCACAACTGGACCGGCAACCGCGTCACCTGCCGCGACTGGTTCCAGCTTTCGCTCAAGGAAGGGCTTACGGTATTCCGCGAGCAGCAATTCTCCGCGGACATGAACTCGGCGCCGTTGAAGCGCATCGAAGACGTCGCACTGCTGCGGCGCACGCAATTTCCGGAGGATGCCGGCCCGCTGGCGCATCCCGTGCGTCCGGCGGAATACCGCGAGATCAACAACTTCTATACCGCCACCGTCTACGAAAAGGGCTCGGAGCTGGTGCGCATGGTGGCCGGCCGGCTCGGGCAAGAAGGCTTTCGGCGTGGCATGGACCTGTATTTCCAGCGGCACGACGGACACGCGGCGACCATCGAGGATTTTCTGGCCGCGCTAGGTGACGCCAACCACATCGATCTCACGGCGTATCTCGCCTGGTACTCGCAAGCCGGCACGCCCCACCTGCACGCAAAGGGTGAATACGACGCCACGCGGCAGGAGTACACGCTGACCCTTTCGCAGCTCACGCGCCCCACGCCGGGAGATGCGGAGAAAAAGCCGCTACCGATCCCGGTGAAGCTGTCGTTGTTCAACCGCGCCGGCCAGATGCTGCCACTGCAACTGAATGGCGAGGCGCAAGGCGACAGCGTCGAGAAAGTCATCGTGCTGGGCCGACCCACCCAGCGCTTCGTCTTCAAGCAAGTTCCCTCTGCGCCCGTACCTTCGCTGCTGCGCGGCTTTTCGGCGCCGGTGGTGCTTGAGTACGACTACAGCCCGGACGAACTGGCGTTGCTGCTTGCGCATGACGTGGATGGTTTCAACCGTTGGGAGGCCGGACAGCAACTGGCCATGCTGGCCTTTGATACCTTGCGAGACGGCGACGATTCCACCGCATGCAAGGCTTGGTGCAACGCATTGGCCGCCTTGTTCACCCACGACGCCATGGACGATGCCTTGCTCGCGGACCTGTTGACGCCGCCGGGTGAAATCGAGTTCGCGGATCGCCAAAGCGAGGTGGATCCGGCCAGGATTCACGCCCAGCGCGAGACGATGCAGCTGCGCCTGGCCGAACGGATCGGCATCGACGCCTTGCTGGCTCGCTATCGCGCACTTGCCGCCCACGTCGGCGAGCCGCAACTGGACGCCATGAGCCAAGCCGGACGGCGACTCAAGCGCCGCGTGCTCGAATTGCTGGCCCTGGTCGACGCCGAGCAGGCCTATGTACTGGCCGCAAGGCAGTACGACATGGCGTCGGGCATGACCGATCGTTTGGCCGCACTCAGCCTGCTGGTGCGCCGGTGCGCGCCGCAAGCGGCCTCCGCGCTCGCGCATTTCCGGGAACGCTACGCGGGCAACCCACTGGCGCTGGACAAATGGTTCAACGTGCAAGCACAGGTACCGGGCGAACCGGCGCTCGCCGTCGTCAAGAACCTGGAAAGCGATCCGGCCTTCACCCTGAAAAATCCCAACCGCGCCCGCTCCCTGCTGGGCGCCTTCGCCAGCACCAATCCCAGCGGATTTCATCGCGCCGATGGCGCGGCCTACCCGTTCGTGGCCGAACGCCTGGTGCAGCTGGATGCGCTCAACCCGCAGATCGCGGCGCGCCTGGCCACCGCGTTCAATGGCTGGCAGCGATTGGAACCGCAGCGCCGAAGCGCGGCGCGGCAAGCGCTTGAGGCCCTGGTACAGCGCGAAGGCTTGTCGCCCAATTTGAGCGAGATCGTGGGCAACGTTTTGCAGCACTGAGTGTCTGGCAAAGCGTAGGCTGGGATGACAATCCCAGCCTACGAAACGACAACGGCGACCATATGGTCGCCGTTGCGGGGCGGTGCTTGAAAGGCGCTCTCAGGCGGGAAGAAGATCCAGCTCGCTTTGCAGGTGACTCATGCGCGATTCAATGCGCGGGCGAAGCTGCTCTTGCTGTACCGGGTCGCGCTCGACGAGGTGATCCATCGCCATTTCCAGGCGACCAAGCTCCACCATCAGATCATGCCGCAAGTACACCGGTGCGTATTCGTTGCTGTTGTCCATGGCTCATCTCCCACTTTGCTTTGCATGATCCATACAGCAACAGACGTGCCAGCCTGTGATGAACATCACATATGAACTTTGCTTGTTATCACCCTGTGACCTTTTCTGTCAGCTGTTGCCACAAGTCGACAGAAATTTCCGTTTCAGTCACTTCGTATTCACATGCTGAGGGCGATGATCGCTCTCACGCCACGGGGGGTGCGGTCTTTTACCGTCTTGCCCGATTGGGCCACCAGTTTCTGGCGCCCGGCACTACGGTCATCCTGGATTCCCCCTGTTCCTGAGACCGCCGGGCGCCAGATCTCTCTTCAAGAGATCAAAAAAATAGACGGCGCCCCGAAAGGGCGCCGTCTCTGCTTCCTGTCCCGGTACGCGAAAGGACCCCTGCCGTCCTGTCTCAGCGCGCGATTTGCGCAGCGTCTGCCCGCGAAAGTGCGGAAGGGTTAATGCAGAAAGCATGCCAGCTTCAGGTAGGCGATTTCTGACGAGGCGGTTCGCAGTACCATAAGCGTTTGTCTACCCTGACGTTTAGCTAGATTCCCATGCTTCACCCCAGCTCCTATGACGTGATCGTGATCGGCGGCGGCCATGCCGGCACCGAGGCGGCGCTCGCTTCGGCGCGGTGCGGTGCGCGCACGCTGCTGCTGAGCCACAACATCGAGACGATCGGCCAGATGAGCTGCAACCCGGCCATCGGCGGCATTGGCAAGGGCCATCTGGTGAAAGAGATCGATGCGCTGGGCGGGGCCATGGCACAGGCAGCCGATCGCGCCGGCATCCAGTGGCGCACCTTGAACGCCTCCAAGGGCCCGGCCGTGCGCGCCACCCGCTGCCAGGCCGACCGCGCGCTGTACAAGGCAGCCATCCGCCGCACTGTGGAAACCCAAGCTAACCTGGACCTGTTCCAGCAGGCGGTGGACGATCTGCTGATCGAGCAGGGGCGCGTGGTGGGCGTGGTGACGCAAATGGGCGTTTCCTTCCGCGCCAGGTCGGTAGTGCTCACAGCGGGCACCTTCCTGGCCGGCAAGATCCACATCGGCCCGGCCCAATACGCGGGCGGTCGCGCAGGCGATCCCCCTGCAAGCACGCTCGCGCAGCGCCTACGCGAGCTGCCGGTAGCGGCGGATCGGCTGAAGACCGGTACACCGCCGCGCATCGACCTGCGCAGCATCGACTTCAGCGGTCTGGAACAGCAGCCGGGCGACAATCCCGCGCCGGTGTTTTCCTATCTGGGCTCGCGCGACGACCATCCGCGCCAGGTGAGCTGCTGGATCACTCACACCAGCGCACGCACGCACGAGATCATCCGCGCTGCGCTCGATCGTTCGCCGCTGTACACCGGCCAGATCGAGGGCGTGGGTCCGCGCTATTGCCCGTCCATCGAAGACAAGGTGGTGCGCTTTGCCGACAAGGGCTCGCACCAGATCTTCATCGAGCCCGAAGGCCTGGACAGCTTCGAGATCTACCCCAACGGCATCTCCACATCGCTGCCGTTCGACGTGCAGCTCGAACTGGTGCATTCGATCAAGGGTTTCGAGCAGGCGCACATCACGCGCCCCGGCTACGCCATCGAATACGACTATTTCGATCCGCGCGGGCTGCATCCGTGGCTGGAAACCAAGACCCTTCCGGGTCTGTACTTCGCCGGCCAGATCAACGGCACCACCGGCTACGAGGAAGCGGCAGCGCAAGGCCTGATCGCCGGCCTCAACGCCGCGCTGGCGGTGCAAGGCAAGGCGCCCTGGTATCCGCGCCGCGATGAAGCCTACATCGGCGTGCTGATCGACGACCTCACCAGCAACGGTACCATCGAGCCCTACCGCATGTTCACTTCGCGCGCGGAATACCGCCTGCATCTGCGCGAGGACAACGCGGATCTGCGCCTCACCGAAACCGGCCATGCGCTGGGCGTGGTGCCGCAGCTACGCTTCGATGCCCTGCGCGCCAAGCGCGAAGCGGTGGAACGGGAGACGCAGCGGCTGGCCGGATTGTGGGCCGCACCGAACAACGCTTTGGGAGCGGCGATCGCGCGCCAGCTCGGCGTGACGGTAAGCCGCGAAACCCATGCACTGGATCTGCTGCGCAGGCCCGAACTCGATTACGCCAAGCTGGCCGGCGTGCCTGAGCTCGGCCCCATGGTCGATCGCGAAGATGTGGCCGCGCAGGTCGAGGTGCAGGCCAAGTACGCCGGCTACCTCGAACGCCAGCGCGAGGAAATCGAACGCCAGCGCCGCCACGAGAACACGGTCATTCCCACCAGCTTCGATTATGACAAGGTGCGAGGCCTTTCCGCCGAAGTGCTGCTGAAGCTCAAGCGCAGCCTGCCGGCCACCATCGGCCAGGCAGCGCGTATCAGTGGCGTCACGCCAGCGGCGATTTCGTTGTTGCTGGTGCACCTCAAGCGCCGCGACGCGGCCTGAACCAACGTTACTGATTAACTCACGATCCCTTGCAGGCGCATGGCATCATGCGCTTCACGTTTACCGAGGTACACCCCATGGAAGTGTGGATCGGCCGTAACGGCGAACGCCACGGCCCGTATCAGGAAGAGCAAGTGAAGGAATGGCTGCGCAGCGGCCAGCTCAGTCCCGACGACCTGGGCTGGTACGACAGCCTGGCCGATTGGCGGCCGCTGTCGATGCTGTTCCCCGACGATCGGCCTGCGCCCGCGCCCAGTCCGTATGGGCCGCCGCCGCTGCAGCAAGCGCAGACGAGCAACACTGCTTATTTCGACTACGCAAGCTTCTGGCAACGGTTTGGCGCTTGGGTGATCGACCTGCTCATCCTGATGATTCCCACCATGATCGCGGCGTACACGCTCGGCGCCGTGGAAGCGTACAAGCATCTACTCGACCAGATGCAAGGCGGCGCCGATATGGCGGTCGCGCTGCGCGATTACGCCAAGGCAACAGAAGGCGCCAGCGTGGCGTCGCTGGCCATTACCTATCTGTATTACGTTTTCTTCGAGGCTTCGACGTGGCAGGCCACGCCGGGCAAGCTGGCGTTGCGCTTGCGCGTGACCGACGTTCACGGACAACGCATAGCGCTTGGGCGGTCGGCTGCGCGCAATGTCGTGCGGCTGTTGAGCGCGGTGTTCCTGCTGATCCCGATCATCTGCTATCTCGCCATCAGCTGGACGCAGCATAAGCAGGGCTTGCATGACCTATGGGCCGGCACTTATGTGCTCAAAGGCAGCGCGCAGGAACAGCCGCCACAACGCTCGCCCTCGAACCACGACCGTGGCCACTTCAACGCCTGAGTCGTAGCTACACGTCACGGTGCAGCCTGCTGGGCTTGCACCGTTTTTTTCGTCATGCTCGCAGACCTTCCGACGCATGACGCTTTTGCAAAGCCCGTTGGTCGCACCACCCCAATCAGGAAGTCTGTCTAGCCCATGCTTAGCATCGAACAACGCATCGCCCAGGACATCGCCGCCAAGTCGGAACAGGTACGTGCAGCCGTGGACCTGCTCGATGGCGGCGCCACCGTGCCGTTCATCGCACGCTACCGCAAGGAAGTCACCGGCGGCCTCGACGATACGCAATTGCGTACGCTCGAAGAACGCCTGCGCTATCTGCGCGAACTGGAAGAACGCCGCAGCGCGATCCTCGCCAGCGTCGAGGAACAGGGCAAACTCAGCGATGCGCTGAAACAGGACATCCTCGAAGCCGACACCAAGGCACGCCTGGAAGATCTTTACCTGCCGTACAAGCCCAAGCGCCGCACCAAAGCGCAGATCGCGCGCGAAGCTGGCTTGGAGCCGCTTGCCGTCGGCTTGCGCGAAGACCCCACGCAGGCGCCGGAAACGTTCGCTGCGCAGTTCGTCGACGCTGAAAAAGGCGTACCCGATGTACGCGCCGCCCTCGATGGCGCGCGCGCGATCCTGATGGAGAGCATCGCCGAGGACGCGCAGCTGCTGGGCGAACTGCGCGATTGGCTATGGGAGAAAGGCCAGATCCGCGCCAAGTTGGTCGAAGGCAAGGAACACGAAGGCGCGAAATTCCGCGACTACTTCGATCACATGGAGCCGATCGGCAAGATTCCATCGCATCGACTGCTCGCCCTGATGCGCGCGCGCAACGAAGGCGTGATTGAACTGGAACTGCTGCCCACGGTGGAAGCCGAGCAAGGCAACCACGAAGCCGAAGGGCGCGTAGCGTCGCACGCCGGCATCATCGAGCGTGGCCGTGCGGCGGATGCCTGGCTGCGCGAAACCGTGCGCATGACCTGGCGCGTGAAGCTGCATCTGCATCTGACACTGGACCTGTTCGGCCGCGTGCGCGAAGGCGCGGAAGACGAAGCGATCCGCGTGTTCGGCGACAACCTCAAGGACCTGCTGCTGGCTGCGCCGGCCGGCGCCAAGACCGTCATGGGCCTGGACCCGGGCATACGCACCGGCGTGAAGGTGGCGGTGGTCGATGCCACCGGCAAACTGTTGGCGACGGACACCGTCTATCCGCATGAGCCGCGCAATCAGTGGGATCAGTCGATCGCGCGGCTGGCCGTGCTCAGCAAGCAACATGGTGTCAACCTGATCGCCATCGGCAACGGTACCGCGTCGCGCGAAACGGACAAGCTGGCCAGCGAGCTGATGAAGAAGCACGCCGACCTGAAACTGGCCAAGATCGTGGTGAGCGAAGCCGGCGCCTCGGTGTACTCCGCATCGGAAACAGCCGCCAAGGAATTTCCGGATCTCGACGTGAGCCTGCGCGGCGCAGTATCGATTGCGCGTCGTCTGCAGGATCCGTTGGCCGAACTGGTGAAAATCGAGCCCAAGGCGATCGGTGTCGGCCAGTATCAGCACGATGTGAATCAGGTGAAGCTGGCGCGCACGCTGGACGCCAAAGTGGAAGACTGCGTAAACGCGGTCGGTGTCGACGTAAACACGGCGTCGGCAGCTTTGCTCTCGCGCGTGGCGGGTCTTACGCCCAGCGTCGCCGAGAACGTGGTGAAGCATCGCGACGCCAACGGTCCTTTCTGCAACCGCAAGGCCTTGCTGAAAGTGCCGCGCCTGGGCGACAAGGCCTTCGAGCAATGCGCCGGCTTCTTGCGCGTGCCCAGCGGCGACAATCCGCTGGATGCCAGCGCGGTGCATCCGGAAGCTTATCCGGTGGTCGAACGCATCATGGCCCAATGCGGCCGTGAAGTGAAAAGCATAATCGGCGACATCACCTTCCTGCGCGGACTCAAGGCCGAGCAATTCACCGACGAGCGCTTCGGCGTGCCCACCGTGCGCGACATCCTCAAGGAGCTGGAAAAGCCCGGCCGCGATCCGCGTCCGGAATTCGTCGCACCCAGCTTCGCCGAAGGCGTGGAAGACCTGAAGGACCTCAAGCCCGGCATGATCCTCGAAGGCCGCGTCACCAACGTGGCCGCCTTCGGCGCCTTCGTCGACATCGGCGTGCACCAGGATGGCCTGGTGCATGTCTCCGCGCTGTCGCACAGCTTCGTGAAGGATCCGCGCGATGCCGTGAAAGCCGGTGACATCGTCAAAGTGAAGGTGATGGAGGTGGATATCGCACGCCAGCGCATCGCCCTTTCCATGCGCCTGGATGACGAACCCGGGCAGCAGGCGCGTGGCGGCAAGCCCGCCAGCGGCGGCGAGGCACGTGGCGGCCGCGATGCTCGCGGCCCCCGACCGGGCGCCCCGTCGCAGAAGCCTTCCCCGCCACCGGCCAACAGCGCGTTTGCAGACGCTTTTTCCAAGGCGCTCAAGCGTTAGGCCACGATGGGTTGCGTAGGCTGGGATGCTAATCCCAGCTTCCCACGTAGCATCCCGATGCTGGGATTGTCATCCCAGCCTACGCCCCGGGGATGGAGCTTGCTTGCAGCGCAGCATGCGCTGCCGTATGGCATGCATTAACGTAACGCCCCGATAACAAACAGACGCAGGAGCACACCCACATGTTCCACCCTCGCAAGCTCGCCGGCGCCGTGGCGCTGGCCCTCGGCATGGTCGGCACCGTACACGCTACGGGCAATCCGCAGTCAACCTTCAATAGCGTGGTGGCTTTTGGCGACAGCCTCAGTGATGCAGGCAATATTTCGCTGGCGACCAACCCCAGCATCCAGCCGCCGCTCAAGTTCACCACCAACCCGGGTGCGGTGACCGTACAGAACGTTGCGGCCGGACTGGGTTATTCGTTGACGCCCTCGCTGGCCGGTGGCACGGACTACGCTTGGGGCGGCGCCGGTATCAACAACAATTCGCCGGGCACGCCGGCCGCCGTGCCGACCATCACCAGCCAGGTGACCAGCTATCTGGCCGGCAACAGCGTGAACAGCCATGCCCTGTATACGATGTGGGGCGGCGCCAACGATATCTTCAACGCCGCGACCTCGGTGGTGGCTGGCGCTACCGCACAACAGATCATCGCCCAAACGCTGGCCGCGCAAGCTTCACAGGCCGTCGCCGCTGGCTTGATTCCGAACAACCCGGTCGCCATTGCCGCGTTCGAAGCACAGATCACCCCAGCCGTGACCGCCCAGGTGAACGCCCAGGTCTCCGCTGCGGCTGGTGTGTCTACGCTGCAGACCGCAAGCCAGGCCCAAGCGACCATCGCCGCCGCCGGACAGCAGGAAGTGAAGCTGCTTGGCGCGCTGCAGGCAGCCGGCGCCAAGAACATCCTCGTGTTCAATCTGCCGAACATCGGCCTGACGCCCGAAGCGCTTGCGCAAGGCAGTTCCGCGGCGACCTCGCTGACCGGCTTGAGCGTGATCTTCAACAGCCAGCTCAATGCGGGTCTGAAGCAATTGGGCAAAGGCATCATTCCGGTCAATACCTTCGCCCTGGTCAATCAGGTGATCGCCAATCCGGGCGCCTACGGCTTTAGCAACGTCACCACGCCGGCATGCGGCGCCGGCTCCAGTTCCGTGAAGTGCGGCCCGCAGGGCTCGGGCCTGCCCTACACCTATGCGCCGGGCACGAATCAGAGCTACCTGTTCGCGGACGGTGTGCATCCCACCACGGCAGGGCACCTGATGCTCTCGCAGGTGGTGTTGGCCGAGCTGGCCGCGCCCCAACAGATCTCGCTACTGCAGGAGGCCCCGCTCGCCGCCGTGACCACGCAGACCGCCGTGGTGCGCGACCAGATGATGGCCGACACGTTCGGCAGCACCACGCGCGCGTTCGCCAACGTCAACTACGCCAACCAGCATTTCGACCAGCGCGCCGGCGCCCCCCGCACCAGCAGCAGCAATGTGGACCTCACCCTCGGTGCGGACATCCATGCGACTGACAGCATCTCGGCGGGTGTCGCGCTGGGCGTCGGCCAACACAACGCCGATGTCACTGGTGGCGGCGGTTACAAATTGCAGGCGCTGACCGGCCTGGGCTACGTGACCTGGCACACCGGCGGCGCCTATGCCGGCGTGTATGGCGACTTCGGCCAGGCCAGCTACACCAATGTCAACCGCACGTTCATGGTCGGCAACTACCACACGAATGAAAGCGGCAAGGTGGATGGCTCGTATGTCGGCCTGGGGCTGCACGGCGGCTACTGGTTCGACTTCAACGCCTTGAAGACCGGCCCGTTCGCGAACTTCGAATACCAGAACATCAAGATCGACGGCTACAACGAAAACGGCAACGATGCGACGGCGATGTGGTTCGGCCGCCAGCAACGTAACGCGGTGATCAGCACGCTGGGCTGGCGCCTGCAGGGCACGCTGCATTCCCAGGGCATGGACGTGACGCCGTTTGCCGAGCTGGGCTGGAACCACGACAGCCGCGCCAAGACCGACATGGTCACCGCCGGCCTCAACAGCATGAACGGCAGTTTCGAAATGCCCGGCTTCACGCCGGACAAGAACTGGGGCTCGGTCACTGCGGGCTTGAGCGCGCAGATCACGTCGAACCTGACCGGCTGGATCGCCTACAACGGCCACTTCTCGGACAAGAGCCAGAGCATCAATGGCTTCAACCTCGGAGTGAAGCTCGGCTTCTAAGCTGCGCGTCGCCAGGCACAAAAAAAGCCGTCCGGAATCGGACGGCTTTTTTTTGTACCGGCTTTGAGCGGGGGCTTACTTGCCCTTGCCACCCGTCGCCATATTGAGAATCTCCTTGCCCTGCTGCTGCAAGGCCTGGGCATCGCTGTCGCCCAGCGGCGAGCTGTTGCCACCGGCTTCGTGCGTCTTCAGCACCAGCGAACCGTCGTCGCCCCAGCCGGCGGTATCCACCGAGGTGGCCTTGCCGTTCTGGTTCGGCTTGTGCTGCTGCTGCACCACCCACGGCTTACCATCCTTGTAGGCATAGTCGGTGCTGGTGAAGCCCTTGTCACCGTAGTCGACCAGCTCGCGAATGAACTTCACTTCGCCGCCGTCGCGGAACACCTGCCAGGCGCGCGAGGCATTGGGCTCGAGCTTGGTGCCGGCCGTGCGCTTCATGCCGCCGATCTGCTTCTGCACGCCCTGGAACGCGACGAGCAGCTTTTCGCCCGGGGTCTGTTCCGGAGCAAGCTCGATGTTGACGCTGGTGGTCGGGTTGCCCTTGGTCAGCACCGGCACCTGCAAGGGCATGTTGTAGTGGCGATCACCGTCGGTCAGCTGCGCCTGCACGATGTAGAGATCGTTGCCAGCCACATTGGCGGGATTGAAATCCAGCTCGAACTGCTGCGGGAAGGTGGTGGCCGGGGCGATTTGCTTGGTCGCCAGCGGAGGCGAGCCTTGCGCAGTTACATCGACAATGCTGATTTCGAGCTTGTCTTGCGCCGAAGGCGTGTTGCCGCCCCGGAGCGTGACGGTGCCGGTGACGCTGTGCGCGGCGGGGGCCGGCGCATTCGCTTCCGTACCGTCCGTGCCGGTCGACGACGACGGATTTGAAGAATTATTGCAGCCGGCTAGGGCAACCGCTGCCACTGTCATCAGCGACCAAACAACGCTGCGCATGGATGGAACCTCGGGTTGGATCGATTCGAACGCAATGCCTGCCGAACGCATCGCGTCGCAGACAGCGCGGGGGAGCCTCGGAGCATAGCCCAAACAGCACTGGCGGAAAAGTCAACCGACCAGACAGGCCATTCGCGCGCGTATGCTCAGATCAGGCCGTCTGGGGCCGGCTTGGCCCGAAAGGGGCGATTCCAAGCGATGGTCGCACGTTCTTACTCCTTTTTCGGCGTCCCGACGTGTCAACGCCGAAGCGCCTTACACGTTTGTGCGCCCTAGGATGACTACTGACAGCGTTGCCATCCGCAAGATACTGCGTCACCCAGACCAAAATCTCGCAGCGGACGACATACTCGCGACAGCCGTTTGGTCTATAAAAACAGGAGGACCGGTAAGCATTTACCGGCCAAACGTTCGAACTTTGTGGAACTCCCGTGATGAACCTGCCAGCCCATAGCCCTGTAGCCGAGCCGCCAAGCACCTTCGCCGATCGCATAAAATTGCTGATCCAGCGGGTCGGCAGCGTGACGGAAATCGCTCGCATGTGCGGGTTCTCGGAGGGAGTAGTGCGCAGTTGGCGCGACGGGAATACCGACCCCTCACGCGCCCGTTGCGTCACGCTGGCACGTACCTTGGGCATCTCCCTGGTGTGGCTGGTAGCCGGCGACGGATCCATGCTCGATCCCAGCGCGGTGGTTCCTGACGACATGAACGCCACCACCAGCTCCGAGTCCATCGTCTCGCGCCATCGCGCCAAGCTGCGCGCTACGGCGGAGACGCTCGCGGCCCACGGCATGGATGTGCAGCGCTTGAACACTGCGCTGCGCATTCTGCAGTCGGAGCTGGACTTGGCCGATAGTCATCTGACCTTGGCCGAAAATTCCGACATGCTCGCCGAGCTTTACAACATCCTCGGTCCGGGCGGCAATGACGTCGACGCGACGGCCATGGTGGCCTTCAATCATCGCCTGGCGGAGCGGCTGAAGAACCGCGGGCCGAGTCGGCTGGCCTCCTAAGCAGGTCCCGCTTATTCGGACCGTACGGCTTTTTCAAATGGATAAAAAAAAAGCGGCAGCGCGCAGCTGCCGCTTTTTTATGGGCTGGCGCGCCGTTACAGACGCGCGATATCGGCGATGGCGGTGAACTGCGCCTTCAGTCGTCCGAGCAAAGCAAGGCGGTTAGCACGCACCACCGGGTTTTCTGCGTTCACCAGCACATGATCGAAAAAAGCATCGACCGGTGCCTGCAACTGGGCCAGACGCGCCAGCACCGCTGTGTAATCTCCGCGTCCGAGCGCGGCGGCCGTATCGGCTTGCGCGGCTTCCAGTGCCTGCGCGAGGGCACGTTCGGCGTCTTCCTCGAAATGCGCAGGATCGACGTGTTCGCGGATGCTTTGCGCGCCGTGTTCTTCCTGCTGCTTGCGCAGGATATTGGCGACGCGCTTGTTGGCACCGGCCAGGCTCGCCGCTTCCGGCTGCCGTCCGAATTCAACCACGGCACGCAGGCGGCGATCGAAATCGGCCAGGCTTACCGGCGTCACCGCCAACACGGCTTCGTACTGCTCGGTGGTGTAGCCTTTTTCCGCGTAATAGCCACGCAGGCGTTCGAGCACGAATTCGTTGAGCTCGGACATCAGCGCGGCACGGCGCGAACCGGCATCGAGCACGGGCGCCTTGCCGTCCTTGCCAGGCTTAAGGCCAGCGGCCAGCGCCGTCTCCGGCAGCAATTCCAGTGCTTCGACAAACAGCGCCTTGTGATCGAATTCAAGGCCGCCTTCGATCACGGTGCGCGCAAAACCCAGTGCGGCGCGGCGCAAGGCGAAGGGATCCTTGTTGCCACTCGGCTTCAGGCCTACCGCAAAAATACCGGCCAGCGTGTCGACGCGCTCGGCGATCGCGAGCACCTGGCCCACTTTACCGGCGGATATCGTGTCGCCCGCGAAGCGCGGCTGGTAAACGCTATCGAGCGCATCAGCCACTTCGGGTGATTCCCGGTCGTGCCGCGCGTAGTAGCGACCCATCACACCCTGCAGTTCGGGGAACTCCCCGACCATGCGCGTAAGCAGATCGCACTTGGCCAAGCTCGCCGCACGTGTCGCTGCGCCCGCATCGACACCCACTCGATTGGCGAGAATGCGCGCGATCTCGGCCACGCGTACGCTCTTGTCCCACAAGCTGCCTAGCGCCTGCTGGTAGGTCACGTTTTTGAGCGCCTCCTGATAGCTGGCCAGCGGCGTCTTCAGATCTTCGTCCCAGAAGAACTTCGCATCGGCGAAGCGCGGACGGATCACGCGTTCGTAGCCTTTGCGGATCTCGCCCGGATGCTTGCTATCGACGTTGGCGATGCCGATGAAGTGTTCGCTGAGCTGGCCGTGGGCGTCGAACACCGGCACGAACTTCTGGTTGGCCTCCATGGTGGTGACCAGCGCTTCGGGCGGCACACCCAGGAACTCCCGATCGAAAGTGCAAGCGATTGCTACCGGCCATTCGGTAAGGTTGGCGATTTCATTCAGCAGGTTGGCATCTAGCTGCGGCATGCCACCAGTTTCCGTGGCCACTCGTGCCACTTCATCCTCAATCCGGTTGCGACGTTCTGCCGAATCAACCAGCACTTTAGCCATGCGCAGCGCATCCACGTAGCTGTCTGCATCGGCAAGATGCACAGGCTGCGGATGCATGAACCTGTGGCCACGTGATTGGCGGCCGCTGCGTATACCCAGCACCTTGCCCTCAATAACATCTGCACCATGCAACATGACCAGCCAGTGCGCCGGACGCACAAAACTGTAGTCGTGATCGGACCAGCGCATGGGCTTGGGAATGGGCAAATTTTCCAAGGCCTCAGCGACTATTTCCGCCAAGAAATCCCTCAGGAACCGTACCGGCGAAAAGTCGCGATGGACAAACCACTGCCCCTTATCGGTCACTAACTTGTCCAACTGCTCGACCGTAACCCCGCACGACTGCGCGAAACCCTGCACTGCCTGCGGCGGCGCGTTGACAGCTGGGCCACGCCGTTCAATTTGTTGCTGAGCCACGGACATGGCGACGTCGGGTATATAGACGGCCAAGCGTCTAGGTGAATTGTATTCCCGCGCGCCCGAGCCGAATTGGATACCGCGTTTGGTCAAGCCAAGCGACACATTTTCAGCAAATGCCCTGGCAAGCTCCGGTAACGACTTCGGCGGCAGTTCTTCCGTGCCCAGCTCGATGAGCAATGACTTTTCGGCGCTCATGCGGCCTGCTCCTTTTTCGCTTGCTTCAATCCGGGGAAGCCAAGCTTCTCGCGCTGCGCCACGTAGGCTTCGGCCACGCTGCGTGACAAGGTGCGCACGCGCAGGATGTAGCGCTGGCGCTCGGTGACACTGATCGCTCGACGCGCGTCGAGCAAGTTGAAGGTATGGCTTGCCTTCATGACTTGCTCATAAGCCGGTAACGGCAAGCCCGCGGCAATCAGCTTGTTGGCTTCGCCCTCGCACACGTCGAACCAGCGCAGCAGCTCCGCTACGTTGGCATGCTCGAAGTTGTAGGCGCTCTGCTCCACTTCGTTCTGGTGGAACACGTCGCCATAGGTGACCCTGCCATGCGGTGCTTCCGTCCACACCAGGTCATAGATGCTGTCCACGTTCTGCAGGTACATCGCCAGGCGTTCCAGGCCATAGGTGATTTCGCCCGTGACGGGCCTGCATTCCAGGCCACCGGCCTGCTGGAAGTAGGTGAACTGGGTGACTTCCATGCCGTTGAGCCACACTTCCCAGCCGAGGCCCCAGGCACCGAGCGTGGGCGACTCCCAGTTGTCCTCCACGAAACGCAGGTCATGCACCTGCGGATCCAGGCCCAGCTCCTTGAGCGATCCGATATAGAGGTCGAGGATGTTCTCAGGGTTCGGCTTCATCACCACCTGGTATTGGTAGTAATGCTGCAGGCGATTGGGGTTTTCGCCGTAGCGACCGTCAGTGGGACGTCGACAAGGCTGTACATAGGCCGCGGCCCACGGCTCTGGCCCGAGCGAGCGCAGGAAGGTGGCGGGGTGGAAGGTACCGGCACCGACTTCGGTATCGAGGGGCTGCAGCAGCACGCAACCCTGGCGGCCCCAATAGCGATTGAGGGTCTGGATCACATCCTGGAAGGTAGGCGCGGACATCTCTTCCCTAACCTGAGTGTAAAGCGCGTTAGTATAGCCGCAGCGCAACTTTTCGCCGTTTTTCCGCGCACTACCTGGGGGAAATCCAGCCATGGCAGCCACGCAACAAATCGCCTCCATGCTGGGCCGTCGTGGCCGGCTGGCGCTGGACGACGTCCTGGCGGCGCTGGTTGTGGACGGCTACCTCGCGGCCGACGATGCCAAGCAGCTGCGCGTGGGGCATCACGCCGGGCGCAGCTCGGTAGAACTGAACCCGCTGGTGATCATCGCCAATGCCAAGCTCATCAATCGGCGGGAGCCGGGCCGTCCGCTCAGCCTGGAAGGCTTGACCGAATGGCTGGCCGGCCAGGCGGGCCTGCCGTACCTGAAAATCGATCCGATGAAGATCAACGTGGCGGCGGTTACGCAGGTGGTGAGCCACGCCTACGCGCAACGCCATCGCATTCTGCCGGTGGCGGTGTCTTCCGGCGAGGTGACGTTCGCCACGGCGGAGCCGTTCGACCATACCTGGTCGAAGGATCTGGCGCAGATGTTGCGCCGGGACGTGCATCGCGTGGTATGCAGCCCGATCGACATCAACCGCTATCTGCAGGAGTTCTACGGCGTCCAGCGTTCGATCCAGCTCGCCAAGGACGCCAAGAACCAGAGCGGTTACGACTCCTCGACCTTGCTCAATTTCGAGCAGTTGCTGGAGCTTGGCAAAGCCGGCGAGGTCGGCGCCGACGACCGGCACGTCGTGCATATCGTGGACTGGCTGCTGCAATACGCTTTTGAACAGCGCGCATCGGATATCCATCTGGAACCGCGCCGCGAAGCAGGCAACATGCGCTTCCGCATCGACGGGGTAATGCACAAGGTATTCGAGCTGCCGCCGCCGGTGATGACGGCGGTGACCTCACGCATCAAGATTCTTTCGCGCATGGACGTGGCGGAAAAGCGCCGTCCGCAGGACGGCCGCATCAAGACCCGCGCCACCTCGGGGCGCGAAGTGGAATTGCGTATTTCCAGCATGCCCACCGCGTTCGGCGAGAAAATGGTGATGCGTATCTTCGACCCGGACATCGTGGCGAAGGATTTCTCGCAGCTGGGCTTTTCGACTCCGGAAGACACCATGTGGCGCAACATGGTGGAACGCCCGCATGGCATCGTGCTGGTGACGGGGCCGACGGGCTCCGGCAAGACCACCACCCTGTATTCCACGTTGAAGCATCTGGCCACGCCGGATATCAACGTATGCACGGTGGAAGATCCGATCGAAATGGTCTCGCCCGAATTCAACCAGATGCAGGTCCAGCCCTCGATCGACCTGGATTTCGCGGCCGGCGTGCGCACGCTGTTGCGCCAGGATCCGGACATCATCATGGTCGGCGAAATTCGCGACCTGGAAACGGCGCAGATGGCGGTGCAGGCTTCATTGACCGGCCACCTGGTGCTATCCACACTGCATACCAACGATGCGCCCAGCGCCGTGACGCGACTGCTCGATCTGGGTGTGCCGCATTACCTGATCCAGTCGACGCTGACCGGCGTGGTCGCGCAGCGATTGGTACGCACCTTATGCCCGCATTGCAAGCTGGAAACGCAGCAGGATCCACACGAGTGGACGGTGCTTACCCATGGCTGGTCGATGCCGGTGCCCGAACGCGTGTTCAAGCCAGTGGGCTGCCTGGAATGCCGCCACACCGGCTTTCTTGGCCGCACCGGCATTTATGAAATGATGCCCTTGAGCGCGCGGCTGCGTGGCATGATCAGCGCGCAGCTGGACCTGATTCAATTCAGCCAGGCGGCCTTGGTCGAAGGTTTGCGCCCGTTGCGCATTTCCGCGGCAGACCAGGTCGCGCGCGGCCTGACCACCGTGCAGGAAGTGCTGAACGTGGTGCCGCCGGTCGAGCACGTTGAAGATTCGCCCTCTTGAAAATCCGCTTATTTCGATAGCTTGCATGAAGCCCGTTCTGATCATCCGCACCGGCCAGGCCCCCGACAACATCCGGGCACGGCATGGTGATTTTCCCCATTGGTTTCGCCTTGGCGCACAGCTCGCGCCGCATCGGCTGCAGATAGTGAACGTCGCGGCGGGGGAAACCTTGCCCGCGCCTGAGCAAGTATCCGGCGCCTTGATCACCGGCTCGGCGGCGATGGTGACCGACCGCGCGCCATGGAGTGAGCAAACGGCAGGTTGGATCCGTAGCGCGATGGATGTCGACCTGCCCTTGCTCGGCGTCTGCTACGGCCATCAGTTGATAGCGCATGCCCTGGGCGGACGCGTCGACTATCTGCCGGGAGGAAGGGAGATCGGCACGCTGCCGATCGATCTGCTGCCCGACGCAGCGCAGGACGAGCTGACGATGTTTCTACCCGCGCAGTTTCGCGCGCACACCACGCACGAACAGAGCGTGTTGGAAGTTCCCAAGGGTGCGAAGGTGCTGGCCCGATCGGCGCGTGATCCCCACCATTTGATTCGCTATGGCCGTAACGCCATCAGCGTGCAGTTCCATCCCGAGTTCAACGCCGACGTGATGCGCGCCTATATCGAGCGCAAGCATCACGCCATGCGCCGCGAGGGTTTCGATCCGCAACACACCTACCGGCAGGTAGCGGCAACGCCGTTGGCAAGGCGCCTACTGAAGGTGTTCTCCAGGCATCACGGGCTCAGCCACGTACCCCGCTAGCGGTTGCGTGGCGGCATCGGAAAAGGCGTGACCTTCTGGCCGTCCGCGGCATCGCGGATGGCGAGTGAGCCTTTGCGATCCACTTCCTCGATGCGCACGATCGCCTGCATCGGCAAGTGCAGCACACGCGTGTCCTTGAATTCCTCGCGCAGGCGTTCTTCGGTGGGATCCACCACAATTCCTTCGCCTGCCGGCTCGAAGACCAGGCCGCCCACTTCGGTAAAACCCCATAGGCCGCTCGAAGCAACGTGCCGGGCGTACAGCTCGTAGCACTTTCCCAGGTGCAGGAAGGTGACTTTGTAGAGTTTCTGGGTTCGCATACGACCTCTTATTTGCGCATGCGACGCATGATCGCATCACGGGACAGCAGGGCAAACAGCACGCCGAACAAAAAACCGGCCAAGTGCGTCCACCAGGCGTAGCCACCATAGCTGGGGCCGCCCACGTAGCTGAAAAGCAATTGCAGTAATGCCCAGATGCCGATCAGCAAGAACGCCGGCACACGGACAAATTCAAGGTAGAAGCCAAGCGGCAGCACCAGCCCCAGGCGAGCCCGGGGAAATAGCGAAACGTAGGCACCCAGCACGGCCGACACGGCGCCACTGCAGCCGATGATCGGCCGGACTTCCCCGGCAAGCGAAATGGCTCCGGCTAAATTAGCGACCACGCCACCGATCAGGAACAGGGCAAGAAAGCGGATCGATCCGAGGGTGCGCTCCGCCGGTATGCCGAAAATCATCAGGAACAACAGATTGCTTAGCAGGTGCAGCCAGGCGACATGGATGAACAAGGCTGTGACCAGGCGCAACAGTGCCGGGTCGCGCAACTGCTGCCAGATCGGCTGATGGGCGTCCAAGACATGCGCGGGAACCGTTCCCCATTCCAACAGAAAGGTGACGCGCCGCGGCGGAGACATCAGGGCCAGCGCCATGAAGGTCACCACGCAGATGACAATCAGCAAGGTTGCGGCCCAGTGCAGGCGTGGCTGACGTCGGGTTTCGACATTCACAAACACGATGCTCTCCTCGACGTGTGTGTTGCTGGGATTGTCATCCCAGCCTACGCCAGGCGAGCGGTACGTTGTGACTTGCGCAAAGCAAAACGCCTTCCCGGATGGGAAGGCGTTTTTAGGGATAAAGCCCCTGGCGGTGACCTACTCTTGCATGGAAGTCCACACTACCATCGGCGCAGCTGCGTTTCACTTCCGAGTTCGGGATGGGATCGGGTGGGGCCACAGCGCTATAGCCGCCAGGGAAGGGGTGGGAGCAGCGCATTGAGCGCCAGCTCCGCAAAGGGGTAAACGAGTGACAAGCGTCTGGTGAAGTATTCGAGATGTTTCGTTTGGGCATCCGCTCTTTTGAAGAGTCCGACCAAGGATGGTCGGGTCACTTCTAGAGGGACCTACAAAAGCGTCTTGGGGTTAT
>NZ_BSOA01000027.1 GCF_030160275.1 Dyella flagellata
CGCCTCGCAGCGACCCAGCGTCTAGACAGACGGCCAGTCTGCCTGCGCCACTGGGTCGCTGCGAGGCGCGCATACAGTGCGGTGACGGGTACGTGGAATAGATCAGAGCATCCCTAATTTAGCTTCGGTTTCGGCGCCGCTTGCGGACGGGCAACCGCATACATCGCCCAGCTGATGTCCTTGAACAAGCCGAAGCGATCGTCCCCGACCTGATACAGATCGAAATGCGTGCGGTCGGGAATGAAACGGAACTCGGCATGCGCGCCCAGGCCGTCCAGCACCGCTTTCAACCGATGCGCCGCCCCATCCAGATAAAAGGTATCGGCCGTTCCGACGTAGAGATGGATCTTGCCGTCGAGATCGGGCTTCAACACCGGCCAGTTGCTTTTGAGGCGATAGGCGATGTCGTAGTGATCGTGCCAGTAGGCCACGACCGCAGGATCGACATCACCGGTATCGCGATCGAACATGGGCTCAGGCCGGCCGTCCTTGCCACGCGGCGAGAACACCCAATCGAACGAGGCCATCTGCCCGCCGTACGGACCCAGCACGCGTTCCATCTGCGCAAACTGCTGGAACGTGCCCAGCACCTTGCCCTTGTCGCGTACCAACGGCCATGGCGTGCCGTCCGGCTTGTGGTACACGTTCGCCTGCGGCGCATACAGGTCTGGACCGGTGAAGTCGTGGAAGTCGCTCGGATCCGGCGAAGTAGACCAGGTACCACCGAAAATCTTCGGATAACGCGTCTGCAACCACAGCGTGGCCCAGCCGCCGGAAGAATGGCCATTGAGGAAGCGACCGTTGGCGTTGCCATCCATGTGGTACTTCGATTCCAGGTAGGGAATCAGTTCGGCGGTCAGCGCCTGCCCCCACGGACCGTTGTTTACCGAGTCGGCGAACTCGTGCGTGCCGGTGGCGCTGGATTGGTCCAGAAACACCCAGATCATCGGCGGCATCTGGCCGCTGCTCATGCCCGCCTGCATGTACGCCATGAAGCGCAGCATGCGGTCCTTGTTGGAGGTAAAGCCGTGCGTGAAATACACGGTGGGAAAACGCTTGCCGGACGCAGCATTGTAGCCCGGTGGCAACAACACATAGCCGTACATATGGATGTCGCGTCCCCAGAACTGCGACAGCGACGGACTGACGAAATCGATCGGCTGCGCTTGCTCGTGCACCGCCTTGGCTGCATTGCGCAATGGCGCGGGCACTGAATCGGGCAACGCCCAAGGATCTCGCGCGGGCACTGTTGCATCCAACTTGATCGGCGCAGTGCCGGCGTCCGGCCAATGCACGGGAACGACGTCGCTCACCAGATCGCCGGCATCGCGTCCCAGATAGTTGTAGTTGTGGTGCACATCCAGCACGGCTTGCACCACGTAATCGCCGGCAGGAAGCTTCGACCAGGCCTCCGGATAGGTTTGCGCATCCACGTCGATGTCGACCGTCTGCCCGGGCACTAGCCGGTCGACTTCCTGCGCGGCAATCGACGTTTGCGTCGGATGGAGCGGATCGGCGTCGACTTGCGTGATTTTGCCGTCTTGCGACTCGGCCTTGGCTGCAGCAGCCGGTTCCACGAACAGCAGCAGGCGGCCGGACACAGGTTGGGTTTGCTTATCGCCCAGCTGGACGTGGAAGAAGCGATGGGTGGAGACAGCCGGGCTTTCCTGACGTGCGTAGGTATGGACGGCTGTTGTCAGACCGGCGCCAAGCAGCGCGCCTAACAAGAGTAAACGTGAACGCATGGATTTCCCCTAGGTCGGCTGGGATGGCTTTTCCCAGCTCTGTATGCCGCTTCCCGAGGCTGGGAAAAGCCATCCCAGCCCAGACTTTTATTCCGGCTTCACCGGCGTCAACCGCAAATCCTGAAAATCGAAACTGAAATCCGTCAGCGGCGATATCGGCGCCATGCGCACTTCGCGCACGTGGCCATCCGCATCCAGGGCAAAGTCCACGAAGGCGTCCGCATTCAAGGAGCGGTCGTCCCAGCGCACAATGAAGCTGTCGTGCTGCCACGGCGTCATGCTGCCCACCAACTGCTTCGTCTTGCTGAAGCGCAGGCGCAGCTTGCCGCCATCGTTAGCAATGACGATGTCGCCATACCATGGATCGCGGTAGGTGCCCGCATAACGTGACAGCGGCAGCGAAGGCTTGCCCTTCTTGTCGCGCGCGGCCTCATGCTTCTTCCAGCTATCGTCCGCGTCGCCTTGCGAGTGCTTCACGGCTTTATCGTAGACCGCCACCCAATCGGTCTTGCCGACTTGATTGAGGTAAGCATCCAGCACGCGATAGGTCACGGCGTTGAACGCTGCACCGGATTCCTGATTGGTCAGCACCACCACGCCCAGCTTCAAGCCGGGCACCAGGGTGACGCGCGACACCATGCCGGGCCAACCGCCGGTGTGCCATACCAGTTTTTCGCCATGGTAGTCACTGAGAAACCAGCCTTCGCCGTAGCCGGAGAAATTCGGCACCAGCGGCTGCAAGGCCGGAATCGGCGGCTTGCGCACCGGGATCGGCGTAAGCATGGTCCACATCTGGCTCTGGCTGTCCGGCGAGAACAGGTGACGCGGTTTGCCATCGCTACCGACACCGGGCAATGCGCCGCCGTCGAGTTGAACGGTCATCCATTTGGCCAGATCGTGCACGCTGGCATAGATGCCGCCGGCACCCGGGTTGTTGGTCCAGGCCATCGGCGGCACCGGCTTGAGATCCTTGAAGTCGTACAGCGCATGCCCCGTGGCGACATCCATGCCCGGCTTCAGATAGGTCATGTCGACCAGCGATTCGTCCATGCCCACCGGCTTGAAAATATGCTCGCGGATGAAATCGGCATAGCTCTGACCGGAGACGTTTTCGATCACCAGCGTGGCGACTGCAAACAGAATATTGTCGTACGCATAGTGGCTGCGAAAACCATTGGCGATCGGCACCTTGGCCAGGCGCTCCACCACTTGCTTGGTGCTGTAGCCGGTGGGCGGCCAGTACAGCAGGTCACCCGCGCCCAGGCTAAGACCGCTGCGGTGCGCAAGCAGGTCGCGCACGCGCATGTCGTGCGTCACGTAGGGGTCGGACATCTGGAACCACGGCAGGTAATCGGTCACCCGGCCGTCCATGTCCAGCTTCTTCTGCTCGGCCAGCATCTGCAGCGCGGCGGCGGTGAAGGCCTTGGTGTTGGAAGCAATCGCGAACAGGGTGTGCGCGTCCACCTTTTCCGGCTTGCCGGCTTCACGCAAGCCATAGCCTTGCTCCAGCACCACCTTGCCGTCCTTGACGATCGCCACGGCGATGCCCGGCACGTTGAAAATCTTGCGCGCATCGTCCACGTAGGCGCCGAAATCCTGCAGCATCGGCGGCAAGGCCGGCTGCGCCACTGCTTGCTTGTTGTCCGCCACCGGCACAGGCGGCGAACACCAGGCCGGCGCGGCGGCGGTCAAAACCAGCAAGGCACAGCATCCGGCGACTCGCAGGGTCAGCGGCTGAAAAGTCATGGCGACTCCGTGGACGGCAAAGCCGGCAGTCTAGCTTGCCGACAAGCATCCGCACGCTGTGCCGTTGGTTGGGGTGCCATCCCGACGCCATACGGCACAGCTTTTGGCAAGATGAGGTTTACCCGTGCCTAGCGCGCGCGAGGTGCGTCCAGCCAAGGCCCTAACGACACATACCAGATGTTGTCCCCGCCATTGTCCCAGCTCTCCATGCGCTCCAGCGCGGCTTTGGCCTGCTCGTGCGTAAGCGGAAAGCTTAGCCGCGTCTGCCGGTCGCTGGTGTAGTAAAGAGTGCGATGATCGGGGCCGATGTGCGCACCCCATTGGCTCCACCTGCCCGGCTTGCCGTTGATCGCCTCGCCCAGATCGATTGCCTTGCCCCAATGATCGCCCTGGCGAAACGCGATGTAGAAATCGCCCATGTCACCCTTCTTGGCCGCGTCGCTCATGTTGAACACCATGAAGGATTGATCCGGCGCGATGGCCGGGTCGTGCGTGGCGGCCGCGGGATCGCCCACCGCTACTCGCGTGGAAGCTTGATAAGTGCCATGCACAAACGCCGAAGCGTAGACATGCATTACGCCCTGCTCGTCGGGATGGATGTAATACAAGCTACCGTCCGCAGCGATGCTCGGCGCATAGGTGCGATCGCTGGCATTGACTGTCTCAGGCAGGTGCACCGGCGTACCCCAGCCGTCACCCTTGCGATCCACCCGCCATAGATGACCAAAGCCAGGAGTGGGCTTGCCGGCACCCGCAACCGGTCGATTGGAAACGAACACCAGGTAGGAACCGTCCGGCGCCATCGCCGGATCGTGATCGCCCCATTGTCCGGAGAAGGATGCGATCTCGGGCTTGGTCCAAACATCGTGTTCGCGATGCGAAACCAGGATCATGGAACCGACATCGAAATAGACGGTGTTCCCGTCCGGCGTAAACGCAGGACATGCTTCGCCGGCGGGCCCCGAAATCACTCCCGGTGCGAATACCTGCGGCTGCTGCACGGAAACATCTGCCGCAAACGAAGAACAAGCTGCACTGAACAAACCGACCGCGACCATCCGGCTCAAAGGCTTGCGGATCATGGCGTGTCTTTCCTGTGGAATGGGGAAGGCGCTGTATAGCCCCCGGCATGGACTGCCGCATGTCCTTAAAGTCACTGCCGCAGGCAGGCA
Source organism: Dyella flagellata (assembly GCF_030160275.1). GTDB lineage: Bacteria > Pseudomonadota > Gammaproteobacteria > Xanthomonadales > Rhodanobacteraceae > Dyella_B > Dyella_B flagellata. The sequence goes on from NZ_BSOA01000027.1 coordinate 4,664, forward strand.
TGTAATCGCGCAACGCACTACACTGCCCGCATCGCCAACAGGAGTCCGCGGTGTCCCTGTCTCGTTTCATCCCCCTGGTACTGCTCGCCGCGTTGATCGGCGCGATCGTGTTCTGGAACCGGCATACCCCACCGCCGGCCAGCATGGAAGCGCACGGCAACGTCGTGCTGCCGGCCGTGGGGCATTACAACTGTCCGGCCGCGAAGACCGATCTGCCAGGCTTCATGCCGGCGGAAGCCTGCGTGACGCTGACCGCGATCCTGCAAGGCGGTCCGTTTGCCTATGCGCAGGACGGCGTGGTGTTCGGCAATTACGAAGGCTTGCTGCCACAGCAACCGCGCGGCTATTACCACGAGTACACGGTGCCGACGCCGGGTGCGCGCAACCGTGGTACCCGGCGCATCATTACCGGCGGTACGCCGCCCACGGTGTTCTATTACACCGACGATCATTACCGCAGCTTCAAGCCGTTCCAGGTGAACCGATGAGCGCGCAAGGCGCCCTCGACCTGACCCAGGCGAACGATGGCGGCGTGTATTTCGTCGAAGCCGCCGACTTCGACGCACTGGTGGCCGCCGCCGAGCAAGGCCGGCTGCACGTATGCCGCGCCGACCTGGCTGGCTGTCACGACAAGGGCGAACTGTTGCGCCGCCTTGCCGCGTCGTTGAGTGTGCCCAGCGGCTTCGGCCAGAATTGGGACGCCCTGCTGGACAGCCTGCGCGATCTCGGCTGGCTGCATGGCACCGGCCACGCCCTGCTGCTCGACCATGCCAACGATCTGCGCCAGGCGGCGGCCAAGGATTTCGACACGCTGCTGGCGATCCTGCACGAGTCGGCCCGCTTCGCGATCGATCAGCAGCGCCCGTTCTTTGCCTTCCTCAGCCTGCCCGAACATCCAATGGCCTTGCCCTCGCACCGCTCATGATCCAACGTATTGAATTCGAACTCGATCGCGACTACGTCGAACTCAACCAGCTGCTCAAGCTGACCGGCTTGTGCGACAGCGGCGGGCAAGGCAAGCAGATCGTTGCCAGCGGCGCCGTATACGTGGATGGGCAGCAGGAGTTGCGCAAGACGTGCAAGATCCATGCGGGACAGGTGGTGCAGCTGGAAGATGTGGAAATACGCGTCATAGCGGTGTAGCCCAAGGTGTAACCACCGAGCGTATGCTGGCGAATAGCAGTGAAGATCCTTCCGGAGACTCGCCATGCTAGCCCGTCGTTTGGCCGCCCTTCCCGCCTTGCTCGGCCTGGCCGCCTGCACCGCCACCGCCAGTAACGCCCCTTTCCCCGATCCTGCCCAGGATGAGCCGAAGGCGGCTTCACACAGCACGGAAACCGCCGTGCTCGCGGGCGGCTGCTTCTGGGGCATGCAGTCGGTGTTCGAACACGTGCGTGGCGTGCGGCGGGTGTGGGCAGGCTACAGCGGCGGCAATGCCAATACCGCCCAGTACGACATGGTCAGCGATGGCAACACCGGCCACGCCGAATCGGTGAAGATCGCTTTCGACCCGGCGGTGATCAGTTATGGGCAGCTGTTGAAGATCTACTTCGCGGTGGCTCACGATCCGACCACGCTCAATCGCCAGGGACCGGATGCGGGCACGCAATATCGCTCGGAAATCTTTTATGCGAACGCCGAGCAGCAAAAAGTCGCCGAGGCCTATATCGCGCAACTCAATGCGGCAAAAGTGTTCGACGACAGCATCGTGACCTTGCTACAGCCGTTGACCGGCTTCTATCCGGCCGAGGATTATCATCAGGACTATGCGCGCAAACATCCCGACAACGCCTACATCGTGATCAACGATGCGCCGAAGGTGGTGCATTTGAAGCAGGCGTACCCGGGGATGTACCAGGACGAGCAGACGGTGGTGGATGTGAGGCTGTAGGCTGGGGTGCAAAACCCAACCGCACCGGCCGTAGCGCAAAAATAGATATGGCAATGTTGGGGTTTGCACCCTGAGGTATCCTCACGTTTTTTGCTCTTGGATCCCGTAAAAATCAGGCAGCTGCGTTTTAGCCCGCTGACATCCAAAGAAACGGGCCGTCATTCCCGCGAAAGCGGGAATCCATCTTGCTTTGATGCATCCTGAAAATGGATTCCCGCTTTCGCGGGAATGACGGCATTTGGGGCACGTATGCAGGTAAAGGAAAAACGTGGGGATACCTTAGGGTTTGCACCCCAACCTACTTTGGCGGCACCAAGCGCAAGCGCGATGGCTCATGCCTCGGATTGGGCGACATCATCCGCTCGATCTCCTGCGGCGGCAGGCCGCGCGAGTAGTAATACCCCTGCCCCTCCGTGCACCCGGCATGCAGCAGGAATTCGTGCTGCGCGACGTTCTCGATGCCTTCGGCGATCGTGCACATCCCCAGGCTCTTGGCGATGGCGAGCATGGCTTCGACGATCGCCACGTCGTTGGCGCTGTCCGGCAGGTCGGTGACGAAGGAGCGGTCGATCTTCAGGTAATCGATGCCGGAAAGCTTCAGGTACGCCAGCGAGGAATAGCCCGTACCGAAATCGTCGATGGCAATGCCGATGCCAAGCGCGTGCAGGGCATGCATGGTCTGCTCGGTGGCTTCGCCCAGGCGCAGGATCGCGCTTTCGGTGATTTCAAATAACAGCCGCTTGGGCGAGATGCCGCTGGCCTGCAGCGCCTGCTTTACGCTGTCCAGAAAACCCGGATGCCCAAACGTTGCGGCCGAAGCATTGAGCGCCACGCGGATTGGGGGCAACTTGGCTTGGTCCCACAGGTGGATCTGGTTGCACACGGCGCGCATGGTCCAGGCATCGAGCCGCCGGATCAGGCCAAGGCTTTCGGCCAGCGGGATGAATTCATCCGGCATCAGTTCGCCGCGCTCGGGATGGCGCCAGCGGATCAATGCTTCGGCCGCCACGATGCGGCCGGTGCGCAGCTCTACGCTGGGCTGGAACACCAGGTGGAATTCGTCGCGGATCAACGCCTGGCGCAGATCGGCGCCGAGCATCAGGCGCATGCGCGCATCGGCGTGCATCAGCGGCGTGTAGAAACGGAAGGTATTGCGCTCCTGCGTCTTGGCGGCGTACATCGCGGCATCGGCGTTGGCGATCAGCGTGACCGGATCGCTGCCATCCAGCGGATAACCGGCGATGCCGATGCTCGCGCTCATCACGATTTCGTAATCGCCGATCAGCATCGGCTCCGACAGGCTTTGCAGCAGGCGGCTGGCAAAGTGCGCGGCCTGTTCGCGCGTTCGCAGGCCGCCGAGCATGACCGTGAATTCGTCGCCGCCGATACGGCTGGCCACATCGTTCTCGCCCAATTCGCGGCGTATGCGCTGCGCCACTTTCACCAGCAAGCGATCGCCGATGGCATGGCTGTAACTGTCGTTGACCGCCTTGAAGGCGTCGAGGTCCACGAACAGCACGGCGGCCGCGCCGTTGACTCGCGCCGCCGCCTCGATCGCCTGGGCGCAATGGCGCTGGAATTCGCTGCGGTTGGCCAGGCCGGTCAGCGCGTCGTGCGCCACCATGTATTCAAGGCGCTGGCGATCGGCCTTGCTGCGCGTGATGTCGGTAATCACCGCCACATAGTGCTGCACACGGCCCTCGCCATTGCGGATGGCGCTGATGCTGAGCAATTCCGGATAGGACGAACCGTCCGACCGCCAGCTCTGCACCTCGCCCACCCAGTTGCCGCCTTCGGCCACCATGTCCCAGATGGATGCCGGCAGCGGTGAACCGTCGGGCATGCGGCGCAGCTCGTCGAAACGGTGATGCTGCAGGTAAGGCAGCGTGTAGCCAGTAATGCGCGTGTGTGCGGAGTTGACGGTGGTCACGCGCCGATCGGCATCGGCGATGATCACACCCTCGGCCACGCTGGCCAGCGCCTCGGCGGCGATGCGGCGCTCCTGCTCCATCGCGATGCGATCGGATACGTCGCGCATGATCGCCTGGCGCACCGGCTGGGCGCCCCAGGTGGTCAGGCTGCTATGGGTTTCGACGCTACGGATCAAGCCATTGATGGCGCGCAGCAGGCCGATGGTGGAGGAGCCGGCCGAACGCATGCTGCCTTCCACGAACAGCTCATGGAAATGCATGCCCGCCAGCTCGCGCGGCTCGCGCCCGGTCCACGCGCCGGCGGTGCGATTGGCCCCCAGGATGCGGCCATGCACTTCGTCCACCATCACGATGGCGTCGGCGGCGCTGTCGAACAGCTGCCGGTAGCGCTCCTCGGTACCGCGAATGCCGGCCAGGATACGCTGGGCCATGCGCATCCATAGCATGGACGCGAGCATGGCCATCACCAGCACGCTGATGAACAGCACCCGGCCAAGCCACGCCGCGCCCAAGGCGATCTGTAGCGAGAAATCGTCGCTGCGCGGCTGGATGAAGGCGTTCAGCGCATCGATCCGCGCGCGTTGCCGGTTGATCTCCTCGACCGAGGGGATGCCCTGCGCGTAGCTTTGCTGCAATTGCCCGGCAATGGCGTTCAATTCCTCCAGCGCGCCGTCGACCGAGCGCCAGTCTTTCAGCGCCGGCCCGACATAGGGCAGCGCCGCGAAGTGATCGATGATGAAGACCATGCCTGGAATCGCCGCGGGAATTACCCCGCCGCGCCGGAACGCCGCGTAGACCGCCTGCCGGTCGTAATGGCCCGCAGCAATGGCATCGCGTGCCCAGCGGTCGGTGCGTATGACTTCGTAGTTGCCGCGAAAACTTTGCAGGCGGACCGGGTCGCCGTTGCGGGCGTAGGCGGCCAGTTCGATCACCGCCTGCTTTTGCGCCTTCGACCACAGGCTTTCGCCGTTCAAGAAGCCGGCCAATGTCACCTGGACCTGGAGCGCACCCCAGGTCAGGCACAAAACCAAGCCAACGACCGCCGCCAAGCCCCACGCCAGAGGCATAAGACGCCGTGACAGCGGTCGTTGCTTAGCATTGTGGGTGGTACGCATCTTGCCCCTATCTTAGAGCCTGTCATCCACAGTCAAAAAACTGCCGACCTGATGTGTATCGCCCCATCGATGCCAGTACTTAAGCGGCTGCCTCGCTGGCCGCCCACGGGTCACGACGCACGTCCAGACACCGATCCAGGGTGATCCTCATGCTTACGTAGCTACGTTTGACGCACTCCTGCAGATACGCGACCTCATCCCCGCGTGGAGCGTTGCCCATCAGGGTACAGACGATTTCCAGCGCCTCCCATGGATGAGTATCATCATACGCCGCGTGAAGCTGTAGCCAACGCAGTGTCCCCGCGCGGGTGGCCTTGGGGAAGCTTTCCGTATAGGCGGCACTGTCGTAGACCCATTGTGACCATTCCCCGGTCGCGCCTTCCACCGCATAGTTGGTGGCCAGCATGCCAGCCGCGAGCGGGGCGCTGCGACTGACCTCCTCGCACCAGTTGGACAGCGCGTCGGTACCATAGGGGGTGGTTCCGTCCAGCACCTCGTTTTGGGGCACCCCTGTTCCCTCGGCCCAATTGAGCCAGTATTCGGCGTGATTCTGCTCCACTCGGATGTTACGTACCAGCCAGCGTCGAGCCATGTTTTCGCCGTGGCTACGGCCATAGCGGGTTTTCAGCAGGTTTTGCGCCATATAGGCCGGAAAACGCTCGATCACGGGCCACACGCCTACCATGAAATCACGCGTGCCGGTGGCATCCAGTCGGTTCTCGCGCATCAGTGTCCACAGCTCGTGCTTGACGACAGTCAGCTTGGTCGCTTCGCAGGCGGTGACCAGGTCTTGCGCCCAATGCGGGTAGCTGGATAGCTCGGTCAGCGAGCCGGTGCGTTCGAAATGTGCGTACATGTGTGAGTCTCCACTTAGGTTACGGGTTCGTCTCGGCCGCGATAGGGCCGTACCGGGCACCGGGTCGGCGCCCAGCTCCAACATACTGGGCGCCTTCCTTAACCGTTGCGACTGTCCGTCTTCCTAGCGGAGCCACCCCCTTCCTGGGGGGGGTTAACTACCTGATCGAGGCCATTGTTCGAGCGTCATTTCAAACGCCGTTCTTCAAGCTGTGCAGGCATGCCATCTGGTCATGCCTGCACGCCTTTCATCAATGCCAGCCGGACTGATGGCTATCCGTGTCCGGCGTGAAGGACACCCCGCGCAGCACTTCCGCGAACTTGGCGGAACGCAAAGTCACGAACCGTTCGTCGGCCGCGCCCGCCGCGGTGGTGTTCGACAGCTCATCACGAATGGCCACCAGCTTGTCCGGATCGGCACCGGTATCGCCGTTGCCGCTAATGGTGGAGGTGACTGCCCAGATGGTGACCTTGCCATCCTCGTCGACGCGCCCGGCGATCTGGCGCAGGCCATCGGTGGCCGGCGACCAGGGCAATCCGGTGGCGGCATTGGTGCCGGTGGGGTAGCCGCTAACCGTGTAAGGCTGCCCCAGATGCAAGCCTGCCTGGAGCGTATAGGCCAGCGTCCAGGATTGCGTAGCGGCGTTGAAAACCCACTTCTGCAAACCCGCCGTGGATTGTGCTGCCGCATGTGTATACAGATCCGCTCCGCCCGTGTAGCCGTCACCTTCATCCGCTACGTACAAGGTGTTCGCATCAGCAAACCACATGGCGAATGGATACGTCAGGGTCTTGGCCGTCTTGTTCGGCGTGGCGGGGAACCCGGCCAGCACGCACATGTTGGTCGGCAGGCCGCTGCTCTGAAGCACGGACGGCTTATACGAAAGAGCTGAAGCCGGCAGCGGCGCCCCTGCTACTGGAATACCCACGCCGTTGGGACATGCCCGGCCGGTAGTGTCGATGAAATAGACGGTGTTTACGCCATTGCCGCCACTGCCCTTGGTGACATACACCACGTGGTTGAACACGGTGATGCCACGGAAATTGTCGTCCTTGCCGATCTTGTCGGCCTTCGCACCGAGCGCCGTGACCGAGAAACTGGCCAGCGGCGCTGGCGTCACCGGGTTCTGCAACAATTCGGGCAACGGCGACGGCACGATGTACTGCGCACCGGCCCCCAGGATCACGCCGTCCGGCTGCGGGTTCGCACCATTGCCGGCATTGCCCACGGCGTAGAACACGTTCGCGCCATTGAGATTGTTATAGATCACCGCACGGCCGTTGTTGCCGCTATAGGCATTGGTCTGGGTAAAGCGGAAACGCCCGTGGCGATCCACCAGCGCTACGGCACGATAGAACTGCTGCCCGTCGGGGTTGGTGCCGTCGATCGCGAGCGGGGTATTGGAGTTGGAAGCGTCGATGGCGTCAATCGGCGCAACATAACCCATGAAACCGAGGTAACGGCCGTCCAGCGAAAGATGCAGGCCAAGCTCGGATTTGGAACTGAAGCTGGTAACCAGCTGCCCTTCGGGCGACGACGGATGCCTATCGTTGGGCACTTCCAGTGTATCGATCAACCAGCCATTGGGCGTGATCTGGTCCAGGAAGATACGGGCGGTGATACCAAAACTGCCGTCATAGAGATCATTGTTCCATACATAGGGATAAGTGCCATCGTAGGGAGCACCGCCGGCAGCGCCGCACGACCCGCTGGCAGCGGGGCAATGGGGCGGTAGCACCTCCCCCACTTTCACATTGCCGGCGTTGTTGTCGTACACGGCGCGGCTTACCACCAGGTTGCCTGGCCAGAAATGAAACTCGTGCCCGTGCCGTGCATGGTTGGCGTAGGCGGCCGCACCAGCCACCAGCGCGGCAATGGCGAGCGTGGCGGCGATGGGGGTACGACGAAAGCGAAAGGTTGTGGTCATCGTGATCTCCGGCGTGTGGGAAGGAAACGGACTGCGCACAAGCCGGGGCACGGTAATCGGGGCAAATGAAGGATTGTTGACAGGGGTTTGCTGGGTAGTGCTACGTGATGAAAACGTGAAGTCGATGATTCATCCGCACACGCTTACGCCTTGCGCGTAAATCCGTCCGCACTCCACGCTTCGCTTCCCACACCGTGGTGCACGAAGAACAAACCTTGCGGATCGTACCTGCGCTTCACCGCTGCAAGCCGCGGGTAGTTCGTCCCCCAGAACGCCTGTTGCCAGTCGCGCTGGAAATAGTCGCTTTCCGAAACATAGGCTCCTGCATTCGGCGCGACTTTCAACAAGGCATCCATCGCACGGTCGATGGCGGCGGACTCCCTGCGGGCATTGGACAGATCCTGGTTCGCACCCGGCATACCTGGATACACCGGGTCTCCGCTACCGGCGATGATTGCCAGCGCAAACGCGTCGACAACCTGCGGATTCGTAGCCGTATCACGCGCAGCAGCAATCGCCTCAGGCGGTGCACCGGCCAGTCCTTTGTTGAAATGGAACCCGACATCCCATTGGCGCGTGCACGCGAATATGGCGTCCACCAATTGCGATTGCCGGTCTTCATCAAGCAGCGAAGCCGGCAGCCATGCCGACTTGAAGCCATGGATGAACCAGCCCACCTGGCCCTGGTCTCCCGACCACAACACGTGGTTGCGTGGCGCACCGTCGCGATCGTCCGCAATCATCGCGCCCGGCACGTGCTGCCGGAAATACTCCGCATCCCACATGTGCCGCGCTGGCAGCGCCAACGCTTGCACCGGTTTTACCAAGCTGTAGTCCTTGCTTGCACGCACCCAATCCAGGAATGGCTGCCATATCGCCTGCGCCTGCTGCTGGTTCAAGCCTTGGAACACCATGGAGATGACCAAGGCATTGTTGCCGCGAAAGTGCATCTGTTCACCCCAGTGCGGGTTGAACAGATCGTGCTGATAGAAGCGGATGGCCTTGGCGATCAAGGCGCGATAGGCGTCGTCGGTCGCGGCCCTTATTTCCCCGAACACCGCGCCGGCAAATTCCGGCAAGGCGTGCGTGCGCAAGGTAAGGCGCGTCACCACGCCGAGACTGCCCCCGCCACCGCCCTTGATGCCCCAGAACAGGTCCGGGTTGGTGCATACATTGGCGATGCGCACTTCACCGTCGGCAGTGACGACCTCGGCTTCGATCAAGCCCGATGCCGCGGTGCCGAATGCCTTGGATAGGCTGCCGAAGCCACCGCTCTGGATCAGTCCAGCCACGCCGACCGTGGTGCAGCCGCCGCCTTGCACGTAGCGCCCGTTCTGGGTGGTCACGGCATCGTAGGCGTCGATCCAGATCGCGCCCGATTGCACGCTCACCGCCGGCTGCGGCGCCTGTGTGCCTTCGCAGCCCTGCCCTACGAAGGCGTCATGCACGGTGATGGCCGTCATGTGCCGCGTCCAGATCAGCAGCGAATCGGCAGCGTTGGAGGTGCCCTGGTAACTGTGCCCGCCACCTTTGACGACCAGGCGCAGACGATGCTTGCTGGCAAAGCGGACGGCAGCGGCCACGTCCTGCGCGCTTTGCGCAGCGACAGCGTAGGGGCTGGTTCGCGACAGCCAGGCATCGGCCCAGCCACTGGTCTGGGTGAGCGCTGGCTGATCGCCGAGGTAGAACGGGTTCTTGATGTGCTGCAAGGCTTCATCGCAAGCGGTTTTGGAGGCCGTGAACGGCGACTCCAGCTTGAGCAGGCGGCCGCCAACGGCCTGCTTGAGCTCATCCCATTGGCTGGGCGTAGGCCAGCCGGCTTGGCCGGGATGCACCCGCGAGTAGAACCGGCTGCCCGTGCCCCAGGCCGAGCCGATCGCGCCGGTCATGACGGCCGGCAGGAAGGGTATTGCCAGGGCCGCCTTCAATAGCTCGCGTCTGTTCATGTGTCCCGCTCCCGTGGATGGAATGGCGTAACTCTCACAGCGCTTGGCGTGATTACACCATCACGCAGGGATCAACGGCGATACGCAAGGGACGAACGGCAAGCTGTTGGGGACAAACCGGCGAACGCTCACTCGGACAGCTCGATGTCCAGGCTGTTGAGCAGGGAAGCGGCTTCCGGCAAGCTGAACTTCGCGCGCTTGATGTCGTTGTGGAAGATGTCGATGCTGTAGTTCACCGCATCGGTGAAATTGGCGCCGGCCAGTTTGGTGCGATGAAACGTACTGCCGAGCAGATCGCTCTGCGTGAAGTCCATCTCCCGGCCATCGGCTTCGGTGAAATTCGCTTCATGAATGCGGCATTCGACCATCTTCACGCCGGCCAGATACAAGCCGTAGAAAGAGCAGTCATTGAGCGCGCAGCGCTCGAACGACAGCGCGCCCTCCATCTTTACCGAGGGCCAGCTCGCACTGGTCCAGTTGATGCCGAGCATTTTGCAGTCCACGAAGCGCACATCCATGAAGCTGCTTTCCGGTACCCGCAGCAGGCTCAGGTTGCAGTCGATGAACTGGCATTCGCGAAATTTGCAGCGCAGGAACCGCGCTTCGGTGAAATGGCATTGCCGAAACACGCAATCCTCGAACCGGATCGATTCGTATTCCTGGCCGGACAAATGCTCGTTCGCGAAGGAGGCTCCGCAAATGTCGCTGCTTGTAAACACTTTGGAAGACATGGGTAACTGCCTGCTGTTATGACCCTTCGAGAAAATATACGCCTCCCAGGCGAGGCATCGGGCAAGTTCAGGATGCTGGCGCGGGCTAGCGGAGCGCCATAGTGGCGCCCCGCGCAAATATTTACCTGCGCACGCTGGTCGTATTCTCTTCCAGCCCCTCAGGGAGGGGCTTCATACCGAGGCAAGCGCATCGGAGGCCAAGCTCTCCGTCACATCGTGATACCACTTGTGCGGGACCATTCTTGGGAACAGCGGAATCGAAGGATAGTCAAACTTGTTGGCGGACTCCTCGAAATTGAGCTTGCCCAAGTCGACAGCCTGCAGAAGGCTGTTGAAGGCATCCGTGTAGTACAGCGTCTTATTGGTATGGTCACGTACCACCGTCCAGTTGCTCCACTCCCCGAGGGCAGGATGCGCGTCCGGTTCGGATGACTTCGGATTGGCCAACAGATAGCCATAAGGCGTACCCATGACGATCTGCACGGCCTGCAATGCAATGTTCACCAGCGCCTGCACCGGCTCCGCATAGTTGTATCCAACCCACTTGCCGTTCTTATGCAACCACGGCGCAGGAAGCCATTGGTCACCGTCTTTCGCCAGTTTGCTATACGCATACTGCATGACCGCGGCGCGCACGAAACGCGATGCCGAGGTAGGGTCGCCCGGCAAGCCGACCAGCCCGGCCGCCGGTGCCGGATAGGTTGACCCCGAATGCCCCGGGCCAAAAACGGGGCCGAACGGCGTGAGGTTGCTGTACTGGGCGAGATTGGTTCGCTGCCAGTCATAGCTCGGGGTGTTCGTGAGGACGCCCCCCACCGTGGCACCCAGGCCTCGATGATGTAATTTGTCATACACCTCATGGGCCTGCCCGAACACTTTCATATGGCCCTGCGCAAACTCGACAACCACGCTCATGCCGGCATGGTCGGTCGCGATGAAATGCAGTTCCAGATCCAGGAGTCCCCGGTCATCCAATGCAGGGCCAAACACATGGATCTTGTCGTGGTGCGCAAGCGCGTCTTCCAAGTCGATGACTTTGGCAAAGTTGCCCAGTACCCATCCGACGAAATCCGCTACACGAAGGTTGGGAACCTCCTCGGACGGCTTCGGATACTCGACCCCCGCAAACCATAGCGCTGCGCACGATAGCCCCGTTTCGTTGATACCGTCCACGAAAGTCGAAACTTTCTCGAACAACGGGCGCGGCGCGGCGACACCCAGGAAACCGTAACGATTGATCCACTTGTGCAGCCCGGTTTCGTGGCCGCCGGTTAGCGGAAACGACTGATTGCGCGGAATCTTGTAGATGACGGCTTCATCAAAGCCCGCCAGCTCCATAACGCGCGCGCTCACGTGCAGGCGTTCGTGCTTGCCGGGGACCAGCGGCGCTTGGAACAACATGTTCGTGCACATCGGGATACCTCCTTGAGATTGAATGAACGGAACGGACGGGAGGAGTACGCCACAGGCGCGGGCAATGGACGCTTCCGAAATTCTTCCATCTTCCAAGTGTTTGATAGTGTTCTAGTTGTTACTGTCCCCGCCGCGCCTCGTACGCCATCAACTGGGTGTACGCCAAACGTAACTTTGGTAGTTCCAGTGCTGCCGCTTCGCCGCGCGCCAGCAGGTCGCCGATCACGTGATCGGCCTCCACCGGACTGCCCTGCTCCAGATCGCGTAGCATCGAGGCGCTCAGCGTTGACCCCGCTTCGGTCAGCATCGTTCGAGAGCGTTGCATGGCGGCGTCTCCTGGTGCGTACCCATTCGCCTCAGCCACGCGGCGGCATTCCTCAAGCAGATCGAGTATCGCCCGCTCGCCTCCAGGCGCCGCGACGATATCGCCGATCGGCGCTCGCATCAGGCAGGTAATACCAGCCAGAGCGGCCAGGAATACCCACTTGTTCCACATGTCTTGCAGGATGGTGTTGCTCAGGCGCGAATCGAAGCGCGCGTTCGCCATCGCCTGGGCAATGCGTTCCACCCGCGGGGAACGGCCGCCATCGCGCTCGCCGAAACTGAGCCCGGCCGAGGCACCAAGATGGCGCACGACACCTTCGGCATCCAGCGTCGCGGGAATGACGCATAGGCCGCCCAGCACACGTCCGGCGCCGAATCGGGCATCGAGCCGATCCAGATGCTGCATGCCGTTGAGCAAAGGCAGGATGAGCGTCTGCTCGCCTACTGCCGGCGCCATGTCTTGCAAGGCCTGCGGCAAGTGATAAGCCTTGCAGCTGAGCATGATCAGGTCGAACGTTTCGTGCAGCGCATCGGCTTGCACGGTCGGCGGGGCCATCAGGCTGGCATCTCCGGCCTGACTGCGGATCTGCAAACCATGTTGCGCCAACGCCTGCGCGCGCGCCTTGCGCACCAGGAAAGTGACGTCTTGACCGGTCTCCAGCAGCCGACCGCCGAAATAGCCACCGATCGCGCCCGCTCCCACTACCAGAATCTTCATGGCTGGACCGCCCTCACTGGATCAAAGCAGATGCCATCATGAGCACGGCGCGTCTGGATGCAAACGCGGCCACCTGCCACATGACGATTCTGTCATTTGCTGTCATCATCTCAAGCGGCCTACGCTAGGCTTGTTCGGTTTGCATCAGGAATGCATGGCGTGTTGAAACGCTCCACCCAGCACAGATTCGCAGCATGGCTGGCCTTGGCCGCCATGGCGTTGATCGTGCTGATGCCGGTCGTCTCCCGCGCCATGCCGATGGATGCGGCCATGGCAGGCATGTCGTCCGGTGCGGATAACGGCTGCACCGTACACCATCATCACCATGGCATGCCGGGCCACCCGGATGATCCCACCGCGCGATGCGGGTATTGCGTGCTGTTTTCGCATACGCCGGTAGCGGGATTCGGTACACCGGTGATCTTGCCGCCGGCGACTCTCGCTTCGTTTGCACCGCGCACGGCACTGCCGCGTGGTGTTCCGCCTGCATTGTGGCTGAGTGCCCGTCCACGCGGACCGCCGTTGCTCGCCAACGGCTGATCGGGCGGCGCTTGCCGCTGTCTTGAACGTCGATGCATACCGGCGAGCGCGTCTCGCCGCGCTTCTTGTTCGTCGCTACGGCGCAAGCCGAAGCGACGGCAAGTCGCGTTCCCGGCTGCATCATTCCTCTTGATCGCCGTCTCCACCACGGCAAAGCATTCCATCCAAACAACATGCAACTTACCTACCGCACCCACGCGCTGGCTGCGTTGCCGTTCGCCATGCTCGCGACTTCCATAGCGACGGCGCAGGACGCTGCCACGATGACGAGCACGTCTCGCCAATCGAACTCTCCAACCACGCTCACCCCCGTCAAGGTCTCCGCCTCCACCCACCTGCCGCCCGCAGCAGCCCCTGATTTCCCGGCGACCCAGGTTCGCGTGACCGCCGCCGACATCAACGCCACCCTCCATCCGATCGACAGCGAGGACACGGCCAAATACCTGCCCAGCATTTTCATCCGCAAGCGCAATGCGGGGGATACGCAAGCGGTGATCGCCACTCGCAACTGGGGCCTGAATTCGAGTGCTCGCACCCTGGTATACGTGGACGATATTCCGATCTCCGCCCTGATCGGCAACAACAACACCAATGGCGCGCCGCGCTGGGGCATGGTGTCACCGGAGCAGATCGACCACGTCGACATGCTGTACGGCCCTTATTCCGCCGCCTATGCGGGCAATTCGATCGGTGGCGTGATGCGCATCGTTACGCGAACGCCAGATAAGCCGGAAATTACAATCCAGCAGACAGAAGCGATCCAGACCTATAGTTTCTACGGCAGACACGGCAACTACAGCAGCAGCAAAACCAGTGTCAGCGCCGGCGGGCGCAACGGCAAATTTTCGTGGTTCGTGGGTGCCGACGGCCTCAACAGTTTCAGTGAGCCGCTCAGTTACATCACCAGCGCCGGCACGCCCGCGGGCACCAACGGCAGCATTCCTGCGCGCAACAAGGTCGGCCAGGCCGCCAACGTGATCGGTGCGGGGGGATTGCTGCATACGCGCCAGCTCAACCTCAACGGCAAGTTCGCCTACGACTTCACGCCGTGGTTGCAGGCCGCCTACTGGATAGGTTTCTGGAGCAATCATGGCCAGTCGCGTGTGCAAACCTACCTGAGCGATGCGCAAGGCGCGCCGAGCTACGGCAAATCCTCGGCGTTCGCCAGCAACGATTATTTCCTCAGCGCCCATCACCTGATGCAGGCGCTGTCGCTCAAAACGGATACGAAGGGCGATTTCGACGGCGAACTAGTCATCACGCACTACGACTACATCAAGGACAAGCAGTGGTCGCCAGCCGGCGTGGGTGGCAATGCGACGTTTACACCGAACGGCTTGCTGGCAAGCTATGGCGGCACCAACTGGTCCACGGCCGACTTGAAGGGCATCTGGAGAACACAGGGCAATGCTGGCGCGCACGAGATTTCCTTCGGCGCACACGCCGATCAGTACACGCTCGCCAACCCCACCTACAAGCTCGCCGCATGGCAGGATCCATCCAGTGTGACCGGCCTGTACGCCGCAGGCCGCGGCAAGACCACCACCGAAGCGCTGTGGCTTGAGGACGCATGGCAGATCGCGCCTGATTGGCTGGCGACCGTCGGTGGCCGCTATGAGAAATGGCACGCTGGCGACGGCTTCAATTTCAGCGGCAAGACGGCGCTGCGCCAACCGGGCGAACGGGCGGCCGACTTTTCACCCAAGGCGACGCTGCGCTGGGAGGCGTCCCCGCGCTGGCGCGTCACCGCTTCGGTGGCGAAGGCGGTGCGCTTTCCTACGGTTTCCGAGCTGTACCAGCTGGTCGCCACCGGTGCCACGTTCAGCTCGCCTAACCCGGACCTGAAACCGGAGCGCGACCTCAGCGGTGAACTGGCCGTCGAGCGGGCGCTGGACACAGGCTTCGTGCGCGTGTCGCTGTTCCAGGAGAACACACGCGACGCCATGATCAGCCAGACCTCGATCCTGCCCAACTATGCCGTACCGGTCACTTTCGTTACGAACGTGGGCGCAGTGCGCAACCGCGGCATCGAATGGGTGGCTGATCGCGACAATACGTTGATCCGGGGGTTGGAGCTTTCCGGCAGCGTCACCTTTGTCGACTCCACCATCCTTTCCAACAACGCATTCGCCAGCGGCACAGGTACCACGTCGGATGGCCAGCACGTGCCCTATGTCCCGCGCTGGCGCGCCACCGCTGTTGCTACCTATCGCCCCACTCCCACGTGGGCAATCACTTTGGCGGGCCGCTACAGCGGCAAGCAGTACTCGACCATGGACAACACCGACAACACGTCCAACGTGTTCGGCGCCTTCGATACCTTCGTGGTGTTCGACCTCAACATCAACTATCAGATCAACGAGCAGCTGGCGGCCTCGTTTGGCATCGACAACCTCAACGACCGCCGCTATTTCCTCTATCACCCCTTCCCGCAGCGTACCTATGTCGCCAACCTCAAGCTTCGTCTCTGAACCGCGCAGTCGGCGGCGCGACACGCACCGCCTGATCTGGCGCTGGCATTTCTATGCTGGATTGTTCTGCCTACCGTTCGTGCTGTGGTTGGCGATCACCGGCACGATCTACCTGTTCAAGCCACAGCTGGAGCCCTGGCTGGAACGGCATTACGCAAACGTCACGCATCTGCCTGCACAAGCACCCTCTGCGCAGGTGGCAGCGGCGTTGCACGCGGTGCCCGGTTCCGTGCTCAATGCCTATGTGCTGCCCGAATCGTCCGAAGCCGCCACGCGCGTGCTATTGGGGCGTGGCAGCGAGCTGATTCGCGTGTTCGTCGATCCTTCCACCTTGCAGGTACTGAATGTGGTGGGTGAAAACGATCGATTCATGCGCGTCGTGTTCTATCTGCACGGCGAATTGCTGCTCGGCCGTGGCGGCTCGATCCTGGTGGAACTGGCCGCCTCGTGGACCATCCTGATGCTGCTCAGCGGCCTGTATTTGTGGTGGCCGCGTAACGCGCGACTGGCCGGGGTACTTTATCCACGGCTTCGGCATGGCAGCCGTGTGTTCTGGCGCGACCTGCATGCGGTAACCGGCTTGTGGATTTCGCTGCTGGCGCTGTTCCTGCTGCTGTCCGGCCTGCCATGGACCACCACTTGGGGCGGCACGCTGCGTTCGCTTCGTCATGCGCTGGTCGCAAACACCACGCCACCGGATTGGACCACCGGCAGTGCCTCGGAACGCGCGCAGATCAGGCTGGCGAACACGCCTTCTTCGAGCGAACACGCCGGCATGAACATGCCGGGCATGGCCATGGACGATCCGTCCATGGCGGTCGACTATGCACCGATCGATCGGCTGGCTCCCGTGGTTGCAGCGCAACGGCTGGCGCCGCCCGTACTGATCGCGCCGCCTTCGCAAAAAACACCCCATTGGACGGCGCGCTCCGATACGGACAATCGCCCGCGCCGCAGTGAGCTAATACTCGATGAGAACACCGGCGCAGTTCTGCAACGCACGACGTTCATGCAGAAGCCATTACTCGATCGCATCATCGGCTACGGCATCGCAATCCATGAGGGTGTGTTGTTTGCGCCGCTCAACCAGGTGCTCGGCGTGTTCACCGCTTTGGGCCTGATCACGCTGTGTAGCAGCGCAACCGTGATGTGGTGGCGGCGCCGTCCCGCAGGCGTATTGGGAGCCCCGCCAGCAACCGGCAGCGGCTATCGGCATGTATTGATCGGCCTGCTTGTTTTGCTGGGCTTGCTGTTACCGTTGTTTGGCCTGTCCATGCTGTTGGTAGTGTTGATCGAACAAGGTTTCCTGCAACGCTCCAAGCGTGCACGCGCATTTCTTGGACTTTCGTAGGCTGGGATGAAATCCCAGCCTACGCGGGACAACCGCAAGCTGAGCAATCCGCTGACAACGAAAAACAATCGGCGCAAGATGATGCCGTCTTCAGCCTAGCGGATGCAGGACGGTGAACGTTATGCGATACGGCATCGTGTACAGCTTTGCGCTGCTGCTAACACAGGCCGCGATAGCCGGCGCAGGGCCAATGCGCCCCCATCTGCAGGTCAGTAGCGCCAGTTTTACGGATGGCGGCAAGATGCCGGCGAAACTCACTTGCGACGGCGCCAACCTTTCGCCTGAGATCCGCCTTCCCGCACCACCCACCGGCACCCGCAGCTTCGCGGTCGTCGTGGATGATCCGGATGCGCCGGTCGCCTTTGCGCATTGGCTGGCCTATGGCATTGCCGCCAGCACGCGCGAACTGCCCGAAGGCGCATCCACCTCGTCGCAAAGGCTGGAAGCCGCCGCCGAAGGCATCAACAACTTCGGCCGCATGGGCTATGGCGGCCCCTGCCCGCCGGCGGGCGCGACACATCACTATGTATTCCACGTATATGCACTGGATGACATGCCGGCGTTGCCGTCGGGCGCCAGTGCACAACAAGTGTACGATGCCATTCATGGACATGTGCTGGCGGAGGGCCGCTTCACCGGTATTTACACGCGCGGCGGCGATTGAATTTTTCCTGATACAACAGGCCTCGAAGTTCCATCTCGATTGACGTTGGCCTACGATTTACCACCCACCTTCGATGGCGGCAGCACCGTCCCCAACAACGCCAACGCTTGTTCCACGCTGAGCCGCCTGGCGTCTTCGAACACGTCCGCAGGCACCCATTGCGGATAGGGCACTTCATGCGCTTCATGATGCCCTTGTGCAGTGTGCTCCTGCCGCACCTGTGCCAGCCGTGCGGGCTCGAAGCGATCGGCCAGCCGGACCAGCGCCGGCCATAAGCGCCGGTGCACGAACGTGACTTTGCCATCAACCAGGCGGCAAACAAGAATGTCCGGCGATTCGGCCAGTTGCTGGAGCAATCTGAAGATCTGATGGCTCTTGGGATGCCCCCACCAGCTGCCCATGACCGGCTCGCCGGCAATGACCTCGACCATGCGTGGTACGGGACCACGCGCCGCGCTGAGCACGATGCCGTGTTCGCGGACGAAGGCGATGGCCTGTTCGGTGGCGTGGCCAGTCATCGTGTCACAACTCATCAATGCTTAGCGTGCATACGCCGGATTCTGACAGCGCGCGAGCCAGGATGATAATCCCAGCGCTTGCCGTGTGGCACTCCTTTGGCATGTTTTGTTCCAGCCCGAAACATCGGTGATTGATCTCCCGCTAGCCTGAGCGCACTTTCTCCATACCGGATCAAGCATGCTCGCTTCACTCCTGCTGGCGTTGGCATCCTCCGTGGCAGTTCAAAGCTTTCCGGTCGACACCCGCTTCATCGCAATCCCGGATGCGCCATCACAACGTTTGGCGCTTCATTGCGCCCGGCCCCTCCACAACACGCACAAGAGCGTATTGTTCATTCATGGATCGAGCTTCCCGACCATGCTGGCCTCCGGCTTCGAATTCGCCCCGGGCGATTCCTGGATCCAATACACGGCACGCCAGGGTTACCTAGCCTGTGGCCTGGATTTCCTCGGTTTCGGTGCATCCAGCCGGTCTTCGGCCATGACTGGCCCGGCCCATGGCGCGCCGCCAGCCACCGATGCGCAGGCTGCGGCAAGCGAGATTGCCCTGGCGGTCGACGAACTTCGCCAGCAACAGGGCATGACGTCGGTTCATATCGTTGCGCATTCATGGGGTACGGTGCCGGCCGCAAGCTTTGCCGCAAGACACCCGCACGAACTGTCCTCCCTCACCTTGTTCGGCCCGATCGTTCCCGTGCAGACCGACCCCGAAGGCGATGCGGATCACCCCGCCTGGTGGACGATTACCGCGCAGCAACGTCTCGAACAGTTGCGCTTCAAGCACATCCTTCCCCCAGGCAAATATCTGCTCGAACACACTGTGAATCAAAGCTGGGCGCCGGCCTTCGCGGCATCAGCGCCGCATGTGCAAGGCGATCCGGCTGATGCATTGCGCATCCCTTATGGCCCGGTCGTCGACATCGATACCGTTACAGCTGGACACTATCCCTACAACGCCGGCAACGTGACCGTTCCCGTATTTGTTGTGTACGGCAATTACGACCAAGTCGTGGACGATGCCGGCGCCGCCCGCTTTCTTGGGAAGTTCACAAGCAGCCCACTAAGGTGGCGACTGCGCATCGACGATGGCACCCACGTCATGCACTTGGAAAAAAACCGGCACTCGCTGTACGAAAGCGTGAATGCCTTTATTCACGCCACCGAAGATACGGCTCAGTGATCCCAAGCTTATGTCCAAGCGCTCGCTATTTGCCGTCGTTTTCGAAGTAAAGCCCAACGCTGCGCGCAAGGATGAGTATCTTCAGATCGCCGCCAGCCTGCGCCCCGCGTTGATGAAGATCCCCGGTTTCCTGGAAAACGAGCGATTCGGCAGCCGCTCCCGTGACGGCTATCTGTTGTCCCTGTCACTGTGGGACAACGAAAAAGCGCTGGTGCAATGGCGCACACTGGAACAACACCATGCCGCGCAGGTGCGCGGACGCGAGGGCGTGCTCGATGATTACCGCATCCGGGTGGGCGAAGTAACGCGCGTCGCCGGCTCATTCGCCGATCGCAACATAGGGTGGATGCGGCAAGACCGAACCGAAGTCGGCCCGGCCACGGCGCTGACCATCATCGATGGCGTGCTTTCCGAGGATTCCGCGCTGAGCCAACTCACCGACGCAGCGAATCCGCTGATGCTGGAGCGTGAGGTGTTCGAACACCTCAACACCTCCGCGCGCGGTGCGACCCTTGCCAGTTGGTCCATGCAGCAGGAAGCGGATGATTTCGCCGACCAGGCCATCCGCTACAACGATGCCCGGGCGAACATCTACGCCATTCGGGTCGTCCGTGATTACGGCTTGAAGGATCGCCGCGAGGCGCCGCAGTACTACCCGAAAAAAATGTAGGCTGGGATGCAATCCCAGCATCGCCTGCTATAAAGCAGCTGGGATTGTCATCCCAGCCTACGTACTTGCGACTCGTTCTTGCTATAAATGACCGATCCGGCCGACAAGATTCTGGGGAGCAGCTATGTCGAAGCATCGGTTCCAGCGCCTTGCCGCGTTGTTCGGCGGCATGTGGCTGGCCTGCGCCATGAGCGCATCCGTGGCCCAGGCGGGCACTGCATCGTCCGCCAAGCCGGCCGATCACCCCTGGCTGCTCAAGGCCGATCGCGTGTTCGATGCGCGCAGCGAACAGGCACATGCCGGCTGGGTGGTCCTGGTGCAGGGTGACAAGATCACCGCGGTGGGCCCTACTTCGGAGGTCCATGCGCCGCCCGGCACGCAAACCATCGACCTACCCGGTACCACCCTGCTGCCCGGCCTGATCGACGCGCACTCGCACATCTTCCTGCATCCTTACAACGAGACGCTGTGGGACGATCAGGTGCTCAAGGAAACGGTGGCCTATCGCACCATCGAAGCCGTGCAGCACGTGCACGATACTTTGATGGCCGGCTTCACCGCTCTTCGCGACCTGGGCACCGAAGGGGCGGGCTATTCCGACGTGGATGTGCAACGCGCCATCAACGAAGGCCTGATCCCTGGCCCCCATCTGTTCGTGGCGACGCGCGCCACCATCGCCGCACATTGTTATGGCCCCGGCCCCGAAGGCTTTCGCACCGACCTGAACCTGCCCCAGGGTGGCATTCCGGTCGCCGGTGTGCCGCAAATGATCGATGCCGTGCGTGATCAGGCCGGCCACGGCGCCGACTGGATCAAGATCTATGCCGACTACCACTGCGGCAAGAGCAAGGGCGCCATGCCCACTTTCAGCGAGGAAGAACTGAAAGCCGGCGTCGACACCGCCCACTCGTTGGGCCTTCCCGTCTCCATGCACTCCACCACCGCCGAAGGCATGCACCGCGCGGTGCTGGCTGGCGTCGACACCATCGAACACGGCTACGGCGGCACACGCGAAGTGTTCGAGTTGATGAAGCAACACAATGTCGCTTACCTGCCGACCTTGGAAGCCGAAGCCGCCTACGCCGAATACTTCCATGGCTGGAAACCTGGCCAGCCACCTACGGCGGACATGCAGCAGGCCGCCAACGCCTTCAAGTTCGCCATGCAAGCCGGCGTCACCATCGGCTGTGGCAGCGACGTGGGCGTGTTCACGCACGGCACCAACTACAAGGAACTGGAATGGATGGTACGCGACGGCATGTCACCCGCGCGGGCGCTGCTGGCCGCGACGGCGGTGGACGCGAAGATCCTGCGCCAGCAGGATCAGTTCGGGCAGCTCAAGGCCGGGCTGGACGCGGATGTCATTGCCGTACAAGGGGACCCGACCCAGGACATCAGCGCGATCGAGCAGGTGCCGTTCGTGATGAAGGCCGGGATCATTTATAAACAGGCGAAAAACTGACCACGGCCGCCGTTTTGACCGACTAATGCAATATGGGAGGCTGATCATCTAGGATCAGCCTCATGGTCACCCCAGGGGGGCCATGGATGTCATATCTCGAGCTTCGTTCCCAAGCTGTCCCACTGTGAACATGGAAAAAAGGCTCCCTTATGTCAAAACTGCATTACGATGGAGAAAAGCACCAGGTTTCCCTGATCAGCAAGGACGGGAAAACCTTAGGTACGTGGACTGCCTATAACAACGTCGACAGTCACGCCACGGTCAAATCCCACCTGCCGAACGGCAGCTATCAGGTTCAAGACAAAACCGCTCCGCACCGTCACGCGGCCGACCCCAATGGGCCTTATGGCTCCTATGGCATCATCCGCTTCGATGTCCCGAACCATTCAGGAATAGGCCTGCATTCCGGCCGCGCCAATGCCAAGCACCTGCCAGGCCCGCAGCATCCCACCATGGGCTGTATACGCACCTCGGACGAGGCCATGCTGGCGATCAAGGATGCGATAGCCAGTGATCCGCTCACGGTCATGGAAGTAGCCGGCAACCGTCAGGCGCAGGCCCACTACGGTCATCATCTGCATGGACACAAAGCCCATGTGCATCCGTAAACTCGCCTTTGTCGGGCTATCGCTGCTCGCCGCGGGCTGTGTCGCGGCACATTCGCATGCAGCCGCCTGTACTGCTACCCAGGCCGAAGCCGCGGATGCTGCCGTGGACACGCTCAATAGTTGGGCGGCCGTCGATGCGTTCCGCGTGAAGTTCAAGCAGTGCGATGACGGCAGCATTGCCGAAGGAAGCTCCGAAGCCGTCGCCCGCCTGCTGGTCGATCATTGGGATACGCTGCACCAGCTCTCGCCCCTCATCGCGAAAACACCCGCGCTACGTTCATTCGTACTGTGGCATATCAATTCAACGCTGGACACCGGCGATCTGGACAAGATCAAACAGAATGCCGGGCACTGCCCGAACGGCATGCAGGCTTTGTGCAAGAGCATTGCAAAAGCCGCGGTAGAGGCTTCTAGCGCGCCTTGATTAGCCCGCTCGTCGCCCCGGTAGCACCCGGGGTGACGAATGGTTCGTGCTTTGGGTTTCCACACCCGCTGGTGTCACCTCCCTCGCCCGCGTCGGACCCCAAAATCCTATTTAAACAACATTGTCGTGTCGGCGCCGTAATATTTTTTAAAAAAAGCAAAATAACCCTCAATAAACCATGAAGGCGAGGCTGCCGTTGGCAATGGCCGAACCTGCATAGGCACGGAATCAAGCGACAAACCGGAGTCAAAGACGGGCACCGAATTTGTCAGCGCAGCGCTATAGGCCTGCTTGATTTTCAACGACGCTTCATATTGTTCCGACGCCCCGTCCAATACACGAACCATGGCAGAAGAAAGAAAAATAGCGACGACAAAAACCCTGGCCGTATCCACCATGGAATTGCCGCGGAACAGCCATATCAGCGGAACAGAAATTGCCAACACGGCAAAAAGCTCCGCAACAAGAAAAAAACCGCCCCACGGATAGTTACGAAAGTCAAAATAATCTGCCCCCGTCTTCAGCGATATCGCGGCGGTGACAATCGCCGTGGGAAAAATAACCATCAATAAAAATCCAAGCCACCTTATCATCGCAAAATTTGGCAACCCAAATATTGCGATAATCGCCGAACCACCCTTTCCTCCACGACGCCAAAAGGCGATGAATACCAACAAAATGCCAGGCACGACGAGCCCCTCCACCAGGCTCAAGCAATGCTTTTTAGCATCATGCGATAAGTGGCCGCTTGCAAAGAAAAAATCAATGACCTGCCTCGCGACTGATAAATTTTCCCCGCCAAGGACCCTATTCGAGTAAACTGCGGTAACGAGCAACGCAGTTCCGCAGCAAATCATCAAAAAAAAAGATATTGCGACGTATTGACTACGCCAGGCGTCACGCAATCGCTGAGGCCAGTTTAATATCAGCGCAAACGCAACTGCCATCAACATGATTCCGCTGTAGGCTTCCAACGTAAACGCTGCAATGAATGCAAGTACCGCAAGCCATGGCGCAGGAACGTGGCGATCGCCTGATAGACGCCAAGAGGGCATCAACTTGAACAATTCCGCAATAACCACAAATCCGACAAAAGCCGGAAGTTGATAGCAAACAAAATACACCTCATTAACCCATTTAAAGATAAGCAAAATCACAAATGCCATATAGGCCATCAATAAAACACCTCCAGCCGCACCTTGTCGCCTCCCGTCTGCGACATGACCCATCATATAAACCTGATTAGCCACATACTCTTTAACAATCAATATGAATAGCGAAAAAATTGTCGCATTAAAAATCTTAAAAAAAAAGAAAGAAATCAACACCAAACAGCGACTTGACCGGAAAATAAATCATATCAAACAGATGGACGAGTAAATTACGTCCATACATGTCAAACACTCTGTTAGGTATCCAGTCTGGCTTGAAGCTTGGCAAGAATATGCTTTTGCCGTAACTGCCCTGCATGTGGACGACGTCGTCCCCATTGACGTATACCCTGCTATAGGTCACACACCAGGAGACGAAAAAAACCGCAATGGAACTCAGGTGTCTTCCTAAGGCCCCTGACTTCCATTCTTGCTGACTTGGACCGCCCATGTCAGACAACGTAGTTTTTCGTACATCCATGCTTCTCTCCTTGTGTGACGGCGCGATACGCCATCTAAAAGATCTCCCGCCTGCCAGGCCACGAGTTCCGTCGTCCAGACAAAAGCCAAAGGCTTATGTGAAGACCGCAATCCTCTGAAGAACAGGGGCATTAGGTTCTTTCGCAAGGTCAAGGACAGAATCTGTCACCAAAGGTTCACAAGATCGGCAAATCAATCCCTGCTCCTTCGCATATTGCGCGGCACTTTCGTACCCGGCATCCGTATGCCGCATCGCGCCAGTAGCGTAGATGCCGGGATGACGATCCCTGCTTTCCATCCTGCTGGAATTACATCCCAGCCAACGAATTGCCCGCACGGCAGCCATACTCACGCCACTTCAATGACGCCGCCGACATGAGCATTGAGCGCATCCAGCTGTTCAGCTGGCACCGGCCATTGCATGTGATGGGACGGTCCCACCTTGGCCAAAATATCTGTTGAGTTCAGATATACGTGCGTAGGTTGGGGGGTGTACCCCAACCTACACAGCTCAAACGTACCGCAAGCGCGTTACAGCATCGGCAGATTAAGCCCCTGTTCCTTCGCGCATTCAATCGCGATGTCATAGCCAGCATCCGCATGGCGCATCACGCCAGTGCCAGGATCGTTCCACAGCACACGAGCAATACGCTTGTCGGCCGCTTCAGTGCCATCGCATACGATCACCACGCCGCTGTGCTGGCTGTAGCCCATGCCCACGCCGCCGCCGTGGTGCAAGCTCACCCACGTCGCACCACCAGCGGTATTGAGCAGAGCATTGAGCAG
Source organism: Dyella flagellata (assembly GCF_030160275.1). GTDB lineage: Bacteria > Pseudomonadota > Gammaproteobacteria > Xanthomonadales > Rhodanobacteraceae > Dyella_B > Dyella_B flagellata. The sequence goes on from NZ_BSOA01000027.1 coordinate 29,821, forward strand.
CGGCCAATCGGAGACGGCGTCGCTACCGTCCTTCATCGCTTCGGTTTCGCGGTTGGGGCTGGCGACCGAGCCGGAATCGAGGTGGTCGCGGCCGATCACGATCGGCGCTTTCAGCTCGCCCTTGCGCACCATTTCGTTGAAAGCCAGGCCGAGCTTGTGACGCTGGCCCAGGCCAACCCAGCAGATGCGTGCGGGCAGGCCCTGGAAGCTGATGCGCTGTTCGGCCATGTCCAGCCAGTTGTGCAGGTGCTTGTCGTCGGGAATCAGCTCCTTCACCTTGGCGTCGGTTTTCAGGATGTCTTCCGGATCGCCGGAGAGCGCCACCCAGCGGAACGGGCCGACACCACGGCAGAACAGCGGGCGCACGAAAGCGGGCACGAAGCCGGGGAAATCGAAGGCGTTGGCACAGCCTTCGTCCTTGGCCATCTGGCGGATGTTGTTGCCGTAGTCGAAGGTGGGAATGCCTTGGGCATGAAAGGCCAGCATCGCTTCCACGTGCTTTTTCATCGCTTGCTTGGCGGCCTTGGCGGTGCCGGCCGGATCGCTCTTGCGGCGCTCGAACCACTGTTCCACCGTCCAGCCTTGCGGAAGGTAGCCGTTGACCGGGTCGTGCGCGCTGGTCTGGTCGGTGACGGCGTCGGGTTTGACACCGCGGCGAACGAGTTCGGGCAGCACGTCGGCCGCATTGCCTAGTAAGGCAATGGATTTGGCTTCGCCAGCCTTGGTGTATTTCTCGATGCGAGCGAGCGCATCGTCCAGGTCGGTGGCTTGCTCGTCGACGTAGCGCGTATTGAGGCGGAAATCGATACGGCTCTGCTGGCATTCGATGTTGAGGCTGCACGCACCGGCCAGCGATGCCGCCAACGGTTGCGCGCCGCCCATGCCACCCAGGCCCGCGGTGAGTATCCACTTGCCCTTGAGGCTGCCCTGGTAGTGCTGGCGGCCCATTTCCACGAAGGTTTCGTAGGTACCCTGCACGATGCCTTGCGAGCCGATGTAGATCCACGAACCGGCGGTCATCTGGCCGTACATCATCAGGCCTTTCTTATCCAGTTCATTGAAGTGCTCCCAGTTCGCCCACGCCGGCACCAGGTTGGAATTGGCAATGAGTACGCGCGGCGCATCGGGATGGGTGGGAAACACGCCCACCGGCTTGCCGGACTGCACCAGCAGGGTTTCGTTGTCGTTGAGGTCACGCAGGGCGCGCAGGATGGCGTCGAAGCATTCCCAGTTGCGCGCGGCGCGGCCGATACCGCCATAGACCACCAGTTCGGCCGGGTTTTCCGCCACGGCCGGGTCCAGGTTGTTCTGCAGCATGCGGTACGGGGCTTCGGTGAGCCAGCTCTTGCAGGTCAGCGCCGTGCCATGCGGAGCGCGAATGGTGCGGGTGGTGTCGATGCGGGTGGGGGCGTTCATCGGGGGGTCCTGCGACGGCCATGGGAAAGCACCCATTATGGGCGCCCTGTTTCAGGGGCGCCAACTGCGCTGCGGCAAAAGCCGGCTCTTGCGCGTGAAGCTGCAACGCCAATTGACAGGCTTTTCACCGGCGCCCAGACTCGCCAACGGAAATCCCTGGATGACCTGCGCCCCCAACGCGGAGGCCTTATGCGCGCCATAGGCTCGAAGTTCCGGTCCACCGCTGTCGCTGTCCTGCTCGTTGCAACGAGCACTGCATGGGCAGCCGACAAGCCAGTCCCCACGGATGCCCAGCTCATCGCCAGTGCCATGCGAGCGGCGCCGCCAGGCGTTGCCAAGGGCGCAACCATCGTCGCCATGAATCCCGACGGCTCGATGCGTACGCTGCGCCAAGGCAGCAATGGCTATACCTGCATGCCGGACAATCCGGCCACGCCCGGCCCCGATCCAATGTGCATGGACAAGAACGCATGGGAATGGGCACAAGCCTATATGGCGCACAAACCGCCGCCCACCGGCAAGATCGGCGTGATGTACATGCTCGAAGGCGGCACGGACGCAAGCAATACCGATCCCTACGCGAAGCAGCCGCTGCCGAGCAACCACTGGATCAAGACCGGGCCGCATTTCATGATCGTCGGCGCCGATCCATCCTTCTACGACATGTATCCGAAGAATGCCGACCCTGATACGTCCATGCCTTATGTGATGTGGGCAGGCACGCCGTACCAGCATTTGATGGCGCCGGTGAAGTAGCCGCCTGGTATTTCGACATCGACGCGCATATCGCATGTGAATGCGCGCAGCACCGAACGAGCATCGAGAGTGCTTGGCGTGCGAGTGTGTGCCCATCTGTAACCGTACCACTGTCATGGACGAAGACAACCTGATGCATCCTTCCTGCCAGGACATGATCCATGCATGCTTCGCCTCCCCTTTCCGGCCGCAGCGTTGTGCAGCGACTTGCGCTGATCGGCCTTGTACTGCTCATTCTCGTCCTGAGCTTCGGGTATGTCGGTGGTTGGCTGACACCGCATCGATTGACCGCGCAGCAGCTGGTGAATCAGCTGCAAGCCAATGCTGGCGGGACATTCCCGGGCTACCGCCGCAATCACGCCAAAGGCGTGTGCGTGGCCGGTTATTTCGACAGCAACGGCCAGGCGCAGGCCTATTCGATCGCGCAAGTGTTCATGCCTGGCCGGACACCAGTAATGGGCCGCTTTGCGATTCCCGGCGGCAATCCCTATGCGCCAGACGGCAGCGCCCCGATCCGCAGCCTGGCCTTGCGCTTTACGCAAGCCAACGGCCAGCAATGGCGCACCGGCATGAACAGCATGCCGGTGTTTCTGGTTGCCACGCCGCAGGCATTCTATGAATTCCTTCAGGCCCAGCAGCCCGATCCATCCACCGGCAAGCCTAACCCCGCGAAAATGGGCGCCTTCTTTGCCGCGCATCCTGAAACAGCGGCGTTCCTCGCCTGGGTGAAGACGGCCAGGCCATCGGCCAGCTTCGCGACCGAAAGCTATTGGAGCTTGAATGCCTTCGTATTCGTCGATGCGAATGGCCAAAAGCACGCGGTGCGTTGGCGCGTAGTGCCGCAAACCAGTGGGACGTCAACCGGCGCCAGCGATGCGGATTACCTGGATGCCGATCTCACCCGGCGGCTGGCACAAGGACCACTGCGCTGGCATTTGGTGTTTACACTCGCCAATCCAGGCGATCCCACCAATGATGCGACCAAGGCATGGCCCTCGGATCGTCGCGAGATCGACGCCGGTACGCTGGTGCTTACCGGCACCGAAGCGCAGGAAAGCGGCGCCTGCCGCGATATCAATTACGACCCCACCATCCTGCCGCACGGCATCGAGATTTCCGACGACCCGCTGCTGCCCGCACGTTCTGCCGCCTACGCCACTTCCTATCTGCGCCGCACCAGCGAGGAAGCGCATCTTCCCGGCATAGCCACAGCCACCACCGAGCCGGAGACCCAGCCATGACGCGCTCATCCACCCAGTTCGTGCTTGCCGCCCGCGTGCTGCATTGGCTGATGGCAGTGATGATCGTGTCGATGCTATTCATCGGCGTGGGCATGGTGGCGTCCGTCTCCGAACGGCACGAATGGCTGCTTGCGATCCACAAGCCGCTCGGCATCGCGATACTCGTGCTTGCGATAGTCCGGCTCGTCGTACGCCTGCGCAATCCGCCGCCGCCCTTGCCTGAGGACCTGCCCGCCGTGCAGAAGCTAGCGGCGTATGCTTCGCACTACTTACTGTATGCGCTGATGCTGGCCATGCCCTTGGTCGGCTGGGCGATGCTATCGGCGGGTGGTTACCCGGTAATGCTCAGTCACTCGCTGCGCTTGCCGCCGATTTTTCCGGTGAACGCGGCAGCGTTCGCGATCCTTCGGCATACGCATGCGTGGCTGGCAGTGCTGTTGTTCCTGACGTTTCTGGCGCACCTTGGGGCGGCGCTGTATCACGGCCTGATTCGCAGGGATGGGGTGCTTTCGAGCATGACCGGCGTCCGTCACGATCTGGATTAGAGCGCAGGCAAGCAGGCTGGCGTTGATGTCCGAAAACGGCGAGTTTTCGGTTCGCGGCGGTGCTAGCCTGCAGCCATGACAGAAACCCACGCCTTCCCCACCCTGGACTCGCAAACCTGCGAGCGGGCCCGACTGAGCCGTGACGCGCGGTTCGACGGGCTGTTCTTCATCGCCGTCAGCACCACCCGCATTTATTGCCGGCCGGTGTGTCCTGCCTCGCCTTCGCCAAAGCGTGAGAACGTCACGTATTACACGACGGCCGCGGCAGCGGAATCGGCGGGATTTCGCCCTTGCCTGCGCTGCCGGCCGGAACTCGCGCCCGGCAATGACGCGTGGCAGCGTGGTGACCACGTGGTAACTCGCGCGCTGAAGCTGATCGAAGGCGGACTGCTGCAAGATCATTCGGTGGAAGAGCTTGCACGGCGCGTCGGCGTAGGGGCGCGGCAGCTGCGTCGTTTGTTCGTGGAGCGCCTGGGCGCACCACCCATCGACGTGCACACCACGCGCCGCTTGTTGTTCGCCAAACAACTGCTGACCGAGACGAACATGCCGGTCACGGATGTGGCGCTCGCTTCAGGCTTCGGCAGCCTGCGCCGCTTCAATGCCGCGTTTGCGCAAGCCAATCGTATCGCGCCGCGCGAGCTGCGGCGCAAACCACATGCGGGCAGCGATGACAGCCTGACGTTGCGCCTGCACTACCGGCCGCCTTACGACTTCGCTTCCCTGCTGGCTTTTCTGCGCGGCCGCGCCTTGCCGGGCATCGAAGTGGTCGACGACGAAAGCTATGCGCGCGTTTTCGGTCCTGCCCAAGCGCCGGGCTGGCTGCGTCTGAGCGCATGGCCGGAGCAGGAGAACGTGCTGCGCCTGCAGCTGCATTGCCCGCAACCAGCGCAGATGCTGTCGGTGGTCACGCGCATTCGCCGCATGTTCGATCTGGATGCCGATCCCCAAGCCATCGCCACGGCCTTGCAGACCACGGCGCATTTGCGTCCCTCATTGCGCAAATACCCCGGCCTGCGCTTGCCGGGCAGTTGGGACGGTTTTGAAGTGGCTGTGCGCGCCATACTCGGCCAGCAAGTCAGCGTGGCAGCGGCACGTACGCTTGCTTCACGTGTGGTACATCGCTATGGCGAAGCGCTGTCCATGCCAGTGGCACCCGGCCTGGATTGCCTGTTTCCCACACCGGAGGTATTGGCCGACGCGGATCTCAACGCATTGGGCATTACTACGGCACGCGCACAGAGCATCCGCGGCGTGGCTCGCGCCGTGCTCGACGGACGGGTGGATTTTAGGGTCGAGCAGTCGCTGGACGAGTTCGTCTCGCGCTGGGTGGCCCTGCCCGGCATCGGCGAATGGACGGCCCATTACATGGCGATGCGTGCGCTAAGTCATCCGGATGCGTTTCCCGCCGCCGATCTGATACTGCGGCGTGCCGCCTCGCGCGATGGCGACATGCTCAGCACCAAAGCGCTGACGCAACTGGCCGAAGCCTGGCGGCCGTGGCGCGCCTATGCGGTAATGCATCTTTGGCGCAGCGTGAGCACGCCAGCGAAGCTGCCAGCCACGCCACGACCTGGAGCCCTGGCATGAATCCATCGAACAACGCCATCTGGTACGACCATCTGCCCACACCGATCGGCAAGTTGCTGCTCGTGGCGGATGCGAAAGGATTACGTGAAGTCTGGTTCGAGACCGGCAAGCATCGGAAGGCGCCCGATGCCGCATGGGAGCACGATCCGGCGAAGCTCGCTTTTGCGCGCAAGCAATTGGAAGAATATTTTGCCGGCGAGCGCACGAGCTTCGATCTACCCCTGCACCCGATAGGGACGGCCTTTCAGGTGGCGGTATGGCAAGCGCTGGCGAAGATTCCATATGGCGCTACCATCAGCTACGGCGAACTGGCGCAGCGTATCGGGCAGCCACAAGCAATGCGTGCAGTAGGCGCTGCCAATGGGCGCAATCCTTTGCCTATCGTGCTGCCTTGCCATCGGGTAATCGGCGCAAACGGCAGCTTGACGGGATTTGGCGGCGGCCTGCCGACCAAGCGGTTTTTGCTGGCGATGGAAGATCAGGTCGCCCGAGGGGATTTGTTCGGCGTGGCTGCGATAAATTAGGGCCAATTGCTTTTCCCATCTCCACAGGCCACTGCATGACCGCCGCAGCTTCCGTTGTTGACGACCTCATCCGGCAGCTCAATCTTCAGCCGCATCCGGAAGGCGGCTACTACCAGCGGACGTACCAGAGCAACGAGTACGTCGTTAAAACGGACAACACACGGCGCCGCGCCTCGACAGGTATCTATTACCTGCTGCACGGCCAGGCGTACTCCGCCTGGCATCGTATTGATTCGGACGAGATGTGGCACTTCTACGGCGGTGACCCTCTGCTTATCCACGTGCTGGACGATGGCGGCGAGTGGAGGGTGCGGCGGCTTGGCAATCCGCTACTTGAGCCGGCTGCCTCGTTTCAACTCGTGGTGCCCGCAGGCTGCTGGTTTGCGGCGGAGCGCGAGGGAACGCTGGGCTATTCGCTGGTGGGATGCACCGTGGCGCCAGGATTTGAGTTCGATACCTTCGAGCTGGCCGATACACAGACGCTGCTGCACCGCTATCCTGCCCATGCAGACGTGATCCGGCGACTCAAGCCAGGCGGAAACGGCAACTAACTCTTTTACAATGCACGGATTCCTCCACCGCACCCGTGCATGCCATCTTCGCGTTCCTCCAACCTGATCATCATTGGCGGCGGCCCCGCGGGCCTGATGGCTGCCGAAGCCGCGCGCACACACGGTATCGAAGTCGATCTGTACGAGGCGAAGGGTTCGGTCGGACGCAAGTTTCTGATCGCCGGCAAGGGCGGCATGAACCTCACGCACGGTGAACCGCGTCCGGCCTTCGATCAACGCTACCGCGAACGCGCCATGCAAGTGGGCGCATGGCTGGATGATTTTGATGCCGATGCGCTGCGCGAATGGGCTCGCGGCCTGGGAGTGGCTACTTTCGTGGGCAGTTCGGGGCGCGTGTTTCCCAGCGACTTGAAGGCGGCGCCGCTATTGCGCGGATGGGTCCATCGCCTGCGCGAAAGCGGCGTGCGTTTTCATGTGCATCATCGATGGCTCGGTTGGCGCGACGATGGCGCCTGGCGCTTCGCCAACGCGGACGGCGAGTGTTTCGTGCATGCGCGCGCAGCAGTGTTGGCGCTAGGCGGTGGCAGCTGGCCGCAACTGGGTTCCGATGGCGCGTGGCAAACGCTCCTGGCAGAACGCGGCGCCGACGTTGCACCCTTGCAAGCGGCCAATTGCGGCTTCGATGTCGACTGGAGCGCGTATTTGTCTGCGCACCATGCTGGCGCACCGCTGAAACCTGTTGCCGCCCGCCTGCACGATGTCTCCGGGCACACTCCGATGCTGCAGGGAGAATGCGTGATCACGCAAACCGGCATCGAAGGCAGCCTGGTTTACGCGCTTGCGGCAAGTTTGCGTGACGCCATCGCCCGGCAGGGCCATACGGTGCTGGAACTGGACCTGGCGCCGGATCGGGCGCTGGATCGATTGCGCCATGACCTGGCCAAGCCACGCGGCAGCCGCACGCTAAGCGAGCATTTGCGGCGCCAGGCCGGCCTGGCCGGCGTGAAAACGGCCTTGCTGCACGAGGTGCTGGACCCGGCGCAACGGCAAGATCCGGATGTCCTGGCCCGTACCATCAAGTGCCTGCCCTTGCGCCTGCAACGGCCGCGCCCCATCGCCGAGGCGATCAGCAGCGCTGGCGGCGTGCGGCTGGAAGCCCTGGATGAAGCGCTGATGCTGAGCGCCCTGCCCGGGGTATTTTGCGCGGGAGAAATGCTGGATTGGGAAGCGCCCACCGGCGGGTATTTGCTGACGGCGTGTTTTGCGAGCGGGTATCGGGCGGGACATGCTGCGGCCGCGTGGTTAAGGATGTCCTGATCTCTTCCACGTGCCCGGCATGACGTCCAGAAGGCCCGCAGGGCGTGCCGCGTGGCACAGGGCAGACTGGCCGTCTGTTCAAGCCACGGGGCACGTCCTGCGGGCCTTCTGGACGTCACCCCGTCATTAAATTTTAAATGTTGGGGCCGCACTGTATGCACGCCTCACTTCGCCCCGCCGTCTAGACATACTCCCTGCCTTCCTCGCTCCTCAAACCAGGCACGTCCCTGTGCCTTCCCCGCGTGCGCCGCCGGGGCGAAGTGAGGCGTGCATACAGTGCGGTGACGGGTACGTGGAAGAGATCAGGACATCCTTAAAACGCAACGCCGCATAAAACGAACTCACAGGCCCAGATCGCTCAGCCCGGGATGATCATCCGGCCTGCGGCCTTGCCGCCAACGGTACTGGCGCTGCGCTTCGCTGATCGGCACGTCATTGATGCTGGCATGCCGCTCGGCCATCAGGCCGTTTTCATCGAACAACCAGTTCTCGTTGCCATACGAACGGAACCAGTTGCCGGAATCGTCATGCCACTCATAGGCAAAGCGCACGGCGATGCGATGACCGTCGAAGGCCCATAGCTCTTTGATCAGGCGGTAATCCAGTTCACGCGCCCATTTGCGCGTAAGGAAAGTGACGATGGCATCGCGCCCCTGGAGGAATTCCGCCCGATTGCGCCAGCGACTGTCAGGCGTATACGCAAGCGCCACGCGGCCCGGATCGCGGGTATTCCAGGCGTCCTCGGCAAGGCGGACTTTCTGGATGGCGGTTTCGCGGGTAAACGGCGGCAAGGGCGGACGTTGTTCGATCGCAGACATGGTTACGGCTCCAAGGCGTAGGCTGGGATGATAATCCCAGCTTTGCACACGGGATCGAAGATGCTGGGATTACCATCCCAGCCTATGCGCCAAGAACTTGCGGCTGAATTAGTCACACAACTGCGCCATCATTGGCGGCTGTCGATCGACCAACGGATTCTCATCATGAAAGGCTTGTCCCGCCTCCTGCTTGGCTCATTGCTGGCCCTCGGCTTCGCCGGCTGCGCGGCTCATCCTTCCGTAACGCCGGAAGCCAAGGCATTGGAAACCAAAGCCGAAGCTACGACCCCGTTGCTGCTGATCTCGATCGACGCCTTCCGGGCCGACTACATCAACCGCGGCGTCACCCCGAACCTACAGTCGATGGCCGCCAGCGGCGTGCACGCCGATTCGATGCAGCCCTCGTTCCCTTCGCTGACCTTCCCCAATCACTACGCCATCGTGACTGGACTGGTGCCGGATCATAACGGCATCGTCGACAACACCATGGTTGATCCCTCCCTGGGCAAGTTCACGCATGACGACAAGAAAGTCGAGAGCAACGGCTTGTGGTGGGACGAGGGCACGCCGCTATGGGTTAGCGCCGATGCCAATGGCCTGCGCACGGCCACCATGTTCTGGCCCGGCTCGGACGCGAATATCCAGGGCAAGCGTCCGGACTTCTGGAAACCCTACAACAGCAAGGTAACGCCGGATCAGCGGGTCGACCAGGTGCTGGCATGGCTGGACCTGCCGGCCGACCAGCGCCCAAGTTTCATCACGCTGTACTTCGAAGCGGTCGACAAGGCTGGGCATAAGTACGGTCCCGATTCACCGGAGCTGAACCAGGCCCTGCGCGATACCGATGCCGCGATTGGACGCCTGATCGACGGACTGCGCCAGCGCGGGCTGTATGACAAGATCAATCTGATCGTCCTCGCCGATCACGGCATGGCCAGCGTGCCGCCGGATCACAACATCCTGATCGACAAGCTGATCGACTTGAACGACGTGGAAGTCGTGACGCTGGATGAAGTCGCCGGCTTCAACCCAAAGCGCAAACACGACTTCAATGCGATCGAACAGCAACGGGAGCAGCCCCAGCAGCACATGCACTGCTGGGACAAAACCCGCATTCCCAAGCGCCTGGACTACGGCAGCAATACGCGCGTGCCACGGCTGGTATGCCTGGCCGATGTCGGCTGGCGCATCACCACCAGCGAATACCTGGCCAAGCATCAGGGCGATTTGAAACTTGGGGCGCATGGCTATGACAATGCCGATCCGCTGATGCAGGCGCTATTCGTGGCGCACGGTCCTGGATTCCAGAGCGGTATTCGCTTCCATAGCTTCCCGAACGTGGACGTGTATCCGCTGATGGCGCATCTGCTGGGTATCAAGCCGCAGCTCGGCGACGGCAAGTTCGAGGATGTGCAGGGGATGTTGAAGCCTGGGGCGGCTACACCTGCGCAATAAGTCCACCCCACCCCTGCAAAGGCAGGGGTGGGGGCCGCCCTCGGCGTTGATAAGCTCGCAAAGCACTTGAGCATCGCGCCGCATGCCGCGAAAGTAGCCGGCATGAACATCGAACTGCGCCACCTGCGTTACTTCGTAGCCGTCGCCGATACGCTGCATTTCGGCAAGGCGGCGGAACGGCTGGGCATGTCGCAGCCGCCGCTCAGCCAGCAGATCCGCCAGCTGGAAGACGCCGTCGGAGCCCGCTTGCTCACGCGCACCAACCGGCGCGTAGCGCTGACCGAACCGGGGCGTGTATTTCTGCAAGAAGCCCGCGAGATCCTGGCACGCACCGATCGCGCTGTGGACCTGGTCCAACGCGCACAGCGGGGGGAGCTGGGCGAGCTGCGCATCGGATTTACTCGCACCACCCCGCTTTCGCAGGACATACCCGGCGCCATCTTCGCGTTCCGGCAGCGCTTTCCGGCCGTGCATCTGCAGCTGGAGGAAATGAATTCGCTGCAGCAGATCGATGCCTTGCTCGAACGCCGCTTGCAGGTCGGCATCCTGCGCCCGGGCACCTTGCCGACCGCCCTGCTTTCCAAGCGCCTGTTTCGTGATCCGCTGGTTGCGGTGATGCGCTCGGACCATCCCGTGCTGAAACGCGTGGGCGCACGCGGCAAATTGCCGGCAAAGGCGCTGGCGCAGGAACCATTCGTGGTGTTCGCGCGCAACGCGGGGGCGGGCGTGCACGAACATGTCATGACCTTGTGCCGCGAGGCAGGTTTTGCGCCGCGCGTTTCGCAGGAAGCGCGAGAAGCGTCCACGATCATCGGACTGGTGGCCGCCGGCTTCGGCGTGACGATCCTGCCCAAGTCCTGCGACCATTTCCACGTGGAAGGCGTCAGCTACGTGCCGCTGGCCGACGCCAATGCCATGTCGGAGATCCACGTCGCGTATCGCGAAGACGAACGTTCGCCCTTGGTGCCGCGCTTCGTGCAACTGCTAACGGCGGTCAAAAGCTGATCTTTAAGGCATCGCGCCCTTGCTCATGGGGGTCGGCGGGGTGACCAGCTGCGGCAAAGGCGGCACGCGATACAAGCGCAGCGCGATCACCAGGCCGGCCAGCACCAACGCACCGACAAACCAAGCAACGCCTTGCCACTGATAGCTTGCATAGAACAGCCCACCACTCCAGCCCGCCACGCTGGAACCCATGTAATAACTGAAAAGATACATCGAAGAAGCCTGTGCTTTGGCAGCGCCGCCGCGCCGCCCTACCCAGCTGCTGACGATGGAATGGCCACCAAAGAAGCCGAAAGTGATGGCCGCGATGCCGAAGATGATCAACCACAGCGTATCGGTCATCGTACATGCCACCCCCAACAGCATCAGCGCAAAGGCTGTCCATAGCACCTTGCGCCGTCCCAGCTTACCCGCCAGGTGGCCCATCCAGGCCGAGCTGAAAGTACCGACCAGGTAGATGCCGAAGATCAGGCCGACCACTGCCTGGCTGAGGTTGAACGGCGGCGCCATCAGGCGGTAGCCCAGGTAGTTGTAGATCGTGACGAAGGCGCCGAGCAGCAGAAAGCCTTCCACGAACAGCCATGGCAGACCGGGGTCGCGAAACATGCCGGTAAAGCGTGCGAACAAGGCGCGCCACTGCAAAGCTTGCGGATGAAAATGGCGCGATGGCGGCAAGGCTTTCCAGAACACCAGGCCGGAGAGCAAGCCGATCAAGCCCACCACGCCGACGCCGGCACGCCAGCCGGCAAAATCCGCCACTACACCGGCGATCAGCCGCCCGCTCATGCCGCCCACCGCACTGCCGCTGATGTACAGCCCCATCCCCAAGCCGATCGATTCGGGGTGCATTTCTTCGCTGAGATAGGTCATGGCCACGGCGGGCAAGCCGCTGAGCGTGATGCCGAGCAAGGTCCGCAGCGTAAGCAACGCGTACCAGTTCGGCATCAACGCGCACAACAGCACCAGCAGTGCGGACGAAAGCAAGGAGGCCACCATCACCACCTTGCGTCCCCATGCATCGGAAACACCACCGGCGAACAGCATCGCAACGGCCAGCACGCCGGTGGTCAGCGACAGCGACAAAGCGCTGGTCGCAGCGCTTACGCCATAGTGCCGGCTGAATTGCGGCATCAGTGGCTGCACGCAATACAGCAGGCCAAAGGTGGCCAGGCCGGCGGCAAACAGGGCGAGATTGGTGTGCTTGAAGGCCGGCGTGCCGTGACGGATCAGGTCGTCGGTGTTGAAGGACGCGCTCGAAGGCATATGGATGGCCGAACCCCTGGGACGATGCCTCGATACGCCGCTGCGCCGGAACGGCGCCGAGGCCCTCTAGGACATTTCGAATGCCCCAAGCATAAGGCGACCCTTGCAGGCGGTCGATAACGCCACGAGTCCGGCTCGATAGCCGGCACGTATCAATCCACTGGCGCGACTACCGACAAAGCGTTGCGCACGATACCAAGCACCTCGGCGGGCGCTTCCAGATTGGCGTGATGGCCCGCGCCATGCACTACGAACATGCGCGCGTGCGGCAAACCTTCGACCAGCTCCCGCGCCAACTGATGTACTTCGATCTGATCCTCGGCGCCGACGATCAGCACGGTTGGCAACTCGATTTCGCGCAGGCGTTCGAGCGCGCTGGGCTTGGGCTCGCGCTGATCCTGATCCGCACGCGTCCAGTAGCTGGTTTCGCGCTTGAACAACGGCACGGTCATTGCCTCCGTATGCCGGCGCGCGGCCGGGTCCACTTCGTTCTGCGCACGACGCGGTCCATCGGTGAAGGCGCGCAAGGAGCTGTCAATCAGTCCGCTCACGTCGAAAGTGCGGAGTGCTTGCAGAAAGGCACGCGCGGCAGGAGTGCTATCGGCGAAGCGGCCCCAGTAGCCAGGACCGATGAGGACCAGCGAGCTGACGCGCTCCGGATGTGCCAACGCGAAATCCAGGGCCGTTGCCGCACCGCCCGAGCAGGCGAGCAAGCTGGTGCGTTGCACACCACACGCGTCTAGCACCGCCGCCAAGTCTTCGTGATGGGAGTAGCCGCCGGGCTCGATGGTAGAGCGACCGAAACCGCGCGCATCGTAGCGGAGCACGTGATGAGTACGGGCCAGGGCGGCGAATTCATGGTCCCATTGGCCACGGTCGACCAGAAAGCCATGCAGCATGGTGATCGAATCCCCCTCGCCAGCCTGTTCGGCATAGAGCTGGGCGTGCGGAACCTCGATCCAATGGGATGTCGTGCGGCTCATAGTTTATTGTCCTGGGGATCTTTGCTCTCTCTGCGCTGAGGGCAGAGAGAGCAGAACGTCGAGTTCAGCGCGCCGTAATCTCACGCGCTTCCACTTTCGGCACGAACAGCGGCGGCGCATACCCGGCGGGCTTGTCACCCACCGCCACGCCACCGTGTATCCGAGTCTGTTGAATGTCGGCGAACATGTAATAAGGGAACGGCTTTTCCGTTGCGCTGACCGCATCCAGCCGTGCGCGCAATTCGGCCGGCAGCTGAAAGGAAAGCGCGGCAAGATTGGCGTCGAGCTGTTCGAGTTTGGTCGCACCGATGATCACCGAGGCGACGCCCGGCTGGGTGGCGACCCAGTTCAAGGCTACCGCCGCCATGCTTTGACCGGCCTCCTGCGCCACTTTTTCCAGTTCCGCGACGATCTTCCAGTTGCGCTCGGTGAAGCGCTCGAAACCGGGCGCACTGCTTACCTTGGCCAGCCTTCCGTCGCCCTCGCCGCCTTGCTGGCTGGGCTTGTACTTGCCCGACAGCATGCCCATGGCGAGCGGGCTCCAGGCGGTGATGCCCAAGCCGAGGTTTTGCGCCAGCGAGATGTATTCGAGCTCGATATTGCGCTCGGCCAGCGAGTATTCCAGCTGCATGTTCACTAGCGGCGCCAGCGCATGCGCTTCGGCGAAGGTTTGCGCACGGGCGGCGTACCAGGCGGGAATATCGGAGAGTCCCGCGTAGCGGATCTTGCCTGCGCGCACCAGGTCGTCCAGGGTGCGCACCACTTCTTCGGCCGGCGTGAGGCGGTCCCAGGTGTGCAGCAGATACAGGTCGATGTAGTCGGTGCGCAGGCGGCGCAGCGAACCTTCCACCGCGCGCAGGATGTTCTTGCGGCCATTGCCGCCGGCATTGGGATTGCCGGGCTGCGCGTTGTAGGTGAACTTGGTGGCGAGCACCACGCGATCGCGTGTGCCGCTCTCCTCGATGAACTTGCCCAGCATGCTTTCGCTGCTGCCTTCGGTGTACATGTCCGCGGTATCGATGAAGTTGCCGCCGGCTTCCAGGTAACGGTCGAACATGGCGCGGGCAGTCTGCTCCGCCGTGCCCCAGCCCCAGTTTTCCCCGAAGGTCATGGCCCCCAGGGCAAGGCGGCTGACGCGCAGGCCGGAACGTCCGAGTGTGAAGTACTGATCGAGCGACATGGCTGAACTCCGTAGTGGGTAGCGACGGGGTGCAGTCTGCACCGGCTGATCATCTTGAAAAACCAGCAGCGACTTGATGCATTATTTAGTCAATCTAATAAATGGATCTGGCCATGCGTGATCACCATGCCCTGCGCGCCTTCCGCGCAATCGCCGAGTACGGCAGTTTTACGCGGGCGGCTGCGGCGCTGGACGTGACGCCTTCGGCGCTCAGCCAGACCATGCAGCAGCTGGAACATCAGCTCGGCACGCGGCTGCTTCAGCGCACCACGCGGCGCGTCGGACTTAGTGAAGCCGGTCGCGAGATGCTGCAGCGCATTACCCCCGCGCTCAACGAGCTGGATCTGGCTCTGGATGCCATCCGCCAGCACGGTGACCGTCCGCGCGGCAGCTTGCGACTTACCGTACCGGCGGTGGCGGCGCAAAACGTGATCGAACCCCTGCTCGGCGAATTCATGGCGCGCTGGCCGGACGTGCAATTGGACATTCGCGTGGAGAACAACCTCACCGACCTGGTGGCCGAAGGCCTGGATGCAGGGATCCGGCTGGGCGAACGCCTGCAGCGAGACATGGTGGCCGTTCCCATCGGCGGGCCGCTGCGTTCGCTGGTGGTCGGATCGCCTGCCTACTTCGAGCGCCGCGGCTATCCCAAGGAGCCGAAAGATCTACAGCGCCACAACTGCATCAAGCATCGCCTCGACAGCAGCGGCGCGATCTATCGCTGGGAGTTCGCGCACCGCAGCGGGCCACAGAAGGGCCGTTGGTACGAGATCGCCGTGGACGGAAGCCTCACCGTCAACGACGTGCCGCTTGCGTTGCGCGCCGCGGAGGATGGCATTGGCCTGGCTTGCGTACTGGACATCTCCGCTCGCGCCGCCCTCGATGCGGGGCGGCTGGAAAGCGTGCTCGATCCCTGGCTACCGCCTTTCGACGGCTTCTACCTGTACTACCCGAGCCGTTTCCAGGTGCCGCCCAAGCTGCGCGTGTTCATCGACTTCATTCGGGAATGGGGCGCAAGAAAGCCTTGAGCGCCCCATGCATCGATCCTAGGGATGCTCTGATCTATTCCACGTACCCGTCACCGCACTGTATGCGCGCCTCGCAGCGACCCAGTGGCGCACGCGGGGAAGGCACAGGGACGTGCCTGGTTTGAGGAGCGAGGAAGGCATGCCCGTCTGTCTAGACGCTTACGTCGCTGCCAGGCGCGCATACAGTGCGGCCCCAACCCTTTGAATTTCAATGACGGGGTGACGTCCAGAAGGCCCGCAGGACGTGCCCCGCGGCTTGAACAGACGGCCAGTCTGCCCTGTGCCGCGCGGCACGCCCTGCGGGCCTTCTGGACGTCATGCCGGGCACGCGGAATAGATCAGAGCATCCCTAGCGATAGCGATAGTAACCGCCCACCCACACATGCGCCGGTGACCAATAGCCGGGTACCCATACGCGGGCCGGGCGCGGTGCGACTACGACGCAGCCGGTCTGCGCCAGGACGCCGCCCAGTACGGCCAGCGCGAGTAGCAACTTGGGAAGGTAGCGAAGCATGAGGGTTCTCCCTGCGAGTGGTGGAAACTCATGGCGGGAAACGCCGGAGAAAATCTTCCCGATGACGTCGCCAAGCTGAACCGATGCCGAGAGTTCAGGCAGCGAACTAAGTTGCCGTCTTGACCAAGCTGAGCAATCCTTCGCATCAGCGCAGTCCTCTAATCCGCTATAACCGGCGACGTAGAGAGTCAGGGGAGCCATGCCATTGCGCAGTCTTGCGTGGAGATTGGCCGTGTGGGTGCTGGCCGGCGCGACGCTCGTTTTCGTTGCGAGCGGCTATTTGCTGTTCCGCATGGTGGGCCAGCAGGTGCTGCAGCAGGCCCAGCGCGAATCCGGAGCATGGGCCAGCCAGGGCAGCAGCCTGGTGCAGGAGCGGCTGGACAACATCACCAACACAGCCCGGGTCCTGGCCTCCATCATTGGCCCACGTCCGCTGGATGCCAAGCCGCTGATCCATGACGCCATGGCGGGAAATCCGGATCTTGCCGGGCTGGCAGCCGCGTTCGTACCCGGCAGACCGGCCGCGCGCGAAGCCGGGCAATCGCCTTTCGTCGGCCGGCAAAGCGACGGCAGCCTGGCCATGCGCGATCTTGCCAAGGACGCGCAGCCCTACTGGAACACGGCATGGTTCCAGCGCGGGCTGGCTTGCAGCCAGGGATGCTGGCATGAAGTCTTTCGATCGCAATCAAGGCATCGCTTGCTGGTCAGCTATTCCTCGTCGATGCAGGCCGATGGCGCCGCCATCGGCGTAGTGAACGCGGACGTCACCCTGGATTGGCTGCAAGGGATCTTGCAGTCCATGCAACTGCCGGCCGGCGCGCATGCCTTCGTGATCGACCAACAAGGCATGTATCTAGCCAACGACACGATGGAGCGGGTGGGCAAAAAAGCGGATAACACCCTGCTCGACCTGCTGAATGCGCCAAGCCTGAAGGGACATGCGAACGCGCACGAGTTGGATCAGCAGGGAGCGCATGTATGGATCTATGACGAACCGATCAATGGCACGCAATGGAAACTTGCCGTAGCCGTACCCGAAGAACTCATTTACGCGCAGGTGCGCGACGCTTTCGTCGCCGTGCTCGTGCTTGGCGCGCTGACCTTGCTGATCCTCGGCTTGATCGTGATGGTCACTATCCGCCGCACCCTGGCACCGCTGGGCGTACTCGCCGAGCGCGCGGAGCAAGTCTCGCGCGGAGCATTGGATTTTGCCCTGCCACGAGTGCGCCGCCACGACGAAATAGGACGCCTTACCCATGCTTTCGACAAGATGCGGCGCGAATTGGCCGCGCACCTGGAAGAACTGACCCGCTTTGCACGCGAGCAGGCACGCCTTGCCAGCGAACTGGACATCGCGCAACAGATCCAGACCGCCCTGCTCCCGGGTCCGCATTATCTCGATGCGCGTTGCCACAATTTCGAACTGTACGCCGCACTGAAGCCCGCACGCAGCGTCGGCGGCGATCTGTACAGCTACTTCATGCTGCCCAGCCAGCGATTCTGTTTCATGGTGGGCGACGTCGCCGACAAAGGCATCCCGGCCGCCTTGTTCATGGCACGCACCATTACGCTTGCCAAGGCCATGGCGTCGCACGCCCAATCGCCGCAGCAATTATTGCAGCTGATCAATCAGGAGCTGTGCCGCAACAACGACAACTGCATGTTCGTGACTTTGCTGTGCGGTTTCCTGGACGTAGTGACCGGCCACATGACACTCGCCAGCGCAGGCCACGATCCGCCCGTGCTGTGGGGCAATCATGCGCCGACCTGGTTGCCGGTAACCTCCGGCCCGGCGCTTGGATTGGACGAAGACGCCGCCTTTCCCGTGCTGCGCACGCGCCTGCGACCGGGCGACACCTTGCTGGTGTATACCGACGGCGTGACCGAAGCGGCCAATGAGGCCCTGGAGCACTACGGCGGCGAAAGGCTGCTGGCCAGGCTGGGCCAATTCCAGCAAAGCGGCGACCCTACCCAGTTCCTGGCCGAAGATGTCGAATCCTATGCGGCGGGCTACGGCCAGAGCGACGATATCGCCCTGCTTGCATTACGTTGGAATCATGTCGGACTGGAGGACGAAACCTCGATGCTCGACCTGGCCTTTCCCGCCACGCTGGAAAAAGTGTTCGACGCGCTCGACCACTGCGAAAAAAGACTGCATGACGCCGGCATACGCAGCGGGTTGCGTGACGATGTGCGCCTGGTGCTGGAGGAGCTGATGGTGAACATGGTCCATCACGGCTGCTCCGGCAACCCGGCTGGCTGCATCGGCTTGCGCATGATGATCCTGGAAGAAGCGGTACTGGTGGAACTCAACCACGAGGGCGCTCCATTCGACCCGCTGCAGTTCGGGGCACCCGCCCTCACCGGGGACCTGGCCGACCGCAACGACGACGGCGGCTTAGGGCTTCATCTGGTACGGGCTATGTCCAGCGAACTGAACTACACCCACGACGAATACGGCAACCATCTGCAACTGCGCTTTGCCAATCCCACGGAGCACGGTCATGGCACTTAACCTACGCATCGATCCGTTCAGCCCCCGGCGATCCACGTTTTACCTGGAAGGCCGCCTGGACGCGATGAGCTTCGGCCAATTCGACCAGGAAGCGGAAAAGCTGCTGCAGCAAATGGATGTCGGTAGCACCCTGGTGCTGGATCTGTCCGCGCTCGACTACATCAGCAGCGCGGGACTCAGAAGCATCGCCAAGGCCAGGAAAGCCATGCGCGCGCGCGACGGGCATACCCTGCTGGTGAATCCGCAGGCCCAGGTTCGCAAGGTGTTCGACATCGTCAAGGCCGTGCCGGTGAAAGAGATCTTCCAGAACCTGCGCGAACTGGACGAGTACCTTGATCGGATTCAACGCAAGATAGCCAATGAAGGGGAAGAGCTGGAGTAGGCGCCACCCTCTTCGCTTTGTCGTCACAGCGAAATTACGCAAATTCTACGCCGGCACGCACGTTCTTTACTCGCTTTCCATGCGGTCTTCGCCACAATGCACGCCGATGTGCAGCAGGCTTGCAGCCGGAGACCGAATTGCTAGGTAGCGGGCAGCAGCCTTTCGATGATCCGGCTCCGGCTGCAAACCTGCTGCACATCTGCTCGCGTGTAGGCTGGGATGGCAATCCCAGCACCGGGATACCGCATAGAAGCTGGGATTGTCGTCCCAGCCTACGCACCGGCGAGGCGCATGACGGCCATGCGATAACGCGCGGCGATGCGCGTCTCGTCGCGATGTACGAAATCACGCACCACCCATTTGCCGCCCGCCATCACGTGGCGTACCGGCGATCGGTTGCCGGCAAACAACAAACTGTCCATCACCGAGCGGCTGTCACGAGCAGCTAGCGACGGGGCTTCGGGATCCAGCACGAAGAAATCCGCGCGCTTGCCCGTCTCCAGCGCGCCGATCGGCAAATCCGCCGCTTGCGCACCGCCTTTCAACGCTGCCTTCCACAAGGTTTCACCCACGCTGTCGCCGGCATGGCGTGCGGCAACGTTGCGATGGCGTGTACTGAGGCGCTGGCCGTATTCGAGCCAGCGCAGTTCTTCGATTGGCGACACCGAGATATGCGAGTCCGAACCGATGCCTAGCGTACCGCTGGCATCCAGATACCGTGCAAGCGGAAACAGCCCGTCGCCGAGATTGGCTTCGGTGGTGGGACAAAGGCCGGCGATCGCGCCGCTCTGCGCAAGCTGCGCGGCTTCCTTGTCGGTAAGGTGCGTGGCATGCACGAGGCACCAACGGCGGTCGACGGGCGCATGCTCGAACAGCCATTCCACGGGGCGGGCGCCGCGCGTGGCCAGGCAGTCTTGTACTTCGCCGATCTGCTCGGCAATGTGGATATGGATAGGGCCGGTTTTCAGCGCTTCCTGTTCGATCAAACCGCGCCACGCACTTTCCGGAATGGCGCGCAGCGAATGCAAAGCCACACCCACGCGCACGTCACGGCTTTCGTGCTTGCGCAAGTTGGCGAGCAGTTGCAGGTAACCGTCCACGTTGTTGCCAAAGCGCCGCTGACGTTGCGACAGCGCACGCCCATCAAAGCCACCGCTCATGTACAACACGGGCAGCAAGGTCAGTGCGATGCCCGCTTCACGCGCAGCCTCGATCAACGCCAGCGACATGGCCTCCGGCTGCGCATAGGGCGTGCCGTCAGGCTGGTGGTGCAGGTAGTGGAACTCGCAGACCTGGGTGTAGCCGGCCTTGAGCATTTCCACGTAGAGCTGCGCGGCGATGGCCTGCAGGCTGTCCGGATCGATTCGCTCGGCGAAGCCGTACATGGTTTCGCGCCAGGTCCAGAAGGAATCGTCGCCCGGGCCGCGCCGTTCGGCCAGGCCCGCCATGGCGCGCTGGAAGGCATGCGAGTGCAGGTTCGGCATGCCGGGCAGTACCCAGCCATCGAGGTAGGCGGGAACCTGGCCGGCCGAAGCAATAATGCCTCCGTGGCTGTCCACCCCGAAGCTGACATCGGTGCGCCATTGCGCATCCTGCCAGGCATGGGCGGCACTGAACTGGTAGACCGCTGCCGTTTCACTCATGAATAATCTCCGTATAGCCAACCAAGTGTAACCGCCCAAACCGGGAATACTCGCATCTGCTTCACCTTCTGTACGAAAGGATGAAGAGCATGGCTAAGAAGAATGAAAACTCACCCTTGCTGAGCCTGCGCCGTGCCGTTCCGGGCGACGTGCCGGGCTTGGTCGACCTCACCGCCCGCGTCTACACGCCCGAATGGGGCCATGCGGCGGAAATGCTGCGCTCCCAGCAGACCCACTTCCCCGAAGGCCAGTTCGTGGTGGAGTACGAGGGCAATATCGTCGGCTATTGCGCGACGTTCCGCATCGACGAATCGCTGGCGCTGAAACCGCACACCTGGATGCAGATCACCGGCGGCGGCATGGCTTCGCGCCACAACCCGGACGGCAACTGGCTGTACGGCATGGAAGTGGTGGTGCATCCTGATTATCGCGGCATGCGCATTGGCCAGCGCCTGTATCAGGCGCGCAAGCGGCTATGCATGGATCTGAAGCTGCGCGGCATCACCTTCGGCGGACGCATCCCCGGACTGGCGCGTAACGTCCAGCGTTATGGCAGCGCGGAGACCTATGTACAGGCGGTGATGGAAGGCCGCCGACGCGATCCGACGCTAAGTTTCCAGTTGGCCAACGATTTCGAGATCATTGGGCTGCTGCGCGGCTATGTGCCATCGGACTACGAGTCGCTTGGCTACGCCGCCCACCTGGTCTGGCGCAACCCCGCCCTGCTCGATCAACCCGACATACCCGCAGTGCAATCGCCCCGGCATCTGCCCGATTCGGTGCGCGTGGCAACCGTGCAGTATCAACAGCGGCGCATCAAGTCGTTCGACGAATTCGCCACCCAGGTCGAATACTTCACCGACATCGCCGCGGACTACAACGCCGATTTCGTGACGTTCCCGGAAATGCTCACCTTGCAGTTGCTGTCGATCGAGAATGAAGAACTGTCGCCGGTGGAAACCATCCGCAAGCTGAGCCACTACACGCCACAGGTGAAGGAACTCTTTGGTCGCCTGGCCGTGCGTTACAACATCAACATCGTGGGCGGCTCGCATCCTACCGAACAGTCCAATGGCGACATCCACAACGTGTGTTATGTATGCCTGCGCGACGGCTCGATCCATGAGCGCGAAAAACTCCATCCCACGCCAAGCGAACGCAACGTGTGGAACGTAACCGGCGGCGATGCCGCCGCGACCATCCAGACCGATTGCGGCCCGATCGGCGTGATGATCTGCTATGACTCGGAGTTTCCCGAAGTAGCGCGGCACCTCGCGGACCAGGGTGCCTTGATGCTGTTCGTGCCTTTCTGCACCGACGTGCGCGAAGGCTATCTGCGTGTTCGCTATTGTGCCCAGGCGCGGGCGATCGAAAACCAGTGCTACGTGATCCTTTCCGGCAACGTCGGCAACCTGCCCGGGGTCAACAATTTCGACATCCAGTACGGACAAAGCTGCATCCTCACGCCCAGCGACTTCCTGTTCGCACGCGACGGGGTGGCGGCCGATTCCACGCCGAACATCGAAACGGTGCTGTTCGCCGACCTGCGGCTGGAAGGCCTGGCGCGAGCGCGCAATGCGGGCACAGTGCAGAACCTGAAGGATCGAAGGTATGACCTGTATGAGACGCGGTGGTTGAGGCAGTCGCGCTGAAGCGCATGGCTCCTCCCGCCGGGAGCGAGCAAAGTCCGGCAACAGCGTGTCTGTCATAATCTGTCGATGTCAGTGCCTGAGCCCAAAGCCTCCAATCCCCGCCTGCGCGCCGTATTGGGCCACGAATTCTTCGCCCCTTACCAATGGAAGCGCCGCATCGCGCTATGGAGCGGCGCGGTGCTGGTCGCGCTAGCCGCGATCCTGTTCGCCAAGGCCAGCGAGTGGGCCTACCGCCTGTTCCAGCAACTGCTGACCCACGGGACCTGGATCCCGCTGGTGCTTACGCCACTGGTTTTCGGCCTGTTGTGCTGGGTTACCGAGGGACGCCTGCGCGCGGCGCGCGGCAGCGGTATTCCGCAAGTGATTGCGACCATCCATGTGGAAGACGCCGGCTTTCGCGCGAAGATGCTGGCCCTGCCGATCGCGGCCAGCAAGATGGTGCTGACCTTGCTGGCACTGACCGTGGGCGCGTCGATCGGCCGCGAAGGGCCGACCGTACACGTCGGCGCGGGGCTGATGCATTGGCTCGGTCGACGCTTCGGTTTTGACGATCCCAAGGCCCTCTCGCGCTTTATCCTGGCCGGTGGCGCCGCCGGCATCGCCGCGGCCTTCAACACGCCGCTGGCGGGCGTGGTATTCGCCATCGAGGAACTGGCCGGCACCTTCGAACACCGCTTCAGTGGCTTGCTGCTTACCGCCGTGTTCGTGGGCGGCGTGGTGTCGATGGGCATCCTCGGCAACTACGCCTATTTCGGCACGGTGCAGGCCAGCCTGCCGTTGGGGCATGCCTGGCTGGCTGTGCTGGAATGCGGGATCGTATGCGGTCTTGCGGGCGGGCTGTTCGCGCGCCTGATCCTGCTCAGCCAGCAGGGTCCGCTGGCAGCTATCGGCAGGCTGCGCGAGCGCTATCCGGTGCCGTTCGCAATCGGTTGCGGTCTGGCCCTGGCGGTGATTGGCGTGCTGTCGCATAACACCGTGTACGGTACTGGCTACACGCAGGCACGCGCGTTCGTGCAGGATGCCGCCGACACACCCGGGCAGGGTTTCGGTGTCCTCAAGCTGCTGGCCAACGTGGTGTCGTACTGGGCCGGCATCCCGGGCGGCATCTTCTCGCCGGCCCTGGCAGTCGGAGCCGGCCTGGGACACAACATCGCCTACTTTCTTCCGCATGTACCCGGCGAGGCAGTAGTGCTGCTGGGCATGAGCGCTTATCTGGCAGGCGTGACCGCTGCGCCGCTCACCTCCGCCGTGATCGCGATGGAACTCACCAATAACCAGGCCATGGTGATACCGATCATGGCTACCTGCCTGCTGGCGCGTGCCGCGTCCTCCATTTTTTCGCGTACGCCGGTGTACAAGGATTTCGCCGAGCGCATGATCCGGGACTTTGAACAGCTGCACGCGGCGCAGCATGCCGCGATCGAGGACCTGGGAGCCACCAGCACGTTTGGCGAGCCAGTGGCGCCCGCCCCTTCCGATACTGAAGAATCAGAATGATGAACTGGGATCTGCTACTCACCCACGCCTCGCTGGCGACCTTTGTCGGTCAAGCCAGTTACGGACTGCTGGAAGATGCCGCCGTAGCGTGCCAGGACGGGCGGATCGCATGGATCGGTTCGATGCGCGACCTGCCTGCCGCATCGGCTGTCACGGCGCGCGAAGTGCATGACGTCGGCGGCGCCCTGGTCACACCAGGCTTGATCGACTGTCATACGCACCTGGTGTTCGGCGGCGACCGCGCGCAGGAATTCGATCTGCGTCTCAACGGCGCCACCTACGAAGAGATTGCACGCGCCGGCGGCGGCATAGTCTCCAGCGTGCGCGCCACGCGCAACGCAAGCGAAGACGAGCTGCTCGCGCAATCGCTGCCACGCGCTCGCGCCTTGCTTGCCGACGGCGTCACTACGCTGGAAATCAAGTCCGGCTATGGCCTGGAGCTGGAGGCGGAAAGGCGCATGCTGCGTGTGGCGCGCCGTATCGGCCAGGTGCTGGGGATTCACGTACAGACCAGCTTGCTTGGCCTGCATGCCCTGCCGCCCGAATACAAGGAGCGCCGCGATGACTATGTCGACCTGGTCTGCCACGAACTGCTGCCGGTGCTCGCCGGCGAAGGTCTGGTGGATGCGGTGGACGCCTTCTGCGAAGGCATAGGCTTCAGCCGTGCCGAAACCCAGCGCGTGTTCGAGCATGCGCGACAGCTCGGCTTGCGCGTGAAACTGCATGCAGAACAGCTCTCAGATCTGGACGGTGCCGCGTTGGTAGCCGAGTTCGGTGGGCTCTCGGCCGATCATCTCGAATACCTGAGCGATGCGGGCATCCAAGCCATGTCTCGTGCAGGCATCGTCGCGGTGCTGTTGCCCGGCGCGTTTTATGCGCTGCGCGAGACCAAGCTGCCACCGGTGGCGGCACTGCGCTCGCACGGTGTTCCGATCGCGATCGCGACAGACTGCAATCCTGGTACGTCGCCCCTGCTCTCGCTGCGATTGGCGGCGAACATGGCATGCACTTTGTTCCGCCTGACTCCCGAAGAAGCCCTGCGTGGCATCACGGTGAACGCTGCACGTGCGCTGGGTTTATCGGATCGAGGGACGCTCGCGGTCGGCAAGCGCGCGGATCTGGTGGTGTGGAACGCGAAGCAGCCGGCCGAGCTTTGCTACTGGATCGGTGGCGAATTGGTGCGGCAGGTGTGGCTTGGTGGCGTGGCTGCACCCTCGCGCCGCTGATTTTTGCATCGACGCAAAGAAAAAGCCCCCGACTGGCGGAGGCTTTCTCGGTTCCGGCAAGCAGACTCGCTCAGGCCGATTTCTTCTTCGGCGCGGGGGCAGCCTTCTTCACGGCCGCCGGCTTGGTCACGGCCGGCTTGGCGCCAGCCACCGCGGGCTTGGCCGAGTGCAGGCGGGTGTTGCCATAGCTGCTACGGTAGGTCTTGCCGCGACGGGTTTTGCGATCGCCCTTGCCCATGGGAAATTCCTTGATTCGTCATGCTGTTGATGGCCAATCATCCTAGCAGCGGCAGGCCAAAGCGCAAGCGGGGCCAGGGCTAGTGATGGTGATGCCGGGCATTGCAGCCCGGGCTGCCATCCGGGCAGTCACCCGGGTCGATCTGCACCGTGGCGTGGCGGATGCCAAAACGCTCCAGCAGGGTGCGGTTGACCGCTGCCAGCGCACGCGCACCGGCGTCCTGATCGTGCAGTTCCAGGTGCAATGTGGCCATGCGTGAACCGGAAGCAAGCTGCCACACATGCAGATGGTGCACGTCACGGATCGACGTATCGGCACCGCGCAAGGCGGATTCCACTTCGTGCGGATCCATGCCCTCGGGTACACCCTCCAGCAGGATATGGGTGGACCGCCGCAGCAGTTGCCACGCGCTGCGCAGGATCAACAGCGACACCAGCAACGATAACGCCGGGTCCGCCCAGTTCCAGTCCAGCCAGCGCACCGCCAGGGCCGCCAGGACGGCGCCGACCGAGCCGAGCAGATCACCGAGCACATGCAGGCTCGCCGCGCCGATGTTCACGTCGTCATGGGCATGGTCGTGCAGGCTGCGCAACACGACCAGGTTCACCAGCAGGCCGATCACCGCCACCACCAGCATCACACCGGAAAGTATCGCCACCGGCTTGAAGAAGCGATCGATCGCTTCATAAGCGATGAAGCCGACCAGTACGAATTGCGTCAACGCATTCACGAAACCGGCCAGCACTTCCATGCGGCCATAACCATAAGTACGCCGCGCATCGGCCGGACGGCGCGCCATCCGTGCAGCAAACAAGGCGAGCAGCAAAGCCGCCGCGTCCACCAGCATGTGGCCGGCATCGGCCAGCAGCGCGAGCGAGCCGGACCACCAGCCGCCCGCGGCTTCGGCAAGCATCATGCCCGCGGTGAGTACGAAGGCAAACAGCAATTTGCGCTCACGCCCCACTACGCTCGTGGCGTGGGCATGGGCGTGATGGTCATCATGACCGTGGGCGTGGCTATGCGCGTGATTCATGCCGTCATGCTAGGAAGCGGTACGGCCGTTACACAATCACCGCGCGTGCGCTCGGTTCAGCCGTGTGCGCATTGCGCGCCATGCACGTGGCCATGCAGGCGATCGAAGCGAAGGTTGAAGAAATGCGCCAAGGCCACCAGCAAGCCACCGCAGGTTACCAGCGCGCTATGCACGATGATCGGGTAGCCTTCCGCGAACGTAACGCCCACCACCAGCAGCGTCAGTCCCGGCAAGGCCAGACGCAGCGGCAGTGCTCGATGGTGACGGCGATAACCGTTGACCAGGGCCACCAGCGCGAGCGAGCTGGCAAACAGCACGAACCCGCGCTCGAAGGCATGGTCGGCGAGAAAGCTCAGGCCAAGCAGCGGAAGAATCGCCAGCACGAAGGGCAAGGCGGCGCAGTGAACGGCACACAGGAACGACGCGGTGGCGCCGATGCGATCGGCGAGGTTCCACCAGCGGGCGCGCTGTTGTGTTGGCGTGGGATCCATGGATAGGGACGGCACCATGCGGCTACCGGCGGGGGAGCCGGCGTTTTGTAACATTATAACGTCCGCCAGGTATACGCAAGGGCGCCCCTGCCTGGTCAGGTCAAGCCGACAGGGACAAGCCGATGCAGGGCTTCAGGCCTTGCGGCACTGCTTGCACACCCCGTGCACTTCCAGCGTCTGCGCCTGGGGACGGAAACCGAAGGCCTTGGCCTGGGCTTCGATCAGCTCGGCCACCCGCTCATCGCATACTTCCTGCGCGCTGGAACAGACGTCGCAGATCAGGAACGGCACTTGGTGCGCCTCGGCCGGGTGGTGGCAGGACACGAACGCGTTGATGGATTCCAGCTTGTGGATGAAGCCATGCTCCAGCAGGAAGTCCAGCGCACGGTAGACGGTGGGCGGGGCGGCGTTGCCATGGCGCTCACGCAGTTGATCGAGCAGGTCGTAGGCTTTCACCGGCTTGCCGGCCGCCGCGATCAGCTCCAGCACCTCCTTGCGCAGCGGCGTCAAGCGCAGGCCGCGCTCCTCGCTGGCATGCTCTACCGCCGCCACGAACGCCGCCGGTCCTTCGTGATGATGGTGGACGTGGACTTTGCTGGATGTGTCGTTGCTCAAGGGCATTCACCTCGGTGGTGATCATACACCGAGGGCGCCCTGATCCATTCCACGCGCCCTGCCTACGGGCGTGGCAACGGCGGGGGCTTGGCCGATTTTGGCGTCAGCAGCACCACGATCCAGCCGATCGGCCCCAGCACCAGCGCCCAGATCACGCCGGCCAGCAACTTTCCACGCCACCAGCCAAGTAAAGCCCCCACCGCCGCGAACGCCAGGTTCCACCAGAACAGCGCCGCCCACGGGATCATTGCCATCAGGTTGATGAAGATGTGCAGGAAAGCGTCGGGGGCGTCCATGTCGACGCCTTGGGTAGCCTTGGCCAGCAGCTCTTCCATGCGTGTGCTTCAGCTCATTCCTGAGCCAGCGCTAGCGCATCGTCAATACGCTTTAGCGCCACCTCACGCCCGGCGAGATAGATGGTGTGATCGATCGACGGCGACACCTGCGTGCCGGTCATCGCCACACGCAGCGGCTGCGCGATCTTGCCCATGCCCAGTTCCAGCTTCGCGGCGACCTGCTCGATCACCTGATGGATCGGTTCGGGTTGCCAGGCGCATTCGGCGAGCAGTTCGCGTGCCGCTTGCAATACCTGCACCGCGCTCTCGTTCTTCAGATGCTTGGCGACCGCCTTGTCGTCCCATTCGGTGATCGGGCCGTACCAGATCTTCGCACGCTCGGCCATCTCCTTCAGCGTATGCACGCGATCGCGCAGGGCGACGATCACGTCAGCCGGAGCGGGGCCCTTGCCGGTATCGATGCCGGCGCGTGCAAGGTGCCAGCCGAATTCGGCCGCCAGCGCCTGCGGATCGTCGGTCTTCAGGTAATGCTGGTTGAGCCACAGCAGCTTTTCGGTATCGAAGCGCGAGGCCGCCTTGTTGACGTCCGCGACATCGAACAGCTTGATCATTTCCTCGCGCGAGAAAATTTCCTGGTCGCCGTGCGACCAGCCCAGGCGCACCAGGTAATTGAGGATCGCGTGCGGCAGGAAGCCGTTTTCGCGGTACTCCATCACGCTCACCGAATTGGTGCGCTTGGAAAGCTTCTTGCCCTCCTTGTCCAGGATCATCGGCAAGTGCGCGAACTCAGGTACCTGCGCGCCGAGCGCCTGATAGATGTTGATCTGGCGTGGGGTATTGTTGACGTGGTCGTCGCCGCGAATCACCTCGGTGATGCCCATGTCGATATCGTCGACCACCACGGCGAAGTTGTAGGTGGGCCAACCGTCGGAGCGGAAGATCACCAGGTCATCCAGCTCCGCATTGGCCCACTCCACCCTGCCCTTCACCTTGTCCTCGAACACCACCGTGCCTTCCAGCGGGTTCCGGAAGCGGATCACGCGGTTCGGATCGTCACGCAGCGGCTCATTGCGATCGCGGTAGTAGCCGTTGTAACGCGGCTTCTCGCCACGCGCCATGGCGGCCTCACGCATCGCCTCGATTTCTTCCTTGGATTCGTAGGCGTAGTAGGCCTTGCCGGCTGCCACCAGATCGAGCGCGACCTGCTTGTAACGCTCCAGCCGATGGGTCTGGTAGATCGGCGCCTCTTTGGCATTCAGATCGAGCCATTGCATGGCGTCGAGGATGGCCTGCACGGCCGCATCCGTGGAGCGCTCGCGGTCGGTGTCCTCGATGCGCAGCAGGAACTCACCGCCGCGACGGCGCGCTTCCAGCCAGCAGTACAGCGCGGTGCGCGCACCGCCGATGTGCAGGAAACCGGTAGGACTGGGGGCGAAACGGGTGCGGACGGTCATGAGCTGGAGCGTGGCATCGGGACGGAACCTGAAATTTTAACCGATCGCGCCGTCGAACTCCCCTCTCCCGCCGGAAGGGAAGCTCTGATTTATTCAGACCTTCCGAAGAAGGGTTGGGCGCCGCGGCTACTTCACGTGCACCGTGATCGTCTTGGACACCACCGGCGCATCAAAGGGGATGTGATTGGTATCGCCCAGCTCCAACTGCAGCGTGTGCGTGCCGGGCGGCAGCTTCAGCGTGGTTTCGGTCTGGCCGCCGCCGAAGTGCAGGTGCTGCCCGTCCTTGGGAATGGGCTGGCCAGCCATGGGCAGGGTTTTCACATCCACCAAAAGGTGATGGTGGCCGGTGTTTTCGTGGGCCACGCCGGCGGGCGCCACGCCCATGCCTTTCAGGCCGAAACGCACAGTAAAGGTTTGCGAGACGGTGGCGCCGTCCTGCGGCGAGATGATGTAGACCTCGGCGCCGACCGGAGCTTTGGTCACCGGCAGAGCCGGCACGTCAGCGGCCCAGGCAGCTCCGGCCACGGTAGTCAACGCCACAGCAAGCAGCATACGTTTCATGTGTGAATCTCCTATCCAGACATCCGTTCACGCAATCTAGCCGAGTTGGCCCCTTCAGGACATCGTTTTCGCCGTTCCGTAACACGCGTAACCGCCCTGTCACGTGAGCGCCATCGCCGCGAAACGGCGTAAGTTCAAGCTATCGCCGTACAAGACGAGGATGCGCCATGCGTATCGGCATCATCAGCGAGACGTATCCGCCGGAGATCAACGGTGTTGCCCTCACCGTGCATAGTCTGGCCACCGGTCTGGCCGCGAAAGGCCACGAGATCGACCTTATCCGTCCTCGTCAAAACACCAGCCACGTCGACGAGCCCGGCATCGAAGCACTGGAAACGCGCGGCGCCGCCCTGCCCCGCTACCCCGGCCTGCGCTTCGGGCTTCCGGTGCCGCGCACCTTGCGGCAACGCTGGACGCAACGCCGTCCCGATGCCATCTACGTTGCCACCGAAGGTCCGCTCGGCCGCTCGGCGGTAAAGACAGCGGTGCGCCTGGGCATTCCGGTCGCCACCGGTTTCCATACCCGCTTCGATGCCTATGCCAATCACTATGGCGTGGGTTTTCTGACCCCGGTGGTGCATGGCTACCTGCGCCGCTTCCACCAGCGCGCCAACATCACCCTGGTGCCCACCGACGCGCTTGCCGCCGAACTCACGGCCATGGGTGTCGATCGCGCCCGCCTGCTGCGTCGCGCCGTGGACACCAAGCTGTTCCATCCCTCCAAGCGCAATAACTCGCTGCGCGAAAGCTGGGGTGTGGATGCAGACACGCCAGTGGTGCTCTACGTCGGCCGCATTGCGCCGGAGAAGAACCTGGAGTTGGCGGTGCAAACCTTCCGCGCGATGCAGAAGGTGGCACCCAAGGCCCGCTATGTGTGGGTAGGAGACGGCCCGGCCCGCGCGGCGCTGCAGGCAGCGCACCCGGATTTCATCTTCGTCGGCATGCAGCGCGATGAAGCCCTGGCCGCGCACTACGCCAGCGCGGACCTGTTCCCGTTTCCCAGCCTCAGCGAAACCTTCGGCAACGTGATTCTGGAAGCCCTCGCTGCCGGCCTGCCGGTGGTGGCCTATGCGGAAGGCGCTGCGCGCGAGCACCTGATCGACGGCGTCAACGGTTTCCGCATCGATTCCGGCGATGCCCAGGCCTTTACGTCGGCGGCAGTGATGCTGGCCGGCGATATCCAATTGATCCGCCACATGGGTCGCGCCGCGGTGGAGAGCGTCGAGCGGCTCTCACCGGAGGCGGTGATCCGCGAATTCGAAAACCTGTTGCGCGAACTGGTCGAGGAGAACATGCATGACCGCCATGTCACCATCGCACCTGCCTGAGCCCGTCGCGCTGCCGCGCCACGCGTTCGACCGGCGCATGTGCATAGCCGCCAATCGCTGGGGCGCACGGCATGCGGTCGGCTTGTTCTTCGGCATCATCAGCCGCCTCGGCGATGGCGTGTTCTGGTATTCGCTGATGCTCGCGCTGGCCCTGATCGACGGCCTGCGCGGCCTGGAAGCGGCCGCGCACATGGCAGTCACCGGCCTGGTGGCGCTGGGCCTGTATAGAGTGCTCAAGCGCTGGACGCGCCGCCCGCGTCCGTTCCGCACCTGCCCCGGCGTAATCGCGCACGTGCCGCCGCTGGATGAATTCAGCTTCCCCTCCGGACACACGCTGCAAGCGGTGGGCTTCACCATCGTCGCGCTGGCGTGGTATCCGCTGCTCGCGCCGCTGCTGCTGACGTTCACGGCACTGGTAGCTGCATCACGCGTGATTCTTGGCTTGCATTATCCGAGCGATGTGCTTGCCGCGATTTTCGTTGGCAGCGGCCTCGGCGCGCTGTCGCTATGGATGGTGCACAGCGCGCCGCTGCTGCTGGGCTGATCAATCAATGATCACGCCGTACTCACACGCTTTGCACTCAACGACATAGCGCACCTATCCACAGGCTCTCCCGGATACTTTCCACAATAGTTGTGGAAAAGTACGCGCATTTGTTGCGCAATTTTTCATCACGCCGTGCCAAGTGCTTGATGGGAAAGATGCGCGCGGGGGTTTTCCACAGGGTTTCCAGCAAGGCGTCCACATTTGCTGTGGAAAACATTCGTAGGCTGGGATGACAATCCCAGCATCATGCAACGACGAAGCAGCTGGGATTGACATCCCAGCCTACAGTTTGCGCGAGTCCGGAAACGACAACGCCGCCCGAAGGCGGCGTTGTCTTGACACACATGCAACGCAACTCACGCCGCGCGCGGCACCTTGCGCAGGATGTTCAACACATCCGCCAATTTGTCGCGCATCTGCCGGCGATCCAAGATCATGTCGATCGCGCCGTGTTCCAGCAGGAATTCCGAACGCTGAAAACCTTCCGGCAGCGTCTCGCGCACTGTCTGCTCGATCACGCGCGGGCCGGCGAAGCCGATCAGCGCCTTCGGTTCGGCCACGTTGATGTCACCCAGCATGCCCAGGCTCGCCGAAACGCCGCCGGTGGTCGGATCGGTGAGCACACTGACGTACGGAATGCCTGCTTCGCGCAAACGCGCCAGCGCTGCGGAGGTCTTGGCCATCTGCATCAAGGAAAACAGTGCTTCCTGCATGCGCGCACCGCCGGTGGCGGAGAAACACACCAGGGCACTGCGTTCGCTCAGGGCACGCTCGGCGGCGCGGGTGAACTTCTCGCCGACCACCGAGCCCATCGAGCCGCCTATGTAGCGGTACTCGAACGCAACGGCCATCAGCGGGTGTTCCTTCAGCTTGCCGCTCATGGCGACCAGCGCATCTTTCTGGCCGCTTGATTTCTGCGCGGCAACGATGCGGTCGCGGTATTTCTTCGAATCGCGGAACTTCAACGGATCGACCGGCTCCATGCTGGCCCACAGCTCCTGCGCACTGCCTTCATCGAGAAAGGCCAGCAGGCGCTCGCGCGCGCCGATCGCATGATGATGGCCGCACTTTGGGCAGACCATCAGGCTGCGTTCCAGCTCCGGTTTGTACAACACGGCGCCGCAGCCGCCGCACTTCTCCCACACACCTTCGGGTACCTTGCCCTTGCCGGCGGCGGCGCCTTGCGTCCGCACGCGGGGTGTCATGATTTTTTGCAGCCAATTCATGGATTCCGCCTCAATCTGGAAACAAGCACGCCTGCTCGGCGCGCCTGGGTCACGCGACTGGCGCGCTCCCTTATCTCTATGGCGTCTTTTCCAAGAAGATAAAGGGTGAGGTGACCCAAGCCTCGGGCTGGGGGCTAGACCACGCGCCCACAGCCGTCACGTTATGGTTTTTTTAATTCCGACATCCTCGCTCCACCCCCTCCAGACAGGAAGAATGAGGTCGTCAGCCGGCGTCCAGTGCCGCGCGTATCGGGCCGAGAAATTCACCCACCCTGCCCGCGATGTCCTGCGCCGTAACCGCACCATCCAGCCGCTCCACCAGCGCGCTGCCGATGACCACGGCGTCGGCGAATGCACCGATCGCTTTCGCGCTCTGCGCATCCTTCACGCCAAACCCCACGGCGACGGGCGCTTTCGCATGCTGGCGGATATCGGCCACGCGTGCAGCGATATCCTGCGTACTCAAGCGTCCTGCCCCGGTGATGCCGGCGAACGACACATAGTACAGGAAACCTTCGGCGGCCTCGCACAATTGCGCCATACGCGCGGGTGCGGTAGTGGGCGCCGCCAACAGGATCTGCTGCAGGCCGGCGCCGCGCAGCGGCGCCAGCACTTGTGCTTCTTCCAACGGACAATCCACCAGCAACACGCCATCCACGCCTGCCGCTACCGCTTCCGCACCGAAGCGCTCAAACCCACGGATTTCCACCGGATTGAGATAGCCCATCAATACGACCGGCGTGGCTTGGTCGCGCTGGCGAAACTCGGCCACCCAGCCGAGCACGTCAGCCAGGCCCACACCCTTGGCGATGGCACGTTCGCTGGCGTGCTGGATCACCGGGCCGTCCGCCATGGGATCGGAAAACGGCACACCCAGCTCGATGACGTCCGCGCCAGCATCGACCAAGGCATGCATCAAGCTCACGACATGCTCCGGCATGGGATCGCCGGCGGTGACGAACGGAATCAAGCCGGTGCGACCGGCGGCCTTCAACGCAGCGAAGCGCTTGTCGATGCGACTCATACCTCAACTCCTTCGCGCGCGGCAATCGTGTGCACGTCCTTATCTCCCCGGCCGGAAAGATTGCACAGCACGATGCCGTCCTTTGGCAGCTCGCGCGCCAGTTTCAAGGCCTGTGCCACGGCATGGCTGGATTCGAGTGCGGCCAAAATGCCCTCGGTGCGGGCGAGCAAGTGGAACGCCTCCAGCGCTTCGTCGTCGGTGACGCCGACGTATTCGGCGCGGCCGGCGTCTTTCAGGAAAGCGTGTTCCGGGCCAACGCCCGGATAGTCCAGACCAGCCGAGACCGAATGGGTTTCGATGATCTGGCCGTTGTCGTCGCACAGCACATAGGTGCGATTGCCGTGCAGCACGCCCGGCCGTCCCGCCGCCAGCGAAGCGGCATGATGACCGGT
The DNA here is from genome assembly GCF_030160275.1 of Dyella flagellata. Taxonomy (GTDB): domain Bacteria; phylum Pseudomonadota; class Gammaproteobacteria; order Xanthomonadales; family Rhodanobacteraceae; genus Dyella_B; species Dyella_B flagellata. The sequence goes on from NZ_BSOA01000027.1 coordinate 64,088, forward strand.
GGCAATGCCTTCTCCCGCCGCCTCGGCGCCGACGAGGCGCACGCCGCCGTCGTTGAGAAACTCGTGGAACAGGCCGATCGCATTGGAACCGCCGCCCACGCAGGCGGTCAGCACGTCCGGCAGGCGGCCGTACTGCTCCAGCATCTGCGCGCGTGCTTCGCGCCCGACGATGGCGTTGAAATCGCGCACCATCATCGGATACGGATGCGGCCCCGCCACGGTGCCGATGATGTAGAACGTGTCGGCGACATTGGTAACCCAATCGCGCATCGCTTCGTTCAATGCGTCCTTGAGCGTTTTCGATCCCGAGGTGACCGGCACCACCTCCGCACCGAGCAGCTTCATGCGATACACGTTGATCTTCTGCCGCTCGATGTCGACGGCCCCCATGTACACCACGCACTTCAATCCGAACCGCGCCGCCACGGTTGCGGTAGCCACGCCATGCTGGCCGGCTCCGGTTTCGGCGATGATGCGCGGCTTGCCCATGCGCTTGGCTACCAGCGCCTGGCCGATGGTGTTGTTGATCTTGTGCGCGCCGGTGTGATTGAGGTCCTCGCGCTTGAGCAGGATGCGCGCGCCGCCAACGTGCCTGGACAGCCGCTCGGCATGGTAGATCGGGCTGGGGCGGCCAACGTAATGCGTGAGGTCGCGGTCCAGCTCGCGCAGGAAGTCGGGATCCTCGCGCAGGCGCAGGTAGGCTTCGGTGAGTTCGGCCAGCGGCGCCATCAGGGTCTCGGCCACGTACTGCCCGCCGAAGTCGCCGAAGCGCCCGTGGACATCGGGCCATAGGTGGAAGTCCTGGATCTTGGGCATTGGTCAGAAATCCTAGGGGTCGGCGGGCACCGTTCGGATGCCCTTGGAACCACGAAAATAACGCGAATGACGTGATCGAAAAAGCGATATGATCGTCGCCATTGGTTAAAAAAACTCACAGCACCCGTGCGTGACCTGCCCTCCCTCAATGCCTTGCGCGCTTTCGAGGCCACCGCCCGCCTGGGCAGCGTGGGCCGTGCCGCGGAACACCTGCATGTCACCCATGGCGCCATCAGCCGGCAATTGCGCGTACTGGAAGAAGCCTTGGGGCAGCCGCTGTTCGCTCGCCAGGGGCGCGGCGTAACCCTTACGCCGATAGGGGAGCAGTTGCGTGACCGGGTGAGCGACGCTTTCGAGCAGTTGCGTGAAGGCTGGGCCGACCTGCAGCGCGGGCGCGACGACGCGCCCTTCGTGCTGGGCTGCGCAGGCAGCCTGCTCGCCCGCTGGATCATCCCCCGGCTGGAACGGCTGGAACACGAACTGCCAACGCTACGCTTGCATTTGTCGCCGGAAGAAGATCCGCTCGCCCCACGCCATGCGCAACCCGATGCCGCGCTCGCGCTGGCCGCGCCGCCATGGCCGCCCGGCTGGCAAGTGCATGTCCTGGCGCCCGAGCGCATCGGGCCTGTCGTCAGCCCTCGTCATGCCGGCCTGGAGCGTTTGCTGGAACGAGGCATCCCAGCCTTGCTCGACGAAGAGCTATTGCACACCAGCTCGCGTCCGCAGGCATGGCCAGCCTGGGCGCGGGTCAGCGGCATTTCCGCCGAGTCGCTGCATTACGGCCAAGGCTTCACGCACCTGTTCTATCTGCTGGAAGCGGCGGTGGCGGGACTAGGCATAGCGATCGCGCCGGCGCAGCTTGTACAGGACGATCTCGATGCCGGGCGCCTGCTTGCACCATGGGGGTTTCAGCAAACCGATGCGAGCTGGATTCTGGCGACGCCGCGGCGCGGGAGCGACTATCGGGTCGACGCCTTGGCGGAATGGATGCGCCGTGCGTTAAACGCGTAGGCTGGGATGACAATCCCAGCTGTCGCCGTCATTCCCGCGCAAGCGGGAACCCATTTTGATCTGATGCCGAAGCAAAAAATGGATTCCCGCTTGCGCGGGAATGACGGCAACGAAAAAAGGATTACGCCGAACGAACCGCAGCGATGAACTCGCGCATCTTGCCAGGATCCTTGATGCCCGCTGCCGATTCGATACCGCTCGACACATCCACCGCCCACGGCCGCGCGACACGAATCGCCGAGGCAACGTTCGACGCATTCAAGCCACCGGCAAGGATCAGCGGCTGGCGCAAATCGCGCGGCATCAGCGACCAGTCGAAGGATTTGCCGCTGCCGCCCGCTTCGCCCAGGCCATGGCCATCCAGCAGCAACCCCGCCGCATGCGGGTGATCGCGCAGTTGATAAAGCGCGGCGGCGCCTTCGCCCATCGCTATCGCCTTCAGATAGGGCTGGCCGAATTGCTTGCACCATTCGTCGCTCTCGTTGCCGTGGAACTGCAGCATCGAAGGGCGGACGATGTCGATGATCTCCTGCACGAGGTTGGCCTCGTCGTCCATGCATAACGCAACCGTGGTGACGAAAGGAGGCATCGCCTCGACGATGGCGCGCGCTTGGCGCAACGACACCTGCCGTTTGCTGTGCGCGGTGAGTATCACGCCGATGGCGTCGGCGCCCAGTTCGGCGGCCAGCAAGGCATCCTCGATGCGGGTCATGCCGCAGCACTTGATGCGAGTCATACGCTCATCTCCTCGGGCAAACCCCAATGACGTTCGTAGCGCGGACCGATGAAGGTAAGCCCGGAAGCCGCCGCGGTCGGCCCGGCTACTTCGCGGTTGCGCCCAGCCAGTAACTGCGCGATCCATGCAGCAGGCTGCTCGCCGCGCCCCACCAGCAACAGCGAGCCTACGATATTGCGCACCATGTGGTGGAGAAACGCATTGGCTTCGATCTCCACGATCACCTGTTCGCCGGTGCGCCACACACTCAAGTATTTCACCTCGCGCCGCGCATGTGCTGCCTGACAGGACACCGCGCGAAAGGCGGAGAAATCGTGCTCGCCGATCAGTGCTTGCGCCGCGGCGTGCATTTGTTCGGCATCCAGTGGATGGCGTTCCCAGGCGACGTAACGCGCATCCAGCGCAGGGCGAATGGTGCGATTGAGCAGGGTGTAGCGATAGCGCCGGCTGCGCGCGGAGAAGCGCGCATGAAAATCATCCGGCATCTCTTTCGCCCACAGCACCGCCACGCTGGCCGGTAGATTGGAACTCGCGCCGAGCACCCAGCCACGTAGATCGCGCTGCGCCTGGGTATCAAAGTGCACCACCTGGCAACGGCCATGCACGCCGGCATCGGTGCGCCCGGCGCAAGTTACCTCGATGGATTGGGCCGCCACGAACGAAAGCGCCTGCTCCACACTGGCTTGCACTGTGGCGCCGTGGCTCAGCCGTTGCCAGCCCTGGAAATCGGTGCCGTCGTATTCAATCCCTAAGGCAATGCGCATGCGTGGGGTAACGCTCGGAAAACTCAACCAGTGGATAAGAGTAACAGGTGCCGAAAACACATCGGGCCGGCATGGCCGGCCCGATCGGGTGCGGATCGCGCTGAAAAGGTCTTAGCTGATCTTTTCCAGCAACTGTTTCGCCACGTCCTTCTGCATCTGGGTACCTTCGTGCATCACTTCTTCAAGCATCGCGCGGGCACCATCCGGGTCGCCCATGTCGAGGTAGGCACGCGCCAGGTCAAGCTTGGTGTCGACCGGATCGTCGTGCAGTTCGCCGAAGTTTTCGTGATCGGTATGCGTGGCATGCCCGGCCTGCGGCTCATCGGCCAGCTCTTCGTCGAACTTCCAGGTGGAGATCGGCTCTTCTTCCGGCTCCTTCATCGCCGGCACGGCACCTTGGGTCAGCGGCTCGGGATGGTGCGGCGTCAGGTCGAAATCAAAATGGTATTCGCTGACCTTGGCCGGCTGCGGCGCCGGACTCTTGGCCGGAACGAGCGGTTCCGGAGCGGGTGCGGGTGCCGGTGCCTGGCCATAGCTGTCCAGGTCGAAGTGATGCACCGGCTCACGCATCGTGGTCTCGTCGGCGGCGTGCTCGGCGAACAACGGATGGCCTGGCGCCAAGTCACGCCCCATGTGCACCACGTCCTGCCATTCCGGCTGGTTCGGATCGGTGATGTGCGCGTGCATGGCTTCCGCGGCGGCTTCGAAATGCTCCACGTCGCGGCGGGTGTAGTACAGGCTGACCAGCTCAAGGTGTAGACCGATGTCGTCGGGCTGCTCGGCCAGCTGGTCGAGCAGTTCGTCCTGGTCCAGATCGGCACCGGCGCCGGGCTGCTCACCCTCGTCCGCTGTGCCGAAGCGGTCGGCCAGTGAGCCACCCCTAGACGGTGCGGCGGCCTTCGGCGGCTTGGCGCCGGCCTTGCGGCGCGACAGCAGCAAGCCCACCAGGCCCAACACGACCACGCCAGCGCCTGCGGCCCAAGCCCAGGTCTCCATGTACCAGGGTTGCTCTTCGGGCACCGGCGCGTGATGCGGCTGGATCGCCGGCTTCGGTTTTGCCGGTGCGTTCAGCGGCGTGGTGACTACGCCGTGCGCTGTAGCGGCCGCAGCAGGCGGAGTGGCCGGCTTGGCGGCGCTCGACGCGGCGGCCGCGGCCGGCGCAGGAGCCG
>NZ_BSOA01000028.1 GCF_030160275.1 Dyella flagellata
GTTGCTGCCCAGCGGCGAGCGGCCGACGAGTCTCGGCGCGCTCGGCCTCGTGCTCGGCTTCGCCGGCCTCGCGATCGTGATCGTGCCGACCGTGCACGGCGGCGCGAGCGCGTCGGGCATCGCAATCTCGCTGATCGCGGCGGTGGCGTGGGCCGCGGGTAGCCTGTGGGCGCGCCATCGCCTGCGCGCCTTGCCCGCGATGACGATCGCGAGCCATCAGATGCTGTTCGGCGCGCTGCCGCTGATCGCGATCGGCCTCGGCCGCGGCGAGCTCGCGCAACTGGCGCCGACCGGCGATGGCCTACTCGCACTCGCGTACCTCATCGTGTTCGGCAACCTGATCGCGTACCTGGCGTTCGTGTTCCTCATGAACCACGCGTCGCCGGCCAAGGTCTCGACGTATGCGTACATCAATCCGATCCTCGCGATCGCGCTCGGCAGCTGGCTCGCCGGCGAGCACCTGCCCGCGAACGGTCTCGTCGGCGCGGCGGCGATCCTCGCCGGCGTCGCGCTCGCCAACCTCAGTACGAATAGCCGATCTCAACGTAGGTCTTGATGCCCTCGCCGAAGCCGCGCAACAGGTACGAGCCGCTGAGCGTGCTCTGTCGCCGGTGATGCCGCGGGTGTCGAAGCGGACATCGAGCCCCTACCAGCCGACCACCGGCGCATCCATCATGCCGGGCGCGTTGGGGAACATCTCCGGCGCGAGCGGCAAGCCGGGTACACCTTCGCTATCGGCCGCTCGCCACGTGAATGCCACCGTTCGCCACAAAGCAGCGGCGCGAGGGGCCACGCTATTGAAAAATAAAAACTCATTATTTCCATGGCGGCTGAGTGGGCAGCGTGCGCGCGGGATCGAGGACTGACACAGCTTTCAACGAACGCCATGCGATGCCTTAGCTCGCCCGTTTCGCTCACAAGCACGACAAAGGCGGACGAGAAAGACAATGGGCCACGAAGAACACGAAGCATATGAAGAACCAACAAGACGAGGATTGAAGATGACTTGCTTTGAGGCTCACAAGTACTACCCAAGCAGCAAGTTCCAAGCCACTCCCGACAGAGGCTCTTCTTGGATACACCCAATTGTGGCAGCTGCCCTCGTCACTATCATGTTCGTGGCAACGAGTGCTTTCGCTGGCGTCGTCGCCGTGCCGGTAACATTGGGTGGCGTCATTCATTCCGACAGTGACGACACGCTTGCCTTCACACCGGATGGCAGCACCGTGTTCTTCGATCGCAGCGAAGGTCCGCACAAGACGGTGATGATTGCGCATCGTGTCGCCAACCATTGGTCAAAACCCGAGGTTGCGAGTTTCTCCGGCCAATGGTTCGACCAAGACCCAGTAGTTTCGCCTGACGGGAGCTACATGCTGTTCAACTCAGATCGCCCCACCCAGCCGGGCGGAAAGCCACTGACACAGAACTATTTCGGCGGTGGTGTCACGGCGCCAGGCGCGAACATCTGGCGTGTCGACCGCACAACGCATGGCTGGGGCAAGCCCGTGTGGCTAGGCGCCATCGTCAACAGCGATGTTTTCATCGATTTCGCGAGCATCGCCAGCGACAACACGCTGTATTTCATGCGCTGGAACGCGGAGGGAAAAGCGATGCAGTTCTGGCGTTCCGCTTATAAGAACGGCCAATATCAATCACCGGAGCGCGTGATATTAGGCAAGCCCTCTGAAACGCTGCACGATCCAGCTATAGCTCCCGATCAGTCATTTATTGTGTTCGACAGCGGAAGGATCAAAGGCGGGCTCGGCCGCCTGAAAATCGCGTTCCGCGATGGCGATCATTGGGGTGAACCCATTGATCTTGGGGATGATCTCAACAAGGATTTGCCATGGGGATCACATCTCGCGCCGGACGGGCACAATGTCTACGTCACCGGGAATTCCGGCATCTGGCAGATCTCGCTCGATCCCTGGTTGAAGGCGAGCCGGAACAACGAGAGGCCGCCCTTATGACGAACAAGCAATAGGGGCCATCCACTATTTGAACGTCAAGCGCGATGCCACAGCAAGCTAACTTCCCTTGTCACACGAACGTTTCAGCGGAGGACTAATTCATGGGTGTCTCCGATTAGCTTAACAATTTTTTAGCGAGGCCGCAGCCGTCAAACCCGCCGGCTAGCTTTTTATCTTCTTGAGCGAAGCCTGATCAGGAATCCAACGCTCACGTCCGTGCCGTTCGCTGTGGGACAAACCCTACATGCAGCGAAATGGCTTTGCTGCTAGCCTTGCCCCGCTAATGTCTGCAATAGGGGGTTGTAGTCATGCGCACGCTGAGTCATGTCTGGCTGATCGGTGGTTTTATTGCGCTTGGCGGCTGTACGGCGAACCAGCTAAGCATCCACAGAAAAGATCGTGTGTTCGATGATGCGGATATGAAAGTCACTGTCATCGCCACTGATGTGCGAGCTCGTAGCCACACGCTCGCTCAGGTAAAAGTGGGGAACGAGTGGCGACTAAAAGAATGTCGTGATATTCCATCTGACGTGTATACCTTGATGGGTGCAAACGTACAGGGTGGATTGAGCTTTCAAAGTGCCAAACCTGATCCTGAAATTAGCGGGTCCATGGCGTATGCCATTCAAGAATCGGGACGCCAGATTCAGCGCTCCCAGGCACACAATCTTCTCAACAGCATTCACGAAGATCATTGCTCCCAATGGCAGGGCGGATCCATTGGTGACGCTCAATACCTTGCCCTATCCGTAATGGATCAACGCATCGTGGTCGCATTGAGTGCGATTGAGAACCTTTCATCCATGGTGCAATCGCCATTGGAGCCAGAGGCCTTCTCGGCCTCAGCGCCCACCGCGAACGCTATCGCGTATATCAAGAAGGACGTCGATGCGAAGCAGGCGAAGGCCGATCAGCTGGCAAATGTCGTCAAAACAGATTTGAAGGGGGTGAAGGGTGTCGACGGGAAGGACCCCACCTGTAGCGATATCACCGATACACAATTGCAGGAAAAGTGCCAAAAAGATCAATCGGATGCAACGTCATCCCAGGCACTAGCCGACCATGGAAAAGTATTCCTACAAGAGCTATCGGCTAACACTACTGACGGGGGAGCGGTGCATGACGGTAAAGGTAGTACTGTCGCAAATATGGCGGGTGATCCACAAACTCCTGCAGCGCACTACAGTGATGCGGTGATGCTTAAGGTTGCGGACAGCATCACAGAGATCGCTACCTTGGGAATGGCGAATGATCCGGATAACTTCGCGAAGATCGTGGATGTTCTGACGCAAAAAACCCAAGAGCAGGAGCGCGCGGCGGAAGGCCCCACGGCCTTGGCCGTTGGTGTGACGAGTCGGCCACAATTTCCGGTGACCTCCGCTCAGGACGGGCAACGTCGACTATACATTCAGGTCGCAGACGAAGCGGACCGTGCGAAAGGCAATGATTTAGTACAGGCGCTACGAGCAGCTTATGGCAAAACGCTGGCACTCGGCCGTGTCGAGCGAAAAGGCGATACGACATATAGCTTCATTCGCTACTACCGACAAGCGGACGAGGCTTTCGTTGATCAGCTAAGGTCGTTGATAGCACCTATTCTTGGGCAAGCTCCCGTAAAGGAGCCTTTGTTTGATTTTATGCCTCCGCCTAAACCAGGCTTGATTGAACTTTGGATCGGATCATCCACTCATTTGCAGAAGTTCCAGCCACTTCAATTGCAGAGTTCGATTCGATCGATAAAGTAATTGATCGGCATTAAACTCCTACGTGCCACCATGACAAGATGCTCGATCAGCTATTCGATGCCTATGAGCGCATACTTGGAGACTCGAATGATGCGTGGCTCCGCTTGCGCCACCAGACCGCTCATACGGTCGGTGCGCCCGAAGCGGGAAGTGGATGACTGCGAGGAAACACATATGCGCCGCAAGATGCCGACAAATACAACTTCATAGAGCACCCACGCTGATTCGATCTAGCTTGCAGTTACACGTAGGTAATGCCGGCGCACCGATGCATTTTTGATCGATCGTACTTCGCCTGAGTTCCGTCTTTGGTCACATGATCCATTGAAATGGTCGCCTGCTTGCCAATGTTTTGCGGCGCCAGACGGCCATCACGATGATCGCGCATCCACTCAGCCAAACTTTGGGGAGAAGTTCATGAGCTTATGGGATACCGCCAGCCTGGGAGCAGCGATCGCTGCCGTTGGTGCACTGGGCACTGCTGCGTTTGGTCTCGTCGATTCCTTCAAGATGCTTCCAAGCGGCGGCATTTCCAACGCAGGATACATCTACATCGAGCAAGCAATTCAGATCTTCTTCAAGGATGCGACCAGAAAGAATGCGCCAGCCGATCTGAAACAGTTGTTTGAAACCTTACATGGGAACTGGATCAACGGAACTGCGCTTGCCGATCAAAAGGCCATTGCGAAGTCGCTGATCAAGCTCCGACTCAATTCGACGACGGCACCCGACTTCGCGAAAGCGACGGCTGTGGATTCGCCCTCACTGACTAGCGCCGGTCAGAAGATGGCGACTGGCGCCTCCTTGACATCGGAAGAAAGCAATGCCCTAGGCCGATTCGATCTAGCGTTGACGGCGATCCTGGATGGGAAATACCAGCACGCGGACCAGCGGTATCGAAACGCTGCCAAGCTGACCGCAATGTTCGTAGCGATCGTTCTCGCGTTTTTCGGTGGATGGATCAACTACGGCAGCGATAACGGTGGCGGGTTGATGCTCAACTATCTCGGAACCGCAGACATGTGGCGGGCGCTCCTTGCTGGATTTCTGGCGACACCTTTGGCACCTATAACCAAGGACCTCTCCAGTGCATTGGCAGCTGGAGTCAAGGTGGCACAATCCCTCAGGAGCTGAGATATGTCGATACTCTTTATTAATTTGCGTGCATCACCGAGCGGCGGAATGGTCGCCGGCGAGGCCACGTCTTGGGATGATGGCACCAGGTACGTCTCGCCACAGGAATTCGCCAATCGCATTGCCGGCCGCAACGTGGTGTTCGTTACCCATGGATTCAATGTCGACCAGGCGAATGGAATCCAGGATTTGACCACCTGGAGTGACCGTTATGCGCTACCCGATTCGTGGATCTATGTAGGCATTCTATGGCCGGGCGACTGCCGATTGGAGATATTTGTAGACTACGTTTACGAAGGTCCCGAGGCCATCTCAAGCGGCCAACTCCTCGCGAATTATCTGAACCAGTATGCGAAACAGGCGCAAAGCTATTCGTTCGTCGCGCATAGTTTGGGAGCACGCATGGTCCTTGAGGCGGTGCGCGGGCTCGAAAGCGACACCCAATGCGTCGTCCTGATGGCAGGAGCGATCGAAGACGACTGCTTCGCCAGGGAATACGCTGATGCTGCGGCAAAGATCTCCAGGATCCACGTTGTAGCATCAAGATGCGACCGTGTTTTGGAGTGGGCATTTCCCGCCGGCAATCTCATCGGCGAAATCGTCATGCATGGTCATCCCTACGATCGCTCACCCCTGGGTCGCAACGGGCCTGCTAGACCGACGCCGCCGAACCTCAGTATTGACTCCTGGCAGATTCCTGACGGATGGAATTTTGGGCATACCGATTACTTGCCGGGTCAGGCAATCGCACCAGAATTGCCGTTACCAGTTCCTGCGCCTGGGCCGGACTCCGGAGTGCCAGTCGACCTGACTAACCTATCGAACGAGGTGTGGAAGCCCGCGTGGTCAGCGGGCGCTGCCACGACGTTTCTCTTACACAAACCGTAAGCCGAAATGGAGAATTCCGTATGGAAGTTCCTCACGCGATTGACACCCCTGCCCGCCCAGCGGTGGCTGATGCGCTCGACAGGCTCAAGCTGTTCCTCGACTACTTGAAAGTTGAGATGACGATCATGGGATTGTTGTCGGCCTTCTGCGTCGCGGCCCTAGGTGTCGCGGCCAAGGTAGCCACGAATGAACCTCAAGCCCAATGGTTCCAAGCGTTGTGGTACACCTCCTACTACTACGTTCTAGCAGCCGCAGCTCTCGTATTTCTTGCCGCACTCCTGTTCTACCTCCAGCGCTCCGAGCTGGCTTGGCACTACGGGCAGCTAACGCTGTCGATCCAGGATGTCGATATAGGTGTGGACTCGACCAAAGATCTTCTGTTCAGCGCGGACAGTTGGGCGACATGGGCCCGATACCACTATGCATTCGCTGCACTCGTGGCCGCTGGCATCGAGCTTGGCATAGCAGTTGGTGTGCTGACGTCCTCGATTGCGCGTAGTGGCGCGGTAACCACAGTGTTCGTGGCGCTACCACCCTTACTCGCTGCAGGAGCAACCATCGTGTGGCGAACGATTTTGAAGAAACAAGACAACAACCAGACGGAGGCGCGAGAAGCCGCGAAGGTTTAGTCGCTGGATGCAGTGCCAATGGGCTGCTTATGCCTTTCCGCTTTCGAAATGATGGCTAGAGAGTACTTGTGGCACACGAAAACCCCGCCGAAAGCGCGCATTTTACTTCGCCATTGCAATGCATATTCTATGCACGGCTCGTATTCGCATAGGTCAGAACTAGTGCTGGCATACGTTTCAGGGGCGTGGAAAAACCATGGAAAACCGCGCGGATATCGACTCGCCACAAATCTACGCCAGAGCAGCTGGATGGCTCTACCTGGTCGTTATCGCAGCAGGTTTTTTCGCTGAGTTCTTCGTACGAGAAAGGCTCATCAATTACGGCGACGCATCGGCCAGCGCCCACGCCATCATGGCCAACGGGTTGCTGTTTCGCCTTGGTTTTTCAGCGGACCTCGCAACGATCGTTTGTGACATCCCCATGGAGATGATGTTTTACCTATTGCTAAGACCTGTGAATAAGCACATGGCGCTGCTTGTGATGCTTTTCGCGCTCCTAGGCGACGCCACCATGGCGGCCAGCGAACTCCACGGTTTCGCACCACTACTTATCCTAGGCGACAGCCCATACCTCACGGCCTTCAGTACAAGCCAATTGCAAGCCATGGCTTTGCTAAACATGCATTCGCTTACAGCAGGCCTGGTGGCAAGCATGGTTTTCTTTGGCTGCCACTGTTTTTTTCTTGGCTACTTGGTTTTCAAGTCAGGTTATCTTCCAAAGATCATAGGCATTCTTATCGTGATTGCCTGCCCTTGCCTGTTGATCAATAGCTTCGGTTACTTTCTTGCACCAGGCCTGATACCTGAATTCATTCTCCTACCTGATCTCATCGCAGAACTGGCGCTTTGCGTATGGCTGATCGTGATGGGTGTGAATATTGCAAAATGGAAAGAGAGCGCGCGCTCCGTCCGTGGCCATGCATCGGATTGAGAGCATAGAAAAGAGCGGTTCCGGGTTGACTTACTCGTCGCCACAGCGGTGATGGCGAAATAACTGAACCTGGAACCGTTGTCGAACGGTTATCCGAAGGCTGCTTGGGCCGATCGGGCATGTCCCACCCGCCGAAGCCAAAGCGGCTTACTGTCAACACCACACCATGCTGCCTATCGCGACGTGACTCATACCAAGCAGCCTTCGAGATTCCCGTGCTGGTTCAATGACGCTACGAAAACGCTCGTTAACGCACTAATTGGCCGCGGGGTGTGGATTTCTTCAAAAATCGTGTAACAGCGTCCGCTGCGGGGAAATTGGATTGCAGGCACATAGGTTCGGCCTGTGCAATCGATTCACCCACGCTTTGCTCAACAGGGGTTGCTAGAAAGGCATGCATCTCGCCCTGGTGCGACCCGCTGCATACGATGGCCATGCCGCCGATTTGTCCGCGGTTGTTGATCTTCGCGGCGAAGGTCGCGAACAGCTTGGAACTGGCAGGGAATAACGTGTTGAGGTCGGTCATCACGCCGTTCTGCCAAATGAAGGCATGAGACCAGAAGAAGTTGGCGTTCCACTCACCCCCCACTACTTGGCCCTGGTTGTTGTTACCGAAAGCTATGCCCGCAGCATCTCCCGGCAGCAGTCCGAGCACGGTGGTGAGTTTGGTGGCGCCTGTGCCTTGGACAATCTGCCAAATCGCGCCAGTCTGGGTCGTTCCGTCAGCACTGCCGACTGTTCCAACAATTTGGCCCTGGTTGTTGATGTTCTCAGCGAAGCCACCGGTTCCGAGGTCAGAAAGCGCGGACGCAGTGCGGTTTTGCCACAATATGCCGTGAATGGGTCCGCTGCAGTTTCCCGAGTAGCCTACGGCCTGACCACGATCGTTGATCCAAAATGCGAACCCGTCTGTATCACGATCCACTGTAGGAAGAGCGTGGGCGTTGCCGTTTTCCCACAACACCGGCAATTGAACCCGATTATTCATCGTGCCAGGTTGGCATGAAGAGTCCACGGCACCGTTTTCTGCCATTCCCACGATTTGTCCACGGTTATTGATCGCGCTCGCCTCTCCGTTATTTCCGCCTAGTGTTGGGAGGGCGCGCATATGGAAGGGCTGCCAAAGAAACGGAAGACACGTAAGGTGGGTGCCGAATCCGCAAATGTCTTCGCCGTTCGGGTCTGGGACAGCCGTTTCAGAATCACCCACTACCTGCGCGAGGTCGTTGATCTCGCCAAAGTTCATCCAACTGTTCGGTCCACCGAGCGTGCCGAGATCGAAGTAGTAGCCGTCGACGTTTATCAGTGCGCGTCCGTTTAAAGGTACACCGGATAACGAATCGCCCTGCCCCGGCAGGAAGTTCCCAGCCATGATCTCCGACCAGCCCTCATTGTTGACGGACATGATCATCGAATAGTTGTCATTCTTCGGAACGCCCAGATCGGTAACCTGGTAGCTCACCTGGGCATAGGCATTGCCAAAGCAAGTCAGGGCAAACATCGAAGCGCAAGGTATCCAGAGATCGCGCAGCTGCCTGAACATGTTCATATTTTTGCCTCCCACGAAGTTTCAGTCCCGACCCCCCAGGTTCCTGAAAACGCAGCCCTCCACGCGAGCGCCAGTTGGGCGGTGCTCGCGCTTTGATAGCTGGTTAAATAACACAACTGGTTAGATTTTACAACTAGTTGTGTTGGCGTAGAATGGTGTTGGAACGTCCATCCGAGTTGGAAGCAGCGTGCGCACGAGTCCTAGATCCGAATGCGTCATCAACCAAACGCTCGAAGTGCTTGGCGATCAATGGACCTTGCTCGTCATCCGCGACATCGTCTTCGTGAATCGAAGGCATTTCCGCGAACTCCTGACCCAATCCTTGGAGGGTGTCGCATCCAATATCCTTGCCGACCGACTTCGAAAGCTTGTCGAGCAAGGGATCATTACCAAGTCCGATGACCCGAGCCATAAACAGAAAGCGATTTATAGCCTTACGGAGAAAGGCATCGCACTGGTTCCTCTTCTGTTGGAAATGGCTGCATGGGGAGAGGAGTATTTGCCCGGTTCCAAGTTACGCGGCCTGGCTCGCAGCTTGAAAGAAGGTGGGCCTGAAGTGCGCGCAGCATTTATAGATGAACTTCGAAAAACACATCTTCCGGCATCAGGATGAGCTGCTGAGCTACTGCCGGCTTCACAGACACCTCCACAAAAAAGAGCGCCAAAGCGGCGCCCTTGCTGTCCAAATGGCTTTCGCCTATGGGGTCGCATCCGGCAAAAAGTTCATGGCCACCCCATTGATGCAATAACGCAACCCGGTCGGCGGCGGGCCGTCAGGAAATACGTGCCCCAGGTGGCCGCCGCATTGGCTGCAATGGACCTCCGTACGCACCATGCCATAGCTGCTATCCGTGGTGGTCTCGACCGAACCCGGCTCTGGCTCATGGAAGCTTGGCCAACCGGTTCCGCTTTCAAATTTCGTGTTTGCGACGAACAACGGCTGATCACACCCTGCGCAGACAAATGTGCCCTTGCGCTTTTCATAGAGCAGCGCGCAGGTGCCTGCCCTTTCTGTGGCGTGGCCACGCAGCACGCTGTATTGCTCGGGGGTGAGGATTTGCCGCCACTCGTCGTCGGTGTGACTGATTTTGAATTGGTGTGAAGAACGACCATCCGCGGGTGTTGCCATGGGCGAGGCTCCAAGGAAAGCTGCCTATTATTTCGTTGGTGCCCCATGCCGGGTTACCTCGGATGCGGATCAGGGCAAACTGCCACACAACGCCGCCGTTGGGCCTCGTCTTCCCTGCGTGTGCGGGCGCCACCGGCCCAACTGACCAGGGGCCGAGCTTGTGTGTCAGTCGATCTGACACGGACGCGATCGAGCACCACTCGGTGCACGCCGGAAAGCCAAAGCCACATAGACGCCATTGCTACCCTCCCCCAGGGTGAAGCTGCGAGTGTCGCAGTCACGTTCCTTCGGAGCCATCCGAAAGATTCGAGGTAGGTGTTTCGCCTGCTTCCCCGTTTCCGGCGGCAGGGGGGCTTGCGGGTCGGCCATGTCATCAGCGACATGGGATGGCCGGTCAGGTCAGCGCTTGGGCTTATGCCGTTCGATAGGAATGACGTCGACGCGATCAATCCGACCGTTGCGGATGACTCGTAGCGAGGTGCGCCTCCCGACACGCTCGCCACCCAACATGCGGATCAGTTCATCCGTTCCGGCTATGGAGACGCCCTCAAGACTGAGGACGATATCGCCAGGCACCAGGCCCGCCTCGGCAGCTGGCCCATGCGATTCGACTTCACTGATGCGAATAGCGCGAGATCCAACTCCCACGGCGAGCGACAGTCTTCGCGGGAGATCTATCGTTTGCGCAACGATTCCCAGATGCGCACGTCGAACGCGTCCGTGGACGACGAGTTCGCCCAGGACAAACTGCGCCGTATTGCTCGACACGGCGAAGCAGAGTCCTTGGGCGCCGCCAATGATGGCGGTGTTGACCCCGATCACCTCGCCTCGGCTGGTCACCAGAGGCCCGCCGGAATTGCCGGGATTCAAGGCAGCGTCCGTCTGTATCACATCCTCGATCAGGCGACCCTCCTGACCTCGTAGCGACCGCCCTAGCGCTGAAACGACGCCCGCTGTCACCGTGGCGTCGAAACCAAGCGGGTTGCCTATGGCGATGACCAGTTGGCCACGCCTGAGATCACTGGAGTTGCCCAACTGTGCAACGGCCATGTTCCGGGGAATGTCGGCACGCAGCAAGGCCAGGTCGGTATCGATGTCTTCACCGATGAGATCCGCGCTTGTCGTTTCGCCATCTCCCAGGGTCAACGTTAAATCACTGGCACCGGCGACGACGTGGGCATTGGTGAGCAGCAGCCCATCATGGGCAATAATGAACCCCGATCCGGTTCCACCTGACGTGGATCGGCGACTCTCTACGCGCACCACCGACGGCCCGACGACCTCGGCGACATGCACCACGGCACTCGAATAGGCGTCAAGCGGATCGTCGAACGATTGCTGCTCGGAAGATAAGGCGTCAGGCATGTTCAAAGCGCTCTTACAAGAGAATGACGCCGCGCCGGGCGGCATGCGTAACGGCTTCCGTGCGGCTCGTGGCGTCTAGTTTGTCGATGACACGACCGACGTGGTATTTAGCTGTATCCACCGAGATACCCAGCTTCCGAGCGATCGCCTTGTTTGACAGCCCTTCGGCGAGCAGCGCTACGACCTCGCGCTCACGAGCGGTCAGGTTCACGTTGTCCGGCGCGGCCCGCGTCGTGGACAAGACGAGATCGGCATCCTGTCCTTCGCGTACCAAGCTCAACCAATCGACCGAGCCAAGTAGATCGGTCAGTCGTTTCCTGAGCGCCGGGTCATCGACATGGACGGCGATCACAACGGGTTCAATAGGGGTCATCCGCCAGGTCGGGTTGCGATGGTCACGGTGGTCTCAAAATCAGCGCCTGCTCGCCTGATTGCCAAAGAGACAATTTGGCCGATTGATTGACTATCAAGGGCCATCGCCAGGGAACTCACGGTCGGCATGGCATCACCGTTCCAGCGAACAATGACATCGCCTTGTTGAACCCCGCCGGCGACCCCAGGTCCGTTGGGATCAACGCTCATGACGATCGCGCCCTGCCCGCCCCCGGTAACGGCCACCTGATGGAGCCCTAAGCCAAGATAGCCGCGAGGGACTTCGCCATGTTTCGATAGCAGGGATGCCACTCGCTCGATCGTAGAGGAGGGAATGACGAACGTCCGCTGCCGAGGTCCGCGTACGACCATCCCAAGCACTGCTCCCTCTGGACTAACGGCCAGTCCGCCCTCGGCGCGCCGTGGCAATCTCAGGCCAAGCTCGATACGGGCATCAATCTTTCCGCCACGCGCCGACCGCCATGCAGGACCCACACATAGCGCACCCCCGAACGACACGAGAGGGGCGCTGTTTGCCGCCGACGCGACGACAACAAGGGCTCCGGCTTGGATTGGCTCCTGGCTGGTGACTAGCAATGGAGCGTCAGCGTCATCGACACGCAGCAATGCAATATCGGTTGAGGGATCTCGACCGACGACACTTGCCTGGCTTTGGGTGCCATTTGCGAGTTCAACCAAAATCTCGCCCTCTTCAGAGAGGGCTTCGTCGGCGGTGACGATCAGCCCCTTGCGCCAGATAAAGCCACTGGCGAGAGAACGGTGTGAGGCAACTTCAACAATGCTTGGAGCCACCGAAGCGGCAGCACCGACAATCGCGGCGGACACTTGAGCGAGGATGTTTGGCTTGGTCATGAGCGGTCTCCTAGGGAGACCAATCTGCATCTCCAGGCTGCTCGTTGCTACTGCCCGATCAGGTAGTTGAACCATGGCGCTGCATTTCTTGCCGCCTCGCAATGCCCCGTATTAGCACGATAGACTCCGAATGCTGCTGGGCATAGGCGACCGACCAATATGAATACGATGATTTCGATACGAACCCCCGATGACTGGCATGTTCACCTGCGCGATGGCGCGCAACTTGACCAGACCGTCGCGGCGACGGCGCGCTGCTTCGAGCGCGCGATCGTGATGCCAAACCTGGTGCCACCCGTCTGCACGGTGGATGCCGCGCGCCAATACCGTAACCGGATTCGCGCTGCGATACCGCCGGGAGCCTCATTTCAGCCGCTGATGACGTGCTATCTGACCGATGGCACGGATGCGGGAGAAGTTGCGGCCGGCTATTCGGAAGGTGTCTTTGCCGCATGCAAACTTTACCCAGCCCATGCCACCACTCATGCGGACAGCGGTGTGACGGATGTGCGACGCATTCATGCGGTGCTGGCGACCATGGAGCGAACTGGAATGCCACTGCTGATCCATGGCGAAGTAACCGATGCCGACGTGGATGTGTTCGATCGCGAAGCTGTTTTCATTGAGCGCGTACTGAGCCCCATCGTACGAGACTTTCCAGCGCTTAAAGTCGTGTTGGAGCATATTACGACCGCCGAAGCCGTGGACTTCGTTCGCGACAGCGGCAGCATGGTGGCCGCTACGATCACGCCGCACCATCTGGTGATCAATCGCAACGCGATGTTCCAGCGCGGACTGCGTCCGCACGCTTACTGTCTGCCGGTCGCCAAACGTGAGAGACATCGCCTGGCCCTTCGTAGAGCGGCGACTTCGGGATTGTCGAAGTTCTTTCTGGGCACGGACTCAGCGCCCCACCCGCGCGCGATGAAGGAATCCGCGTGCGGCTGCGCCGGAATCTTCAACGCGCCAGTGGCTATCGAGGTCTATGCACAGGTATTCGAGGAAGAAGGCGCGCTCGATCTTCTGGAAGCTTTCGCTTCGGAGTACGGTCCGCGCTTTTATGGGCTTGCCCCCAACGCCGGCCAGATCTCGTTGATGCGAACCCCCTGGCAGGTGCCCGACGAGATCGAAGTGGGCGGACAGGCGGTGGTGCCGTTCCTCGCTGGGGAAACGCTGACGTGGCAGCTCGCGACGAACCATGGGCTGCGCGCGGGACAATCGGGACCACCCACTATTTGAATGTCAAACGCGTAGGCTGGGATGACAATCCCAGCATCGGCATGCCGTGTCGAAGCTGGGATTAGCATCCCAGCCTACGCGCTGGGGCTCACCCGTAACCATCAGAGTGCTGCTATCGTGGGGATTCGTTAAGACGTCTCTATAGCAAGGCTAGCTGTCATTTAAGGCCTGTCCCGGTCGATTTGGACACCGGGCCTCGCAACCGGCATTCCGCTGATCTCATCCTGCTGACCAAGCCTTCGGACTAGCCGCGTCCATTCGCATCCACCGACGGGTCAACCCAAAAATACCTATGAAAATACGTCTTGCCCATGTTGCACTGAGCTTGACCACAGCCATGCTATCGGTTGGCAGCGCCATAGCCTCGCCTGCTCTGCAATGGGGAGTGTGTGGGCACCCGAGCCAGAGTCAGGCGCTGTGGAGCAACTATGCTGAGCAGTTCTCGACACTGGATCAGCGTCATCTAAAAAGTTATCGCTTTGACGTTTTTCTTAATAACAGCACTGGGGCGCCACGGCTGCTGCAGGCTCTGGTTGGATTGGCGCATGCTCATCACATAACGCTGCACCCCATTTTGTACGTCCCATTGGACGACACGAATAATGGCCGGTATCCCAGCACGGATGCTGGGCTGGAGGCGAAGGCTTATGACTATACCTATCCCATCGTACTCAAATTCGCCAACGACATACGCGATTGGGAATTGGAGAACGAGCTGAGTTTGCGTAAGGGATTCAAGAGCGGACCAGGGCTTTCGGCCGACGACTATGCAACCGGGCAAGCGCATCAATGGGCGGCCTTGCTTCGCGGCATGTCGCACGCCATCCATGACGTCGGCACCCGCGCCGGCAAGCCCTTGCGCGTAGTGGTCGACACGGCTGGCGCAGACTTCGGCTTGGTGCCTTTCTTGGAAGCACAAGGTGTCCGGGTCGATGAGCTGGCCTATCACTATTATTACGGTGCGGGTACCAGCCCTTATCAGTTCCATATCCCTGGCGGGACCATAGACGTCTTCGCCGAGATGAAGAAGATCGGCAAGCCCGTCATCATCAACGAATTCAACGCCGCCGAAATCTACACGCCGCTAAAAGGCAAGCCGTATGACGACGCGAAAGCACTCGTCAGCCTGAAAACGCATGCCGAATACCTGCTGCATCAAAAGGAAGCGAATATCGAAGGCGTCGAGTTCTACGAACTTTATGACGAACCTGGCAAGAACGCGGCCGAATCCAATTTTGGGCTGCTGAAAGATCCGTCGCACCCCAAGACCCAGTTGCTGTTGGCTTCCGCCTACGCTTGCGGGCAACTATCGCAGGACGAGCGCGCGACATTGATTTCGCGCGGGCTCTTTACGGAAGCTAGCCTGGCGGATCAATTGGCCAGTTGCAGCAAACGAGAAGCTCACTAGCGCGCAGGCTGGGATGCTAATCCCTGCATTCTGCCCGGCATCCCGATGCTGGGATTGTCATCCTGAGATATCCCCACGTTTTTCCTTTACCTGCATACGTGCCCCAAATGCCGTCATTCCCGCGAAAGCGGGAATCCATTTTCAGGATGCATCAGAGCGCGATGGATTCCCGCTTTCGCGGGAATGACGGCCCGTTTCTTTGGATGTCAGCGGGCTAAAACGCAGCTGCCTGATTTTTACGGGATCCAAGAGCGAAAAACGTGGGGATACCTCAGAATTGTCATCCCAGCCTACATGCTTACGTCGCTGCGATGCCATGTGCAAGGACAATCGGGGCCACCCACTATTTGAATGTCAAGCACGATGCGGCGGCTTTTAACCGTGCTTGTCGCATGAACGTCTCAGCGTAGGACTAATTCATGGGTGGCCCTAATTGCCCTCAACGCTTACTGGCGCCGGAAACGCACGATGCCCACGCCGCCGGATAAGGCGGCGTGGGCTGATTACAAAACGCTAGCTCTCGTGTCGCTACGGTGTCCGTATGAATCCGTTCACGACGCCCGCGGAGTTAATCCAGAGCCCCACGATGACACCGCTAGGGTTGATCCCGGTTGCCTCAGTGAAACTGGCTCCGGGGTAGTCGAACGATGTGTAAGCGCCATTAAACAGAAAACCGTGACTGACACCCGCAGCATCGGTGTAAACCCCCACCACGTCACCCGGAGCGTTGGCACCGCCAGCAAACGTAAACGCGGCGCCTGGATAGCTGATGGTGGCATACGATCCGTGGTACAGCAGGTACCCTTGGCACTGTGTGGAACATGTCGTTCCAGCTAGGTGTGTGTAAGCACCAATGACTGCGCCAGATGGGATCACCACACTGCTGGTACTACTGGTTGCACCTGGTGGGTCGAAGGTCGCCGAGAAGACGCCTTGCTTGGACAGCAGGAAACTGTGCGTAACGTTGGGGTTACCGGTGGCGCCGCAGGCAGCGTCGGAACAGGTGGCGCCTGACAATTCACCGGAAGGGTTAATGCTACTGAGCGCTGTACCAGTCGCACCTGGGTAGTCGACCGTGGTGTAAGTCCCATCGCGTAAAATGAAACCATGGCTGACGCCAGCGATGTCGACGTAGGCGCCCACAATATCTCCTCGCGGATTGATAAAGTTGGCAGTCGTAAACGTGGAGCCCGGAGGATCGAACGACGTAAATTCCCCTCCTCTTAGCGTAAACCCGTGCAAAGCTCCACCCGTCGTGAGGGTGTAACCGCCGACACTCGTACCCTGGGGATTGGGGCCGCCAACAAGTTCCGTGAGTACTGCGCCCGGATAATGGACCGTCGTATAGGTCTGCGCCCACGCGAACGACGGCACTGCAATGGCTGCACTGATCGCACACATTGCGATGAACCGAGATGCCTTAGCCATAGGATCTTCTCCTGCTTCTCGTGTGATTTGCGGGTCAAAGGACTGATGGAGCCTAGGGCTCCATCCACATACCCCACAAAAGGAGATTGCGCGCTGAACGCTTCCTTACGAACGCATAGGCGTAGCGGTCGCTTATGAGTAAAAACGAACGGATGTCTTTCTAAGGTACCAAATCTATTGTTATCGAAACGTACCAACCCGAGTAATTTCTGAGCCGGGAGCTGGCGACCCTCCAATTCACTCCGCGTACTGGCGCATGCGCGCGACACCAGCATTCCGATGCTCGAACCCCTGCGTTATCTGAGCATCGTCGCCAACAAGCTCGACGAGTTCTTCGAGGTGCGCGTGGCCAAGCTCAAGCACACCATCACCGGTTCGGCTGGGCCGCGCCCGGCCCCTACAATCGGGACAATCGGGGGTGGCCCCAATCGCCCTTCCCGATCTTCCTCTCAATGAGGTTGGTCAAGCGGAACGAAGCGATACGCGCTGCCCTGCCCCTCGATATAACCCACTCCCGGAAACGCCAGATGGGCGCCCGCCACCAGCTGATGAGACGCAACAAAAGCGTTGAAGCGCTCTGTACGTTGCCTGGCGGCTCGCGACTGATCGACATCATAAATAATGGTCACTGCCGGGTTTGGAAACTGGATTGCGGCGATATGGATCAGGTCGCCGATGAACGACATCGTCTGCCCCTTGCTTTGCACACGATAGATCGAGTGGCCTGGCGTATGACCCGGTGCAGGTATGGCCGTAATACCCGGCAACACTTCCGTCTGGCCACTAAATGGTTTCAGGCGACCACTCGCCATGTAGGGCGCGAGGGCAACGCTGGCTTGCTGGAACAAAGCCTTGTCGACGCCGTCTGCGCCACTTTGGCTCTGCTTGGCAAGGAACAAGTCGACATCTGGCTTGCCAACGAACACTGTGGCATGAGGAAAAACCGCCCTGCCGGCATGGACAAGACCACCTTCATGATCGGGGTGAAGATGTGTCAGCAGAATGTCATCGATGTCGCCTGGCTCGACGCCAACAGCTTTGAGACTCGCCATCAGCTTGCCACTATCGCCAGGGCCAAAGAAGTCCCCGGGGCCGGTATCGATAAGGATACGATGCGATCCCTCCACGATAAGGAATGCATTGATTGAACTGTCCACGGGATTGGACAAGGAGGCCTGAGTGAGCAACTTGTCCATCTGCGCCGTCGCCACACCTTTAAGCAGGGTATGAGCATCCAGCGGCACGGTGCCTGCATCTAGCGATATCACGTGAAGATCGCCTAGTTCAAAACGATACTGGCCCGCCGAGGTGGCTTGCGCAGCGCTGGCGATAGCCGCCTGCTGAGATAGAAGTGCAAGGGTGATCGTCGCACCAAGCATGGTGAGAGTACGAAACTTCATATGGGATCCTTGGATGGAAACGAGTGAGACGGCATAAGCCGATGGTCCTGGTGGACCGAATGCATTAAGGATTCAACACCTCAATGCCGGTATCGCCACGGATGCCGAAGGACGTCGCGTTTTCGTATTGGGGTTGCGTCAACAACGTCACCACGTGCTCCCCGTAGTCACGTAGGCCAAGTGGTTTGCCGAACCCGGCGAGAACCTCTTCGACGCTCTTTCCCTGCCGCCGCGCGTAAGCTTCCGCCGCCGTACGGCCGAGAGCCGTGGCACCGACGATTTGCCGCGGCACTAGCGCATGAAAGCGAATGCCTAGCCCCTGCTCTTTCGATACGCTATTGGCGTAGTCCGCCATCAGCCAGACGGTGCGCTTCGCGCCGGCATAACCGCCCGAAAGCGGAGAGCCTTGGATGGCAGCGCCACTGGCGGTGAGAAGTACGCGGCTGCCCTGCTCCAGAGGTAATCGCAAGGCGGCCTGTACCCAGTGAAACGCCAACTTCACGTCGGTGTTCCAAATTTCGCTGAATGACTCCCAGGTCTGTGCGTGGAGTAGTGCCATGGTGGGCGTAGCGCCGGCGTTGAGTATCAGCACCGAGGGACGTACCTGCCGTAGCGTGGATTCGGCGAACTCAGGAACCGTGGCATCGCCAGCTAAAACGGCGGCGCCAGTACGGCTTTTAAGTTCGATGAGAGCGGCCTCCGTGCGGGCCACCACGGTGACCTTCGCGTTCCTCGCCACCAGCGCCTCCACGATGCCGGAGCCGAGTCCGCGACTGCCACCGATGACGAGAGCATTGCATTGTTCCAGGGACTTCATGGGTTTCCTCCCAAGCGATCAGTACGCTGTATGGGTTCGCGTTCCGCCACGCCTGCGGCGGACCTCACTGTGGAAACGACCCGACCGGACGAAAAGAATCGGTATCGGCCGCGATTCTTTTTCGCCCCCTGAAACGTATATCCAGATAGGAAGCGGCAGCACCGGATGGGATAGCGCCTCCCGGCGCATAATCAGGGCCGCAGCAAGTCACCGTGACCAACCTTTAAGGATCAACCGGGTTTATGACCGATACGCCTGCCCTCCCCTCCGCAAGACGCCAGTTGCTCGAACGGATGCTGACCGAAATGCGGCCGCGGCTGCACCGCTATGCGGCACGCATGACCGGCTCGGTCGTGGACGGCGATGACGTTGTGCAAGAGACGGTCGTGAAGGCGCTCGACTCGCCACCGGACATCGACGACTTCTCGGTGCTTGAGCGCTGGCTGGTCCGGGTAACCCACAATACCGCGATCGATTTTTTGCGACGCCGTGCCCGGGAGGACGCGCGCCATGCGGACGAGGAGCCAGACATGATCATCGACCACTCCCAACGCATGGATGCCTTTGACGCTGCGCTCGTGGGCTTTCGGGTCTTTGTGCAACTACCGCCACTGCAACGCAGTACGGTGATCTTCAAGGACGTACTCGGTTACTCACTGGACGAAGTCGCGACTTTCACTGGCAGCAGCGTACCGG
This sequence comes from Dyella flagellata, assembly GCF_030160275.1. GTDB lineage: Bacteria > Pseudomonadota > Gammaproteobacteria > Xanthomonadales > Rhodanobacteraceae > Dyella_B > Dyella_B flagellata. The sequence goes on from NZ_BSOA01000028.1 coordinate 19,574, forward strand.
CGGTCAAGTCGGCGCTGCAGCGCGGCCGCGCCCGCCTGAAAGAGCTTACCCATAGGCCGGATGAAACCCCCGAACCCGTGCTCGATGCGCACGAACATCGCTTGCTGCTCGCTTATGCATCGCGTTTCAACGCACGGGATTTCGACGCAGTGCGGGATATGTTGGCGGACGAAGTCAAGCTCAACCTGGTCAATCGCATTCAGGCGAACGGCAAGGCGCAAGTGTCCAACTACTTCGGGCATTACAGCCGCCATGGCGGCCTGCAGCTAGGTGTGGGCCTCGTCGACGGCAAGCCCGCGCTGCTCGTGTTCGATGCCGAGGACATGGACGGTGCCCCCTTGTATTTCATGGTGATCGAGTGGAGCGGTCATCAGGTCGCCTCGATTCGCGATTTTCGCTATACGCGCTATGCGCTTGACGGCGCGCAGGTCGTCGTCGTTGAGCGACCAGGGCCAGTCTTGTAGCGGCGGGGCAATTGGGCCACCCACTATTTGAATCTCAAGCGCGACGGAGTAGAGAGATGCGCGGACTCCATTCCTAATTTTCTTTCAAGCTACCTCGGCCAAACAGCAGCATCATTTAATTGGCCTGCTAAAGTTTGCATGGTTACGGTAGGAGGTTCATCGTCTGCGTTAGAAGATCCAGCGAAGGCCGCGCGACAGAAATTATCCAACGCAGTCTTTGGTTCTATTTCATTGAGGTGATTCAATAGTGCACCCGCAGACTCATTTCGCCCAAAAAGATTCTTGTAAACCATCTGGATGTAACGCTTGATATCGTCTTTCTGGGCGGTGTAGCGCCTTTCATCGCTAACTGTCCCGTCGTCTGGATCCAAATTGGTAGTCTCCCCGAAGTCCCCGAGAAGAGCATCGCCTGTTTGGGAGATCATCACATTATCAGCCTTTACGTCCCCATGGGCACGGAGATTCGCATGCATATGACTGAGCACTTGGAGGGTCTGCCGAAGCCAAGTCGATACACTGGCTTTATTGGCGCCCCCTTCAACTCTTGATAAAAGGTCTCCAGCTGCCAATTCCATACCCACAAAATAGGTATCGCCATGTAAGACTGCTCCATGAAAAGTTGGGGCATGGCGGTGGCTAGACATGGCATCCAAAGTACCGATCTCGTCATTTTGCTTTTTCTTGGCAAGATCGTCAAATTGTCGCATTCCCACGCTCTCTGGCTGCTTCATCTTTTTCACGACGATCTTTCCGAAATACTTATATTTCCCTTTACTCAACTGGCGATTGAGTTCCATGGTAAAAAATTTCGCGCCACTGCCCTTGCCACGAAAGGGTGCCCTCTGAATGATCACTCGATAGCGAGGCCCGCCTACATTCAAACGAACCACTTTGGTCTCGTTCTCCTCCAAATCGGCCAGGTCAACCAACATAGGTTTTATCTTGTCAAAAGCCATTGAATAAACCTTCTCCTTGGCCGATTGCGTGGCTACATTCTGTGGCTGCACGGAGTCCCCATCATCGGCCAGCTCATCCTCCATATCGCGAAATACGAACTGGCGAACCTGCCCAACACCTGGATGAGTCTGACTAAGGGATTTCGACCCGGACATGGCGTTCAATTGCAGGGCCAGCCCTCCCATCCTGTCCGCTTCTTTCTCCAGCCCTTCATTATCATTGATATTTATTTTGTCTTTCATTTGGAGGGTGGGCTTTACCCTCCCTTGTTTTTGTTGAACTACATGCCAAGCTTCATGAGGCAAGTGCTTCTCCTGTCCCGGCCCAAGGTGGATGTCGAGGCCTTGGGCGTAGGCGTGCGCGTTGAGCTGCGCAGGCTTCGCCGAGTTGTAATGCACCCGGACCGCATCCATGGAAATACCGGAAAGCGATTCGACGCCGTTTTTGAGGTTATCCGGCAGACCCCCAGCGGAAGAGGCCTTCCCTGCCCCGGCTTGCGGCGACGCCTGCTGCAGAGTTTCCAGGCGCCGTCGTTGTGCTGTTTGCCTGGGGCTGCTCTGGAGCCTCTCCTGGGTCTGTTGTTGCGCCTTCTGGCGTGGGCTATCGGCCACCGCCGCATCTTCTTGCCGCTGTAGCAAGCTGCTGCTGCCGGATGCTGCTGGCGCCCCTTGCTCCTTCTGCAGGGAATCCAGGGTTGACTGTTCGGAGGGGGCATGTTGTTGCATGAATGATCGCCGTAGACTGGCCACTATTCCTCATGCCATCTTAAAGAGCCTTGCCCATGGCTAACCATCAGCAAAATGCTGATCTTTACAGTCTTGCCAAGACGAGGCTTGGGCCAGCGCGCCATTTCCATTGCACGCCGTTCGATGAAAGAACACTCTAACCCTGGGGTTTCCACACGTTTCCCGCATATTCCTTCGGGAAGGAACAATCACAAGGAATGCATATGAAATCGTGGCGCAATGTCGGCAAGCTGACATTGGAGGCGGCCGTATTTGGCATCGGCTTTGTCATGCTGGCCCGTGTCCTCGGGTTTCAGTCCCCCTGGCTCTGGTTGCAGGCGATGTTCTTCTTCCTGGGACTGGCGAAAACGGCCCAACCCTTGTTCATGCTTCGAATGCCATCAGCTATTCGGGCGGTTAGCCCTCAGGCAGCCGCATCAAGACGCCATGATTGGCTTGGCGTTCGCCGGTTTGGGGAGTTCCTTCGTAACTCGCCCAATCGCCATCTCAATCGTTCGGTCTATCTGACCAAGGGGAGGCGAAATTTCGCCGATCTAAGTCGCCAGTTGGAGTCGTCCGAAGCCATCCACTTTTGGGCCGCGGTTCTATTTACCCCTTACATCGCCTACATCGGTTTTAAGGGTTATATCGCAGAAACGGTATTGTTCTTGGTTATCCAAGTCGTCTTTAACATCTACCCAGTTCTGCATCTTCGCCTCGTTCGCGCTCGGCTGTCCCATCTATTAGGCGAGGACAAACGTCGTGTAATGGTCCCTTCCCTACCAAATTAACCGAATGCCGCCACCAGTGTCCCGATCGAGAGATACAAGACCCGGCTGTGCGCCTTGCTGACCGCAAGACGTCCGGCCCGGTCTCGGACAGATCGAACAGCTTTGGGCGCCCGTAAAGTTAGAGCTGGCTAAATCCTGGATGTTCCGTTTGTTCTACATGTCACCGGGCCAGGCATCGATATCGTCGTCGCGTCTGCTCACTCCGACATTACTTGCTCGTAACATCAAGCGAACCAAGTGCGTGACTGTCAGGCAAGGGGCCGAGCAGTGGAAAGCCCGGCCCCTATAATCCTTACAAGGCCTGATGCGAACACGTGACCTGCGTATTCCAGTCGGCATAACTTCCCTTCGGGTTGTGCTCCCACGCCCACACATGGATCTCGTAAAATGCCGGTAACCCGTAGCGATTGGGCGCGGCGATATAGTTGAGCAGATTCCCATCGAGTGCCGGCACAGAGTTCGGCGGATTTTTGGCTTGCCAGATGCTTGCAAGCACGATGAATTCGACACCGACGAGTCTCATTTCACCGTTCACCATAGGCTCGTAGATGAGCGCCTGTGGTTGGTCCGGGTTCAGTACGCCCGAACTGATGCGCGAAGGCAGCACCAGGTGCACGCCCATGGCTCCAGTGTCCGGCCCGCTGACACAGGGCGTCGCCGTCACGAAACCCTCATGAAACGCTACGTTGATGTCGACATAGCGCGCGGTGGCACTGTGCACCCTGTCGATCAATGGTGTGGCCTCGTCGCCAGCAGCGAGCATAGGAAGTGCTAGGAAAGACATCGCCAGCAGTGAATGGATGAGCTTGCTTGTAGAGCGATTCATGGTTCGCCTCCTCGGAAGCGCGGCTGCCGCGCCTTTAATTGTTGGCGGTCAGCGGGTCGATGATCTGCGGAATCTCTACAATGCGCGTGATGGGGATCCCGCTGAGCTCTGCATGCTTGCGGATCGCTTCCTCATTGGCGGCAAGGTAGATGCAGAAGGTCTTGTCGCCCGCTACATAGCTGTGTTGCCACTGGATGCCGTCGCCGATCTGCTCGATGGCGCGATTCGAGGCGCGAGCGGCACCGCACAATTCCAGGATCGACATGCCGCCAATGCCCGGGATGTCGCGCTCGATAAGGTATCTCTTTAGGTGCGCCATGAGTTTTCCTCCCTCATTGCGCCAATTTTCGGCCGCCCGCGCGGTATATTAAAGCTAAGAGTTCTTGGCACAGCTAAAGATTACCTTTAGGGTCATGGCACTTACGCATCTGAAGTCCCTACAGGCGCTCGAGTTGGCGTTGCGGCTGGGGTCGCTGCAGGCTGCGGCGCGCGCACTTTGGGTAACACCTGCGGCAGTCGGGCAGCGCATTAAAGCGCTTGAGGAATACCTGGGGATCGATCTGGTCGTGCGCGGCAGGCAGGGTCTCCGGCCTACGCCCGAACTCTCGGGGGCGATCGAGCACCTGCGGGCTGCATTCCAGGAGCTTGGCACCGTCGACACGATGTTGAACCTGCAGCGCGGAGACGAGATTCATATCGCGGCTATCGCAGACTTCGCCGATCTCTGGTTGAAGCCGCGCATTGAGGACTTCAAAGCCGCGTATCCACATGTTCTGTTCTGCATCAATGGCGAAGGCGATGCGCCGTTGCGCATTGGTCAGATCGATTGCGCGATCAGCTTCGGTCCCCAGCACACCAATGCCACCGACGACCTGCTCTTTGGGGATTTCCTGCTCCCCATCAGCTCTCCGGAAATCGCGCATCGCATAGCCAACCTTGCCCTGCGCGACTGCCTCGAGGGCTGGCCCTTATTGCATCTGGATTTCTACAAGGAGGATCCGGGCGCGCCGAACTGGTCAAGCTGGATCAAGGTCCAGCATCTAAAGCGAACCGAGCCCAATCGTGGCATTCGTTTTCAGCGGATCAGTGCCGCGCTCGAGGCGATACGCGCGAATGCTGGTTTCGCCATCTGCGGACTGGCATTGTTGGGCGAAGACATCGGTGACGGTTCACTCAACCTGCCGTTTCCGGTATCGACCGGACACTGGACGACACATGTCTTTCAAGCGCGCTTTCATCCCGAGGCCCTGCTCCGGCCACAAGTGACGTGCTTTCGCCATTGGCTGCAGGGCCAGGCCACAGGCACCAGGGATTGGCTTTTGCAGTTCGCGCAGTCGGCGAAAGCTTCGAATATGAAGTGGTAGAGCATCCAATACGATCACCTGCCGGCAAGTGTTTGAGGCGTTCGCCCGCGAGAGGCAGGCACACCCGACACCAAACCTTGAGCCGAACAGATTGGATTTTGGTGCAGCCTGAATATTTAGGCTGCTTGGCGGAGGGCTAATTCAAGGGTGGCTCCGATAGCCGCCCTTGACCAATCATTCAACGGCGCAAGCGGTCGGGCCACGAGCTACTGCATCACCAATACCGTCTTGCCGCGTGAATGACCGGTCTCGACATGCCGATGCGCATCGGCCGCCGCTTCAAGAGCGAAGACACGGCCGACCGGCACCCGCAGCTTTCCCGCTTCATAAAGCGCCACCAGGGAGGCAAGGCGTTCGGTCGAGCGCTGAGTGCCGATCCGTTTGACGCCGTAGCGTTCGGACGCAGGGTCGAAGGCAAGGGTAACGACGCGTGCGGCATCGCTCGTGAGCGCGACCGAAGTTCGGATCGGCTCCTCTCCGCCCACCGCGATCAGCGCCGCATCGATGCCCTCCGGCGCGGCACGCCGCAGATTGCCCTCCAGGTCGCCATGATAGTCAACCGGGATGGCGCCCAGCTCGCGCAGATAGGCGTGGTTATCGGGACTTGCCGTGCCGATAACTCGCACGCCATGCGCGGCGGCGATCTGCACCGCGAAGCTGCCGACGCCGCCAGCGGCGGCATGGACTATGAGCGTCTGCCCGGCTCTCAGCGCCAGTGCATCGAGCGCGGTGCTCGCGGCCTGCCCCGAAGCCGACAGCGCACCCGCCTCGGGCCAGCTCATCGCATCCGGCTTGCGAACGAACTGCCCGGCCGGGACGACGATCATTTCCGCATAGGCTCCATCCAGGGACCAGCCGAGGATCGCATCGCCGGTGTCGAAGCCCGCGACCTTTCCGCCCGTTTCGCCGATCGTGCCGGCGAACTCCAGGCCCAGCGATTGCGGGAATTTCGCGGGCGCCCATTGTCGAAGAGCGCCCGAGCGGTAAGCGGTGTCGAAAGGCTGCACGCCGGCAGCCTCCACATTGACCAGGACCTCGCCCTCTTTCGGGTTGGGACGCGGCTTCTCGGCCATTTTCAGAACCTCGGGCGGACCATAAGCTTCGAATATGACGGCGCGTGGCATCGCAGTCTCCCGAGTACAATCAATGTTAGGCTCGCATGAACATTATAGTCACTATACAATTATGTCAATGAAGGACTTGAAGCAGCCAATGACGGGATTGCGCGAACGAAAGAAGGCAGCGGCACGCCACGCGATCGCAGAAGTGGCGATGGAGCTGTTCGAGCAGCGGGGATACGATGCAGTGACCTATACCGACATTGCCGCCGCTGCCGATGTCGCGACCAAGACCGTCTTCAACTATTTCCCCACCAAGGAGGATCTCGTCCTTGGCAGTCGTCGTCGCCTTGAGCAGGCGCTACTCGACGCTGTAGCGCAGAGGGAACCAGGCGTAAGCGCACTCAGCGCTGTACTCGATTGCACGCTTGTCGTCCTGAAAGAGCTTGAGAGTCTGCCCAAGCGCCGACGCGAACGCTTCCACAGCGTGCTCACTTCCTCACCCACACTAACCGAACGGCTACGCAGCCGTACGCTCGAAACCGAGCGGACGTTGGCGCAGCATCTTGCCATGGAGAGTGGCGCGGCGCCTGGTGACTTGCGCCCTGCCCTGGCCGCGTCCTCTCTGATGGCGCTGTGGCACCTCGCTTTCTTCGCCAACGGCAGTTGCGGGGCGACCGAGGCACCGGGCAAGCCGGCCGAAGAGCGAATTCGTGATGCGGCCCGGCTGCTGGCCGAAGGATTGTCTACCCTGGGCGAGGAGAAGTCGGGAAGACAATCAGGACAATCGGGGCCGCCCACTATTTGAATGTCATGCGCGATGCGGCGGCAAGTTAGCTGTCCTTTTCGTATGAACGTTTCAGCGAAGGACTAATTCGTGGCCCCAATCGCGGAAGCGGTCGTGTTCTTGGGTATCCAGGTCGTCTTTAACATCTACCCGATTCTGCACCTTCGCCTCGTTCGCGCTCGGCTACCCCATCTCCTATTGGCGGAAGATGGCTGTTGAACAACGCGCCCTATCCATCCATTCGGAGTGCGCATTCCGGAAATGTGCAGTCTGACCGTGAAGTCGCTGAGGTCAACTTGTCATGAATCGCCCTCTTCGATCCGCTCCCTGCCCACTTTGTATAGGCGGCCTGCCCCTTTGCCTGTAATGGCGCAACAGGGGCTTGGCTACAGGTGAAAAACCATCCCATATCATCTCACAAAAACAATGTAATTATTTGTTACATAAAGATAAAATATAAAATCTCATTGACCCATCAGGATCCTTGCAGCGTTGCGCAATTATGTGCAACACTTTGCAACAGGCGCAACTTAACCTGAGGATCAAGTGGCAACACCCCCCGAATCCCATGCCGAATGGATTGCCTTAGTGCGCGAAGGCTGCGCCGGCAATGCACCTGCGTTTCAACTTCGATTAACCCGACTGATAGCCAGACTTCGACGAGAAAAATCACCTCTGGCAGCTACTCTGTCAAAGGCACTTTCAGAAGCTAGCGAGTCACGATTAACCCTCGCTCGCGACGCTGCCGCGCAACAGGCGACGCTAAGTCCCGTCGACGCTGACAGCAACCTCCCCCTGACCACTACCCAGTTCCCAGCGCACGTTGATCTGCAGCCAGTATGGGCCCCCGAAATCGAGTCAGGACTCAATGGTTTGATACAAGAATGGCTGCACACCAATAAGCTGGTTGCAGCCGGCTTAGAACCCTCTCGCACTGTCCTTTTGTCAGGCCCTCCGGGAGTAGGCAAAACACTCGCAGCCACTTTTCTGGCCGAGCAACTTCATCTACCCCTTGTCACACTCAATTTAGCGGCTGCGGTCAATAGCTTGCTAGGCAAGACGGGTAACAACCTCGTAAAGGTTCTTTCACATGCACGCGCGCAGCCGTGTGTATTGCTGCTGGACGAATTCGACGCATTCGCCAAGCGCCGAGATGATGGACAGGACGTTGGCGAGCTCAAGCGTGTAGTTAACGTCTTGCTTCAGGCTATTGACGAATGGCCCTCCACATCTCTGCTTGTTGCTGCGACGAACCATGAAGAACTTTTAGACCGCGCGGTATTCCGTCGGTTTGATCTTTGGCTACGTTTTCCGGAGAGCACCAAGTCGCAGATCGAAACACTTCTGCTTAGGCTTGGCTGTGATCAAGGGCTGGCTACACAAATCACTCCCTCACTCGTCGGCCTCCCCCTTTCGGATACTCCCCGGCTTATTAATCGAGCAAGACGACAAGTAGCATTACATGGGGTGTCGTTTGAGGAGGCTGCGCTTAGGCTACTTGCGCCAGAGTCCTTAAAGGATGACGAAGTTAAACGCTACCTTCAAATCAAGCGCATGCAGGCTGATGGCAAGTCGATGCGCGCAATTGGTAAAGAACTTCATATCAATGCGTCGACGGTATCTCGTTTGCTAAACCGAAAAGGATAAAATGGTATGGCAGAGAAACAGCGAAATGTCCTCATCTCTAATGGAAAGGAACTCATTGGTCAACTTTCCTGGCCTCTGGGTGGAGGACCTAAGTGGCTTCCGTACTCCATCGAAGATGCAAGAGAGATATTGCATCCTCAGATAGTCGCTGTTCGGAAAATTGCTGAGACAATCCCGGAACGTTTTGCACCGAGACGCGAGGTGACTGCAAAAGTGGTTCTTCATCCCGCGTTTCTGGCCAAGTCCTACTTTCCAGCCAACCTTCTCCGAGATGTTGGCTTGACCATACTGGGATCTCGACCGATAAAAATCAGCCCGCGGAAAAAACGCAATAAGGATGATCCGCCTCTAGAAACGGCTTCGATCTTTGTATCTGGTACCGCGGAAGACTTTCAATCAATGGATGCCAAACTACGTGATGATGGCACTCCTGATGGCAAGCAAGAACAATTTGCTCGCATTGAGTTGATTGACCCATATGGTAACGAAGAAAAACTAAGAATTAGGGAAGATTCGAAGTGGCCAGACTATATTCATGTCACCCTCCATGCTCATGAGACAGATGCAGATATCCTCGCGGCTTTTAGGTCTCTAGTTGAAGAGCTGGGAGGATCTGTCACTGCACGTGGCTTACGTTTCGTGCCCGGATTGACTTTCGCAGCGGTCAGAATTCAGCCAAATCAAGTTGCTGAACTCTCAAAATTTTCCCGCATCCGCCTGATTCGCTCAATGCCTCAACTCCAAGAGGAGTGGCAGCTAGAGGGGAAGCTCACGAAGGCGTTCAATAAACTTAAGCTTCCTGAGCAAACAGCTATCTCCAGCGCAAAAGCAGCCATTTTCGACGGTGGTATAGCAAATGTCTTTCCTAAGCATGCAAATGAATTAGCTAGTAGCAACTTATTGCCACCGTTACCCGACGACCTGGCACATGGCATCAATGTCACTTCTACGTTCCTGTTTGGAACGATTGAACACAAAGCAACATCATTACCAATTCCGTATTGCCAGGTAGACCACCACCGTGTTCTTCCAACATCGGATAGCCCTGAGCAAGCCCTGGACGTGCTGGATCGCATAGTTACAGCATTCCGAGGTGCTCGTGCTTCGGGGAAGCCCTACCGTTTTGCGAATATAAGTCTTGGGCCAGTTGCCACATTCTTTGATGATGACGTGCATGAATGGACTTCTCGACTTGATGTAGAGTTAGCCGACGGAAGTACTTTGTGTACCGCTGCTGTCGGAAATAATGGCCTATTGGATGGCGAACTAGCACGCATCCAACCACCGGGTGATGCTGTAAATGTTTTTTCTATTGGAGCTGCAGGATCGACTAAAAAGAAGTGGACTCGTGCGCCATATAGCGCCATTGGTCCTGGTCGAAGCCCAGGCTATGTAAAACCGGATGTAGTGGCGTTCGGGGGTTCCAATGAAGAGCCCGTAGCAGTTTTCAATCCTCTCGCTGGGGGCGTGATTGGAGTGGCCGGCACAAGCTTCGCGAGTCCATTAGCCTTACGGGTCGCTGCGGGCGCTGATGCCATGAGCCGCTCGTCATTTGATCCTGTCACACTACAGGCACTGATAATCAATGCATGTCAGTACAGCGCGTACAGCCACACACGCCCCGAAGTTGGCTGGGGGCGAATTCCACTTAATCCAGAAGATATTCTTTATACACCACTTGATGTCGTGCGAGTTGTATACCAAGGCGTGACGCGTCCGGGTCACCCACAAAAGGCGCTTATTCCAGTTCCAAAGGGTCTTCCGTCTGGAACTTCAGTGAAGCTTGGCGCAACGTTTTGCTATCGCGCACCAGTCGACTCCGCGCACGCAATTAACTACACGCGTGCTGGTCTGTGGGTGCGCTGCTACAAAGCGCCAAAGAAGACTCTCCCTTTATTTGGTAGCGGAATGTACAAAACCGAGACGCAACTCAGGCGCGATTCCATGAGGTGGGATACCGTCCTACATAACAAGCGCAAAATCAGTGCCGATGACTTAGACAATCCGTACTTTCATATTAATTACCAAGTACGTGACGAAAGTGAGGCCGTTAGGGTTGAAGACGCCGTCCCTATGCCCTTTGCTCTTGTCCTAACTATCGAGGCACCTGGCGTCACTGACCTTATGGTGCGGATTCAGACCGAATTTCCGGTCTTACAGACACTCAATGTGCAGTCGCATGCCGAAGTAGAAAGCCAAACATCGTAAGCCATTCTTGACTTGTGCAGCGAAATTCTCTAAATGTCTGGGTATTGCTTAATTCAGTGAGGACTTTATATGGATAAGAAGTTGTTTATCGAACGTCGCGAACAAGGTGACTACGCCGTACGCGGAGCTGGTTCCAAGAGAGCTAGTGCAGTTGCTCCAACTCAGATGGAAGCGATCAAGATTGCACGGAGGATGGGCTCAAGCAATCCAGACGTTGAACGTGTACGGCACACTAAAGTGGGCAAGCCAGATCAATGGCGAAAGGCCTAGATGAAGCCTTTTGCCTATAAGCCGTCGAGCTACTGAACGATCGGCTCAAAAAAATCCACGGCGGTCGTAGAGAGGTCTTTGCTAGTTTAACGACAACCGGTCCATTTTTCGCGAGTGCGATTTACGAAGAGAACAAGCTAGTCATGAATTTTTCGGCTAACCAAAAAATAGGGGTTCTCGCCGAGCATTCTGTTGAGAGCGTGTTTTTGTCGTGGTCATGGACCATCGGCCGCGACCGGATCGATGTTGGCTATGATCTTATTGTCGAACCCAACCAAAAGCAATTCAATGGGCACCGCTTTCTGGTGCAGATAAAAGGCACTGCATCGCGCAAGAAGGGAAAGGTCATTGCGCCGGTCGCCAAAAGCCGTCTACGCCAATATGCAGTAAATCCGATACCGGTATTCCTCATTCGGCAAACGGCCGACGGGACGAAATACTGGCTGCATGTACAACCATGGGCGAAGGAAAATGAAAAGCGCCTTAGTGGAAATGGGGAGGCAGGCGTTCCAATGCATTCCGACCAAGTTCTTGACGATCAAGATGCGTTCGTCAGTTATCTAGCAGAGATCTTCAGGCCGCCACCCCAACAAGAGGGGGCGGTTCGCGAGCTTGTAGCACAACGAAACAGGTTTCTTTCCTCGATTGATCCGCATTGCAAAGTACGCATGGATGTCATCAATGGCAATGAGCATTATGAAATATCGAGCTTCGGCAAGACAATAAAGATAGCTGCTCAAATTGACGCTTTCGAAAGTCAGGAGAAGATTGCTGAGATGCGTGACGCCATGCGGTACGGTCTTCCAGTTACGCTCGGTCTTAAAGCTATTCAATTCACTGGATCGAAATTATTAGATGCCCTAGGCATCAACTTCTCCGGGCCTGGTTCGCTAATGATTGCCTCCGCTTTAAACCATGACGGCAATGTTTCGTTGATTTCTGGCTCGAAACGGTCAATCTACTCTAAAGAATTTTCCATTCCTTCGCGCATATATCTCGGTCACTCGGGCCTAGGCGTAACCAATGAGGGTCGGACAGGTGTTGTGGACTTCAGGTTGCTAGCAGATCCGATAAATCAGTTCGAAAATTGCGTTAACATCAACATCGGCATCCGCGGTGAGCGGCTGAGCGAGTCGCCACTTAGGCACTACACGGACTTGAAACTTTTAGGGGAGTGGGCAGGCGATACGCTGGAGAAGGGTAGCATGCAGGTCGAATTGACCTTCGGCGGGAAGCGCGCTCTGATACCGATGCCCGAAGGTGCGGCGGGCGAAATGGGGCGCCTTCTCGTCTGTGCGCGAGCTCTTGGTCAGCTTCATGAAATCGCGCGAGCATTGAATTCCGATTTCACGCTGAGTGGCGAATGGATATTGACAGGCGACGAGATTGACAACATTCAATTACTCTATTCTGTGCTTAGAGGAGAGCGACTAGAAGTAACGATTAAAGACTTTAATTTTGAAATCGACAATCCATCACTGGTTAGCGACTATACACTCTATACAATCAAAACTACCATGTCTTTGTCAATTGGCGGCGGCTCGCTGGGCGATGTTCCAGTCGCATTCGATCTCGAAAATTATCATATCGAACCTATCCAAAATTCAAGCAAATGTCGCATGCTCAGTGTCGATGGGAGCAAGGCGTACCTTTATCATCAGGAATCCTGACTTCAGCTGCACGCCTAAAACGCTGTCTGCTCGATTCGTTGCCAATACATCATCATTTGTCGATAAGTGTCATTTTCTTGGTTAATGCATCCTTTTTCATGCACTGATAATCACAATACGGCGTAGTAAGACGCATTGCTTTATTTATCGAGCCATCACGCACGCATTAAGTCGGCGAGCACCTACATCGCAAATCCCTGCCACTTGCTATGGTCAGATTGTCACCGAAGCCATCTCAGTATGCAGGCCAAGCCGGTGGCTATTGCAGTGACACAATAAAGAGGCGCGGATCGCATGGGCTGCCACCCATACGACCCGCTAAATCACAATCAACCACGAGGTAGTTGATCATGATCTGCAGCGATGATACGACACGTGTGCACCCATCGGTAACCTTCTGGCTCATCAACGAGTCTCATCTGTCCATGGAACCCGAGCAGGCCAAGCGACACGTCGAACTCATGAGGCTCGCCGGTACGTCGTTGGCGATGTGCGTCATTCGAAATCTCTTAAACAAGCATAAGTCGTCCTGCCGAACGAAAGCGGCCGATGGGTCAGCTGACGCAAGGCGGTTGAGTCCGACGCAAGTGCTAGGTTTGCGCGCCGCGCTTTACTTCCTCCGCGTGCATAGCGATGAGAAGCTGCAAGCCGATCTGGACGAATAAATCGTTTGCATACGCTTGTTCTTTTGCGGCACACCGACTAGAGACCGGTGTGTCGCCCAAGAATCAGGCTTACGAAGGGCAATATGGGGCTGGCGCCGCCGCACTTCCCTCCCCTCGATAGCACGGACTGATCGGCCTGCCCTCGCATTCGATTTCTAGTTCGAATCCGAATTGCTTTCCTCCGACCCAGAGAGACGTCGGAATGCCTTGAACTCAAGCCACCACCGCCAAACCCGGCGAAGCGCGCAAGCGGGCTATGTCGCGCGCCGGCGGCTCTCCAAAGTGGCGGCGATATTCCCGGCTGAACTGCGACGAGCTTTCGTAACCCACGCGAAAGGCGGCGGTCGCGACGTCAATGTTCTCGACCAGCATCAGGCTGCGCGCGTCTTGAAGTCTAAGCTGCTTCTGGAATTGCAGCGGCGTCATCGCTGTCACGGCGCGAAAATGTTCGTGCAGGCTCGACTGACTCATGCCTGCTTCTGCAGCAAGCAGCTCCATGCTGAAGCGTTTGCGGAAGTTCTTCCCGATCCAGGCAATGGCGCGGCCAACCTGGGCCACCCGGCCCTGGCTGGAGGTGACATGGCGCATCCTGGCGCCATCCGGGCCGGCAAGCAGGTGGTAAAGAATTTCCTGCTCGGCAAGCGGCCCAAGCACGGGTAGCGCTACTGGATCGTCGAGCAGGCGCAGAAGGCGCAGCACCGCGTCGAGCAGGCTGGCGCCGGCGTCGGACACCGTCTTGCCTATGGGCGGGGATGGCACTCCCGGTGGTGGTGGCGGCACGCGCAACGCCAAATCCGCCAGCATGACCGGATCGAAATCGAGATACATGCAGAGGTAGGGCCTGTCGGGCGTCGCATCGACTACGTGGCCTATCGCCGGCAGGTCGTAAGTCACCACCCCATAGCGCCCTGGTGCGTACCTGAAGACGCCGCCGCCCAGCGCGACCTCTTTGCGCCCCTGCGCGACGAGGCACAGTTGCGGCCGGTAAACGTTCGGCATCGGCATCGTCACCGTGGACGAACGAACCAGCGTCACCCGTTCAATCGGAGTGGCCTGGAAACCATCCTGCGAGACGTTTCGGGCAATGATCGCTGCAATTTCAGCCAGTTTTTCCATGGCACAGATCATCGCACGAGAGCGGGAGCGCGGCAGTGGGATCGGCTTCTGGAGGATCGGGCAGCATTCTCAGGGCATCAGGCTCACGCTTGGGCGGCGCCACGCATCAAAGTGTCAGCGCGGTTTGGATCAAAGCAAACCTGGCCGCGAACAAGTATGGAGCAAACATGGCAACCAACAATCTGAAGGCCCCCGCGGTCGCACTGGGCACGTGGGCGTGGGGCGACAGCGGCGAGACTGGCAATGGCTACTTCGGCAGCAGCCTCAATCAGGCTGAACTGAAAAATGTCGCCGACAACGCGCATGCGGCAGGCTTCGGCCTATGGGACACCGCCATGGTGTACGGCATGGGCCGCTCAGAGACCGTACTCGGGCAAGTACTGAAGCGTTTCGCGCGTAGCGACTACCAGTTATCCACCAAGTTCACCCCGCAGGCAGCGGGAACCGGCGACGATCCGGTGGCGGACATGCTGGAGCAAAGCCTGAGCCGCCTCGGCACCGACTACATCGACCTCTATTGGATTCACAATCCAGCGGATGTGGCTCGATGGACTCCGCATCTGATCCCGTTGCTGAAGAGCGGCAAGGTCAAACATGTCGGCGTCTCGAATCACAACCTGAGCGAAATCGAGTTCGCCAACCAGATCCTCGGAGAAGCCGGGTATCGGGTCGAAGCCATCCAAAACCACTATAGCCTCCTCTACCGCGCCTCTGAGCACGCTGGCATCCTGGATTACTGCCGCAAAGCAGGCATTCCATTCTTCGCTTACATGGTGCTTGAACAAGGCGCACTGAGCGGCAAATACAACGCGGAGAACCCGCTGCCGAGAGGCAGCAACCGGGCAGAGACCTACAATGGCATGCTGCCTCAGCTGAAGACGTTGACGGACAAGCTAGCCTCGATCGGTCAGCAGCAAGGTGCAGCAGCTCCCGATGTCGCAACGGCTTGGGCTATCGCCAAGGGAACGACGCCGATCATCGGGGCTACCAGGCCCAATCATGTCGATGGTCTGGTCCGGGCCTGCAGCATCACGCTCAGCAGCGACGACATAGCGGAGCTGGAAGGTCTTGCCGACGCCACTGGCGTGAACACCCGCGGCTGGTGGGAACGAGAGATGTTGGTCTGAAGCCATGCAGTGCTAACGCTCGACCGCCGTTGTTGTCTTACCTGATGAGACGGCGTTGAGTACGCTCGGCACTGGGCCGGGATAGCGCAACGCGCCCGGCTCACACCAACGTATTACGCCACCTATCCAATTCAGATCCGGGGATTGAACGAGATGGAAGCTTTATTGGGACTGTTAAAGCTCGTCAGGTTGGTTTGGTCAATCTGCAAATGGATTTGGACTCAGTGTGTTGGATTCATTATTGGCCCTGTCCTGCGACAATCTCACCAGCAATGGCTAAGCCTTCGACGATGGCAGGTTCGCTGGGTCGAGTTGGCCGCTGGCGTCGAATACCAGTTACACACAGCGTCAGTGGTTGACGACCCCTCGGACCCCGGGTCAAGGATCATTATTCGCAATTCAGGCGATTGGATGATCTCCGAATTGAAGCTGTTCGTAGAAGCCTCGAATGGAAACCTCAAATGGCAGGAACCGATCACCCTGCACCGGCTACTTCCCGGGAATATTGCCATCTATAAGCTTGAGCAAATCCCAACCCAAAATCTATGGGTTGGACAAGACGGCGGTATCTGTTGCGCGTACGACGCCATCGGGGTCCATCCCTTGAGCATTGTCCGCGACGGATTGAGAGAAGAATTCGACGGTTTTGCGCTACCTTTTCATCCTACCCACTTCGACATCATGAACGGCAAGTATCTATGGTGGGGCGGTCGTAGATATCACATCGGAGCATTTAAAGAAGCGCAGCTGGAACTCCTGCTCAAGCTTCGATATCACCTGGTTGGCTTCAATCGATTGGGTTTGGTTGGCGCGGGGGCCTTGCTAAAAGATGCAGTGCTGCGCGGTCACTGGCGGCGGATACCTGCGATCGCGCTTTTCGCGTGTCTGTCGGCGCCTCCCGTGCTTGCCACGAGCATTTGGGCTTCGATCATGTTGAGGCGGTCAACGCTCTTGAAGCCCATGCCACAGGATGCCTGCCAACACGTGCTGCGCAAGGGGAATGGTTGCTACCCCACTCGTAGGGTGAAGCTAAACGCCCTTTCCGAATGAGCCGGCCCGATCGCCAGCGTTGATCCAAAGCTGCAATGGAGTGGCCGTTTTGCCATGCTGATATAAGATCCAGGCCACTTTCCAGTTCGCCGAGGAGTGCTCCGATGAAACAATTGTTCCCGGATCTCTGGGAAACGCGAGAAGAGCATCCGTTCCATGGGGTTACCACACATGCCTACCTTCTGACCCAAGACCGCGGCAACGCGCTCTTTTACAGCACGGGCATCGGCGAGGAACTGCTTGAGATCCAACGTCTCGGGGGTGTTTCTCGGCAATACCTGAGTCATCGTGATGAAGCAGGGCAGCCTTTGGCCACTATCAAGAAAATGTTCGGCAATCAGCTGTGCTGCGATGCCCTGGAAGTAAATGCCATCAGCCAGTACAGCAAGATCGACGTCGTGTTTGAGGGGCCAAGTGTGGAGCCGGACAAGGTCGAGGTAATTCAAACGCCCGGCCACACAGCCGGCAGCACCTGCTTCGTATTCTGCTCGCCCCACGGGCCTCGATATCTTTTCACAGGCGACCTTATTTACCCCGAAGATGATGGCTGGGGTACCCTAGTACAGTCGCACGCCGGCGGACAAAAGAAGACCCTATGCGAGAGTCTGATGAAATTGCGGGAGGTGAGCCCTGACGTGGTGATCTCCAGCGCCTCGGTGCGAAGGAGTGCGGTCCAAGCTGTCACGTCCGACCAATGGCGTGCTGTCATCGACCAAGCAGTAGCCCGTTCGTAAATGGCGGTCTCGTCACTCTTCGTCGAGATCTTGCAGAACGCCCCTCCCCTCTGTGCTTGCGCAATCGTCGCAACTTCGATAAACGCGAGCCGCGCAATTTCTTGCGTCATTTCGGGTGTCGAAATCTGCTGCTTGACGAAGTGCTAAATGCTTAGATACTCAACCTCAATCTGTCGCCCTAGTCTCTTTGTCAAGCCAGACGAAGACTTGTACACGCTGACGATCGCGTACAGGTACTCTGCAGGCATCCGGCGACCGCAACCGCGACCCAACAGCCGCCTGGATTCACGCCTTTTGCGTCGTATACGACGAGCACCAGCCCTTCGCGTTCACGGCCTTGCCCGGGAACAGTTGGCAGGTACCATAACCCACGTCTGGCCCATGGTAGAACTGGCAATTGGCGCAGATGCTCCCGGTGCGATAAAGCGCGCTCTTGGATGCGGTGGCGTCCTCGATGTAATTCATCGCCTTGGCCGTGGGGTCCGCATCGGTGAGGTGTGGTAGTTCTCCGGCACGCGCAAGAAGGGGTATGCCGCCTAGGCAGGCGCCTCCTGCAGTGATTGCCAGCAGTTGCAGAAAGCGTCGGCGGGATTCGATGGTTTCTTTGGGCAATGACATGGCCAGTCCCCGTGCGATTGACTCGGTAATGCCAATCTAGCCATGTGGCGCGGCTTTCGTTTGATCTGCATCAAACGAAAGCCGCGCCAGGTGGGCAAGCTTTTCCCAGCTCCTTGCGGAGCCTAAACGACCATAACGTAGGGGAAAGAACATGGCCGGCAAAACCACGGGCACGCGCACCCTGAGCAAGCACCTTCCTTGGAGCACCCTGGCTTTTGTCCTGGACTTGCTGATATTGCTGCTATCCGCCTCCAGTGCTCATGCAGTACCGGCCTTTGCGCGCCAGACGCACCAGCCCTGCACCGCCTGCCACGTTGGCGGATTTGGGCCACAGCTGACCCCTTTCGGCCGGCAGTTCAAGCTGATGGGCTATACGCTCAGCGTAGGCAAGGACACTAAGGTGCCGCTGTCGCTGATGCTGGTTGAAACCTACACGCATACCGCCAAAGCTCAGAGCTCACCACCCGCCAACAACTTCGGCAGCAACAACAATACCGAACTGCAACAGGCATCCCTTTTCGTGGCCGGCCGCATTACCGACAACCTTGGCATCCTCGCGCAAGGCACCTATTCGCAGAACGGAGGTCTGCTGGGCTGGGACAACAGCGACCTGCGGTACGCTCGCTCCTACACCCTCGCGGGTCGCCCGGCAATTTGGGGACTGTCGCTCAACAACAATCCCAGCCTGACCGACGTGTTTAATACGGCACCGGCTTGGCAGTACCCCTACATGTCGTCCAATCTGACGCCCGGATCACCGGCCACTCCCATTCTGATGGGCGGGCTCGCCCAGCAAGTGATCGGCCTGAACGCCTACACACAATGGAACAATGCGTTGTATCTGGAAACAGGTGTGTACCGTTCGCTTTCACCGGCGTTCCTGGGCGACGTCAATGCTAATTTCACCGGACGATTGGCGGGTGTATCGCCTTATGCGCGTGTAGCGTATACGTGGAATCTTCCCAACGGCAACGTCGAACTGGGGGGCTTCGTCTTTGCAACAGCACGCGGACAGGTCGGCACCAATTCGCAGGGCAAACCGGCGGCCATGGCAGGTCCCACCGACAAGTTCCATGACTACGGTGTGGACGCCAGCTACCAGCTCCTTAACGGCAGCAATCACATCGTAACCATCAACGCGTTGTATTTGACGGAGCAGCAAAGGCTGGACGCTACTTATGCTTCAGGTGGCTCGTCGAATCTTCACGACAACCTGCATGCCCTCAACGCGAATGCCAGCTACTGGTACAAGAATACCTGGGGTGTCACGCTTGGGGTCTTCTGCAACGATGGCAGCAAGGACCTGATGCTATATGGCAACAATGGAAGTCCCGATACCAACGGTGGCATCGCGGAGCTGAACTGGAATCCCTTCGGTCAGGCCGATTCGTGGGCGCAGCCCTACGTGAACGTACGCCTGGGTTTGCAATACGTCTGGTACACGCGCTTCAGCGGCCTGGTCTACAACGTGGATGGCGCAGGACGGCGTGCAGCGGACAATAATGCGCTCTACTTCTACGTGTGGCTGGCGTTCTGAGTGATAGCTCATAGCCACGCTCCCGGCGGCAATCGGCGCAGTTTGCGTGCGCAACGGTCGCGTGCGCTTGATGCTAGTCGATAGCCGCTCGTTTCAGGGTGATGTGCCCGTCGCTTGATCCTGATCAATAAGGTCTTGGCTCATTCGCGAGATGTTTCTGTCGCGGCCAAGGGAGACCGGGCCGGGCGCTCCATGCTTCTTCGATCCATGGGCACGCGCTGACCCTGATCCTGCGGCCGCACCCTCCCGCCGATCGAACGCCCCGGCGTACGACGGCGGGGAGTTTTTCTTGCATGCGGAAACATGGCGCGGGCCGCCTTGATGCATGTCAAGCGCTTCATCTGCGAGCAGCGTAAAAGTACGCCAAACACCCCACCGCGGAAGCCCTCCCATGTCCAATCCACTGTCGCCTCAACAATTGCAGCGGATGGACGCGTATTGGCGCGCGTCCAATTATCTTTCCGTCGGGCAGATCTATCTGCGCGACAACCCTCTGCTGGAAAAGCCGCTGGAGCGAACGCACATCAAGCCGCGCCTGCTGGGACACTGGGGCACCACACCCGGCTTGAACATGCTGTATGTGCACCTCAACCGGCTGATCAAACAGCATGATCTCAACATGCTGTTCATGACCGGGCCCGGTCATGGCGGCCCGGCCTTGATTGCACAGACCTATCTGGAAGGCTCCTATACCGAACGCTATCCGGCGATCGAGCGCAACCGCCATGGCATGGCGCGCCTGTTCCGCCAATTCTCCTGGCCCTACGGCGTGCCCAGCCATGTGTCACCGGAAACACCCGGCTCGATCCATGAAGGCGGCGAACTAGGTTATTCGCTGGCGCATGCGTACGGTGCGGCGTTCGACAACCCCGACCTGATCGTGGCATGCGTGGTAGGTGACGGCGAGGCGGAAACCGGCGCACTGGCCGCAAGCTGGCATTCCAACAAGTTCCTCAACCCGGCGCGTGACGGTGTGGTGTTGCCGATCCTGCATTTGAACGGCTTCAAGATCGCCAATCCAAGCTTGCTCTCACGTATCAGCCGCAAAGAACTGATCGACCTGTTCCATGGCTACGGCTATGAGCCATGGTTGGTCGAAGGCAGCGACCCGCAGATCATTCATCAACACCTGGCCGTCGCGTTAGACGGCATCCTGGCCAACATTCAGGCTATCCAGGAGGATGCGCGCACCCGCCATAGCCATGCGCGTCCGCGCTGGCCAATGCTCATATTCCGCACGCCCAAAGGCTGGACCGGACCGAAATTCGTGAACGGCGTGCAGGTGGAAGGCACATGGCGCGCGCATCAGGTACCGCTGGCGCAGTTCGATGAACCCGCCCATGTGGCACAGCTCGAGGCATGGATGAAGAGCTACAAGCCAGAGGAACTGTTTGATGACGCCGGCCGCTTTCGTGAGGAATACGCCGCGCTGGCGCCGACCGGTCATCGCCGCATGGGCTCCAACCCGCATGCCAACGGCGGTGAACTGCTGCAGCAACTCGTCATGCCGCATTTTCGCGAATATGCCGTCGACGTGCCGCAACCGGGTGCCGTCGAGGCGGAAGCCACGCGTGTGCTGGGGATGTTTGTGCGGGAAGTGATGCGGCTTAACCTAGGACAGCGGAATTTTCGCCTGTTCGGCCCGGACGAAACGGCTTCCAATCGGCTGGATGCCGTGTATGACGTATCCGGCAAGGCCTGGCTCGCCGGCATCGAGGCCAGTGACGATCATCTATGTGCCGACGGCCGAGTCATGGAGGTGCTCAGCGAACACCTGTGCGAAGGATGGCTGGAGGGCTATCTGCTCAGCGGGCGGCACGGTTTGTTCTCGTGCTACGAAGCCTTTATCCATATCGTCGATTCGATGTTCAACCAGCATGCGAAATGGCTGAAAGTGAGCCGCCACATTCCATGGCGTGCGCCGGTCGCGTCGCTCAACTATCTGCTTACCTCGCACGTGTGGCGGCAGGATCACAATGGTTTCTCGCACCAGGATCCGGGCTTCATCGATATCGTGGCGAACAAGAAGGCGGAGGTGGTGCGCATCTATTTGCCCCCGGATGCCAATTGCCTGCTCTCGGTGGCCGATCACTGCCTGCGCAGCCGCAACTACGTCAATTTGATCGTCGCGGGCAAGCAGCCAGAGTGGCAATGGCTGGATATCGATACCGCGGCCAGGCATTGTGCCGCCGGCGCGGGGGTCTGGGAGTGGGCCAGCAACGATGAAGGTGAGCCGGATGTGGTGATGGCCTGCGCCGGCGATGTGCCCACGCTCGAATGCCTGGCCGCCGTGAGCTTGCTGCGCGGCTATTTGCCGGATATCCGCATTCGCGTGGTGAACGTGGTGGACCTGATGGTGTTGCAACCGCAATCCGAACACCCGCATGGCCTGTCCGATCGCGATTTCGAGGCGCTATTCACCGCGGGCAAGCCGGTCATCTTCGCCTTCCATGGCTACCCTTCCCTGATCCACAAGCTCACTTACCGTCGCAGTTGCTCGGATCGTATCCATGTACGCGGCTACAAGGACGAAGGCACGACGACCACCCCATTCGACATGGTGGTGCTCAACAATCTGGACCGATATCAACTGGCCCTCGACGCCATCATGCGCACCCCGCGTTTCAACAAGCATGTCGGTCACGCAATCGAGCGCTACTGGTCGATCATGGAACGGCACAAGCTGTACATCAGCGAGCATGGGGAAGACATGCCGGAGGTGCGGACTTGGCGCTGGCCTGCGCATGGATTGGCGAACAAGCAGGCCGTTGAGGCGTAGGCTGGGATGATAATCCCAGCTTCCCTCACCATGTCCTGGATGCTGGGATTGCCATGCCAGCCTACGTACTGTCGCCCGCGGGGACTTGACCTGGCTCAATACGTGGTACGACAAGGCCAAGCACTATCTCCACAGACTTGCTACGCGATGCTGTGGGGGCCACATGTTCAAACATATACTTCTTCCGACTGATGGCTCGCAATTGTCGTTGAAGGCGCTCCGGCTGGGCGTGAACCTCGCCAAGTCCTGCGGCGCCAGCGTGCTGGCGTTGCATGCCGTGCCGCCGGTGCAAACGCTTGCCTACGTGGCCGAGATCATGGCGGCGATGGAATTCGATTATGCCAAGGAAGCCACCCGTTTTGCCGAGCGCTATCTGGAGGATGCCCGCGCCATCGCCGAGCAAGCCGGGGTACCGTTCGAACGCTTGCTGCTGTTCGGCTCCCAGCCTTACCAGGCCATCCTGCAAGCTGCTCAGGAGCGCGACTGCGATCTGATCGTCATGGCCAAACACAGTTGGGAGGGGCTTGCCCGTTTGCTGATGGGTAGCGAAACTCACAAGGTGATATTGAAATCGCAGGTGCCCGTCTTGGTCTGTCATTGAGACGCGTTTTTGCCGGAGTGTCGGCGTGGTCTATCCAGGCATCCATGCACATGGCGACATGCGTTTTCATGTCTGCGTGTGCTCAGCCTTTGTCGCTGGCGTGCCTGTGCCCGTCCGTCGGCACGGCATAGGGATAAACCATTGCGCCAAGCATGGTTTCGGAAAGCTGGCCACAGGTAGTGAGACAGAGGTCCACCCACCACTGCACGGGCGCTACAAACCAGGCAGTCAAGGCCAACGGTGCGCAGGGTCCGAAGCTAGCGAAGGCTTCGAACGGGGCGAGGCGCGTATCGAAATCGTAAAGCGAAATGCTCATGACGCCCTCCTGTCTTCCAAGCAATCATTCATCCGCGGCGATGACTGTTCCCGTAGCAAGTCCGCTGTGTGTGCGGCGATCATCGCTTCTTCGTCAGTACCTATGACCAGCACGCGTACGACGCTGCGCGAGGTGCTGATCAAGGTTTCGTGGTGATCATTCGCGACTTCGTCGCATTCCACGCCAAGCCACGCCAATGCATCGCAGATCTCCGAACGGATAGGCGCCGCATGCTCGCCGATGCCGGCCGAGAACACCAGTGCATCCAGTCCGCCCAGAACAGAGGTCAGGGCACCGATTTCCTTCACGATGCGATAGACGAACAGGTCGATGGCGTCGCGCGCGCGTGGGTCCTGGCTCTCAAGCAGCGCGCGCATGTCATTGCTGATACCGGAAACGCCAAGCAGCCCGCTTTCCTGATAGAGCATGCGCTCGACGGCTGCGGCATCGAGCCCGCAGGTCTGTTGCAGATACAGCACTGCCCCGGCGTCGATACTGCCGGGGCGCGTACCCATCATCAATCCATCCAGTGCCGTGAAGCTCATGGTGGTGTCGACGCTGCGTCCATGCCGCATAGCGCACAAACTGGCGCCATTGCCCAGGTGCGCCATGATCACGCGCCCCTTCGCCAGGGTCGGCGCGAGCAGGCGCAGGCGTGAGGCCAGATATTCGTAGGAGATGCCATGGAATCCGTAGCGGCGCATGCCTGCTTCGACGTACGTCCGCGGCAGCGGCAAACGGCGGGCAACCGCCGGCATCTCATGGTGGAACGCGGTGTCAAAGCAGGCCACCTGCGGCAGATCAGGACGCAGGTGAACCATGGCCTTGACCGCTGCGAGATTGTGCGATTGATGAAGCGGCGCCAGAGGGATCAATTTCTCAAGCGCGGCCAGGACGGCATGATCAATATATACCGGGAAGTGGAACGACTGCCCGCCATGCACGATGCGATGCCCGACGGCAGTAAGCGACTCGCCGTCAAGATGAGCGGTGATCCAGGCGAGCAAGGGCTGTAGCAGCTCTTCATGCGAGCTGCCCTCCTGGCGGTGCCATGTATAGCTCTCCAACACCGTTGCGTCCGGCGCACGTGCAATAAAGCGCGGTGTTCCGCCGATGCCCTCGATGACACCATGCGAGAGCAAACGCTGCGTGCTGCCGCCAAGTTGGTATAACGCAAACTTGATGCTTGAAGAACCCGCGTTGAGCGTAAGGATGGCCTTGGGCATATCGAGCGTGGTGGCAGAGGTTGCCTTCAGATGGGGCACAACACGATCCTCGACGATGAGGCCACGTTGCCACGATTGGGAAGACGACTCGTTGATACAGGTCAAGTGAAGCGCTAAGGTGCCCGAGCTCGCCGGCCCATCATCCGCAGCATCACGCAGAGGGTCGTTTTTGCCGCTGCCGAAGGGGCCGACGATGAACAGGATGCTGCGTCGTGGCACACTCCAGCGTATGCTTCCCGCCATCAGAGCACCCTTTTAAGCGCAGGTCCGGATGGCCATCTCCCCAAGCCCGACTCCGTCGCCAAGCCAGCAGGCCCATGTGCTGGTGGTGGACGACGATGCTGAAATCACTCGGATTCTGAGTCGCTATTTCACGACACATGGATTCAGGGTGAGCGTTGCCGGTGACGGGACGCAACTACGCCAACTCATCGGCGCCGAAAGCATCGATATCGTGATGCTCGATCTAGGCCTGCCCGGGGAAGACGGCCTTAGCCTGACCCGTTATTTGCGTGAACACTGGCAAGGCCCCGTGATCATTGTGACCGGTCGTGGCGAATCCGTGGACCGCGTGGTGGGCCTGGAGCTGGGCGCGGACGATTACGTCACCAAGCCCTTCGATCTACGCGAACTGCTGGCTCGCGTGCGCAGCGTGCTACGCCGGTCTTCGCCAGCTTTGCCCGCCAAGGCGCCCATGCCCAATACCGGATCCCGGCGCTTTGCATTCGATGGCTATGTGCTGGACACGCAGTCGCACGGCCTCCTCGGCCCACAAGGTGAAAGCATCGATCTGACCACGGGTGAATTCGTGCTGCTGCGGGTGCTGGTGGAGCACGCCAACCAGGTGCTGAGCCGCGATCAGCTCATGACCCACGTGCACGGGCGCGACGCCGGCCCGTATGACCGCTCGATCGACGTGCAGATCGGCCGGCTGCGGCGCAAGATCGAGCTCGATCCGGCGCGCCCGCAACGCATCAAGTCGATCCGCGGTGCGGGTTATCTGTTCTCGCCCAGCGTGCAGCGCGTATGAACGACTTGCCGTCGCCTCAGGGCGCTGATACAGAGCTGTTCCGCTCCCTGTTCGAAACCGCACCGGACGCGATGGTGGTGGCGGACCTGCACGGCGCCATCGTGCTGGCCAACGCGCACGCCGAGCAGCTTTTCGGTTATGCAACCGGCACGTTAACCGGGCTGCCGATCGAAACCCTTTTACCGGCGGCGGTACGCCAGGCGCACGCTGTTCATCGCACGCACTACATGGCCAACCCGCGTGTACGCCCGATGGGGGCCGGCTACGAACTGACCGGAGTGCGCGCGGATGGGCAGTCCTTCCCGGTGGAAATCGGTCTGAGCCCGGTCGCTTCCTCGTCCGGTACGCTGTATGCGGCATCGATCCGCGACATCTCCGAAACACAGCGCGCGCGCCAGGCTCTACAACGTGCGCGCTTTGACGAGGTGGTCGCGCAGATCAGCCGGCGACTGCTGGAAGCAACCACACATGACGAGCAAGCCGTAGGAGAAATACCCAGGCTGATTGCCGCCGCGCTCAATATCCCCGCCGCCGCCATCGTGTTGATCGATCCGCATCATATCGGCCTGCAGGTGCCGGCCTCCATCGGCTTTTCGCTGGAGGCCCTGGCCGAGATGCCGCACAATGCCGCCCTGCAGGCACTTGCAAGCAATGCCACGCCCGAGGCCGATAGCCAAGTCACTGCCATAGACAACCTGCGCGAGGCGTGCCCTGCCCTGGCCAATGGCTTTGCTGACGCCGCCATCATGTCGTTGCCGGACCGGCGCGGACCGATGGGCTTGCTGCTGGTGCTCTCGCATGACCCGGGCTTGTTCGACCGGGATCGGATGCAGTTCCTGCAGTCGGTTGCCAACATTCTGGCCGCTGCGATCCAGCGCGGACGCAGCGAGGAACAGCTCGCACATGCCCAGCGCCTGGATGCGCTGGGCCAGCTTACTGGTGGCATCGCGCACGACTTCAACAACCTGCTCACGGTCATCTCGGGCAATCTGCAATTGCTGGAAACGGACGCTCCGAAAGATCCTGCCACCCGGGAAACTCTGGAAAGCGCCTCGCGCGCGGTGGAACGCGGCGCCGCCCTCACCCGCAAGCTGCTTGCGTTTTCGCGCCGGCAGCACTTGTTGCCACGGGCTGTGCGCACGGTGCAGTTGTTGGCTGACCTCAGCGACATGCTAAGCCGGACCCTGGGCGAACGCATCAGCGTGGCGGTGGAGTGCGCCAGCGACGTGCCGGCCGTGTACGCCGACCCGGGCGAGCTGGAGGCTGCCCTGCTCAATCTCGCGCTGAACGCGCGCGATGCCATGCCGCGCGGCGGGCGCATTACCATCAAGGCACGTCAGCATCAGGTGACAAGCGTTGATAACGACACGCGCCTGGTGCCCGGTGTCTACGTCATGTTTGCGGTGGCGGATACGGGGCTGGGCATGCGACCGGAGATACTCGCGCGCGTACTGGAACCGTTCTTCACCACCAAAGGCCCGGGCAAAGGTAGCGGCCTGGGGCTGAGCATGGTGTACGGGTTCGTCAAGCAATCCGGCGGTCACTTGAGCATCAACAGTCAGGAAGGGCAAGGCACGCGCGTGCAACTTTACCTACCGGCTGCCGCTGTAGGCGACAGCGAGGAAATCCAGGCACCACCTTCGCGCAAGGGGCATGAAACCGTGCTGGTGGTGGAGGATGAGCCGGAAGTACGCCGCCTGGCCATGGCATTCCTGCGCTCCCTCGGCTATGTGCCGCTGGAGGCAGGCGATGCGGAAACCGCATGGCGGCAGCTGTCAGCGCAAGGCGGCATCGATTTGTTGTTTACGGACATCGTGCTGGGCGGCGATATGACCGGTTTTGAACTAGCCGCCAAGGCGCGTGAGCAATATCCGCAATTGCGGGTGCTGTTCACCTCTGGCTATGAATACGCTTCACTCGATATCGACCCGCACGCCTTCGGCGCCTTCGAATTGCTGCGCAAGCCGTATCGGCGCGAACAGCTTGGCGGCATGATCCGCCGCGTGCTCGATCGGGAGTCGACCTAGTTCAATGCCGCGCCGGTTCCGGCCATCGCGCGCAGCCCATCGACGTCCAGCATATGAACTTCGCGGCGCTCCACGGCAATGAAGTGGAGATCGTCGAGGCGCGACAGGGCGCGACTGACCGTTTCGTGTTTCAGCGCCAGGAAACTGGCCATGTCGATCCGGCTCATGCGCAGGATGAAATGCTTGGCGCTGTAACCTAGGTGCGCATAGCGCGCCGCCACATCGAGCAAGAAGGCCGCCACGCGACGCTCCGCCGCCAAGGTACCCAAGCTCAGCATCCATGAACGGTTGCTGCGTACTTCGGCGGCCAGCGCGCTGGTAAGGTAGGTCTGCAGCTCCGGCAGGTGCAGGCAGGCGCGCAGGATGGCCGGATAAGGCAATTCCCAGGCTTCGCTGTCTTCCAGTGCGATCACGTCGCAGGAGTAGTTCTTCAAGCCAATCGACTCGGTACCGATCAGGCTGCCGCGCATGCGGAAACCGGTCACCTGTTCGCGCCCATCATCGGCCAGTTCACATGTCTTGTAGGAACCGGCATGGACCAGGTATAGCGCCTGGAAAGGTTGGCCAGCATGATAAATTCCCTGGCCGGCCGCATGCTTGCAGCGGCGCACGGGCACGTGCTGGCGGATGGCCTCGATATCCAGATGATCGCCGTTCGCCAGCGATGGAAATGCAAAGGCTTCGGTCGTGGGTGCGGTTCCAATGACAGGTGCCTGCGCGTTCATGGCGTTTTCCCCGAAAAACGCAGCCACCGTTGACTGCAGGGTTGACTCTAGGCGCGCTGCGTAACGAACGAAATTCCGGTCGGCAACGGTTTGTAACAGTCTGTAACAGGATGGCCGTCCTGGTCGAGCTACGGCATCGGATGTCCCATGCAATGAGCGGGGTCCGGGCGATCGACTGAGCCACGTAGGCCGGGATGACAATCCCAGTATCTACATGTGCATTTAATGGGCTACCAGGACCGGTAGCTTCGTATGCTTCAGCACATGTCGCGTCGTTCCACCCAGTACCATTTCGTTGAGGCGCGAATGCCCCCACGCGCCCATCACCAGCAGATCCGCGCGCATGGTTCGGGCGTGTTCGAGCAAGGCTTCTCCGACGTGGCTGCCGGTGGGAAAGCCTTGCACGATGTTCGGCACGATGCCTTGGCGCTTCAGCCAATCCTTTACAGGAAGGGGCGGCGGGGCCATGCCGGGCAACTCGTCGCTGGATCCATCTATTAGGCATACCTCGGTGGCATCACGAAGCAACGGCAGCGAGGCACGCAAGGCGTGCATGGATGGCAGCGAACTGTTCCATGCCACCAGGATCTGTTCCAGCCGAAACGGCTCCTTAGGGGAAGATGGGACGAGCAGCATGGGTGACGCCGAGGACAGCAGCGCCCGCGTCAAGTAATCCATGCCACTGGGAAGCGCATCCTTTTCATGGGGGAGGCGGCTGATGGTGATGTCCGCCATGCAGGAGCGCCGGGCCAATACCGGTACGTACATGCCGCGAATTACCTCCCACGCGCCGTTCACGCCATTCTGTTGGCATTTGCCCGTCCACCATGCGTCACAGGCCTTTGCTTCCTCCTCCTCCGACGCCAGCACTACGGCCACATCCGGCATGGCCATGGTCGAGGGGTAGACCTCGATGATGTTAAGGCCCGTGACATAGGCCTGATGGTGACTGGCCAGGGCCATGCCGGCCTGCACGGCCGGATCATCGTCACGCAGGGTTTCGACATTGATGAGCAGCTCCAACATGGCACTTTACCGAAGAAGCGATGACGTGCCCTACCGTTGCTCCTTTCGCTCACAGGCGTGTTGATCCCGGTCAAGCAATATCGCCTGCGGCTATGTGGGTCCTGCTTGATTCCCGTCAAGTGGCGCCCACCGGTATCCGGCTAAAAGTAGAGGCGTATTCCCACAGACAACACCCAAAGCGAGGGTCCGGTCATGTTATCCACCACCAAGGTTTCTACCGCCGCGTCGAGCACCGCGGACTTCCCTGCCCTGACCGGCGATCACTGGATCGAGTCGTTGCGTGACGGTACTCGAGTATTGGTGCGGCCGCTGCGCGAGAGCGATCGGACGCGTGAAGAAGAGTTCATCCGTCGGCTGTCGCCGCAAGCGAAGCGCTACCGCTTTCTTGGCAGCTTTAAAGAGCCTGGCAAATCGCTGCTCGACCAGTTGATGCACGTTGACTATACCCATGACATGGCTTTCGTGGCTCTTGCGCACGACAACGGCCATTTGCGCGAGGTGGGCATCAGCCGCTATTCAGCCACTGGCGACGGCAAGCAGTGCGAATGCGCCGTGACGGTGGCCGACGATTGGTGCCACCGAGGATTGGCCGTGTTGCTGATGCGGCACCTGATCGATGTTGCGCGTAAGAACCGGTTCACAAGGATGTTTTCGATCGATGACGCCACCAACGAGCCGATGCGCGAGCTGGCCAGCTTCCTGGGGTTCCAGTGCGAATCCCATCCGGATGATCCCAGGACGGTGATCCACTCCCTGCCGTTGTAACGCTGCCGGAGAACCAAGATGAGCATCGAAGCATCCCGCCGCACGAGTGTCAGCGCATCACGCCGGCTGGCGCATACGCCATCGAGTTTTCATGACGTGCTGGCACTGGGTACGTCCGTAGCCCCCTGGAGCCCTGCGCTGCTGACGGCGATCGACTTCGCGGCGCTGTGGCACAGCAACGTAACCGGTTGCTACGTCCCCGGCTGCCTGCGCGAACAACGCGCACTGGAGGATGACCCCTCGGTCCTCAGCCTGTTGGCGGACATTGGGCAGGAATGGATTGATGATACGGAGACATTCCAGACTTACGCAAAAGAACATGGCGCGCGTCACGTGGCCTGGATGGTGACGCGTACAGCGATTGCTCCCACGCTGCGCAAGCTAGGCGCCTGGCATGACCTTGCCATCGTCGAGCGCGACATGGTGGACGAAACGCGCATCTTCGACATCCTCGGCGAGGCCATGCTGTGTAGCCGCATACCATGCCTGGTGTTGCCGCCGCACTGGGACAGGACACCGTCATTCCAACGCATCGTCGTGGCCTGGAACGGCAGTTTTGAATCCACGCGCGCCTTGCATAGTGCACTGCCCCTGCTCCAACTTGCCAGGGAAGTTATTCTGATCAACGGCCATGTCCGCGAACCCCATCCCCGCGAACTCAGCGTGGTCGAGCCGGACCCCATGATCTACCTCATGCATCACGGGGTCGCCACCAAAGTGTGTTACCTCAACGTATCCGCGGACGAGGCCGGCAAGGCATTGCTGGATCGTGCCAAGCACGAGGGTGCCGACCTACTGGTCATGGGCGGTTATGGGCATTCGCGCATTCGCGAGCGGGTGCTGGGCGGCGCCACGCGGCATGTCATGGCGCACGCCGGCATTCCAGTGTTCATGCAGCATTGAGTCGGGGATGTCGCCTGATTGAGCTGATGCAGGCCGGGATGGTTATCCCGGCCTGCGCTTGACAAAGGTCAATACGCCTGCTTTCGCGTGTCTCACTATGGGTTACAGGAAATGCAAGCACGAGAATCGCAAGGGCCGCCCATGTCCATCTACGCTATCGATACCAGCCCTGAATCCGGCACCGCACAGAGGGCAGTCCCATTCAGGCGCATTCTGTTGCCGATTGACGGCTCGCAGCTGTCACGGAACGCTTTCGGGGTAGGCCTGGAACTGGCGAAGACCTTCGGCGCCATCGCAGTAGTGATGCACGTTGTGCCGCCGTACAACACCATGGCCTACGTGAGCGAATTTCTCGCCGCAGCAGAACTTGGCTACAGCCAGCACGCAGTAGAAAGTGCATCGCGTTATTTGAGCGAGGCCAAGAGCAAGGCCAAAGAAGCCGGCGTGGCCTGCGAATGCCATTACATGTTCGGCGAGCATCCTCACGAAGCCATTCTGAATGCCGTGACCGAGCACCACTGCGACCTGGTCGTGATGGCCACGCACGGTTGGCATGGTGTGAACCGGCTCCTGCTGGGCAGCGAAACGCAGAAGGTGCTGGCCGGCTGCCCGGTACCGGTGCTGGTTTGTCGATAGGCCAAGGACGGAATGCATCATGCCTTTTCGGCTGCAGCCACCGATGTCGAATACCCGCGGGGGATACCTCAGAGGTAGATGCCGCCGCAAGCTAGCGCCCTTGTCGCATGAATGCCTGCCAATACGTGCTGCGCAAGGGACGGTCATCGACCAAGCAGTAGACCGTTCGTAAAGGTAGTCTTGGGCCGACACCTATTTCGATAAGTTATCTCTAAGTCTATCGGATGACTGCATTTTCGGCCGTCATATGTGCTTACGGGCTACTTCATCGTGAAAGAAATCCCCCAAGCTGTCCTTTCCGTAAGCAGGTCCCACCATGTCCGTGGTAATAACTGTCAGTGAGAATTCCAGTGGCCCGTAGACTGTCGTGGGCGTGAGCTTTCTAACGAGCCACAATAAAGCCTTGGCGAATGGCACCGGGATACATGTCACCTTCGACTTGGTACCAAGTGCATCAAATGCCTGCTGGGCTATCTCTCGGTGCGTGATTGTCGCAGGCCCACCAAAGCTAATTTCCGGGTCGTCAAGATCGATGGCGTCGACACATTTAGCGGCGACATCCCTTCCGGATATCGGATTGATGAGGAACTCACCTCGACCGAAGACAAAAGCCCGACCGCTCTTGGCCATCTTCAGATAGGCAAGCATGTCCGAAAAGTAGCCATTCGGCCGAATTACCGTATGATCGATGCCGGACATTTGGAGTTCACGGACAAAGCGCTCCTTGGCTTGGACGACCTTCAGGCTCGCCATTTTTTCAGGGTGTAGCACCGACACATACACAAACTTCCTTACACCGGATTTGACGGCTTCCCTAAGAAGGTTTGCGTTGCCCTGATAGTCAACGTCTTCATAAGTCAAACCGTCCTTTTGGCGGGTAATGCCGATCGCAGAGATAACAACATCAACGTCCTTGGCAATCCCAACTAAAGTCGCCGGCTTGGTAACTTCGCCGACGAATACCTCGTCGATGGATGCCGAAGCACCCGACAATTGGTGCTCGGAACGGGTCAGCGCGCGTACTTCATGCCCTCGCTCCTTTGCTTCAGCAAGCAGGAAACCGCCGAGATAGCCCGTCGCGCCGGCTATTAGCACCCTTGCCATAAGCAGAACCCTCGCATACATGAAGCCTGATCGAAATACCCATCCGGTCCGCTTGATTTAGCACGTAGGCTGGGATGACAATCCCAGCATTGGGATGCCGAATGAAACGCTGGGATTGTCATCCCAGCCTACGACACGAAACATCGCGCAAGCATGGCCCCTCCTCTCCAACCGTCTCCGCAAAGCAGTCCAACACCTTCGTGGTGCCGGATCAGGACTAACCCTGCCGTCTTGTCAAAATCATAAAGCTTACCTGTAGATATCACCACCCGCTATTTGCTGGACTTGTTGCAGCCACAATGGGCGGGAAAGCATATGCATCCAATGACAATGACCCGGCTTCGTAGATGGGCGGTAGTGAATGGCGTAGCGTGCGTGCTTGCTTGTCTGGCTCTTGCCGTTCAGGCCGGACAAAACGAGCGGCATATCGTCATCGACGTGCAAGATGCATCGGCGCCGCTTGATCGCTTCTATAACTTTTCTGTTGGTTCCGATTACCCCGGCACGCTCATCCGCGATGACAGTTTGGCCCAGCTCAAAACGGTGGAGGCGGAACTAGGTTTTCGCTACATCCGCTTTCACGCCATCTTTCATGACGTGCTTGGGACTTACCGCGAAGTCGACGGCAAGCCCGTTTACGACTGGACCAAGATCGATCGTCTCTATGACCGGCTCTTGGCGATGGGCATTCGACCTTTCGTGGAATTGGGTTTCACACCCGAGGCGATGAAGACTTCGGATCAGCACATCTTTTACTGGAAAGGAAACACGTCCCATCCCGTGCTTTCCAAATGGAGTGCACTGGTTGACGCGTTCGTGCGCCATCTGGAACAGCGCTACGGTCAGCAGGAAGTCCGTAGCTGGTATTTCGAAGTGTGGAACGAACCCAATCTGGCGGGTTTCTGGGAGGGCGGCGATCAAAAGGCCTATTTCCAGCTGTTCGATACGACTGCGCATACCATCAAGCAGGTCGATGCTCAGTTGAAAGTGGGCGGCCCTGCTACTGCGGGCGCCGCCTGGGTACCGGAGCTGATCGAGCACACCACTCAGGCGAATGTGCCGCTCGATTTCATCACGACGCATACTTATGGGGTGGATGGCGGTTTCCTCGACGAACATGGTGAAAGCGATACCAAGCTTTCGTCCTCGCCGGATGCGATCGTTGGCGATGTGCGCCGCGTTCGCCAGCAGATCGAGCACTCCTCCAAACCCGGCCTGCCACTGTATTTCACCGAATGGAGCACCAGCTATACACCACGCGATGCTGTGCACGATTCGTATGTGAGCGCCGCCTATGTCCTCAGCAAGCTCAAGGCGTCCGAAGGCATGGCGCAGGGGATGAGCTACTGGACCTTCAGCGATCTATTTGAAGAGCCGGGCCCGCCCACGGCGCCGTTCCAGGGCGGCTTCGGGCTGCTGAATCCGCAAGGCATCCGCAAGCCGGTCTACTTCGCCTACAAGTACCTCAATCGCCTGGGTTCCAACGAACTGAAAACCAGTGATGAGCAAAGCTATGTGACCTGGAATGACGGCGTGCTCAAGGCGTTGATGTGGGACTTCGTGCAACCGAAGCAGGACAAGAGCAATCGACCGTTTTACACCAAGGTGCTTGCTGCGCATCCCACTGGAAACGTCGACCTTGAAATCGAACATCTTCGTCCAGGCAAGTATCTGGTCGCACTCTATCGAACCGGCTTTGATGCCAACGATGCGTATACGGCCTATCTACGCATGGGCTCACCAAAATCATTGAACGCGATTCAATTGAAGCAGCTGCAATCCCTGACAGACGATACGCCGACGCAACAGCGCCTGGTTATCCAGGCAAATGGCAGTGGCCGTGTTTCCATTCCCATGCGATCCAATGACGTCGTGTTGATGGAAATCACCCCCATGTAGTGAAAAATCTTTGGCGGCACACCGACAGGAGACCAGTGTGCCACCAAAGATTCAGGCGGATTGTACCGATGGATCAATGCATTGGCGCGATGAAGCCATCGAGCACGTAGGCTGGGATGATAATCCCAGCGTTCCATGCGGCATCCCAATGCTGGGATTAACATCCCAACCTACGCACTACAGGTGACTTCCCGCGTGCGAATTGAGATCATGCGTCTCATAGTCACCTGACCCTTCAGGCGGATGCACGTGCGGTAATACTTAACTCAGCGTTAGGTTGGCAGCCAACGGGATCTGAAATGAAAACACCTGATCGAAGCCTAGAAGGCGCGGAACGCAAAACCGGCACCGCTGCCAGCCACTTCGCCGCGAAAGCGTTCGTTCCCCCTTGGGGCGCGGACAACCGGCCCCGTGACATTGCCCAGCGACGGCTGCAACAAGCGGCCGACGATAGCCCTCAGGTTCGCCAGTTACAGGCTCTGCAGCGCACGGCCGACGGATCGGTTGTGCAAATGAAGCCGTTTTCAGCCAGCATGTTGAACGTGGCTGGCGAAGATCACAATGAAAGCAAACTCAGGCGGGTACGTGAGGCTTATGTCACTCAATGGGTAACCGATGGCGGGTACTGGACCGAGCCGGACTTCCAGGTAAACGTCAATGGCCAGGAGGTGGATGCGGATCCGAAAATACTCCGGTTCCTTCGCAACATGCATGTGCTGAGGAGCCTGTGGAATACCTTGGTCACCACCAAGCTGCCACCTTCCTATATTCCCGAGCATGCCCAGCGCATCTGGCGTTCGACCTCCCCCGTTATAGACCTGGTTGAAAGCGAATACGCCGGCTCGGTGGGCGATCGCTATTCCGGGGGAGCTGCACTTTCTGCCGAGGGTGGACAACTACGGGATCAGATCAATCACCGCAGGCATGCCTACTTCGATTTGGCAAGACAGGCTCTGCAGGAGTTGAACAACTTGCATCCTTATCAACCGGCCGACCGGGAAAGGGTCAAGACATTGCTTGCGCAATTCCAGGCTTCAGCGGCAAATATGGTAAAGAACGTGATGGAAGGGCCAAACCTTGATTTCCTGCGTTCGAAGGCCATGCATGAAGCGGCGATAGCAAAATCCGCTTCCATAGGCGTCTGGAAGATTGGTCAATCGCATGTCAATAACATCAAGCGCCATATGGAAGACAACCCGGCCGCCTATAACCTGATGACGAAGACCGAGTTCAACGATGAATACGATCGCCTGGACTACTACGAAGTGCCGGATTATTGAACCCGTGCCCGGTCCTTGGTAAAGGCCTGGTCGAGCGCCCTCCTCTACCGATACTAAGTCGTTCGCGTATGCCAAATTCTTTGGCGGCACACCGGCGGGAGACCGGTGTGCCGCCAAAGGCTTAATCTAGCGAACCGCTATCTGTACTCATGGATCAATGCACCGACGCAATGAAGCCAGCGAGTGTTTGCTGGAATTTCAGCGGTTGATCAAGCATGACAAAGTGGCGGGACGGCGAGATCGACACCACTTTGGCGTTCGGCGCATTGCTCAGCAGGCTCTTGTAGTAGTCGACCTTCTGCTGTTCGCTCATCGCCATCGGGCCACTGCTGAAATCGGGGGCGTTGTAGGGCGAGATTTCCAGAATCGGTACGTTGGCGTTTTTCAGTCCGGGACGCAAGTCATCGGCGAAGTCCTCGGCCGCATATTGGGCGGTGGCCTTGATATCGCTCCGTGCATTCAAGGGTGCATAGCGCTTGGCGAGATCCGGGTCGATCACACCCACTTTCTGCATATAGGCAAGCTGTTGCGCCTTGAACTGCTCCGGCGTAGCCGACGACAACTGCTTTTGCATATTGGCGGCAATCATCTTGCGCTGCTCGTCGCTAACCCGGTCCATGCCGGGGAATAACGGCAGACCATCAACGGCAACCACGCCCGAGATCAGATCGGGGTGCTCACTGGCAAAACGCAGGGCGAGCGTGGCTCCCAGACTGTGGCCAACCAGGATGGGTTTGCGAAGATTGGCCTTTTGCAGCCATTGGTAGAGCGATTGATCGGCGAGATCGAAGAGGTTGCCGCCATTGACTGGCGCCTGCGTGCCATCGAATCCGGCCAAGGTAAGCACATAGACCACGTGGTCCTTTTCGAGCTTGGCCACCGTGTCCTGCCAGACCCAGGGGCCACCGGCCAAGCCGGGAATCAGGACGATTGAGCTGCCGTGGTTGCCATGCTGCTCGATCTTGAGGCTGCCCGTAGTGACAGGCGCTGAGTTAGCTGCCCAAAGCGGGGCGGATGCCAGAGCAAGCAACAAAACAAGGGACCATCTACGCATGAGACATCTCCATGTATGTCAAGGAAGCTTGACACGCGCAGATTAGATGCATCCCTCCCGGAATGTCAAGCATGCTTTACATCGGGCGTCTCGCAGGTGTCCGTTACATGCCGTAAATGTCTTGGCACCCCGGCATCATTTCATTCCAGAAAACGCCCTACCACAGATAGACGCCACCATTGTGTCCATGCTTGGCATGCGCGGCCATATCGACCAAGACCATCTTGTAAGGCGCTTCGAGATGGTGCCAAGTCCACTTACCCTTGCGCAAATGGGTGGTCGTGGAGGCCGTTCCTTTACCATGTTTCTTGGCATAGAGCGCATCGCCGATGGCAAAGTGCTGGGCGCGGTTCTTCTTGTCAATCGTCTTGCCGGCATGGCTTAGTTCGACCTCTGAATTGGGTAGTACCGGGTTACTCCATGCCGTTCTCGCACTAGGGTTGGTGAAATCGATCGAGCCCTTCCCGCCCAACCTATAGGAAACGTTGGTGAATTGTCCGAAATTGCTCGAAGCGTACGATTTTGGACCGGACAGCGTCCCGCCCTTGCGGGCCAACTGCGCCACTCCAAACTCGCCCATTATGTACTGGTCGATTCCTTCAGGATTTTCAAAATTATCCAATCCGCCATGATCGGCGACATTCATGGCATCCTCGTCGCTTTCGTTGAATTCGCCGGAAATCCCGCCTTGGTAATCGCCAAAAACATCATCATCAACGCCACGCTTGGTCTTTGACCAGATTCGATTGATGATTTCCTCTATCTCACTCTCCGAGACGCGCCCGCTCAAGAAACGTCTCATGTCAGCGGCATCGTCCTCATCGGTAAAGACGGTTTCATTGATCGTCTTTTGCATCGAGCGCGTTATGACGAATTGGGCAACGCCTGGCGACGATGCTGTGGCTGCTGCCGTGCCAGGTTCCTGATGTTCATGCCCTGGGGAGGGTTTCAATTGGGCCGCCTTCGCGCCCATGACATCAGCCTCACGCTCCAGGTGACGATCGTCGTTGACCAGGGCGCCCTGGTTCATCTGCATCGTCGGCTTCACTCGACCCTGCCGCTGTTGAACCACATGCCACGCTTCATGAGGCAGATGCTGCTCCTGCCCCGGACCAAGATGAACCTCGTTGCCTTGGGCATAAGCCGCCGCATTGAGCTGGGCCGGTTTCGTGGAATTTCGATGCACGGTGACATCTCCCACATCGACGCCGGATAACGCTTCGATGCCGTTACGCAGCTGGCTTGGCAGGCCATGGGGATTTTCGCGCACAGGTTCAGGCTGCAGCTGTTTCAGGCGCTGCAACTGCGCGGCCTGGCGCTTGCTCGAATCCACCAGGCGCTGCAACGGATGTCCCGGTCCCTGCCCCGAATGCCTGTCGAGTTCTATCGGTCGCGCCAAAGCGCGTTGTGCCGGCAGTGCTTCTTTCATTGTGCAAGACTCCATAGGGTCCCACGGCATGGCGAAAACACGCTGAACGCCACGGCAAACACCATCGACATCAGGCGTCCCGAGTGCGGACGCTTGAGGCAAGCAAACAGCATTGCCGCGAAAAGGCCCATCAGGGCCAGTCCTGGGGCGAGGACCATGAACACCAGAATGGACGCCCTAACTGGGTCGGCCTTTCCGTGGTTAATTACTTTGGCAACCTCGTCCGGCGTCTTCACATCATCCCCTTTTGATGACGGGCAAGCTGTGCATGTCGAAGTTTTCGAACTTTATCCGCTCTATTTTCAACTAACAATCCAGTCCCCCTTGCCGATGTTCTGCGCCATTGGCTAAAAAACGACCCCGCCCTCAATCGGGACGCACCGTTTGGCCTGAACGGAGCGGGCAAAGTATGCCCGCTCCGTTCCGTTACCGATCACGCTAATTCCAGGGATTGGCCGGCTGCTCGTTGATGGCGACCCAGAATCGGCCCAGGCCACCGGGCGTCGTGCCATAGCTCCAGTAACTCCAGCCGCCGCCATCATGGAACTCGGCCATGCGCCAACCGCTGCCGAAGGCGGTAGCGCACTTGCCGTCCGCCACCTCCCGGCTGGTCAGCTGCGATCCCGGCATCGCCCCGGTGAAGGCAACCGTACCGCTGGTCCATCCATCGTAATAATCAGTGGTGATGCCATAGGGCAGCGCACTGCTGCCAACGTTGATGCACATTACAGGCAACGCCGAAGTTGTTGCGGTATCCCCGCTGTAGGGATTGGTGCTGCTGTCGTTGCCTACATGGACCAGGCCCGCCGTGTTGGTCGGAAAGAAGCTGGCCCAGGTCATTCCCAGATGAGTGGCCCCGCCGGAGCCGCCGGAAATGAAACCCGGATTGGTGGCGATGAAAGCCTTGGCGACCTGAATGTCGAAGCTGCCCCAACCCGTTGCATCGTTTCGCCCCGCGGTGGCGCTGCAATAGCCGTTATTGCCGGACGTCACGTCGTGGAAAGGAAACATGCCGGCATAGGCGCTCAACGATGGCGGCGCAAAACCCAACGCATTGCCGTTGGCCGTCTCTAGCCGCGCCCAGGCGCCCATGAACAATGGCTAGGCCAAGCTGGTGCCGACGATGGCCTGCGCATCCATGCCTCACTCGCCCTGGCCGGAATCGTCGCCATTGTCGCCGCCGAGGATCACCACCTGGGTCGATACGGCGGCAAGGCCCTGGCCGCTTTCCATTTGGGTCAGGTCGTTGACCGCATTGGTCATGCTGCCCCAGCCAATGATGGCCGCGGTCGTATTGGTCGCGGCCGGTGCGCTGCCGGCGTCGTACACGGTTGCGAATTCCTGCGGATAATAGCCGTGCGCATTGGTGTTGCCGTCGGGACTGGTAACAATGTGGTAGCCCGGGAGCGGCCGCGAAGCCGCCACCGGCTGCATCCGGCCATGCCAGGAGAATGTCTGCGCGTGATCAAGCGTTTGCAGGCTGAGTGCGTGTGAGACCCTCATGGGGGATATCTGAATGAGCACGCTAACTGATTGCCGGGTCAAGAGCTGGAATCAAAGCACCCGGATTATCGATATCGCCTTTCCCCACGCCCTGGATCTAAAAGGTGGGGTCTGCTACGGCAGCTGTGTCGAATGGCTCAAGCGAATCCGACAGGCTACCAATGAGAGCCCTGACAATCGGATGGCCTTCAAGTCATGAACCAACTGATCCAGATCGGCAAATGGAGCAAACGCGCGGGGACAAAAACGTAGGGATATCTCAGCCCCAGCCCTCCCCTGCCAAGCAAGGGGGCGTCGTTTTGGGCTAGGTGACCCCATCGAGTACGGCACGAACTTTGGCGGCTAGATCGCTATACCGGAATGGCTTCGTGATGAGCTGTACGCCACGATCCAATCTACCTTGATGGACGATCGCGTTGCGTGCGTAGCCGGTGGTGTAAAGAACTTTTACTCCCGGCTGGATGGTGGCCGCCTCCCTGGCCACGTCCGCCCCCGTCAGGCCTCGAGGAAGCACCACGTCAGTAAAGACAAGATCGACCTTATGACTGGCAAGCAAGGCGATGGCTGAAGGGCCGTCAACGGCTTCGAGCACCCGATAGCCGAGATCGCTTAACGCCGCGACCGAGTAGCTCCGCACATCCCGATCGTCTTCCACCACAAGAATGGTTTCGCCGAATATTGATTCAGGAACGGCACTAACGTCTTTGACATCTTTGTCCTCAAGCTCTCCCTCAACGCGCGGTAAATAGATCTTTGCGGTCGTTCCTTGCCCCACTTCCGAATATAACTTCACATGACCATGGGACTGTTTGACGAAGCCGTAAACTTGGCTGAGCCCCAAGCCCGTGCCTTTCCCTTCCGCTTTCGTCGTAAAGAACGGCTCGAAGACGCGCGAGACCGTCTCTTCGCTCATGCCGATACCTGTATCGGTGATACTGATGACGACGTATTGCCCGACCGCCACCTCTGCATATCGCGCGGCGTAGATTTCGTCGATATACCCGTTGAACGTTTCAATGGTCAGTTGACCGCCAAAAGGCATGGCATCGCGTGCGTTTACGGCCAGGTTGAGTAATGCGTTTTCCAGCTCGTTAGGATCAACCTCCGCTTTCCAAAGCCCCGAGCCAAGCACGGTCTCGATTTCAATGGTCTCACCCAGAACCCGATGAAACATTTCCGACATACCGTGGACAAGCACGTTGATGTCGATGGATTTCGGGCTAAGCGGCTGTCGACGCGCGAAGGCGAGCAAGCGCCTGGTCAGGGTTGTCGCTCTCTCTGCGCCTGCCATGGCGTTTGCGATTGCACGGCGAAGCCTTCCCATGTCTTCTGGAAGCTGACGTGAGACAAGGTCGAGGTTGCCCACGATGATCTGCAGCAGGTTATTGAAATCGTGGGCGATACCGCCAGTCAGTTGGCCTACCGCCTCCATTTTCTGTGCTTGCCGCAATGCCTCGCTTCGTTCGCGTACTTCCTTTTCCAGGTCGGCATTAAGCGTGCGCAACGTCTCCTCGGCCCGCCGGCGTTCCTCGATTTCCATCTGAGATGCCCGGAACAACTGCACATTGTCGATGGCTATCGCCGCTTCGCCCGCGAGTCCCCCGAGGTTCCGTTCCGACTGGTCCGTGAACACACCAGGCTTGGAATGGCCGAAAAACAAGCCACCTAAAACCTCGCTGGAACGAGAGATCACGGGCACGGCGAGGTAACTTCGAACAGGAAGATGACCCTGGGGCATTCCCGAGTAGGGTGCGTTTTTTCCGTAGCGTGGGTCTTGCATGATGTCGTCGGAACGGACGATCCCTTCGCCTCTGAACGTCGGCCCAAAGATGGCCGTGTTGCGGGGCATGGGGAACTTCGAAAACTCCTCCCGAGGCACGCCGGAAATGGTATAGAGCGTGTATCTCTCACCGGCATCATTGGTCAGGTTGTAGAAAAAGGCACCAAACTCGGCGCCGCTTAAAGCGACACCTGCGTCGGTGACGGCCTGCACGATCGTGTTGAGGTTATTTTCGCGTGCAAGCACCGTACCGGTTCGGTTTAAAATTTCCAAGATCCGCGTTTGCTCCCGAAGCTTCAGCTGAGCCTCATGCTCGTCCGTGCGATCGCGTAGAATTTTCAATAAGCCAACAGTTTGTTGTGCGTCATCCAACAGCGGTTTGGTTTCGCCGATAGCCCAGAGCCGCCTGCCGCTCTTACGAATCCGCCATCCTTCCGATCCACCTCTGCCCAACCGAAGCGCATCGGCAATTTCGTTCTTCAAAAGCTGATCGCCATCGCTTTCCGGAGGGAAAATCCGACTTAGCGACTGACCTATCATCTCCTCCTCCGACCATCCCAGCACGCAGTGGGCACCTTCGCTCCATCCTGTGATGACACCATGGGTGTCCATGGTGATAAGGACTGTCTCCGAAGCACTTCGGAATATTTGAGCGTATCGCTCAACCAGCGAAGATAGCGCTCGGTCATCACTCGCATCGGTAGGCAAGCCAAGAAAATAATCCATGGAAAGCGGTACCGCTGAGCTTCCTGGATGCTTCTCTTGCTCAGTCATGCCTGCCTCGCATGAGCAATGTTGCCCATTTCTGCGGGCCCGTTGTCGGCAAAAAGATCCAGGCTGCCAAGTCGATATAAGGTGGAGTCTTCGCCCACCTGTGCAATGGATTTGGCTTCACTAGCCAGCTGTCGGGCAAGAAATGCAGGTCTCACTACCGAGATTCTCAAGTCTGTCCGTTAAGCACACACCTCAGCATGGAAGGCTTGGACAGATTGGCAAGCTCGCGTGAAGGGTTTGTCGAAGGCCTATCCGCCGATTGACGACGGATTCGCTGTTGAGCTTGCGACCCCAATTTTTTTGGCGGCGCTATTTGCCGCAACCGCCATTCATGCCACGACCTCAACCCCCGATTCACGAAGGGATGACCTTAGTGCGTACTCGTAAAGACGAGGCATGCATCGGGTTTGCCGGAAGCCTCCACCCATACGTGGGAAGGGCTGCGAACGAATTGTTTCGACACGCCGATGTCTTCGTTTCGCAAGAACGGCGCATAGACCATCACGTGAGGTGGATACAGGGGCTTCGCCGTTCCCGTTTTCGGGTCGAATTTCACGAAGTCGTGCGAGAGCATGTAGGCAATGCCGGGCTTAGTGGGCGGTCGCAAACGTCCGGCGCGGTATTCGTCATCGATCATGCGATCGGCGCTCGGTCCATCAACACCGCTCGCCACGATGCGTGCTCGTTCCAGGCTGGCCTGAAGATTGCTGCGCGAACCCTCGGCGTCATAACAGACGGGGGCGGTCACGTGACTGTCGCGTTCGACGAGACAGTTGAAGCCATTACGACTCGCTCGAACCAAAACAAATCCGGAACGCCCCAGCACGTATACACCAGCGTCCGCTTGCAGCTCCGGCGGCGCGGCGCTAAGTGCCATGGCGATTTCTCGATTTCGGTCGAGCTGGGGAATGTCTGTCGG
The DNA here is from genome assembly GCF_030160275.1 of Dyella flagellata. Lineage (GTDB taxonomy): Bacteria > Pseudomonadota > Gammaproteobacteria > Xanthomonadales > Rhodanobacteraceae > Dyella_B > Dyella_B flagellata. The sequence continues at coordinate 62,964 of NZ_BSOA01000028.1, forward strand.
GGTCGGGCTGGCCATCGTGCTCGTTGTGGCCAATAACGTCAGGATGGCGGCAAGGCCTAGCGTGTGATGAATCATTCGCAAGTTTTCTCGTAACGTTGAGATCTAAAAGCGTGCAGCGACGAGAAGCAAGGTAAGACCCCCGCGGCGATTGATACAGATTCAGATGGAATCAAAGTAGACAGGTACAGATTGGCCTACGCACCGACGAGCGCCTGCCACTGATCTAGCACCTGGCGCAGGGCTACGGTGTCGGAGGGAGCTATGGATGCAACTGCCCGCGTGAGGCTCCACCTGCATTCCAAAAGGGGCAGAACACTTTCGTAGAATAAAGTGTTCTGCCCTCAATTTTGCTTTTACTTGATCATGCCTGGGCGCGGCGGCTTGAGCCAATCGATGGCGTAGCCATCCGTGACGCGCCAGTCCCTGCCGTCACTCAACGCGATAATATGAACTTCGCTAGGCAGGGTTTGATCCCTGCTACTGGCAGGGGTCATCGTGCGATTAACCAGAATTTGCTTGCCATCCGGCGACCAGGCAGCGGGTATCCATGCGATATGAACGCCTGCCGGTGGGTGCGGATCCTCCGGGGTGACCTGTCGAAGATGCGTTCCATCGGTATCGATGGTGTAGAGGGCGCCTTCGGCCCCATCGGTTGTCGGCATCGTGAAAGCCACCTTCGACCCGTCCGGCGAAAGCAGTGCCACGGCATACCAATAGTCTGACCACCAGCTGCGTGATAGCTGGTTTTCCCACACATTCTGTGGAAAAAGGTCGGTCACCTTACCCGTGTTCATGTCCTTCACGCACAAGTCGACGCTTTGATATCTGAAATAGTTGAAGTCGCCGCAATGCACCAGGTCGTATTGCTGGTAGAGAACTTTCGTGCCGTCATAAGACACATCGCCCGATGGCGGATCGCTAAGGAGGGAAGCCACTTCCCGGGCAGCACCCGTTCGGACGTCGATTTGATAAAGGGACGCATAGCTACTGCCGCCGATCCCTGGTTGTGACCCAATTGGCCACCCCCAGGCGACGTACGCGAGCAGGCTCTTGCCGTTGCCCGCCCATCGCAGCGATTCCACCGCCAGCGTTGGCGTAGGGCCGCCCGATGTTTGCACTTCCGCCGGTGCACACCACAAGCGATGCCTGCCGCTGCCATCCGGATGCATAAGGTAGACACAGCGGGTCGTGACGGGAATTTCGCTGGTAGAGTCGGTATAGGCAATTTCATTGCTGCCCTCCGGCCCCCAGGCAAGATAGCCTACCCCGGGAGGGGCATTGTCGTTGTGGCCGGGAAACAACGCCTTGGATAGACCTGTCTGCCGGTCCATGACGCGGTACTTGCCGTCGTAGGGACCACCGGAGGTCGGATTGGATGATCGGCCCGCGAAATACTGGATGCTGCGGCCATCGGGCGAGAAATTCCTGGTCGGCCAATAGCCGGTAAGGAGGTTGTTCGCGGGTCCCGCCAAATAAGCAACGCCGCTTGGCATAGAGTAAGAACCGGGTGCCAAAGGGGTGAGCTGTCGTAGTTGGGTTCCGCTGTCCTCAATGGTGAAAAGCCCCGATCCCAGAGGCATACGTGTACCGTTGTAGAAGCCGTTGACGGGGCGAGTGAAGAGAATGGTGCCATCCGCATAAGCAACGGTCGCCGATGCGCAAGTCAGCATCGCTGCGACGGAAGCGCGCAAGAAAAGACGCATGTGGATTTCCTCCTGGAGTGACAAAACGAAAAGCCCCTGCCCTGTCGCGTTACACGCGACATATTGAGATATCGCTGATCATCCGCGACGGGAACCTACGCTGGCGAAAGTCTATGGAGTGTGAGTCAAACCGTTCGATTGGCATGGCGATTTTTTGCTGAATTGGCTCTTTCTAGTTAAAGCTGATGTTATGACGATGCGCCGTCACGACTGGTTATGAAGCGATGATTTGCGATTCATAACGAATTCGCCGCACGTTTGGCGATAGAACGCCCGCTCCCCACAAGTACTCAAGCATGTTTTCGTCTGTCTGCCTGCTCGGGCGGCCTGCTACCTGCTGCCCGCGTCACTAAGCCGAACCACCCTCAGTAACACACGTGCAAGCCACCACCAAGGAGAAAGGGTTATGAGTAACCGCGTATCCCCGAGAGGCACTCGCACCTTTTATTTGCTCGGAAGAGTCATCGCCGTTGTGGCGTTGGCTGTGCTTTTGTCGGCAGCCTGCGTTCAACCGCCGTGGTTCGCAACCTGGTATGCGGCGCCACAGAACTACAACATCCTTTACCCGGGTATCACCGTTCCACCTGCCACCATCTCGAACCAGTCGATCCGCCAGATTGTCCACACCTCGCATGGCGGCAGCCTGATCCGCGTCAAGCTGTCCAATTTCTTCGGAACCACACCTGTCACGTTTGCCGCGGCCCGTATTGCACGCAGCACGGGCAACGGCGGCATCGACCCCACCACTAATCGCACGCTGCGATTCGGCGGACAAGGCGCCGTAACGCTCGCGCCCGGCGAAGAGCGGTGGAGCGACCCGGTCTACCTGCAGGTACCAACGCAAGCGGATCTGGCGATCAGCCTGTACGTGCCCCTGAATACGCCCGTCGTCACTACCCACACGATAGGCATGCAAACCAATTACCTATCCCCGGGCGACCAGACAGGCGCCTCGATGATGGGCAATGCCACGGCAACTACCATGTACTACTGGCTCAGCGAGGTTGATGCATCTACGGTCGATGCGTCCGGTGGCAACACCGACCTGGCGGCGCCACCGTACAAGGTGGTCGTGGCCTTCGGCGACTCGATCACCGACGGATACGGTTCGACTCCCGATACCAACCGCCGTTGGCCCAACGACCTGGACAATCGCGTGCAGTCCGACGCTCAAGACCTGGGCCATGTGAGCGTGGTCAATGCCGCCATCGCCGGCAACCGCTGGATCTACGACGGCGTCGGCCCTGCCGGTGTGACGCGATTCGCCCACGATGTTGCCGGTGTTTCGGGCGCGACCCACGTCATGATCCTACTGGGCATCAACGATATCGGCATCGGCGAACTCATCCCGCAGCAAAACGTTTCCGCCGATCAGATCATCGCAGCCATGCAGGCCACCATCGCCCAGGCGAAAGCCAGCGGGATCAAGATTTACCTGGGGACCATAACTCCTTTCAACGGCGCCTCGTATTACGACGCCGCAGGGGAGGCGAAACGCGAGGCCGTGAATGCCTTTGTGCGCTCGGCGAACGGCGCCGACGGGGTACTCGATTTCGACCAGGTCGTGCGCGATCCGTCCAATCCCACCGCCCTGCTGCCCGCTTACGACAGTGGCGATCATTTGCATCCCAACGACATCGGATACCAGGCGATGGCGAATTCCATCAATCTTGGCGTGCTCGAAAACTGATACTCGACGGCAACCAGCAATCGATGATGGAGGGCGGCGCTGTTTCGGCAGCGACCGCCCTGTTCACCTTGAGGTCGTGCTCAACGTAGTGCGTAGGCTGGGATGACAATCCCAGCTTTCCTTGCCACCTCCTGGATGCTGGGATTGCCATCCCAGCCTACGATGTGAAACATCGCGCATGCATGCCCCGAACAGCTAGGGGCCTTCGCCGGAATGTCGTCTCATCTTGGATCCATGGTTAAGCGAGCGTCTGCTCAATCCCATATCGCATGGCATCTGCGAGAACATCAACGTCTATATTTCTTAGCGTACGGAACTTGATGCAGTACCCCGTTACGCTTGCCTTGCCGATCTTCTTTCCATATTTTTCAGCTAAATACTTTTTGTCCTTCAAGCCCATGATGTAGACGGATAGGCCCGTAGTGTTGGCGCTAATGCCAATTTGATAGAACTCCCTGTCCTTTCCACCGGCATGTCTTATAGCCTGAGACCCATAGCCAATATTCGGATTGGAAACTACCCGGCCGCTTTCGTCCCTGCCATCGAGAAACCATAATTTACAGCCCGGCATGATTCCAAGAATGATGCCATGAAGCTCTTGCATCTCATTTCGTTTTTGCTCCGGCTGAGCGGCTATATAGTCTTTGATTTGCTGGCGTACGTTCATATGCAAAATCTCCGCCTGTCGCCCACTTAGCCAATCCTACCCCGATAGCTTCCCCTGATCACACAGCCCGTAGGCTGGGATGGCAATCCCAGCATCTGCATGCCGTGTGAAAAGCTGGGATTGTCATCCCAGCCTACGCGCATACAGTGCGGTGAGGGATTCTCAACCATCGACCACTGCAATGGCATCAACCTCGATCAGATAGCCAGGGGATAGAGTCTCCACGCCAATCAGCGTATCGACTGGCTTGTGATCCCCGAACAAGGTTACCCGAGCCGCTTCGATGATCGCCAAGTGTTCGTCGCGCCTGTAGTTGACGACGTAGATGGTAATTTTGGCTACATCCTTGGGAGAAGCGCCTGCGGCGGCAAGAGCACGGCCGAGGTTGGCGAACACTTGGTGCGCCTGAACCGCCAAATCACCTTGGCCGACGAGCTTGCCGTGGACGTCTTCGGGCTCCTGGCCGGCGACGAATACTAGCCGTGTGCCCGTCGCGACGACGACTTGAGTGTAGGTTTGCGGCGTGGGAAGATCATGGGGATTGATGCATTCGAGCGCCATGGGTTTGCAACCTTCTGTGTGATTGACATCGATCTGTCTTGTCAGCTTGATCTGCTACCCATCCAGCATAAAGCCATCATCATGGATGGCGCACCTGTTTGGCTGTCGATGGTGGCCAAGCGAGCCAGCTCCCGTTCGCTTCGATTGTTCCGGCCGCTTGTCGAATCCCGGCTTGCTCATTCGTCGGCGTCTTGAGGACCACCCATCGGTCCCAACTTGGGCTAGCCAAATCATGCGAGCTGACATGAAACTCCTTCTAACCTCCGGTGGCATCACCAACCCAAGCATCCATGACGCGCTCGTGGAGCTACTGGGCAAGCCGATTGCCGAATCCAACGCTATCTTCATTCCTACCGCCATGTATTCCTACCCGCGCCATGCAGCGATGGCCTGGCGGGCATTCGGTGGAAAGGCGCGAAGCCCCTTGTGCGAACTGGGCTGGAAGTCTCTGGAAGTGCTGGAACTCACGGCATTGCCCACGATCGACCAAAAGGATTGGGTCCCCATGGTGGAGGAGACGGATGCCCTGTTGGTGTGGGGTGGCGATCCCGTCTATCTCGCATACTGGATGCGTCAGTCAGGCTTAGCCAAGCTTCTAGTATCGCTCCGTAACCGGCTCGTTTACGTGGGCGTGAGCGCGGGGAGCATGGCGACGTCTTCAATATTTGGGGAAAACTACACCGGGACGCCAAGCGGTCATCACGACCCCCTGGCTTCCGAAGCCTTCTCGTTCACCACCGTAGAAGGTGAAGTCGCTAGCCGCCTGGTCACCGCCCGCGGAGTGGGACTGGTCGACTTTGCATTGATTCCGCATCTTGATAACGAGAATCACCCGGATGCCTCATTGCCCAACGCGGAAAAATGGGCTGCCAAAATACCGGCACCGGTCTATGCCATCGATGATCAAACCGCCATCGCCGTGATGGATGGCGAAATCCACGTCGTTTCCGAGGGGCATTGGCGATTGTTTTCGGCTGACGCCTAGATTAGTCACCTGCGAAGTAGGCCTTGGCTTTAGCACCCAAGACCATTGACCATACGTAAGCCACTATGCCGAAAGCGATCGCTACGTTAGCGGCATACGCGCCGGCCTGCTCCGCACCGGGAGCAATCGGGAACAGCGGGTGCGGATCTGGGAAAGCCACGCTGTAACCCATAAGCGCACTGAATGCCAAGGCAAACACCATCGAAATGGGGCGGCCCCAACGGGGACGCTTGAAGCAAGCAAACAGCGTTGCCGCAGCGAAGCCCATGATTGCCAGTCCCGGGGCGAGGGCGACGGCCAGCACAAGGATTGATCTCACGCCATGCAACGTGTGCCCAGCCAAGACAGGCAGACGCAAGGTTCCGACCACACCTATAACCAATAAGAACGCCGCGAAGATAATCGTAACGATGATTGCTGCCGGCTTACGCCGCTTTACCGTCCTGTTAGGATCTGCCTTCCTGCGATTAATTACCTGGGCAAACTCGTCCGGCGTCTTCACATCATCCCCCTTTTTGATGAAGTGCAAGGTGTACGTGTCCAAGTTCCGAACTTTATCCGCTCAATATCCAACTAACAATCCAGCAGTCAGCTACGAGAAGGCCGTTCTGCGCGGCGGGCGAATGATTCATGGCGCGAGGGCTTCCAGCGCATCACAACAAGGCGGCCCGAACCGTTTTCACCGTTATCGAGTTCCCAGAATCCTTGCCGCCGCCCTTCCACCAATAGGAGCCAAAAGGGAGGGATGGTTATGCCGGGTAGCTTTGTGACGCGCCGAGCGTAAAGGGTTTCAGCCACAGACTCCGAGATCGTCATGGCGCGCTTGGCAAATGAGTAGTTCCCGTAAGCCGTAAACAGGTGCGCAATATGGCGAAGCAACTGCTCAAAGCTGATAGGACTCGTCATAGCCCTCACCAAGCAGCCCGTTGGCCTGACTAAAATCCTAGTCACCCATCGTCAACGAATTGTCCAAAAGCGGCGAGCAATGCGCGTGCTCTATCACAGGTTCAGAGATGGGTTAGAAATCTTTTAGAGCGTATTCAGCTATGCAAGCAAGACGCGCGTACGAAAGGGTTTGCACGAATCTGCGCAGCACATAGGCTGGGATGCTAATCCCAGCTTCCACACGGCATCCCGATGCTGGGATTGTCATCCCAGCCTACGACAGGGAGGGAGCAAGTACTCGCCGCTTTCTATCTTGTGGTGACCGGCCGCCCCCACGACGAAGGCGCATCGCCAAGACGGAACTCGAGTACCCCGCCCTTCCTCACCCGGTCGAAATCCATCCAAGTCGACGTCAAGGCGGTGCCGTTGAGCGTAACGCCCTGGACGTAAGTGGAACCCGCGTGGCTGGCGTCGATCTGCAGGGTTTTGCCGTCGGCAAGCCGGATGGTCACATGACTGAAGAGTGGCGTGGCCAGCGTGAAGCCTGGGACGGCGGGGACTTCCGGATACAGTCCAAGCGCAGCCCACACGAACCAGCCGGAAGTGGCGCCTTCGTCGTCATTGCCCGGCAGCCCCGACGCCGCGGTGGTGAACTGTTCGTTGATGATTCGACGTACGAGAGCCTGCGTCTTGTCCGGCCGGCTCGTCCAGTTGTAGAGCCATGGCGTCGCAAACGACGGCTCATTGCCGATCCATAAGTGCGGGCTGCGCGAGCCGGCATTCAAGTAGGCGTTGAAGGTGTCGAGTCTAGGTAGTACTGCGGCGTCGCCGCCCAGGGCGCTGATCAATCCGGGAATGTCAAACGGTATCATCCAGGTGTATTGCTCGACATTCCCTTCGACCTCATCGTATGAGGTCGCTACCCAGTTGCCGTTGCGATTGCGATCGGACAGGCGCGCTGGCGTCGTGCCCGACGCGGGGTGGATGACATGCTTCCAATTTGTCGACCGCGCCAGCATTTTCGCGGCATCCGTGGCGTCGCCGAGTGCCAGTGCGTAACGGGAGATTGCGTAGTCAGTGGTCGCGTATTCAAGCGTCGTCGACGCAGTGCCGCCGTTGTGGCTGCTATCGATCCGAATGTTCGCATCGGCGGGCAGATAACCAAGCTGCTGGTACAAATTGAGCCCAGGCAGCGCGACTACGTTACGGCACGTCGTGGCGGCGCCGGAGGCCGTGCGGAGCATGATTGACAAGGCCTTTTGCGTGTCGAAGCCGGTGGCGCCGTACATGTAGCTCTGCGCAACGACGATCGGCACGTTGTCGCCCGGCATGACATCGCTGCTAGTGTTGCCTTCCACCCATTTGGGAAAGGCCCCGCCGCAGGTGTCGGCATCGTCGACGAGCGACTGCATCATGTCGCTGGCTGCAGCTGGCTTGAGCCAGGCAATCAGAGGCATCAGCGAGCGATAGGTGTCCCAGCTCGAGAACGTGGTGTAGTGCACATGGCCGGCACCTACGCGGGCTATCTTGCCGTTCATGGCCGAATAGTCGCCATTGACGTCGCTGAATACGCTTGGGGCGAGCAGCGCGTGATAGAGAGCTGTATAGAATTTCTTGAGGTTGTCCGCATTGCCACCCGCCACCTCGATCACATTGAGTTCGCGGTTCCATGTGGCATCGGCTTGTTTCGCAATTTGATCGAAACTGCGTGCCCCGCTCTCCTGCTGCAGGTTGTCTTTTGCGTTCTGGATACTGACGTATGAGACGCCAACTTTCATGTTTACCGTCAACGGCGCATCAGGCTTCGACGCGAACGTGAGCAATGCATTGCCGGCGGACAGTTTCGGGGTGAATGGCTGGTCGAGCTTGGCGTAGAAGTAGATCTTGTACGTCTGCCCGTCGTCGCAGAAGTTGCCGCCGACCATCGAGCCGGACAATGCCCTTGGATCGTTCGGATCGATCGCGACCGTACCGCCCTGCGACGACGCATCGGTCTTAACCGTTATGTTGAGCTGGCCGGCCTGACCGGCAGGCCAGGCGAAGCGTCCGGCGCCGCTGCGCAGCGTCGCGGTGAGTTCTACGCGGATACCATTATCGAGTGTTACGCCGTAGTAGCCAGGCCTTGCCGTTTCATTGGCATGCTTGAACGGCACCGCGCCGGCTTGCCCTGCAACGGTTGGCAATATTGGCAGGGCGCCGCCACCACTGCAGCCAACCCCGCTCAGGTGGGTGAGGCTGAAGCCGGTGATGCTCGTCTGGCTGTAGTGATAGCCCGGTGGGCTCCAGCCATTTGGCACGGAAGGTGTATCGGGGCCCCATTGCACCATGCCTGCAGGCAGCGTTGCGGCAGGCGCCGTGAAGCCACCGCCCAGGTTTTCCGGTGATGGCTGGGTCTTCGCGATGGCGGGGACGAGGGGTGGCGACTGGTCCGTACCGATCATCGGATCGACGTATTGCGTCAGCGCCAGGTCCTGTTTGCCGGTCGGACTGCTGGCATATCCCGTGTTCAACAACGTGGCCATTACGGCGCCCCATACCCAGCATGCATGCTTCATCACTTGGCTTCTCTTCTTGTTGCGGCGGTCGCAATATTGCAGACACCCGCTCCATTTGAACACTGCCATGGTGCGTAGGCTGGGATGCCAATCCCAGCATCCTGATGCTGGGATTGGCATCCCAGCCTACAAATTACGCGTGCAGTTTGCTGGTCAGCACACGGCCGATGGGTGCGCGCACCTCGTGATCGAGCATGCTGAAGTGATCGGCGGGCACATCGTGGATTTCGATACGGCCGGTGACGTAAGGCACCCAGGTGTCGACGGAGGGCGTCCACTGCCCTTCCGGCACGATTGCCGCACGGAAGAACAGCAGGTCGCCCTTGAACGCGCGAGGTTCGAAGGTGGAAGCCAATGCGCTGCTGCGCTCGAACGAACGCAGCATGCGTGCGATGGTCGGTCGATCGTCCGCTGGCAGGCTACCTTTGGCGACCAGGCTATCCAGCAGTTGGTGGTGGTCATCGACCTCGTCCGGCGTCAGGGCTTCGCTCACCCCGAAGCCTGACAGGATGCTCTTGACCGCGTTGTGCCTGATCGATTGCGTATGGCGCGCTGCCACCGCGTCACTCAAGGTCACGCCCCCCATCGGGTAGGCATCGAGGATGACCAGGGTGTCCACGCCCTCCCCCTCCGCCTGCAAGGCGGTGGCGATGGCATGCGCCAGCAGGCCGCCGATGGACCAACCCAGCAGATGGTAAGGGCCCTGCAGCTGGATGCGACGAATTTCCGCCACGTAATGGCGCACTTCATCCTCGATAGTCAAATACGGCGCATGACCGCCGGCCTCGGGCGGCTGCAAGCCGTAGATCGGGCAATCGGCAGCTATATGGCTGACCAGGCCCGCGTAGCACCAAGATAAATTGCCGCCCGGCGGCAGACAGAACAACGGAGGTTTCGCGCCAGCCGTACGCAGTGGCAACAAGGTCTGCGCATGGGAGGCTCGACGCAGCTGCAGTGCAAGGCCCGCCACGGTCGGCGCTTCGAACAGTGCACGCACAGGCAATTCGATACCGAGTGCGACACGAATCCGGCTTACCAGGCGCATCACCAGCAGCGAATGACCGCCTAGATCGAAAAAGTTGTCGTCGATACCCACCCGCGGCAAACCGAGCACTTCGGCGAATAGTTCCACCAGCACCTGCTCCTGCGGGTGGCGTGGCGCACGATAGTGTTCGCCGGAGAAGTCCGGCGCGGGCAAGGCCTGGCGATCCAGCTTGCCATTGACGGTCAGCGGCAAGCTGTCGAGCAGCACGATGGCCGATGGCAGCATGTATTCGGGCAACTGCTCGGTGGCATAACGGCGAAGTTCGGCGAGCTGGTCGAAATTGGCGGGATCGTTCGCGCAGGTCGCCAATTCGCGCCGCGTAGCCATGGGCCGATAGAGCCCGTCCAGCGCAAAGGAGGCCGGCAGTTGCGTAGCATCGGCGAACACCGCGTCCATACCGCCATCGCCGGAATTGCTCCATGTCAGCCAGACGCGATAGCCCGCCTGCCCGCCCAAAGCATGGAACACTTCCGGCTCAATCCCAGCATCGACACTCAGTCCACTCGGTGCGCCGGCCTGCAAGGCGCGGTGGGCTGCCCACTCTTGTGCCAGGCGCGCATTGGGAATCTGCTCGACGCGAAGGCTGGGTGTTTGCCGCTCACGCAGCAGCGTGGCCAGCACTTCGATGCTGCCCAGTTCCGCCCAGCTGCGCCGTGGTGTATCGACAAATGACAGCACCCGCGCCGGGCCTTTGCGCAGCACCACTTCATAGCGGTAGCGAGTAAGTTCGTTAGCGGCACGTCCGCGCTTGAGTTGGATATCCACCGCGGCAATGGCGGGGTACCTGGCCGGTAATGAGGTAAAGAACTCCGGTGCCAGCAGCAATTCTTTCTCCGCCAGTACGCTTTGCCGCACGCGCCGGCGCAACTCGTCCGCCGTGGTTCCGGGCGCAGCCCGGAAGTTCTCCACCGCGCAGGCGAAGCTTGCCAGCAGGTCAAGATGGCGCACGTCGCCAAGGTAGAGGGTGCCGCCTGGCGCGAGCCTGTCCAGGGCTTTGCCGATCACTTCCAGCAGGTACGCTGCGCTGGGGAAATACTGCGAGACCGAGTTGATCACCACTGTGTCGAAATAGGCATCCGGCAAGCCATCAGCCACGTGCGCATGCTGTACGCGCAACGACACGCGATCACGCAAGTCAGGGCGATGGTGCAACTGCTGCCGCAAGGCCGCGATGGTAGGAGCGGAGAAGTCCGTTCCCCAATAGGCTTCGCACTGGCCCGCAAGCTGTGCCAGCAGCAACCCGCTACCGACACCGATCTCCAGCAACCGGCGCGGCCGCAGCATGGCGATACGCGCCACGGTCGCCGCTCGCCACTCACGCATCTCATCCAGTGAGATGGGCTCGCCGCTATAACTGCTTTGCCAGCCGCTGAAGTTCTCGCCAAAAGGCAACTGCACGGCATCGTCGTACAGCTTGTCGTAAATACCTTGCCACTCGTCGACCTGGCCTTGCTCCTGCGCCGCGTTGCGCTGCCCGTCATCGGAGTGGCTAAGCACTACGTAACCAACTAACTGCTTGCCGCCGGATGGATCGTCGCGCACCACCACAGCCGCCTGAGCCACTGCCGAGTGACGCCGCAGCACGGCCGCAACCTCGTCCGGCTCGATGCGAAAACCGCGGATCTTCACCTGATGATCGGTGCGCCCCATGAAATCCAGCGCGCCATCGGCGCGCCAGCGCACCAGGTCGCCGGTGCGATACAGGCGCTCGCCGTGATCGAACGGGCTGGCCACGAAGCGCTCCGCAGTCTGTCTTGCCCGCCCCTGGTAGCCACGCGCAAGGCCGGTGCCGGCAAGGTACAACTCACCGGGTACACCCACGGGCACGCACTGCAGTGCCTGATCGAGTACGTAAGCACGCGTGTTGTCCATGGGCGCGCCGATCGGCGTACCCAGTTCGGCGCGGTAAGGTGCACGCAGCGCGAGCGCTGTAGCGAAGGTGGTGGTTTCGGTGGGGCCGTAGACGTGCATCAAGGTGATGCCGGGGTGCTGGTCGAGCACAGCACGAAATGCCGAAGGGTCGGCCGCTTCACCGCCGGTCCAAACCTCGCTCACCCCGGCAAAACAAGCCGGCCGCTCCTGGGCCAGCAGGCCGAACAAGGCAGTGGTCAGGAATAGCGCACTCACGTGATGCAGCACGATAGCTCGCGCCAACAGGTCCACGTCCGCATCGCCAGGCGGCGCGATGGCAATCCGCGCGCCGCTGAGCAAAGGCACCCACACTTCATAGGTGGAGGCATCGAACGCATGCGGGGAGTGCATCAGCACACAGCGTTGCCCTCCGTTTTGGAAACGCCGATCGCTGGCCAGCGCTACGACCGCTTGCTGGCTCACCGCCACGCCTTTGGGCAAACCCGTGGAGCCGGAGGTATACATCACGTAGGTGAGCTGCTCGGGATTCGCCGCTGGGGGTATCCAGGAGGAAGCGTCGGGATCAGGCGCACCGAGGTCGAGCTGATCGATGCGTATTGTTGGGATAGAAAACCCGCTGACACGTGTCTCGATCACCTGGTCCGCGATCAGCACGGCGGCGCCGGTTTCGCGCAGGATCAGCGCAAGCCGCGAATCCGGATAGGCGCTATGCAACGGCACATAGAAACCGCCAGCCTTGATGACGGCAAGCAGCGACACCACCAGCGCCGGCGAGCGTTGCTGCAGCAGAGCCACACCGCGCTCCGGCCCAATGCCGTGCACAACCAACTGCCTCGCCAGACGCGTGGCCTGATGGTCTAGCTGGGCATAGGTGAGTGAACCTGCCTCCGACGTGACCGCAACTGCACCCGGGTGGCTGGCAACCCGCTGCGCGAACAAGCGCGCAAGATCAGGCACCGGCAGCTCACATGCGGTGTCGTTCCAGTCGAGCAGGAGTTGTCGGCGCTCATCGGGATGGAGCAGATCGATGGCGCCGATGGCGCGGTGCGGGTCAAGCGCGATCACTTCCAACAGGCTGACCCAGCGTTGCGCCAAACCCTGTACCGTCGCGCGGTCGAACAGATCCGAGGCGTACTCCACCTCGCCATCCAGGCCTTCCTGATTGGCCCGTTCGGCCAAGGCGAAGAACAGGTCGAACTTGGCCGCACGCGTGCCCGTAGCTTCGAGACTGGCCTCCAAGCCGGCAAACGCAAAGTCGGGCATGCCCTGGTTCTGCAAGGCCAGCGTCACCTGAAACAAAGGATGGTGCGCAGTGGATCGTGACGGATTGATCAGCTCCACCAGTCGCTCGAAAGGCGCATCCTGGTGGGCGTAAGCCTCCAAGGCGCGCTCACGCACACGCGCAAGTAACGTGACGAAATCCGGATCGCCCGAGGTATCGGCGCGCAGCACCCAGGTGTTGACGAAAAAACCGACCAGGTCGGTTAGCGCATCGTCCATGCGCCCGGCCAACGGACTGCCCAGCGGGATATCTGTGCCGGCACCCAAGCGAGTCAGCAAGGCCGCCAAGCTCGCTTGCAGTACCATCGACAAGGTGGCGCCGTGTGCCTGCGCCAAATCCGCCAATCGTCGATGCAGCGACGCATCGATGCCGAAGCCAAGGCAGTCACCGTGATAACTCGCCACGTTCGGTCGTGGGCGATCACTTGGCAAGGCGAGCTGCTCCGGCAAGCCAGCCAGCGCCTCTTTCCAATAGCCGAACTGACGGCTGATCAGGCTGTCCGGGTCGCCCTCATCGCCGAACAGTTCGCGCTGCCACAGCGCATAGTCGGCGTACTGCACGGGCAATGGGCCCCAATCGGGCGCGCGGCGCACCAGACGCGCAGCATAGGCACGCCCCAGGTCGCGCGCCAAGGGTGTCATCGAAGAGCCGTCGCCTGCGATGTGATGCAGCAGGAACAGGCAGACATGCTGCTGCTCGTCCAAGCGCAGCAGCTCCACGCGCAAAGGCAGCTCCGCGCCCAGGTCGAAGCAGTAACCGGCCGCCTCCCCCAGCGCGGCAGCAAGCGCCGCTTCGCTGTCGACGCGGGTCACATGGAGCACCGGCAACGCTTTCTCGACCGAAACAATGCGTTGCTCAGGCTCGCCTTCGCATTCATCGATCATGGTGCGCAAGCTTTCGTGGCGCGCAAGCAAATCCGCTACCGCCTGACGCAGCGCATCCACGTCCAAGGGTCCGCGCAAGCGCAAGGCCAGAGGGATGTTGTAGGTTGCGCTAGGGCCTTCGAAGCGATGAATGAACCATAGCCGGCGCTGCGCATAGGAGAGCGGGATACGTGCCGGCCTGGCCTTGGGCTGCAACGCCTGCCTGAGCACGCCACGCCCATGCAGCCGTCGCGACAACGCCAGTACAGTAGGCGCCTCGAACAGCGCCCGGATCGGCAACTCCAGCTGCAGCACCGTGCGAATGCGGCTGACCAGCCGTGTCGCCAGCAAGGAATGCCCGCCCAGATCAAAAAAGTTTTCATCGATGCCGACACGCTCGAGCCCGAGCACCTCGGCGAACAAGGCGGCCAAGGCGCTTTCCTGCGCATTGCGTGGCAAACGCTGGTCGCGAGCCCGATACGCTGGTGCCGGCAAAGCCGCGCGATCGAGTTTGCCATTGGCAGTCAGCGGCAGCGCGGCCAGTTCGACCACGGCCGTCGGCACCATGTACTCAGGCAACTTGTCGCTTAATTGGCGACGCCACGCGTCACCCCTTCCCTCTTTGCTATCGGCCGCCAAGTTGCCGACGGCATAGCCCACCAATTGGCGCTCGCCCGGACGATCTTCGCGCAGCACCACCACAGCTTGGGCGACGCCCGGCAGGCTGAGCAGCGCAGCCTCGATCTCAGCTGGCTCGATGCGAAAACCGCGAAGTTTCAGTTGCCGGTCGATGCGATCGAGATAATCGAGCTGTCCATCGTCGCGCCAACGAACGCGGTCGCCGCTGCGATACATGCGCTCGCCAACCACGAACGGATCGGCCACGAAACGTTGCGCGCTCAATGCCACGCCATGCAAATACCCCATGGCCAACCCCCGGCCCGCGATGTAAAGCTCGCCAGCCACGCCTACGGGCACGGCTTGCAGATTGTCGTCGAGCACATAAAGCCGCGTGCCCGCAACCGGGCGCCCGATCGGCGCCGAGG
Organism: Dyella flagellata; assembly: GCF_030160275.1. Taxonomy (GTDB): domain Bacteria; phylum Pseudomonadota; class Gammaproteobacteria; order Xanthomonadales; family Rhodanobacteraceae; genus Dyella_B; species Dyella_B flagellata. The sequence continues at coordinate 78,118 of NZ_BSOA01000028.1, forward strand.
CGCCGCGTAACGGCTCGCTGAGACTTGCGCACACGCTCGACTCGGTAGGGCCATAAGCGTTGACTATGCGGCGCCCACGCGACCAGCGCTCGGCCAGTGCGGGTGCGAAGGCTTCGCCGCCGGCCGCCAGCATCAGTGAGGTCGGTAGCGCCTCGGGCTCCAGGGTCTCCAGCAGCGCAGGTGGAATCACCGCATGCTCGATCGCCTGGTCGCGCAGCGTTTGGGCCAGTTCCTCGCCGGTCAGCGGACCAGGGGGCGGCAAGACCAGGCAGCCGCCATAGGCGAAGGCAGCGACCAGCTCCCACACCGAAGCATCGAAGCTGCACGAGGCCAGCTGCAGCACACGCAGCGGCATCGCAGGGAGGAATCGGCGCTGACTCGCAGCCAGGCTGGCCAGGCCCTGATGCGTCATCACCACACCTTTGGGGCGACCGGTGGAGCCGGAGGTATAAATCACATACGCGGGCAAGCCCGGATGGCGGCGCCCAGCGATGTCGGCGCCCGTCGGATTGTCATTGCCGTAACCGACTTCGTCTTCGTGCATGGCCATCGCGAGCACGCCAGGATCGAGGCCATCGATGGCGCGGCCGGCATGGAGCAGGCGCGTTGGGCGAGCATCGGCAAGCATCGAGTTGAGGCGCGTGACGGGATAGTTGATATCCAGCGACAAGTACGCCGCGCCGCATTTGAGTATCGCCAACCACGCCACCACCAGTTCGATCGAGCGCGGCACCGCGACAGCAACGATGTCGCCAGCCGCCACGCCTTCGGCCAGCAAGCGGCGAGCCAGTCGGTTGGCACGCGCATTCAGGGCGCCGTAGCTGAGTTCGTGCGCTTCATCGATGGCCGCTATGGCATCGGGAGATTGCCGTGCGTGGCGCTCGAACGTATCGGCAAAGTGTTCAGAGGTGATCGCCTCGCCACCGGCGTGACCATAGCGCATGACCTGTTGCCTGGCTGCATCGCCGAGTGGTGGGATGCTGCGCACAGCCAAATCTGCGGGTTCGGTCATTGCCTGCAACACGCGCGCATAGCAATCGGCATAGCGCTTGAACGTTGCCGTGTCATAGCTGTCCAGATGCCCGCTGATCCAGCCGGATAAGCCGTCTTCCGAGCCCTGGAAGTTCACCTGCAAGCCGAAGCTGTTGTCGCCGCCGCCATGACCATCCATGCGATCCATGGACATGTGGGCATGCTCATGCGCCTGGAAGTTGGTGTAGTTGAACACCACACCCAGGCGTTTGCGCTGCCCTAGGTCTTCCATGATGCGCGCCAAGGGATAGTGCCGGTGTGGTGTTACATCGCGCTCTGCCTCCAAGACGCGCCGGATCAGCTCGTCCCAGCGCTCACCCTGTATGCGCAGGCGGAAAGGCACGGCATTGAGAAAAAGGCCGATCAGCCTGTCGCCATCAGCCACTTCGGGGCGGCCATGCATGACTAGGGCGGTCACGATGTCGCCGCTCCCGCAGATCGCACTCAATGCGGCCATGTGCGCCGCGAGCAGCACCGTTTTCAGCGGCGCCCTCACCTGTCGGGCAAGCGCGTGTAGCGCAGCAGCAGTGCTTTCGTCGATGCCCAGTGACACCGTGTGGGTAAGCGCCTTGGAGGTCGCCTCTGTCTGCGGCAGCGAACGCAAGGGTTCGGACGGTTCGGCGCCCTCCAGCCATTGCTGCCAAAACGTGCGACTGGCTATGGAAGCCATGGCTTGGCGTTCCAGCGCGATGTAGTCGCGGTAGCGCGCCGACAGTGGCGTCTCCGGTAAGGACGTGCCTTCCAGCTGCGCGCGATAACGCCGCACCAGCTCGGCCACCAGGCTGGCCTCGCTCCAGCCGTCGATGATGGCGTGGTGGCAGGTCAGCGCGAGATGGAAGCGGCGCTCGCCAAGATGGTGCGCGTGCATGCGCAGCAGCGGCACGGCGTGTTGGTCGAAGGCGCGCAAGCCTTCGCCACTCATCCAGGCTTGCAGCGACGCCTGCTGCGCGTCGGGCGACAAGCCGGCAAGATCGCTTTCGGAAAGGGGGATCTCGACCTGCGCATGCACTAGCTGCAGCGGTTCGCTGTAGCCATCCAACATGAAACGGGTGCGCAATATTTCGTGACGGCGACTCAAGGCGTCGAGCGTCGCCCGCAATGCGCGCATATCCAGCGGTAGGTCGATCACCAGGCCCGTGCAGGCCCGGTAAAGCGTGGTGTCATGGTCGTATTCGCCATGGAAAAACATGCCTAGCTGCAATTGACTGAGCGGATAGGCATCCACCACATCGGCCGGCAGGTGTTGACGGTCGGCCGACGATAACCAGGCGTATGGCGCCGTGCTGGCTGCGATGTCGGCGTGGGAGAAGCTGGCTACCGCGGCCAGCGCCGCCACGCTTTGGTGATCGAATAGTTGCGCCAGTTCAAACCCGATGCCGCTGGCTTGCGCCTTCACCTTCAGTTGCAAGGCCAGGATCGAGTCGCCGCCGAGGTCGAAGAAGCTTTGCTCGATGCCGACCGCGGTCAAGCCCAGCACCTGCGCGAACAAGTTGGTCAGCGCTTGCTCGCGATGATTGCGCGGCAAAGAGCCTGCCTCCATCACCTCGAACATCGGTGCGGGCAGCGCCTTGCGATCAAGCTTGCCATTGGGTGTCACCGGCAATGCCGCGAGGCCGACGATCGCAGCAGGCACCATATAGTCGGGCAGCTGACCGGCGAGCGTTTCACGTAACGAGACGATATTTAACTCTTCGTTGGGCACGACATAGGCCACCAGCTGGCGATGGCCGGGCCGGGCCTCGCGCACGATCGCCGCAGCCTGCGCGACACCCGGCAGCCGCAACAGATGGGCCTCGATTTCGCCCAACTCGATGCGAAAGCCGCGCAGCTTCACTTGCTGGTCGGCACGGCCGACATAGTCGAGCTGGCCATCGGCACGCCAACGCCCGAGGTCGCCAGTGCGATACATGCGTTCGCCCGGCGCGCCAAAGGGACAGGCGATGAAGCGCTGTGCAGTGAGTCCCGCTCGGCGCAGATAGCCGCGCGCCAGGCCGGGGCCGGCGATGTACAACTCGCCCGTGACACCTTGCGGTACCGGCTGAAGCCGGTCGTCGAGTACGTAGACCCGCGCATTGAACAGCGGGCTGCCGATGGTCGGCGTACCCTCTTCGTGCAGCGCGCCGCTGAGCGTTGCGCCTACCGTTCCTTCGGTGGGGCCGTAGGAGTTGAACAACTGCACTTGCTGGTGCCAACGTTGCACCAACGACGGTGGGCAGGCCTCCCCCGCCACGACCAGCTTGATGCCTTCCGGCAAGCCGTACTCGGACAGCAAGCCCAGGACGGTCGGCGTCAATGCCAGATGGGTAATCCCCTCGCGCACCAGCAGCGCGGCCAGCGCGGGACCCGGTTGCAATTGCACAGGTGGAGCGAGCACCAGGCAGGCACCCGACAGCACCCCCATGCACAACTCCCAGAACGCGGCATCGAAACTGGCCGAAGCCAACTGCAAGACTTTCGCACCCGGACCCACGCCAAGCTGCCGTACCTGGCAGGCCAGCAGATGAGGGATGCCCTGGTGCGTCACCGCCACGCCTTTGGGCTGCCCGGTGGAACCGGAGGTGTAAATCACATACGCCAGATGCGCGGGGCGCAACTCGATCGATGGCGGTGTTGCCGGTTGCGTATTGATCCACGAACGCTGCGCATCGATCAGCAAGTCCTGCCGCCCTGCTTGCGCAGGCAGGCGTTCCACCAGCATCGCGGTACTCAACAACACGGGCGCACCCGCATCGCCGAGCATGTAGGCGAGCCGTTCGGCGGGATACTCCGGATCCAACGGCAGATAGGCACCGCCAGCCTTCATCACCGCGAGCAGGCCTACCACCAGATCGAGCGAGCGTGGCAGGCAGACGCCGACCACAACATCGGGCCCCACACCCAGCTCACGTAGCGCATGGGCAAGTTGATTGGAGCGCGCATCGAGCTCGGCGTAGCTGAGGCTCGTTTCATCAAAGACGATCGCATTAGCGTCCGGCGTTGCCGCAACGCTGGCGCTAAACAACTGGGGCAAAGTGGCCTCGGGCACCGGCAACGCGGTGTCGTTCCACTCCACCAATACCTGTCGCCGCTGCTCGGGGCTATCGACCTCGATAGCGCCCAGGTGCACGTCCGGATCGTTGGAGACCGTCTCCAGCAAGCGCAGCAGCCGCTCGCCATGGCGTATGACGCTGTCGCGCTCAAACAGATCGTGGGCGAACTCGATTACGCAGGTCATGCCATCCGGCGTGCCGTCAGGCCGAAACTGCTCGATGAAATTGAAGCCGAGGTCGCAGGTCACGGTGTCAAGCTCAAGCTGCTCTTGGCGCACCGCCAGGCCAGCCAGCGCCCAGGCAGCGTAAGTTTCCGTTTCCAGCGAAAGCTTGACTTGGAACAAAGGGTGGTGCGCGCTTGAACGCACGGGATTGACCAACTCGACCAAGCGTTCGAACGGCAGGTTCTGGTGCGTATAAGCCTGTAAATCCGTTTCGCGCGTCCGCGCCAGCAGCGTGCGGAAGCTCGGGTTTCCGGAGGTGTCCAGGCGCAGCACCAATAGGTTGACGAAGAAGCCGACCAGTTCTTCCAGCGCTTCGTCATTGCGCCCGGAGATGGCCGATCCCAGCACAATGTCGTTGCCGCCACCCAGTCGCGACAGCAGCGCAGCCACTGCCGCATGCAACAGCATGAACAGGCTGGCTTGGCCTTCGCGCGCCAAGACCGACAGATGCTGATGCAGCGGCGCGCCGATCGGGAACGTGACCTGCCCGCCACGATGGCCGGGTGTGGACGGCCTGGCGTGGTCGGTGGGCAGTTGTGCCAACTCGGGCGAGTCGGCCATGGCGGACATCCAATAGGCGATATCACTGGCTATCTCGCTATCCGCTGCGCTCTCTTCAGCCATCCATTCGCGCTGCCACAGGCTGTAGTCGGCGTATTGCACGGGTAGCGGCTGCCAACCTGGCGCCCTACTCTCGCAACGCGCGGCGTATGCGGCTTGCAGGTCGCGTCCTAGCGGTGCCCATGACCAGCCATCGCTGGCAATGTGGTGCATCAGCAGGCATAACACATGACGCTCGGCGCCCAGCGCAAACAAGGTGGCGCGAAGAGGTATCTCCCGCGTCAGATCGAAGCGATGGGTCGCGGCGGCGAACAACGCCGACTCAAGCGTGTCGGCCGACAGCTGTACCCGATCAAACACCAGCTTCGCGTCATCGGCATCGAGCACGATTTGTCGTGCTACACCGTCATCGTCTGCAAACACGGTGCGAAGGCTTTCGTGCCGGGCAACTACATCGCCGAGTGCCAGCGCCAACGCATCTGCGTTCAGGGGGCCGTCCAAGTGCAGCACGATCGGCATGTTGTAGAGACTGCCGGGCCCTTCCAGCCGATGCAGAAACCACAGGCGCTGTTGCGCGAACGATAAGGGAATTACGTCACTCATTCGCCACCCCGCATCGGGCGCAGCGGCTTGCGGGTGATCCGGCCGGCCTGTGGCAAATGCAGTGCAAGTTCTGCAACGGTTGGCGCCTCAAACAGCGTGCGTATCGACAACTCCACCTTTAGCCCGGAGCGGATCCGGCTGATCAGCCGGGTAGCCAGCAGCGAATGACCGCCAAGATCGAAGAAACTGTCTTGCGTGCCGACGCGTTCCAGGCCCAACACTTCGGCGAACAGGCCCGCCAAGGCATGCTCCTCCGGCGTCGCGGGCACACTTTCGCTTTCTGACCGGAACACCGGTGCAGGCAAGGCGCGCTGATCCAGCTTGCCGTTGATCGTCAGCGGCAAGGCATCCAGCAGCACCACGGCCGCGGGCACCATGTACTCCGGCATGGTTCCGGCAAGCGCGCGACGCAAGGTCGCGACGTTCAGAGCAGATCCCTGCGCAGCGACCGCATACGCCACCAATTGCGGCTGGCCTGGCTGATCCTCCCGCACGATCACGGCGGCCTGCCCGACACCTGGTTGCCTGGCCAAGACGGCCTCGATCTCGCCCAACTCGACACGGTGGCCACGGATCTTCACCTGATGGTCGGTACGCCCCACATAGATCAGCTGGCCATCTTCACGCCAACGTACGCGGTCGCCAGTGCGATACATACGCTGCCCCGGCGGCCCGAATGGGCTGGCGACAAAACGCTGCGCGGTAAGCGCCGCGCGCTTCAAGTAACCGCGCGCCAGGCCGGTGCCGGCGATGTATAGCTCGCCGGGTACGCCGACCGGTACTGGCCGCAAAGCATCGTCCAGCACGTAGACGCAGGTGTTATCCAGCGGTCCACCGATCGCTATCGGCGCATCGCTCACTGGAGCGCGCACGCGATAACAGGTAGCGAAGGTGGTGGTTTCCGTCGGGCCGTACACATTGACCGCATCGATGTGCGGATAGCGCGCCAACAATTGGCGAAACACACGTGGCACGGCGGCCTCGCCACCGCTCCATACAGTGCGCACGTTGCTCAGGCAGTCGCCATGCTCCTCCACCAGCCATCGAAACAAGGCCGTGGTGATGAAAAGCGCGCTGACTTGATGCCGGGCAATAGTGTCTGCAAGCACCGGCAGATCGGTTCGCCCCGGTGGCGCCAGTATCACGTGCTGGCCGCTCAGCAACGGTACCCAGGTTTCGTAAGTGCAGGCATCGAACACCTGCGGCGAATGCATCAGCACGCGCTGCTGTGCGCCATCGCGCCAACGACGATCCCACGCCAACTCCACCACATTGCGATGGCTCACCGCGATGCCCTTGGGCGCGCCGGTAGAGCCCGAGGTGTAGATCACATACGCCAGGTGGTCTGGATGGAACGCGATGGGCGGGGCGCTCTGCGGCAAGTCGCCGATAGCCTCGCCACAGTCATCGAACGTGAGCGAGGTGACACCGCACAAGCGCAGTCGTGCGACATGCTCGGCCTGGGTTATCACCAGCTGCGCTGATGTCTCCTCCAGCATGAGGGACAAGCGTGCCCCGGGGTAGCTCGGGTCCAGCGGCAGATACGCACCACCCGCCTTGAGAATAGCCAGCATGGCGACGAGCTGATCGAGCGAGCGCTCCATGCACAGACCCACCATCTGGTCCGCCCCAACGCCGAGCGAACGCAGGTAATGCGCCAACTGATTGGCGCGCGCGTCCAACTCACGATAGCTCAGCGTGCTGGCACCCTGGCTGGCCGCCGGCGCGTCGGGCGTGTGTGCGGCCTGCGCGCCGAACAGTGCGGGTACGGTGGCGTTGGGAACGGCATGGGTCGTGTCGTTCCATGTCTGCAATAGCGTGTGACGCTCTTGCGCAGTCAGCAGCTCGATATCGGCAAGCGAGCGATCAGGCTGCGCCATCACCTGCGCAAGCAGATGCCGCAGACTGTCCGCGAAACGCTGCACCGTGCTGCGGTCGAACAGCTCGGTGGCGTACTCCAATTGCAGGGCCAGGCCATTGGGCCTGCCGGCCGTGTCGAACAACTCGGTGAACTCGAAAGTCAGGTCGTACTTGGCCGTTTCGGTCACCACAAAACTTGCCTGCGCCGACAAGCCGGGAACCTCGAACAACGCATCCCGATTGTTCTGCAGGATCACCGCCACCTGGAACAAGGGATGCCGCGACGTGGCACGCCCGGGGTTGACGATGTCCACCATGCGCTCGAAAGGCAGCTCCTGGTGAGCATAGGCGTCCAGGTCGGCGTCACGCACGCGCGTCAGCAGCTGACGGAAGCTGGGCCGCCCGGAAACATCGGTGCGCAACACCAACAGATTGACGAAGAAGCCCACCAGGTCATGGAGTGCTTCATCGCTGCGCCCCGCTACCGGCGTGCCTAGCGGCAGATCCTCCCCCGCCCCGAGCTTGAACAACAACGCGGAGACCAAGGCATGCACGCCCATGAACAAGCTGCCGCGCGCATCGCGCGCCAACTGGCGCAACGGGCTTGCCAGGGACTCGTCCCATCGCGCCTGCACCGTCGCGCCATGTTGGCTGGCGCGCGCTGGTCGAGGCCGATCGAACGGGAGATCCAGCTGTTCGGGCAGGCCAACCAAGCAGCGCTTCCAGTACGCGACTAGTTGTGCGACATCGCTGTCTGGGGTATCTGCCTGCGTCATCCACTCACGCTGCCACAGGCTATAGTCGGCGTACTGCACCGGCAGCGGCGTCCATGCGGGGGCATGACCGCCTTGCCGCGCCGCATAGGCTTGCGCAAGATCTCGCAGCATCGGCGCCCATGACCATCCATCGCTGGCGATGTGATGGACCACCAGCAACAACACGTGTTGTTGCGGTGCTAGTCGATACAGCATCGCGCGCAACGGGCTCTCCCGCTCCAGGTCGAAGCGACGGCTATGGAAACGCCGCATGGCGTCGTCCAGCTCCGCCTCCGCCTGGTCGGCAGTGCTCAAGACCACTGCCGCACGCTCGCACGGCAAGACGACCTGGTAACCGGCGCCCTCTTCGTCAGTGAAGCAAGTGCGCAAGCTTTCATGCCGCGATAGCAAATCGGACAAAGCGGCCTGCAGGGCAGACGCATCCAGGGGGCCAGTCAGGTGCAAGGCCATCGGGACGTTGAAGGCAATGCCAGGGCCATCCAGCTTGCCGAGAAACCACAGGCGCTGCTGCGCGAATGACATCGGGATCATGGGAGAGGCTGCTCGGTGGATCGCATGGGCCGCAACGGCGCACGCGTCGCGCGTGGGGCCTGATCAAGTTGCGGCGCCAGCGCGGCGACGGTGGGTGTTTCGAACAGGGCACGTACTGGCAGCTCCGCGCCGCAGGCCTGCCGCACCAGGGCAACCAGGCGCATCGCCAACAAGGAGTGCCCACCCAACTCGAAGAAGCTGTCATCGATGCCGACGCGATCCAAGCCAAGCACCTCGGCAAACAATCCCGCCAGTAAGCTTTCCTGCGGCGTGCTTGGCTCGCGGCTATCCTGCCGGCTCAACTCCGGCGCCGGCAACGCCGCGCGATCGAGTTTGCCGTTGGCGTTCAACGGCATGCTCGGCAGCACCACGATGGCGGCGGGGATCATCGGTGCGGGCAAACGCTCTGCAAGATAGGATCTGAGCGTGGCGGCCAATGCGCGCGCGCCACGCCCGTGATCAAGGCGATTGGCATAATTGCTGGGCGGTAGCGGGATGGGATGATCAGTGCGATAGACGTCCGTCAATGCCTGCGTTTGTTCGGCGAAGAACACGGCATCGAAACGATCGTCCTGCCCTACCCTCGCCCAAGTCGTGACCACCTGGTAACCGAGGCGATGGGCAAGGCCGTGCAAGTCTTCCGGGTCCACGCCCGGTATCCCCGCCTGGGGAACAAGGCTACGCGTTAGCACATCATGGCCAGATTCCCACACCGCTCGCATCGCCGCGATTTCGTCCGACAGCCGTGCGTTGGGTAGGCCACTTACCCGCAGCGTTGGTGGCTTCTTGCTTTGAAGATAAGTGGCGATCTGTTCCAGCGAGTCTACGTGCTGTGACCAAACCAACTCGGCACCCTCTACAAGGGAGACAGGCGACGCTCCGCGTTTATGCAGCACCACATCATAGCGATGACGGGTCAGCTCATTATGGCAACGGCCCCGCTTGAGCTGGATATCCACGCCTGCAAGGCCGTCGATCCATGCCGGCAGCGCGGCGAAGAATTCGGGATCGAGCAACAGCTCGTTTTCCAGAGCAAGCTCCTGCTCTACCGCGCGACGCGTTTCACCGACGCTATGCCGTGCGGTCTCGGCACGCTGCCACGCGATGGCCGTGGCAAAGCAACGCAGCAAGCGCAGGCTGCGGATATCGCCCAGATAAATGCGCCCGCCGGGTGCCAGCAGCTCCACGCATAGCCGCAAGACGCCAAGCAGATAGTCCACTCCCGGGAAATACATCACCACCGAATTGATAATGATGGTGTCGAAATGCTCCCGCGGCAGGCCATCGCCATCGTGCGCCGGTTGATGGCGCAAATGCACGCGATCGCGTAGCGCCGGCTGGCGTGCTACGCGATCGCGCAGTGAATCGATGACCGGTCGCGAAAAGTCCGTACCCCAGTAGCTCTGGCAATGCGGCGCCACCTGCCACATGACCAGACCGGTGCCAACACCTAGCTCCAGCACGTGGCCCGGTTGCATGGCCAGCACGCGATCGACCGTCGCCTGGCGCCACTCACGCATATGCTCAAGCGCGATCGGCGTGCCGTCGTAACTGCTGTTCCATCCGGTGAAATCTTCTTCACCCGCCAGCTCGGCCTGGTCCGCATAGAAGCGATCGTGCAGGTGTTGCCACTCGCTGACGTGCGCCACCTCAGCGACTTCATCGGGTGACTCCAGTGCAGGCTGTCGCTGCGCGACGTAGCCGATCAATTGTGGTTGGCCGGGGCGATCTTCGCGCAACACCAGCGCCGCCTGGGCTACCTCAGGATGACGCAGCAGACAGGCTTCGATCTCACCCGGCTCGATGCGCAAGCCGTGCCATTTGATTTGCTGGTCAGCACGACCGACAAAACTGATACAGCCAGCCTGGCGCCGCACCCGGTCGCCACTGCGATACATGCGCGAGCCAGGTGGTCCATAGGGATCGGCGACGAAACGTTTGCTGCTCAATGCCGCGCGATGCAAATACCCGCGCGCGAGACCTGGGCCAGCGAGGTACAGCTCGCCTTCTTCGCCGTCGGCCACCTGCCTCAGCGCTTCGTCCAGCACATAAACGCGTGCCTCTCGCACCGGCTCGCCCAGTGGCACGCGCGAGCTCTCGTCGCCATCCAGCGGCGCGGAAATCAAGGCGTCCACCGTGATCTCGGTAGGACCGTAGGCGTTGATAAGGCGGCGCCCCGTCGACCATGTCTTTGCCAATTGGGGTGGGCAGGTTTCACCACCCACCACCAAGGTGCGCACACCAGGCAATGAGTCGTGCGCCATGGTCGCCAGCAAGCTGGGTGGCAAGGCCAAATGGGTGATGCGTTGGCGCTGGCACGTCTGCACCAGCGCCGGGCCGGGCACCAAGTCGCTCGCCCGCGCCAGCACCAGACAGGCACCGAGACCGAGCGCCATGCCGATTTCCGCAAACGAGGCATCGAAGTTCAGCGAAGCGAACTGCAACACGCGACTATCCGCATTGATCCGCAGGCGGTCCCGATAGCTGCACAACAACGGCCCGACACCGGCATGCGTGATCGCCACACCCTTGGGTACACCGGTGGAACCGGAGGTATACAGCACGTAGGCAATCTGCAATGGCTGAAACGCCCTTTGCACCGCTGGCCCTACCTGCCTGGGCTGCGCAGCGATGGTGGCAACCACATCCGCGTCACCCAGATAAACAGTGCGTGCAGCTGATATCTCCACGCCCGCATCGCGCGAACTGAGTACAAGTAGCGGCGCTGCATCGCGCAGCATGCTTTCCAGGCGGTGCCGGGGATAGTCGGGGTCCAGGGGCAGATAGGCCGCCCCCGTTTTCAGCACGGCAAGCACAGCCACGATGGCGTCGACCGAACGAGGCAAGGCAATGCCAATCAGCCGCTCCGGTGCAGCGCCCTGCTCCACCAGCCAATGCGCGAATTGATTGGCGCGGGCATTGAGCTCGGCGTACGTCAGTTGCTCGTCGCCCAGGCACAGGGCGACGGCATCTGGCGCACGCGCTGCGTGCGCTTCGAAAAGCTGCGTCAACCTAACGCTGTCATCGACAGCACGACCGACGCTTTCGGCGGCCGTCGACGGCACGCCTGTCTCGTGAATGTTGTGCACGACCCCTCCATCCGTGCAAAGGCACAATGAGCCGATGGCGCCGCAGGCGCCATGCATCACGTTATGCTTAGGCTTCTGCTGTCGACGCCAAGGCCTCAATGAGGCTGCGCGGGCGCATGTCTTGCCAATTTTCCTCGACGTAGTCGAGACACGACCGGCGTGCCTCCGGTCCAAATACCGGCTCCCAGCCTGCGGGAATCTGCGCGAATTGCGGCCAGAGCGAATGCTGGCCTTCATGGTTGACCAAGACGAAGAAACTCTGCTCTTCGTTATCGAAGGGGTTCGTCATGACGCTTGCCTCTTTTGATATCCCTGTCGTGCGTGTCATCCGATACTTGAGCGGACACTACGCGAAGATCTATTGCATTCTCTTGCGCATGCATGTAGGGCTACATGCCAGCACCGAATGCAGGCGCGGAGATTAGGCAGAGGCAGGTTAAGACGGCGTAGACAACAAAAAGAGCTGCGTTAGGGGTATTTGTATAACTAATTGCTTTTATTGAAATTTAATTGCCGCAGTCGTGCTGACTATGCGGAGCAGACGCAAAAATTCATACCGAAGTCGTTTCAGGGCGTAAGCCACCACCCCTCATCCAAGTTCCTGCGCAAGTCCAATGAGCAGCCCTTCAGGGCCTCGGATATAGCAGAGCCGATAAGCGTCTTTATACTGAACCACTTCGCCCACAAGCTGCGCACCACGCTTGCTGAGTCGCTCAAGCGTCTCGTCAATGTCGTCCACGGTAAACATGACGCGCAGGTAGCCTAGCGCGTTCACCGGAGCGTTCCGATGATCCGCAACGACAGGCGGCGTGAGAAACCGGGAGAGCTCGAGTCGGCTGTGGCCATCCGGCGTACACATCATGGCTATCTCGACGCACTGATCGCCAAGCCCAGTGACCCGTCCGGCCCATTCCCCTTCGATCGTGGCCCGCCCTTCGAGCTCCAGGCCGAGTTCGCGAAAGAAAGCGATCGTCGTTTCCAGGTCATCGACGACGATGCCTACGTTGTCCATCCGTTTGAGCGCCATGAGCCCAATCTACAAGGCAATCCTATTTCCGACAACGGACCGTGGGGCAACGCATCTTGGCGGCCAATGCTGCATGAGTTCGATGTAGCGCACACGCATCGCAAATGTGGAATCTTCTCCTGCAACAAGAGCTGCCAGGGAGCGTCGCTTTTCAATCCATTGGCGATTGCTCAGGCGATTCATCAGCACGCAATCTCCCGGCGCCTCTCCATGCGCCATTGGACTCAACAAAACAATGCGCAGCCATAACCGGGTAACACCCGGATGACAGGCCGTATGCATGTTCCAGCTTGAAACGCGCCGGCGATTGAGTGGCGCCATTGCCCTTCCGAATTACTGCAAGACGTAGTGCGCGACCGTTTCCCTACCCTGTTTATCCACCTATGAAAACAAATTTCATACTTGATCTTGTCAGCCGCCTGCGCCTATGCTGCCAGCGCCCCTCGACAGGAATCGAAGGCTTTTCGTCGAGTTGCCATCGAGCAAATCGGTAGAGCCCCAAGCTTCGACATCCTGCGTACCCGGCCAGGGTGCCAGGGGATTTACGCCGAATCATGACGAAATCATCGCAGCGGGAAGCCGCGATAGCGCGGTGCCTGGCTGGAATCGAAAGGTCTCATTGGGTTCGGTTGTCCCCATTGATGGTGAAGGAGGTGCTTTGAGCTCAGTCGTCACTGCAAAGAAGTAAATCGACGCGGGGAAGGTTTTTCTACGCATTCACGTCCACTCGACCAGCTGCGGAAAGCAGGCACTGGGGCGTGCAGTCTTGCGCATTTTTTTTCCGGGTTCATGGGCGTCACATTCACAACCCGCGGCCACGCTTCGTAAATACCGCGCTGAAGAGCAATCCCGCTCCGGTGCATACGCAGCCAACTTCAGAAGGGAGTTCGTGTTATGCGGAAAAAGTGTGCTTTAGCTGTGGCCGTCCTGGCCGGCATCCTGGTGAACGCAGCGCCTCTTGGCGCGAAGGCGGCAACGACCACCGCCTCGACAACCAATGTGCTGTCCAATATTCCGCAGTTTGGTATCTACAACTCGTCGATGCCGGCCAATTATTCGCCGCCAGCGGGCGTGGTGATGATCTATACGAACGGGACGTGGTATTCGCTTGCAAAACTGACCACGACACAGCAACAGGAGCTTGGATCGGATCTTTCAGCAAAGCTCACCTACTTTGCCGGGTGCGATAATTACGATCGCAATGGCGGACTGGTTTTCCTGGCCATGCCCAATGGGCATCAGCCGACAGCGGCCGATATCGCCAGCAGCAGTACGGAAATGGCCCATTTCCAGACCACCTTCAACGATTACACGCAAGCGTATCCGACCTACGTCTTTCCGTTGATAAGCATCCAGCAATACGCAGCTTTTCTCGCCGATACTACGCACGACATCTGGGTAGGCATTTCCGGTGGCGCCAATCCCTACAACGGCGACGTATGCCAGGACAGCAACGGCAACATCAATCCTTCCACACCGGTTGCCTCCTACCCGACCGGCCTCACCAAGGCGCAAGGCCAGGCGATCTACGCAGCATCCGGCTTCGCCTATTCCCTGGACCTGAGCTGGACACAAGCGCCAGTCACGGCCAATGCGGATGCGGTCGTCACGGCCGTTGCCACGGTAAAGACGGGCGCGTCAACCTCCACCAACGTGCCGCTCTCCTACTATCAATACGGAAACAGCAGCTACGCAACGCTTCCGATCGCCGGCACGATCACCGTACCCGCACCCGGTAATGGTGCATCGACCGTTACCGGCACGATCACGGTGACCATCGACAGCCACGGACCGAATGCGGAATATTTCTACAACACGCCAAATACGCTGAAGATCAATGGCGTTCCTGTAGGCGCATCGTTCAGCACGCTCGCGGAGTGTTCGGCCTACGCCAATTCCACCATCAATCCTGGCAATCCGTACCTGGACGCACCGCCGAACACAAGGAACTGGTGCAACGGGTCGTCCATCAGGCCCACGCCTGCTGACACGTCCGCGCCCATGACCTCGGTGGTGATTCCCAACGTTACGCTCAATAGCGGCTCCAATACCTTTGAACTGGATCTGGGAGCGGCCACCGCGCCCTCCTACGGATCAGGGGTCTATACGCCGGGTAGCGGCGACTACTACCTGACGTCCATCAACTTTGCACCGTCAGCAACCGGCGCGACCAGTCCGCCCCCTACGGCGGTCGATCTTTCCAGCTACTTCAATGTAAATGGCATTTATACCGACGGCACGTCGTTCAGTACCGGCGGATTGGATAGCGACGGCTATGCTTATTCGTCGCAGGCATTGGGGACATCCCTGACGTTCAACGGGCAGTCCTTTGCGCTTGGTGCTGCCAACTCGCCGGATGCTGCTTCCGGCGGAACCATCACGCTACCTGCCGGGCAGTTTTCAACGCTCTCACTGCTGGGGACGGGCATCAATGGCAACCAGGTTTCCCAGAACTTTATCGTCACCTACACGGATGGCTCTTCCACGACGTTCACGCAAAGCGTGAGTGACTGGTACACGCCACAACAATATGCCGGGGAAGCGGTTGCGGCGGCGACCGCTTATCGCGACGCCTATAACGGCACCCAAGAAAACCAGACCTTCAACCTTTACGGATATTCGTTCAATTTAAACAAGTCAAAATCAGTCAAGAGCATCCAGCTGCCTGCCAACAGGAATGTGGTCATTCTTGGCATGGGCCTGCAACCCTGACAAGTTGCTGGAAGCGGTAGATATTCGGCGCGCGGAAAGCGGGCAGGCAATCACCAGCGGCACCAGGGATCATCCCTGGTGCCGCTGTGTGCCTTCCAACGCTTGAGGACCGGCAAGAATCCGTGGCTCTCTACTGTTTAGCCCTTAGTAGGGAGAATTCGATCTTCAGTTTGGCGAGGTCCGCGCCGTTGCTCATAGCGGCAAAGCCGCCGAATGCCGCCTGCTTTGATCACCGGCTACGGCATCGGAGTCGCCAGGAATGTATGAACGTGATTGGCTGTGTCAGCCTGATTCACGTCTGCATCGTAGTAGTTACCCATCAGCACGCCCTTGTTGTCGATGGAGGCCAGTGCCGTGGCGTACTCACCTGGAATAGCGAAAGCGGTATAGATGCCATTTTTCAGGATGAATCCCTGCATGCCTTCGCCACCCGTTGCGAGGCATTGGCTGGTCGGGCAATAACTCCCGACGATCTCGCCAGCATCGTTGATTCCCGTACTTGCGGTATAAACCGCGCCAGGGAAGTCAATCGAGGTGTAGGTTTCCCCACGCCGCAGGAAGCCGTGAACAGCGCCGTTCGCATCGGCGTAAGAGCCGACGATGTCCCCGTCACTATTGACCGCAAGATACAACTGAATCTGGCCACCACCCGGGTAGTCGAACGAGGTATAGCTACCTCCGATCCGCGTGTAGCCATGCGAATTTCCAGCGCTGTCGGTCCACCCGCCGACAATTTCGCCCTCGTCGTTGATGGCTGGCGAGAAGGTGCTGACGGCGTCGGCAAAGGGTACGTTCAGCGGCTTGAATTTGTCGCCGTCCAGCTCATAGCTATGAAATATATAAGCGCCACCGATCTCACCGCTGTAGTAATCGCCGACAATCTGGCCAAAATCATTGATGCTATAGGCCTGTTGTACCAGTGTGCCGTCAGGGTCATTCAATAGATCGTAGGTCTCGCGAACGGGCTTGGTTCCAGCCACGCGAGCAAGAAAGCCGGCCTGGGATGTCCCGTCAGGCGAAAACCATGCCCCGACGACTTTGATGTCGGATTTATCCGTTCTGCCCAGTCCATCCCAGTCCCGATCCAAGGCGCCCGGATTGATGCCGACACCCTGTGTGTCAAGACTGCCCGGATAGCTAAGCAGAGTGTAAGTATAAGTCGGCGAATCGGACATCCGTACGCTGGCCATCGCATTAGGTGTTGCCATTCGCTCACTTGGAAACTTCGCGGCCGGCTTAAACCCGCCCGCAAAGCTGCTTGATGCAATCAAGGCCGTCCCCACCAGGCCCAGGGCTATTCCAAAATTCCTCATGCCGCAATGCTTCACAAAGCCTCCTCGATTTCCCAAGACGACGGCGCTAGTAGGTTGCTCCAGGACACTCATGGAATGCCCGTGGCGGCAACTTGGTCGAAGCCTAATGGACCGCACGACGACCAGAAGACCCCATGCGACGAGACCTGGTGATTTTGCGGTGAAGCGTGCATTCGGCACGGCCAAAGGGTGTAGAACAGGGACCGCCTCCTATAGAATCGCGGCATGCCAACTCACGCGATTCCCCGGCGCTTCGTATCTTTTTGGCCACTGCAAATCGGCGGCTGGACGCTCTATACGTTGGCGACTGCGATCACGTTTGGCCCTTACAGTCACACCGGCGCTGAAGTGCTTGGGATAGTCGCGGAGCTCGGAAGCTGCTTTTTTGCCAGCTTTCTCTTGTATTTTCTTTGTCGATATCTATGGAGCAAGGGTGTACCACTTTTCCGTGCCCTCTCCGCTTGCGCGACCGTCTCCTATGCATTAGGTGTTGTGTGCACGATTGCTTCGCGCCTAACCCAGATGCACTGGGCCGACCAGACGTTGACGTTTGACTGGCGTTTCGCGCTGACCGAGGCCATGAGCGTCTGCCTTACTCTTGAGGGATGGTGCGCACTCTATTTCGGCATAAAGCATTATCAAACCGTCGAGCAACAAAAGGAAAAACTGCTTGCAATAGAGGCGACAGCGCGCGATGCACAGCTGTTGGCACTGCACTATCAGCTTCAGCCACACTTCTTTTTCAATACGCTCAACGCCATTTCCTCGTTGGTGGTAAGCAACCAGCCATTGTTGGCCACGGAAATGATTTCAAGGCTAGCCGCTCTTCTACGCAACACGCTTAGTTTTCCCGACACCCACACGGTGACGCTGCGAGACGAGCTTGCCGTGGTCGACGAGTATCTAACCATCGAGCGCATACGCTTCGGTTCGCGACTTAGCGTATCCATCGATGTGATTGACGAGGCGAACGATGCGCATGTGCCACGCTTCCTGCTGCAGCCGCTGATCGAAAATGCCATCCGACACGCCATCGCCTTGTCACCGGCTGGCGGCGAGATCACTATCAGTGCGCGCCTTGCCGGGCATAGATTGCAGATCGACATTGCGAACGACACGTTTGAGATGGAATCGACCGACGCTCACCAAAGTCATGGGGTGGGATTGGCGAATACGAGGGCTCGACTAAAGCAGATCTACGGTGCCAACAACGCCACACTGGTTTTGTCGGGTGGAGCAGGACGATTCGTGGTTTCGCTACAACTTCCGCTGATCACGGAGCCGGTTGTGAACTCGGCGGTGGTTGGATGATGACTATCCGGGTCCTCGTGGTCGATGATGAACCGCTGGCACGAATTGGGGTGGTCACGCGATTAGCTGCGTACTCTGACATGATTGTTGTCGGCGAATGCGATACGGGAGAGGAGGCGCTGCGTGCCATTCCTCGCCTGGCGCCAGACCTTGTTTTTCTTGATATCGAGATGCCCGGCATCACGGGCATAGAGCTGGTACGACTCATGCCCAAAGGCTGCGCGTCGCACTTCGTGTTCCTCACCGCGCACGACGAATATGCGTTAAGTGCCTTCGATATCGAGGCCCTCGATTATTTGCTCAAGCCTATCGATAACGAACGCTTCGCTTCCTGCATTGATCGCGTTCGGCGAACGGTTTCGCTGCATCGACAAGAGGGTCAATACGGCCTCCTTTATGAAGAGCTGATCGCCAAACATACTGGCACAGATAACCAGCCGATTCGTCGCTTTACGGTTCGCCGGGGCAACGATATTACGTTTGTGAAGACAGATGACGTGGATTGGATCGAAGGATTGGCCGATTACGCCGGCTTACACGTACAAAGCAAAACACACCTGATTCGCGAAACGCTCAACTCCCTGGAATCCCATCTGGATAGCTCGCAATTCCTGCGCATCCATCGTTCCTCCATCGTCCAGGTCGATCGCATCGTTCGCGTGCAGGCGCTCGCCAATCGCGATGCGCTCGTCACCTTGCGCGATGGACAGACGCTGCGAGCAAGCCGCAACTACAGCGCAGGCCTTCACGATCTGCTACGGAATCGACGTTCATTACGTTGAGGGAAAGCTGTCGGGCCACGGTCTACCGCATCACCAACACTGTCTTGCCGCGCGAATGCCCGGTCTCGATATGCCGATGCGCATCGGCCGCCTCTTCAAGAGCGAAGACGCGGCCGACCGGCACCCGCAACTTTCCCGCTTCATAAAGCGCTGCCAGGAAGGAAAGGCGCTCGGTCGAGCGTTGAGTGCCGACCCGTTTGACCCCGTAGCGCTCTGAAGCTGGGTCGAAAGCGACCGTAACGACGCGCGCTGCATCGCCCGTAAGTGCGACCGAAGCGCGGATCGGCTCCTCCCCGCCAACCGCGATCAGCGCCGCATCGATGCCCTCGGGCGCGGTGCCGCGCAGACTAACCTCCAGGTCGTCGTGATAGTCGACCGGAACAGCACCCAACTCTCGCAGATAGGCGTGGTTATCGGGGCTTGCCGTGCCGATGACCCGCACCCCATGCGCAACAGCGATCTGCGCGGCGAAGCTGCCGACGCCGCCGGCGGCAGCATGGACAACGAGCGTCTGCCCGGCTGCCAGCCCCAGAGCATCGAGCGCGGTGCTCGCGGTCTGACCCGAAGCCGACAGCGCACCCGCCTCGGGCCAGCTCATCGCGTCCGGCTTGCGAATGAACTGCCCGGCTGGGACAACGATCGCTTCCGCATAGGCGCCATCCAGGGACCAGCCCAGGATCGCATCGCCAGGGTCGAAGCCCGCGACCTTGCCGCCCGTTTCGATGATCGTGCCGGCAAACTCGAGACCCAGCGATTGCGGGAATTTCGCGGGCGCCCATTGCCGGACGGCACCTGAGCGATAAGCGGTGTCGAAGGGCTGCACCCCGGCGGCCTCGACGTTGACCAGCACCTCGCCCTCTTTCGGGATGGGACGCGGCCTTTCGACGATTTTCAGAACGCTAGGTGGACCATAAGTTTCGAATATGACGGCGCGTGGCATCGCTGCCTCCTAGGCAAAATGTATGGTGAAAACGAAAGCGTAGGGAGATTGCCGCGGGGTACCTGAGAGGCTGGAGTAACAAATTTGGCGAGATGTGGAGAGTCGATGCGCCTACCCAAGGGTTTTAGGGCTACGCGGCCACCTTTCAAGTCGCCGCTGCGGATGGCTACTTTCGCCTCATGGATACCGTGCAGTCCGGCATAATGTCCGTACCGAATCCGACTAGAAAGACAATCCGATGGCTACGCGGACAGGCTCCAAAACAGTACTCCTAGTGGTTGACGTTCAGGCTGGCGTGGTGGCGAGCGCTTGGCAGCGGGACCGAGTAGTCGCCAATGTGGCAGTTGCCGTAGATCGGGCGCGCGCCGCTGGAGTGCCGATCGTATGGGTACAACATAACGACGATGAACTGCGGCGCGACACGCCTGAGTGGCAGTGGGTGCCTGAACTCAAGCCCCTGGAAAGCGAAAGCCGCATCCACAAGCAGTTCAACTCATCCTTTGAGGAAACGCCCCTGCTCTCTCTGTTGGAACATCACGGCGTCTCTCACATCGTCTTGGCCGGTGCTGCGAGCAATTGGTGCATTCGGGCCACTGCCTACGCTGCCTTGGAGCGGGGTTTTGATCTGACTCTTGTGGAGGATGCGCACACAACGGGCGATATGGAACTGGAGCCGGGTCGCCTGGTCGCGGCCCAATCCATCGTTGAAGACTTGAACGCGGTGATGCGCTGGATCTCCTACCCCGGTAGAAAGAGCGGGGTTGTACATGCAGCCGAACTCAGCTTTGGCTCGCCCGCGGTTGCTGCATAGCCTCTTGCGACCCGAGGACCGGCTGGATGGCGATCCTTTGCGTCTCTGATTGAGGTGAGGCCTAGCGCACGGGTAGCGGGCTAATTGCGCTGAAATTTTCAACTGAAGCGGAGAAACGATGGGGCACGGGGTTTAATGCTTTCCCCATTTTTCGCCCGCAGCTGTGCTTTTGCTCGTCATTCCGGCTTTCGCCGGAATGACGGTGCGCTCCGGAACAGGATCAGCGTGAACTTCAACGTTCGTCTACTACTTACTGGCCTAGCCTGATCATCACAACCCCATGCGGCGCTACCTTCGCCGTGAAATGACCGGTGACGCTACCTAGCGACTTGTGCGCCCACAGATCACGCACCTTGAGCGCGACGTTGGCTGGAAAACCGAGGTCGGTCCAGTTTGCGGTGATGTCCGCCGGCCGTTCGCTGCGGTTGAAGAGGACTACCGCCCGGCCGCCGTCCGCCAGCGGCCTAGACCACACCTCCAGATCGCCATCCTTGCGCACGCGGTGCCCTGCATGCCCCAGGCTATCCTGGTCAACGGCGATCACATCGCGGTTGAGCAGGATGGCACGGGTTGCATCGCTCATCTGGGAGATGTCGTTGCCGGCAATCAGGGGCGCGGCAATCATCGCCCATAGGCTGAATTGCGCATGGTACTCGACGTCGCTCATGCCGCCGTTGCCGATCTCCAACATGTCCGGATCGTTCCAGTGTCCCGGGCCGGCATAGGCATACAGCGGCTCGGTGAGGTCGAGGATGTTGACCATGCCCAGGCTGGTGCCCTTGCGTCCCGCCCAGGCATCGTAGATGTCTTCCGTGGTACGCCACAGGTTGCCGATTTTCTCGCCCCACTCCCACGGCATGGACTTGTCGACCATCGTGGGCCGGCTGACACCCCAATCGCAGATCGAAAAGACGATGTCACGCCCGGTGGAGCGCAGTGCGTCCGCCATGAGCGCGTAGGCCTCCTCGCTGTTGCGCGTACCGGTGTAGCACCAGTCGTATTTCAGGTAGTCGACGCCCCAGCGTGCGTACGCAAGGGCATCCTGGTACTCGTGGCCTTGGCTGCCGAGGCGCCGGCCACACGTCATGCTGCCCGCGTCCGAATAGATGCCGAACTTCAGCCCTTTGGAGTGCACGTAATCGGCCAGCGCCTTGATGCCGGAGGGGAACTTGGCCGGATCGGGCAAGATGTTGCCGTCGGCATCCCGCTTGCCCTGCCAGCAGTCGTCGATGACAACGTACTGATAACCGGCATCGCGCATACCGCTCGCTGCCATGGCGTCCGCGACCGCACGCACGGTTTTCTCGTCGATGTTGCAACCGAACTTGTTCCAGCTGTTCCACCCCATCGGCGGCGTCTTGGCCAGGCCGTTGGCGGTACGCGCCGGATCATGGGAAGGCCGGAAGATCGAACGGTTCGGCCCCATCTCCATATTGAACAACTTCTGGCTGCCTGGGTCGTTGCCCGGCGGCGTCTGCGCCGAAACCCGCATGGTGGGCGCCAATAGGAGCGAGAGCAACATGAGCATCCATGTCTGCCAACGCTGACCTGCTTTTGATTTGAACATCAACGATTGTCTCCGATACGGTTGGCACGTCTGTTCAACTGGCTTGGATTTTAGATGCGCGGGCCCATCCCATCTCCACCGCTATCGATGGGCCGGTGCCGCAATGACGTTAGTGCAGCAAGAGCAGGTAACTGGCGGCAGCCCAACTGAAGTTCGCCGATTGGTAGCCCTGCCCGGTGAGCGGATCGTAATTTTCATACATGGGAGCCTGGGTGGTGACTCCCCTGGCATTTAATACGAGGCGGCGCGCCATGTCGTCGGCCTGTTTCGCATAACCGTAACGACGAAGCGCCGCCACGCCAAAATAAGCCTGGTCGAGCCACACCGGACCGCGCCAATAGCCGTTGACCGGAGAAAAATGCGGGTCGTCCTTCGCCAGTGTCGGAAACGGTAGATAGGTCGCGAACTTGTTCGGGTCAAGCATGACTCGAACGACGTGTGCAGCCTCCTCCGCACTTGCCGCACCCGCCCACAGCGGCGCCCAGCCATCCGAGCCGTAAACACGCACGAGATCGTTGCTGACAAGCCGGGCGTCGAAGAAGTAACCGCGATGAGGGTCGTACAACCGCGCCTGGATCGCTTTGCGCATCGCTGCCGCTTCCTTCAGCCATTGGCGAGCGTCGCCCTCTTTGCCGATCGCCTTGGCGATCTCGGCAAGATCCAGCTTCTCCTGGTAGAGATACGCGTTGAGATCGGCCGATTCCTGATCCATCGACCACGCGCCTTGGCCGTTTTTCTGCATGGCGATGCTGTCGAAGCGCACGGCATTGTCCATGCCGCTTTCCCATTTGGCCGCGATGGCGGTGCCGTCGGTGGCGCCGTATTCGGCCAGTCCGTTGTGGTCATGGTCGCGGGCCGCGAACCACCAGCGGTGGTAACGCACCAGTTTGTCGTACATCTCCGAGAGAAACGCCTTGTCCCCGGTGGCGCGGTAGATGGCCAAGGTGGCCCATGTCGCGAGCGGCGGCTTGCTGTCACGCCAGTTGTTGCCCGACTTGTCCAGGTAAATGCAGTCGGGAACCATGCCGTCGGCAGCCTGGTAGTCGAACATCGCTCGCACCTGGTCGCGCGCCAGATCCGGCGCGAAGGACGCGAGCGCCGCGGCGTGTTTCCACGAATCCCAGGCCCAGAAACCGTTGAAATCCGGGTTGGAGTAGGAAGGAATAACGCCGTCGTGATGCAGGTCGCCGCGCGCCGCACGCCAATTGCCGAGCAAGGTGATCATCGCCTTGGCCGCTACATGCCGTGCCGTGTCGTCGGGCAAGCCAGCCAGGTGGTACGACGAGAGCGATGCCAGGTAACCCGCCCAGCGTTCGCGATTGTGCGCCCACGCCGCCACCACATTTGCCGCCTGCGGCTTATCGGATTGCGGGTTATACGTCAGCATCTGATCGACATAGACCACCGCGGTCTGACCGGGCACCAGATGCAACGACCGGTTCAAGTCGATGCGGTAGTCGGCACGCGCCAGCGTCACGTGACCGGCATTGGCCGTGTCAGTGTGCAGACTCGTGCTCAGCACCGAGGGAGAGCCCGCAAAGGTCTGCACCACCTCTCCGTCATGCGTGGCGAGGTGGCTCGCCTCATCAGGCATCACCTGCCCCACAATGCCCACGTCGATATCCATCGTGCGCGCGGCCTTGAACTCGACGCGCACCAGGGCATGCCATGAATTGGCGAAGAAAAGAATCTGACTTACGCTGACGTCTGGAGAAACAAAGCGGCGAACCAGATAACCGGGCGCCGCATGGCTCTCGATCGGCACCAGCGGGATGTCCCGATGGCTCGCCGCATCCCGCAGCACCAGGCGCGCAAACTGCTTGCCCGCCCATCGACCGTCGCCAAGGCTATGCACGAAGGGGCCGACAAAGCCGGTGCCCTCGTCACCCTTGGGCGGAAGACTGTAACCATGCCAGGCGCCGGCATCGAAAAAGATGTTGAAGCTGCGATCCACCGGCGACGCGGGCATGCCGTGCATGTCCATCACGTCGAGATAGCGCGCATCCGGCTCCGTGGCCTGCGCCATGCCGCCGGCGCAGGCGAGGAGAAGCCCTGCAACGATGATCATATTCTTCAGTTGTGCGTGCATGGCATCATGTTCGGCGATGCCGGCGCACAAAGCCAGCGTTGCCCTACTCCCCGATAACAAGGACTAATCGCCCTTCCCTGACTCAGCTCCTGAACCCGTTTCAGGTTACGCCTTACGACCGACGCAGGGCGCGAAAAATCGCAATGCCCAGGAAAAGACCCACCTGAGCGAGCAGTAACAGTCCCCAACCTCCCTTAAAAAGATAGGCGACCACGAAAGAAAGCGCTGCCGATAGAGCGGCCCAAAGTACGCCGTGGTGGCTGCCGCCTTGCTGGGCTTCATAGGCGCCGAGAACGTAGTACGTATAGGCCGAAACGACGGCCAGCACCATAGTCGAATTGAGAAAGTCCAAATTTGTCCCCTAAAAATTCGGCTCTTCTACTTTCATTCACGGCCACCCATCTTTATCCGGTTCTGGTTGCGGATTCAGCCGGTCGATGCAACAGATTGATGAAATCATTCGCAGAATGACAAGCAGTAGCTTTTTTTACAACCGAACTCAATCCCATATGCCGATCTGATGCGGACTCGCCAAAGGCAGCTGCACTCGCACCAATCCATAGTAAGGCCCCCATTCGCCGCTGTTGTAGTAGACCGAGGCACCATCCGGCAAGGACCAGGCGATCTGCGCGGAAGTGAAATGATTGCCTGGGATGTTCTGTATCGCAGGACTTGCTTGCGGCTGACCGAAAGCCTCTACAAGCCAACGGACATCGTAACCGTCACGCATCGTGCCGTGCGTCTTTGCTGAAACACTGACCACCAATCCATCTTTCAAGCCAACCACGACATCCTCTCCGCTCATGTAGTTGGGGCGGTCTTCCACGGGCAAGTTGACGATGACCTGCCCGTCTTTCGGAAGGGTATCCTCCGATGTCGAATTAGCACCCAATTTAAAACACTGCTCATGATCATCGGAAAGATACATATCTTGCCGTTTGAGACATTCAGACATACTCAAGGGCGCATGGAGCGTAAGGCCGAGCACATCGGTGGCGCTGCTCGCAGAACTCCAGCCAAAGGCTATCGCGACTATAGCCAAGTAACAGCGAAAGTGATTCATTTCACTACTCCAGTCATCTGGGCGAGCGCAAGATAGCAGGCTTGGGTAGAACCGCAGAAGGCCGGAAGTAATAGCTTGGCGGCATCGCAGCAGGTCGCCGTCGACGCCGATCGCTGGGCTTTTGGAACGATCGCATTGGGAAGCGGACGTCCCAGACTGCTTACAAATCTGATTGCTCGCAAGATGTTGGTCTGCCACTCCGGCTTTCGCCCCTCCAGTCGGCAAGTCACCACCTGACACACGACAACGACCCAATCGTCTTGACCCAGAATCTGAGTTGGTCGAGCGCGGACAATCTTTCCGAATCCCGCCAAGCTTGTTACTCCCACCCTTTGAGTGCCCGGCGGCAATCTCTTCGCCGATCGCCAAGCACCGGAGACGACCGGTAACGGCACGACACGAGGAGAATTACCATGAAAAATATCGCCGTATGGGGCTTCAGTTGGGTGCCGCCCTTTGCCCAGGGTCTGGTGCGCGATCTGCGCGTGCGCTGGGCGCTTGAGGAGGCAGGGCTTGCCTATGAGAGCAAGTGGGTCGACGCCGATGAGCGGAACTCCGAGGGCTACCGGCGCAAGCATCCTTTTGGAATGGTGCCCGCGGTCGAAACCGATAGCGGAACCCTGATCGAATCCGGCGCCATCGTTCATGCCATCGCCGAGCAGAGCGAAGTGCTCATGCCGCGCGACCGGCGCACTGAAACGCTCGCCTGGATGTTTGCCGCGCTCAACACAGTCGAGCCACCGCTTTGGAATCTTTTTGGAGTTGACCGACTGCATGGCGACGAGGCTTGGACCAAGCTACGCCGCCCCGGCGCCGTCGACGAAGCGAAGGCCCGGTTGGCTGTGCTTTCGGCTTGGCTCGATGGCCGCGAGTATCTGCTTGGGCGTTTCACCGCGGCCGATATCCTGATGGCGACCACGTTGCGGTTTGTGCGGCATACGGATCTGGTGGCGGAGTTCTCGCCGCTGAACGACTACCTCAAGCGCTGCGAAGCTCGGCCGGCATTCCAGGCTGCCTTGCACAACCAGACGGAAGGTTACGCGCGCCACACTCCCGCCGCTGCCTGAGTTCGAAACCGGCGCAGGCTCCCCTTGGTGGCCATCGCTTTTAATATGCCTGGCATGGCCGGTCGCGAATGATCGGCCATGCCCAGTACCCAACGCGTAGGCTGGGATGATAATCCCAGCGCCCGCACGCCAGCCCAATGCTGGGATTGTCATCCCAGCCTACGACTGACCGATGCGCTTCGATACCGTGCGCCCAACGCTTAGGTGGAGGCTGTTCCGGGGCCAGTCGAATCAGGGTTCCGAGTGCGCATTCCGGGAAGCGCACTCGGAACCCTGAAGTCGACGTCAGATCACTTCTGTTTGACGAGCTTCTCAAGCACCAACGTTCGCTGGACCAAGTCATTCAACTCAAAATCCTCCGATTCCATGAAGGCCATGTCCCCAATATCTTCCGGCTGGGCAGCCAGACGGTGGGTCTCGCTTAAATGATGCTTGAGCCATGCTCTTTGTGCTTGCTGCAATTGAGTACGCTGCTCGCCGTTGTACCTATGCAGTAGCGTCTGATAGGCCGCATTCAGTCTCGGGTCCCATCGGGCGACTTCCGCCTTATGGCAATCCAAGATGGCCCCGGCAGCGCCTTCGGCTTGATCCAAGCATGCGCTGAATGCATCCGTCTGCAGTGCGCTTGCAGGCAATGCGGCGATACAGAAGGTGACACCCAAAACGAAAGATGATTTGCGGAACATCCTGGCGATCCTTTGCGTCTCTGACTGGGGTAAGGCCTGACCGGCAGATAGTGGGCTATTTTCGCTGCAATTTTCAAGTTCCGGAGAGTCGGAATAGAGTCAGATAGGGACATCCATGATTTAGACCAGGATGCCCCGTTTTCCGTGCAAAACACACAACTGCGCGCAACATCTTTTGCGCTGATTGGCGATGTCGCGGATTAGTGATTGGTCCCGGCAGCGAAGATAAAGGAATAATCGCTGGCGTAAGTGCTGGTCGTCTGCTTTCCTAACATGACCTGGCGCTGCATGCTGCCGTTTTGCACGCGCATAAGCGCTACGCTGGAGGGCGTGGCAATGGGCGCATTCATGTGACAGCTCATGCAAGTGTGGGTGTTTTGCACATAGGTCTCCGCCGTGGTGTTTGCGGTGATCAGCGTGGAGGCGTTCGGAGTGATGTCTCCGGTGGTAAGGGGCGTGACGGAGCCAGGCGGAAGCGGTGCGGGCGCGTTCGGCCACTGCACTTCGATCAGGCGGTAGTAGTTGAATACGGATTTCGCTGGCATGAGTGTCCAGGCGTAACCGGTGGCGCTGTTGGCAGTGGAGTCCACGGCGTAGATGCGCGTGACCTGGATCGGAGCGTTGTAGGGATCACAACCGGATGGCTGGTAAGGCGGCGCAAGTGTGGTGCAAGGAGTACCCGGCAGCTCATTCGGTTTGCACTGGTAAAAGGGATCCGATTGCGAGGTGCAGCTGGCGCTGTAGAACTGATAGCCAGTGGCAGGCTGCTGGTTGGGGTTGGGCGGCAGTTGTGGTGGTTGCGGGTTACCGTTGTTGTTGTCAGGGTCGTTGTCGATCTGCTCGAAGGTGGCCCAGACAAACTGCGGCCCGCCCTGCAACTTGTGGACAATGTGCAGCCCAACCAGTCCGACCGTGGCGGTGTAGGGTTGGCCGATGGGAGGCACGATGTTGGCTTGGGTGGTGAGGTAGCGATAGTCGAGAGAATGGTCGACAGGCAACTGCACCCAGGCCGATTTGAGCTCGATGGTGCCGAGGTTGAGCCCGTAGGTTTGAGGATTGCCCGAGCAGTCGGTGTCTTGGTTGCCGCCTTGCGGGAGATTGAGCCCTCCCACGCCTTTTTGTTGCGCTTGCTGATTGCTGGCGCAGGCCTGCTGGCCGGCAAACGTGGTGAGCTGGTTTTGCTGGATGAACTGGGCTTCGTCCAGGTTGAGGCGCACGTCGTAATAGACGAGATCACCGCCTTGCGAGGTGAGCCACTTGCCATTGCCCGCCTGGCCGATAGACAGCAGATGGATATTGGCGAGTTCGGAGGTGTAGGCGAGCTGCAGCAGCTGGGAGGCTGAAGATTTGCTTGCCATTTTAGAGGATTGGGGCGCGAACACCTGCTCCAAGCTCTCATAGCTTTCCCAGACTTTGGGTTGTAGGTCCGTTGGCAAACCAAAGTCCGCGGCGCTAGCGGTGGGATCAGGGTTGCCCGGATTGCCAGGCTGGGCGCGCCAGTTCAAATAGATGAATTCCTGCCAGGCAAGGCAATCGGCACCGATCTGATTGCCGCTGGTGAGGAAGAGCGTGGGCATGATGGCCTGCATCTGGATCGTGGATGAGGCCGGGCAAGGATTGGCGGTGCTGGCAGCACTATCCTGCGCGGCTTTTTCCTGATGATTTTCAGCAGCGACCTCTTGCTTGGCTCCCTGCCCCGCCGGCCCCGAAGCACACGCGGCAAGAGTGAGCACAAACGCCGTTAGGAAGGAAAAAGTGAGGCTGCGGTGATTCCGCAGCCCCGTGTAGACGCGGGTGAATTGACCAAGGTCCATGGACGGAGGTCCTCATTCAATTTCGGGAATGAAGACAGCGTCAGGCAGAACGCTCGAGTTGCCGTTGACGGTGATTTGCACCGAGCGCAGCCCGGGCGCACTGCTTGAGCCGACGGTGACCGAGAGCGAAAGGGCAAAATAATTGTCCGGGTAGGAGTTGCCGGGAACGGCATAAGTGACGGGCGTGGCCGCGTTCACCGTCACACCGATACTGGAGTCGGGATCGCTGCTGTCCGGCAGCAGGAACGCCACTTGCAGATCGGAGAGCTGGCTGGGAATCGTCGTGCACGTCAGGGTAAGTGCCTGGGCTTTGCCGTTGGCCGGCAGCCAAGGCGCGACAAAGGTGGTGTTGCTGGCGAGGGAGAGTTTCGCTCCCGTTGGGGCAAGCTCGGTGATGGGGTAATAGCCATTCCAGAGCTGCGAGTACATGCATTGCAGCGGCGTGTACGCCGGGCTCTGCGTACTAGTGCATGGGTTGACCGGAGGTGCCGTGCTGCCTGCCGGCAGCGGCCGTGCGTACAGCGTCATGTTGAACGTTTCGGCGATTTGGCCGGCCCACTGGATGGGGCGGCCATTGATAAGAATGTCCGCCAAGGTCAGGTTGGGATTGGCCTGCAGCCACGCTAGCGGGATCTGGCAGGCGGCATGCAGGATCATGTTGCCCGGGAAGGCTTGGCCGGTGACCGGATCGATGCAGGTTTGGGAACCGCGGACGATCTGCCAGATGTCCGAAGGCTGCGCATTGGCGGGAATGCCACCCTGGCCGGGCACGACGTTTGAACCGAACGTCCAGTTGGCGAAATTCGGCAGCTGGATATAAAGGCCGAAGGGATTGGCGAGATTGGCCAGGTTGTAGGAACCGGAGTTGGGGTTCACCGCTTGCGAAACGCTCTGGCCGATATGCGGATCGCTGTGGCGATACTCCTGGCCGAAGTTGCCGCAACAGATCAACGGCTGTGGATAGAGATTGCCCGAGGCGTACTGCACGGATGAGGCGCCGGCGAGGCCGATTTCGGTTTGCAGCGTGTTGGGCGTGCTGGTCAGATGCATCGCGCCACCGGAAGAAGTGGACCCGCCGCGAACGGAAATGGGTCCGCTGTTCCATTTGTTGAGAGGGTTGTACGCGGGACGGCCGGTATTGGGGTCGATCACCGGTTTACCGCTGGCATCGGTGAGCTGAAGGTCGGCAAGCGTGACGGTGATTTGGTTCTGCGATTGGGCATTCGCGTTGAGGGTGGAATTATAAAGTTCCACCACACGCTCGGGACTGACCTTCCACAGCGTGGTCCAGTACTCCGGGTTTTCGCAGGTGAAATCCACACGAACGACCTGGTTGGCGGTGTTGCGGAAAACCGACCATTCGCAGTATTCGTCTTGCCATCCGCGCGGCCCGTACGGGCCGAAGGTTTTTAAGGGGCCGCTCCAATTGGCTTGCGGACACAAGGTGGCGGGAATGTTCGGCAGAGCAATGCTCTTGTTGCTGCTATCGGTGTAGTAGCCGGTGTCCGCCAAGGAATAGACCTGCGTGGCATTGAGCTTGTAAGGGTTGGCCGGAGCGACGGGTGGATTGGCGGAGTAAAACTGCTGGATGCGCCCGGAAAAAGCGTTCCATTGAATGGCCACCGAGGCTGCATCGGAGGGGATGTTGGTAGTGGCCGGGTCATAGAACCAGCTCGGCGCAGCGGGCATGGCCTGTGCGACCCAGCTGGTCAGGTTCAGGGTCCACCAGTTGTTGAGTTCTTCCTGCAACGCGGGTTGATCGGCAAGGTCCTGCACGAAGGCGGGAGTGAAGTACTCGTAAGCAGCGCCGGCAAACTGGCCGGAGCGGGTGGCGTTGAACCCTGTTTTTGGCCCCAGTTTGGAGGCGGATTTGCGGAGGGAGTCGGGAGCTGAGCCGGTATGCGTGTCAGACATGGGAATACCTCCTTGTGCGGCCGTATGCGGGCCGGCTGTTTTTTGGGATAGCTACACCTGCACCGAGGGAGACGCCCAAAACCCGCATACTTGCACTGCTTGAGCCTGTGAACACGCCGCCTAAGCCCGACTTTCCTTAACTCGCGCGAGGTACTGGGCGTCACATTGCTTCGACATTGTTTCGACGGCGTTGTCGTTGAAACGTGAACCGGCCTACGTGCACCCGATCGCCGATGCCTTTGCTCGTCATTCCGGCGGAGGCTTAGGATTCAGCGACTTGCAGTTCGTCTAAGTCACTGGGGCCCGGCTTTCCTCCACCTCAAAGCCAGGCACACCCATGTGCCTTCCCCTCGTGCACCTGGGCGACGAAAGAGCGATTCAAAGCGGATTGGGAGCCCCATGACCTTTTGTAGGAATTCGCCTACACGACAAAGCGGAGGCTCCCGATACCGCTGACCCAGGGGTTCACAGAGAATAGCTCCATGCCCCGGGAGTCCCGCCGACACGTCGGCTGGTGGAACGGATGCCAGGTGCGGCAAGGAGGTCGCGCCGACAAACGGGGCATC
The DNA here is from genome assembly GCF_030160275.1 of Dyella flagellata. Classification (GTDB taxonomy): domain Bacteria; phylum Pseudomonadota; class Gammaproteobacteria; order Xanthomonadales; family Rhodanobacteraceae; genus Dyella_B; species Dyella_B flagellata. The sequence goes on from NZ_BSOA01000028.1 coordinate 109,485, forward strand.
ATCATGGATGATGGCGTTTCCCAAGCCCCGGCCTAGCCGGGGCTTTTTCGTTGCTGATCGCTGCAGATCGGGACACCCATGATTCGCTGCAGATCGGGACACCCAATGCAGATCGGGACACCCATGATTTAGGACGGGCGAAATCTTGTCCCCATTTTTCCGTCACGACATCGCGCGTGCCGCGCTGCGCTTCTTGAAGGTGAGCCACAAAGCGGAAGCCAGGAAGTAAAAACCACCAAACGCGGCGTAGCCGGTGAGCTGAACGAGGCCGGGCGCGACGCGGAGCGACTGGTAAATAAAGACGATACCTGCGAGCGCCGACTGTGCGCCGCTGATCATCATGAAGACCTGGCCGCCGAGCTTGCGACGCGCGATGCCCACGATCAGCTGGAATATGCCCGCAAGCAGTGCCCAACTGCCAAAGACCAGCACGCCGCCCGCGTTTCCATGCAGGGGCACGGCAATGCCCATGCAAACAGCTGTTACCGCACTGACGATCAGGTTGAACGTCTGTCCTGGGTTGAGCTGCATGCCACCGCTGCGCTGTGCGTCCAACCAGTTCGCCAAGGCATCCCACGCCGGATAAATCACAAGCAATGCTGTTGCCAGCCCCACGGACGCTGGCGCCGTTACGAGGACAAGCGCCACCCAGACGGCCGCTCCGCCGGAGCGGAGGAAATAGAACTTCTGCAGCCATGTCATGGTGCGTACTCCTGGAAAAGTATCGCCATCCTACTAGTAGGTAGATTCCCGGGTCAACTGTCTACCTAGTGGTAGGATGAGCACATGAGCACCCAGCAAAAATTGGTTGATACAGCCCGATACCTCATCCAAACAAAGGGTTACAACGGGTTTAGCTATGCGGACGTGGCTGAGCAAGTCCAGCTGCGCAAGGCAAGCATTCACCATTACTTCCCTGCCAAATCCGATCTGGCGCGAGCCGTGGTGGAACAATCCCGGGGCGTGATTGAGGAACAAGCACGACGGCTTACCAGTGAGGATTTCGATCCCCAGCAGCAACTTCTCTTCTACACGGGCTACTGGGAGAAATGCATTGCCGACGCGACTGCACCGTTCTGTGTCGCCGGCATGCTCGCCGCTGAAATGCCCACCCTGCCCGACGACTTAGCCCAAGCGGTGCAAGAGCATTTTCGAACGCTGTCCTATTGGCTGGAGACGGTGTTGACCAAGGGCTCGCAACTGGGTGTCTTTCGATTGCGCCATTCCGTGCGCCGGGAAGCGGAGGCTTTCATGTCGACGGTCTATGGCGCGATGCTGATCGCTCGCGCCTACGCAAGCCCGCGCACGTTTCCAGAAATCGTGGAGCTTGCGCTCAAGCAGCTTTTGGGCACCTCGCAAGGCCACCACGACGACGCTTCCAGAGCATCATGAGAAGCGTCGGTCAATGGCGATAAAGAAGATTGAGCCAAGTTCCACACGCGCATGCATCCGATGTTTCATCTCCAATATGCGGCTACCAGTACATGGATATAGACGTCACGACTGATCAGCGCGGGCTGTGCCTGTTTCATTGCCATACACGGCTGCACATGGATTTCGGTTTCATGGCCTTGTTCGACTGCGCATGAGCGGGGCTTTTTCGACGTCGCCACCCGCTTCGCTTGGACCCGCCCGGGGCACACCCTGGGAAGTGGGCGCGGCCTTCCTCAAGCTTGGCTTGACCTCGTTCGGCGGCCCGATTGCGCACCTGGGATACTTCCATCGCGAGTTCGTCGTACGACGACACTGGCTGGATGAGGAGCATTTCGGGCAACTGCTAGCGCTGTGCCAGTTTCTGCCCGGCCCGGCGAGCAGTCAGCTGGGCTTTTCGATCGGCCTGCTCCGCGCCGGCTGGCCGGGTGCCATCGCTGCCTTTATTGCTTTCACTCTGCCCTCTGCACTGCTGTTGTTTGCGTTTGGCGCCTTGAGTCACTTTCTTGGCGGACCGTTGGGCCAAAGCATCGTACATGGGCTGAAACTGGTAGCGGTCGCTGTCGTCGCCCAAGGTGTGCTTGCGATGGCCCGCAATCTCACACCGGATAGGCCTCGCGCCTTGATGGCCGCGGTAGCAGCCAGCCTGATTGCCATCAGTTCCAGTTCGGTGATGCAGCTCGCCGTGGTGGCAGGCGGCGCCGTACTCGGTCCGTTGCTATGCAAACCTGTTACGTCACGACAAGGCGAGACCTTTCCTCTTCGCTATGGCCGTCGCACAGGATTGGTGCTGATCGGTACCTATGCCGCCCTGCTGTTGCTCGCCTTGATTGTCGCCCCGAGCCTGCCGCCCTTGGGGCGCGTGGCCGCCGCGTTCTACCGCACCGGCGCGCTGGTCTTCGGTGGCGGTCATGTCGTACTGCCTTTGCTCAAGCAGGCCGTCGTCACACCTGGCTGGGTCAGTAACGATACGTTCCTGGCCGGCTATGGCGCGGCACAGGCCGTTCCCGGTCCGTTGTTTACCCTTGCGGCGTTTCTGGGCGAGCAATATCAGGGCGGACAAGGTGGCGCCCTTGGTGCCTTAATCAGCCTGCTGGCTATCTTCTTGCCCGGATTGCTAGTGGTGTCGGGGGGCTTGCCCTTCTGGCGTGAACTGGCGTCACGCGATCAGGCCGCCAGGATATTGGCCGGCGTCAATGCGGCGGTGGTCGGGCTGCTGGCCGCGGCGCTCTATGACCCGGTCTGGGTCAGTGCGGTGCACGATGGGAAAGATTTCGCGATTGCATTGGTCGCCTTTACGTTGTTGGTGGCTGCCCGGTGGTCCGCGCTGTCTGTTGTGATGTGGTGCGTCATCGCGTCGATAGCTCGACTCTTCGTGGGCATTTAGATGACAGCAACGGTAAGTCGCATGGACCGAAATGACACCACCTAAGGTTCTATCACCTGCCTCATATAGTGCGTAGGTGTAATACCCAGCATGCGATGAAACATGCTGCTGAAAGCACTGCAACTGGCGTAGCCCGCATCACGTGCCACCGTTTTAATGGCATGCCCCTGGCTGATCTGGCTTAGCGCCCTGGCCAGCCGGACATGCTGCCGCCAGTGCACGAATGACATCTTCAACTCGCTCTCAAATAGCCGCGCCAAGGTGCGACTGCTGGCACCGACATGGGCTGCGAGCTGTTCCAAGGTTTCTACCCGTGATGACCCTGCGAGTAGGCGCTGACATACGTTTTTGAGCCGTGGGTCGGTCGGTACCGGTATATGCAATGCCTCTACGTTTGCCTCCTGCAGTTCGTGCAACAACAACGGCGCGAGGACACGTATACGCTCCCGGTGCTTCTCTGCATGCGCCTGTACGGCAGCCAGAATCAGTTCCCGCAATAACGCAGGCACCGACAATACCTTGCAATGCAAACCGAACAATGCGCTGTTGGAGCGATCCAGATACAGCATACGCACAGCCACCTGCCCTTCCATTTGAATCTCGTGTTCCATGCCTGGCGGTATCCATAAAGCTCGCTGTGGCGGGACGATCCAGATTCCCTCGCGCGTGGTTACATGCATGACGCCCGCCTTGGCGTAGATCAGCTGACCGCGACGATGCCGATGCCTGGGCACATGCCATCCGCGCGGGTAGTCCTTGGCGAGCGCCGTAATCGGCCAGGCTTTTAGCTGTGCAGGCTGCTGTCTGAAACGCGACACAAGATGGCAACCTTTCGAAAGACGGACGGGGCTAGGCTACGCCTGAATCCGTCGCGCAGGCAAGCAGCCAGCAGATTGCTGAATGCAACGGCGATCGCGCCAGTAGCCAAGTCGAATGAGGCAAGCCCACATGTATTTCCCCAGCATGACACGACGCAGCTTCCTCAAGGCTGGCGCTGCTTTGACCGGCACACTGGCCCTCGGCGATTGGCATCTGCTGGCGAAACCAAGTCGCCATTCCGAACGCCCTACCCTGGTTGTGTGGTGGCTAAACGGTGGACCTGCGGGTCTATTCAACAGTGCAGACGCTTTCCTTGCCAACGGCGCATTCGGCGTGACACCAAACAATGTGCGCGGCTTGGGCAATGGGCTTTATGTCGATGCTGGTTCACTGGGTATGCTACCCGCCACGGCATTGAGCCACATGGCGTCGGTGCACTTCCGGCATGGGCTTTATTCGCACAACGATTCGCGAGTAGCGGTGCTGCAGTCGGGTTCGCGCAGTCAGCTGTTACGCATGGCCGCAGCAATGCCGCACAGCGCGGTTTCGTGCGCGATCGTCAACAACCTGGGCCTGCCGGTGGGTGTCGCTGCCAATCCCCCCACGGAAGAAGGTATCGGTTTCGCACGCATAGAAAAACTCGACGATGTCCGTCGCTCACTCTCCGTCGCGCAATTCAACGATATCCGCGAAGCCTATGGTGCATTCGGCAGCAACCCCGCTATCGATAGCCAGCGCGCAAGCTTCGCTGCAGTGGAAGCACTGGTCCATGAAGGCGCCAGCGTGATCTACGCGCAGCCTGCCTATACTGGTCGACAGGACCGTCAGTTCGATACCCACCACGACGATACTGGAAAGCTGGCGCGCGAAATCATGACGCCCATTACCCCGATGCTGGCTACGTTTCTCAGCCGCGTCATGACCATGCCGGGCCGCAATGTCGTCACGCTGCTGACCGGTGAATTCAGCCGCACGCTGCCGGGTGCCGATCACGCCAAAGGCGGTACTGCCACGGTTATCGGCAAATACGTCAAAACCGGGGCGGCCGGACGCCAGCAAGCCGATGGATCACCGCCCGCAGATGCTCCTCCGCCCGAATCGCTGTGGGCTTTTGTCGCCGCAGCATTGCGGCTGGGTGAAACCGCACCGTTTGGGATCAACCCGCATCCCGGCTTGCTGGTACACGGTGCCGCTGAAACGACCAGCGTCGCGTGAAGAAAGCGCGAGCCGCATGAGCTAACGACTCATGCGGCCTGCTGGGCGACACTCCGTATCGAATCATCTAAGGGTTCACTCATGGCCGACTCTCCGATCGCGCGATAGGTTTGCCAACGAATGCGTTCCAACCGTTCGCGGCCAGCGCAGCCCAGGCGGTCGCGCCCAGGTGCGGGTGGTGGTAGTAGAAAAAATCGTCGTAGGTGGACAAGGGGCCGATCGCGAACGAAGTGCTGATGCGCTGCTGTGGCGTCGCGTACAGCATGCCGTCGGCGCTACGCTGCGCGCTGATCGACCGCCAAAGGCTGTCCGGCACCGGCTTGCCACTGGCTTGCAGCGCGGCCGCGGCCTGGCAGGTGCCTTCGGTCCACATGCCGTCCGGGTGACGGTCAAAGCCATAGCCATCACCGCTGCGATGATTGGCGTCGACAAAGCTCCAAACGGAAGTCCACGCCGGAGGATGTGGCTGGAAGGCAAGCAGCGGCCAGATTTCCTGATCCAGCCCGGACTTGTTACGCTCGATGGTCTTGCCGTCCTCGCCGGTGCCGACGAAGAAGCGCTGTTGCTGGCTGTCCCACATCGCGGCCACGAAGGTGCTTGCGATCTGCGCCTGCCGGGCCAGCGCAGGATCGCCGCGTTCCCGGTTGGCCCAGGTTGCGGCGGCGTAGATGTCGATGTTGTGCTCGGTCGACTTCCAGTGCTGAACGATCTGCTTGTTGTCGTAGCCAAATACACCGCCTTCGTAGCCCGCGGGTGCTACGGAGTTGGCGGTGTGCGCGGCGATCCACTTCAGCTGCGCCACGGCGCCGTCGAGATAACGCGTGTCGTGCGTGTTGTCGTAAACGGTCAGCAGCAACAACGCGGCCCACGCGGAGTTACCCGATGCGCTGCCAGTCTGGTAGGGGTCCTGGCTCCAATAGTTGCCCCGCTGTTGCCAATACCCAGGCAGCACTACCTTGTTGTCTTTCACTGCGCCGCTTCGATACGCATTGCGCAGGCGTCCGTCCTTGTAGCTTACGTCGCTGGCCGGTGCCAACAGCAAGGCGTCGGCGATGCGGCGCGCCTGCTCGGGTGCGCCGCAAACGCTGAGTGCGATCCCGGCCAACGCGTTGTCGTAGACAAAGCCCACATCCTGCAAGGCACGCGTGGCAGGATCGTCGCCTTGCATGTCGGGATAGCTGGGCAAAATCATCGGGCCCTGGCCAGGCATCGCTGCCGCCGTCTGCTTCAAGGCGCTACAGCTTTCCTCGGCCAGTTGCTGGCGCAGCGTGTCTTTGGCGGTGACTTGCTCGGTGCCCGTTACACCGAGTACTACACCGATAGCAGCAAGCACGACCCATCGCTTCAACATTAGTTCTCCTTATGCGCTTCGTCCGGGGTCAAAACACTTTCTATGTAGGATAAAGTGTTCTGATCTTTGGTTGGCCCATCACCCACTGGGTAGCGGGCTGAGATCACCGAGAGGTTCAGTAGCATGTCAGGTAACGGGCGAGCGTTGGTTCTTGGCGGTGGCGGAGCGGCAGGCAATGCCTGGGAAATCGGCGTGATCGCCGGCCTCATTGAGGCCGGGTTGGATGTGATCGAGGCCGATCTGATCATCGGGACGTCGTCCGGGTCGACCGTCGCGGCGCAAATAACCGGCGCGACCAAGCCGGCTGAACTACTTGCCGGCATTCTTACCGCTGCGCCCTCACCACCGACTGCCTCAGTCGGGCCCAACGGTGGACGCGTTGCGATCGGTCCGGCGGCGAACCATATGGAGATAACCGGCGCCATCATCGCTGCCGCCAAGGATGCGGCTGACATGCGTCGCAGGATGGGCGCAGCGGCACTGGAAACGGACGCAGCGTCGCACAGTGCTGCGCAATCGCAATGGCGCGCTACCGTTGCTGCTCGGCTATCCAGTCAGACTTGGCCGCAACAGCGGATACTTATCCCGGCGGTCGATGCCGATACCGGCGAGCCGGTCGTGTTCGACCGCCACAGCGGAATCGATTTGGTGGACGCCGTCGCCGCCAGCACTTCCAATGGTTTCGGTGTCCCTCCCTACCGCATCGGCGACAGGCGATACATCAACGGCGGCTATCGAAGAAACGAAAATGCCGATCTGGCGGCCGGATGCGCACGAGTGCTGGTGCTGTCCCCTTTCAGCGGCAGATCGCGGCATCCGCTGGACTGGGGCATGCATCTCGCAGCGCAGGTCGAAGAACTTCGCGCAGGCGACAGCAGGGTCGAAACGATCTTCCCGGATGGCGACGCCAACGACATTTTCGCTATCGGCAGCAATCAGATGGATCCGTCGACGCGCCCGCCGGCCGCCCGCGCCGGTTACCACCAAGGCAAAGCCCTTGCGGAGCAACTCACCGAATTTTGGCGCCTTACTGTATAAGCGTCTGGCTGCTCGTAGGCTGGGATGGCAATCCCAGCCTCGGGATGCTGCGTCAAAAGCCGGGATTATCATCCCAGCCTACGCGCTCATTCGGCGCACGGAAAATGCGCGCCCCGAAGGGCGCGCATGATAGCCTCGATAGGAGGCTTACGGCGACAGCCAGCTAACGAACAGCCCGAAAAAGTGCTTCAGATCATCGGTATTAACCATGGTGCACCTCCAGAAGAAAGTGTTTTGATCCCGTTTGGGACGCCCATTGAAACATCGGGACACACTCCCGCCCACTAGGATGAACCCTAGCCTCTGGCTGGCACGCCTCGCTACCAATCCAAACCGTCAGGCGACCCATCGGGATGGGCAAACCAGATTACCCAGTTGTGATTATTGGGACAGCCTGCGCCAAGAATGTGCGAGGTGATGACGCCATTGGCCGATTGCATACTCCCGTGATAACAACTGCCGAAGTTATCGCTGTAATCGCGTGTGGTGGAGCTTTCCCACAACGGATTGGGTGGATTGGTTCCCTCCGCGCGCGCGGATTGGAAGCCACTGGTCAAATGCGTGATGAAGTGGCCTTTGCCAGGCAGGTAATGGTCGCTATCGATCACACGGCCCTGCGTTACCCTCACATTGGAGTGCAGCAGGCTATCACCCTCGGTATCGCCCAAATTGTCGGACTGCACCGTGTCGGCGTAGGCCCATTGCAGCGGATATTGGACGTTTATGCGGTCCCAGCTGAGCAGCGTGCTGCCGATCGTTCGGCTGCTGACTTCCTGTACGGTGTTATTCATCCATACGGTCTGGTGATAATACTGGTTGACCGGCACGTTCAAGGGCAATGGCGGAGCTATCACGTCAAAGAATTGCGTACTGTTGAAGTTGCTCGTCTGATGTACGCGCGAATTGACAATGCCCTGCGAACTCGACACAAAACCACGTATTTCGAAATCCCTGTGTTGTTGCGTGGTGATGGTTCCCTCGATCGAATCACTGCTGGTTTGATGAATCGTATCGACGTCCGTAGGCGCGCCGTTCCCCGTGGCGAGCGTGTTCAGTGTCACGGCACCGCTTACCTGGCTGCTGTTCGGATCGAGATAGGCCAACAAGGTGGCGCCGCCGGCCCCGTTGGTATCCGTGGCGAGCGTACTAATGGAGATGCTATGGGAACCCGGCGCGCTCAAAACACCTGCAAAAGGCGTCAGGTCGACCCGATAAGGCTTGAAGTTGAGCATTTCCAGGGTAGTAATGGGCTGGTCGGCGCTGTTGGGAATGATCCAGTTCAAGTCGGCGATGACGTCGGGAAACGCTGGCGCGATACCTGCTGGGGTATTGTCGACATTAACTTGCAGCTCCTGGAAATTGCCGCCGTTACACCCCTGGTTCGGCGGAAAGATATGAACGTCGGGGCTGCTACCGGGCGCAAAGGGATTAGTGAGAAACGTGTAGAAAGGATTCGCGTCGTTACTGAAGCAGGTGTACCAGAGCGGACTGGAATCGCCGTCCGGATCGGGCAGGCCATAGACGTAGTCACTTTCGACATCCAGGTAGGCGCGCACGATGTTGTGCGGTAGATCGAGCGGTCCCACCTCGTTTACGGGGATGACAGCGTCCGGCACCTTGGGCGCCGGGGTAGCGGCACTGGACCGGTAAAAAGTGAGGCTTGCGCTGCCCTGAAACGCAAAACTGTCGACGTTGTCATTAGCCTCTCCTTGCTGGGCGCTCCAGATAAGACCAGTTTGAGGCGCCTTGAACAATGCACTGTAGTCGGTCAGGTCACGTTCGATAGTCCAGTTGGATGCGCCGTTGAAAAGCGGCACAGCACCATGGAACAGCCGCACATTAGCCAAGTCCATGCCAAGCGAGTCCACCACCGAGCGCCTGTTGGCCTGCACGTGCAATTTCAGGATGACCTTTGACCACGGCGGTGGACAGGCAGCAGGCGGCGTATAGGTAACCGTCGGGTCCACCGGCAAGTCGACGAACTGTTGTGGCCAATTGCGATTATGTAATAGCTCGACCACACACGGCTGCCCGACGGCGCCAGGCACATGCGGATCAATGGACGCAATGGTCCCGGCCGAAACGGGCTCGATCGAGCAGAATACGAATGTCACAATGAAGGGCGCCGTCGCCGCCAGGCGACGTGCCAAAGGCATAGATCTCATAACGGGGTTCCTCCCAAGCCGCCCCTGCGGGCGGGGATCTTATGCCGCACCCGATGAAAATCTTGCATGGCATTCGTTAGCGATAAATATTCACTAATGATCCAATGCGGAAATACGACTTTTGTTTATTCACTATCTTTCAATCAATATTATTTAATAAATCATAAAGATAGGCCTTATAGAGCAAGCAAAACTTCTTTTCTCTTCATTCTGACCTTCGACGGAATGACGATACATTTTCATTTCATCACGTTGCAACAACGGGTTGAAGTGTAAATGTCCTGCCGTTTGCTCAACTCCCCTTTAGCGTCACGCATGGGAAAAGGAGATTTACCATGCCCATCCGTTGCCAAAATTCACGCAACGCAACGGCTGCGCCGTTTTCGCTGCAGCGTCGCCGCTTCATGCAATCTACTGCGTTCGCTGGCGCGGCCATGGCGCTGGGTCTACCCGGATTTTCCGCGCGCGCGGCAGGCAGCGGAAAAACGGTGGCGATCATTGGTGGCGGCGTTGCAGGACTGAGCGCCGCACATGAGTTGGCCGAGCGCGGTTTTAAGGTAAGCGTGTATGAACAACGCGCCTGGGGCGGCAAGGTGCGCACCGGTACAGGCACAGGCGGGCGCCTGGATCTGCCTGGCCAATATGGCTTCCCATTCCTTGGCGGCTTCTACAACAATCTGCCGGACACCCTGCAGCGAATTCCTTTTGCCAAGACCACGGACAATGTGCAGGGAAACATGCCGCAGTCACCGCAATTGATGTTGGCTGCGGGTGGTCAGAGGGCCTACGTCAACAACTCGGCCTTCACCCCTTTTTCGGCCGGTGCCGCCGGCTTGCCCGCAGCGATTCACAGCTGGCTGCAAGACGCTTTTTTCGCGCTGGAAATACCGGCGGAAGAACTCGCGTACTTCGTGTCGAAATTCCATGTCTTCATGACCAGCTCCGATGCCCGCCGCCTGCGGCAGTGGGAATCCATGAGCTGGTGGGATTACGTGGGTGCGGCGACTCGTTCGTCCAACTATCAGCGCTTGATAGGCACGCCGCCCATTTCGACGGTTCACAGCAAGGAAGCCAGCGCGCGCAGCGTCGGGCAAGCGCTTGAAGCAAGCTTTTATGCCGGTGTGGGGCAAGGCTATCGCCCTGCCGTTAGCACTATTTCCGACCAACCCAAGCATGGGTGGATCGACACTTGGTGCCGGCATCTAGCAAGCTTGGGTGTATCACTGAATCTCGGCGTGCAGGCAACGCAGTTCCAGTACGTTAACGGACGGGTGACAGGTGTGCTGGCCGATGCAGCTGGCCATCCACTCACCATCAAGGCTGACTGGTACGTGCTGGCCGTGCCTTCGGAAAAGGTCGCTGCGTTGCTTCCAGCGGCGATGCGGGAGGCCGACAGCCAGTTTGCGGGTATCGAGAAGCTGGAGCAGCGCTGGGTGGCCAGTGTGCAGTTCTTGCTGGCGCAAGCTGCGCCGATCCATCAAGGGCCTTTCGCATGCCTGCATTCGCCGTGGGCCGTAACTGGCATTTCACGGGTGCATTCCCGGCCAGTGGGCTTTGCTGCCACCCATGGCGATGGCACCGTACAGAGTGTGCTGTCGTTAGATGTGTCGGACTGGACCACTGCGGGCGTGCTGTATGGCTTGCCCGCCGCTCAATGCACGCAGGAGCAGATCGCGCAGGAAGTGCTGGCGCAATTGCGCCATGACTTGCCCAACGGCCACAGCGCGTTGCCCGATAGCATGATTCAATCCTGGGCCATCGATCCGGCTGTGACCGGCCTGGGTACGGCCGATGCAGCCCATGCCGATCCGCTGTTCGTCAACACAGCAGGTTCGTGGTATTTGCGGCCCGACACCACGACGACCATCCCCAATTTCTTTCTGGCCGGCGACTATGTGCGTGCGACGGGCGCGGCTTTTGCGTCCATGGAAGCGGCCAACGAATCAGGCCGTCGCGCTGCCAATGCCATCTTGGCGGCAAGCGGTTCCGGTACCGCGCCTGCAAAGATCTATTCAGGCTACACATCGCCTCTGCTGATACCGGATTTCACGGCCGATGCGACACGGTTTTCGGCCTGCCTGCCCAACAAAGTCGACTTGCTTGATCCTTATTGCCCCCACTGCCTGGTTTGATACTGATGAAAAGGCCTAAAGGCGAGGCCTGCCATCAGCAAGGAGCATCGCCATGAGTTATGTCTTTATCGACGCCAACGATGCGCTTCATCGCTACGACACGGTTACCCAGGGATTCAATCGGCGCTGGCCGTCGCCTGGAGAGAGTGCCGGCAGCATCTATGTCTGTTCAACTCCCGCAGACGCACTGGCTGCGCTAAAGGATGCCCTCGCCAAAAGAAAACGGCCGACCATACGCAGCGGTGGCCACTGCTATGAAGGTTTCGTCTCCAATAATCCCGGCGGCGCCATCATCGACATTGGGCTGATGACGGGCATCCCTACCAACGTAACCGTTCAACTGGAAAACCATTCCACCCATACATACCGATTCCAGGTGCTGGCGGGTAACCAGCTCTGGGATTCCTATGCCAATCTCTACAAACGTACCGGCAAGACCATACCTGGCGGGACGTGCTATTCGGTGGGTACCGGTGGGCATATCGTTGGCGGTGGCTACGGCGGGCTGTCCAGGCAGCATGGCCTGGTCATCGACTGGTTGTCGGGCGTGGATATCCTGGTGGTCGATGCACAAGGCAGCGTGCGCCCCCTGCATGCCAATGCCACGCAACACGCCGACTTGTTCAAGCTATGCCGCGGTGGCGGCGGTGGCAACGTCGGACTGATTACCGGCTATTACTTCGATGACATGCCCGTGGCGCCACAGCAAGTGGCCACGCTAGGCCTGCAATACCCATGGTTTCTGTTCCGCAACGACAAAACCCGTTTGGGTGAATTCCTCAATACCTATGCGCAATTCATGATCAGCGCCGACACCAACCCTCGCACGTATGGCCTGTTCACCGGCCTCGGGCTTACTCATGTCACGGCCGGCGGCATCTGGATCGGCTTGCAATATTCGGACGAGAACGGTGGCCTGACTGACCTTGCACCGCTGAACGACTTCGTGAATGCGATGAGTCCGTTTGGTCCCAAGCTGCTCGATACCTACCTGCCCGGAAGTGGCGTGCGCCTGCCCTTTGTTCCGCCCCGTGCACCGCTGGTATCCGGCCTGCCTGCCGGCGCCCAGGTTTTCGATTGGCTGTACGCCACCCAGTCGGGAAATGGCTCCGGCAATAATCAACGCGGCAAATACAAGTCGTCCTACATGAAAAACGTATTCACCCAGACGGAGATCGATGCGCTGTTCCAATACCTGACCGTGGTGAATGCGAGCGACCCGCACTTCGCGCATTCGCTAGTGCAAATCGACTCCTACGGTGGCGCCATCAATCACGTCAGCAGCACCAACAACGGTTTCAATCCGGCCAACAACCAGACCGCGGTCACGCAACGCCATTCGATACTGAAGCTGCAATACCAGACCTACTGGACAGATCCGGCTGACGACGACAAGCATTTGAGCTGGCTGCGTGATTTTTACTATGCCGTGCATGCGCAGGACGGCTACAACGGCACGCCCTACCCTGCTTCGACAACTTTACCGAACTCGCGTTATGAGGGGTGTTACATCAACTACCCGGACGTCGACATGCTTACCGGAAAAACGCCCGGGCTACCTGGGTATAACTGGGGAGATCTTTATTACCCTGGTATCTATAACGAGCTGGTGGCGATCAAAAAATCGTACGACCCACTGAATATCTTTCATCACGCGATGTCGCTTGGCGCATGACCGCGCCGGCATCAGTGATGATTCATGTCTGCAGGCGTTCCGTCGGACCAAGTCGGGGCCGGGACCAGGAACACGAGAATCGGCGGCAGCCCTTTCATTTCAGTGTGTTGTTCAGGCGAGAAGAACCAATACGGGCTAGACATGACCGGCGAGCCGTCTGCGCCGGAACCCCAATCTTTGGCATCCTTGACCAGGGTGTCGAACATGAGGTGAGGCATGTTGTGGCCTCCTTGATCGGTCAGATACGACGATTTGGACATCATGTAATCCATGGCGCCGCTTTCGAGCGGTGGCAATTGCTTATTTTTGTACGCGGCTTGCAGGGCCGACAGCATCTCTTCCTTGGAACGGCCAGCCAGCACCATCTTGGCGCGCAGTTTAAAGATCGGCACGATCGAGCGTGCAGCCTGGGGATTGAGGCAATCGGCAGCCAGTATTTTCGGGTTCCAGAATTCGGGCCAGTCAAACGGTCCCGACCAGCTTCTGCCCACTAGGCAGACGAACCCGTTCTTGCCTTCTACCGCCGTCTCGTAGCCCTTTCGCCCCAACACCAGGATCGTCGCATCACGGGAGATGGACTGCGGCGCCGCACTGCGCGCCAAGGCAATCTCCGCTGCCTTATCCGCCATGAGGTATTGGTCGATCGGGGCCATCTTCGGATAGGGTGTCGCGGCATCCTGTGCCATCGCCTGGTGTGCCGCCCCAAGCCCGATCAGCAGGACGGAACACGTCATCAAAAAAGCGCCAAGCTTGTTTTTACGCATGGTCTTCCCCTCGGAATTGGTTTTTCACGCCATGGCGCGAAAGTGCGCCGTTGGCCTGTTGCAGTGCTGCTTAGCCCTCTGCAGGGGCTGGGTTGAAGAAGATTTCCCGCACCTCGACCACGCCAGGAAACGTCTTGGCACCTTTGCGCAACCACACCAAAACTTCGTCCAGGCTCTCGGTTTCCAGTATCGAAAGACCGCCTACGTACTCTTTCGCCTCCGAATACGGCCCGTCGGTGACAACCACCTCGCCATCAGGCTGCGACCGCACCGTCACTGCCTTCGGGCTCAGGCCACACGCGAACTTCCTGACACCCGCGGCGATCATTTCCCGGTTGAGCGCGTGGATGGCGTCGATGGTCTCCTGGGTTACGCGGGACGGGTCAAAGTCGTCCGGAATGTAGGTAGAGATCAAATATTGCGGCATTTTCGTCCCCTTGGATGGTCATCGGCCAGGCTGGTTACCCGATTTCACTATAGCGACGAACGGAAAGGCCGGAATTCGACAAGCTGCCGCGAAAATTTTGGCTCTTTTCGCATGGGAGTACTACCGGCCTTGAGGCTCCCGCTTTTTTTGGGTCCTCTTTGACGTACAAATCATGATCCCGATCCCAAAGCTAATGATTTTTTGGCCGACCTATTGCTGACCAGGTTTCCCGTATATGTAGACCATCCACCAGACACAGGTTGCCTCCACCACGGTCAAGCGGCCGCGGCCGTTGTAGCCGTAGCCCCAGGTTTCGCCGGCCACGCTAATGCCCGTGGCATTGCCATCCTTGTCACAGCCTCGTGCACTGTTGCCAATGTGCGTCAGCCAAAGCATGCCGTTTGGGTGGTCGCAAGACTGAACCTGGTACCGTTATTGGCGCCGATTGCAGTCGTAAGCAGGCCTTACGTCATAGAAGGGCTATGGGGACTCTACGTATCGCTTGAAGGCATCGATCGTTCCCATCCAATAGAAATGCAGATGCCGGTAGATGGCCATCGTGGGAAATCCCGACGCCTCGAATCTCAGCATCGTTCGGCTCCCATCGGCTTGAAGCACGAAGCTCAGTTTCGTATAGCTTGATGGCTGATCCGGTAGACAGGAAAGCGAGCTAAGGTGCGTGAAGCTCACCGAATGGAACGGTTTGAAGGCAAGCACAACACCTCGGTTCTCGAATCGCAAATGATGTATGCCGCGAATGACAATGGCGCTTCCCACTGTCCAGGTCGTATCCACTTCGACCGAATAATCGCTGCCACCGAGCCATTCGTTCATGCTGCGAGGGCTGACAAGCTGCTCCCAGACCACCGCAACAGGCGCCTCCAAAACTACTTCCTCATTGAAGCAAGCAGGAATATCACTGCCAGATGGGAGATTCATCGCTCAAAGTCCATGTCGCGGTGTACCAGATTATCGCTACCTCGGCGCGTCCCGCAGAGTTCGTAGGCTGGGATGGCAATCCCAGCTTTTCACGCGGCATGCAGATGCTGGGATTGTCATCCCAGCCTACGCAGACGTCCCCGATGCTCCGCGCTCGCCGATTGCTTGCGCGGCATCCGGCCGCAGCTGGGCGGGATCGTAGTAGAAGCGTTCGCGCATGATCCTGCCGTCGATCCACTGTTGGACTGCTAGGGATGCTCTGATTTATTCCGAGCTATGGCAAGATCCCGTCACCTGACGATGGAAGCGAT
>NZ_BSOA01000029.1 GCF_030160275.1 Dyella flagellata
GGACAGTCATCCATCTACCGCAAGGCGCCCACACAATTCACCTGCGCACACTGTCAAAGATCAATCACTTGCGAGCTTCTTTTGAAGTTCGCCCCGAAGCATTTCGTCCCGGGTGAGCCGCCCATTCTACATCTCTCCAAGCTTCCGTCAACACCCAAATTCAAAAATGTTTTCGGAGGTTTTCAGGGAACCTTCGCGACGGGCTGTGTCGTCGAAGGGGGTGAAATCATAGCGCCGCTTTACAGTTCTGTGAAGGGGGCGCCAGCGCGATCTGGGAAAAAATTTCGCGCGCTACAGGCGGCACCCGGTGAGAGCCGCCGGAGAGACGGCAAAACCGGGGGCTGATAGCCCCCGGCCTGCCTGGTTTCCACGATATATAGAGTCAGCGAAGGCTACTTCGCGGTGCCCGGCAAACAGGCGGGCGCCTTGCCAGCTGCATTCCCTTGAGCCGGCCCGGCCTCATGCACAGGCACCAGGCCGACGCGATAAGGTATCAATGCTTCAGGATGCATCTTTTCCAGCGCATCCCAGTCATCTTCGAAGGGAATGAATTGCTGCATGGCCGTGCCTCGGGGGTGGGGTTTTGCACGAGGACCATTGCAGCAGAAGGAAAAGCCAGGGCGCTGGCGAAATCGGGCGATTTGCGGGCAGCGCGCGGCCGATTCAGTCGATCTCGACCATTTCGAAATCGCTCTTGGTCGCGCCGCAATCCGGGCACGTCCAGGTGTCGGGCACGTCTTCCCAGCGCGTACCCGGGTCGATGCCCTCATCCGGCAGCCCCTCTGCCTCGTCATAGATGAAGCCGCAGACCACGCACATCCATTTGCGCAGGGTGGTTTCGGTGGACGTCTGGTTCATGGAGACTCGCTTAGATCAGAGTGAATAGCGCATTCTCGCAACTCCTCCGGCGATGCGAAAGCGGTCGTAGCGGCCTGCGCAAGGCCGTTTCGGACATAGCGTCACACCTGGCGCCCAAGGCTGGCGGCCAGCGGACATCGCCCGGAAAATGACGCACCCCGGCCGTGCTCCCGCAGTCACGGACCGCCCCTTACCCGAATCGAGCCCTTGCCATGACCAACCATGAATTGTTCCAGCGCGCCCTGAAGCTGCTGCCCGGCGGGGTGAATTCCCCGGTGCGTGCCTTCAAATCCGTCGGTGGAGAGCCGTTTTTCACCGCGCGCGCGGACGGCCCCTATCTGTGGGACGTGGAAGGCAAGCGCTATATCGACTATGTCGGCTCGTGGGGGCCGATGATCGTGGGGCACAACCATCCGAAAGTGCGTGAGGCGGTCGAGCGCGCAGTGCGCGATGGCCTCTCGTTCGGAACTCCCTGCCCGGCCGAAGTGGTGATGGCTGAGACCATTACGCGCCTGCTGCCTTCGGTAGAGATGGTGCGCATGGTCAATTCCGGCACGGAGGCGACGATGTCCGCCATCCGCCTGGCGCGCGGAGCCACCGGCCGCAGCAAGATCGTGAAGTTCGAGGGCTGTTACCACGGCCATGGCGACAGCTTTCTGGTGAAGGCCGGCTCGGGCGCGCTGACTTTCGGCGTACCCACGTCGCCAGGCGTCCCGGCGGCCAATGCCGACCTTACGCTGACGCTACCCTACAACGATCTGCCGGCTGCCCAGGCGCTGTTTGCCGAGCACGGCCGCGAAATCGCCGGCCTGATCATCGAGCCGGTGGCGGGCAACATGAACTGCATTCCTCCGCGGGACGGCTACCTGCAAGGACTGAGGGAACTGTGCACCCGCCACGGCGCGCTGCTCATTTTCGACGAAGTGATGACCGGCTTCCGCGTTGCCCTCGGCGGCGCACAAGCGCACTACGGCATCCAGCCCGACCTCAGCACATTCGGCAAGATCATCGGCGGCGGCATGCCGGTAGGCGCTTATGGCGGGCGCCGCGACCTCATGGAGCAGATCGCACCGGCCGGCCCGATCTACCAGGCCGGCACCTTGAGCGGCAATCCCGTGGCCATGGCCGCCGGCCTGGCCATGTTGGAACTGGTGCAGGAACCGGGCTTCTACGACACCCTGGCCGCGCGCACACGCACGCTGGTCGAGGGCATGCAGGCAGTGGCCGATGGCGAAGGCGTTCCATTCAGCACCAACCAGGTGGGCGGCATGTTCGGCCTGTTCTTCACGCACGAGAAGGTCAGCAGCTACGCACAGGCCACAGCCGCCGACACGGCGATGTTCAACCGCTTCTTCCAGGGCATGCTCGAACACGGCGTATTCCTTGCGCCCAGTGCCTTCGAGGCCGGTTTTCTTTCTTCCGCGCATAGCGAGGAAGACATCGCGGCCACACTCGATTGCGCACGCGTCGCCATGCGGCAGGCACGGTCGGGCTAAAACCTGGCATATCGGGATGCCATGCGGAAAGCTGGGATTGTCATCCCAGCCTACGCTTGCCCCTCGTCCTTACCAACTGCCTACGTTCGGCATCGACGACCAAGGCTCGCGCGGCGGCAGATGGCCGTCCTGTAGCAACTCGATCGAAACAAGATCCGGCGAACGCACGAACGCCATGTGGCCATCGCGCGGCGGCCGGCTGATGGTGTAGCCCATCGACTGCAGATGCTCGCAGGTCGCGTAAATATCTTTGACCTGGAACGCGAGGTGGCCGAAGTTGCGGGCTGAGCCGTAATCCTCTTCCGAGCCCCAGTTGTAGGTCAGCTCGACTTCTGCCTCGGGATTTTCCGGGACACCGAGGTATACCAGCGTGTATTTGCCTTGCGGCACCTCCATGCGGCGCACTTCCTTCAAACCCAGACCCTTGCAGTAGAAACGCAGTGAGGCATCCAGGTCGCGTACTCGAACCATGCTGTGCAGGTACTTCATGTTGATCCTTCCTAAGCTTGACTAGCCGCGGACCGCGCCACGAACGACTGCAAGGCGTGGCGCAAACGCGACAAACCATCGGACAAGTCTTCATCGCTGATGTTCAACGGCGGCACGAAGCGCAACACATCCGGACCCGCCTGCAGCACCAGCAAGCCATGCGCCGCCGCCACGTCGAGCACTTCGCCCGCCTTGCCACGATAGGCTTCTGCCAGCACCGCTCCCAGCATCAGGCCGCGCCCACGTACTTCGGAAAACACGCCAAGCTCGCTGCCCATCGACATCAGTGCCTCGCGCAACTTGCCGGACTGCTGTTGCACGTTTGCGAGCAGTTCCGGCGACGACAGCTTGCGCAACGCAACGCGCGCCACGGCGGCGGCCATGGGATTGCCGCCGAAGGTGGTGCCATGCGCGCCGTACTGCATCACTTGCGCCACCTTCGGGCCGGCGAGCATCGCGCCGATCGGGAAACCGCAGCCCAAGGCCTTGGCCAGCGTCACGATGTCCGGCGTCACGCCATCCTGCACGTGTGCAAACAGCGTTCCGGTGCGACCCATGCCGCATTGGATTTCATCCAGCACCAGCAGCGCGCCGTGCGCATCGCACAGCTCACGCAGGCGCTTGAGAAAACCGGGCGCCGCCGGCAGCACGCCACCTTCGCCTTGCACCGGCTCCAGCATGACGGCCGCAACGTCGCCTGCGGCAAAGGCTGCTTCCAACGCGGCGACGTCGTTGAAATCGAGGTAACGGAAACCACCGGGCAGCGGTTCATAGCCTTCCTGGTATTTCGGCTGCGCGGTAGCGGTGACTGTCGCCAGCGTGCGGCCGTGGAAAGAGCCGCGGAAGGTGATGATCACGCGCTGCTCCGAGCCCCTGCCCTGCATCGCCGCCCATTTGCGTACCAGCTTGATCGCCGCTTCGTTCGCCTCGGCCCCGGAGTTGCACAGAAACACGCGCTCGGCAAAACCGGATGCTTCGACCAATTCTTGCGCCAGATGCAGCGGTGGCTCGGTGTAGAACACATTGCTGCTATGCCAGAGCTTGTGCGCTTGCGCTGTCAGCGCGGCAATCAAATCCGGGTCCTGATGCCCCAGGGCATTGACCGCGATGCCCGCGCCGAAATCGACATAGTCGCGCTGCTCGGTATCCCACACGCGCGCACCCTTGCCTCGATCGAGCACCAGCTCTCGCGGCCTGTAGACGGGTAACCAATAGCGCTTGCCAAGATCGACGAGGGACGACACCGCTGACTCCTGTGTATCGAGGGAATACATGACCTTTGGCCAGGCCGCAGCCACGCCAGAGGATGGAAACGAAAGGGGAGAAAGCATCCTAGCAGCAAGCATTTCCCGCCGACATACGCTGGCGTTGTCAACCACGACGCGACCTGTATCAAAACTGTTACACCCTCTGAAAATCGCCATATAAAGCCATTCATCGCGATCCAGCTTGCCCTTCGACTGTAACAGCCGTGCACACCCCAGGCGTTGCCCGATCCGGCCCATTCACACGCTAACCCTTCATTTTCCGAGGTTTTTCGCCGCTGGCATGGGACTTGCCCTCTCCCTAGGGACACAGGAAGGGGAACGCCCATGGACTCACGCCAACATGCATATCGCCACACCGAGACCCGGGCAACGCTGGTGTGCGTGGGATTGCTTGGCATGCTCCCCGCACTGGGCTTCGCTGACGGCGCCCGGCTTGGACAGAAAGCCAAGCCCGGCGAAATCGTGGTGATCCGCAACGTGGCGGCGCGTCCTGCCGATCGTCCAGCCACCGCGCCTGGCATGGCACTGCTGGTCAGCGCCTCGCCCAATCCCCAACTGCTCGATGCCACGGCCGGAAGCAACGGTCCCGGCGAAATCACCGATTCGGAAATCGCCGACCTCAACGCCGGGCCGGCGGCGAGCGGCGTGTCCATCCGCAACGACGTACAGCACTCACTCCGCACGGCGCTCGGCACCAACACCAGCGGCAGCAGCTCCGGCGCTGTGAGTAGCAATGGCGTAAGCAATGCGCTGAGTGCTCCAACTGCCGGCGCCAGCGCCGTAGCAGACAGCACGCGCAACATCGGCGAGCAGGTCACCAGTGCCGTATCGCAGATTCCTTCGCTGAGCATGGGGCATTGAGGGAACGCCATGATGCGCACCTCCTACCTCATGGTGTACGCAATCGGCTTCGGCCTGATCGCAGCTGTCCAGGCTCCGGCTTTCGCGCAGACGAACGATGACGGCTACGTCGCGATCCTCAGCTACCTGGACTCCAACACCATCAGCGGAAACGTAGCTCGCGGTTCGCAAGGCATAAGCTCGGTAAACACCGCAGCGGGCGATGCCAATCAGCAGGCGAACCTGCACGCGTTCACGCTAGGTGGCCATGCCATGGCGCTGCTCCAAGCGCGGCAGGCCACGCACCGCAATGCGGCAGCTGATGCGCCGCTGGATGCCAGCGCCACCATCGGCGGACATGCCTATGCCAATGGGCAAGGCATCGCATCCATCAATCAGGTCAGTGGTAACGGCAACACCCAGTTGAACGGGGTGGCCGCACGGCTGGCCAATCAAGGCATACACGAGGCGACGGACGGCTCCCTGTCGGCCACCGTCTCGGCGTCGGCAGGAGGGCAAACATCGTCGAACCCACATGCACAGGCTGGCGGCACACGGAGCGTGGCAGTCGATCCGTCGGCAATGGAAGGGTTCAACGGCGTGCTGCAACTCAATCAGGTCGCGGGATCCGGGAATGCATCCGACAACTTGGTTCTGCTGTCCGCACCGGCTTCCCCGCATTGACAACTCGTCATACAGCCATTTCAGAGAGGACATCATGAAAGCAGATTTGAGAAGGACTTTGATCGCACTCACCATTGTGGGCGCCTTCGGCGCTTCGCAGGCCTACGCGCAGAGCACCAGCGGCACGCAGGTAACGGTGACCAAGAATGTTGCACTGAACTCGGACATCAGCCTCAGCGGCGACCCGGACGTAGACGGGCACATCAACCTCAGCGCTGCAGCCGTCGCCTTGTCGAACGGCACGCAGGCATCGTCGAACAACGCCGACGTCAATGGCAGCAACGTGTCCAATAGCGCCAACATCGCCGGCAACGTAGGCTCCGGCGCGTCAGGCAACGTGGGCGTAAACCAGGCGTCCGGTGATTTCAACGCACAGGGCAACCAGGCCGCGATCGCCGCTTCGTCCGACGCCGGCTTCACCTTCGACTGCGACCATTGCAAGGATCACTCCGGCAGCATGGCCGATGCGGAAACGATCGCCACCCAGTCGAGCATGTCCAACCTGACCTTGAACGCCGGCACGACCAACAAGGCCAACATCGGCGGCAACGCTTTCAGCAACGCGTCGGGCAATGTGGGTGTGAATCAGGCCGTCGGCAACGGCAACGAGCAACTCAACCAGCTCTCCGCCGCCACGGCTGCGAATGTCGCCTATGCGGTGGCAACCTCGTCGCTCGATCAGGAGTGGTCAGGCAATGGCGTCGGCAACGATTTCGGCGTGCTTGGTTGTGGTTATCCGCAGGCAACGTCCAACACGACCAATCTGGCTGGCAATGCCTTCTCCGGCGCCAGCGGCAATATCGGCCTGAACCAGGCAGCTGGGACAGGCAACATGCAGAGCAACAGCCTCGCCATGGGTGTCTCCAACCCGTAGTGGCGTGGTGGAAAGAACGCGCCGTCGCAAGACGGCAATGTGGGCGGTAACCCGGCGACATGCCGCCGGGCACCATGTGGAAGCCCCCGGCTCGTCCCCTGCGGGCCGGGGGTCTTCCCTTCCTAAGGATTGAGGGCTTGACACGTGCGTTCTGCATCTTCGATGTGGGTAGCCATACTTGCGTTCATCGCAGCCAGCCTTGGCGCGCGTGCGCATGCGGGCGAGGTGAGCTTCGCCGGCGTGCTGCCTAATGGTGCTCAATACACCACGCAGGTGAGCAGCATGCAGGAGCTGCGCTTCGCCAATATCGTGCGCCAGCACACCGATTACAGCTGTGGTGCTGCGGCGCTCGCGACGATCCTGCGCTACGGCTATCACCTGGACGTGGACGAAAATGTCGTCATCGACGGCATGCTGGGAATGGCCGACCAGGCGCAAGTCAAGCAACGCGGCTTCTCGATGCTCGACATCAAGCACTACGTAGAAGCGCTGGGCATGCACGGACGCGGCTATCGCGTCGATACCGCACGCCTGCGCACACTACGCGTTCCCGTCATCGTATTGATGGAGGTACGCGGCTATCGGCATTTCGTGGTGCTCAAGCAGGTGCATGAGGACCATGTCGAGCTTGCCGACCCCATACTCGGCAACCGCAGCATGCTGCTGGACGCCTTCATGAAGTCGTGGCCCTCGCACGTGCTGTTCGTGGTGATCGGCAGCGACTTCGACCGCCATACCGTATTGCTTCAACCCGTCAGCAAGCCCAGCGCGCGCAATCTATTCGCGCGCCAGGGCGGCGCCATCACCGATACCGAACTACTCGATTTCGGCTTTACGCATGCCGATCTATTTTAAGGCCCCAGCCATGGAAAAACGCTCGATCCTATTTGCCGCACTGCTACTGCCCATGGCCTGCCGCTGTGTTCCCGCGCTCGCCGGCGAAAGTGGCGAACATCCGGTTGCGCCAGGCATCCATGAGGTGGGTGACGATCAACTCGCCGGCATGCGCGGCCGCTACATCGTGGGCGACAACACCGTGCTGTGGTTCGGTGTGGAAATGGTATCCACCTGGCAAACCAACAACGGGCAGACACTGCAAAGCACGCTGACGCTGGGCCTGGATTTCAGCAAGAACCCGAACCAGCCGCAGGTGACCTTCGTGCCGACGGTCACCATCACGACCGTCAGCAACGCACCGCCCGTACCGGCTGCCTCAAGCGTAAGCCGCAGCGTGCAAAGTGCCGGAATCGCCAATGTCAGCGGCATGACGCAAAGCGTGCAGATCGCCGGTGACAACAATGCGGCGGTCAACGTCACCAGCCTGAATATCCAAAACGGCAGCAGTGCACCGCCTTCATCTCCAAGCGGCAGCGCCCCATCGAGCAATGCCACGGCCTTGACGTCAACGGGTACCACGCCTGTGGCTACGACAGACACCGGCACCAGGACGCCTGACGGTCGTGTCGCGAGCGCGAGTGACGCGTCCGCCTCTGCAACGCATACGCACGACAGCGCACAGGTGAACCTGTCCGTGGATGGACTCGGTTCGGCATCGCAATGGATCCGGCCCGGCAGCCTGGGCCAGACCATCGCGCTGACGGCCGACAACCAGGTCGTAACCAACCAGATGATCGTGAGCATGGTGACGCAATCGACCAACGCGACCACCTCACAGCTCGCGCACAACCTGGCGCAATCGCTCCATATGGACCGCAACCGCTGAGCGCGTCCTAGCCCAACGCACTCTGCCACCAACAGGGGAAAGCCGACATGCGCAAGACCATTATCGCCACTGCGGTGGCATGCAGCCTTGTTTGTCTTTTCATAAGCGCTGACGCATTGGGTCAGCAAACCACTTCCGGCGTCGCCCAAGCCAACGCTAACGCGCAGGACCAGGCGAACGTGCAGGAACTCGTCCGCCAATTGCAGATGCTGAAAGTGGACTACGCGCAGGAGGTGCGCAAGCTGCGTGCACTGGATATGCAAGTACAAGCACTGCAGGCGCGCCTGACCGGCAAGACCACGCCCAACCCGATTCCAGCGCAGGTCGCCAGCGCCGAAGCCAGTTCGGGCGCCGTGGAAAACACGCAAGCGGCTTCGACCACCCAAAGCGCACAGGCCAGCACATCCGCTCAGACACGCAGCGTGCAGGACGTGCTGGAGCAACAGCAAAATGCCGTATTCAATCGCAAATTCACCTTCGAAAATGACCTTGCGTACAACCATTACGATCGTGCCGAGCTGACCCTCAACGGCTTCCTCGCCTTGAACTCGATCTTCCTCGGCAATATCGCGATCGATCGCGTGAACTCCAATTCGCTCACTTACGACATGATTGGGCGCTATGCCATCACGCCGCGGTTGAGCGTAAATCTCGACGTCCCTTATGTCGGGCGCAACACCGACTACCAGCAGGGTGGCGCCGGCGGCTCCGCGGCCGCGATCGACGAACACAGCTCGACCGGCAAAGGCCTGGGCGACGTCAACTTGTCGGTCAACTACAAAATCCTGACCGAGACCCCCAGCCGGCCAGACACCGTGCTCACCCTGGGGGTGACGGCGCCAACCGGGCGCGCGCCCTATGGCATCAAATGGGTCAACGTGGCACCGAACTCGCAATACGAACAGTTTGCCGTGCCGACCCGGCAACCCACCGGCAACGGCCTATGGCAGGGCACGTTGGGCGCTTCCTTCGTCAAGACGATGGACCCGGCGATCGTCTTCGGCAACATCGGCTACATCCACTCCTTGTCGCGCAGCTTCAAGGACATCAATACCGACCCGCAAATCGTCACGCCAGGCAGCGTTCGCCTTGCCGATGTTTACTATTACGGCGCCGGCCTTGCCTTCGCGTTCAACGAACGCAGCAGCCTGAGCCTGTCCTTCAGCGATCGCCTCAACGGCAAGGACTCACTGCGCCAGAGTGGCGGCCCGTGGACCAAGATCATCGGCAGCCAGGCGAACGCGGCCAGTTTGAATTTCGGCTTCACCTACGCGTTGAACACGCATACCACGTTTGTGACAGTGCTCGGCATGGGCATGACGCCGGATGCGCCAAATTTCACCCTGACGTTCAAGGTGCCCTACATGTTCTGATGCCAACGCCTGCGTAGGCTGGGATGCCAATCCCCGCATCGTGATGCCTGCTCGCGTGGCGATGCTGGGATTGGCATCCCAGCCTACGATCAATGCGTATCTTCAAGCACCAGTTGGTGCTTCTTGCACAGCCGATAGATCGTCACCCGCGACACCTTCAAGCGCCGCGCGCATTCGCTGATATTGAAGCGCGACTCGCGCAGGCACGCCATGATCGCGTCACGCTCGGCCGACGTGCGCATCAAGCCCAGGCTGGAATGCCCTCCTTTCGGCGCGACGACATCTTCCAGGTCGAGATCGGCCACGCTGATCTGGGCGCCCTCCGCCACCACCGCCGCACGCTGCACGCGGTTAAGCAGTTCGCGCACGTTGCCCGGCCAGGAAAAATCGCGTAGCGCCTTGCGTGCCAACGCACTGAAGGTGCGCGCGTGACAAGCGTGTTGCTTGCGGAAGCTGTCCAGGAAAATCTGCGCCAGTTGCAGCACGTCATCGGCGCGCTCGCGCAGCGCCGGCATGCGCAGGCGCAACACGTTGAGCCGGTAGTACAGATCTTCGCGGAAACGGCCTTGCGCGACTGCTTTCTCAAGGTCCACGTGAGTGGCGGCGAGCACACGCACGTCGAGCTTGATCGACTGCGTGGAACCCACGCGCTCCAGGGTGCCTTCCTGCAGCAGGCGCAGCAGGCTGATTTGCGCATCGGGTGGCAGGTCGCCCACTTCATCCAGGAACACCGTGCCGCCAGCGGCCGCTTCAAAATGGCCGACGCGGCGGGCATTGGCACCGGTAAAGGCGCCACGCTCATGGCCAAACAGCTCCGACTGCACCAGGTTGGCCGGCAATGCACCGCAGTTGATCGCGGCAAATGGCCGATCGCGGCGTTGCGACAATTTGTGCAGGGCGCGCGCTGCCACTTCCTTGCCGGTGCCTGTTTCACCGGTAATCAGTACCGGCAAATCCACCGGCGCGTATTTGCGCAAGCTCGCCACCACCGCCATCATCGCCGGGCTGTTGCCGGTAATGCCCGGCACATCGGCATGCGCCGAGACCTGCGGCGGCGCATCACCCGCCAGCTTGCCCAGCGTCTCGATCAAGCGATGCATATCGACGGGGGCGGTGAAGAAATCGATGCTGGCGCGAAGCACGCGCTCCACCTCAGGCGACTGCACGGAAGTGTCGGCCGATAACAAAGCAATCCACGGAATGCGCGGATGATCGGCCATCAGCTTGGCCATGCTGCGCAAAGTCTCGGTACCGGCCTGGCGCAGATCCGCCATCGCCACCACTGTGTCCCCTCGCCGGATGCCTACCCCGCCTCCCTGGGCGCTGGCATCTCCTACACGTGTGTGCCAGCCAGCCTGTGCCAAACGTGCCCGTTCAATACTAGTCGGCTCCCCGAACCACACCAGACAGCGGATCGACATATCGTTATTCATAGCAACGCCTCCCTCCAAAACCGCTGACCACGGTGCCCGTTACATCCCTTAACAAGCCTTCGCCCCCGCGTCCGTAGCCAGCATGCGCCCCATAAACCTGGCGCTGTTCACGGAATATACACCCGAAAAACTCGGTTGATCACTGATTACGCAAACAAAATACGTGCCATCCCTCCCTCGGGATGGCATTAGGTGCCTATCCTACGCACCAGACAGCGGCGGTCTGATGACAGCCTGCTTTTTGAACGTACTAGTTCAGGAACAGATCGGGCAGTAACGGCGCGTCGACTTTATACGCGTAGTTGTCGAAATCACGTATCCCCGACTCTCTCAGCACATCCTCGTCGATCGCGAAGCGCCCTGTGCATTGGCGGGCGGGCTGGGTCAACAGTGCATGGGCCGCATCGGCGACGATCTCGGGGCGGCGGCAATTTTCGGGTTTCACGCCGTCGATCATGGCGATAGCTGCCGTGGCAATAACTGTACGCGGCCATAAAGCATTCACGGCGATGCCCAGGGGCGCCAATTCGGCGCTCATGCCCAGAACGCAAAGGCTCATCCCATACTTGGCGATGGTGTAGGCCGTATGCGGTGCGAACCATTTGGGATCGAGATTCGGCGGCGGCGCGAGCATCAGCACATGCGGATTGCTCGCCTTCTTCAAATGCGGCAGACAAGCTTGCGTCACCATGAAGGTACCGCGCGTGTTCACCTGATGCATGAGGTCAAAGCGCTTCATCGGCGTGGCTTCGGTACCGGCCAGCCAGATCGCGCTGGCATTGTTGACCACGATATCGATGCCGCCGAAGCGCTCCACTGTTTGCTCGACCGCCGTATGCACCTCGTCTTCCTCGCGGATGTCGACTTTCAACGCCAGCGCCTTGCCGCCGGCGGCTTCCACTTCGGCGGCCGCGGTATGAATGGTCCCGGGCAGCTTGGGATTGGGCACGCCGCTCTTGGCGGCGATCACGACGTTGGCGCCGTCACGCGCAGCGCGCAGCGCGATGGCAAGACCAATGCCGCGCGAAGCGCCAGTGATGAACAAGGTTTTTCCGGCCAGGTTGCTCATGGGATCCTCAAGCTTTCTGAAAGCGCGGCAGGATATCGCGCAACGCAGCCAAGCGCTGCAATGAATCGGTCATTTCCAATAGCTGCTGTTGTTCCTCGCGCGCCAGCGGCAACAATTCCGCCAAACGAAAGCCAAGCCAGCCGGCTTCGTCGTAAGCCGAGCGTGGCGCATTGCGCCAATGCGGCCCCATGGTTTCGATCAAGCGCTCAAGGATGGTTTGCAGCAGGGCGAATTCCACCGGCACCTGTTGCGGCTCGTCGTCCGGCCACAATTGCACGTCGCCGCGCAACAAGCCGTCCGAGCGGGCACGCGTTCGCAATACGCGAAAGCGGCTGCCTCCTTCGGCAGAAATACCGAGCAGCCCGTCCTCGCGATGGCTGAAATCCACGATACGCGCCAGCGTGCCGATCGCGGCCGGCTGGGCCGGTGCGCCCACCTCGGCACCTTCCAGGATCAGGCAGACGCCGAAAGCCGCGCCGGTACTCGTGCATTCGCGCACCAGGTCCAGGTAACGCGGCTCGAAGATGCGCAATTGCAGTTGCCCGCCCGGATACAGCACCGTACCGAGCGGAAACAGAGGGATGTCGATGGAGGAAAGCTGGGCAGGCATGCCGCGCATCTTAACCACTGGACGAGCTTTACAGAGCAAGGCACAGTGCGCCCATCGATACCAGGGAATCGTGCACGGATGTCCGCCACCCCGCTTGCCACCACCGCAGCTCATCCCATGTCGGCCTCGCAATCCCTGCCTGCGGTCTTGCAAGTCCGGGGCCTGGAGAAATCCTTCAAGCAGCGCCACGTGCTCAAGTCGCTGGACTGGAGCGTGCCGAGCGGGCGCGTGATCGGCCTGCTGGGTCGCAACGGAGCCGGCAAAACCACCCTGTTGCGCTGCTTGCTGGGCTTGTCGCCGATCGACGGCGGCAGCATCGAGCTGTTCGGCGAGCCAATGCTGGAGCCCGGCGGGGAACGCATGCACCGCATCGGCTTCGTGCCACAGACCTTCGACCTGTTTCCGTGGATGAGGGTGCGTGCCTATCTCGACTTCACCGCCGCCTTCTATGCGCGCTGGGACCACGAACGGGTACAACGCCTGCTGGCGAACTGGGAGCTGGACGTCAAGCAGAAAATCGGCGAACTCTCGCAAGGCCAACGCCAGAAACTGGCGATCGTGCGCGCGATCGCGCCCGATCCGGATCTGCTGGTGCTGGATGAACCCGTGGCCAGCCTCGATCCCCAGGCGCGCCGCGCCTTCATGAGCGAGCTGCTTACGCTGATGCGTGCGCCAGGCAAGACGGTGATCTTTTCCACCCATATCACCGCCGACCTGGAACGCGCCGATGCCGACATTGCCCTGCTGCGTGACGGCCGCATCCAGTTCACCCGGCCGCTGGCCGAATTGCGCGAGCGATTCAAACGCGTGGTACTGGCGCGCCCGGAAGGGTGGACGCAGGCGCCCATAGTGGCCGGCAGCCTGAAGTCGCACCTGCAGGACAGCCAGGCGATCCTGCTGGTTGAAGACCCCAGCCTGGACAGCCTGCATGCACTTGCCGCGCGCGAAAACGCCAGCTTGCACGTCGAGACGCCCACGCTGGAAGACCTGTTCGTGGAGCTGGCATGAACGCAGCGTGGCAGCTCTGGCTGCAACTGTTCCGGCGCACGCCGCTACTGGTCGTGCTGGCCAATCTGCTACGTGCCGCCGCGCTGTATTTCGCTGTTCGATGGCTGCTCGGCAGCGATGAATTCCTGGTCGTCGCCGCCTCCCTGTATGGCGTAGCGACCTGGATGTGGCACACCGGCCAGGGGTACAACTTGCGCGGCGTGTGCACGGCGGAAAGCTTTCTGCTGCCGAATTTTCGCCGACGCTTGCTGGAATACGCAGCGATCGATCTCGCCATGTGGGTGCTATTGCCGCTGGTCGTAGCCGCCGTGGGACGTGTACCGCACCTTCTGCTGGTTGGCGGCGGGTTGCTGCTGATCGCCGCGACCGGCCTGATGATGGGCAGCAACCCACGCAGCAGCGCGTTCATCTGGCCCATCTTCGTTGTCCTCGGCTGGATGCCTTCATTCATGGCCGACTTGCTCAAGGACGCCCTCCATTCGCCATTCACGCCGTGGCTGCTGCTGGCGATCGTGGCATTGCTGTTGAGATTCAGCGTTGCGCCGCTGTTGCGGATCGTAGATCGGGAAGCAGACGCATCGCCGCTGGAAAGCACCAGCCTGGGGCGCATGCAAACCCGTGGCGCACCCGGCGAGCCGCGGCGCATGGGCGCATTTGGCAAGCGCATCACCGCGCTGTATGAGCAGCTTGCGGAACGAGCGATGCGCCGCGCGCTTACCACCTACCGGCGCAACCCCAGCTTTCAGCAGCGCATGATCCTGGTGCGGCGATTGCTGCTGCCGAACGACAACCCGGAAGCAATCGGACTGCGCATTGTGCTGGTTTCGGCAATCGTCTGCTTCTACTTCGTCGCGATCATGCACCGCCAGCATTTCAACCCAGTGGTGATTGGCGCCTACGCCATCATGCTCAGCATCTCGCGCTTCCCACAATTGAACGTCGGCATGACGCGCATGCGGCCGAACATGGCCGACCTGTACCTCACGCTCGCACCGGAAACCCGCACCGAATACCAGCAGACCATCTCGGACGCGCTGCTCGTGCTGGTGCCGATCAGTCTGCTCACCGCCTTGGTGTACACCGCCCTCGGCGCCTGGCTGGTGCACGTTCCAGATCCCTTGCGCATGCTGTTCGTGGCGACGATCGTTTCGCTGGCGGCCAGCCTGGCCGCACTCGCGTTGCACCTTATCGGCCCGGAGGGCACCACCGGCCGCACCATCGTCAATCTGGTCGTGCTGTTCGGCACCATGGCCGTGTATTGGGGTGGCTATTGGCTGGTGGGCGCCCTGGGCTATGGATGGGGCGGCGGCCTGCTTGCACTGCTAGCGCTTGGCTTCGGTGCGGGCGTGTGGTTCGCAGCTCAGCGTGAATATGTCTCGCGCTCTCCGCGCTTCGATGCACCCATTACATGAAGCGCATCGAAGATGGCCTGCCAATGACATGATGCTCGACCATGTTCGTGGACGTGGCTGATTCAGCAAGCGCATTTTTACATTCGCCACGCTGGCCAATCTGCGAAAGCCGCGATCGGGTCAAGTTGAGTGCCGGCGGGTGTCACAATATGCCGTGCGCCATGAGTCTCGCACGAAACACTCGGCTTACCTGTGAGGTCATAACGTCAGCGCTCATTATAGGTAGCACGAAGCACACATTCGTAATCGACAATTGGCATCAGGCCCATACTCTTGCGTCGGGCCGCGAGCTCACTGGAATCCCGAATCGGGTCGGGCGCGAATTTGCCGCCCTCACGATGGAACTGCGTTCCATAAGTCTGCGGTTCGCCTCGATTGATCTGCACCCTGTCTATTAGCAGCGCTATCTCGTTCAACGGCAGTCCCCTAGAGTCAGAGAACAACGCAGTGAGCACCTTTTGCTGAAGCAATGGATCGTGATCGGCATGCTGCACCAACATCCAGAACGCCTCCATCCCCTTGTCGCCGATCATGTGGGGAGTTGGAATGCCGTGATCCTTCACGATTTGCCGCAACTTTGCGAGATTTCCAGCGTCAACCTTGTTGACCTCCTCAAGTGCAGCAGAGCCTTCACTCGCTAGCACTTTCGGCGAGATGTTTCGGACCGCCTGATCATCCTCAGCCATCTTCATTATCTCGCCCCGTAAGGTAGGCGCTGTGATGGTCGATGGATCCACTGTTGGCAGGTGGTCATGAATGCGATTGCGCTCCCAGGCCACCACACCAGGGCAGGCTTCTCGTACGCGATCGTGCTGAGCATTTGCGTCGTCGGCGATTGCGAAGCTCCCCAACATCAAGCTACCCAATGTAAGTAATGAAATGATCGTCGTCCTTGCGCGCATATACCTGCTCCCATTCATAGAAGTCGTCGGAACGCTCGAACGCACGCATCGTCAACTTGGACCGCCACGTGTCATTCAGCGCAAAGTCTCGCCGCCCCTGCGCCAGCAGACTGCAGAAGGCATGCAAAATGGGATACTCGGGAATCAGATCCTCAATGAAGAGGAACTGACCTCCTGGATTGACTTCCAAGAAATAGATCTCGTCGAGCTTTGATACTGCGAGGTCAATGCATCCATATTCAAGGTTCAGGCGGCGCATGAGGCGCAATGCGCTTTGCTCTACTTGTGGACCAAGCTTACATGGCGCAACTTTGCAATGGGCCTTGCCAAGTTCGGATCGCCAGTCCAGGAACGCATCACCATCATCCGAAAAAATTTTCGCCGGAAATAGCTTGTCTCCAACAACCGTCAATCTGACCTCGTACGATTTGTCGACACGCTCCTGATAAATGGCGGGCGCAATTTCAACCGATCGCGGATCGATGTCCATCAGTTCGCCAACCTCGCTGGTACCGACTACTCGCAACTGGCTATGGTCGCGCCTCATGAAATAGTGCGGAGCGAAATGCTTTACTATGCTGCGAGTTCCTGTGACAAATGATCGCACCGCATCAAATTGATTGGTGATGAGTGTTTTCGGAACGCGGAATCCTACGTCTCTTGCGACCTGAAGCTGATGGACCTTGCTCAGCGCTACTTTCGATGGCGATCCACATACAGTGAATTTGGATATCTTCTCCAAGAATGCGCAAAGCACGCGATCAGCCTCGTAAAGTTCCCGCTTGAGGAACTTATGCGCCTCCGGGGTCACATTCGCAAACTCCTTGTAAGGAATCTGTCGGCGAAACCACAGGGAGTGAAGCGTTTCGACCTGATGCCCATTAAGTGCCAGGCTCGAGCGACCCCCATCAATGGCTAAGTGCATGTGCCCGTCATCGATGGACAGGCCGTCCCAAAGCAAAGGACTACGGCCTAGTTGTTTTAGCGCCCACATGACGGCGATGGCATGGTAGTCGGTCTTCGTCCCTACGATCAGATCGGTCACGGGCGACATAGCATGCATCCTCGCTGCCAGAGACATGAAAGGCCATTCAAGAGGGCCCAAGACGATCGTGCCTTGGGCCCCTATTCAGTCACTTACCACTGGATGTCGTACTCGACATCAGCATCTGGCTTGCCGGCCGTGTAGGTGCCTTTGGCGTGAAAGGTCTGCGTACCGCCGCCTACTTGGTTCAGGTCTTTCATGCTTAATTCGCGCGCATGATTCAGGCCGATGGGAGAGATGACAGAATCGTTGACGTCCATAGTATTTCGCCTTTGCTTGAGTGCCCGGTAGTCCGACCAAGCGCGGTCCGCCCGCGTCATGCGGGAAGAACTTATTCCTTCTCAACCAGGCAGACCACGCGGTCGGCACTGGCAATCGTTTCGAGACGATGCGCCAGGATGATGCGAGTAATGCGTAGGGCCTTGATGTTAGCGTTGATGCGTGCCTCCTTGACTGCGTCCAGATGACTTGTCGCTTCGTCCAGCACCAAAATCTTGGGATCGCTGAATAGAGCCCTGGCTAGAAGAATCCTTTGCTTCTGACCACCAGAGAGCGCGGAGCCCATATCGCCGACAAACGTCTCGTACCCCATGGGCATGGCCATGATTTCGTCGTGTATCTCGGCTACCATCGCTGCTCGTATGATTTGATCGATGGTGGAGGATTGATTGAAATAGGCGATATTGTCGGCGACTGAGCCGGCAAAGAGTGTATCGTCCTGCATGACGGCCGCGACCATTTCTCTATAGCGACGGCACCCGTAAGTCATAAGGTCAACGCCGCCAATCACAACACCTCCCTCAGTCGGCGGTACGAGGCCAAGCAAAACCTTGGCGAGCGTACTTTTGCCACACCCACTGGGGCCCACGATGGCGACCGACTCCCCCTCGTCGATCGATAGCGACAGGCCACGAAAAACCCACTTTTCGCCCTGTGCATAGCGGAATCCGACCTGCTTAAGATCAATGCAAGGGGCTGGCGTATCGCCGCTGAACCCGGCCTCTCCCTCAGGCTCGGGATCAGCGAATGCGATGTCTGCGATGCGTTCGGCATGAACACGCAATAATTGAAAGTCCGCCAGCTTGTCGACGAGTCCGCCCACCTTGATAACGAATTGGTCGGCATACGCCATGATCGCAATGACCATGCCAGCGGACAGCTTTCCTTCAAGCGCAAAGCGGGCACCCAGGGCTAAAAGCAGGACGCGCGCGAGACTGAACAGCCATTGGTTCGAGGCCGACACAGTCAAAGCAATGCGTTGCGAACGCATCACCCGCGAGGAGGCTTCGACCGTCGCATTGGCCAAACGCGCACGTCTGACCCATTGCTTATTTGCCAACTTGATTGCCTGTATACCTCTCACAGATTCCATGAGTTCCGATTGTTGGCGGGCACCAAACACGAGGCTTTCTTCATTGGCGTTACGTAACGTCCGATAGGTGACAAAACGTATTGATGCATAAATGCACGCGGTGCCAACGACCATGCCGGCCAGAGGCAAGCTATATGCGCATAGGACAAAGATCGTCAAAAGACCGGTTATGCCATCCAGCACGACCTCGATGAAATTTCCCGTAAAAGTGTTCTGGATCGTCTGGACGGATGAAAATCGAGAGACAATGTCACCCATATGGCGCTTCTCAAAGAAGTCCAGGGGAAGATTGAGCAGGTGCGTGAATAGATTGGTTGTCCACTGCGCGTTGATGGTTGCTCCCAGCCAGCTGATCAACCACGCCCTAGCCACGGTGAGGGCAAACAGCACGGTTGCCAGCGTACAAAAGGCCATCGCCATGATCCATAAGAGGTTTGAGTCTCCTGCTGGCAAGACGTCATCCATGATCCACTTCAGCTGAAATGGGAGGATAAGTGCCAAAAGCTCAATGGAGAGAGCCAACCCGCTGATTTGAATGACTGCACGAGGGAGGCCGATAATCTTTCCTGCCAGATGGCGGAACGCCACCAAATCCCTTTCCTTCGCTGCCTTGAAATCGGGGCGAGGGCATAGCTCCAAGACAACGCCGGTGAAGCATTTGCTTGCCTCTTCCAGGGTGACCCAGTATCGACCGCGCGCCGGGTCGTAGATCTCCAACCCCTTGGAGGAGACACGATTTAGCACCACAAAATGATTGAGGTTCCAATGGAGGATGCACGGAAGTACTATCTCGTGAAGATGTTCCGGCTCGGTGCGCAAGCCACGCCCATCGAGTCCTAGCGATCTGGCGATCTCAATCGTTCTTGCCAGCGTGATGCCTTTAAGTGACGTGCCGTAGCGCCGCCTTAAGGACGCCAGATCAAAGTCACTTCCGTAATAGCCCGCCACCATCGCGAGGCACGCCAATCCGCATTCTGCGGCCTCCGTTTGCGTAAGAAGCGGTAAGCGGCGCCGAGCAGGAAACATTGAGATGGCAGCACCATTAGTCATGAGCCAAGCTCCCCCGAGGCGGCTTGGAGGTCGACATCGCGCCTGAAACCGCGCACAGGGTCAAACATCCACTCAATTAGGCGCCGGCGTTCCACGAATATGTCCGCGGTCACCGCGAGCCCTGACTTTAGGCGCTCGTCACCTCCTTCGGTTCGAAAGTTCTGGCTGGGGAGCAGGACCGTAACCTTCACGACTGCGTCTTTGAAATTGCCCCCCAGGAAGCGACTAGCCACCTGAGGGGGTATGGCATCCCGGGAAATCGCCTCAATTTCACCAAACTGTTGACCGTATTTTTCGTAGGGGTAAGCGGCATACCGAAGCACCACTCGGCCACCCTTGTGGATGGCTCCGATGTCTGTTGAAGGAATCCACAGTTCGGCTACGAGCCTTGTGTTTCCTGGAACGATCGTTGCGATGGGACGTTCCGTCGACACTTCTTGTCCCACATGCACAAGTAGGTTGGATAGCAAGCCGCCAGCGGGCGATCGCAGAATGGCGGCTCGCCGTACATCGTTGGTCGCGATGGACTGATTGACGTCTGCCAACGTTCTCTCGAGTTCGCTGATCTTGCCGTACTTATTGATCGGTAATTCGGCCAGTTGGCCGCGAATAAGTGCGACTTGCTGTTTGAGTTGGTAGTTTTCACCCGATAGCTCATGAAGCTGCGATTTGATTTGAAGGACGAAGTCTCGTTGCTGAAGTACCTGGAGCTTGCTAACTAATCCGATGACCTGAAGGCCTGACCATTGCTTGTAGAGGCTCTCGGCGCTGTCAGCCCTGCTCTTCTGGATCGCAATCTGCGCGTCCAACTCGCCGATCTGGCTCTCAAGTAAGGAAAGCCTGCCTTTCATATCGGCTGTTCGTAGCTCGAACAAATGATCTTGCTCCGCGATATCTCCTCGCAAGCGCTTGCGCTTGTAGTTAAGCTGCTCGGCGATCGAAGCCTGCGTATCTCCGCTAGACGCACTGGTCTCTTCGTTGGAAATCTCTAGAAGGGGTTGGCCCTTATTGACGGCCGCCGTTTCGCTCACGAAGATGCGAGTCACCACGCCCTGTGAAGGCGGTGTAATCGTCAGAAGGCCATTTTCCGGGACCAGAAAGCCATTGACCTGTACGTGACGGGTATATTTCCCCACCGCTAACAGAAGGAGCAGCAAAGCCGCCGAGCACACCCCAACGCAAAAAAATACCCAGCCCAAATGGGGGGCTCCTACGCGGATCGCGCCGTGCAGGCTGTTGTGGCGAGCGGCAAGGACCTCGCGCCTAAATAGCTCGGTCGACATCGACATCCCCGACCATCCTTGATCAAAGGATAAGCTTCTTGTGGAGGGTGCAAGATGCGTGCGCACCAGTACACTGATGCTTAATCGGATTCGCCATGATCATTCTGTCGGTATCATCGACCACTCGAGCCCCTTTCATGAGGGGTACCGTCCGCTGAATACCAAAGAGGCTCAATAGTTCATATATCTGAGAAGGGGTCAATTCCGCCTCGAGATCGGCATAGCTGAACGATGTTATTCCTTTCTCGTTGAATTGAAGACTCGATAGAAAACGATTCTTTGCCGCAGGGCTCAAGAGGTTAAGTAGCGAATCTGCAGCAGAAGTTCGTGCCATATAGGCGGTTAGGTCCTTAATGGACTTGATGGGTGCCAGCCTTGCTGCAATTTCATCTGCGTGCGTGACCTGATTTACCGCACGTGACTCCACTTCTGAAAGCGAAGGCTTGACTTCGCTTTGCGCATAAGTAGGAAAACTTGAACCCCATGCGACCAATGCAGCCACCTGCAGCGCATTTCTCATCCAGGATGCTTTCATGTCCGTCTCCCTATCGGTAGGAAAATGCATCTCAATCGAGATTGAGTTCAACCCGCACGAAGGATCACCGCGCGACCGGCGGAGACGATCACAAACTACCTTCACCGCCTTGCAGCACCATGCTCCAGTGCCTGGAAGAAGGAAATAGAACTACTCCGAAATTCGTGTCGGCGAAGTCTCGACCAATCAGGGAATAGCGGCTTGCGTTTATGTACGCAAAAAAGGCGGCGGCCTAGGCTGGGATGGCAATCCCAGCTTTCTTGCGGCTTCACAATGCTGGGATTGGCATCCCAGCCTACGAGTGCAGCGCCTCGACGAAACGGCGTGGTGCGTTTTCAAAGCCGCCGTTGGACATGAACACCACGTGGTCGCCTGCGCGGGTTTGTGATTTGAGCGCAGCAAGCAAGTCATCGACGCTGGGCGCCGTGCTGGCACGGCCATGCAAGGCATCCGTAACGCGCCTGGCATCCCATGGCAGTTCCGGGCGATGCAGGAACACTACGGCATCCGCATCGGCCAGTGAGGGCGCCAAGGCTTCGGCATGCGCACCCAACCGCATGGAATTGGAGCGCGGCTCCAGCGCAACGAGAATGCGCGCCTTGCCCACCTTCGCGCGCAAACCGGCAAGCGTGGTGGCGATGGCCGTCGGGTGATGGGCGAAATCGTCGTAGACTCGCACGCCATCGACTTCGCCGACCACTTCCATGCGCCGCTTTACGCTCTGGAAGCTAGCGAAGGCCGGCAGCAAGGCCCGTGGATCGGCGCCGGCTGCCGTGGCGGCTGCGAGTGCCGCCAGCGCGTTCATCACGCTGTGATCGCCAAGCAGCGGCCACTGCACTTCACCGATAAGCTCGCCCTTGTATCGCACCGAAAAGTGGGAGCCATCGGCCGCGACCAGCGTCGCCTGCCAATCGCCCTTGCCGATGCCGAAGGTTTCCACCGGCGTCCAGCAGCCCATCGCCAGCACTTCGTCCAGGTATTTGTCGTGCGCGTTGACGATCAACTTGCCGTTGCCCGGCACCGTGCGCACCAAGTGATGGAACTGGCGCTGGATTGCTGCGACGTCAGGGAAGATATCCGCGTGGTCGTATTCGAGGTTGTTGAGGATGGCGATGCGCGGGCGGTAGTGCACGAACTTGGAGCGCTTGTCGAAGAACGCGCTGTCGTACTCGTCCGCCTCGATGACGAATGGCTTGCCCTGCCCCAGCCGCGCGGAGATGCCGAAGTTGCCGGGCACGCCGCCGATCAGGAAACCGGGCGCCAGCCCCGCACTATCGAGTAGATGTGCGAGCAAGCTGGTGGTGGTGGTTTTGCCGTGCGTACCGGCCACTGCCAGCACTTCGCGGTCTACCAACAAACGCTCGCCCAGCCATTGCGGGCCGGACACGTAGCGCAGCCGTTGGTCCAGCATGTATTCCACCGCGGCATTGCCGCGCACCATGGCGTTGCCGACGATGACCAGGTCGGGCGCCGGTTGCAGGTATTCGGCCCGATAGCCCTGCATCAGGGCGATGCCGAGCGCTTCGAGCTGGGTGCTCATCGGCGGATAGACGTTGGCGTCGGAGCCTTCGACGGTTTCGCCGAGTTCGCGTGCCAAGGCGGCAACGCCGCCCATGAAGGTGCCGCAGATACCGAGGATGTGCAGACGCATGCGGTTCAAATGTCGTTTGGAGCGGTCGTAAGGCCCGGTCTTTCCTGGACGTCATTCCCGCGAAAGCGGGAATCCATCTTCATCCTCGCACCGGAGCCAACTGGATCCCCGCTTTCGCGGGAATGACGGCGGGTAGGCCGAATCAGCCGTTTGCCGCCGCGGCCTCGTTCGCCAGCGCACGCTTCACGCGCGCCGTCACTTCGTCCAGCTCGCCCACGCCGTCCACTACCTGCAGCTTGCCGCGGCGCGAGTAGAAATCGGCCACCGGCGCGGTCTGTTCGGCGTAGACCTTCAGGCGATCGCGCACCACCACCGGATCGTCGTCCTTGCGGTGTTCCGCGGCAAAGCGGATTTCGCAACGCTTGATGATCGCTTCGTTCGGTACTTCCAGCTTCACCACGGCATCGAGCGGCTGGCCGATCTTGGTGAGCAGGTGATCGAGCGCGTCGGCCTGCGCGAGGTTGCGCGGATAGCCGTCGAGGATGAAGCCTGGCTGGGTGTCGGACTCCGCCAGGCGCTCTTCCAGCATGCCCAGCAGGATGTCGTCGGAAACCAGCTGACCGGCATCCATCACGGCCTTGGCCTTCATACCCAGCGGGGTGCCCGCTTTCACTGCGGCGCGCAGCATGTCCCCGGTCGAGATGTGAGGCACGCCAAGGTCGGCCTTCAGCCGTGCTGCCTGGGTACCCTTGCCCGAGCCGGGCGCGCCAAGAAGGACAAGTCGCATAAATCTCCACAAGATCCCGCGTTCTGTCGCACACTGCGCCAGTTTCCCTGGGATTCTTTAGATGAATGCCGATCAAGGTAGCGTCTGCAGGGGGTGGCGTCAAACCGCGGCCGCCACGATTTCACGCCAAGTCGCTGATATATATGCGATCCGTGTTTGACGTCTCATTGTCATATGCCTTCGGAGAACTCCCCCCATGAAGTCGAAGAAAGCCCGTTCCGCCACCGGCCGCCTGCTGTACGCCCAATCCGGCGGTGTAACCGCCGTGATCAATGCCACCGCCGCCGGCGTCATCCAGACGGCGCGCTCCCACCGTGTGCCGGTGTACGCGGCGCATAACGGCATACTCGGCGCGCTGCGCGAGGAACTGATCGACACCACCAAGGAGACGGCGGCCGCCATCGCCGCGCTCAGGCACACCCCGGGCGGGGCGTTCGGCTCCTGCCGCTACAAGCTGAAGTCGCTGGACGCCAACCGCGCCGAGTACGAGCGCCTGATCGAGATTTTCCGCGCGCACGACATCCGCTGGTTTCTCTATAACGGCGGCAACGATTCGGCCGACACGGCCCTGAAAATCTCGCAGCTCGGCCAGGCCATGGACTATGACATCCGCTGCATCGGCGTCCCCAAGACGGTGGACAACGACCTGATGATCACCGACTGCTGCCCGGGTTTCGGCTCGGTGGCCAAGTACACCGCCGTCTCCACGCTGGAAGCGAGCCTGGACGTTGCCTCCATGGCCGACACCTCGACCAAGGTATTCATCGTGGAGGTGATGGGCCGCCACGCCGGCTGGATCGCCGCCGCCGCCGGCCTCGCCGGTGAAGGACCCGACGCGGCTCCGCACATCATCCTGTTCCCCGAGCGGGTATTCGACGAGGCCGCCTTCCTGGCCAAGGTAAAGGCCACGGTGGAGCGCGTGGGCTGGTGCACGGTGGTGACCTCCGAAGGCATACGTGGCGCTGACGGGCAGTTCCTCTCCGCTGGCTCAGTCGATGCGTTCGGCCACGCCCAACTGGGCGGCGCGGCGCCGGTGCTGGCCGCACTGGTGAAGGAGAAGCTCGGCTACAAATATCACTGGGCCCTGCCCGACTACCTGCAGCGTTCAGCGCGGCACCTGGCCTCCAAGACCGACGCCGACCAGGCGTATGCCGTGGGCAAGGCCGCGGTGGACTACGCGCTGGCTGGCATGAATGCCGTGATGCCGGTGATCGTGCGTACTTCCGACGCACCGTATCGCTGGAAGCTGGAAGCTGCGCCGCTGGACAAGATCGCCAACCATGAAAAGAAGATGCCGGACAAATTCATCACCCGCGATGGCTTTGGCATCACGGCTGCGGCACGGCGCTATCTGTCGCCGCTGATCCGCGGCGAAACGCCGCCGCCCTATGGGCGAGAGGGTCTGCCCAAGTACGTGCAGCTGAAGAATGTGGCCGTTGCGAAGAAGTTGCCGGCGTTCAACCACTAGCCAGCGTAGGCTGGGATGACAATCCCAGCACCAAAACTCGCACAGGAAGCTGGGATTGCGATCCCAGCCTCCACCGCTATGGCGGCATCTTGCGCAATGGAAAATCGCATTCGCTGCGGCAGCGCACAACAATTCATCACACAAGCTCTGCCTATACTCGACCTGAACCGCTCCACTGTGGACGGTCGGCACAAACGAGGGAGGCACCGATGCTGCAGCAGTATGGCTTGTGGATCGCGTTGGCTTGCGCGGTCGTGGCGATTTTGTACGGGGCATTATCCGTACGCTGGGTCCTGGCCAAATCGCCAGGCAACGCGCGTATGCAGGAAATTGCTTCGGCTATCCAGGAAGGCGCGCGCGCCTACCTCAACCGCCAGTACCGCACGATCGCGCTTGTAGGCGTGGTGCTGCTGGTCATCATCGGCTTCGCCCTGGACTGGGGTACGGCTATTGGCTTCCTGATCGGCGCGGTGCTCTCCGGCGCCACCGGCTATATCGGCATGAACGTGTCGGTACGCGCCAACGTACGTACCGCCGAAGCGGCACGAGGCGGGCTGGCTTCAGCCTTGAACGTGGCGTTCCGCGGCGGCGCGATCACCGGCATGCTGGTGGTAGGGCTGGCCCTGCTTGGCGTGGCCGGCTATTTCGCCGTGCTCAAGCATGTGGGCTACGACGATGACACCGCCCTGCATGCCATGGTCGGCCTGGCGTTCGGCTCGTCGCTGATCTCGATCTTCGCACGCCTGGGTGGCGGCATCTTCACCAAGGGTGCCGACGTGGGCGCGGACCTGGTCGGCAAAGTGGAAGCCGGCATTCCGGAAGACGATCCGCGCAACCCCGCCGTGATCGCCGACAACGTGGGCGACAATGTAGGCGATTGCGCCGGCATGGCCGCCGACCTGTTCGAAACCTACGCGGTAACGCTGATCGCCAGCATGCTGCTCGGTGGCGTAGTCGGTGAACAGGCCGGTGTGAACGCAGTGCTGTATCCGTTGCTGCTCGGCGGCGCGTCGATCATCGCTTCGGTGATCGGCACTTTCTTCGTGCGCGCACGCGGCCCAAAGATCATGAATGCGCTGTACATGGGCGTGGTGGTCTCCGCGGTGCTGGCGGCCATAGCGTTCTGGCCCATCACCAAGTCACTGATGGCTGATGCCACCTTGGGCGTCACGCGCCTATACGGCAGTGCGCTTATCGGGCTAGTGCTCACGGGCGTGATCGTGGTGATCACCGAGTACTACACCGCGACCGAGTACGCGCCGGTACGCCACGTGGCGAAGTCTTCCACCACCGGCCACGCCACCAACATCATTGCAGGCCTGGGCGTATCGATGAAATCGACCGCGCTGCCGGTGCTGGCGGTGTGCGCCGCGATCTGGGGCGCGTATGCGCTGGCGGGCTTGTACGGCATTGCCGTTGCCGCCACTGCCATGCTGTCGATGACCGGTATGGTTGTGGCACTGGACGCCTACGGCCCGATCACCGACAACGCCGGCGGCATTGCCGAAATGGCCGAGCTGCCACCGGACGTGCGTGGCGTGACCGATCCGCTCGACGCGGTAGGCAATACCACCAAGGCCGTCACCAAGGGCTACGCGATCGGCTCCGCCGGCCTGGCCGCGCTGGTGTTGTTCGCCGACTACACCCATCGCCTGTCGCTAAAGCATGCCGGCACGGTGTTTGCCTTCGACCTTTCCGATCACCGCGTGATCGTGGGCCTGCTGATCGGCGGCCTGATCCCGTACCTGTTCGGCGCGATGGCGATGGAAGCGGTAGGTCGTGCTGCCGGTGCGGTGGTGGAAGAAGTGCGCCGCCAGTTCCGCGAAATCACCGGCATCATGGAAGGCACCACCAAGCCCGATTACTCGCGCGCGGTGGACCTGCTGACCAAGTCGGCGATCAACGAAATGCTGATCCCCTCGCTGCTGCCGGTGCTGGTGCCGATCATCGTCGGCTTTGCGCTCGGCCCGGTCGCACTAGGCGGCATGCTGATCGGCACCATCGTCACCGGCCTGTTCGTGGCCATCTCGATGACCACCGGTGGTGGTGCGTGGGACAACGCCAAGAAATACATCGAGGATGGCAACCACGGCGGCAAAGGTTCGGATGCGCATAAAGCCGCGGTTACTGGCGATACGGTAGGCGATCCGTACAAGGACACCGCTGGTCCAGCGGTGAATCCGCTGATCAAGATCATCAACATCGTCGCGCTGTTGCTGATTCCGCTGCTGTAAGCAACCTCGGCTGCGAGATAGTCAACTCCCTCCCCTGCTTGCAGGGGAGGGTTGGGGTGGGGTTGTACGAGCTTGCTGCACCGTTGAAGTTCATCGCGAGGTTGCTGCGACCGATCGTGAACTCAGCCACTCGGGTCATTGCCATGACGGAACCGCATCTAAGCTTTGCTACCCAGAAAGATTGGGAAAACTGGTTGGCAAAAAACGAAGGCACTTCAACCGGAACATGGCTGCGCCTGGCGAAGAAGAGCGCCAAACAACCGACCCTGACTTACGCACAAGCGCTGGAAAGCGCTCTGTGCTACGGCTGGATTGATGGCCAGAAGCAGGCCGAGAGCGAGGAATACTGGTTACAGCGCTTCACCCGACGGTCCGCGAAAAGCATCTGGTCCAAGATCAACAAAGACAAGGCCGAAGCACTGATCGCCGCCGGCAGAATGCGTCCGCCGGGCATGCAGGAAATCGACAAGGCCAAGCAAGACGGTCGCTGGGAAATGGCTTATACCTCAGCCAGCAACTCGACAGTACCGGACGACCTGCAGGTCGCCCTGGACGCCAATCCCGTAGCCAGCAAGTTTTTTGCAACACTGAACAGCCGCAACCGCTACGCCATCCTGTTTCGCATCCAGAATGCTAAAAAGCCCGCAACAAGGGCAC
The DNA here is from genome assembly GCF_030160275.1 of Dyella flagellata. Classification (GTDB taxonomy): domain Bacteria; phylum Pseudomonadota; class Gammaproteobacteria; order Xanthomonadales; family Rhodanobacteraceae; genus Dyella_B; species Dyella_B flagellata. The sequence goes on from NZ_BSOA01000029.1 coordinate 28,062, forward strand.
GAAAGATCGAGGAATTCGTCGACATGCTGAAGCGTGGCGAAACCTTTCATCCCTAGGGAGGCGACCGTCGTGCACCAAAGCTGACCGAAGGGAGATTCGCTGTGCAGCGAATATGGCATTTATGCCGAATGTTCGAGGCAATCGGGGATGGTAGACGATCCGAAGAGCAACCGCGGAGCGAAGCAGTATGTGGATCCCACTACTTTGTCTCATCATCGTCTTAGTGATGGCCGCAATCAATGTTGCCGCCCTGAGATCCGGCGAAGATCGAACTACGATGCTTCACAATTTGGCCAGTCTTTCCGGAGGCTTGGGCATCTTCTTTATGCTGTGCATTCCGATTTCACTGCTCTACGCCATCACCAACTACATGTTTGGACCGGCGCAAGACACCAGCATTTTTTTAAATGGGGCGTTGATAGGGTCTTGTACAAGCACGCTTACCTCATTGGTGCTTAGCATCAGCATCTGGTACCGCGATATCAGGCAAGACATGTGAGGAGCTGCAATTGGGGTCGCGAGAATGGTTATCCGCGAAGGTTGTTGGACACAGCAATGGCAGCCCACAGGGTTACAAGTACAGCCATCCCTGCCAGTTGGATTCGCCCTGGGGATTGCGCGCAATCCCTGCGGGTCGGATACCGACCTAACGTAACTGTGAGCATCACGGCGCGCCCCACATGGAAAAGCACGAAGTTCCAGATGATCGTTTCGAAAACGAATCTGATGATTGCTTTTACGGCGTCCAGGATGGTTTCGCGCATCCATTCCCTCTTATCGGCTCATTCCGGTGAAGTATCATCCCGATGTCTTTGCTGTGTCATGTCCGTTTTGTCGAAAGCGGACCTTTCCCCGCTATCAATTAGACAACTATCAGCACATCACCATTTCCAATGGTGAAGCACTCGTATTGATCGTTATCGCTAAAAATCTCCAGTGCGGCACCTGAGTTGAAGTCCAGCCTTAGTCCGCCTTCGGGAGTTGCATGGGCTTTCTTGATGCTGTCTCCAAGTAGTGGAAATAATGCAGCCGCGTCTTCCACCACCCCTTCAAACCGCACGCTTGGCTGTTTGGGCGTGCTGATCGCAAAACCCCCAAATATCTTGATCGATACGCGGCCCTCTCCGTTGATGGTAGATCCCCCTGCGCTTACGCAAATCTGCTCAACGCATATCCCGGCGAGAAACGATAAGTCTATGGCGTCATCAAGTCTGTGCATGTAACGGTTCCAAACTAGACGTCAGTGAACGGATGAGCGAAAAGCGGGACGGCGGTAGTTAATCTCACTTAACCACTTCCATCCCGTTTTCGACGGACTCGCCTTCACCCATAGCCTGGCCAACCAGGCTCAGGTTATCCGTCTCATCCGGCTGCTGAATCTGAAACGTAATCTGACCAATTCCACCCGTACCGACAAAGTCGCTAGTGGCATGGAAGTGTTGATCAGGGTTCGCCTTAATCATTTGAAGCAAAGCAATGAGTCGGTCAATGTCTGAGGCAGACAGGCTCACCTCGACCTCAATCCAACCATTGTTCCAATCTTCCAATGACGCGCGCATCATCGCTTCCTCGAAGCGACATCTTTCTGGACGAATTGGCGCTGTTTTAGGGCCCCGCTCGATTTGAGACCGATAGCGATACCAGCAGCGATTACCATTAATGACACTTCCCAAAGGTGATAAGGAACTTTGAGGTCATTGTAGAAGTAGTCAAAAGAGGGATTCTTGTCCGCTATATGGAGCATGTCTGCGGACAGATCGACATACGAATCACCTCCGTCCAAATACATGAGCGGGATAGCCAAGAACAAGAGAAATGCGCTCACCTTTGGATTTCCCTTGAAGAGGATAGCGGATACCCACAAGAGGGCACAGAGGACGATATACAGGGCCCTGTTAACAACGATGCAAGAGTCGAGCGACATGATGGGTGGGCCATTCCACATGAACATGTGCACCTGAACGAGCCCACCGCGCTCGAATCCGAACACCGTTGCAGCAGAGTAGATGCTCGCCAGCAGCGCTATGAGTAGAGACAAGAGAATTCGAAGTTTCGACATGACGGAGCTACCTACCTGATAGACGGGGATACAATTAAAGAGGTCAGAACACTTTTCCAGGTCTTCCGCGTGATCGAATCACTCCCTATTCCCGAAGCCAGGTTCGTGCCCGACTCAGTTCAGTAAGGTCTGCCTTGGGAAGCAGACATTCTTGCGTCAGACAACCTCAACCGATCATGGACCCCAAAATGCGCTCTGGCCACTCTGACCCCGGTTTCCGATGCCTACGCCGATGAGAATGATCGCCAGGATCATTCGATGTCCGCTTTGGGTCGAAAGCCGACATAGGCCTACTCACCCTTTTACGTCTACCGCAGCTGCCTAACTGCCAACGCAATGAGCCTCGCCCGGCAGGAAGCTGCAAGCCCCTCATGATTAAAATGGAGGTCGTAGTCGCGACCATTGGACTTATATCCAATGATCTCGCCATCCATGAAGTAATCATCGACGGTCAGCCCGGCGCCAAACAAGTAAGCATCGATCTCTTGCTCAGTTTGAGGGACATCCACTTCTTTCTCCCCCTTTACATGTCCGTTTTGGGTCGGAAGAAGACATTCTACCAGCGTCAGATAACCTCAATCGGTCATGGGCCCCAAAGTGCACTCGTCAAGCGTCAGCGATGACAAAGAGCCGCCTGAATCAGGCGGCTCCTTCTTTGCCTTGAATTTACACGCTGCCGTCGTAGGAGCATTCGCGATCAAGTCACCGCTTTCCGCCGACACCCAGCAACCGTGCGAATTACTTTGACGTGTCAGCTACGGCCGAAAGGATCACTTGGGCAACCTCAGCGGGGTGCGACAATTGCGGAGTGTGCCCGGAGGACAGCGTCACGACGTGAGCCGAAATCTTCTTGGCCATCGCCTCTTCGAGCGCAGGCTGAATCATGTGGTCCTGCGTGGTGACCACGTACCACGACGGCTTGGTTCTCCAAGGGGCGACGGTGACCTTTTCCTCGAACATCTTGCCTTGTGTGTGACCTTGCGTGGCTTCAATCAGCCGGGTTTCTTCCGCCGGCAGATCTTGGGCAAGATGGTTTGAAACACCTTCGAGGCTTAGCGTCAAGAACCCATCTTTGTCTGCAATGATGTGATCAAAACCGGAAGGAGTGGGATAGCCGTTGGTTAGATCCGCGACTGACTGGCCTTCGGACGGTGCGAATGCGGAGACATAGACCAGTGACTTGACGCGCTCGTGCTGGCCGGCTTCTGTGATGACCACACCGCCCCAAGAATGCCCCACAAGCACGACCGGGCCAGTCTGCATGTCGAGTACCCGTCGGGTGGCCGCCACGTCGTCGCCCAGCGAAGTCAACGGGTTCTGGACCGCGACGACCTTTAGCCCCTTTGCCTGAAGCAGAGGAATGACCTTGCTCCACGCCGAACCGTCGGCAAAGGCGCCATGCACGAGCACTACGGTAGGTTTGTGCTTGTCAGCCGTGCCAGTGGGAGTCTCGGCCGAAGCGAGTGCAGCGCTACCCAAACTGGCTGCTAGCACGATGTTCTTGGTGATGGACCCCATGTGATTTCTCCGGGTTTGATAGTTGATCGGTTCCGACAGGACATCTGCCGGTTAGGTGGCGCCCACTGTAAATAGAAAACAAAACGTGATAAATCGTCTTTCAAGTTCAATACTTGAAACGAAATATTTCAAATGGATCGACTGGGATGCATGCAGATTTTCGTAAGAGCCGTCGAACTCGGCTCGATCTCCGCTGCGGCCAACGAACTCAATTTGTCGTCGCAGCTGGCAGGCAAACACGTGCGGGCTCTAGAGCAAGGCTTGGGAATCAAGCTGCTCAACCGTACGACTCGTCGCCAGAGCTTGACGGACGTTGGTCGAGTCTTCTACGAGCGAGCAAAGAACGTTCTGGCTGAGATGGAAGCGGCAGAGGCGTTGATAGCCGAAACCCGAGCGATACCGCGAGGCCAACTTCGGATCAGTGCTCCCATCACCTTCGGAAGCCGCGCACTTGCACCTGAGATTGCGGATTACATGAAGCAATATCCGGAGGTGTCCGTGGATCTCTGTCTCACAAATCGAACCGTTGATCTTGTCGATGAGGGTTTCGATGTCGCGTTCCGAACCGGAGAGCTTCCAGACAGCGGGCTTCTGGCGAGACGCTTGGCGCCTCTTCGTTTGGTGCTATGCGCGTCTCCCAGCTATCTCAAGTCAGCGAAAAAGCTACGCGAACCCAAAGATCTGGCGGGTCATGAGTGCCTGGTGTTTTCGCATACGTCGCTTCGCACGAAATGGTCCTTTGACGGTCCACTAGGCCGAGTGTCGGTGCCAATCACGGGAAGGTTTTCTACCGATAGTGGTGAGGCGCTTCGCGCAGCCGCCTTAGCAGGCGCGGGCATACTTCTGCAGCCACATGCGCTCGTGAGTGAAGAAATTGAGAGTGGGCGCCTAGTGAGGCTATTGCAGAAGTACGAGCCTGCCGCACGGCCATTGCATTTGCTGTATGCCCCGGATAGAAGAATGACTCCAAAGTTGCGGACTTTTTTGGATTTTGCTGTTCAAAGGTTTGGCGAAGCGAAGCCGAGTAGCCATAGATAGACGCGGTAAAATTGCTGGGCGACAGCGGGTCTGACACGTCTGCCTTCGAAACCCGGCGCCGACATTTGACCTTCTCGATACGACATGCTCAGCTGGCACGGGGAATGACTTGGCGGCGGACGGCAGGGCTCCATGAAAATCGATGAAAGATCGCTCGCGCGCCGCGAGCCCAAGCAGGAACGCGCCAGGCACTCGGTGGAAGCGATTCTTGAGGCGGTTCCGCGGGTGGTGAGCCGGCATGGCGCCAAAGCCATCACCACCAACCGTATTGCCGAAGCCGCGGGCGTCAGCATCGGCTCGCTCTACCAATATTTCCCGGATAAGCAAGCCATCTTCGCAGCCTTGCATAACCGCCATGTTGACAACGTAAGGGGCGTGATGACGCGCGTCATGGCCGACTGCGCTACAGCGTCATTCCAGGACTTTACTCGCGAGCTGGTCGAAGGGCTTGCGGACGTTCATGCGAAAGATGCCGACTTGCATGAGATTGTCGCGGCGGCGGTGCCGGAAGGAACGCATGGCTTTAAAAGCGCACTGCAGACCACGTTAGGTAGGGTGATTTCGCTCTCCGGGCAGGAGCGCTATACCCCCGAGACGACGCAGCGAATGCTCTTCGTCCTGCCGCATTTGGTGGAAGCGCTGGTGCATGGAGCCGCTGACCGGAGGCAGTCAGCCATCTCTCGGCATGACGCGAAGGGCGAGGCCATCCGAACCGTCCTCGCCTATGTGAACTCGTGTGAGAGTAGCCGCCTCGGCTTCTAGCTACACCCGGCACGAAACGTCCTGAAAGAGAGGCTAGTGAGAAAAGGCTCGCTGACAATGAGCACGCCCTCGCAGCCTAATCACGCAATACCACCTATGACTCACCGTCGCTCTCGGCACGCGGACGCAGCCGCGGATGTAGCAACTCCCAACCGCAAAGTTGGTCGGCATTCTCCATGGAAATCGATCGGTGCTTGATCTCTTGTGGGGCCGAGTCATGCAGTTCAAGGTGCGTGAGTTCGCTCACAATCCGGTCGGGGAATAGCGCAATGCAGTAACCGCTTCCCTTGGTGGACGGATATCGAATGCCCTCAAAGCCTGCGTCACGCACCATGCTGGCGAATATTTGGCTTGTGGCCGGAAGACCGTACTGCGCTGGCGCAATGCGCCAGTTGTTAATGAGGACATCTTGGACCAAGCGGCCAGGTTCGCGGACCATGTAGGCGTGATTTGCCGGCAAGCCGAGGCGTTTCTGAATCTGGCTCACTTCAACGGGTAGTTTCATCTTGCGCAATACCGCGCAAAGCTTTTCGAGGTTCGCCGGCTCTCCAAGGTCGAAAATACGCGCAATATGGCCGTCGAGCTGCACGCTTGAAAAGCTACTTAGCGGCGCAAGTGCGAATTCTTCTGCGCGCAAACCATCGCTCGTCGCTCCCATGGCGATCTGAAATTTTTCGCGGAACGCCGTCTCGAAGTCCTCCGCGATGTACAACGCCGGCCACGGGTTCTGCATGGCCTTTTCGACATCCCGGCCAATGTTGAAACGACCACCGAAGTCCGTGAGCGAACCTGCAGCCGAGAGCGGGTTGAGGGAAAAGCGGTATGTGACGAGGCGTGTCCAGCCGCATATATCGACCGGCAACGCAGGCACGGATTCTAGTGCGGCGCGGATATCGTCCTTGAAGCGTTGACGCTGTGGTTCTATGCCGAAGTAGAGGACATCGTTGTACTCGTCCAGGTCCGCAGAAAGGCGCTTCCAGCGATCCAAGTCGACGGAAGAGAAGCGATCGAGTTCGAGAATGCCGCGGACGCCCGACGTCTCGTTGATCGGCGGGTGCTGCGGCGGTGGTTGTTTACCCCGACGCCGCGTCACTCAGCCGCGACTCTCGGGGCCGCCCGTTCGCTCATTGCGTTGATGATGAACTTGCGGAGCCGATCAAACCTTCCAAGCCGGACCATATCTCTTGGCGAGACATCTCCAAGCAGGGGGTTTCGCGCCTTAAACCACATGGCCGTCTTCACGACATCGCCATCAAATGCCTGGGCCACGAGATTACATGTCATTGCAATCTCTTCGAGGCGATCACGCATCGCAACCGGAATCTCTTCGTCGTAGCGCACGGAATTGGGCGACACATCAGCGACCCGAGAGACATCCGTCTTTCGGAGATCTAACCACTCGGTGACGCGCCGGGGCTGGAATTGGGGGCCCAATCCAAATCCCAGGAGGTCTTGCTGTGGAATATTGCTGAAGAGAGCTGCGCTAGACATAAAAAACCTCTGAAGTCTAAAACCCTAACACTGTCATAAGATTAGGATCAACAGACCCACGCTTTACCCACGTTCTACACACTACTGAGGCACAATGCAACGCGGACTTTGTTCGGCCGGTGTAGGCATTGGCCAAGAGCCCACCCAGCAACGATCTACGGCGCCCGCCTGTCTCAACAATTGGCGAGATTCGAGGCTTGCTGGGGGAATTCCTCGATCCAGGCTCTTTTTTGGCCTGCGTTCTCGAAGATCGTTGACACCACCCCCGGCTTTCCGCCGACTCCGGAAGTGTCCGCTTTGGGTCGAAAGCGGACCTTACCGTCATCAGACCTTTGGAGCCTGATCCTGGTTAGTGTCGACAGGTGGTTGCGGTGATCGAGGTGGACGAATGCCCCAACCAAGAACGCTGCCGCACATACCGATAGCGAAACCCACCCATCCAACCTGCGGGGTCACGATATGAAACCAGCTCAGCACAATCAGGACGGTCCCCACCGCCCACAACCACCACGCCAACTGCTTCTTGCGCATTGCATCCCCTTGATGGTCTGCCCATCTCATGACCTAACCCACATGTCCGCCCTTGGTAGCGAAAGCGAAGCTAATCACCTTGCTGACTTCAGAACGCTGGCAAATGCACGCGAAGTCTAGCGGCGGCTACTATCCATCGCGCAAGCCTTCGTTTGACTTTATTTGCTTTGGATCGCAACGGGACGTCGCCACAAGAAGCGTGCTGGGCCGTCCCGATATACACGCTACTTGTTCACGGCGCCTGGATTTGCGGCCAATGGTGCATGGCCTCGGCTGGGCATTAGTACTTAGATGTGTGTTGCGCCATCCCCGCGGCCTGCATGACCGCCTTGACCACCGCATCCGGCTGATCTATCTGGATGTCATGCGAGGTATCCGGAACATGCACTAGCGTGCCGCGGGAGGAGGTGGCGACGATCTGTGCCTGCGTGCGGGCTCGGGCTTCTTCCAGCCCTTTGCGGTCACGCGGCAGCGCATCGGCATAGGTGTTGGCAGCAGACAGCACGATCAGGGGCGTCGAGCCGTGCGTCTCCTGCTTTGACACAGGCTGCTTGAACACCTCGACATTGTTTTGGAGTACCGACAGCACAGTGCGCCAATACGCAGGCTTCGACATGAGGGCCAGATTCACCGCGTTGAGCTTGGCGCTGGCGAGCGGATCGGCCTGACCAAGACACTGGCTCAGCTCCGGATCGGTGGACGGCAGTTTGTGTTTTTCGGCGGCAGCCTCGCACTGGCGAAGAAACGCGAACCGCTGTACCGAGAGGGAGTCCTCATCCTTCTGCCAGCCGGGGGCAAACTGGCCGATGTTCTGCGCGGGCGGATCAAGCAGGACCATCGCGCTCACGTCCGCCGGATAGCGGCTCGCATACTGCCGAACGATGTTGCTGCCCAGCGAATGCCCCACCATCACCAGCGGGGTCGTAAGGCCGGCGTGCTGAATCAGTGCGTGTAGATCCGACACGTCGGCGTCGAGATCTCGCGGCAACGCCCCCTCGCTACTAAAGCCGAACCCGGCCCGGTCGTACGCGCAGACGCGCGCGTGGCCTGCAATGAGTGGCTGCACCTTGAACCATGTGGAGGAATCGGCGACCGCGCCGGCCTCCAGCACAACCGTCTGCGGTCCGCTGCCCGAACAGCGCAGATTGAGGTAGTGGCCGTGGCCAAGGTCGATCAGCTTCGCCGCGTGCGCATAGCTGTCCGACATGCGCTGCGGCGTGGTGGCGTGGCTGGCCTCGGTGGCTGTGGCCTGGCCAACTATCACGGCCAACAGAAAGGCACCGCCCGCTTTCAGGTAGATCCTGTTCAAGGTGTGTCTCCCGTTGGTGGCCCGAGCATGGCGCCGGGCAGGCCGCTTCATAGACTTGAAGCGGCGCAAGAAGTTCAGGGCGCTCGGGTCACTTGAGCAAAACGGGGGAGGGCTCACTAATGAATACGCGAAACCGGAGTCACGCGAATACCGGATCAGCGTTGGGCCCACTGAGTGACGCGGGTTCCGATGTTCCCGGTGGCACCGACGATCAGATACTTCATGCGAGGATGCTCCAGCCCTTGATGACCTCAAGCGCCAACTGCTTTTGCCCTGCCATCGTGAGGTGCAGGCCATCTCCCATCAGGAACTCGCAGCGGGGCGGCGTGCCCAAATGGGAGAAAGCGTCAATCGCCTGGCCGTCGAAATCGCGGACGATCCCGGCGACACGCGCAAGGTTCTGGTTGCGGAAACCCACCCCAAACCGGGCCAGCCCCCAATGCCCTGCGACCTGCTGCTCATCGACGGCGGGCGGTGTGATCCAGATGCAACGCGCCTTGGTCTCACGCGACAAGCGTTGCCGCAGCTCAGTGATGTTGCGCATCGTCTCTTCATGATGGACGAGGGTTTTCGTCGGGTCCGGGCCTTGGGTTCGGGCGTCGTTGGTGCCGAGGAGGATGAATATCAAATCGGGTTGCTGGCCGATGACTTCGCCCACCCGGACCAACCCATGCGTGGTCTCTCGCCGGCGCCCGCGATGATCGAGAAGGAAACCTCGTCAGCGCCCCGCTTGGCCATGAGCAGCTCATGCAGGATGACAGCCCAAGACTGCGGATCTGACGTCAGGCTGTCGCCGAAGGCAACGACCTTGGCGCCCTTTGGCAAGGGGAGTCGATCTACCAACGAGGCACAGGATGGGTCGGCCAGCAGCTCGTCCGCCGCTTCTTTCGCCTCTTGCTTCATCAAGTTTAGTTCGGCGACATAGACCTCCGGTGGCAACCCAAGCAGCGCTGCATGAATGTCTGGGGAGATGCCGGCGCCCCCGGGCAGCGAGGCCAAGCTTCGCTCGGGTTGCATGACTTTCAAAAGCCAGCGTAGCTGATCGGTCGACATGGGGTTGCGGTTCCGTCTGGTTGAAGGAACGGAAGGATTACAAGCCAGGTCGTGGGCCTCAACTCGCGTTTCCAAATCCGTAAGCCACTGAAATGGCGACGAATCTTTGGCGACTTCTGGTGAACCCCTCAGAAAATCGGAGTCTTTGCGTTCGGGTATGCGGTTGAGGGCAGATACCCTGGGCGAGCGCCGTTAGTAATACGAGTGGGTACTGGAGTTGATCTACTCCATCCGGTTTTCGACAGAGTGGAAAGAAAGCGTTACCGTTCACTACAATCCACGTCCTTAGGACGTGGATTGTAGTGATACAGAGTGGGCCTCGCAAGCGGCCCCGAAAATCTTAAGAAAAACCGTGAGGTACGCGGCAGGTATTGAATTCGAGTCACCGTGGCGTATACTGTGCGTCCTTAGGACGCACAGTATACGCCACGAAACCTCCAAATTTTCTAGCGCATGCCTCCAGCAGCCCCGTTATCACAACAAATTGCCCTGCCTAATGCGGTCGAGCTGCTTGTCCGCGCTGAGGTCACCGCCCCCGTTCTCTCGGAATATGACTTAGCCCGATTGGTGTTTGGGGTCGTTACCACTGGCTTAGTGGAAGGGCGCGAATTAAAGATGACGAGGCGCGAACCGCGGCGATCCGATTTCACCTATGTGCGCCGCGTCTTGATTGGCCGTGGAGTGCTAAACGAAGACCGATCCCTTCCACGATCGGTATTGCGGACTTTGGCCGCAGCCCGCCCGGACCCCGAAGTAATCCTTTGCTCAATCGACCCCTTTGGCTATATCTCTCATCTCAGCGCCATGGTCTATCACGGGCTGAGCAATCGACTTCCGAAACTCATCTTCTTTACCAGTCCTGCGGCCAAACAGTGGCGAGAACTAGCCGATGGACGCATGAAGCGAGATCTCGGCGAGGCGCTAAGCCAGTACCAAGATGCTGACCTCCCGCGACTAGTCAGACACAAGATCACAAAAATTCAAGGACTCACCTTAAGCGTGAATCAAATCGCCGAACTTGGTGGCGGTTTCAGAATTGCCCAAGATGGGCTATTGCGCGTGAGCACCCTTGGTCGCACTTATCTAGACATGCTACGCCGCCCGGATCTATGCGGAGGCATGTCTCACGTCATTGAAATTTTCGAGGAGAGTGCAAGTAGAAACTTGACGCTCATTGTCAGCGAGCTGGAAAAGCACGGCTCGAAAATTGATCGTGTGCGTGCCGGATACATCATCGAAGAACGATGCGGGCTAAGTGACTCTCGCATAGACGCATGGGTTAAGGACGCGCAAAGAGGGGGCTCAAGGCGACTTGACCCAGAGCGCGAATACATGCCCACATTTTCAGAGCGATGGATGCTTTCAATCAATGTCTGACATAGAGCTGCGCGAATGGGTCAGTGGCGCACAAACTACCCGCGACCTTCATTTTCGGCAGGCCATACATACGATCGTGACTGCAATGACGCTGGATGCTGAACTCGCTGAAATGAGCTACATGAAAGGCGGCATCTTGCTCGCCATTCGATATCACAGCCCACGCTACACAACCGACATCGACTTCTCAACGCCAACTGGTTATTCCCAAGAGGAGCAAGAAAAGCTCCTTGGTCGACTGAGCAAAGGCCTGGCATTGGCATCGGAACGATTAGAATATGACATTGAATGTCGCATCCAGTCAGCCAAGCCGGAACCAAGGCCAAAGCCTGAATTTCGAGTTCTGTGGATCAACCTCAAAGTTGGAATTGGATATGCCCTACGCGGCACCAAAGACCACATCAAGCTGATGAGCGGCCAATGTACAACCGCCATCCAAATGGATTACAGCTTCGACGAGCGCGTCCCGACCAATGACATATTTGAGCTGGATAGCGACCAATGTCTTCGGGTGTATGCCCTCACTACCCTCGTTGCTGAAAAGTATAGGGCGCTACTTCAACAGGTCATTCGCCGAAGGGCTCGCCGACAGGACATCTACGATCTAAACTTTCTTCTACGATCGTTTAATCTAACTTCACGGGAGTGTAGGACCGAAATCCTGAGCGCACTGCGAATTAAAGCGGAAGATAGAGAGGTTGAGATTTCGCGAGACGCTATGGCAAGTCAGGAAGTCCGAGAGCGAGCCGCGCAAGAATACGAGCACCTCGCGGACGAGCTGTCAGAGGGTGAATTGCCCGATTTCGATGAAAGTTTTGACAACGTTCGGGCTTATTTTGAGAGTTTACCGTGGTAGCCAATCCTTTACGCCCTGCCCTAGCAAAAAACGGAACGGAGGTGGCTAATCTTACTTAACCACCTCCGTCCCGTTTTCGGGCGCTGGACGTTGCCGATGAACAATCGCCGGTTTAGTCGGCGCTACTGGGAAGTGTTTGCGGTCGTCCTGATCCAGGTCCTTCTACTTATCAATCTTCGATATACGTCGCCTCATAGCTGACTGGAAAGTTCACCGACCTTGCAATAAAGCAGAAGTGATGGACGTCGTGATGCAGCGAATCGGCCTTTGCGAGGTCCGCGCCTCGTTCCACGGTGATCTTGGGTCGAAGCACGGCCCGGATAAAACGTCCCTCGCCCCGCGCGCCGGTTTCACCCACGCCAAAAGGGGCGTCTTCATAGTGCTTCACGACGATCCCCGCGCTGCTCGCCAGGTGCAGATACCAGAGCATGTGACAGGCGGAGAGGCTCGCCAGCAGTAGATCCTCCGGATTGGGTTTGGAGGGATCGCCGCCAAGCATCGGGTCATTCGAGCACTCGATCGGCGCCTTGCCGGGCGTCGTGATGCGCCAGGTGCGGTCGTAGCCGCGATAGGTCTTGGTTCCCTCGCCGCGGTTGCCCGTCCAGACGATCTCCGCCGTGAAGTCGTGGTGCTTGGTCATCGGTGGTCCTTGAGGCAAAGTGTATACATGTATACACTTTGACTTCAGCGTAGACAAGGGTGAGGAGCGCCACGATGACGCCGGAAACGATAGCCAGCCAATTGCGGAGCGAACTGATGGCGGGCGTACTGCGACCTGGCACTGATCTTTCCCAGGTCGAGCTAGCCCAGCGCTTCGGTGTCAGCCGAATTCCCATTCGGGATGCCTTGCGCATCCTGGCTGGCGAGGGGCTGGTGGAGATCGAGGCCCATCGTGGCGCCAAAACCATCAGCCTGACACCCGAAGAGGTTCGCGAGATATACGACCTGCGCATCCTGTTGGAGTGCGACTGCCTTCAACGAGCGGCAGCAGTACTGACGCCGGCGGACCTGAAAGAGATCGATCGCGTGCGCCTCAAGTCCAACCTGGACGCTGGCGGCCCCGATTGGGCAGACGGCGACTGGGCGTTTCACCGCACGATTTACGCGCTTGCAGGCCGACAGCGGCAGCTTGTCATGATCGAAGCTCTACGCCGGACGTGCGTACTGTTTGTCAGCGCCTACGCCACCATGCCGACAAAGAAGCCGCGTTGGTTGAGCGAACACGACGCCATCGTGAAGCATCTGCGTCGAGGCGAAACAGAGCAGGCCGTCCTTGCGCTTAAAGAACACCTGGAAGGTGCAGCCTCACACCTGATTGCACACATAATGGCGCTGCCGGGCTAAGCCTGTGGCCCAAAGCACCAAGGGCTTCCCTGCGCAAAAATTAGAAAACGGGAAGGCGGTGGTTAATCTCACTTAACGACCCCCGTCCCGTTTTCGTGCCCTTGATTGCGTGGCAAGTGCGTGCGCTTTTCGATCTCCCTTGCGCACGAAAGGCAGTCTGATGCACCGGTTTGGTCGCCTTCGGCTACTGCCCAAGGCGCCCTACGAACGCCACCCCAGCCTGCCACGCCTCATCCTCAGATGCATAGCCTTGCGAACTATCACCTATCGCCCGCGTGAATTTGCCGGAAGGCGTCCGTGTGCGGACTTCATACGCAATTCCGCGGTTGCCCGGCATGGACGGATGGGTGACTTCGATCAGGGAAAGTTGGTGTTTACCGAACATCTCCTGCCGCAAAAGGCTCTTCATTGCCCGATTCCAGTTTCCATAGAACGTGAGCCCAACACTACTCGGGAGATCAGCAGGCGTCTACTGAAGTTTCCCTACACTCCGCAGGCAGCATAAGCGAAACAAATTGCCCAACCCTATGACTGCTTGAGAACAAGCAGCGCGTCGACCGCATTACGGGCAGCAGGAATGGCTGTCAGGCATTCGGTGGTCAAGCGGAGCACCTTGTCAAAATCAACACCATCAGATCGTTCCGCTGCAATTGCCAGTGCCCAGCCGGTCATCACAGTTCGCATTTCTTTGAATTCTTGCGCGGCAATAAAGGACCTTTGCACTGCTTTCGCAGCGTTATCAAATTCCCTCAAATTTCCCGCGAGAACGCGGAGCGACTCCGGCGGCTGGAAAAGGTACTCATCGCCCTGGACAAGTTGGAGCATGTTGAGTGCACCAGCTTGACCTTGCTCCGCGATCTTTTTCAAGTGCCGCGTTTTTTCGTCCCAAGCTCGGAAGGCGCGAACATGGACCATAGCCACATCTCGTGCTATCTCCGCACGCTCGCGTTCACGTCGCGCGGCGTCTGTACGAGTTTGTCTATTCGCAATGATCACCGCTGCCCAGATCGCCGCGCCGCTAATCACAGCCTGCGCGCACGCCGCGGCCACTTGCCACCATGCCGCCTTCGCCTGCGTTTGAGCGGCCACCAATCCAAGATCCGGGCTAACGATCATGCGTGAACTCCCCATCCTGTTCTCTGCCCCCATGGTGAGGGCGATCCTGGGCAGTAGCAAGACGCAGACGCGGCGCGTAGTACAAATAGGTGACGGAGGTAGTTAAGTGGCGCCATTTAACCACTTCCGTCCCTTATTGCTGGTTCGTGCTGCTGTGGACATTGACCTATCCATATTGCCTAGCTAAACGTAAGAACTACGCGCTTGGAAGCCTTCTTGGCGTGGGAATAGTCATTACCCTGTTGTCTATGGCAGCGCCTATGTCATGGAGGCCACCATCGCCGAGCAGCAGGACAAGATACACGCAACACTGATCCAAATAGGCCAGTGAAGCACCGACCATGCCCCGAAAACTACTCCCTTTCACTCGGCTTATTGGGACTCGATGGAGCACCGGACAGAGAAAGCTTTCGTGGAAAGCTCGCCCTCTCGACTTCAGGAAGGCATAGCTATGCGGATACCAAGCCGCCTTCCTGCTTGCTGGGCGATACTTGCAACCGCGTTATAGCCCTTCTTACTTTGCACTGCTAACGGGAAGAGTTCGTCACGAATGAAGGCTTCATCGGCAACCAGTCCAAACACATGCGGGAACACCTCGTTTCCGCCCTGGCCTCGTAATACCAGCGACTTGAGTACGTCGAGCGCTTGAGGCGAGAAGTCAGAGATCAAGAGTCCTTCCATATGGTGCAGGACCATCGTGGCGATAACCCGTTGTTGCGCTGGGGCGCCTTGATCAAGCAGCCTGAGCAACTGCGCTTTGTTGTCTTGGGCGCTTGATCGAGCGATCAAAACTGCGAGCTGCATGGCAACCCACCCGGCCCCGTCGGCGGCTGACTGATCTTCAGTCAGCTGAATCAGCCAGTTTAACCAGGGGCCGACCTCTCCAAGATCAATACTTTCCAAGCCAGCGAAGGATGGCGGGCTCGACCCGCCGAGTACCAGTCGCGCGACTTCAAGATTATGGAGCGCGAGTGCAGCGATCAGCAGATCGTGGCGTCCGCTCCAATCGAGATCTGGAAAGTCAATCAGCCGCAGAAACCTCAGTTCCTCCTCGGCGCCCCCTTGCAACAATGACTCAAGCCCTGCGAAGAGCGAGATCGTACCCCGAGTCGCGCAATACTCAAATATGGATCTTCGAGCACCCGAACTCTTCTCTGCTTCAGCGAGCACACGGCCGCGGACGACGTCTTCCTCTGCGCAAGCGTCAAGGAGATCGACCGACCAGCGGTCGCCATGATCAATATAGTTAAGAATCGTGTCGAACAGCGAATCGTCGAGCGCATTGGAGAACATATGGCGCAGGTCTGATTCGAAACGAACAATTAGATAAACGGCAAATAGATTCTTCGGAAGCCGCAATCGAGCGACCTCGATCACCATCGCCAATCCTTCAGCTGACTTATTTCCTTCAAAAATCTCGCAGATCAGAGCGGCGACAATACGCTTTCCGCCGGCATCGAACATATTTAATCGCGCAAGCGTCTCTCGCCTTATCTCTTCCGTGGTAAAATTTCTTACCGCTGTCGCTACCGCGGCTACTTGGTAATGCGTGATCCCTTGATCATCATCGAGTGATGCAGGATCTGCGCATGCCAGGCGTTCGACGAGCATCGATAAGTCTCCGACCTCGACGAGATGCGCGAGCGCCCTACCTATTCCCCGAGTGATCCAGAACCCGCCTTCTTTAAATAGACAATCGATGATCTCCTGCTTCACTGAGCGCCCAAGTGCTTTTGCGAGACCTCCGAAAGCCTCTCCACGTAGCGCCGGCAGCAGCAAGATTCTCCGCAATGCCTGTTCATGCGACGGCGCAAACGGAAGTCGATCGAACGCAAACTTCGTATGATGATCGAGTGCATAGTGGGGAAGTTTGGCGACTATCTCCAGAATCTGGCCAACTAGCGCTTCGCCGCCGTGCTGTACATAACGCACGGCATTCAGCGCGAAGCCGGCGTCGCGTGCGACAATTTCGTTAAGGAGGGTGACCGCTAGCGCCTCATCTAGCATACCGAGCGTTAGGAATATCGCGTTGTCCCATCTCCGCAAATTGATCAGTTCGCCAACATTACCCGACTGCTTCTCAAGCTTGATCTTAAGTTCGCACGCAGCAAGAAATTCGGTTATCGACTGATGGACGAAGGCTGCTCGCTTCCCTTGCATAGGAATGATGACTTCCTCCGATGCAAGCCAATTGGCAATCTGCTCAATCTGCGCCCCAGTATGCCGTGGTGCGACAGTTGCAATTGCCGCTTCCAGGTCGCTGACGTCGAACGCCTCGCTGCCACGCTCAAGTGTTGCATAAGCGTGCCGCTGCATTGCCGCTATTATATTGATTCTGTTGCCGAACGCTTCGGCAAATCTCTTTGCAACGCTGCTACTGAACTGCGCATACAGATCATTAGGCGTATGAACCTTTTCGAGCGACATTACTGCGCGATTGAGCAGGCGGAAGTAAAATGGCCGTTGTAGGATGCGAATGATGTCTTCCCGATAAGTTGTCCGGAGCATTGACTGACTCGCTGACAGTCTGTGCTCGACCTCTTCCAGAGATATCTCTGACAACCGGTAAACTGGAAGACCAAGTCGCTCGAGACCATCGCCTGTGCGCGAACCGATTACAAGCCCAAGTCCCGACCTGGCTTCAAGAAGTGCATCGAGCTGACGGTCGAAGCTGCCATCTTCCCGGAACGAACGTGGCACTTCGTTATAGCCGTCTAGGTAAAGTATGATCGGGAATGAGACATGCAGTAGGTCGAGCGAAAGCCCCAGAGGAAATTTGCCGCTAATCAGGCCTTCCAAATCGCCGTTGTAGAGTTTGAGATCGATGGCGATGGGAATCCGCATTGCAACGTGGACTTTTCCACACAGACACGCATCCTGAAGATCTGTCGCGAGCGTATTTACCGCCTCGCGCATCGCAAAGCTTTTCCCGGAGCCAGGTTCGCCTAATAGGATGAACTGTTTGGGGCCTTCACGAAGGAGCCGCTGGACTGGCCAATGGTCATAAGCATTCGGCCACTTGCCAGCGCTATGAGTGGTGTCGACTCTGCTCACCCGAATGACGAAGGGCTCAGAATCGCTTGGCAACAGGCTGCTAGCCGCGTAGCGTGCGAGGGACAGAATCCCCGCCGGGTCTTCGATATCAAAGGTGGGGCGGAGGGCGTGAGGCGCCGGCATGGTACGGAGTTGCTCGAGCAAAGCAAGCAGACCGCTATGATCGCGACCATGATCGGCGGTGGCATAGCCGATGAGATGAATGCCGTAATGCGCCCGCCAATAATCTTGTTGATCGCGCACGGGGTCGGAAACGATTGCGTAGTGATCACGCATTCCGCCACGATAAATATTGGCGAGCAAATCGCGTAGATGTAGAAAGTCAGGATCACGCAAACCGAAGCCAACAAACAGCACAGGGCGCGACTGGAGCAGCGTTTTAAAAGTATTGAGCGTTGCACTGAGCGACCCTTCAGGCAGCAGCATGCGATATTGTTCGCGTGTCAATATGATTGAATCAGCGTTTCGCGCATCGCCATGAGGCTTGAAGATAAATTGGCGCGCTTGCGCGTGGATGATCTCAGCCTGCTCAAAGAGCTGCGTGTTGAGCACAATACGCAGCTCAGATGGTGCCGGACGATGCTGGCGATAAGCTTGCTCGAGCAGGTCGTCATAATTGGTCGTGATAAAGCAGCTTGGCCCAAGCATCATGATTGCTTGATGGATTTCGCCGGGGGCCGCGCTGCCGCTCCGGCAAGCGCTGCGCATGAACGCCGCGACTTGCGGCGGCGTCAGCTTTAAAAAGCCGTAGCTGGCTGCCTGCAACAGGTCACCAACCTCGGCTTCCTGGCGGACCAAGGCAGAATCGATGGAATTGTCATCCAGATAATCAGCGAGTTCGCCTACCAGCCCCTCCCAGCTCGGAAGGCCGCTCCAACGTGAAATACCCGAGCCTACAAAGATAATCGTGTCATCTTGTGCCAGTATGCGTTTTAGAGAATTTGACAAGTTTGCGGCCACCCGTTGTCGTTGATATCGAGTTTTTCGGCTTGCGGCGTGAGGGTCAACCAATCGTCTTGCTATAACAGCGTTATCCATGGCGACCATCAAGAGTCGGATGCAATTTCCAGCAACACAATCGAGGACATCCACCAAAAAGCTCACGAATTAAGGGCTTGCGTACGAACTCCGAACTGAGATCTGGCACTGGCGTCTAGTTACCCAGGGACCTTTTCTCGGATGTCCCGATTGCGCCCCCCAATTCAACCACCTCCGTCCCCTATTGCTCGTGGGTAAGAGCGGCGCTATGAAGCAAGCATGGGTCTAGCAGTACGCGCCAGCACTTTCACACGCCTGGACACATCGGGGCCAACATCAATATCCTCGCCCGGCGTAAGCCCGATGAGATGTATGCCTGGCTTCGACTTTTGCCGCTGAACCATGCAGGCACCTAACCGCAATGCGGCCTGGTCATTGTCGTGGAAACTCCCACGGAGGAGCGCTCTTAAACCCGAAGCCAGGAAATCGGCTAGCTGGACACCCGGACTGCCTTTCGAATCTGCAAACTCGAGGTGCTCCCTCCAGATGAGACCAACATTCCAGGCCGGCGCTTTCCTTCCATTTGACTCTCTTTTCGGAAGCCAAGGCGCCTCACCCTTGAACTCAAAGCGAGCCATTTTTGAATAGTCTGCCCAGTCCATCATCCCGAACGGCTCATGCAAGGTTTTGGATTGCAGGAGCGGACCGACCATCAGTTGCAGCATCGTTTCGAAGGGGTTTTGACTTGTATCCTTCCCGTCAAAAGACCAGCGAAAGTTGGACAGAGTCCCGGGAAGTCGTTGCGCGTAGTAGTTAATTGCAAGCTGCAGAACATCGTAGACCAATTGAACGCGGCAGACCAACTCGACGTAGTTCTGCTCGGACAACCCCCTCAGGTCCTTCGCAAGGTCTAACAACATCTGCCGACCTTCCGGATAGACCATGTTGGGGGCGTACTTTTCGATTTTGAGTGCTTGCTGCTCTTGGTGCTCCTCTGCGCCGCCGTTCAGGCTGGCGTCCGTGGCAACAGCCACTCCGATCCCATCTATCTTCGACAGGTCGCTTAGCAGCTCGAAGTAGCGCAATTCATCGATGTCTTTTCGCTTGATTTCGACGTCATACTTGACGCCACATTTCATCTTGAGGCCTCGAAGGACCTCCTTTGCTTTGGCATAGGGCGCTTCTGGAATGGCGTACGCCGCGACCACGCACCAAGAGCCTCGGCTCTTTGACTTGGCAAAAGTCCCCGATTCATCGACAAAAATATGCATCCGCGATTCCCTCATGGCGCTACTTTAGACGCTTATATCCTGAGCGACGGCCGGCGTGTGGCAATTTGGGCCATTCACCGAAAGGCCGTGAAGCAAGTGCTTACTTGCGAGCTTTGGATCGTGATCTGACTTTGGCGTCTAGTTAGCCAGGGACCAATTCTTGAATGCCCCTAATTGCGCCCCCTTCCCTCAGGCGTAGTGCTTACCGTGGCCTACGCCGACCATCAGGCTCTCTCGGCTTTTGGTACCGAGGATCAGCCAGACGCTTCTGGAATTCTTTGCTGATCTGAACGAGGTCGGTTCCGCATGCCAGGCACCAGTCGCGTACCTGGACGGTATCCAGCCTCCGCCTGCCCCGCTCCGCCTCACTAACAAATGCCTGATCGGCATCCAACGTCGTCGCCAGTTGCTCCTGCGTGAGTTCCGCTTGCATTCGCACGTCGCGGAGTAGCTCCGCGAAGATTCGATGCTCTGGCCTGTAGATGCTTTTCCGTGCCACCGCGCAATCCTCCGAGTGGCATGAAAAGCTATATGTGATGCCTGTTTATGCGAGCTTCATATATGTGTTCTTCGAATATGCTTGAATGCAAAACGTCGAGGTGGACAGCGTTTTTAATGAGCCAGACAACCATACAAGTTGCCCCCTGATCAGACCATCCAGCAACCCGTGCTGAGCCAGAGGCGCTGCCACGAGTCATCTGACACGAGAAAGATGACAGAACACATCCCAAAGGATCCGGGCTGCCATGACACAAATCACGCATATAGATTCTCCCTCGGCCAGGGTAACCAAAGCCGTGGACGAGTGGGAGGGCCAACACGACGGCTCATTTCGTTTTCTAAGCCGCGCAGCACTCACGTCCAAACTCACTTTGCTCGCGTCGGCCGCGATCCTCATTGGCCTCACTGCGCCGATCCTCACGCTGGATTACTTCCTCATCAACATTGGCGACTACTTGGCAGCCATAGTCACGACCTCCATGGCGGCCGCCACGGCCTGGCTATGCCTTTGCAGTCTGCATAGCGGCCGCCACGCTGAAATTCGTCAGTGGGTTCCACGCCCCCAGCAACAGCACCGGTCCCGTCGCCCCGCTGCACCCAACGTTCAATCCACCCACTAGCTGGACACGCCGCGCACTGCGTACGGCGCGTCCACCTTGGAGCACTCGTGATGAACGCATCGCCCAACCTCGTCGCTTACGCCTCCCGCACAGCGGAGCGGTTCAAGCCTTTTGCAGTGAGAGAGCCCACTGCGGTGTACAACGCGCGGCCCCACGCGGCGCGCATCCTGGTGGTGGCAAATGATCCTGAAACGCGTCGCGTTTTGATCAGCGAACTCAGGGCGCTTGGCTTGAACCCGGTCCCCGTGCCTGACAGCCAGGCGGCCTTGAATGCCATTGATCGTGAGGCGCCTGACGTGATCCTCATGGCCTTGGAAGGTCCGGACGCAACCGTCTACCAAGCCCTGCTGCGTTTGGCGGTGGCCAAGCTTGCAAAGCGCACTCGCATTCCCCTCGTCGCCATCGTGGAGCAAGGCAGCGAGAACGGGCGTCGCGCCTTGGATAGCCGGCTGGATGGTGTCTTGCACCAGCCCCTGCGCCCCGAGGCGCTATATGCCACGCTTTCTCGATGGCTCGACCTGCCGCCTCCCGCCGGTCAAGCGCCGGATGAACCCCTTCCACCCCCGTGGCACCGAGCTTGCATCGACGTGGACGTCCAGGAGTATGAGCGAGCCCTAGCAAGGCAGGACATCTCCAAGATGGTGCACTTTGCGCATCGCGCGAAGGGCGCGGCGCTTGTGCTGCATGCGAATCGGGCGGCCGCGTTGGCAGATCGGCTGGAGCTTGCGGCAAGAGGCGATGTACCGCTTCCGCCGGATGACATACAGCGCACGCTCGCCGCGTTGAAAGTCGCTATCGCCCGCCACTTTGACCAAGCAGGCGATGCGGGCGGCGAGAAAGGAAAAGGAAACGCCAGACTCATCTGAAAAGGAAGTAGGCCATGTCCGACACCCTGTCGCCGCGCTTGCGCGTGATGTTGCTCGAAGACCACATCCTGGTACGCCGTGGCATGGAGCTGGTGCTCAAGCATGACTACGGCCTGGACGTGGCAGGCAGCTTTTGCACGCCTCGGCAGCTCTTCGAAGCGTTGAAGCAAGACCAACCCGACGTGATCGTGACGGACTACGCCCTAGGTGCAACGGAGACCGATGGCGCCAAGTTGCTACGCTCCTTGCATCTGCATCATCCGCGTGTTCCGGTCTTGGTGGTGTCGTCCCACTGCAACGCCGCGACGATGGCTGTGGCACGGAGGGCCGGCGCCCACGGTTTCATTGGCAAGACGGAGCACGAGTCCGAACTAATCCTGGCCATCCGAGCAGTGGCCGCGGGCCGGACCTATTTCAGCCGGCACCTGACCGACCTTGCCGGGTCTATCAACCCCATCGATCGGAGTGACGAGCCCGGCAAGGATCTCGGCGACGAATTGCTGGACACCGCCAAGCTATCCGCACGGGAGCATGAGGTGCTGCGCTGCATACTCGATGGCATGTCCATCAAGGCCATCGCCCAAAAGTTCTCCCGCTCGATCACCACGATCAGTGCGCAGAAGCATTCGGCCTTCCGCAAGCTGGGGCTATGTAATGACCACGAGTTGTTCAAGGTGCGGTATCAGCGCGGGTGAGCAGGCTCAACGCGTAGGCTGGGATGATAATCCCAGCTTTCCACGCGAGATCCTGGTGCTGGGATTGCCATTCCAGCCTACGCACTGGACGCGCAGAAGTCGGCCGACCGGGTCGATCGGCTGGAACAGGCCGCTAGAGGCGACATACGGTTGGAACCGATGCAGGTGCAGGCCACTCTTCAGGCCTTGAAGGGAGCTGTTGCCAAGTACTTGGGGCCTATCCGCCGAACTCATTGATTGTTGCCGGGTCGGGTGCCGATTAAAGCCGCCCGTCGAGGCTACCCATGATTGAGTCGTTGGCTGGACAGCCCGCTGACGCTCCGGCGGGCACTTTGAGTTGGGCCAAGCTCGAAGTCAATCCAGCGCATCACTTTGCCAAGCCATATCAATGGCTTGGCCACCGGAAGCTTTTCAGAAGAACTCTCTGCCCGGACCTGTGCATAAATCTCCTTCGACAGCTCGCATCTGGAAGCGCCGCAAGGCGAGGTGCAAGCCGATGACAGACCCCACAGCGCATCCGCGAAGTCAGTGAATGCCCGATTGGAGTATCGGAGTACGTCAGGACGCAGTTTGACCCCTGAGGCAGGGCCATCGCCGGGATGCGAATTAGGGATGTCTCCAGTTGTTCATGGATGTTCTCACTTGTTCCTTCATTGATTCATACCGTCCACAGGTCGCGTGGAACTGGCTATCGGACCGTATCCATGGCCGACAGTCAGAGCATTCAACGTGACGCCAACCTTTTAGAAGGAGAGCTGCAATGATTCTTTATCACATCACGATGGGCAACGGTAATGCCTTGGCAATCG
The DNA here is from genome assembly GCF_030160275.1 of Dyella flagellata. Taxonomy (GTDB): domain Bacteria; phylum Pseudomonadota; class Gammaproteobacteria; order Xanthomonadales; family Rhodanobacteraceae; genus Dyella_B; species Dyella_B flagellata. The sequence continues at coordinate 51,310 of NZ_BSOA01000029.1, forward strand.
ACGGAAACAACACCGGGGCCGGGTCGCAACTTATACTCGCCGCCCCCAACAAGTCAGATCCCAAACAACAATGGTGCTGGGTTTATGCACCGGGCGTGCAGGCGTCCGTTCTTTACAACCCCAATGCGAACTTCTACGCGATACCGCAGAGTATCCAGAAAAACGCCCCGATCGTGCTGGCCCCGGCGACGCAATCTTTCACTGCGAGCAACACTTTTCAGGTTCTCGGAGCAACCTCGGCTGCGGTTCGGCCGCCGGCCAATACGGACCTCAATATGAACGCACTAGGCGACGACTGGGGTCCCGGCACGAAGGTTGGGCTCTGGTCGTGGGATCACGGTCAACCGAATGAGGTCTGGACCACGACTGCCATTCAAGTATGAGCGTAAATAGGTGAAATCCACCGAACTGGCTGGCCATCAGCCAGTTCGGACTCGAACCCGCCATGCTGAAATCCTCGGAAACTCTTCGGGGCGTTAAAGCATGACCGACCCGACGTGATCGTTACGAACTACGCCCTGGGTGCGACGGATACCGATGGCGCCAAGTTGCTGCGCTCCTTACGTCTGCGTCATGCGCGTGTACCGGTCTTGGTGGTGTCATCCCACGGGCCGGACCTATTTCAGCCGGCAGCTGACCGACCTTGCCGCCCCTATCAACTCCGTCCATCAGAGTGACGAATCCGGCAAGGATCTCGGCAATGACTTGCTGGACACCGTCAAGCTATCCGCACGGGAGCATGAGGTGCTGCGCTGCATCCTCGATGGCATGTCCATCAAGGCCATCGCCCAAAAATTCTCCCGCTCGATCACCGCGATCAGTACGCAGACGCATTCGGCTTTCCGCAAGCCGGGGCTATGTAACGACTATGAGTTGTTCAAGGTGCGGTATCAGCGGGGGTGCGCGGGCTCAGCGCCCTTCGCCTCATCATTGGCCTTGATTCAAGCGAAGTGCCCACACCAATAGGGCTCACATCAAGCAATCCATTCACGACTATTGCGCGGCGCAATACCATCGCCAAGCCGCTTGTTTAGCATAGATTTGTCGATCTTCCGCAACGACCCGTCTCAGTCAAAGGTTTAGGACACATGCAGTGGTCCCGATCGTAGGACTTTTCCTATTAAAAAGTAGGGGAGATAGAAATGGAGCACACGAAAACTGCAATGTGAGACTTTTCCACTTGCGGCACAAATCTACCTTTTTAAATTGGAGAGGCACTCCGTCCAAATTAAGGAGTGCTTTTTTGCACCAACCATCGACAGCGTTTTGGTCTTCAATAGGGAGTTCGAAACATGATTCGTAAAAGAACTGTCACTCAAGCCCTTTCAGCGCTCACCCTCATCATCACCGGCACTACTGGCACCGCCGTCGCCGGTGAAGCGTCGACCAATGGGAACCAAGCGACCGCGATGCTCAGCGAGGCGACGGCCATCCACGCATTGGCTGGCCTCGACCTTGAGGAATTCGGTGCTCCGCAGGACAAGCTGAAGGCTTCAGCAGCAAGCACGCCCCACCATGATGACGACTCATTCGGCCAGCACCATCATCACGACATGGGGCAGACGCCACCGGTAGCACAGATGGGTGAGTTCAACGTCTAAAGACGCTCGTTTCGCCTTCCGCAGGGTGACGGCTGCCCTGCGGAACCTACCAAATGAATTACCAATGGCTGGGGAGCATTCCATGAATTCATTGGTCGAAGACGTCAATGCCATCGACCCGACTGACGTCATGCACTTACTCGAACTTGCCGATGCCAGTCCGAGATCTGTTGATATCATCGACAAACTGCTCTGGTTCCGCCTACTTAGTATGCGCCGCCGCCTTTCCGAGGCGCTGAGTATGCGCGAGACTGATTCCGCTCTCGGCGCTACTTATCGTATCTACAACGCACTGTCGCCCACGCATCAAGCCCGCATCCTCGTCAGTTCCGAGCTGTGTGAGTCGCTCATATACCTGAGCACTTCCTACGCACACCGGCTTACCACCATCAATAAGGACGAAGTGGAAAATGACATCGCACTCATCCACGCGAAATTGCTCGATATAGTTTGCCGTGAGCAAGCCATCGTCGATATCGAAAACGGCCGCCACAATTACTTCCTATCCTCCCACAAGACCCGCACTTTCTTCAGCCCCCTCGGCGACAAACGCGCCGTAGCCAACGCTACGGGTGTCTGGTCGGTCCAAAAGATGCCAAGCATTGGCGGAATAGTCTCCATCGATTTCGACAGCCCCCTTGCCGTGGCGCATGAGCCGAGGAGCGGCGTACTCAGCCAACGTTGCCTTCCGTTGAGCGATGACGAGAAAGCGGCGGTTGTTACTAAGCTCCAATCCGCCCTTGAAAACATTGATGCCACCGTGCCGACTTATGGGCTCATAGTACGTAATTTCGTGCGCAGAATCATTGTGCGCAAATCCTACGACGTGTCCGAAGGCGAATCCGGCGCTGAACGCAGCCGTTTCGGTTCCGAGCATGTTCCAAGGCAACCTGGTTCCATCCGATTGCTCAACACACACCTCGAGTCAATGAGCGTGGAATCCTGCATGGAGACTCTCATGCACGAGAGCACTCACAATTATCTCGCGGCATGGGAGTTCTCAAACGATATGTTTGTGCTCAACGACCCCCGCAACAGGGTCACATCACCCTGGTCAGGAAACCAAATTCCTAACTCCTCGTTCATTCATGCCATCTTCGTTTACTACATCTGCCACCGACTATTGCGAGCGTACATGGAGAACTTAGAAGATGACGGAGAGCGCGCGAGAAAGCATCTGCAGGAACGCCTGGCTAATTTCATGTCGGGTTTCCTGATTCGCCAGGATCTACCAGAACTTATCCTTACGGAACATGAAATAGACCCGACTCTGTCATTTGTTCTCCGTCAGATGCAGACATCAATGAAGCAGATCCACAATCGCGATATCTACGAGGCCGTCGCATGACCGTCGTCCTCTACAGTCAGTGCAATGACCCGCTTGTCGCGGCAATAAAAGCGAGCGGAAAAAAGTGGCTGTTCCTGCATGTTGACGAACTTCTCGATGGCTTAAGTATTAAGCCATGGCCTGTGCTTCTTGACCTCACGGTGCCAAGCGCCTGGAAGGAACAGATCGTGGATGCGTCCGTGGTCAATAGGTTATTTTCGTTCGAAGGCACGACTTGCATGGCCAGACTTTCGGAGGCACGGATTAACGAGCGGTGGCTTCATGCGCGCCTTGATACATTGCTTGCTACTGCCTCTGTGCTCAGCCATGACACGGGAGTGAGAGGAGTGTCTCGGAGCCTACTACCGCTGAACGCCCAGTGGTTTCACATGCGCACGGGGCAAAGCGCGGTTTCCACCCCCCGCTTCAGTTACGCGACAGGCTTCGAGGAGCCTGACAACGGGGAGCTTGATGACCCCATGCAAAAATCCGTCTGGTCTTTGTTTGACTGGAAGTCTGAACGCCATCTCCCATCTACTGAGGCGCGTCGTCACCGTTTTTTTGTTGATCGCCCAACCGGAACCCCTCTCGTGTGCTTCTTTGCGGGTGAACAGGCGCCTGCCTGGTTTTTTCCAAAGCAAGAAGCGGAATTCGACGATGAGGCGCTGACAATTTCCGCACGCACTGCGCAACGCGTGTTCTTGAGTGACATCGGCGAGATGCTTCTCTATGTCAATGCGGATGGCAGCCTCGTCTTTCATGCCTTTTCTCCCTACTTGCAGAGTGCGATCAGGAGTCCTGAGTTTTCCGAATATCTCAACAGGTGGGAGGGGCCGCGTCGCCAAGTCTTTCGAGACGAAAGTCGATATGAATGAGACTGCGGTCATGGGGCACACAGGATGGAAGATCGCCGACAATATGCCTTACCTCCTCGCCCTGCGCGAGAAGATGGGGTGGGTGTATGGAAGCGAGGATTTGTGCATCCTTCTTTACAGCCTGGTCAAGCGGCAACGGCCGAGGCTCGTTGTCGAACTCGGCACCGGACTTGGTGTATCGACAGTATGGATGGCTGCTGCCATGCGAGAAAATTCTATTGGTCATCTACATACGTTCGACAACGGCAGCCATTTTTCTCGTCCCGCGATGTCGGCCCTTTTTGACATGCAGGAAGGACTGCTCGGTCCGCTTGCGGGCTTTGCCGATGCAGACCGGGATATTGGCAGATTCATGGAGGCGGTTTTGCTCAGTGCCGACGTACAGGAATACGTGACCTTTCATAGTGGCAACATCAACCTATTCGAGCTTGCATCGCATCCAGCCTACGCAGATGGCATCGATATGCTCTTTTCAGACTTCGACCATGGTCCAGAGATGGTCACGGAATTGCTGGCCCGGTTCCTTCCGCTGCTGAGCCCAGCGGGATCCATTTTTATCGACAGCGCTTCCACCCACCGCATGAGCTATCTCCTCATTGAGCAGATGGTTGCTGCATTGAACCACCGAAAAATCCCAGCCAGCCTTGCCTGTTTTCTTAGCGATGCCGAAATAGACAGCCTAGACCGGCGGCTTCGTTCGAGTAGATTGGGGCTCACGCACCTGGTTGAGCGTCACGATCGACCGCAGAACAGCACTACGTGGATTCAGTTCGAGCCCCTCGATATGGGCCCAGGGCTTGCGACAAACATGCACGGGTGAGTCGACTAAGGAAGGGAATTTATCGTGTTCGCGTACTACATGGAAATTGCCGTATCGAGCCTGTGGCGAAACCGCCTCCTCAGTAGCCTGGTGATAGCGGTCATGGCGTTGGGAATCGGCGGAAGCATGACCATGCTGTCGGTCGTCCATGTCCTGTCAGGCGACCCGCTACCTGGGCGAAGCAAAGACCTGTTCACGCCTTATCTGAATCCGCTTCCTTTGTCCTACCGCAATGACAGGCGGATGAATCCGAGTGACAACCTCACCTGGCCGGACGCCTGGGCGCTTCTTTCTTCTAGAAGGGCCGATTTGCAGGCGGCGATGGCTGGCGCTCATCTGCTGGTGACTCCTGGGTCATCTGCCCAGCCGTTCTATGCCGAGGGCAGGTTTGTCACCGCTGACTTCTTTGAAATGTTCGCGTTGCCGTTTTTTGCGGGTCATAGCTGGGGCCGAGCCGAGGACGATGCACATGCGCGCGTGGTTGTTCTATCGCAACGCTTGGCCATGCGCCTTTTCAACGGCCCGGCCATTGGCCACTCAATCCGGCTCGGCGGCGTGGCTTTCGACATAGTGGGTGTAGCCGATCACTTTGACCCGCAACCGAAGTTCTACGGGGATATTGCCAGTCATCCGTTTGGCGAACAGGACGATTTTTTCCTTCCGTTGACCACCGCCATAGACCGCAAGCTTGAAGCCACAAGTAGCTTTGCCTCCTGGGGGAGCAAGGGTGCCGGCAACGAAATGGAAAGCCCCGGCGTGACTTGGCTACAGTTCTGGATTCGTCTTGATAGTCCCCAGAAGGCTTCTTCATACAAGGCGTACCTTGACCACTACTGGGCGCGGCAGCATACGGACGGCCGGTTTGAACGCGCGCCAGATGCGAAACTTTACGGCTTGAACGAGTGGCTTGCCAGAAAGAAAGTGATCCCTCGGGATTTGACTCTTCAGATGGCGCTCGCTTTTGCTTTTCTGCTGGTCTGCATGGCCAATATGACCGGCTTGCTGTTTGCCAAATTTTCCCGGAAGAGTGGCGAGGTGGCTGTCCGGCGCGCACTGGGGGCAAAACGGGCCGACATCGTCTGGCAATTCTCAGCGGAGGCCGTTGTCATCGGACTCGTCGGTGGCGCCATCGGCCTAGCATTGGCTCAGCTTGGGCTATGGACTATACGCCGGCAGCCCGACGAGTACGCTCACCTTGTCACTATGGATGGCTGGATGCTACTTGCTACGTTTGTTCTCGGCATCGTGGCCAGCGCCCTTGCCGCGCTTGTTCCCGCCGTCCGTGCATCCATGGTCGAGCCAGCCCTGCAGGTGAAGGTGGCCGAATGACCTCTTTATTCCAGATGCCTATGCTGCGGGCACTCAGCCGGCACCGCATCCTCAGTGCCCTGCTCTTTATCCAGGTTGCTTTGACGTGCGCCGTGGTGACCAACGTGTTGTTTCTCGTCATTAGCCGGACACACCTTCTCCATCAATCCTCCGGCATCGACGAAAAACATCTCGCGGTGATTGAAAGCGAGCGCGTGATGGCTCCCGGCACCGCCATGGCACCCGCGATCGCAAGTGATCTGGAGGCGCTTCGCCATGTTGCGGGCGTGACAGCGGTGGCCGTCGTCGATGCGCTGCCCTTTGGCCACAATGATTGGGTCAATGGCTTCACCAGCGATGTTGTCCAGCAGGGCAACACTCGGCTTCCCATCGAAGTCGAACCGAGCTTGTTCAACGGCTCGCCTGGCGCTTTTGATGTCCTTGGCTTGCACCTGGTCCGTGGCGCCCCTTTTGCTCCGGAGGATTTCCAGCCCCTTGAGGCTGCCCATGATTATGCAGGCCTGAAGAAAGTCCGCGCCGCCATCGTGACCGAAGCCTTCGCACGTCGGATGTTTCCGGCGAGCGACACGCTTGGGCGCACCATCTACCTTGATGGCCGCTCACCTATCCGGATTGTTGGGGTTGTCGACCATCTAGCCCGTCCCAACCTCACGGTTTCGGACGACAACGAGCTTTCTGTGCTTTTGCCCCTCATTCCGGACACGGCGAAGGTGCTGTACCTATTGAAAACGGCGGCTGAGCCCGATGATGTGGTGGCACCGGCCAAGGCTGCACTTCTCGGCGTGTCCAGCCAACGCATCTTCCATCGGGCAGAGTCATTCCCGTCCTTGAGAACAGAGTATTTCCGGCGCGACTCATCGGTGATTGCCATCCTCGCTGTAACGGCAGCGGCGCTGGTTTTCGTAAACCTCGTGGGCGTCATGGGACTGGTCAGCTTCTGGGTGGGACGACGCACTCGGCAAACCGGTATCCGTCGGGCGCTTGGAGCAACGCGAGGGACCATCCTGGCCTATTTCCTGCTGGAGAATTTCGTCGTGGTTGGCGCCGGTGCGTTGGTTGGGGCGGGTTGCGCGTTGGCCGTTAACCGGACGCTGATGACTTGGTTTGAGGTACCTCACCTGCCTTGGTTATATCTGCCGGCAGGCTGGCTCACGATGATACTCATTGGGCAGCTTGCGGCTCTTGTTCCAGCGACGATGGGGGCATCGGTAGCTCCATCCGTGGCTATCAGAGGATAAGCGTAGGCTGGAATGATAGTGCCAGCTTTCCACGCAAGATCCCGATGCTGGGATTGCCATCCCAGCCTACGCGCTCAACAGGGCTTACGAAGTCGACACTAAAACCATTCATTGGCTTTTCGTCCTGGCAACGAAAAAAGGATGCGGGTAGCTATGAGGTGTCATTTAACCACCTCCTTGCGGCACGTAGGCTGGGATGAGCATCCCAGCTTTCCGCCCGACATCTCGATGCTGGGATTGCCATCCCAGCCTACGCGCTACGCGTTGGAAGTTTGGTCAGCGCAACCCGTGATGCAAGAGAGGCATTAGGGCGCGTTTTCGACCCGATCTTTTCCTACCTCCAAATCAGCCAAAAGACGACGCCAGCTAGCGCGCATGAGGCTGCCTCGATCAACATGGAGTGAACACGAGACGAAGAGGGCGTTCGATACAAGTAGCCGATCCCTGCCCTCACGAAAAGTCCAACCGGTGCAATGGTCCACCACCGCATCAGATTGCACTTTGTCAATAACCAATAGAAACGAATTCCATCAAGACAACCTCATGTGACTTCTGCAAACCCTAGGTATTCCATAAACGAGTAATACATCACAACGACAATATCGGCCTTCGATAATTCTTGCGCCTTCAAGCAATGCCACTCATCGAACAGACGGACAGTGACCTTTGGTATGCAGGAGGGGGATACGCATGAAGGTTTTTAGCTCGAATTGGCTCCGCGTCGCGGTGCTCGCTTTATTTCTGTGGCCCGCGTTCTGCCTGGCTCAGGTAGCTGGTCCATACACTGATGCCGAAGCGGCGCGCTTTCTCGCACAAGCGACGTTTGGTCCCACCACGGCGGACATCGCGCACTTGCGGCAAGTCGGTTATCAGGGGTGGTTGAACGAACAGTTCGCCGCACCGGTGTCAACCGAAAAACCTTATCTTGACTGGGTAGCAGGCTTGCCCAACACGCCGGACGGCAATAACACCGTCAACGACGACACCCGAATGGAAGCCTGGTGGATCAATGCCTTAGGCACACCCGATCCCAGTCGCGGCATGCGTATGCCGACCGATCAATTACGGCAGCGCGTCGCCCTTGCGCTGTCCGAGATCTTTGTCGTCTCCAATGCAAATGGCACGCTCGCCTACGAACCGTATGCGCTGGCGAGCTGGCACGACATGCTCGCCGCCGATGCGTTCGGTAATTACCGCACCCTGCTTGAAGACGTGACCAAGAGCCCGGCGATGGCCACGTATCTGAGCATGCTCGCCAATCAGAAGGCTGATCCGACGCAAAACATTCATCCCGACGAGAACTATGCGCGCGAGGTCATGCAGCTGTTTTCGATCGGGCTGGTGCAGCTCAATACCGATGGCACCCCCAAGCTGGACGCCAACAACCAGCCGATTCCGACCTACGACCAGACCGTCGTGCGCGGCATGGCGGCGGTGTTCACGGGCTGGAACTGGAACAACGCAACTTGTACCACCGGCTCATGGCCGTGCTGCACGGCGGACACCTATACCAATTGCGGCCCGAGCGACACCAACTCTCCCGCATGGTGGAGTCCGCTGCAGCCCATTGCCGACTTCCACGACAGCACCTCGGACAAGCAGTTGCTTAACTATCCAGGTGTGGCATTGAGCAACGGGATACTTATCCACGGCGGTGATGCGCAAACCGAGATGACCGCCGCGCTCGACAATATTTTCCATCACCCCAATGTCGGTCCGTTCATCGCGCGACGCCTGATCCAACGCCTGGTGACGAGTAACCCGACGCCAGGCTATGTCAGCCACATTGCACAGGTGTTCAACGACGACGGCAGTAGTGCGCATGTGCGCGGCAACCTGCAAGCGGTGGTGCAGGCGATCCTGCTCGATCCGGAGGCGGTGGTAGGTGCGTCGTATGTGCCCAATCCGGATGCTTACGGCAAGTTGCGCGAACCCTTGCTTAAGCTCACTCATCTATGGAGAGCGATGGGGGCCGAAACGCCAAACGGCCGGGTGGATACGCCTTATCCAGAATGGGAAAGCACCTACGGCCAGGCACCGCTGCGTTCGCCTAGCGTCTTCAATTTCTTCAAGCCGGATTTCCAGCAACCGGGTGAGCTGAGTCAGCGCGGGCTGTTCGGCCCGGAATTCCAGGTCTATACGGCAACGACAGCGGTAACCATACCCAACGATATCTTTCATCGCATTTTTTGCGACTACACCACCAGCACAAACTGCTATTCGTCGGGTGGTCCGAACACGATGTCTATCAATGCGGATCGCGACGCCGTGCTGGCACTCAACAACCCCTCCGGATTGATCGATCTCTACAATTTGCTGTTCATGTCAGGCCAGATGTCTTCTTTCATGCATGACACGCTGCTGACGCGGCTCAATGCCATGACCGACAACTCCGACGGCACTCTCGGTCGCCAGCGCGTGCAGCATGCGCTCTACCTGATCATCAATTCACCCGAATATTCCGTGCAGAAATGAGGATGCCGAGATGCCTTTAAGCCGTCGTGACTTTCTGCGCCGTAGCATGTATGCCACCCTGGGCGGGGTCGGCCTGTATTCGGGGTTCGGCAACCTTCGCCTGCTCCAGGCTGCCGCCTTGCAAAGCAACTATGCCTTCAACGACTACAAGGCATTGGTATGCGTCTATCTGTATGGTGGTAACGATAGTTTCAACACCATCGTGCCTTACGACAGCGCAACCTATGCCACCTATGCGAGTTCGCGTGCCGGCCTCGCCTTGGCGCAAGCCGATATCCAGGCGAATAACCTGACTCCCGCCGCGTTCGTGCAAGGCTTGCCCGGTGGACCGCCAAGCGATGGCGGCGCCTATGGCCTGCATCCGGCCATGCCGGAATTGCGCGGTCTGTTCAATGCGGGACACGCTGCCGTCGTCGCCAATGTCGGCTCCCTGCTCTACCCGATCACGCAAGCGCAGTTTCGGCAGGGCCTGGTTCCGCCACCACCGCAGCTGTTTTCGCACGACGACCAGACCACGCAATGGCAGACCTCGCGCCCGGACGACGCCAATGCCAATGGCTGGGGCGGCAGGATGGCGGATGTGTTGTCGTCCGGCAATGCCAATCCGCAATTCTCGATGAGCATGACCTTGTCCGGCACCAATCTCTTTCAGCGCGGAGCGACGGTGAACCAATACGCCGTCGACCCAGGCGGGGTTGAGGCCATGAGCTATCTCGGTAATGGTCCCGAATCCTGGGTGGCCGGCGGCACGACGGCCGATACGAATGCCTACAACGCATTGATTCGAGGCCCCGCGCCGAGCAACGCGCTGGAGCGCGCATACGCCGCATCAACCAGCAGCGCCATCGACTCTTACACCGTGCTTCTCAATGCCCTCGGTCAGGCACCGGCACTTGCCACGACATTCCCAGATTCAGAGCTTGGCAATCAACTCAAAATGGTGGCGCAGCTGTTGCAAGTGCGATCCGCGCTTGGCGCGAACCGTCAGATATTCTTCGTTTCCGCTGGTGGCTACGATACCCACACCGACCAATTGGCGCAGCAGCAGGCCAATCTCACGCAACTCTCGCAAGCGCTGTCCGCGTTCTATAGCGCAACGGTAGCGCTAGGCCTGGATCAGAGCGTAACAGCCTTCACCGCCTCCGACTTCGGCCGCTCTCTCTCGGTCAACAGCGGCGGCACCGACCATGGCTGGGGCGGCCATCACTTCGTGGTCGGCGGCGCGGTTCGCGGTCAGCGTTTTTACGGCACGATGCCTAGCTTACTGACCACAGCTGCAGGCAATCCGGACGATACCGGTTACGGTCAGATCATTCCGACCACCGCGGTGGATCAATACGCGGCGACGCTGGCGAACTGGCTGGGTGTAAACGGGAGCGATATCGCCAGCATCTTCCCGAATCTCGGCCGTTTCAATGCGCCGAATTTGCGTATTTTTGGGTGAGTTGAGCAACAAATAGCGCGTAGGCTGGGATGATAATCCCAGCTTTCCACGCGAGATGCTGGTGCTGGGATTGCCATCCCAGCCTACGCCCTAACGTCCAAAGAACCGTGCCGTCATTCCCGCGAAAGCGGGAATCCATCTTCGCTTTTTGCGTCAGAGCAAATGGATTCCCGCTTTCGCGGGAATGACGGCATTTGGGGCACCCCAGCCCTCCCCTACTACACGTAGGGGAGGGCGATGAAGATCAAAGACCATCCGGCACCGCGACGAAGGTGGAGTAAACCTTTGTTACTGGATTCAACAACTGCCCGGTGATTACCCCGGCATCATTGATGTCGTTGGCAGACCACAACTGACCGCTAACGCCGCTGGTCACTTGGGGCGAGTTCAGATCAACGATGCGGCCATTACGCCACATGACAGCATGGCAGGCACCCAGCGAATCGCAGGATTGTCCCACGATGGTGCCTTGACCATTGATACCCAACGCCTGGCTGGTGGCATCTTTTGGCAGCGTGCCCAGGTCACGCATACCACCGGCGGGCGTCCAAACGAAGGCATGCGTATATAAAGCCGCCGCGCCTCCTGGATTCGCTACATCCGCAAAACCTACAACGACGCCACGCTCGTTGATCGCCATGGGCGTGTTCCAGGCCGGCACGCCGAGATTGCCAAGGTCGGTCGCCTTGCCGTCTTGCCATAGCACCGCGTGGATCGCCGTATAGCGACCGATGGCCTGGTCGCACAAACCCGAAATACCCACGATCTGCCCACGATTGTTGATGGCGGTCGCCGCACCGGAAGTATCGGTGCCGATCAACGGCAAGGCGTGGATGTCGTCATCCCCCGGCCCATAGACCACGGGTTTAAACTGCAGCACTTGGTGGGAGACTGGATCGCAGGTCGAGTCGTGCACCGTGTTTTCCGCCCAGCCTACGGCTAGACCGAAATCGTTGGCGCCCGTCGCAAAACCATTGTTGCCGCCCAGCGTAGGCAAGGCTTGCATATGGCCCCAACGCCATACGAAACCGCGGCAGATGTGGCCGGAGGGATTGCCGGTCGCAAAGAAGATGTAGCAGCTCCAGTTCTCGCCCAAGGGATCCATCTGTGCGGTTTCGGCAATGCCGACCAGTACGCCATAGTCGTTTTTCACCGGCCAGGCGATGGCGCTATTGGGCCCGCCCAGCGTGCCCAGGTCGAACGCCGAGCCGCTCAGCCAGAGTGCGGCATGCTGAGTCTGGTCGCCCGGCAAATTGGAATTGCCGCTGACCAGTCCAAATCGATTGATGCTGCTGCCCGAGCTGGACGTCCCGCCCAGCGAACCGAGCGTGCGGACCTGGTAATGGTCGGCCGCCGCCGTCATAGGCAGTTCGGCTAGCAGACCTGCCATGCAAACAGCTGCCGTCAGCATGATGCGACTCATGGGATGCTCCTTATCTTCACGTGGTGGGGCTGGAATCAGCCGTGGGTTCTAGCGTGGTCGCAGGGGTAGCTCGCCAAAAGCGCCACTTTGGCGATGCCGGCTAGTCCGGTCCGCGCTATAGTCCGGCCATGCGCCGCTGGGCTTTGACCATTGCGCTGGATCCCCAACGCGAGCTGCCGATGTTTCTGCAGCTGGCGCGTGGAATTGCCGACGATATTCGTGACGGTCGCCTGCGTGCCGGCGAGCCGCTGCCCGGCACTCGCGAATTGGCTGAACAGCTGGGTGTGAATCGCAACACCATCGTGGCCGGCTATGAAGAACTGGCTGCGGAAGGGCTGGTGCGAACGCGCGTCGGCGGCGGCACTTTCGTTGCCTCCCCGCTACCGACAGCCGCTCACACAGCCGCGCGTGCGAAAGACGCGCCGGCAGACGTCCCCAGCTACGCCCTCGCCGACTCCATCCACGCCATGCCTGCCGTCAAGCCGCCGCCACCGGGCAGCCTGATGATTGCGCATAGCTTGCCGGACACACGGCTGTTTCCCGCCGAAGCGCTGACGCGCGCTTTCAGGCGCGCAATCCTGCAACGCGGCCGCTCGTTGATCGGCTATGCGGACCCTTGTGGCCATCATCGCCTGCGCGAAGAACTGGCCAGCATGTTGCGCAGTACGCGCGCCCTGCCCGCCGTGGCCGACGGCCTGATGGTGACCCGCAGCCTGGAACAGGGCATCGATCTGGTGGCGCGCATGCTGCTCAAGCCTGGCGACGTCGTGGCGGTGGAAGCTTTCGGCTATCCACCCGCGTGGAGCGTGCTGCGCCTGGCTGGCGCGCAATTGATGCCCTTGCCCTTAGACGGCGATGGACTGGATGTGGCCGCGCTGGAAGATGCACTGAAGCATCAACGCATTCGTGCCGTTTTCCTCACACCCCATCATCAATTTCCCACCACTTGCGTGATGTCGCCGACGCGCCGGGAGCGGCTTGCCGCGCTGGCTTCGACGCATCAATTCGCCATCATCGAAGACGACTACGACCACGAATTCCATTACGCCGGCAAGCCCATTTTGCCGATTGCCGCAGGAAGGGATCGTGCCAATGTGATCTATATCGGCTCGCTTTCGAACCTGTTCGCACCTGGCATCAGCACTGGCTTCATTCATGCGCCGCCGGCGGTCTTCGAACGTCTTGCGCATCTGCGCTCAGCCAGCGATCCGCGTACCGATGTCGCGATGGAGTGCGCCATCGCCGAACTGTTTGAAGATGGCGAGCTGTTGCGTCATATGCGCCGCATGCGGCGTACCTATGCAGCACGTCGCGACGCACTGGCTGATTCCCTGCGGCGTCACTTAGGCAGCGCCTTGCGTTTTCGGGTTCCCGAAGGGGGCATGGGGTTATGGGCACAGGTGGACGACTCCATCGCCATCGATCGCTGGAGCGAACAGGGCGAACGTGCTGGCGTGCAGTTCTTCAGCGCCAAGCGTTATGACTTTCATCAGCGGGAGCAATCGCATTTACGGCTGGCCTTCAGTTACCTCGATGAGGCCGAGCTTGATGAAGCGGCGCAGCGCATGGCTCGTGCGCTGGCGGAGCTGGGTAAGCGGCCAAGCAAGCCATCCCGCAAGGCGGTGTCGCCCGACATCATCGCGCAATCGCCGCACACATAGAGGGTGCGTAGGCTGGGATGGCAATCCCAGCACCGGGGTGGCGTGTGGAAGCTGGGATTACCATCCCAGCCTACGCGCCGCATCAGCGTTGTGCTGATTTATGCGGGAATGACGGCAAAAAATCATGGGGTGCCGGGTAGAAGCGCTTTTGCCACTGGCGTTTTCCGTCCAGGCATGCATGCTTTGCGTTCCGCGCGAGGATCTTCCTCGTGCCCACCACGGAGCGGAAGCATGAGCCTGAAAGCATCGATGCGGTTGGCGCTGGCACTCACCGTCATAATGGGCGGCATGAGCCAAGCCCACGAAAACACTCCGGTGCCCAGCACCGCTGCAAGTACCGACGATCCCTATCTCTGGTTGGAGGACATCCACGGCACGCGCGCGATGGACTGGGTGAAAACCCAGAACACGGTCACGCAAAAGCAGTTCGCCGACAATCCCGCCTTCACGCAGACGCGCGACCGCATCCTGGAAGTGCTCGATTCGGATGCGCGCATTCCGTATGTGGCACGCCGCGGCGACCATCTGTTCAACTTCTGGCAGGACAAGGCGAATCCGCGTGGCCTGTGGCGCCGCACCACGCTGGAGGAATACCGCAAGGCCGAGCCCAAGTGGGAAGTGCTGCTGGATCTCGACGCGCTGAACAAGGCCGAGGGCAAGCGCTGGGTCTTCAAGGGCAGCGATTGCCTGAAGCCCGATTACCGCCGCTGCCTGGTCCAGTTGTCGCCCGATGGCGGCGACGCGGTGGAAGTGCGCGAGTTCGACATCGCCAGCAAGTCGTTCGTGAAGGATGGCTTCCACTTGCCGGCAGCCAAATCCCAGGTGGGTTGGATCGACGACAACCATATCTACGTCGGCACCGATTTCGGCCCGGGCTCGATGACCACGTCCAGCTATCCGCGCATTGCGAAGATATGGCAACGCGGCACACCGCTCAGCGCCGCCAAGACGGTGTACGAAGGCAAGATGGAAGATTTGTCGGTAAGCGCTTCCCACGATCGCACGCCCGGTTTTGAACGCGATTTCGTCAGCGTTGCGCACGACTTCTTCCACAGTGACACGTACCAGCTCAAGGATGGCAAGCTGATCCATCTGGATGTGCCGGTGGATGCTGCCAACGTGGATGCGCATCGCGAATGGTTACTGGTGCAACTGCGCTCGGCATGGACGGTCGGCGGCAATACTTATCCTTCCGGCGCGCTGATCGCCACCAAGTTCGACGATTTCCTGGCCGGCAAGCGCCAGTTCACCACGCTGTTCGTGCCCGACGAGCACACCGCGCTCTCAAGCTATTCCTGGACGCGCAATCACCTGATCCTCGACCTGATGGATGACGTGAAGACTCGCCTCGATGTGCTTACACCAAAGGCCGAAGGCAACTGGGCGCGCGAAGAGATGCCCGGTGCGCCGAAATTCAGCACGGTGATGGTCAACACAGACCCCGACCGCAGCGACGAATACTGGCTGATCGTCACCGGCTTCCTCACGCCTACCTCGCTGGAACGTGGCGTACTGGGTGAAGGCAAGGCACAGACGCTCAAGCAAAGCCCGGCGTTCTTCGACGCCTCGAAGTTCGAGGTAAGCCAGCACTTCGTCGCTTCCAAGGATGGCACGCAGGTGCCGTACTTCGAGATTGCGCCGAAGGACATCAAGCTCGACGGCAGCCATCGCACTCTGCTGTATGGCTATGGCGGCTTCGAGATTGCGCTGCAGCCGTTCTACAGCGGCAGTGTCGGCCGTGCATGGCTGGAACGTGGCGGCGTTTACGTGATCGCCAATATCCGTGGCGGTGGCGAATACGGCCCACGCTGGCACCAGGCCGCCCTGCAGGCCAATCGCCTGCGTGCGTATGAAGATTTTTCCGCGGTGGCCAACGACCTGATCAAGCGCGGCGTGACCTCGCCCGAGCATCTGGGCGCCGAAGGCGGCAGTAACGGCGGCCTGCTGATGGGCAATATGCTTACCCTGTATCCGCAGCTGTTCGGTGCGATCGCCTGCGAAGTGCCGTTGCTGGACATGAAGCGCTACGTGCATCTTTCCGCCGGTGCCTCATGGATCGCCGAATACGGCAACCCGGACGACCCCAAGCAATGGGACTTCATCAAGACGTTCTCGCCTTATCAGAACGTCAAATCCGGCGAAAACTATCCTTCTGTGCTGTTCTACACCGCCACTAGCGACGATCGCGTAGGGCCGGTGCAGGCGCGCAAGATGGCGGCCAAGATGGAAGGCATGGGCCACCGCAACGTCTGGTTCTACGAGAACACCGAGGGCGGCCACGGCGCGAGCGCCGACAACAAGCAGACGGCATATATGCATGCGCTGGCTTATGAATTCTTGTGGGACAAGCTGAAGTAATGCCGCATTGGCACCCTCCCCTACGTGTAGTCGGGGAGGGAGCTGGCTTAGGCGAGGTTGAAACACTGCGCCGGCGCAAGGGCTAAAATCGCCCGCATGAAATCGCATCTCCCGATACGCCCCGAACTGCGCGAATGGATCCTCACCACCACAAGTGCCGGCCACAGCGTCGACACTGTGCTGAAGATGATGCAGGACACCGGCTACGACCTGCGGCAAAGCCGCAGCATTCTCGCCACCGTGTTGAACATGCCGATCTCGGCACTGGACGCGCACACGCAGGCACCCCCCGCACCGAAAAGCCAGGGCCGCCGCACGCGGCATCCGGAAGCGCCGCAGATGGTGGTCAATGGCCACACCGTCCATGTGGGGCTGAGCATGGAGTCGCCTGCGCTGCGCGTGCTCAACGATTTTCTTTCCGCCGAGGAATGCAACGCCTTGATCGAACAGGCCAGGCCGCGCCTGCAACGGGCCCGGACGGTCGACAGTTCAGGCAAGCAGCAGATCGATGCGCGCCGTACCAGCGAAGGCATGTTTTTCGTGACCGGCGAAACGCCGCTGATCCAGCGCATCGAGCAACGCATCGCCAGCATGCTGAGCATTCCGGTGGATCATGGCGAGGGCCTGCAGGTGCTGCACTATCTTCCCGGCCAGCAGTACGAACCCCACTACGACTGGTTCAATCCCGACCAGCCCGGCTTCGCCGCCATCACCGCCAAAGGCGGCCAGCGCATCGCCAGCCTGGTGATGTACTTGAATACGCCCGAGGCCGGCGGCGGCACGGCGTTTCCGCAAGTGGGAGTGACGGTGACGGCGCTATGCGGCTCGGCTGTCTATTTCGCTTATGACACCGGCGACGAGGCGTCGCTGCACGCAGGCCTGCCGGTGCAGAAGGGCGAAAAATGGATCGCCACCAAGTGGCTGCGCGAACGGCCGTTCCAAAAAGCCGCACGCTGAATTGTAGGCTGGGATGACAATCCCAGCATTGCCGTTCGCGGTGCTGGGATTGTCATCCCAGCCTACGGCGCCCTCGCGCGCTCAGGGCGATCATCAAACCGATGACCAGGTGCACCACGATGCTGCTGGCGATCCAGCTCGGCACCGGTGGGGTCTTCGGCGCCGCCGATAGCGGTACGACGATTAGGTTCATCACGACAAATAGCGCCGCACCATACAGGCTGCCATACAACCAGGGCCGCTCGATCAACGCGGCGGCGCGCCGGCTGGCCAGGTAATACGTGCTCACCATCACTCCCATCATGAGGTAGTGCAGCAGGCAGCCAAGCGCCGCCATGCTGGCACCGCCGAGAAATGCGCGCTTGCCCAGCAGGCCTGCCGCAATGCCTTGCATGAGGCGCATCGGCGGCACGCCATACAGCTCGTGCCAGAACGTGCATGCAAAGATCAGGTCGGCCGTGGCCAGCGCCAGCGTGATGATTACGGCAAATAGCGCCATGCGCTGCGCTCGCAGGTCGCCAGAATCTACAGATACCGACATAGCTATCACTCGATGATAGGAAGGGCGCCCACCCAAAAAGATCCCGCGGAGCGGCTTGTTAGGGACAAGCCGAACCGCGGGTGTGGGAAGCGAGGGAGACGTCGTCACGATCAGGTTCGCCGGCCTGGGGAGGGGCGGTAATGTTTTGTTAGCGAGCCTTGCGACCCAGTCAGACTAGGCAGGTCGGCACATTCCCTCCATAGCCAATTGCTCGTATTTTCTTAGAGCCAATGGGAGGGCACGGTGTGTATCTAGAACTTGATGGCAGCGGTCCGCTTTACGATCAGTTGACGCGTGCGTTGAAGGCTTCCATTCTCGACGGCCGCATCGTGGCGGGCACGCAATTGCCGCCCACCCGCGAGCTGGCGCAGGAGCTGGAGATTTCACGTACCACGGTGCTCGCCGCCTACGAACAGTTGCGCGCGGAAGGCTTTATCGACGGCCGGGTCGGCTCGGGCAGTTTCGTCAGCCAGCTGAAAGCCAAGCCACTGGCGCATCCCGTCAGCACCGACATTCCACCACCTTCCCGTTACGTGCAGCGCGTACGCGCGGTGTGCAATTGGGACATCCCGCGCCTGCACCGCGGCCTGCGCTACAACCTGGATTATGGCTATCCGATGGTCAACCCCGCGATCAATAGCGCGTGGGGCCGTGAACTCGCCCGAGCCGCGGTGTATACGCACCTCAACGCCATGGATGCTGCCGGGCTGAACGCGTTGCGCAAACAGACCTGCGATTACCTGGCTCGCCGCCGTGGCGTGCAGGCGCAGCCGGACGATGTATTGATCGTCAATGGCACGCAACAGGCGATCAACCTGACCGCGCGCATACTGCTGAACGAAGGCGATCGCGTGGTGCTGGAAGAGCCGCACTATTTCCTGGCCCACCAGGCGCTGGCCGCGCACGGCGCCGAACTCGTCGCGGTGCGCACGGATGAGCATGGCCTGGTTTGCGACGAGCTGCCCACGGCCTCGCCGCGCCTGATTTATGTGACCCCCTCGCATCATTTTCCTTCCGGCGCCGTGCTCTCCATGCAGCGTCGGCTCGATCTGCTGCATTACGCCGAACAGCACCAATGCTGGATTATCGAAGACGACTACGACGGCGAATTCCGCTACGACGCCCATCCGCTGGCGGCGTTGCGCTCGCTCGACGAACAGGATCGCGTGATTTATGTAGGTACTTTTTCCAAGGTGATGTTCGGCGGCTTGCGCCTCGCCTACATGGTGATACCCGCGGCGCTGCGCGCGGATTTTGTCAGTGCGAAATACCTGGGCGACATGGCCTGCCCGGTGATCGAACAGGCCGCCTTGGCCCGGTTCATGGAAAGCGGCGGCTTCGAGCGGCATCTGCGCATGTCGCGCAAGGAGCTGAAAGCACGCCGCGATGCGCTGATCGCCGGCTTGCGGACGCATGCTCGCGACCGTGTCGAGATCGCCGATACGCCCGCCGGCATGCATCTGGTGACATGGCTGCGCGGCTACGATGCGCCACGACGCATGGAGTTGGTCGAGTACGCTCATCAACATGGCCTGGGCCTTCATCCCATCAGCCCGCTGTATCTCCATGCACCGGAGCGCCAGGGCCTAGTGATGGGTTACAGCGGCCTGTCGGTGAACGAGCTGCGGGAGGCGATGCAGCTGTTCGGGCAGTGCCTGGATCACATGGAAGGCAAGTGAGCCCTCCTTAAGCTCCCTCCCCTGCTTGCAGGGGAGGGTTGGGGTGGGGTTGCACGAGCTTGCCGCACTGCTGAAGTTCGCCGCGAGGTTGCTTCACCCCACCCCAGCCCTCCCCTACTACACGTAGGGAAGGGAGCAAGTGCTGAAAAGGCATTGCCATAGTCCATACCGTTGGTGCACCGCCACAAGCTTTGCCTTATCCTGAGCGGCTTTCCCGTTTGGCTTTGGATTTGAGGAGTGCCCCATGGGCCTGGATATGGTTAGCGCCGGCCGCGACGTGCCGAACGAAATCAACGTCGTCATCGAGATTCCCAAGGATGCCGAACCGGTTAAATACGAGGTGGACAAGGAAAGCGGCGCGATCTTCGTGGATCGCATCCTCTCCACCCCCATGCGCTATCCCTGCAACTACGGCTACGTACCGGGCACCCTCGGCGGTGACGGCGACCCGCTGGACGCGCTGGTGATCCTGCCGCTGCCGCTGGTGCCGGGCTCGGTGATCCGCTGCCATCCGGTCGGCATGCTGAAGATGACCGACGAGGCCGGCGCCGACGAGAAGCTGGTGGTGATCCCGTCGAAGAAGATCTTCCCTGGCTACGCGCACATCGAGGACATCAAGAGCGTGTCCGGCCACTGGCTGGAGCGCATCGGCCACTTCTTCGAGCACTACAAGGACCTTGAGAAGGGTAAGTGGGTGAAGGTCGAGGGCTGGGTCGGCGCGGCAGAGGCCAAGGCCGAAATCCTCGCCGGCGTAGAGCGCGCCAAGACCAAGAGCTGAGCCCACGGGCAGAGGCGTAGGCTGGGATGGCAATCCCAGCATCCGGATACCGTACGGAAAGCTGGGATTGTCATCCCAGCCTACGGTCCCATGGCGGCACATCCCCAAACTGTTCCGCCAGGAAGTCCACGAATGCCCGCACCCGCAACGGCACCAGCCGGCGCTGCGGCGTAACCGCATAAATGCCGGTCTCGGCAATCGAATATTCCGGCAGCACCACTTGCAAGCGGCCGCTACGCAGGTCGTCGCATACATGCCAGGTGGAATGCTGCGCGATGCCCAGCCCCGCCAGCGCCGAATCGCGCAACAGCTCGCCCAGGGTCGATTCCAGGCGGCCGCTCACCCTCACCGTGTGTAGCTGGCCTTGTGCGTCGTGCAGGCGCCAGATGTCCTGGCGCCCCTCAGTGCCCACCAGCATCAGACACTCGTGCCCGGTAAGCTCCTCCGGCGTTTTCGGCATGCCGAAACGGCGCAGGTAGTCCGGCGAAGCGCACAGCACCCTGCGATTTGCCGCCAGCTTGCGCGCCACCAGGCGCGAGTCGCTCAGGGCACCGATACGCAGGGCCAGATCGAAGCCGGCGCTGATCAGATCCTGCAGCTCGTCACTGAAGTGCATGCTCAGGCGCACGCGCGGGAAGCGCGCCATGAATGCAGGCAGCAGCGGCGAGACGTATTGGCGCCCGAACGACGTTGACGCGGTAAGCCGCAAGGTGCCGCCCACATCCGCTGCGCCCTGGCGCAGTCCCGAAGTCAGTGCTTCCAGATCTTCCACCAGGGTGCGCCCCTGTTCGGCCAGGGCCAGGCCCTCCGGCGTGGGGTGCAGGCGCCGTGTGGTCCGGTGCAATAGCCGCACGCCCAGGTCCTGCTCCAGCCGCTTCAGGCGCTGGCTGGCCACGGCAACGGAAAGGTCCAGACTGCGCGCGGCGGCGCTGATCGAGCCCTGATCCAGCACGCGCATAAACAGGATGAGGTCGCCAACCCGGTCCATTTTCAATATTTTATTGAAAGTGATTCGTCATCATGCTTGTTTTTGCTGAAGATGCAAGCCACTACGCTGCGCGCCATCGCTTTTTGTAGGAGTCCATCGCGTGGCCAGCTCAACTTCCCGTCCCATGCCATTGGCGCTGTACGCACTCGCCGCCGGCGCCTTCGGCATCGGCACCACCGAGTTCGTGATCATGGGCCTGTTGATCCAGGTAGCGGCCGATCTGAAGGTGGGCATCGCCACCGCGGGGCTGCTGATTTCCGGCTATGCGCTGGGCGTGTTCGTCGGCGCGCCGATACTGACCGTCGCCACCAGCCGCCTGCCGCGCAAGGCGGTGCTACTCGGGCTGATGGCGATCTTCACGCTGGGCAATCTGTGTTGCGCGATCGCACCCAGTTACACGGTGTTGCTGCTGGCACGCGTGGTCACTTCGCTCGCGCACGGCACCTTCTTCGGCGTGGGCTCGGTGGTGGCGACCAGCCTGGTGGCAGCCGATCGACGCGCCTCGGCCATCTCGATCATGTTTACCGGCCTCACCATCGCCACCCTGTTGGGTGTGCCGGCCGGAGCATGGCTGGGGCTGCACTTCGGTTGGCGCTCCACGTTCTGGGCGGTGGCGGCGATCGGTGTGGTCGCCATGCTGGTGATCGCTGCCTTGGTGCCGGCTGGCCACGAGCATGGCGAGCGCATTGCGGTACGCGACGAATTGCGCGCCATCGGCAATCCTTCGGTGCTGCTCGGCCTGCTGATGACGGTGCTCGGCTTTGCCGGCGTGTTCACCGTGTTCACCTATATCCAGCCGATTCTCACCGAGTTGACCGGTTTTGCGCAGGGCGCGGTGTCTCCCATCCTGCTGATGTTCGGCGGCGGGCTGATTGCCGGTAATTTGCTGGGCGGCAAGCTGGCCGATCGTGATCTGGCGCGTGCGTTGCTGCTGACCCTGGTGGCGTTGGCTGTAGTGCTGGGCGTGATGACATTTACGCTGCATAGCAAAGTGCTAGCGGTGTTGTTCATCGGGCTGCTCGGCATTACCGGGTTCGCCACCGTGCCGCCGCTGCAATTGTGGGTGCTGCACAAAGCGAAAGACGCGAAAAGCCTGGCATCCAGCCTCAACATCGGCGCCTTCAATCTCGGCAACGCACTCGGCGCATGGCTGGGCGGCGTAGTGGTGGCACACGGCCCAGGCCTGAGTGCGCTGACCTGGGTAGCGGCCGCGATCACTTTGCTGGGGCTACTGGTTGCCATTTACTCGCGGCAACGCGACACGGGCCTGCAACGCCTGCCGGCCGGTGCCTGTCCGAGCGCCAACACCTGACCCCCAATAATCAGCACCAAGAGGAACGACGATGGAGTATCGCTGGCTGGGTTCATCCGGTTTCAAAGTGCCTGCACTCGGCTTTGGCGCCGGCACCTTCGGCGGCAAAGGCCCGCTGTTCAGCGCCTGGGGCAATGCCGATGCGAACGAGGCGCGCCGCCTGCTCGATATCTGCCTGGAAAGCGGCGTGAATCTGTTCGATACGGCCGACGTCTATTTCGATGGCGCATCGGAAAGTGTGCTCGGCGAAGCACTGAAGGGCCGCCGCGACAAGGCGATCATCTCCACCAAGCTCACGCTGCGCGCGGGCGATGGTCCGAATGATGTGGGCGCCTCACGGCATCATTTGATCACCGGTGTCGAACGCGCGCTCAAGCGCTTGAATACCGATTACATCGATCTGCTGCAATTGCATCACTTCGATGCGATGACGCCGGTGGAAAGCGTGATGCGCACGCTCGATGACCTGGTGCGCGAGGGCAAGCTGCGTTATCTGGGCGCGTCCAATTTCTCCGGCTGGCAGCTGATGAAATCGCAAGCCGTGGCGGATCGTTATGGCTATACGCGCTTTGTCGCCAATCAGACTTACTATTCGTTGATCGGCCGCGATTACGAGTGGGAACTGATGCCGTTTGGACTGGACCAGGGCGTGGGTGCGGTGGTGTGGAGCCCACTGGGCTGGGGCCGGCTGACCGGCAAAATTCGCCGAGGCCAGCCACTGCCCGCAGGCAGCCGGCTGCACGAAACGGCGGGCTTTGCGCCGCCGGTGAATGAAGAGCGGCTCTATCGCGTCGTCGATGCGCTGGATGAAATCGCCGCGGAAACCGGCAAGAGCGTGCCCCAGATCGCGCTGAACTGGCTGCTGCAGCGTCCTACCGTGTCGACCATCCTGATCGGCGCACGCAACGAAGAACAGTTGCGCCAGAACCTGGGGGCGATCGGCTGGAATCTGACACGCGAACAAATCACGCGATTGGATGCAGCCAGCGCCGTCACGCCACCCTATCCCTACTACCCGTACTGGAACGGACAATTCGCCGAGCGCACCCCGCCTGCGATCCAGACGGCCTGAATCGAACCTAAGGAGTATCGATCATGAAAGCCATTGCTCTCACCCGTTACCTGCCGATCGACGATCCGCAAGCACTGGTGGAGGTTGAACTGGCCAAACCGGCGCTCGGTGCGCATGACCTGCTGGTGCGCGTCGAAGCGGTATCCGTCAATCCGGTGGATACGAAACTGCGTGCCCCCAAGCCGCAAGTGGAAGCGCAGCCGCGCGTGCTCGGTTTTGATGCCGCAGGAACGGTTGAAGAGGTCGGCATCGAGGTCAGCGGTTTCAAGCCAGGTGACGAGGTGTACTACGCCGGCGATGTCACGCGAGCGGGCAGCAACGCGCAATACCAGGCGGTGGATGCGCGGCTGGTTGCGCATCGTCCGCGCCGGCTCGACGCGGCAGCCGCCGCGGCCTTGCCACTCGTCGCGATCACAGCTTGGGAATTGCTGTTCCAGCGCATGCCTTACGCACCGGAGCATGGTGGCGACGGTAAAACGCTATTGGTGATCGCGGGCGCGGGCGGCGTGGGTTCGATCGCGATCCAGCTGGCGCGCCGCGCGGGCTTTACCGTGATCGCTACCGCCTCGCGTCCGGAAACCCAGGCATGGTGCCGGGCGATGGGCGCCCAGCACGTGATCGATCATCGCCAATCGTTGACGGCACAGTTGAATGCACTGGGCTTCAAGGAAATCGATGCGGCGGTCAACTTTGCCGACACGGCACAGTACTGGACCGAACTGGGCGAACTGCTTGCAGCGCAGGCTCACGTAGGCTTGCTGGTGGAGCCAACGTCACCGGTGCAGCTTGGCGATCCCTACAAGGCCAAGTGCATCGGCATCCACTGGGAAATGATGTTTGCACGGTCGCGCTTCAAGACCGCCGACATGGCCGAGCAAGGACGCATCCTGGCGCGTGTGGCGGCCTTGATCGACGCAGGCGAATTGCGCGGCATCCAGCGCGAGAGCCTGAGCCCGATCAATGCGCAGAACTTGCGCGAGGCGCATCGACGCCTGGAGTCGGGGCGCACGATCGGCAAGTTGGTGGTGGCGGGCTGGTGAGCCTGGCCCAATGGAAGCTGGTGGGTAGGCTGGGATGATTAATCCCAGCATCGCGATGGTGCATGCATGGCAATGCTGGGATTGCCATCCCAGCCTACGCGGCTAGTGATGCACCTTGGGCTTGGCCGGCTCACCTTTCTTGCCTAGTTCTTCGAGCAAGGTCGACAGGTCCTCGGCGTGTTCTTCCTCCTTGGCCAGGATTTCCTCCATGACACGGCGCGAAGTCGGGTCATCGTTGCCAAGGTATTGCGCGATGTCGCGATAGCTGTCGATCGCAATGCGCTCGGCGACCAGGTCCTCCTTGATCATGTCGACCAGGTCGCCGCCCTCGACGTAATCGGAATGGCTGCGCGTCAGCAAGCCGTCCGGATTGAAATTAGGCTCGCCATCCAGCTGGGTGATGCGACGGGCCAGCATGTCCGCATGTAGCTCTTCTTCCCGCGCGTGCTCCAGAAATTCCGCCGCCACGCTCTTGGCATGGATGCCAGAGGCCATGTAGTAGTGCCGCTTGTAACGCAAGGTGCATACCAGTTCGGTGGCCAGCGCCTCGTTGAGCAATTTGATCACGGTGTCGCGATCGGCCTTGTAGCCGGCGGTGATCGCGCCTTTGTCGATATGTTCGCGCGCGCGTTTGCGGATGGTCTGGACATCGGTCAGGAAGGGCTTTGCCGCCATGACTATCTCCTCGCAGCGAGTGACTGGTCCTCCCATCCTGTCTTCACTGCCGCAAAGCACCGGTGAAATTGAGGTCGTCGGCGCGTTCCTCCAGCGCAACTCATCGCGTAGGCTGGGATGACAATCCCAGCATCGGGATGTCGCGCGGAAAGCTGGGATTAGCATCCCAGCCTACGAACTCAGGGCAGCGTGTAGTCGAAGACGTAGGAATGCCTGCCCTGCTCGATCAGGATCTGCATGGAGCCGCTCAAGCCGCTCAACTCATCCGTCCCCGAATCCGGCACCACCATGACCGACAACTGCGGCGCATTGCGATTCATGATGCCGTGATGCTGCAGCACGAAGCTGCCTTGCCTGCCTTGCAATGTGCCGGTCACACGCTCGATCGCCACATACCCGGCCGAGCCTTCCACCTGGCCCATCGCCGAGAGCATTTCGCCCAGGCTGGTGGCATCCAGGTCGCCCTGGAATTGCTTGTCGATGGTCATCCGCCCCAGCTTCGCAGGCTCGATGCCGGGAGCGGAAGGCTGCGGCGCGAGTTTCACCGCGAATTCCCCTTTGGCTTGCATGTCATGCTCCGATTCGCTTTCCAGTCGCAACGTTAGTACAACTGTAGCCATGACGATTGGAAAAACGCGACAAATCGAGATGGGCAAGCCACGCGGCGTGTTGCATCAACGTCTGGCACAAGGCGAGTTCGAGCATGCCCGCCGGGCACCATCGCCTGACCTTGCAACGCTGGTCGAACACTATTGGTACGTCGCCTGGGATTTGCGTGGCCTCCCGGCGCAACAGCAGGAAACCCTGCCGCATCCGAATGTGCAATTCGTGGTCGAGCCAGGATGCACGGCCATTTATGGCGTGCATACCGGGCGCTTCACGCGCCAGCTGGAAGGACAGGGCCAGGTCTTCGGCATCAAGTTCAAGGCCGGTGGCTTTTATCCCTTTTACCAGGCCGCGGTTTCCGAGCTGCAGGATCGGTCGCTCGATCCGATGCGGATTTTCGGCGCCGATGCGGCGAGCTTCGAATCGAACATCCTTGCCGCCGCAGACTTCGACGCGATGGCGGAAATGGCCGAGCGCTTGCTGCTTACCTACTTGCCTGCGATGGACCCAAACGTCGAACGTGTAAGCGAACTTGTGGCAAGTATTGCCAACGAGCGCAGCCTGACCTCGGTCGAAACACTGGTTCAACGAACCGGGCTCACCAAGCGCGCCTTGCAGCGCCTGTTCAATCAGTACGTGGGCATCGGTCCCAAATGGGTGATCAATCGCTACCGGCTCCACGAAGCCATCGCACAACTGCAGGCGGGCGCGCCGGTGGTGTGGACGGAACTCGCGCTCGAACTCGGCTATTTCGACCAGGCGCATTTCATCCGCGATTTCCGCAAGCTGGTCGGTCGCCGCCCTGCCGAGTACTTGCGCGCGCAAACCCGGCCCTAGCCGAAAATATTCAACCAAAAGGTTGACAAAGGCGATCGCGCGGGAATAAATTCAACCTTATGGTTAAATATTCATCGACCGCGCTCGACAACGTGTTCCTGGCATTGGCCGATCCCACGCGACGCGCCATGCTGGGCAACCTGGCCAAACAAAGCCTCAGCGTGGGCGAACTGGCCGCGCCGTACGAGATGTCGCTAGCGGCGGCATCCAAGCACATCAAGTTACTGGAGCGTGCCGGCCTGATCGAGCGGACCGTACAGGGCCGCACTCATTTGTGCCGCTTGAATGCCATGCCGATGCACGCCGGCATGGAATGGATACGCCACTACGAACAGTTCTGGACAGCACGACTGGATGCGCTCGCCGCACTGCTGTGCGCCGAGGACGAAGCTGCCGCAAAAGCCGCCCGTAAAAAGCCACGCCGCAAGGGCCAGTAGCCCGCGACGCGATCTTCATCGACCCAAGCAGGTGATCCTCATGAACGACTACGGCGTTGTCACCGAACCCACTTCGATCCGTTTCGAACGGTTGCTTCCGGGACCCATCGAACGCGTGTGGAGCTATCTCACCGACTCGGACAAACGCGGGCAGTGGTTTTCTTCCGGGCTGATCGAGCCAAGGGTCGGCGGCAAAACCGAACACGTGTTCAACAACAGCCGACTTACCCATGACAACACCCCGCCACCGGAAAAATATGCACAGCACGCTGGTGAAATACGCATGTACGGACGCGTACTGGCCTACGAACCGCCGCGTTTGCTGGCTTACACCTTTGGCAGCGAAGCAGATGGCGATGCCGGCTCCGAAGTGCGTTTCGAACTCACGCCACGCGGCGACCAGGTTCTGCTCGTGCTCACGCATACACGGCTGGCTTCCTACGATGCGCTGATTGGCGTCGCCGGCGGTTGGCATACGCATCTGGGCATCCTGGCCGATCGTCTCAGCGGGCGCGAACCGCAGCCGTTCTGGGCGACGCATGCACGCATGGAAAGCGAGTATCAGGGGCGCATTCCGCGGGCCTGAACCGCTTCGCGGATTCTTTATGTGATTTATACGGCCGGGCACTCCTGCGTTGCCGCAACTTTACGCTGAGCGTCTGAGAATGCCGTCCATGAAGATTCCAACCGCACGCGCAGCGCACGCCGCCAAGACGCGGCGAGGTTACTACCAGATCACGCTAGCCTTGCTGTTTTTGGTAGCCGTTTTTCAGCTCACGCATTTACCCGCCACAGCCGTCCATCACTTGGTGATCGACTTGTGGCGGGCATTGGCGGTGGTAGCGCTGTTCCTGTTCTTCTGCGTGCCGGGTTCGAATCGGCGTTGACGCTCATTCTTAAGCTGTCGTCGCCCCGGCGCAGGCCGGGACGACGAACCCAACATCAGGCCTTGTGATAAACCTCCGCGCCTTGTGCGCGGAATTCCGCGGCCTTCTCGGCCATGCCTTCGTCCAGTGCCGCGGTTTCATCCACGCCGTGTTCGGCGGCGTAGTCACGCACATCCTGGGTGATTTTCATCGAGCAGAACTTCGGACCGCACATCGAACAGAAGTGGGCCGACTTGTGCGCATCCTTGGGCAAGGTTTCGTCGTGGAATTCGCGCGCCTTGTCAGGGTCAAGGCCAAGGTTGAACTGGTCATCCCAACGGAATTCGAAGCGTGCCTTGCTGAGCGCGTTGTCACGCACCTGCGCTCCGGGATGACCCTTGGCGAGATCGGCGGCATGCGCGGCGATCTTGTAGGCGATGATGCCGTCGCGCACATCCTGCTTGTTCGGCAGGCCCAGATGCTCCTTCGGCGTGACATAGCAGAGCATGGCGGTGCCGAACCAGCCGATCATCGCTGCGCCGATGGCGCTGGTGATGTGGTCGTAGCCAGGCGCGATGTCGGTGGTCAGCGGCCCCAGCGTGTAGAACGGCGCTTCGTGGCACTTCTCCAGCTGCCGCTCCATGTTTTCCTTGATCAGCTGCATCGGCACATGGCCGGGGCCTTCGATCATCACCTGCACGTCGTGCTTCCAGGCGATCTGGGTGAGTTCGCCCAGCGTGTCCAGTTCACCGAACTGCGCGGCGTCGTTCGCATCCGCCACGCAACCGGGGCGCAGGCCGTCGCCGAGGCTGAAAGACACGTCATACGCTTTCATGATTTCGCAAATTTCCTCGAAGTGCGTATAGAGGAAATTCTCCCGGTGATGCGCCAGGCACCACTTGGCCATGATCGATCCGCCGCGCGAGACGATACCGGTGACGCGCTTGGCAGTGAGCGGCACGAAGCGCAACAGCACTCCGGCATGAATGGTGAAGTAGTCCACGCCCTGTTCGGCCTGCTCGACCAGCGTATCGCGGAACAGCTCCCAGGTAAGCTCTTCGGCGACGCCGCCGACCTTCTCCAGCGCCTGGTAGATCGGTACGGTGCCGATCGGCACGGGCGAGTTGCGAATGATCCATTCGCGCGTTTCATGGATGTTCTTGCCGGTGGAAAGATCCATCACGTTGTCGGCGCCCCAGCGGATCGCCCACACCAGTTTCTCCACTTCCTCGGCAATGCCCGAACTCACCGCCGAATTGCCGATGTTGGCGTTGATCTTGGTGAGGAAGTTGCGACCGATGATCATCGGTTCGCTTTCCGGGTGGTTGATGTTGGCCGGAATGATGGCGCGGCCGCGCGCCACTTCGTCGCGCACGAATTCCGGCGTGATCAGCTTGGGCAGCGCCGCGCCGAAGGATTCGCCCGGATGCTGCTTACGCAACAGGCCGTCCTTGAGTGCTTCGATGCGCTGGTTCTCGCGGATGGCAATGTATTCCATCTCCGGCGTGATGATCCCGCGACGCGCGTAATGTATCTGGGTAACGTTGGCGCCCGGCTTGGCACGCAGTGGTGCGCGCGTATGGCCGAAACGAATGGCGTCCAGCTTCGCATCCCCTGCGCGCTCCCGACCGAAGGCGGAAGTAAGCCCCGGTAGTTGTTCCACGTCGCCGCGCTCCATGATCCATGCCGCACGCAGCGCGGGCAGGCCGGCGACCAGGTCGACGGTGTAGCCCGGATCGGTATACGGACCGGACGTGTCGTAGACGGTAATGGCCGGATTGGCCTCGCCGCCGAACAAGGTCGGTGTCTGCGCCTGCGTGACCTCGCGCATCGGCACCTTCAGGTCAGGGCGGCTGCCCTGCACGTGAATCTTGCGCGAGCCCGGGATGGGGCGGGTAACGGCTTCGGACAGCTCTTGCGCGGCGCGCACGAGTTCGGAGGGCAAGGCATTCATCGGCGTTCGTCCTTCTGGATCCGCGCCACGGCGCGGGGGCGTGCGGACATCCGCACAGGATCGAAGCGACGGCGCCAACGCACGGTGATGGCCGTGCGGCGAAGCTCCCTACACCGGTGCTAACCGGATCAGGTTCGAAGGGACTCTCTCAGCCGACAGGTGGTCGGCACCCCCGCTTCCTAACAACAACCCCGCTATTTGACCACGAAGCGGGATGAGAAACGAGTCAGTGCCTTGGTGCGTAGGCGCGCAGGAACATGGCCACGCCCGCACGGGCGTTTTCCTCCACTTCCTTCGCATACGCCTGCGCACAGTCGGCGCAGCCGAACATGCGGCGCATCATCATGTCGCCCTTGATCAGGGAGATGAACTGGACGCCGGCGCGCGGCACGTCGTCGATGTCGAGCTTGCCGGCATCCACCGCCCGCTGCAGCAGGCGCTCCATCAGCGCACGGGTGCGCATGGGGCCTTCTTCCCACATCAGCTTGCCGAAGCGCGGATTGCCCTGGCGGCAGTCGCTGAGGATGGCGCGGAACGTGCCGACGTTTTCCGGATCGCAATCCAGGTGCGCGTGGATCAGGGCGATGCGGTTGAGGGTGTCGCCAATGTCGGCGCTGGGGTCGAACTTATAGGTCTCTTCGGGGAGCAAATCCTGGATGCGCGAGCGGATGACCTCGCGAAACAGGTTGTCCTTGTCGCCGAAATGGCTATAGACGGTCAGCTTGGATACGCCCGCCTCCGCGGCAATCGCATCCATGCTGGTACCGGCGAAGGCATTGCGTATGAACAGAGCCTTGGCGGCGTCGAGGATGGCCGCGCGCTTTTCCATGTCCTTAGGGCGCCCTGGCCCATGCGGCTTGGTCAGCGGGATCGAGTTCATGGATGCACCTTCACAAATCAGAAAACCCAATTTATTATACGGTTCGGTTTACTTATTTTCTGAATGATACCGAATATTCGGCCGATGTGCTCGACCACTACCCCCGAAATGGCGCTCAGCGCCCCGTATCGCAAGATCCAGCGCCTGCTCTCGGGGTGGCTTGAGGACAGCCGGACAGCGCGCAGACAGGTTTTCGCGATCCGTGCCGTGCTACCGGTCCTGGATGCTATCGACAAGCATCGTTTGTGCCGCTGGCTGGCCTGGTGGTGCGTCGCGGCCGGGTCGCGTGGCGAGAGGCTGCTCGGCCGGATCGGGCGATTGGACCCCGCGCTGGGCGCAGGCATCGAGGCGGCGCTGCTGCAACTGCCCAGCGGGGTGGGTCTGCGTGCGCCTCTGCAACCCCGAAAAAGCGCGTAAATGTCCGCGGACACAAGACATTGCATGACTTACGTCAGGTCACCGCGATGACTTCCGGCACTTCGAACAAAGCGGGTTGGAACGCAACCTTACCATTGTCGAAACAGGGTCTAAACGCTTATCCTTTTTAACCTTTTTTCGATCTTTTTATAGGCTTGTTTCCCATGGCGATGAACTTCGATCAGGCGCGTCAAAACATGGTTGAGAACCAGGTGCGCCCCTGGGAGGTGCTGGATGGTCGCGTGCTTGACGTGCTGCGTCAGGTCCGGCGCGAAGATTTTGTCCCGCCCGCCCATCGCCAGCTGGCCTTCGCCGACCTGAACCTGCCGCTGGGCCACGGCGAAGTGATGATGAAACCGGTCATCGAGGGCCGCGTGCTGCAAGCGCTGGAACTGAAGCCCGAAGACAGCGTGCTGGAAATCGGCACCGGCTCCGGCTTCCTCACCGCTTGCCTGGCCAGCCTCGCCGGCCACGTGACCAGCGTGGACATGCATGCGGATTTGACCGCCACCGCCGGCGAACGCCTGAAGGCCGCGGGCATCGGCAACGTGCAGTTGATCACCGCCGAGGCCGTCAGTGGCTGGCAGCCGCAGGGCACGTTCGATGCCCTGATTGTCACCGGCGCCGTCTACCGTATTCCCGACCGTTTCCTTGGCTGGCTCAAGCCTGGCGGCCGCTTGCTCGCCGTCCGCGGCGAGTCGCCGGTGCAGCAGGTAGTTGTGCTGACGCATGAAGGCAACGGCCGTTACCGCGAAGAAAGCCTGTTCGAGACGGACCTGCCCTATCTCGCGCACGCCCAACCGCCCCGCCCATTCGTTTTCTGACCCGATCGACCCGACCCCTACGAGGCGAACCATGCGCTTGAAGCTTCTGACCCTTGCCCTGTCCCTGGCCGCAGTCTCGCTGCCCAGCCATGGCGAGGATTTGCTGGATGCATACCGTCAGGCGCGTGCGAACGACCCTGTGCTGGCCAAGGCCGACGCCACCCGCCTGGACATCCACGAAGGCGTTCCGCAGGCGCGCGCGCTATTGCTGCCGCAAATCAACGCCAAATGGAGCTTGGAGCAGGATAGCCTCAACGGCAGTAGTGGCGCTGGCAGCGGCAGTTCGGGCGCCAGTGTCCCGAATGTAACCCATACCCGTACGCGCACGCTCTCGGGCGAAGTGGATCAGACCATCCTGGACCTGTCCAAGATCGCGACCCTGCAGGCCGCCCATTCGACCGCGGACGCGGGGGAAAAAACCTATGAGGCAGCCTCGCAGGACTTGTTCTTTCGCGTAGCCGCGGCCTACTTCACCGTGTTGAACGACCAGGAACAGCTGGCCGTTGCCCAGTCCAACGAAGAAGCCTTGCGCATTACCTACGACCAGGCCGAGCAGCAATACAAGGTGGGCATCTCGGCCGTCACCAGCGTCTATCAGGCCAAGTCGCAATACGATCTGGCCAAGGCAACTACCGTCGGCGCACAAAACACGCTTGCCAACGACCGTCAGCTGTTGGGCGTGATCACCGGCAAGCCGGTTGGCGACCTGAAGAAACTGCGCCCCGACCTGCCCATGGACCCGCCCTCGCCGGCCGACCCGCAAGCCTGGGTGGACAACGCGATCAAGAACAACCCTTCGCTGGCCTCCGCACAACTGGCGGTCGATGCTGCCGAGCACAACGTCAACGCGGCCCGCGCCGGTCACTTGCCGACGATCAACGCCGTCCTCAGTCGTGGCAAGTCCTCCACCTGGCTGGAAAACGGCAGCTACAACGAGCTGCGCCCAGGTGTGAACGATCGCTGGGGCAACACCATCGGTGTCACCTTGTCGGTGCCGATCTTCTCCGGTGGCCTCACTCAGTCGAAGGTGCGCCAGAACATCTATAGGCGCGACGAAGCTCAAGATGACCTGGAACTGGCACGTCGCCAAACCATCCAGGGCACCATCAACGGCTACAACACCGTGCTCACCGACATCAGCAGGGTGGAGTCGGGCAAGGCGGCGGTGGAAGCCGGCCAGAAATCGGTTGACGCCACCAAGGCAGGCTTTCAGGTGGGCACGCAGATCATGCTGGACGTGCTGAACTCCATCCAGATTCTTACCACGGCGCAAAGTACCTACGCAGCCTCGCGTCACCAACTGGTACTCGATCGCTTGTCGCTGAAACTGCAGGCGGGCACCATCAGCTACGACGACTTGCAAGCCGCCAATTCGCTGTTGCAGTAAGCCAGGCGACTTAGCCGCAACAAAAAAGGCCGGGACTACTCCCGGCTTTTTTTCATTCCTGCAGCATGTGGTCGATTAGATGCATCACGCGCCTGACGGCACCGCGCTCGCTGTCGAACACCACCCGCGCCTGCTTGCCCATCTGCTTGCAACGTGCCCCATCCTGCAACAGTTCCAGCACCTCGCCCCCTAGTGCCTCGCTCTCCAGTACCCGCTTGGCGCCACCGCCACGGACCAGCGCCAGGGTGATTTCCTCGAAATTGAAGGTATGCGGCCCGACCAGCACGGGCCGGGACAACGCCGCCGGCTCAAGCACATTGTGGCCGCCGATCGGCACCAGGCTGCCGCCTACGAAAGCCACGTCGGCAGCCGCGAAGAACGACATCAGCTCGCCCATCGTATCGATCAGGAAAACCTGGTGCGATTCGCCCGGCAAGTGATCGGCGCTGCGCATGGCCATGCTGAAGCCCAGGCTGCGCACCGAATGCTCCACCAGCCGGAAGCGCTCCGGGTGGCGCGGCGCGATCAGCAGCAACGCATCCGGCAACCGCTTGAGTACTTCCAGGTGCGCCTCCAGCACGGCCAGCTCCTCGCCTTCGTGCGTGCTGGCGGCAATCCACACCGGGCGCAGGCGACCCCACTGCTGACGGAACGCTTCGCCGGTTTCCCGCGCACCGTCCGGCACGGGCATGTCGAACTTCAGGTTGCCGCTGACCGTGACCACGGCCGGATCGGCGCCCAGCAGTCGGTAGCGCGCCGCATCCGAACGTGACTGGGCCGCGATCTGCCGTACGCAACGCAGGGCCGAGCGCAACAGGGCACGCATGGGCGCGTAGCCGCGTAGCGAGCGGCCCGACAGGCGCGCATTGACGATCATCAGCGGAATGCCGCGCCGGTAGCAGCCGAAATACAGGTTCGGCCAGATCTCCGTCTCCACGATCAGCGCCAGCCGCGGCCGCACCTGCTTGAGGAAACGGTGCACGGAAAAGGGCAAATCGTACGGCAGGTAGACGTGAAACACGCTATCGCCAAACAGCTGCTGCACGCGCGCCGAGCCGGTCGGCGTGACGGTGGTGACGACCAGCGGTGCGTTGGGATAGTCCTGGCGCAGCGCCTTGATCAAAGGCTCCGCCGCGTTTACCTCACCCACCGACACCGCATGCACCCAGATGCTGCCGCGCAAGTCCGGCGCCTTGAAGATGCCGAAGCGCTCCGGCCAGCGCTGGTGATAGTTGCCATAGCGCATGCCGCGCGTCAGCAAGCGCAGCACGATCAACGGAGTGGCGAGGTACATCAGCAGGGTATAGAGATAGCGCAACGTCGCGTCGGCTCGAAGTCTTCGGACGCGGCAGTATACGGGGCCGCCCGCCCGACGCCCGTCCCAGGGCGAGAGGAAAGGCCCGGTGTACCGTTACAATGGTCCGAATGCCTGGAACACCCCGCCCTCCTTTCACCCGCGCCCTGCTTGCACCACGCCTCTGGCCGGCGTGGCTGGGCGTGGGCGTCATGAAGTTGATCGCGATGCTGCCGTTCCCGCTGTTGATGGGAATCGGGCGTGCACTGGGCTGGATCGTCGAGCACGTCCCGTCGCCCAGGCGCAAGGTGGCCGCCACCAATGTAGCGTTGTGCTTCCCGGAACTGGATGCCAAGGCGCAAGCGGCGCTGGTGGACGCGCACCTGCGCGACATCGGCATGATGCTGATCGAGTTCGCGCTCGGCTGGATGGGCTCCGATCGCGCCATCGGCAAGATCCCGCTCCGTATCGAGGGGTTGGAGCACCTGGAAAGCGCGCACGCGCAGGGGCAAGGTGTATTGCTGGTCGGCGGACACTTCTCGCATCTGGAACTGTGCGCACGGCTGGTCTCGCAGCGCATCCGCATCGCCGGCATGTATCGGCGCATGGACAACCCGGTGTTCGAGTGGACCGTGCTGCGCGCACGCCTGGGTTACGCGCGCGCGATGTTCGACAAGGACGACATCCGCGGCACGGTGAAATACCTGCGCAACGGCGGCACGCTCTGGTACGCGCCCGACCAGGACATGCGCAGCAAGGACAACGCCTTCGTGCCCTTCTTCGGCGTGATTGCCGCCACCATAACCGGCACGCATCACCTGGCCCGCCTGTCCCGCTCGGTGGTCGTGCCGTTCTTCCATCGCCGCCTGCCGGGCAGCGAGGGCTATGCATTGCGCCTGGGGGCGCCGCTGGAAAACATGCCCGGCGCCGATGCCGAGGCCGATACCGCACGCGTCAATCACTGCATAGAGGACATGGTGCGCGAGGCGCCGGAGCAGTATCTGTGGGTTCACAAGCGCTTCAAGACGCGGCCGGAAGGCGATCCGCCGATTTATTGACCGGTAGGCTGGGATGACAATCCCAGCATCGCGCGGCTGCGTGCATGGCAATGCTGGGATTGTCATCCCAGCCTACGCCCCCCGGGCATCCCTGGCGGCCCATCCAATGCGACAATACCCGCAGCCGAAGCTTGCCGGGGCCTAATGTCCGCTTATCCGATTTTCATGTACCACAACATCGCGCAGGCACCGCGTGGCCTCAAGCGCTGGCGCAGCCTGTACGTGAGTCCGGGCGCCTTGGCGCGGCAGATGTGGTTGCTCCAACGGTTCGGCTATACCGGCCTTTCGATGTCCGATGCGATGCCCTACCTGCGTGGCGAAAAGCAGGGCCGCATCGCAGTGATCACGCTGGACGACGGCTACGTCGACAATCTCCAATTCGCACTGCCGGTGCTCAAGCGCTACGGCTTTACCGCAACCTGCTACGTAGTCAGCGGCAGCATCGGCCGCTACAACAACTGGGACGCGGAAAAACTCGGCATCCAGAAGCCCTTGATGACCGTCGCGCAAATGCGCGCCTGGCAGGAAGGCGGCATGGAAATCGGCGCACATACGCGCTCACATCCACGCTTGAGCCAATGCAGCCCGGCGCAGCTGCAAGACGAAATCGCCGGCAGCAAGGCCGACCTGGAAGACGTGCTGGGAGCGCCGATCACGCAGTTCTGCTACCCCTATGGGGACCTGGACGATCGCGTGGCCGAGACCACCCGCACCGCAGGTTATGCCGCCGCCACCACCACCCGGCGCGGCCGGGCGAGCATCGGTACCGACCTTTGGCGCCTGCCGCGGGTGCAGGTCGCACGCCATCACTTGTTGCCGCAATTCGCCATGCGCGCATTCACCGACTACGAGAACAAACGCGCATGAAATTTCTTTTCGTCGGCACCAATCCCGAAAACACCGGTGCGGCCACGCACTTCGTGGCGCTGGGCGAGGCCTTGGTGGAAGCCGGGCACCAGGTCAGCGCCGTGGTGTATCCGGATGGACTGATCGCCAACGCCCTGGGCAGGGCGGGCGTGAAACTCTATCCGGCGAAGTTCCGCAATATTTTCGACCTGCGCGGCTATCGCGCCACTTTCAAGGCCGCGCGCGAACTGAAGCCCGATTGGCTGGTGGGCAACTTCGGCAAGGAATACTGGCCGCTGATCCTGGTGAGCCGCCTGCTCGGCGTGCCGGTCGCGCTGTTCCGCCATCGCACGCCGCCGATGGGGCGCCTTTCGGGTTATCTGGTGCCGCGCCTCGCGCAGCGCTTCTTTGCCGTCTCCGCGCACGCGCGGCAGGCTTATCTCGAACGCGGCGTGCCGCCGCAACTGGTGCGGGTGCTGTACAACCCGGTGAACATGACAGCGTGCAAGCCCGACCCTGAGCGCCGCAACGCGATCCTGCACCAGCTTGGCATTCCTGAGGACGCCATCGTGCTCGGCTACTTCGGGCGCATCCATCACAGCAAGGGCATCCTCACCCTGCTTGAAGCCCTCGATGGCGCCATGGCGCAAGAATCTCGCCTGCATTGCATCTGGCTGGGCCACGGCCCGGACGTGCAGCAACTGGGCGAACGCATCGACGCCGGGACGTTCGCGCACCGCCATCACATGCTTGGCTGGATCGACGACGTGCATCCTTACTACAGCGCGATCTCCATGCTGGCGTTTCCCTCCACCGCCACGGAAACCTTCGGCCGCGTGTCGGTGGAAGCGCAGGCGGCCGGTGCGCCAGTGCTTGGCAGCAATATCGGCGGCGTACCGGAAACACTCTCGCCCAACGTCACCGGACTGCTGCTGCCGCCGGGCAACGCAGCCGCATGGCGCAACGCGATCCTCAAGATGTGCGAAGCGGAGATGCGCGAGCCGATGGGTGTAGCCGCGCGTGATTTCGTGGACCGGCATTTCAGTACGCGGGTGATCGCGGACGAGTTTGCGCGCGTCTTGGGCGACGGCTAACACTCCCTCCCCTGCTTGCACCTGATTATCGTTATGTCTCAGCTTCGCGATATGTAACTCCCTCCCCTGCTTGGCACCTGATTAGCGTCATGTCTCAGCTGCGCGATATGCAACTCCCTCCCCTGCCTGCAGGGGAGGGCTGGGGTGGGGTTGTACGAGCTTGCCGCACCGTTGAAGTTCACCGCGAGGTTGCTTCACCCCACCCCAGCCCTCCCCTACTACACGTACCTGATTAGCGTCGAGTCTCAGCTGGTGATTTAGACAGGGGAGATCCTGGCGGCGTTCTCT
>NZ_BSOA01000030.1 GCF_030160275.1 Dyella flagellata
GGACAGTCATCCATCTACCGCAAGGCGCCCACACAATTCACCTGCGCACACTGTCAAAGATCTTGATCACTTGCTGACCGTTGCCGTTTCAGCGTTGGAACATTTCGTTCCGAGTGAGCCGCTCATCTTACATCGTTTTTCCTGTCCGTCAACATCGTTAGCGAAGAATCTTTGCTTTCGATGTTGCCGTCGGAGGGCGATGCCAGCGGCGGGAGGCGAATAATAGGCATGCCCCCTACCTTTGACAAGCTATTTTTGAAATTAATTTTGATGTTTCGCGTAAAGCCTTGTTCTCACGAGAAACATCACCTCGCGAACGACTCGCGGCGAGCTTGCGTCGCCGCGATCAACTCATGCCTGCCTCAACAACACACGGGCGAAGTTGCGCTTGCCTATCTGCAAGACGCCCTCAAAGCCCGGCGTGAACATGCGTTGCGCGTCTTCCACCACTTCGGCATCGATGCGCACCGCGCGTTCCTTGAGCTTACGGTTTGCTTCGGCATTGCTCGGAGTGAGTCCCGCTGCAGTAAGTAGCGCGGGCAAACGCAGGCCCTCGACAGGCACACTGATTTCGGTGAGCGGCAACAGACTGGTGTCGCCTTCGCCACGCACCACCGCGTGCCAGCCGGCAATCGCCTGCTCCGCTGCTGCCGCATCGTGGAAACGCGTCGCCAGCTCGCGGGCCAGCTTGAGCTTGGCATCGCGCGGGTTGAGCGCGCCGTCCGCCACTTCCTGCTTCATGCGGGCGATGTCGTCCATCGAGGTCTCGAAACTGAGCAGCTCGAACCAGCGCCACATGAGGTCGTCGCCGATCTTCAGCGTCTTGGTGACGATGTCGATGGCCGGCTCGTTGATGCCGATGTAGTTGCCCAGCGACTTGGACATCTTGTTGACGCCGTCCAGGCCTTCGAGCAGAGGCATGGTCAGGACGATCTGCGGCGGCTGGCCGTGATGCTCCTGCAGCGCGCGCCCCATCAGCAGGTTGAACTTCTGGTCGGTGCCGCCAAGCTCCACGTCGCATTTCAGCGCGACCGAGTCATAGCCCTGCACCAGCGGATACAGGAACTCATGGATGGCGATCGATTGCTGCGCGGCATAGCGCTTGGCGAAGTCGTCGCGCTCAAGCATGCGCGCAACCGTGTGCTGGGCTGCCAGCTTGATCATGTCGGCGGCGGTCATCTGGCCGAACCATTCGGAATTGAAGCGCAGCTCCGTCTTGTCGCGGTCCAGCACCTTGTAGACCTGCTCGGCGTAGGTCTCGGCGTTGACGAGCACGTCCTCGCGCGTGAGCGGCTTGCGCGTGACGTTCTTGCCGGTGGGGTCGCCGATCATGCCGGTGAAATCGCCGATCAGAAAGATCACCGTGTGCCCCAGGTCCTGGAACTGGCGCATCTTATTGAGCAGCACCGTATGGCCCAGGTGCAGGTCCGGTGCGGTGGGATCGAAGCCCGCCTTGATGCGCAGCGGGCGCCCGAGCTTGAGTCGTTGGGCCAGTTCTTCCTGCTTGATGATCTCGTCGGCGCCGCGCGCGATGGTGGCCAGCGCCTGCTCAAGCTCTTTCATGCAAACCTCTTCGAAATAAATGCCTAGGCAGCCAAAAGGGTGATGGCCGCCGTCAATAGCGTTAATTGTGCGTTAATCGCAAACCCCGCGCAAACCCTTGATGCAAAAGGCATTGACGCCCTTTGTACAAGCTCGTTATGGTACGCGTCGCTTGATACTTTGTAACCGCAGGGGGTGCGGTGGTGAAGATGAATAATAAGAACAAGGGCAACGGGTGATGGCTCAGGTCAAACAGGATCCGCGCATCGCTCGCAAACTGGCCATCCGCCGCAAGGCCCAACGCCGACACTCTCACTTCTATCAACACTGCGCCCACTGGTCGTTCAATCGCCAGGCAGGCGGCGAGCAGCCGCCGATCCATTGGCACCGCGAGCGCTGGATGCTCGCCGCCACGGCGCTGCTGATCACCGTGCTTTCCGGCTTCTTGATACCCGCCTGGGCGACGGCGATGAAGCCCGTCGCCGTGCCGAAGGTCGAGCACACGCTGATGCCGCTCGCGTTGCCGAAGGTCGAGGCGCCCGCCTTGAAAGCTCCGCTGGTGGAAGACTGGCGCTCGGTGCAAGTACGTCCGGGCCAGACCCTGGCAGACATTTTCCAGAGCCAGGGATTGAGCCTTTCCGATCTGCAACGCGTAGTGGACAGCGCGGGCGACGCGAAGACGGCGCTGCATAGCATCCGTCCCGGGCAGGAGTTCGATTTCCTGATCGGAAGCCAGGGCCATCTCAAGGGCATTCGCTTCGACAAGGATGAATCCACCCAGGCGATCATTCGCCTGGATGGTGCCGCGCCGAACATGAAAACCGTGGCGCGCGCGGTGGAAATGCGCGAGCAGATCGCCCATGGCGTGATCGACGATTCGTTGTTCGGCGCCGCCAACAAGGCCGGCCTGAGCAATGCGATGGTGATCAAGCTTGCGGACCTGTTCAAGTACGACATCGATTTCGTGCAGGATCTGCGCGTGGGCGACAGCTTCACGGTGGTCTACGACACCGTCTATCGCGATGGCGCCTATCTGCACGAAGGTGACATCGTCGCGGCCGAATTCATCAACCAGGGTGAACGCTACACGGCCTACCGCTTCAAGCGCGCCGACGGCAGCATCGGCTGGTTCAGCGAAGACGGCCGTCCGATCCAGAAATCCTTCCTGCGCATCCCGGTGGATTTCACGCGCATCTCCTCGCCCTTCAGTGCGGCTCGCATGCATCCTATCCTTGGCCTCATGCGCGCGCACAAGGGCGTGGATTACGCCGCGCCCACCGGCACGCCAATCCACGCCGCCGGCGATGGCGTGATCAAGTTCCGTGGCTGGATGAACGGCTACGGCAACTTCGTGATCATCCAGCACAACGCGCACATCAGCACCGCTTACGGCCATATGTCGCGCTTTGCCAGCGAGCGCGTGGGCCAACACGTGCATCAGGGTGATGTGATCGGCTATGTCGGCATGACCGGCCTGGCCACCGGCCCGCACCTGCATTACGAGTTCCGCGTCGATGGCACGCAGCGCAATCCGCAGACCGTCACCCTGCCCAAGCCCGAACCGCTGCCCGGCGCACAGCTGGCGCAGTTCAAGAACACCGTGGTGAAACCGCAGCTGGCCCGCTTGCTGGAAATCGACAACAACTACAAGCTGGCACGCGCCGAATCCACCAAGCGTGGCGATGACTGAATTCCGTGACGCCTCGGAGCTCTACGTCGGCTTGATTTCCGGCACCAGCGCGGACGGCATCGATGCCGCGCTGGTGCGCTTCGACAAGGAGCAACCCCAGCTGGTGCACGCCCTGACGCATGCCTGGCCGGATGCGCTGCGTACCCAGATTCTGCAGGTGGCGCAGGACGAAACCACCCTCGACCTCGATGCGTTCGGCCGGCTGGATGTGGCTATCGGCCAGACCTTCGCCGAGGCCGTCGCAGCGCTATTGGCGCAAAGCGGCACGCCGGCATCGAAAGTGCGCGCCGTGGGCTCGCATGGCCAAACGATCCGGCATCGCCCTTCCGGCGAACACCCTTTTACCCTGCAGATCGGCAATGCCAGCGTGCTGGCGGAGCATTGCGGCATCGACGTGGTGGCGGATTTTCGCAGCGCGGATGTCGCCGCCGGCGGTCAGGGCGCGCCGTTGCTTCCCGCCGTTCACGCCATGCTGCTCAGCACACCGCGCCGCAAGCGCGTGGTGCTCAATCTCGGCGGCATCGCCAACATCACCGTACTTGCGGCCGATGGCAGGGTGTTCGGCTTCGACACGGGGCCGGCCAACGGCCTGATGGATGCCTGGTGCCTGCGCCATCGCGGCGAAGCGTTCGATCGCGACGGCGCGTTTGCCGCCAGCGGCCGGGTCGACGAAAAACTGCTCGCAACGCTGCTGGACGATCCCTATTTCGCGCTGCCTCCGCCCAAGAGCACCGGGCGCGAGCATTTTCATCTGGGCTGGCTGGATCCGCGCCTGCGAGACGTGTCGATTTCGCCGCCGGACGTGCAGGCCACCCTGCTCGAGTTCACCGCACGCAGCATAGCCACGGCGATCGAGACATATGCCAATGACGCTGCCGATGTCCTGCTCTGCGGCGGTGGCGCGCACAACCCGGTGCTGGCTCGTCGCCTGCAAGAGCTGCTGCAGCCACGCGAACTAGGCAGCACGGCGCAACATGGCGTCGATCCGGATTACCTGGAAGCGACCGCTTTCGCCTGGCTTGCGCGCCAGCGCCTGCTGGGCCTGGCCGGCAACCTGCCTGCCGTCACCGGCGCGCGCGGTCCGCGCGTGCTAGGTGCCGTTCACTTGGCGCCGCGCTGATCACTCAAGCAATTCGCTGCCCTGGTAGGCGGGCGCAAGCTGCTCCGGCCGGGCCTTGGCGAGCGCTTGCACGGCCTCGTGGAACGCCGCGCGTTCGCTCGCGCTCCAGTTTCCCGCAAACGAAAGATCATTCGATTCGAGCGCATTTTCGGCAAGCACATTGCCTTCAGCCACGCCCAAGCCTTGACGCAATGCTTGCAGCACCACGTCATTGATCGACCACTGGCGCGCCTTGGCCAGCAGTTTGATGCGATCGGCCATCAATCGGTCGATGTGACGAATCATTAAATCCGGCATAGGATGGTGGCTCCGT
Organism: Dyella flagellata; assembly: GCF_030160275.1. Taxonomy (GTDB): domain Bacteria; phylum Pseudomonadota; class Gammaproteobacteria; order Xanthomonadales; family Rhodanobacteraceae; genus Dyella_B; species Dyella_B flagellata. The sequence continues at coordinate 4,666 of NZ_BSOA01000030.1, forward strand.
TGCCTCACACAGCCCTGTGTGCTGATCGTCGCCAACTGCATGGTCGCTGACAATTGCCAGCAGCGTGATTCGTGGATCAGTTCGCAGTGAACCTGTGAGCGCCTTCAGCTCCCGTTCGCTGATGTGACGCCGTACCGCCTGCATGCGGGGTGCGTAGGCTGGGATGACAATCCCAGCTTTTACGCCGCATCCCGATGCTGGGATTGTCATCCCACCCTACGCGCCCTCTTGGTTGGAAGGGGCAGCTACCGGATCGAAATACCGCCACAGGCAGGCGAACAGCAACATGGACGGCAGCACCGAAAACACGGTAATCACGAAATAGCTGCCATAACCGGACACGACGACGATGCTGCCGGCGAAGAAGCCGAGCACCTTGCCCGGCAAATTCACCAATGAACTCAGCAGCGCGTATTGGGTGGCCGTGTGCTGGCGATTGACCAGCAAGGAAAGGAAAGCCACGGTGGGTGGCCCGAGCATGCCTTCGAAGAAATTCTGGCCGGAGATCGCCAGGGTCAGCATCGCCAGCCGACCCTGGTGGTGGATCAGCAGTACGTAAAGAAGGTTGCTGACCGCGCCCAGCACGATGCACACGCCCAGGGATCGCCAGGCGCCCCAACGAGCGACCGCGGCGCCGCCGAGGAACGCCCCGGCGATACCGATCCAGACGCCATAGATCTTGGTGACCGCACCGATCTCGGTCTTGCTGAAGCCCATGTCGCGCATGAACGGATTGAAGATGGTGCCGATGGACTGCTCGGGCAGCTTGAACAACAAGATGAACAACAGCGTGAGGCCGGCGACGACCCAACTGTAGCGACGGAAAAAATCGACGAACGGATCGATCACGCTTTCGCGCATCGCCTCGCGCCATGATGAAGGCGACAGCCTTTGCACCTCCGGCTCGCGCATGGTCAGCGTGGTGATCACCGGCATCGCCAGGATCACGGCCATCAATCCATAGATTTTCGGCCAGGCTATGTGGTCGGACAGGATCAGCGCCAGCGCGCCTGAAACCAGCAGGCCAAGCCGATAGCCCAGCGCATAGGTGGCAACCAGCGCGCCCTGGGCCGAGGGCGGCGCGATTTCGATGCGATAAGCGTCAAGGGCAATATCGAAAGTGGCGCCCATGAAAGCCACGAACAACGTGGCGGCCACGAACAAGGGGAGCCGATACGGCGTCAAGGCCGCCATCGCGAGCAAGCCGACAATGACGCCCAGCTGCGCCAGCAGCAGCCAGCCGCGCCGCTGACCCAGGCGCGTGAATAACCGCAGCTTCCAGTGGTCCAGCAGAGGCGCCCAGACGAACTTGAACGCGTAGCTCATGCCCGCGCTGGCGATCATCGTGACGTCCTTCAGCGCGATACCGCTTTCCTTCAGCCACAGCGACAGCGTGACCGAAACCAGCAGGAACGGCAGGCCGGAGGAAAACCCGAGCACGCACAGCGTCCATGCCGCCGGCTGCGAAAACGCTTGCCAGATCGACGGCTTGCGCGCAGTCGCCACGCCACCATCAGTCGGCATAGTCGACCGTGTATGGCGCGTGGTCGGAGAAGCGTTCGTCGCGATAGATCGAGCAATGCTTAAGGCGCTTGCTGAGCGAAGGCGTCACGATCTGGTAGTCGATGCGCCAACCCACGTCGTTTTCGCGCGCGCGGCCACGATTGGACCACCAGGTGTATTCCACCGCCTCGGGCTTGATGGCCCGGAAGCTGTCCACCCAGCCGCGCTTGTCGACCAGATCGTTGAGCCAGTCGCGCTCTTGCGGCAGGCAGCCGGAGTTTTTCTGGTTCGAGCGCCAGTTCTTGATATCCAGCTCGCTGCGCACGATGTTCCAGTCGCCGCACAGGACGTAATCGCGCTTGCTCTTGAGCCACTTGTCGAAGATCGGGGTAAGCCAGTCCATCGCCTTGAACTTGAATTGCTGGCGTTCGTCGCCCGAAGAGCCCGAAGGCACATACAGCGATACCACGCTGAGGTTGCCGAAGCGCGCCTCGATGTAGCGGCCTTCGTTGTCGAACTCATCCCAGCCCAGCTCGGTGAGCACCTTGTCCGGTTCGCGCTTGGCGTAGATCGCCACGCCGCTGTAGCCCTTCTTGCTGCTGGCGTCGCGATAGAAGCAGTGATGTCCGTCCGGGCGAAACATCGGGTCGGCCAGCTGATCCTCCTGCGCCTTGGTTTCCTGCAGGCAGACCACGTCGGCGCGCTGCTGGCGCAGCCATTGGAAGACACCTTTGGTCGCGGCGGAGCGGATGCCGTTGGCGTTGAGGCTGATGATGCGCATAGGTGCTCCTCGTGGGGTGCGGCGATGATAGCAACCGCGGGCGCGGAGCGAGCTACGCGCTACCATTACGCATCTTGACCTTCTGCAGATGCGGCCATGCACGATTACCAACGCGACTTCATCGAACTGACCCTGCAACGCGACGTACTGCGCTTCGGCGAATTCACGCTCAAGTCCGGCCGCGTCAGTCCATATTTCTTCAACATGGGGCGCATCGATTCCGGTGCGGCGCTGGCCCGCCTTGGCCGCGCCTATGCCGCCGCGGTGGTGAATTCGGGGCTGGCGGTGGACATGCTGTTCGGGCCGGCCTACAAGGGCATCGCGCTGGCCGCCGCCACCGCCATCGCCCTGGCCGACCAACACGGCCGCGACCTGCCCTGGGCCTACAACCGCAAAGAAGCCAAGGATCATGGCGAAGGCGGCGTGCTCGTGGGCGCCCCACTGCAGGGCCGCGTGCTGATCGTGGACGACGTCATGACTGCCGGCACCGCCGTGCGCGAGTCGCTCGCCCTGATCCGCGCCCAGGGCGCCACCCCGGCCGGCGTACTGATTGCGCTGGACCGGCAGGAGCGCGGCCAGGGTGCGCTGTCGGCGGCACAGGAAGTACAGCGCGACTACGGCATCCCGGTGGTCGCCATCACCAGCTTCGGCGACGTGCTGGCCTATGCCGGGGAGCGCCCCGACCTGGCCGCGGAACATCAGCGTATGCTCACCTACCGTGAGGAATATGGCGTACGCGGCTAGGCGGCGCGTAGGCTGGGATGGCAATCCCAGCATCGGGATATATATGGGAAGCTGGGATTAGCATCCCAGCCTACGCGCTGGGGCGCGGCGGATACGTAAGAATCGATTGGAGGGAGCCTGACCGGACCGGCAGTGATCCCAGTCACGTTGGCGCACTTTTGACGTCGAGCGTGTCTTACGGCATGACTATACTGGGACGAGTAGGAGGGGAAGCATGCGTCGACTCGCGCTCAGCGCAACCATTATCCTGTCGCTCGGCTTGACCGGGCCGACACTGGCCCAGCAAGCCGGCACCGGCGGCGTCCGCTATCGCTGGGTGGACGCCAGCGGCCTGCCGCACTACAGCGACAGCCTGACGATGGACGCGCTCAAGTACGGCTATGACGTCATCAACAGCAGCGGCACGGTGACTGAGCACGTCCAGAAGCAGCTGTCCCCCACCGAACGCGCCGCGGCGGAAAAGCAGGCCGCCGAAGCGGCCGCGCGCAAGCACGCCGTCGATCAGCAGAAAGCCAGGGACATCCAGCTGCTCAACACCTATCCCGACGAGGATGCGCTCAAGGACGAACAGCAGCAGGTACTGGAGAGCCTCGACGCGCAGATGAACACCACCCGCTCCAACCTGCATACCCAGGACAGCGCACTGACCGACCTGCTCAACCGCGCCGCCGACGAAGAGCGCCAGAAGAAACCGGTGCCGAAATATCTCGTCGACCAGATCACCGGGCAACGCAATGTGGTGGCGAACGAACGCGGCTTGCTCGAACGCGAGAAAGCGAATCGCGAAGCGATGCTGCAGCAACAGGCGCAAGAGCTGCAGCATTTTCGTGACTTGAAGGCGGCGGAGAAGGCCGACCGCGGGTATTAAGGATGCTCTGATCTATTCCACGTACCCGTCACCGCACTGTATGCGTGCCCCGCGGCTTGAACAGACGGCCAGTCTGCCCTGTGCCACGCGGCACGCCCTGCGGGCCTTCTGGACGTCATGCCGGGCACGCGGAATAGATCAGAGCATCCTTAATGAGTCGAGTCTGGCGCAGGCTGGAGTGCAAGCCCCAGCCCGCCAAGCTTTAGAACGGCAATTGCAACGACTTGTCCACGGCCAGCAACTGCTCGCGGAACGTATCCTGGATGCGCTTGAGCGCCTGCTCGCTGTCGGCATCGAAGCGCAGCACCAGGACCGGCGTGGTGTTGGAGGGACGTACCAGGCCCCAGCCATCCGGCCAGTCGGCGCGCACGCCGTCGATGGTGATCAGGGTGGCGTCGCTGAAATTCGCCTGCTCGCGGAATTTCTCGATGAAGCGGTAGTGCTCGCCCTCGGCCATCTCCACCTTTAGTTCCGGCGTAGACACGCCTTTGGGGCAGGTGTCGAAAATGGCTTCCGGCGTGCGGCCCTCAAGGTCGCCGGCCAGAATTTCCAGCAGGCGCGCGCCGGCGTAGATGCCGTCGTCGAAGCCATACCAGCGTTCCTTGAAGAAGAAATGGCCGCTCATCTCGCCGGCGAGTTCGGCGCCGGTTTCGCGCATCTTGGCCTTGATCAGCGAATGCCCCGTGCGCCACATCAACGGACTGCCGCCGGCGTCGAGGATCTGGCCCTTGAGGTGGCCGGTGCATTTCACGTCGTAGATGACGGTGGCGCCCGGCTGGCGCGACAGCACGTCGCGCGCGAACAGCATCAGCGTGCGATCGGGGAAGATGATCTCGCCGCTACGCGTGACCACGCCCAGGCGATCGCCATCGCCGTCGAAGGCCAGCCCCAGATCCGCACCGGTCTGCTTCACCGAAAGAATCAGGTCCTCAAGATTGTGCGGATCGGACGGATCGGGATGGTGATTGGGGAAATTGCCGTCGACGTCGCAATACAGCGGAATCACTTCACAGCCGATTCCTTCCAGCACCTGCGGCGCCACCGCGCCCGGAATGCCGTTGCCACAATCGACCACGATCTTTAGCGGACGCTCGGTCTGGACGTCCGAAGTAACGCGCTCGACATAGTCGGGCACCACGTCGACCACGCGCAGGTTGCCGCCGCCGTCGGATTCGAGCGCGCCCGTGACGATGCGCTGGTACAGATCCTGGATCGCACCTTCGGACAGTGTTTCGCCGCCGACCACGATCTTGAAACCGTTGTAGTCCGGCGGATTGTGGCTGCCGGTGACCGCGACGCCACAGCCGGTGTTGTAGCGATAAGTGGCGTAGTACACCACCGGCGTCGGCACCGCGCCGATGTCGATCACATCGACGCCGGCCAGGCGCAAGCCATCGGCCAGCGCTCCGGCCAGTTCCGGGCCTGAAAGGCGGCCGTCACGGCCCACTACGATTTCACGCAGGCCTTTCTCGCGCATCACCGTACCGATCGACTGACCGAGCAACTTGGCAATGGCGGGCGTGAGGCTGGTGCCGACCACGCCGCGTACGTCGTACGCGCGGAATATCGTGGGATCCACGCTGACCGACGTCGGTACGGGCGCGGGCTTGGCAACGGCAGGGGCGGGCCTGACCGGTTCAGGCTGGGGTTGAGCTTCCACGAAATCCGACAACGTTGGTTCCTCGACAGGGACGCGCATGGACTTGCCGGCACGGCCAAACAACCAGAACAAGCCGATGCTGCAGGCCATGCTCAGCAGGGTCAGCATGATCGCGAATGGCAAGGACTGCGGCAGCAGGATGTAGGCCCCCGGCAACACCGCCACGATGTTGAAGCTGCTGCCGGCGACAGGTTTGCCGGTGGGCTCGGCTTCGGCCGTATCCATGCGGCCGTGCGCCATCAGCTCAAGGTTTTCGCCGCGGTCGGTGCTCTGCTCCAGTCGCAGCCGGCCGCTGCTCACCTTGATCGCACGGAAACGTTCAGCGAGCGGGGCGAACGGCAATTCGATCCAGGCCCAGGCCACGGGTTTTTGCGAAGATCCCAGGGGCTCCACCAACGTCAGGCGCCGATCGCCCATACTCTTGAGCATCGCCTCGATCGGTGGGGTACCTTCGGCATCCGGCGCGGACATCAGCTGGGCGGCCTTCGCATAGCCAAACTCGCGATAGTTGGCATGCAGCACTTCATCCAGGCCGGCGCTGTACAGCTCGATGTTCAGGGCTTGTGGCAGGCGCTGCTTCAACGTCGCGATCACCTGCGGCGCGCTTCCCGGCAAACCGCTCACATCCAGGCCCGCCAAGGCCTGATTCACCGTATCGCGCTGTTTGGCGAGTTCCTCGCTCAGCGCCTGCACTGCCTGGTCCTGCACAGCATGCACGCGCTGTATGGCACCGTCCTGATCGGCGACCAGCCAAGTCTGCCAAGCGCAGAAGACAGCCAGCGCCAGTAGCAAGGTGCCGCCCGCCAGCATCAGCAAGCGCCCCCACTGCACACCCGGCAAACGCGCTCGTGCGCCGTTCATCGCCATGGCTCGCATCCTAGTGTTTTCCGGTTGAACCGAAACCGCCTTCGCCGCGTTGCGAAGGTACGAATTCCTCGACGATATGTAGCCGCGCCTGTCCCACCGGCACCAGCAGCAGCTGCGCGATACGCTCGCCCACCGCAATGGTGTAAGGCTGGGTGCCGCGGTTCCAGCAGGAGATCATCAGCGGCCCCTGGTAATCGGCATCGATGACGCCGACCAGGTTGCCCATCACCAGGCCGTGCTTATGACCCAGGCCGGAGCGTGGCACGATCAACGCGCACCAGCCGGGATCGCCGATGTGGATCGCCATGCCGCTGGGCACCAGGGCGCTTTCGCCGGGCGCCAGGGTCAACGGCTCCTGCAAGGCGGCACGCAGATCCATGCCCGCACTGCCGTCGGTGGCAGCCTGCGGCAAGGGAATACTGTCGCCCAGACGCGAGTCCAGCAGCTTCACCTCAATATCGATCATCCGCGCATCACCTGGTAGCGGCTGGCGATGCATTCGATGAGTTGGCGCGCCAGCGCGGCCTTGTCGGCGCGCGGCAATTCCAGGGAGCCGTCCGTCCAGTACAGCGTGATGGCATTGTCTTCCGTTTCAAAGCCCAGCCCCTGGCCGACCTGGTTGGCGGCGATCATGTCCAGGCCTTTGCGATGCAGTTTGTCGCGCGCATATTTCTCCACGTTTTGCGTTTCGGCAGCGAAGCCCACCAGGAACGGATGCGGCTGCCGCGCCGAAAGGCTGGCGAGGATGTCGGGGTTCTCCGCCAGCTGCAGCGTAAGGTCGACGCCATCGTGTTTCTTCAGCTTGTGCTCGGCCACGCTGTTGGGCCGGTAATCGCCTACCGCAGCCGAACCGATGTAGATATCGGCGCCTTGCGCGGCCTCCGTCACGGCCGCATGCATTTGCGCCGCGCTGCGCACGTCAATGCGCTTGGCCACCCCAAAGGGTGTCGCCAGGCTCACCGGTCCCGCCACCAGCGTGACTTCGGCGCCTGCGCGTGCCGCCGCGCCGGCCACGGCGAAACCCATGCGTCCCGAACTGCGGTTGCCGATGAAGCGCACCGGATCGATGTCTTCGTAGGTAGGCCCGGCACTGACTACAACGCGCTTGCCACCCAGCAGCTGGTCGGCAAACGACGCCACTATGGCCGCGCGCAATTCGTGCGGCTCCAGCATGCGGCCCGAACCGATATCACCGCAGGCTTGGTCGCCGGAAGCCGGCCCAAGCATATGCACACCGCGCGTACGCAAGGTCGCCACATTGGCCTGCACCGCGGCATGCGCCCACATCTGCTGATTCATGGCCGGCGCCACATACACCGGCGCTGCGGTAGCCAGGCACAGCGTGGTCAGCAGGTCATCGGCGTGGCCATGGGCCAAACGTGCGATCAGATCCGCGCTGGCCGGTGCGATCAGCACGCGCTCGGCCCAGCGCGCCAATTCGATATGCCCCATGGCCGCTTCGGCCGATTCGTCCCACAGGCTGACCCGTACCGGCTCGCCGGAGAGCGCCTGGAAGGTGGTTGGGGTGACGAAGTGCGTGGCGTTCTCAGTCATCACTACGCGCACGTGGGCGCCCAGATCGCGTAAACGGCGGACCACCTCGCAGGACTTGTAGGCGGCGATGCCACCTGACACTCCCAGCAATATCCGGCGTTGAGCAAGAGTCATGGTGTAAGCAGGGTCCGACGTATGAACAGACGGCTAGCTTACCGGATTCACCTCGGACAGCTGCTGTCCGGAACAAGCCGCGAACGGGATGCTGGTCACATGAGTATCCGGCACTGGCCTAGCACCGAGCGACCCCGCGAAAAATTATTGACACACGGCAGCGTCGCGCTCTCGGACGCGGAGTTGCTCGCCGTGCTGCTGGGCAGCGGCGCGCGTGGCAAGGACGCGATCGCGCTAGGGCGCGAGCTGCTGACGATGGCCGGCAGCCTCAATGCCCTGCTGGGTCGTGAGGATAAGCAACTGGGCGTCCCCGGCATTGGGCCCGCCAAGCGGGCGCGCCTGGCCGCTGCCCTGGAACTGGCGCGCCGCAGCCTGGCCGAGCAGCTCAAGACCCGGCCCTGCCTGAGCAGCACACGCCTATGCGGCGATTTCCTGATCACCAAATTGCGGCATTTGCAGCACGAGGTTTTCGTCTGCCTGTACCTCGACAGTCGCCACCGCCTCATCGACTTCGAGGAATTGTTCCGTGGCACGCTGGATGGCACCAGCGTGCATCCCCGCGAGGTGGTGCGCGCCTGCCTGAAGCACAACGCCGCCGCCGTGATCTTCGCGCACAACCACCCCAGCGGCGTGGCGGAACCGAGTCCAGCTGACCAGGCCATCACCCGCGAGCTGAGCCAGGCGCTCAAGCTGATCGACGTGAAGGTGCTGGATCACCTGGTGATTGGCCATGCCGAGCCGGTCTCCATGGCGGCCCGTGGCCTGCTCTGAATGACGCGCAAAAAAAAACGGCGCGACCGGGAGGGCGCGCGCCGTGGAGCCGCATGAGGGGAGGGTATGAGGGAATGCGGCAGTCCCGTATCGAGCCGACGGGGGAGACGCCGGAGATACCCAGATATTGTCGCGTCGCATCATGACTGGCGTATGACATCGTGGCCAAGCTCCCGTAGCGCCCTGGCCGGAAAGCACCCCCGACAGGCCTTGGCAAGACTTATGCACACAACGCCCTGAAGCCCACTTAGACCTATATCACTGAAAAGCACATCAAGTTCACATTTTAATTCATTGTTTTATAAAGATAATTTGCATGACAGAGTGATTTCCGTGGGAATTTCGCGCATGCTCGAATACGGCAGCTTCACTTTCCCCACAGACTTATCCACAGCGTGATCCACTGCGCTGCAGCAGCCACGCAGGGGCCTGGATGACATCGCTACAGCCGGACTGCGAGCTGGGCGGCGACGGTCTGTTACGATGCTCGGTTCCATTCCCGAACGATCCTCTCCTGTGAAAGAAGCGCTGCGCGAACTGGTCCTCACGGCCATCCGGGCCCTGCAAGGCGATGGCGTCCTGCCCGCCGACCTCAACCTGCCCAACTTCGTGATCGAGCGAGCCCGCAGCCGCGAGCACGGCGACTTCGCCACCAACGCAGCCATGCTGCTGGCCAAGCCGGCGCGCGCCAAACCACGCGAGCTGGCCGAGAAACTCCTCGCCGCCCTGCCCGCCAATACCCTGGTGGGCAAAGTGGAGATCGCCGGCCCGGGTTTCATCAATTTCTTCCTGGCGGCAACGGCTTATCACGCGGAGGCGGGACGCATCTTCTCGGCCGGCCACACGTATGGACGCAACAGCAGCGGCGCCGGACATACGGTGGGCGTGGAGTTCGTGTCGGCCAATCCGACCGGGCCGCTGCACGTGGGTCACGGCCGGGCGGCGGCCATTGGCGATTGCATCGCCCGCCTGCTCGAAGCCACCGGCTGGAACGTCAAACGCGAGTTCTACTACAACGATGCCGGTGTGCAGATCCAGAATCTGGCGATCTCCACGCAGGCGCGGGCGCGCGGCATTGCGCCTGGCGACGCCAGCTGGCCTGAAGACGGCTACCGCGGCGACTACATTGCCGACGTAGCGCGCTCCTACCTCGCCGGCGAGACGGTGATCGCGGACGGCCATGCCGTGACCGGCGCCAAGAATCCGGATGACCTCGAAGCCATCCGCCATTTCGCCGTGGCCAGCCTGCGTCGCGAGCAGGACCTGGACCTGCAGGCCTTCGGCGTTGGTTTCGACGTGTATTTCCTGGAGTCCTCGCTGTATACCGACGGCAAGGTGGAAGAAACCGTGCGCGAGCTGATCGCCCACGGCCACACCTACGAGGAAGGTGGCGCCCTGTGGCTGCGCACCACCGATTTCGGTGACGACAAGGACCGCGTGATGCGCAAGTCCGACGGCACCTATACCTATTTCCTGCCGGACGTGGCCTACCACCGCAGCAAATGGCTGCGTGGCTACGAGCGCGCCATCACCGAGCTGGGCTCGGACCACCACGGCAGCCTGGCCCGTGTAAAGGCCGGGTTACAGGCGTTGGATTGCGGCATTCCCAAAGGCTGGCCCGAGTACGTCCTGCACCAGATGGTCACCGTCATGCGTGGTGGCCAGGAAGTGAAAATCTCCAAGCGCGCCGGCAGCTACGTCACCCTGCGCGACCTGATCGACGAAGCCGGCCGTGATGCCACGCGCTACTTTCTGATTGCCCGCAAGGGCGATTCGCAGCTGGTCTTCGACATCGACCTGGCCCGCTCACAAAGCAACGACAACCCCGTCTACTACATCCAGTACGCCCACGCCCGCGTATGCCGCGTGCTGGAAGAACTGGCCGAACGCGGTTTGCCGGCGGTGGACACGCAGGCTGGCATCGCCCAGATGGCTCGGCTGGATGCGGAACACGAGCAGATTCTGCTGACCGAGCTGTCGCGCTACCCGGAAGTGGTGGAAGCGGCCGCCAACAATCTGGAACCGCACCTGATCGCGCAATACCTGCGCGAACTCGCCGGCGCGCTACACAGCTACTATCACGAGCACAAGTGGATCGTGGATGACGCCGAACTGCGCAACGCGCGCATCACGCTGGCCGTCGCCACCCGCCAGGTGATACGCAACGGTCTGGATCTATTGGGTCTTAGCGCCCCGGAGAAGATGTAAATGGCAGCACGCAAGGGCAAGGGCCGGCAGGCCGTTCGCAACAGCAGCGGCGGATTTCCGGCCTGGGCCGGCATCCTGCTCGGCATTCTGATTGGCGCCCTGGTGGTGGTGGTGCTGATGCGCCACTCGCTGGTGCCGATGACGCCCAAGGGTCCCCAGCCCAACCCCGAAGCCACCGCGCAACCCGGTAGCGACGAGGGCCTTGCTCCGGCGGGCACTACCACCGCGGCAGCCAAGAAGCCGCAGTACGACTTCTATTCCGTGCTGTCGGAAAAGGAAGTGCGCATTCCGGATTCGGAAATCAGCGCGCAAGCCAAGGCCGAGCAGCAGGCGCAACAGAAGCAGCAGCAGGCTCAAGCCGCTGTTCCGGCAACACCCAAGCTGCCGCCCAACGCGCCGCCTGCCGTGACGCAGAACATCACCGCCGCACCGGCTTCCGCGGTAGCCGCACCGCCCGCCACCGGTTCCAGCGGCTATCTGCTGCAGGTAGGCGCCTTCCCCAGCGCCGCCGATGCGGAAACCTTGAAGGCGAAGTTGGCACTACAGGGTTTCGTCGCCAACGTGCAGTCGGTGAATGTCGGCGGCCAGACCTATCACCGCGTGCGCCTGGGCCCGTTCCATTCGGCGACCGACCTGGAATCGGCCAAGCAGCGCCTGTCGGCGGCGGGGATTTCGGCGATTGCGTTGAAGGCTGGCAACTGACCAATCGAGATGCGTAGGCTGGGATGACAATCCCAGCTTAGCTGCATGCATGGCAATGCTGGGATTACATCCCAGCCTACGGGCGCGACCGCTTCAGCCGGATCAGTCCGGAAATATCGTCATCCCCATGCCCCTGCCGCATCAGTTCGGCATAGTCGGCCAGCGATTGCTCGATCACCACGCGCGATGTGCCGGCTTGCTCGGCGATGCCACGCACGATACCCAGATCCTTGTGCAGCAGCGCAAGCTTGAAGCCGACGCTGAACTGGTCTTTCAACATCGTGGCGCCGCGCTTGTCCAGGAACCAGTTACCCGCCGCGCCAGCGCCGAGCGTGGGAATCAGGCGCTCCGGGTCGAGTCCTAGCGCCTCACCCAACGCAAGGCCTTCGCACACAGCCTGCGCGATACCGGCCACCAATACCTGATTGATCGCCTTGGTCGCCTGGCCCGCGCCAACGTCGCCCAGGTGGGTAATGCGCAAGGCATAGGCTTCCAGCACCGGCCGCGCGCGTTCGAGCACCGCGGCGTCACCGCCCACCATGATCGACAGCTTGCCGTTCTTCGCGCCTTCCACGCCGCCGGAAACCGGTGCATCCAGGAAATGCGCGCCCACCTCGGCGAGACGTGCCGCTGCCTGCTTGGCAGTATCCGGCGCTACGGTGGAGTGGTCGATCACGATCGCGTCAGGCTTCACATGCGGCGCGAGCACATCGACCGTGTTCAGCACATCCGCATCGGCGGTGACACACAACGCGATCACGTCGCATTGCGACGCAAGCTCGGACAGCGCGGGTGCGACAACGCCAAGCGCCTGCGCAATTGCCTCGGCCTTGGCATGCGTGCGATTGGCGACCGCATGCAGCAGGCCGTGCTGCTTGAGATGTCCGGCCATGGGTTCGCCCATGGCGCCAAGGCCAATGAAGGCTGCCTTGAGAGTCATTGTCTTATTCCTGAGTGGAGATCGGTCGGGAAGCGCACCGGGTGTGTCGCTTGCCAAGTATGAAGCACGCATCCAGGCGCTAACAAACCCCGAAGATGCGCGAGCCACAATGCCGCCGATGCGACCCAGTGAGCTGGATACGCTACGACATCAAGATGATAGCGACACATCGTAACAAATAGAAATAATTACTTTTGACGCGAAATAATGATCAAACATATTTAACTCACAATGCGTTGTTTTTTATGCACCAAGACCAAGCAGACCCATGAATAGATTGTTGATGATTTTATTTTTAGTTTTATTTCCGATGGCATCGAATGCGCTATCACCTCCGGAAAACTTGTATAGATATGACTATCGCCCACCGAGTGAAATTTCCCGGACAGGCTTTCAGGCGTGGGGCGACAATACGGATATATTGGGCCACCTTACCGGCGTCACCTGCGGAACATCGCAATCCAATAGCGCCTACGTCAGTTTCGGTGACAGCGAGGCGATTATTCGGGAAGCCATCAATGAATCTGGAGATCGTACTCGCAACATATGGATTTACACCATAAGGGCAACCGGCGACTTTTTTAGCGCACGCGAGACCCTGGATGAAGGAATGAGAAGCACCGATCAGGCAACCAGGCGCGCGGCGATAATGGCCGATCGGTATGGCGAAGTGGTCGTTCCATATGAAAATGAATGGGTTGCCAGAGGGTCGGTTCCGGTCAACTTACTCGTTCAAGCTCAAGAATATGCCTGGCGCGAAACGGACAGGCAGTATATGCCTGTCGGGGAGCCAGTTCCCCTTTCACACGACGCGCCAGAAACTCACGCCAACCCTGACCCGATCCCGGAAGCGGTTGCTTTTCCTCCTGGAGAAGTACGGCTTCCTCGTGAGAGATTCACTATTGCGGGCCTCTTTACAGCATGCCTGTGCATGAGTAGAAGATCGACCTTACAACGTAATATCCTCGAAGAAAGCGGGAATGCCCCCACAGCGGACTGCCCATACACCGATCAACATCTACCGGGTGTAACCGGCATCCCTGGCATCAACTTGCTGCTAACCAACTGAGATGCAAATAGGAAAACACGCCCGGCACTACTAGGTGGCGCGCAGGCGCCGCTCAAAGATACGCGAGCAACAACACCGCCAGCGCCGCGATCACCCACATGGTGGGCTTCACTTCGCGCGCCTTGCCGGTGGCGAGCTTGATCAGCACATAGGAAAGGAAGCCATAAGCCACGCCGTCGGTGATCGAATACGTCAGCGGGATCAGCAGGATCGCCACGAAGGCCGGCACCGCTTCGTCGAAGCGATGCCACTCGATGCGCGTGATCGCTTCGATCATGAACACGCCGACCAGGATCAGGGCCGGCGCCGTGGCAATGGCGGGGACCAGCGAAAGCAGCGGCGACAGGAACAGGAACGGCAGGAAGCACAAGCCCGCCACCACCGCCGCCAACCCGGTGCGTCCGCCCTGCGCAATGCCGGCAGCCGATTCGATGAAGGCGTTGGCCGGACTCGTGCCCAACGGTGCCGATAACAGGGCGGAAAACGCATCGACGCGCATCGACTGGCGAATATTGCGCGGATCGCCCTGCTCATCCACCAGGTCGCCCGCATCCGATACCGCCATGAAGGTGGACAAGGCATCGAAGAACGAAGTGAACAGCATCACGAAGATGAAGGGCCAGTACGCCAGCTTCAGCGAACCGAGCAAATCGAGCTGACCGATGGCCGAAAAATCCGGCCTGGCCATCCAACCCTGCCAGTTCACCAGGGTTGCCACTCCGCCATAAGCGCTACCGTCTCCCCACCAGCGCCCAATCGGAACTGCCAGCACCGTAGTTAGCACGATGCCCACCATCAACGCGCCCTTGATGCGCCGCGCCACCAGGAAGATCGTTAGCGCCAGCCCGGCGAGAAAGGTGAGCAAGACTGGATTGAGCTTGGCCGAATGCACCAGCGTCACCGGATCGCCCACGATGAACTTCGCATTGACCAGGCCGATCAGGCTGATGAACAGGCCGATGCCGCAGGACACGGCGTGACGCAGGTTGGCCGGGATGGCATCCACCACCAGCTTGCGTACATTGAACAACGCCAGCAACGCAAAGATCACGCCCGACCAGAACACGCAGCCCAGCGCCGTCTGCCAGGACATGCCACCGCCGTGCACCATCACGAAGGCGAACAGCGCGTTCATGCCCATGCCTGGCGCGACCAGCACCGGATTGCGCGCATACAGGCCCATCGCGCAACTGCCGAAGAAGCTCACCAGCACCGTCGCCGTAAGCCCGGCAGAAAACGGCACCCCGCCATGCGCCAGCACAGCGGGATTCACCACGATGATGTACATCGAAGTAAGAAAGGTGGTGATCCCGGCCAGCACTTCCACGCGGACGCTGGAGCCGGCGGCATGTATGCCGAACAAACGCTCCATGGCGGAGGCTTGCCCGCCGTCTTTATGCATCATGCCGCAGGGTTCCCGGAGAAACCCCTATTCAGCCACGATGGACGTCATGTGTCACGAAGGGGCTCTCCGGCGAGGGCGGCTCCAGCCAATGCTTATGGCTCAGCGTATGGCGCATGTCGGCCAGGCCGCTTTGCCAGTGCTCGTGCATGGTGACCGCGCTGAACTCGTAATCCTTGTAATGCCCTTCGTAAGGCTTGTCGCGATAGATCAGGTGGATAAGGTTGGTCAGCGCGCCGTTTGCGTAACGCTCGGCGCGCTTATAGGCCGAGCTTTCGCGCTGATCCTCGGGGACCAGTTCCATCAGCTCGTGCAGCAAGCGCTGCTGCTCGCGGCTCTGGTGCATGTACTCGGTGACCAGGCGCGTGCGACTGGAGTACTGGATGTCCTTGGCCCGCTCGGTGACGCTGCCCATGTCGCGCGGCAGGGCGCCCACCGCGCTCCAAAGATCGACCTGGAAGATCAGCGCATCGCGATGCGGCCGCTCGGTCAGCACCTTGTACAGCGGCGTGTTGGAAACCATGCCGCCGTCCCAGTAGTACTCACCGTCGATCTCCACGGCCGGGAAGCCCGGCGGCAGGGCGCCCGAGGCCATGAAATGCTCGGGGCGCAGTTGGTCGTGGCGATTGTCGAAGTAGGCGAAGTTACCGGTACGCACGTTCACGGCACCCACCGATACGCGCACGCAGCTCGGGTGATTGATGCGATCGAAATCGGCCAGGCGCTCCAGCGTTTCGCGCAAAGGCGCAGTGTTGTACCAGCTGGTGGTCGCGGGTGTGCTGTGCCAATGCAGTACCGGTGGTGGCATGCGTGGCTGGAAAAAGCCCTGCTGGCCTTCGAGGATCGCACGCCAGGCAGCGAACATGTTGGCGCCCTCGCGCATGATCGACGGCAGGTTGGTGCCGTCCATCCATGGAAGTCCCGGCATGGTCGGCCACCAGGCCGACTTGCAGATGCTTTCCCAGAATTCGGTCAGCCGCTCGACGCGATGTTCCGGTGCATTGCCCGCGATGATCGCCGCGTTCAAGGCGCCGATGGAAATGCCGGCGATCCAGTTCGGATGCAGGCCGGCCTCCGCCATCGCCTGGTAGACCCCGGCCTGATACGCGCCGAGCGCACCGCCGCCCTGCAGCACCAGGGCGGTGACCTTGTAGGCATCCTGTGCCGGATGATGGGGTGCGGCTTCAGCCCTGGACGAGGTCTTGTTCGCGGCCATACGCCTTTCCTGCGTGTGCGTCTTCATTGAGATAGTCGTAAACCACCGTGCCCAGGTCGAGCGTGAGGTCGGTGATGTAATGCAGCGCCGATTCCACCTTCAGCACGGGCAAGTCCGCTACCGGCGCCAGCGCGTGCGGATGCAATTCCAGCGAAGCCGGCCCGGTCCAGGCGCCCTTCAGCGTGACGTTGGTGGTGAAATAGCGCACCAGCTCGCAGATGCGCGGCGTGCCGTCGACATGCGGAATGATCTTCAGCAGGTAGCTCGGCGCGGCGAGCCCGGCCAGGATCGCGTCCGCATCCGCCGGGCGATGCTTGAAACCCATGGTGGCCTTGGCCACGCGCACCTTGCCGTAATCGAGCGTACCGACCAGGGTGTCGATCTCCGTTTCCAGCACGGGCGTGGCGAGCTTTTTCGGAAAGCCCCACAATTCGCGGCCGCCGGCGATCGGCGGATGGTCGTTGAGATACATTGCGTGCACATAGCCGCCGCGCTCGCCGCGGAAGCTCACCGGTATCACCTGCCCCGATTCGGTGTAGTCGCCAAAGCCGGTGGAGTCGGGCATGCGGATGAATTCGTACTTCACCAGCGGTTCGGTGACTTCCAGCGGCTCCGGCACGACGGCGCGCAAAGCGTCCATGTCGGTGCGGTAGGTGATGACCAGGAATTCGCGGTTGACGAAACGATACGGCCCCTTGGGAAAGGCGGGGCTGGTGAGCGGCATGGCGAAGGCGTTCGCTTTGACGTCGGCGATTTTCATCGGGCTTCCTTTGAAAAGCTGCACAGGGGTCGAACATTCAACTTGCCGAACCTGCTCCCTCCCCTACGTGCAGTAGGGGAGGGTTGGGGTGGGGTGAAGCAATCTCGCGATGAATTCAAACCGTGCCGCAAGCTCATGCAACCCCACCCCAGCCCTCCCCTGCCAAGCACCTGATTAGCGTCGAGTCTCAGCTGGTGATTTAGACAGGGGAGAT